>CAVTHA010000015.1:0-515000 GCA_963734435.1 uncultured Acidimicrobiales bacterium | reverse complement strand
CGACCGACGGGTCGAGGTGAGCGCCACCGCCCGGCTGTTCTCCGGCGCCACCCGCCGGGCCGTCGAGCTGCGGGACCGGGAGTGCACCCACCCCTACTGCGACCGGCCGGTGGCGGCGTGCCAGGTCGACCACATCGTGCCCTGGACCGCCGGTGGTCCCACCACCCAGGAGAACGGACGGCTGCTCTGTCCCTTCCACAACCGGCTGCGCAACCAGCGGCCGCCGCCTGGCGCGGTCAGCCGAACGTGAAGTCGTATGCCTGCACTCCCGGAGAGACGGCCAGGGTGAGCAGGGCCCGCTGCGGGGACGATCCCCCCACTAGCTGATAGAGCTTCGGTTCCCCGGTGACCGCGACCGTCCGTGTGAGTCGGCCGTCCACCGAGACGGCGACGGACCCGGAGCCCCCGAGGACGAGGTAGACGTCCTTGGCCTCGAAGTTGAGCAGCACCATGGCCCCCGGCCCGGCTGTCGAGCTCTGGTTGCCGATCGACCACCGTCCGTTGTAGGCATACTCGTCCTGAGGGACCGTCGGCGGGGCTTGATACGTTGACATCTCGTCCTGCTGGATCGTCTGGCCGGCCAGGTTCTCGGGATGTTGATATCCGAGGTATGACTCAGGGGTGGTCGGCTCGGTGGGCGTGGTGTTGGGGACGTCGGTAGCGGCGGGAAGCATCACCCTGGGGTCGGCCACCACGAGCAGGTGCCGTATGAACGACTCCGTCTGGCTGTACTGGCCTTCCCCGAAGTCCACGTGGCGCACATGCCCGGTGGCGTCGATCAGGTACTCGGCCGGCCAGTACTGATTCTCGTAGGCGTTCCACGTCACGTAGTTGTTGTCGATGGCGATGGGATAGTGGACCCCGAGCTGAGTGGCCGCCTGGGTCACATTGGACACGACGTGCTCGAAGGCGAATTTGGAGTGTGGACCCCGATGATGGTCAGACCGTCCTTGGCGTAAGAGCGGTTCCAGGCTTCGAGGTGGGGAAGGGTGCGCTGGCAGTTGATGCAGGAGTAGGTCCAGAAGTCGACGAGCACCACCCGGCCCCGGAGACCGCTGATCGTCAGGGCACTCCCCCCGGGGGTGTTGAGCCATTGCGAGATCCCCGACAGCGGCGGCGCGTTGCCGCACTGTTGCAGGACCGGGCTGGCGTCGGTGCACGATGCCAGTGCCCCCGTGGTGCTCTCGCCGGTCACTCCGGCCAGGGCCTGCTTGGCCGAGCCTCCGGTCTCGATGTGGCTCTGAAGCGTGTCGGTGTACCCGGGAACCGCCCGCTGCAACCCGTCCGTCAGGTTGAGACCGATGACCAGGGCCGTGCCGATCAGGACGACGCCGATGACGCGCCGCGCCACCGCCGCTCTCGTTCGGATCAGATGCATCCGACCGGCCAGACGTTGACCGAGGAGCGCGAAGAACAGCAGTGGCACGGCGACTCCCACGGCGAAGGCGGCGGTGAGCACCACAGCCGATAGGCCGATCCGGTGGTTGGCGCTCACCACGGTGATGGCGGCCAGCACCGGTCCGGCGCACGGGACGAAAACGAGGCCGAGGCTGAGCCCGAGCACGAACCCACCGGCCTCGGTGTGCTGGCGCCCCGGAGCCAGGGCAAGAAACGGCCGCTCGAGCGCCTCGCCGATCGGCGGAACCACCAGACCCAGCCCGACCAAGCCGAGCACGATCAATCCGATCCATCGCAAGGCGTCCTGGGGCAGGCCCAGAAGGCTCAACAACCAGGATCCGACCAGGGTGAAGATCGAGAAGCTGAGCACCAGGCCGGCGACCACGACAACCGGCCGGCGGCGAGAGCGAGCTGGCCTGGCCGCGGTGGCGATGGCGGCCTGGCCGTGGTGCTCGATGACGGCGGTGGCAGGTCCCGGCTCGTCGCCGGTACCGCGCCAAGCTGGCGAGGCGGCGGCGGTGCCGGCGGTGCCGGCGGTGGTCGCGGTGCCGGCGACGGCGGTGCCGTCGGTAGCAGCCATCGGCCGACCCCGCTCTCCGGATGGAGCGTTCGCCTGAGGATGCGGCTCGTCCAGCCCCACGGCGGCCCCGGCGGCGAAGATCACCGGCAGCACCGGGATGATGCAGGGTGAGATGCCGGCGACCAGACCACCGAGGAATCCGACAACGATGAGCGTGACCAGCACCCGGTCAGCCTGCCATGACGCAGCGTCGGTGCATGGTCAGGTACCGCCAGACGGCGGTCCGAGGCCGCCGGAGGACGACCGGCGCCACGACTGGCGCGGTTACTTCGTTGATGTCGGTCGGGTCGGCGGCTGGGCCCGTCCGCTATGCCTTGGCCGGCGTCCGGTGACGGTCGAGCTCGAGTCGGTCGAGGAACCGGCCCATCTGCGCCTTCACCGCCTCTGGACCTGCACCGCCGGGCGTGGTCCGGCGGGTGATGGCTATCCCCGGCTCCAGCAGCTGGACCGCCTGGGACCCCGAGCGCGGGATGGGCTTCGACCAGCTCGGCCAAGGGCACGTGACGCTCGATCGAGGCCCGCACCAGGCCCCCGACGACCTCATGGGCCTGGCGGAACGGCATCCCCTGCTGCACGAGCCATTCGGCCAGATCCACCGCCGCCACTGCCTCGCCGTCGGCCGCCTCCTGCATGCGGGCGGTCACGAAGGTGACCGAGGAAAACAGCCCGGTCATGGCGGCCAGGGCCAGATGGGTCTGCCGCAGCGAGTCGAGGAGCGGTTCCTTGTCCTCCTGCAGGTCCCGGTTGTAGGCCAGGGGCAGCCCCTTGAGCGTGGCGAGCAGCCCGGTCAGGTTCCCGATGAGCCGGCCCGACTTGCCTCGGGCAAGCTCAGCCACATCCGGGTTCTTCTTTTGCGGCAGCATCGAGCTGCCGGTTGCGTAGTCGTCGGCCAGGACGGCAAATCCGAACTCCTCACTCGACCACAGCACCAGCTCCTCTCCGATGCGGGACAGGTGCACGCCGAGGAGGGCGAGATCGAACAGGGCTTCGGCGACGAAGTCGCGGTCCGAAACGGCGTCGAGCGAGTTCTCGAACCGCCCGCCGAAGCCGAGATCGGCCGCGACACCGTCCGGGTCGAGCGGCAGTGAGCTCCCGGCCAGCGCTCCGGCGCCCAAGGGAGAGACGTCGAGCCGATCCACGGTGGCGAGCAACCGGTCGACGTCCCGCGCCAGGGCCCACCCGTGGGCCAGCAGGTGGTGGGCGAGCAGCACCGCTTGGGCGCGCTGCAGGTGCGTGTAGCCGGGGAGATAGGAATCGCCGGCCACTCCGGCCCGGTCCGCCAGCACCTGCTGGAAGGTGATGACCTCGGCCGCCACCAGGCCCAGCTCCCGCTTGGTGAACAACCGAAGATCGGTGGCCACCTGGTCGTTGCGGCTGCGGCCGGTGTGCAGTTTGGCGCCGACATCACCGGCGAGCTCGGTGACCCGGCGCTCGATCGAGGTATGGATGTCCTCGTCCTCGGCGGCGAACCGGAATGACCCCGAGCTGATCTCCGCTTCCACGTCATCGAGCGCAGACAGGAGGGTGTCCACTTCCTCGGCGCTGAGGAGACCGCTGCGCCCGAGCCCCCGTACATGGGCCCGTGAACCGGCGAGGTCATCGCCGGCCAGCTCCCGGTCGTAGTGAAGGCTGCTGGAGTACTGCATCACTTCTGCCGCGGTGCCGTCGCCCAGCCGGCCGTGCCAGAGCGTCATGGCCGCGTTTCGCCGGCCGGTCCGCCGCCGCGGCGTTCTTGGATCGACGACCAGGTGGCTACGCCTAGTCCCCACAGCCGGACGAACCCTTCCGCGTCCTGATGACGGAACGTGTCGGTCGAGTCATAGGTGGCCAATCCGTGGTCGTAGAGGGCGAACGGACTTCGCCGGCCCACGACCCAGCAGCGGCCGCTGTCCAGCCGCAACCGGACGTCGCCGGTCACGTGGCGTTGTGACTCGACGATGAAGGCGTCGAGCGCCTGCTTGAGTGGCGAGAACCACAAGCCGTCATAGACGAGCTCGGACCAGCGCGGCTCGAGGCGGATCTTCTCGTGGTGGAGGTCGCGCTCGAGCGTGAGGTCCTCCATGTCCGCGTGGGCGAGCAGCAGGGCCAGGGCGGCGGGGCATTCGTAAGCCTCGCGGCTCTTGATGCCCACCCGACGGTTCTCCACCATATCGAGACGGCCGAAGCCGTACGACCCGACGATCCGGTTCATCTCGGCGATGAGCGCCAACGGGGCCAGCTCACGCCCGTCCAGCGACACCGGCTTCCCCGACTCGAAGCCGATGACCAGCTCGGTCGGGTCCGATGCCGTCGGCCGGGTCATGGTGTACACCTCCTCCGGAGGACGGCTCCAGGGATCCTCGATCACACCGCATTCGATGGCCCGGCCCCAGAGGTTCTCGTCGATCGAATAGACCTTCTCCTTGGTCACCGAGAGCGGGATGTCCCACTTGGCCGCGTACTCGATGCAGTCTTCCCGCGACAGGCCCCACTGGCGGGCCGGGGCGAGTACCTCGAGGTCCGGAGCCAGTGCCCGTGTCCCTACCTCGAACCGGACCTGATCGTTGCCCTTGCCGGTACAACCATGCGCCACCGCACCCGCACCGTGCCGGCGCGCCTCTGCCACCAGGTGCTTGACGATCACGGGGCGGGACAGTGCCGAGACCAGCGGGTACTTCCCCTCGTACTTGGCGTTGGCCATCAGGGCGGGAAGGCAGAAGTCTTCGGCCATCTCGGAACGAGCGTCGACGACCACCGCCTCGACTGCGCCGGCGGCCCGCGCCCGGCTGCGGATCGCCTCCCAATCCTCGCCCCCTGAATCGGCAGACTGCCCGACGTCGACGGCGACCGCCACGACTTCGGCGTCGCTGTTCTCGATCAGCCACCGGACCGCGACCGAGGTGTCCAACCCGCCGCTGTAAGCCAGCACGACTCGTTGTCTCATGATCTACCTCTTGCTCGGATCGGTTTCGATGTGCGGCGCGCCGAGTGCTGAGTGGCCGCACCGCCGCCACACGGGCGCGGGGCGGTCGGGAGACGGGGTACCGAGTCCGGCCACCTCGGCCAGGCGGCCGGCGACAGTGGCTCCCCCGGAGGGTTCCGAGGTCACCACGAGCACCGTGTCATCTCCCGCCACCGTACCGATCACGCCGGGGAAGCCGCTGCGATCGAGCGCCGATCCGACGACATGGGCCGACCCGGGCGGCGTGCGCAGCACCACCAGGTTCGCCGAGCACCGGGCCTCGACCACCCACTCCCCGAGCACCCGGCGCAGATGGTCCTCGGGGGCGATCTGTCGCGAGGGGAGCTCCGGCAACGCGTAGGCGGTCTCACCCCCGGGGAGCCGCACCTTGAGGGCGCCGAGCTCCTCGAGATCGCGCGAGACGGTCGTCTGGGTGGCCTCGATCCCTTCCCCGGCCAGTAGTTCGACGAGGTGCGCCTGGCTCCCCACCGCTCTGGTCTCGAGCAGTTTCGTGATGCGGTGCTGCCGCTGGTGCTTGGTCACAGCCGATCTCCTCGTCCGGCGGGCGCGGGACCCGGTGCGCGGTCGCTATCAGCTGTGGCGGCGCGCACCCATGCGAACAGGCCCCGCATGGCGTGCATGCGGTTGGCCGCCTGCTGCCAGACGACGCTCTGGGGACCGTCGACGACCCCGGCGCTGATCTCCTGACCCCGATGGGCCGGTAGGCAGTGGAGGACCACCGCATGCGGAGCCGCCCCGGCGAGCAGCGTCTCGTCCACCGAATGGCCGGCAAAGTCGGTGAGCCGAGCCTCGGCTTCGGCTTCCTGTCCCATCGACGTCCAGACGTCGGTGTAAACGGCGTCGACACCCGCAGCCGCCTCCTGCGGATCGGTGGTCACCAGTATCCGGCCGCCGAAGGACTCGATCCGCGCGATGTCGTCCCCCGAGGGTCCGTACCCCTCGGGGGAGGCCACCCGGGTGGCGGTCCCCACCATGGACGCGGCGAGAGCCAGTGATCGCCAGACGTTGTTGGCGTCGCCCACGTAGGCCACCGTGAGCTGAGGGAGCGCCCCGGCCCCGAACACCTGGCGCAGCGTGAGGAGGTCGGCCAGGGCCTGGCACGGGTGGGCGAGGTCGGACAGCAGGTTGACGACCGGGACGCCCACGCCGGCCCGGTCGAGGGCGTCCCGCATGCCGACCAGCGACCGATGGTCCATCACCCGGGCGCCGATGATCGAGTGGTAGCAGGCCAGGGTCCGGGCCACGTCTGCCGCCGGCTCCCGGACGTCGAGTCCTACCTCGTGGCCCTGGATGTACACGGGATGGCCGCCCAGGGCCACCACCGCCATCTCCGAGCTGTTGCGGGTGCGGTTGGACGCCTTCTCGAACAGGAGGGCCACGCCGTGACCCTCGAGCAGCCGAGACAATCCGGACGGGTCGGCCTCGGCCAGGCTCAGCACCGCCGCCAGCCCCTCCACCCCGAGGTCGTCGACATCGAGCACGTGCCTCGTCGGGACAGGGCCCTGACCGTCCGGCCGTCGGGTCATCGGCTGCTCCCTTCCCTGCCCGTGGCGTTGGCCAGGATCGGTTCGAGCATGGCCACCGCCTCGTCGACTTCGACCGGCGAGACCAGCAGCGACGGTGCGAAGCGCAGGACGTCCGGTCGCGGGGCATTGATGACCAGACCGGCGTCCAGAGCCTGACGGCAGACCCGGCTGGCGACGGGGTCGGTGAGCACGGCCCCGACCAGCAGGCCCTCCCCCCGGACGTCGGCCACCCCGGGGAGCGCGCCGAGAGCCCGGATGAGCCGGGCGCCCATGTCCCGGGCACGTCCAGGTGCGTCCTCGGCCTCCATCACCGCCAGCGTCGCCCGCACCGCAGCCATGGCCAGCGGCTGCCCCCCGAACGTGCTGCCGTGGTCACCGGGCTCGAAAGCGGCGGCCACCTCGGCCCGGGCCCAGCACGCCCCGACCGGCATGCCGTTGCCGAGTGCCTTGGCCATGGTGACGATGTCCGGCTCCACGCCGAGGTGGTGGAAACCGAACCAACGCCCGGTCCGGGCCAGCCCGGTCTGGACCTCGTCCACGATGAGCAGGATGTCTCGGTCAGAGCAGAGCTGGCGCAGCCCGACCAGATAGTCCGACGACGGCACCACCACTCCCGACTCGCCGAGGACCGGCTCCACCAGGACCGCGGCCACCCGGACGGGGTCGCACGCCGCTTCCATCGCCGGGAGGTCGTCGAAGGGCACATGGTCGAAGCCGTCGGGCATCGGCAGGAAGGCCTCCTGCTTGTCGACCTGGCCCGTCGCCGCCAGGGCGCCGAGGGTGCGGCCGTGGAAGGCGTCCCACGTGCTGACCACGGCGAAGCGTCCCGTTCCCGCCCATCGACGGGCCAGCTTGATGGCACACTCGTTGGCCTCGGCCCCCGAATTGGTGAAGAACACCTGGCCGCCGGCTCGCTCGACGCCACCTCCCACCAACCGGTCGAGCGTGGCCGCCACGTCCGGGCCGACCAGGTTGCCGAACAGGTTGGACACATGGCACAGCGTTCGCGCCTGTTCGGCGACGGCCGCAGCGACCGCCGGGTGGGCATGACCGAGCGAGGTCACCGCCAAGCCGGAGAGAAAGTCGAGGTACCGCCGGCCGGTGGTGTCGTAGAGCAAGCTGCCTTCCCCCCGCACGAACGTCACGGTGGGCTCGGCGTAGGTTGGCATGAGAGCCGACCGGTCGATGCCGCCCAGGGCATCCACAGCCACGGCGGGACCGGTCACGCCGAGAGCCCGATCATGGTGCCGACACCTTCGTCGGTGAACACCTCGAGCAGCAGGGCGTGAGGCTCTCGGCCGTCGAGGATGTGGGCGTGCCCGACCCCGGAGCGTACCGCCGCGCGCATGCTTCGACCTTCGGGATCATCCCGCCCGTGGCCGCCCCCGACCGGAGGAGGCGATCGAGGTCGTCGGCCGTGGCTCGGTGAATGAGCGTCGAGGGATCACCCGGGTCTGCCCGTAGTCCCGACACGTCGGTGAGGAAGACGAGCTTCTCGGCCTGGAGCGCGGCGGCCAGCGCGCCGGCGGCGGTGTCGGCGTTGATGTTGAACGCCTGTCCCGATTGATCCGTACCGATGGTGGCCACCACCGGGATGAGCCCCTGAGCCAGCAGTTGGTGCACGATGACCGGGTCGACGCGGACGACGTCGCCGACATACCCGAGCACCTCCGACCGAGCGACGGCCATGATCAGGTTGGCGTCCTCGCCCGACAGCCCCACGGCCAGCGCACCATGGACGTTGATCGAGCTCACGATGTCCCGGTTGACCTTGCCGACCAACACCATGCGGACGAGGTCGATGGTGTCGGCGTCCGTGACGCGCAGGCCGTCGCGAAACTCCGTGTCCTTGCCCACCCGAGCCAGGAGCTCGCCGATCTGGGGGCCGCCGCCGTGGACGACCACTGGCAGCATCCCCACCGACCGCATCAGAACGATATCTTCGGCGAAGGAGGCCAGGGCGGCGGACTCGTCGACGGCCACCGCGCCGGGGCCCGGGCTCAACACGTTGCCCCCATACTTGACCACCACCACTTTGCCCCAGAAGCGGCGGATGTACGGAAGGGACTCCACCAGCACCACCGCCTTGTCACCCGGAGCGAGTGCCGGCGAGCCGGCGTCGTGGGATGGCGCGGTCACGAGGTCGTCCTGTTCTCGTCGATGTACCCGTAGCCGAGGTCGACGCCCAGTGTCACGCCGTTGCCGTCGGCCAGACCGAGCTCGCAGTGGATGTCGACCAACCGGCCCGACAGGTGGCGAACCAGGGCGTCGGCGTCGTGATCGGAGGCGACTCCGTTGCGGCACACCGTCACACCACCGTACGAGATGGCAAGACGATCCATCTCGAAGTCGACTCCAGCCGACCCGAGCTCGCTTGCCACCCGCCCCCAATAAGGATCTGCTCCGTTGATGGAGCACTTGACCAGCAGCGAGTCGGCCACCTTGCGCGCCGCCCGGTGGGCGTCGCCGTCCGATCGTGCCCCCGTCACCCGTACCTGCATGACCCGGGAGGCCCCCTCGGCATCGGCCAGCATCCGGTCCACCAGTGCCGAGCAGGCCTCCCCGACGGCCTGGGCCACCACGTTCGGATCGGAAGGGCCGGCGCGGCCCGAGGCCATCAGCACCACCGTGTCGTTGGTCGACGTGCCGCCGTCCACGGTCATGGCGTTGAACGAGTCCTGCACCGCGCTTCGGAGGAGGTCCGCCAACGGGCCGGGCTCCACGCCCGCATCGGTGGAGAGGAACGCCAGCATGGTGGCCATGTCCGGCGCCAGCATGCCGGCTCCCTTGGCCATGCCGGCCACACAGAACCCGGCCCCTTCGACCAACACTTCCTTGGGGCCGGCGTCGGTGGTCAGGATGCCGGTGGCGGCCGCCCGGCCGGCCTCCTCCGAAGTGGCTCGGGCCGACACCAGTTCGGGGATGGAGGACTCGATGACCGGCATGGGCAGGGGAATGCCGATGAGGCCGGTCGAGCAGACGAGCACGTGTTCGGAACGGACGCCGAGGCCGACCGACACCTGCTCGCACATGCGCTCGGCATCGGCCCGCCCCCGTGTGCCGGTGGCGGCGTTGGCATTGCCGCTGCTCACCAGCACCGCCGCGGCCCGGCCCCCCGCAATCTGCAGATGGTCGCGGCTGACCTGCACCGGGGCCGCGGCCGCCAGGTTGGTGGTGAACGTCGCCGTCGTGGGTACGGCCGAGCCGTCGTCGGTGGCCAACAAGGCCAGATCGAGCGCGCCCGACGCTTTGATACCGGCGGCGAGACCGGAGGCGACGAATCCCCTCGGGGTCACGATGCTCACGGATAGAGCCCGGCGACAGGCAAGCCGGTCGTCTCGGCGAGCCCCAGAGCCAGGTTGGCGCACTGGACGGCCTGCCCGGCCGCGCCCTTGACCAGATTGTCGATGGCCGCCAACGCCACCACCCATCCGGTACGCGGGTCGACCCTGGCGGTCACATGGGCGCAGTTGGAGCCGGTGGTCGCCTTGGTAGAGGGAGGAGCATCGGTAACCATCACGAAGGGCTCGTCGTCGTAGGCACGGTGCAGGACGGCCAGCGCCGTCTCGGTGGTCAGCGGGCCGTCTGCGCCAAGCCTCGGGGAAGGGCGCGCGTAGCAGGTGGCCAGAATGCCCCGGACCATGGGGGCTAAGTGGGGGGTGAAGAGGACCGACGCCCCGAGGCACTGCTCCATCTCGGGCGTGTGGCGGTGGTCGAGCAACCCGTAGGCGGTGAAGTCCTCGTCCACCGATCCGAAATGGAGCGTGTCCTTCGGGGCCCGGCCGGCGCCCGACACCCCGCTGGCGGCATCGACCACCAGGGGCGGCCCGACGGCGGCCTCCGAACCAGTGACGTCGATCAACCCCGCCTCGACGAGGGGATGGAGGGCGAGCACGGCGGCGGTCGGATAACATCCGGGCGCGGCGACCAGCCGAGCGCGGCTCGAATTCTCCACGATAGAGCTCGGGAAGGCCGTAAACGAACTCGTCGAGGAGCTGCGGCGCGTTGTGGGGTTCGCCGTACCACACCGGGTAGAGAGCGGGGTCGCGAAGGCGGAAGTCGGCGGCCAGGTCCACGATGGTCCCCACCCGGGACCGCAGGGCGGGGACGAGATGCTGGGAACGGCCGTGAGGAAGGGCCAGGAAGACCACATCCAACCCCTCCAGTTCGGCCGGTTCCGTCGGCGAGTACGCCAGGTTCGGGTAGGCGCCGGCCAACGAGGGGGTGTGCCGGGCCACCCCCTCACCCCGGTGGTCACCGGCGGTGGCCACGACCACCTCGAGGTCAGGATGGGTGGCACAAAGCCGAAGCAGCTCGACGCCCGCGTACCCGGAGGCACCGACCACTCCTACCTTCATCGAGACTCCTCGGGCTCCGGACGCCGACTACGCTTCTTTGCAAGTATATTCACAATATCGCATGCTTATGCAATGACCCTGGCCTGCGGCCGAGGCCCCACCCGCGGCCCCACCCGCGGCCCCCACCCCAGACCCTTGCTTCGACTTGTGGCGGTCGGTACCGTGCGCTCCAGCGCTACCTCGCCCCACCGGCTCGCCGATCGCCAGGGGTGGCAACCCGATCGGCTGCATCCGTTCCGACCTTGGAGCGTCCGTGTCCCGGCCTGACCACCCTGCCCCATCCGGTCCCGGGCTTCAGCCCATGCCCTCCGAGGACGACGACCACCTCGGGTTCCTGTTCATCGAGATCCATCGTGACCTGCCCGAATTCGTCCCGCGGTACCTGGAGCTGGCGGCGGCTTGCGACGACGACCCCGGAGAGCCGTTGATCCTCACGGAACTGGCCGAGTTCGTGGCCGGTCGGCTGGCAATCATCGGCACCGCCGGTTCGGCTATGCAGCGGGCCCTCCGACTGGTCGAGGCGCTCATCGGTGACCGGGACGACGATGAGCCTGGCAAGGAGCTGGTGGGTTTCGCCTTCTTCGACCACTTCACCGTGGAGGACCGCCGGCTCCTCACTCCCCGGCTCGGCCCGCGCTCCCTCGATCTGCTCGAGTTGCTCGAGATGGCCCCGGACACCGACCCGTGCTGGTGACGGCGGTGGTTCAGCGCAGCTCGGCACGGTGGGCCCGCTCGACTGCGGCGATGCTTCGGGCCCGGAGTTCCCCGACCTCCAGGTCGGTGAGCGTCCGGTCCAGCGCGCAGAACCGGAGGCGGAAGGCCAGGCTCCGCGCCCGGTCGGCGACCGAAGGGCCCCGGTACACATCGAAGAGCTCGATCGACTCCAGCAGGTCGCCGCCGGCCTTTCGCAGCGTCCGCTCGACCGACCCGGCGGGGATCGCATCCTTGACGACGAAGGCCAGGTCGATGTCGGACGACGGGAACTTGCTGACCGGCTGGGCTTCCTCGCTCCGGCGCGGCACCCGCTCGGGGTCGAGCAGCGCGCCGAGGTCGAGGTCGAGCCAGCCGACCCGCCGGGGCCGCCCGTCCGGGTTGACCAGACCGAGCTGACCCACCAGTCGGGGGTCGAGCTCGCCGACCACTCCGAGCTCGGTCGGGAACTCCTCCAAACCCGCCTCATCTGGGGGCCCGGTCACGATGCTGGCCAGGGCGGCGGAGCGGTACTGGTGGAGCACCCACGCCGCGGGACCGAGATGGACGCGGTCGCCCATGACCCAGTCGGCGATCCGGAGCTCGGCGGCGATGGTTCGCCACGCCCATACCGCGGTCCAGGCGTCGTCCCCCTCGCCGGCGAAGATGGCGCTCACCCGCTCGGAGGTGTCGGCCGGCGGTCCGTCCTCCGGCTCGAGGTCGGGGTCCTCCGGATAGTAGAAGACCGTCCCGACCTCGAAGAGACGCAGGCTGGGGTGCCGTCGCTCGCTGTTGTGGACGACGGCACGGACCAGGCCGGGTGCCATCGACGAACGCAGGAACCGCTCCGGCTCCACCAGGGGATTGGTCACCTCCACGAACGGCGGCTCGAACCCCGACTCGATCTGGTCGCGCTCGGTGACGAAGGTGGAGGTCCACGCCTCGGTGCTGCCCACGCCACACATGATGTCCTTCACCCGCCGGCGGTCACGCTGGTACTGGGTCAGCCGGCCGGGCTGGGGCCAGGACGGCGTGCGCCGGGTGATGCGCGAGTAGCCGAAGATGCGGGCCACCTCTTCGGCGATGTCGGCCTCGCCCATCGGAGCCGGCCGGATGTCAGGGCGGTAGGTCGGGACGGTCACCCGGAGAATTGCGTCCTCTCCCGACGCCTCTCCCCCGCCACCGGCTCGGTGTCGATGCCCAGCGGCTCGAGGAGCTGGGCGACCTCGTCTCCGGTGAATTCCGCGCCGAGAAGCTCACCGATCCTCGCCGGGCGTACCGGCAATTCCAACGGGACGGGCACTTCTCCCCTCACATCGAGCACCCCGGGGGCCACCCGCATCGCCTCTCCGGCCGTGAGGGCCAGCAATTCGCAGAAGCGATCGCCGGCGGTGTCGATGGCGGCAGGATCGCATCCCCGCTCGAACCGGGCGGAGGCCTCGGTCCGCAGTCCCAGCCGCTTCGAGGTCCGGGCCACCGCCATCGGATCGAAGTAGGCCGCCTCGAGCAGCACCCGGGTGGTCGCGGGACCGATCTCCGAGGATGCGCCACCCACGATTCCGGCGATCGCCACCGGTGAGTCGTGGGCATCGCAGATGAGGCAGTCCCGACCATCGTCGCCGAGGCCGGGCCCGGGGACGCCGAGTGTCCGCACCACTCCGCCGAGGGTGGTCAACGTCTCGGCCGGGATGGCTCGCCGGATGATCAGCCCGTGCCCAGCAAGCCGGTCGAGGTCGTAGGGATGGGTCGGCTGCCCGATCTCGAGCATCACGTAGTTGGAGGCGTCGACCACATTGTTGATCGGCCGCATGCCGGCCAGGGCCAGCCGGCGGGAAACCCACGGTGGCGACGACGTGACGTCGATGCCGGTGACCACCCGGGCCGTGAAGCGAGGGCACAGGTCGCGGTCGTCCACCCGAACCGATGCCAACGTCTCGACCTCGGGGCCGGACGGCTGGAGCGCGGCGGTCACCGCGCCACTGGCCGCGGACAGAGCCGCCACTCCGGGGAGGGCAAAGGGGAGATGCAACTTGGCGGCGAGATCCCGAGCCACGCCGGCCATGCTGCCGGCATCGGGACGGTTGGCCTCGACGGCGATGTCGAACACGACATCGGTGTCGATACCGAGGGCGTCGACCAGTGGCTGCCCCGGCCGAGCCCCCGCTACGTCGTTGAGCACCAGAATCCCTTCGGCATCGTCGGTAAGGTTCAGCTCCTGGCCGGAGCACAGCATCCCGTTCGAGACGACACCTTTCATCTTGCGCCGGCCGATCTCGAACCCGCCGGGGAGCACCGCCCCGACCGGGGCCAGGGCCACCAGGTCGCCCACCTCGAAGTTCCACGCCCCACAAACCACCTCCACCTGGTCGGATCCGTCTTCGACCACCACTCGCCGTATCCGGTCGGCTCCCTCGATGGCGTCGATGTCGGTCACGCGTGCCACCACCACGTTGGCCAGGCCCTCCCCCACCACGACCACTTCCTCAACCACCAGCCCGAGGTCGTCGAGCGCCGCGGCCAGCTCGGCCGGGTCCTGGTCGAAGGGGGCGAAGTCTCGCAGCCACGACAGCGGTACGCGCACAGCTCTCCTCGTTGGTCGGGCTTCAGAACTGCTGCAGGAAGCGAATGTCGTTGTCGGTCAAGGCACGTAGGTCGGCGATCTGGTGGCGCATCTGTGCGCAGCGATCGATGCCGAACCCGAACGCGAATCCGGTCCAAGCCTCCGCGTCGATCCCGACCGCGGCGAAGACGGCGGGGTCGACCATCCCGCATCCTCCGAGCTCGATCCATCCGGTCTGTGAGCAGGTGCGGCAGCCAGCTCCATGACAGATCGTGCACGTGATCTCGAATTCCGCCGACGGCTCGGTGAACGGGAAGTAGGCGGGACGGAGTCGCGAGTGGATGTCGGGCCCGAAGTAGGCCGTCGTGAACACCTCGATGGTGCCGGCCAGATCGGCGAAGGTGATCCCCTTGTCGACCACCAGCCCCTCGATCTGGTGGAACACGGCGAGGTGGCGAGCGTCTTCGGTCTCCTGTCGATAGCACCGGCCGGGCATGACGGCATGGATGGGGAGGCCGCCGTTGACCACAGCCTCCTCCATGAGGTGGACCTGCACCGGCGAGGTGTGGGTCCGGAGTACGACGGTCTCGGGCGCTCCCAGATTCAGATAGAAGGTGTCCCACATGCTCCGGGCCGGATGGCCCGGAGGCATGTTGAGGGCCCCGAAGTTGTACCAGTCCGTCTCGATCTCGGGCCCTTCGGCGACCTCGAAGCCCATGCCCACGAACACGTCCTCCAGGGCGTCACGGGTCTGGCTCACCAGGTGCAGGTGGCCCCGGGCCGGGGGAGCCGGGACTGAGCCGGGGACGAACTCGGTGAGATCGATCCGGCCTTGTGACATCTCGCGGTTGAGCTCGGCGGAGCGGATGTCGCGGCGACGGTGCTCGAGCAGGCGCTCGATGGTGGTGCGAGCCTCGTGCAATTGCCGGCCCAGCTCCTTCCGGGCCTCCGGATCGAGCGAGCCGAGGTGCCGGCTGGCCTCCGCCAGCGGGGACTTCTTGCCCGACACCGACGCCGCCACCAGGCGGATCGCCTCGGACGACGTTGCCGAGGCGATGGCTGTCCGAGCCTCGTCGAGCAGTGACTCCACGTCGAGCCCATCGGTCATCCCATCGGTCATAGGGACTCCCTCGCCGCCCGCTCCTTCATGGTCAGCATGGTAGAGGGCGGCCCGGCGGGGCCGGGGTTGGTGCCAGCACCGCCCCCGGTTCGTTGACGAAGCGCTTCGAAGCAGAGCACTGCGGCCGAGCTCCCGACGTTGAGGGACTCGGCCCGGCCGCTCATGGGGATCGAAACCCGCTCATCGAGGAGCTCGGCCATCGACGGGCCCAGACCGGAGGACTCGTTGCCGAACACCAGGGCCACCGGTCGGTGCCAGTCGACGGTGACATAGTCGGCTCCTCCTCGGACCATCGCTCCGACGGTGATGAAGCCCCTGCCCTTCAGGCTTCCGAGCACATCGTCCACCGTCACCCCCCACACCACCGGAAGATGGAACAGCGACCCCGATGTTGCTCTCACCGTCTTGGGATTGGTCGGGTCGACGGTGCCGTCGCAGCAGATCACTGCCTCGACGCCGGCCGCATCTGCCGTCCGGATCATCGTGCCCGCATTGCCCGGATCGCGCACATCGACACAGACCATGACCATCGATCGGGCCTCGATCTCGTCCAGCTGGGCTGTGGCGTACCCGACCACCGCCAGGATGGCCTGCGGCGTAGCCGTGTCGGCAATCCGTTCGACCACACCGGGGGCGAGGTCGAACACTCGGGCACCGCCGCCGTATGCGCGCTCGACGGTCTGGCTCTCCCCGGCCCGGATCCGCCCCCCGGGCGCCACGTAGACGGCCTCGACGGCCAAGCCGGAGTCCAGAGCCGCCGACAGCAGCTCAGCTCCCTCAACGACCAG
This sequence comes from uncultured Acidimicrobiales bacterium, assembly GCA_963734435.1. Lineage (GTDB taxonomy): Bacteria > Actinomycetota > Acidimicrobiia > Acidimicrobiales > RAAP-2 > Bog-756. The sequence goes on along the minus strand of CAVTHA010000015.1, from coordinate 499,018 downwards.
GGCGCCTTCCGAACGACGCAAGTTGCGCTTCCGGAGCAACTGCCGGACGCGGCGGACGCGTTGGTGGGTGTAGGCCAGCCCGCTCAGGGTCAGGGCCTGGCCTGGGTACTCGGTGGGGCATCCACCAAAGCCTCGTTCGCCACCTGGACCAGGGCGGAGAACGCCTCGGGCTCGGTGACGGCCAGGTCGGCGAGCACCTTGCGATCCACATCGACGTCGGCCCGGTGGAGTCCGGCGATGAACCGGCTGTAACTGGTTCCGTTGAGGCGGGCGGCGGCGTTGATCCGCTGGATCCAGAGCTGACGGAAGTCGCCCTTGCGGGCGCGGCGATCGCGGTAGGCGTACTGCATCGAGTGCATGACCTGCTCGTTGGCTGCCCGGAACGACCGGCTCTTGTTCCCGTAGTAGCCCTGAGCCTGCTCGAGGACGGCTCGATGGTGCTTCTTGGCGTGTACAGCGCGCTTGACTCGGGCCATGTGGGGGCTCCTTCTGTGTTCGTATGGGGCGATTGAACGATCTGATGGGGACGGCGCTATCGGAGTCGGGCTCGTCGCCGGCTGCCGCCAGCGCAGGTGGACGCTTGACCCCCGGTCCACAGGTCCACCGCCGATGCGGTGGGCGTTGCTCGTCCTGGTTAGCGGCCGAGCATGCGCTTGACCTGACGAGCATCGCCGGGTGCGAAGTCGACCTCGCGGCCCAAGCGGCGTTTGCGAGCGCTCGACTTCTTCTCCAGTAGGTGAGAGCGAAACGCCTTGCCACGGCGCATCCGGCCGGTTCCGGTGACCCGGACCCGCTTGCGTGCGCCGCTGTCGGTCTTCATCTTCGGCATCGTCTCATCCCTCTCCTTCAGTCGCCCCCACGGCCCGGGCCTCGTCACCCTGCGGCTCGGGAGCGTGGTGGCCGTCCACCTCGATCACCGGCTGGGCACCCGAGCCGTCGCTCATCGGGGCCGATCCATTGGTACCGTCCGTGGCGTGGTTGGATCCACGTGACGCCGCCGACTGCTTTGCCCGCTTGTCCGGCGCCAGCACCATCACCATGTTCCGGCCGTCCAGCCGCGGAACGGACTCGGCCTTCCCGATCCCGTCCATCTGGTCCGCGATGCGATCGAGGATCCGCTTCCCCAGCTCGGGATGGAACACCTCGCGGCCACGGAACATGATGGTGACCTTGACCTTGTGGCCCTCTTCGAGGAATTTGGCCACTTGCCGGGTCTTGGTGTCGAAGTCGCCGTCGCCGATTTTCGGCCGGTACTTCATCTCCTTGATCCCTACATGGACCGCTTTGCGCCTCGACTCCTTGGCCCGTTGGGCGGCATCGAATTTGAATTTCCCGTAGTCCATGATTCGGCATACGGGCGGATTGGCCCCGGGCGCCACCTCGACCAGGTCCAGATCGAGCTCGTTGGCGATGGCCAGGGCCTCAGGTAACAGCTTGATGCCCAGCTGCTCGCCGTCGGGGTCGACCAGCCGCACCTCGCGGGCGCGGATCCTGTCGTTGATGCGAGGTTCAGTGGTGATGGTGGCTGCTATTCGACTTCCGTCCTCTCGTCGGGTCACGGTTCCCCGGTGACCTACGTCGAAGGAGCGGAGCCAACCGCCGGCCCCAGCCGCACTGGCAACCACCGGTCCCATTGACCCGACGCACCCATCCGACAACTGGTCGGCTACCTCGTGGCCGGGTGGGGGTCTTCGACCTCGAGACCCCGCTTCCTCGTCTATCAGTGCTTTAGGCTACCAGTCGTGAGCACGTTGTGGACACCCGAAGGCGAGCATCCGGTCGAGAGGCCTGGAGAAGCGGCCGGGGGCCCACCTGGAGATGACGACTTCTCCGCCGGTGATAGCTCGGGTACTCCTCCGGGTGGCAGAGATCCGGAGGCCCTGGCCGAGCAGATGGCGGCCATGCAAGCGGAGCTGGCCAACTCACCCGCCGAAGTGGTCATCGCCAACCACTGCTACGGGCTGTTCGAGCTGGCTGCGCTGTATCTGTCCCAACAACCGGCTCGGCTCGACCAAGCTCGGCTGGCCATCGACGCCCTCGGCAGCGTGATCGACGGCCTGAGCGGGCGGCTGGGCGAGGCCGAGCCACAATTGAAGGACGGGCTGAGCCAGCTACGCCTGGCCTTCGTCCAGATCGAGGGGGCCAAGCGGGCCGGCGCCGATGTGGCCTCCGGCGTAGGCGCCAACGGAGGGGCATCGGACACCGGGGACGCAGCCGGCGGAGCGGGCAGCTCCGAGCCGTCCGACCCGGGCGGGTGAGCGCGGGGCCCGACCCACCGCCCGCTCCTCGCCCCGATTCGCCGTCGACCGATTCGTCCGGCCAGGCCGGCCAGGCCGACCAGGCGACCGGCGCCGACAGACTGGCCGGAATCGACGGCTCGCGGGTCCGGAGCTTCATCGGACTGTCGATCGGGTTGGTCGGGCCCCGGGCCAACCTGGCCGTGTCCGGTGTCCTGATCACCCTCTTCGTGCAGCAACGGGCGTCGGGGGCGCTGGCGGTCACCTTCGCCCTCACCGCCGACCGGCTGCTCAGCTGGATCATCTACCCCGTGGCCGGAAGGCTCAGTGATCGGACCCGGAGCCGGGTGGGTCGGCGCACGCCCTACATGGCCGGCAGCTTGATAGCGATGGGCGTCGCAACGTGGATGTTCACCGTGGTAAGCGGATACTGGCTCCTGGTATTGATGATCTTGATCGCCAGCCAGGCGTCGTCCGTGTTCACCCTGACGAACGTAGCGGTGGTGCCCGAAGTGTTCGGCCGTAGCCGGTGGATCAAGGCGCTCCTTTTGACCACGGTGCTCGGCACTCTGGCCAGCCTGACCATCAAGGCAACGGTGTACGCATCCTGGAAGCAGAGCCAGCCCAGTACCTGGAACCTGCCCTTTCAGGTGGATGCAGTCATTCTGATCGCGGTGGGAATCGTCGTGCTCCTCCTGGTTCGTGAAGCACCGACCGCCACGTTTGGGGCGGAAGCCGATAGGAAAGAGCGGGCGAGACCCACCCGGGACGAGCTTCGGGACATCCTTTCCGGGCCGAACGCCAAGGTGTTGGTGGCCGGATCGCTGCTCTTCTGGTCGGGAGTGGGCTCAACCGCCTACGTAGCCATCCTCTTCTTCCAACGGGTGCTCCACGCCGGAGCCGGCGCCCAGACGACCGCTGGCCTGGCCACCGGGCTGCCGGTGTTCATCATCGGGATCGCGCTCGGTGTCCCCCTGAGCCGGTGGCTCTCGCCCATGCAGCTGGCCGTGGGGGCCCCCCTCGTCGGAGCGGCACTGGCTGGCGTGCAGTACTTCGACACCCACCTGTGGCAAGCAGTCGTCCTGGCGTACGTCGGGGCGCCCTTCGTCGGGGCCTACATCATCGTGATGGCCCCACTTCTCCTCCAACTGCTACCCAGGGCGGGCGGTCTCGGCCAACGACTCGGAGTGCTACTGGCCCCGTTCAACCTGTGCAGTGTGGTACTCGCCTACATCGCCGCGATCGTCATCGATGCCACCGGGAACTACCGCCTGATCTGGCTCTTCCCGGCGGTCACCGGACTGGCGCACGCCACGGTGAACTGTTGGCTCAAGTATCCGAACCGCACGGCCACCAGCCCCGACATGGTGGGTCGGCTCTGGGAGTGGAGCGTGGTGCAGGCCGAGTCCATGTCCCAGACAGGGATCGTGACCGGGCTGCTGGCCGCCCCCGTGCTCGGCGTGGTGACCAAGGAGGACGCCGACAGTGCCGTGGTCATTGACATGGCCCGCGACATCCTCGGGAATCCCTACGCCGAAGACCCGGACCAGAACGCGAACCAGGACGGGGACAGTTCAGAGGAAGCGGAGAGCGGCGCGAGCGACGAACAGGTCGCGGATCAGTCCTCTTCGGCCGACCGGCGCCGGGTGACTGGCGTCCGCCAGGTCGGGGGCGGACCGGCAGCCGGCTTGCCGAACGGCGCCCAGAAGTCCGGACGCGGACCTTCCCGCTCGGCCGCCGGGTCGGGCGCCCCGGACGGTGCCGATGACGCGTCCCCGCCCTCGGCTCCTTCGGACCGATCGGATCGGATCGGTCCGGATACTTCCGGGACCGGCGAAGGGCCGGCCGGCGGGTGGTCGCCGGCGTCCTGGTCGAACACGAACCGGGGTGGGTCGGCCGGGCTCGGTGCCGATACCCGCGATGGTTCGGGTTCGAATGCCGGCACCGGTTCCGATGACCGCGCCGGTTCGAATGCCCGCACCGGTTCCGATGACCGCGCCGGTTCGAATGCCGGCACCGGTTCCGATGACCGCGCCGGTTCGAATGCCGGCACCGGTTCCGATGACCGCGCCGGTTCCGATGACCGCGACGGCTCTGTGGACGGTTCGGGAATCTCTGGCGCCGGATCTCCCCACTCGGGGAGGACCGGGGACGACTCAGGCTCGGGCACGGGGTAAGCGAGCCGGTCCGGAACCGGCCCGCCGTCCGTTTCGGCCGGCGACGCGCTCGGCATCCACCTGTTCCCGCCCGGTGCCGAGCGTCGAGCCGGGGGGGACCACCCCGGGGAGCGGCCGCACCGTTCGTGCTTCCAGCTGCCCCAGCCTGCCCGCCGACACCACGAAGGCGACGACCGTCCCGACGGCGACGGAGCGTGATCCGTCCGAGATGGCCGTGCAATGGAAAGGGATCCGCTCCCCCGGCCCGTACTCGACGACGCCAAGACCCCGGTCGTCGTCGAACTCGATCACCTCTCCGACCAGCGGGGTGCCCCCGACCGGTTCGAGGTGCTCAGCTACGGGCCGCTCAGTCGAAGTCAACCCGTCACCTCAATGAACGATCTTCGAGAGCGCCAGCTCGATGATGTCAGTGGCGCCGCGATCCTTGAGCGCCGGGATCAGGACGTTGACCTCGGACTTGGCGACCACCGTCTCGACGGCGAACCCGCCTCCCCCGAACAGCTCGGAGACGGTCGGCGATCGCAGGGACGGGAGGACCTCGATGACCCCTGGTAGCTGTTCGGCGGCCACGTTGAGCTTGACCAGCACCTTGCCGCTCGCCTCGAGCGCGCCTTGGAGCAACGTGAGCAGCTGCTCCATGGCGTGGCGCTTCTCGGCGTCCTTGGCCGCGGTGGGGTTGGCGATCAGCTCGGTGTGCGACAACAGGAGGGTCTCGACGATCTTGAGCCCGGCGGCCCGAAGCGCCCGCCCCGTCTCGGTTATCTCCACGACGCAGTCGGCGATGTCGGGCACCTTGGCCTCGGTGGCGCCGTAGGACAGGCTCACTTCGGCGCGCACCCCGTGACGCTCCAGGAAGCGGCGGGTCAGGGCCGGGTATTCGGTCGACACCCGCAACGCGCCGTCCGGCCCGGTGGCGGCCCCAGCCAGGTCGGTCACCGACGACACCCGCGAGTCGGTCGGCACGGCGAGGACCACCCGGACCGGATTCGTGGTGGCCTTGGAGTACTGCAGCACGCCGAGAGTGGTCACCTCGCTGCTCCGTTCCTCCACCCAGTCACGGCCGGTGATGCCCACGTCGAACAGGCCGCTCGCCACGTAGAGCGGGATCTCCTGAGGACGCAGGATGCGCACTTCGTCCACCCGCGGGTCGTCGATGGTGGCCCGGTAGTCGACCTCCGACGAACGGGCGACCGCCAGATCGGCTGCCGCGAACAGGTCGAGCGTGGCCCGCTCGAGGGAGCCTTTGGGCAGGACCACACGCAACATCAGCGCCCCCCGACCGAGAAACCGAGGCGCGGGCCGGCAGTCTCAGCGGCCACGCCGTCGAGCACGGCACTCATGCGCAGGGCGCATACCGCAGCCTCGCGGCCCTTGTTCTGCTCGTCGTCCTCCGACCGCACCAGTGCCTGCTCCACCGAATCGGTGGTGAGCACGCCAAAAACCACCGGGACGCCGGTGTCGAGTTGCACCCTCTGGAGGCCGGCGGCACACTCGCCCGCCACGAATTCGTAGTGGCCGGTGTCCCCCCTGATCACCGCGCCGAGGGCGATCACCGCATCGACCGAACCGGACTGAGCCAGGCGGAGGGCGACCAGTGGCAATTCGAAGGCACCCGGGGCCCAGGCCACGACCGAGTGGGCCAGGTCGCCGCCGGACTCCTCCAAGACGTCGAGGGCACCGGTCAGGAGCCGATCGGTGATCGCCCCGTTGAACTCGGCGCAGGCAAAGCCGGCTCGCAGTCCCGAACCGGCTGTTCCGCTGGCGCCATCGATGGCGGTGCCGACCCGGCGCGCCGCCCGGTCCTTGGCGTCGGCGGGTAGGTCGGTCCGGTCAGAGGACGTCATCGAGACCCTCGAGCAGATGGCCCATCCGCTCGCGCTTGGTCCGCAGGTACTCGATGTTCTCGGGGGTCGGAGTGGGCTGGATGTTCACCCGCTCGACGATGTCGAGGCCGAATCCCTCGAGACCACCGTATTTGGTCGGGTTGTTGGTCATCAGTCTCATGGTGGTCACACCCAGGTCGACCAGGATCTGGGCCCCGATCCCGTACTCCCGGGAGTCGGCCGGCAGCCCGAGCTCCAGGTTGGCGTCAACGGTGTCGAGCCCATCCTCCTGCAGGCTGTAGGCACGGAGCTTGTGGGCGAGGCCGATGCCCCGCCCCTCGTGTCCCCGCAGGTAGACCAGGACTCCGCTGCCGTGCTCGCTGATCTTGGCCATGGCGCCGTGGAGCTGCGGTCCGCAGTCGCACCGGAGCGACCCGAAGACGTCTCCGGTCAGGCACTCGCTGTGCACCCGCACCAGCACATTGGGGCGCCCATCGACCTCACCTTTGACCAGGGCGACGTGGTGCTCGCCGTCGAGCACCGATTCGTAGGCGAACGCCTTGAACTCCCCGAAGTCGGTCGGGATCCGCGCTTCGGCGATCCGGCGGACCAGCTTGTCCTTGCGCCGGCGGTACCGGATGAGGTCGGCGATGGAGATGAGGTGCAGCCCGTGCTTTTGGGCGAACTCGACCAGCTCGGGCAACCGGGCCATGCCCGTCTTGTCCTCGCTGACCACCTCGCACAGGACGCCCGCTGGCGACATCCCCGCCGCCCGGGCCAGGTCGACGGCGGCTTCGGTGTGGCCGGCGCGCTTGAGGACACCGCCGGGCCGGTACCGGAGCGGGAAGATGTGACCGGGCCGGTTGAGGTCGGACGGCCGAATGTGAGGGTCGGCCAACGCCTTGATGGTGGCGGCGCGGTCGGCGGCCGAGATCCCGGTGGAGGTCCCGTGGCGGTAGTCGACGCTCACGGTGAAGGCGGTGCGCTGCACCTCGGTGTTGGCCGTGACCATGAGCGGCAGCTCGAGGTGCTCCACCCGCTCCGGAGTCAGCGGAACGCAGATGAGGCCCGAGGTATGGGCGAGGAAGAAGGCGATCTTCTCGGGGGTGACGGCGTCGGCCGCCATGATCAGGTCACCCTCGTTCTCGCGGTCCTCGTCGTCCACGACCACGACGATCTCGCCGCGGGCGATGGCCGCGATGGCCTCTTCCACCGACGAGAATGGCGTCGACACCCGGTCTCCCTCTGCTGTGCGCATTTCGTTCGACTCTGTTCGGCTCAACTGGTCCACTTTCGTCGGCTCGCCCCGGCGAGCGGGCCTGGCCGCCGTGCGCACCTACTTCTATGTCGGCCCCCCTGGAGCGGGCCTTAGGTATTTCTGGTGTCGGCCCCCTGGCCCGAAGGCCCACCGGGGAGCAAATCGACCCGTAGATCGCCCTCCAGGCTAGTCACCGAGTGCATGCGGCCCCGCCACACGTCGGCCAGGCTCGGTGCGCCGGGCCCGGCGAACAGGGGCCGTCCGTCATCGCCGCCGACCAATGCCGGTGCCAGGTACAGCACGTAGCGATCCACCAGACCGGCGCGGTGAAAGGCGTGCGCCACCGTTGCCCCACCCTCGACCAGAAGCTCGAGAACTCCGCGGCGCCCGAGCTCGTTCAGCACCTCCCCGAGGTCGCCCTGGAGCTCGATGACCGGCCGGAGCGCGGCACCTGCCGGCGCCCGACCGAGGACCACTCTCATCGGCTGCTGGTCGGGTCGTCGGAAGTAGGGATCGTCGCGGGGCAGCCGCACGGTGAGCGACGGGTCGTCGGCCCGGACCGTCCCCGCCCCCACCAGCAGCGCGTCGGCCCGGGCCCGCAGCCGATGGACGTCGAGGCGGGCCGCCGCACCGGTGATCCAGCGGCTGGTGCCGTCAGCCGCGGCGATGAACCCGTCGAGGGTGGACGCCAACTTGAGCGTGACCCCGGGTCGACCTGTCCGGCGGTGCTTGAGGTAGCCGGACAGCTGGTCGGCGACCCGTCCGGCTCCCACGCCGACATCGACCTGCAGGCCGGCCGACCGGAGGGCCTCGATGCCCCGCCCGGCCACCCGTGGATCGGGATCCTCCACGCCGACCACCACCCGGGCGACGCCCGAGGCGATCACGGCGTCGGTGCAGGGTGGGGTCCGACCCTGATGGGTGCAGGGTTCGAGGGTCACGTACAGCGTGGCCGATCGGGCCTGCCCGCCCGCCGCCCGGAGGGCGGCGACCTCGGCATGGGGCCCACCGGGCGGTGCCGTGGCACCCGCGAACCACTCTTCGCCACGATCGAGATCGGCCCGCACCGCCGCGCCCACCCATGGGTTGGGTGCGGTCAGGCCGCGAACCAGTTCGGCGGCCTCGAGGGCGCGGCCCATGCCCTCGGCGTCGCGCCGTTCGGTACCGGCGCCCTTCTCCGCCTTCAGAACCCGTCGCCCGTCACTGCCCCCACCGCGGCCTCGAGGATCGAGCGGACCTCGTCCAGGGGGTGGGGCCGGCCGAACACGGCCGAGCCGGCCACGAAGACGTTCGCCCCCGACCGGGCGGCGTCGATCACCGTACGAAGGTCGATGCCTCCGTCCACCTCGACATCGGCGGTGAGGCCCCGGTCGGTCACCGCCTCCCGGACCTTCCTGACCTTGGGCATCACCTCGGCGATGAATGACTGGCCGGCGAAGCCGGGGAAGACCGTCATGCACACCAGCAGGTCCACCTCGGACAGGAACGGCTCGATGGCCTCGAACGGCGTGTCCGGGTTGGCTGCCAGCCCCACCCGCAGGCCCAGCTCCCGCATCTGCCCGATCAGCTCGGTCGTCCTCCCCACCTCCACGTGGACGGTGCACCCGTTCGACCCAGCGTCCCGGAACGCCTCGAGATACCGATCCGGATCGGTGATCATGAGGTGGGTGTCGAAGAACAGGTCGGTGAGCGGGCGAAGGGAGGCGACCACCGCCGGCCCGAGGCTCAGATTGGGAACGAAATGTCCGTCCATCACGTCGACGTGCAACCAGTCGGACCCCGACGCCACCCCGGCGACGGCGTCCGCCAGGTGGCCGAAGTCTGCCGAGAGGATCGACGGCAGCGACCCGCAGCTCGGGCACCGGTGGTGAGGGCGGCATGGCCCGCCTGAGCCTACCGGGGGCGGTCGTGGCCGATCCGATCGAGACTGATCCGGTCGGGCCGGATCATGATCCCAGTCGCTCGCCGGGCTCGACTCGTTGGCCGCGCCACCAGTCGGCCGCGGCCAAGGGCCGCTTCCCCTCCGGTTGGACCGAGACCAGCCGGACCCGAGTCCCACCACCGGCGACCACGGCGTGCCCCTCCAACGTGCCGGGAGCCACCCGGTCTCCGCCCGGCTCTCCATCGGGGGCGGCCCACGCCTCGACCGCCACCACGCCGAGACGGCGGCCGCGCCAGGTGGACCAGGCCCGCCCGAGGCGGACCACCCGCCGGATCTGCTCGGCCGTCTGGTCCCAACGGATCTCCAGCTCGGCGGGTTGGACCTTCTCGGCGTAGGTCGGCTCGCCGACCTGGTCGCGGGGCACGGGCAGACCGGCTACCCCATCGGCCAGGTTGTCCTCCAGCAACCGGCATCCGAGCTGCACCAGGCGGGACCGGAGCTCGTCGGCCGTCTCGTTGTCGCCGATGGCCGTGTCGGCCCGGGCATAGATGCGTCCGGTGTCGAGCCCGGCCTCCACCGCCATGAGGCACACCCCGGTCTCGGCATCGCCCTCGAGGATGGCCCGCTCCACCGGGGCGGCGCCCCGCCAGCGGGGCAGCAGGCTGAAGTGGAGGTTGACCATGGGCAGCTGCTGGAGGACGGCCACCGGAATGATCCGGCCGTAGGCCACGACCACGCCCAACTCCGCTCCGGCCGACAGTACGTCCTCGAGCCGGTCGGTGACCGGCAGGCCCAGCTCGGTGGCGGCCGCCTTCACCGGGCTCGGCTGCCGGGCACCACCCCTCCCCCGCCTCTTGTCGCCCCGGGTGACCACCTGCACCACGTCGTGGCCGGCCCCCACCAGCGTACCGAGGGGCGCCACCGCGGCCTCGGGAGTGCCGAGGAAGACCAGTCGGGCCATGGCGCCGTGACCTGGGTCAGGAAAGAGTCACACGTCCCGGTCGCTACCGGCCGACACCAGCTTGGCCTCCATGGCCGTCGTGTCCAGTCCGAGCGATCGGTCGCGCAGGACGCGCAGCGCCTGGCCCCGCACGTCGTCGTCGAGGCGTTCCAGCATCAGCACGCCATCCAGGTGGTCGACCTCGTGCTGGAAGACCCGGCCGAGGAACTCGTCGGCCTCGATGGAGAGCTCCTCGCCGTCCAGGTCGTAGCCCCGGATGTGCACCCGGTTGGGGCGCACGATGCCCACCCGGAGGCCCGGGATCGACAGGCACCCCTCGTCGTGGTACCACTCACCTTCCAGCTCGACGATGGAGGGGTTGATCATGGTCCGGGGCCCCTCCCCCACGTCATAGACGAAGAGGCGCTTCTGGACCCCGACCTGGGGGGCAGCCAGTCCCGCTCCCTCCGAGCCGTACATGGTCTCGACCATGTCGTCGACCAGGCGGGCCAGGGTCCCGTCGACCTCGTCGACCGGGCGGGCGGCCTGCTTCAGCACCGGGTCGCCGTAGGTGCGCACGGGGTAGGCGGGCATACGCCCAGTCTAGGGCGCGGCGCGGTGGTGACCACCGGTCCGGTTCAGACGTCGACCGGATCGACTTCGACCCGCACCCGTTCGGCCGGCCGCTCCACCGTGGCCAGCGCGTCGCACAGGGTTTGATGGTCGCCCGCCCGGACCAGCCACCGGTCGGGCTCGAGCGAGGAAACGGTCAGGCCGGGGCGCCCGGCGAGCCCGGCAGCCAGCCCGGTGGCGCCGGGGCCGCGCAGCAGCGACAGGGCGCCGAAGGGCGGGAGCTCGAGACTCTGGCGCAGGGGCCGCTCGGCTGCCGTCACCAACTCGGGGTCGGCCCGCGCCGCGGCCCACAGCACCTCGTGCGCCGGGATCCGGGTCTGGACCAGCACCCGGCCGCCCCGGTCACGGGTCCCGACCAGGCGAGAAGCCCGGGCCAACAGGGCCAACGACTGCTCCGCAGCCAGGAAGCGCGGCGCCAGCAGGTGCTGGTCGAACTCGAGGAAGGCCACCGCATCGGCCCGACCGACCCGGTGCAGCGCGGCTTCGGTCCCCACCACCAGGCGGGCCGCGCCGGGGACCTCCGGCGCCGAGCTTCCCGTCACTTCCACCGCGTCGACGCCGGTCAGTGCCGACAGTTCCTCGGTGGCCCGGGTGACCCCGATCCGGATGGACTTGAGGCGAGCCGAATCACATTCGGCGCATACCGGCGGGCGGTTGTCTCCGCAGCGCCGGCACTGCAGCGCGCCTCCGGCGACCGGCTGGGCCATGGCCCCCCCGCACCGAGTGCACCGGACCACGGACCCGCAGTGCACACAGGCCAGGAGGCGAATGCGGCCGGTACGGTTGAGGATGCACACCGCCCGGCCCTCCGGTCGCTCGAGCACCCCGTGCAACAAGCGGGCCAGGCGCTCGGAGACCAGCCCGGTGCGCGGATCGTCAGCCGTGCGGTCGACGACCTCGACGATGGGCCAGCCACGACGCTCCAGAGACCGTTCGGTGAGCACCACCCGGGCACCCTCGGTCTGGGTGACCGGCGGGCATGGTGAGACCAGGAGGACCGGGGCGCCGTCGCGCCGGGCCCGCTCCATCACGACCTCGACCGCCGACCAGTTTGGCGCCCGCTCCTCCCGGTAGGCCTCGTCGTGGGCGTCCAGCACCACCGCCCCGCGCAGCTGTTCGATCGGGGCCCAGGCGGCGGCGCGGGCGCCGACGACGGTCGCCCGCCCCGACGATGCCCGCTCCCACTGGTCGGGCAGGAGGGCGGCCTCGACGCCCGAGCGCGCCAGCCGATCGGCGACCTGAGCGGCCCGCGCCCGAGACGGCGCCAGGACGAGGACCCCCTGGCCTCCGAGGCGATGGACGACCTCGCTCACCACCAGCGCGGCATCGAGTGCCGGGGCCAGCCGAACGACCGACGGCGTCCCCGGCCCGGCCAGCGCTTCGGCCACGATGGAGACCGACCGGCCGCCGGGTGACGGTGGCGCCGCCGTGGCCGAGCCGCTCGGACTCCCGGGGCGGGGGCGATCCGAGCGCCACTCCGGGCCCCGACGGATCACCCGGGGCGGTGAGGCGGAGCCGAGCATCGATGACAGCGGGCCGGACCAGCGCCAGGCCGCCCACTCGGCCACCGCCACCACCGACGGAGGGGGGCCCTCACCGCTGGAGCCGGCCAACGGCTTGAGCGGGACGCCCAGCACCGCTTCGACCCGGTCCTCCACCACCCAGCCGCCGACCCGGCGGCCGTGGAGGTCGATCCGCACCCGGCTGCCCACGCCGATCTCACCGTCGAGCGCCGGGGGCACGGTGTAGTCGAACCGCCGCTGGATGGCCGGCACATCGGGGACCACTCGCACGGTGCGCGGCGTGGCCACCACCCCGTCGGTCCCGGTGCCCGGCCCCGGATCTGGGCCGCCCGCACCGGCACCGGCCGGCGGAGCTGTCGACGACGGGGAGGTCAGAGCCCGAGGGCCTGCTTCAGGTCATCGGCTCGGGACGTGTCCTCCCAGGTGAATTCCTTCTCGGAGCGACCGAAGTGACCGTAGGCCGATGTCTTCCGGTAGATGGGCTGCTTGAGATCGAGGTCGCGGACGATGGCTGCCGGTCGGAGATCGAACACTTCGTCGACCGCCTCCTCGATCCGCGTCGGATCGCATCGCTCGGTGCCGAACGTCTCGACCAGTACCGACACCGGCCTGGCCACGCCGATGGCGTACGCCACCTGGACCTCGCACCTGGTGGCCGCGCCGGCCGCCACCAGGTTCTTGGCCACCCATCGGGCCGCGTAGGCGGCCGAACGGTCCACCTTGGAGGGGTCCTTGCCCGAGAACGCACCGCCACCGTGCCGTGCCATCCCGCCGTAGGTGTCGACGATGATCTTGCGCCCGGTGAGCCCGGTGTCGGCGTGCGGACCGCCGAGCTCGAAGACTCCGGTCGGGTTGGCCAGGATGCGGAGGTGGTCAGTGTCGAGCTCGGGCGGCAACAAGGGAGTGATCACGTTGTCACGCAGGTCGGGGAGGAGCAGGGTCTCGAGATCCACCCCTGGGTCGTGTTGGGTGGAGATGAGGACGGTCTCGAGGGCCACCGGACGGCCGTCCTCGTAGGTCACGCTCACCTGGGTCTTCCCGTCCGGTCGCAGATACGGGAGCACCCCGACCCGGCGCACCTGAGCCAAGCGCTGAGCGAGTCGGTGAGCCAGCCAGATCGGCAGCGGCATCAGGTCGGGCGTCTCGTCGCAGGCGTAGCCGAACATCATTCCCTGGTCGCCGGCGCCCTGGGCGTTGAGCACGTCCTCCCCGCCCGTCCCGGCCCGGACCTCGAACGCGTTGTCCACCCCCTGGCCGATGTTGGGCGACTGCTCGTCGAGGGAGACGATGACCCCGCAGGTGTTGCCGTCGATCCCATAGGCGTCGTCGTCGTAGCCGATGTCGAGCACCGTCCTGCGCACCAGTTTCGGGATATCCACATACGTGGTGGTGGTGACCTCACCTGCCACCAGTACGAGCCCCGTCGTCAGCAGGGTCTCGCACGCCACCCGGCTGTCCGGGTCGTCGGTCAGCAGCGCGTCGAGGACCGAGTCGGAGATCTGGTCGGCCATCTTGTCGGGATGGCCCTCGGTCACCGACTCCGACGTGAAGGTGTATCGGGTGCTCACGGGAGGTTCCATTCTGGTCGGGGGCTCTCGCCCTGGGTTGGTCGGAGGCTGACGCCGTGGACGGCGATCGGAAAGGGCGGGCCGGCGCACCGGGTACCGAAGGACCCCGGCGCCCGACGGGCCCCGGTCACCGTGGGCACAACAACACGCTCACCCTATCCAAGATGGCGTCGGCCACCGCCTCCTTGGAGCTCAGGGGGATCGGTGTCACCGAACCGTCGGCGCCGAACACCGTGACCTCGTTGGTGTCGTGGTCGAACCCGACCCCCGGGGCGGCTACGTCGTTCGCCACCATCAGGTCGACCCCCTTGGCCACCAGCTTGGTCACCGGGCGCTCGCCGAACGACCCGGTTTCGGCGGCGAACCCCACCAGGACCTGGCCCTCCCTCCGTCGCTGGCCGAGCTCGGCCAGGATGTCCGGGGTGGGCTCGAGGATCAGCTCCGGCACGCCCTCCGCCTTGACCAGCTTGGACCCTGCGGCTCGCTTGGGACGGAAGTCGGCCACCGCTGCCGCCATGACCACGACGTCGGCGTCCTCGGCCCGGGCCAGCATGGCCGACTCCATGTCCGCCGCCGTTTCGACCCGATCGACGATGAGCCCGCGACTCACCGGCCGGCCGGCGGTGGTCACGAGGACCACTTCGGCCCCCCGCCGGCGGGCCGCCTCCGCCAGGGCATGACCCTGTTTCCCCGATGAGCGGTTGGAGATGAAACGGACCGGGTCGATCGGCTCGCGGGTACCGCCAGCCGAGACCACCACTCGCAGCCCGGCCAGGTCCTTGGGGTCGGCTCGGGCCCCGGGCGCCCCATCGGCTGCACCGGTGCCGGCCCGCTCCAGCTGCTCCAGCACGGCGGCGACGATGGCCGCCGGCTCGGCCATCCGGCCCTCGCCCTGATCTCCTCCGGCCAGCCGGCCGTCAACGGGGGGCACCACGGATACGCCGCGTTCCTGGAGGATGCCGAGGTTGTGCTGCACAGCTGGGTGCTCCCACATCTCGGTGTGCATGGCCGGGCACACCAGCACCGGTGCCCGGGTGGCCAACAAGGTGGCCGTGAGGAGATCGTCCGCCAATCCGCCGGCGTAGCGGGCGAGCAGGTCCGCCGTGGCCGGGGCGACCACCACCAGGTCGGCCCGTTGGCCGAGCCGGGTGTGGGGGATGGGGCTCGGCCCGTCCCACAAGCTGGTCTGGGCCGGTTCCGAACCAAGCGCGTCGAAGGTCGCCCGGCCCACGAAGCGGGTGGCCCGCTCGGTGAGCACCGGGGCGACGTGCACCCCGGCATCGACCAGCCGCCGGCAGACCTCGACCGCCTTGTAGGCGGCGATGCCGGCCGAGACCCCGAGGACCACGAAGGGCGCCGAGGCGCGGGTCGAGCCGTTCATCCGCCCACCTCGGCCCCCGCGGGCACCGTCCGTGACGCGATCATCTCTCCCCTCAAACCCCTCGGGACCGGCCGGCTAGTCGGTGCCGGCCTCCGGCACCGGAATCTCCGCGTCCTCGCCGCCGCCCTCAGTGTCAGCCTCACCTTCACCCTCGAGCAGGGCCAGCGCGGCAGCCTCTGCCGCGGCCAGCTCCTCGGGGTCCGGACGGGAGTACGTGGCCTTTCCTTCGGCCACCTCCTCGAAGGCGATCGACAGGGGCTTGCCCGACGGCGAGGCCACCTGGGGCGGCACCACCACCCCGAGGCCTTCGCCCAGGGAGTTGTAGTAGCTGTTGACCTGGCGGGCCCGTCGCGAAGCCAGGGCCACCAGGGTGAACTTGGAGTCGACCTTGTCCAGCAGCCCCTCGATGGGCGGGTCCATGAGCGTGGTCTGATCTTGAGCCATCACAATTCTCCAGGTCGATCGGGTGTCGATGGGCGCCACACCGACCCGGTGGCTGGACCACCAGTCGCCGGCTCCGGGTCGGGACTGCCACCCAGGGCAGCCGAACGGCGGCTCTCCACTATAGCGACCACATCGCTGGTGGCCTGGGCAACCTCGTGATTGACGACCACGGCGTCGGCGATCTCCTCCCCGGCCGACACCTCCCCCTCCCCCGCCGCCAGGCGTTCGGCGATATGGGACTCGTCGTCGCCGCGCCCCAGCAGGCGCTGGCGTTGGGCATCGGTTGATGGCGGGGCGAGCAGGATGAGCGTCGCATCCGGTCGCTGCCGGCGAACCTGGCGCGCTCCTTGGACATCGATCTCGAGGAGGATGTCGCCATCGGCGAGGGGGTCGGGTTGCGGGGTGCCGTACAGGTTGCCGAGGAACTCGGCCCACTCGAAGAACGCCCCTGTTCGCGGCCTGCGCCTCGAACGTCGGCCGGTCGACGAACACGTAGGCGTCATCGGGCTCGTCCGGCCGGCGCGCCCGCGTGGTCCACGAACGGCTGAGCCTCAGATCGGGAACTTCATCGACCAGGCGCGCGGCGACCGTACCTTTTCCGGCTCCCCCCGGACCGAACAGGACGAAGATGAGGGGGACGGATCGGACCGGCGCCCGATCTGGCTGCGGTCTGCTCAGCGAGCGGTCTCGCGCAGGAGTGACTCCCGTTGATTGCTCCCCAGCCCCTGGAGTCGACGGCTCTCGCTGATCCCCACCGTGTCCATCAGCCGGCGAGCCTTGACCTTGCCCAGACCGGGCAGGGACTCGAGCACGGAGAGCACCTTCATCTTGCCGACGGTCTCGTTGGAGTCGGCAGTGGTGAGGAGCTCAGACAGGGTGATCGAACCCAGCTTGAGCTTCTCCTTGACTTCGGCCCGCTCGCGGCGGACCTTGGCGGCCTTGGCCAGGGCGGCCTGGCGCTGTTCTGGAGTGAGTGCGGGCGGTTGCGGCATGGTCGAGACGATAGCGCCTCCGCGGGCCCAGGTCACACGTTTGCGGGTGGCGACCTGGACAGTGGCCGGGCGGGTGGCGCTGGGGCAACTGGGCCGGATGGGCGCGTGGCGGTGGCGAAATCAGCCCAGCGCCGACGGCTCTCGCGCCGTCGGCGAGGAGGTGTTCAATACTGGATCGGTGAGGACGGTCGATCTCAACGCGGATCTGGCCGAAGGAGAAACGGTGACCGCCACCGATCGGGCCGTGCTGGACGAGGTGACCAGCGCCAGCCTGGCGTGCGGGTTCCATGCCGGCAACCGGGCGGTGATGCGGGCGACCGCGGCCATCTGCGTGGACCTGGGCGTGACCATCGGGGCACACGTCTCCTTCCACGATCGCCAGGGGTTCGGGCGACGGCCGGTCGACGCCGATCCCACAGTGGTGGTGGCCGACATCGTCGAGCAGGTATCGATCCTCTCGGATGCGATCGCGTCGGAGGGGGCGATGCTCTCCTACCTCAAACCGCATGGCGCGTTGTACAACCAGATGGGCTCGGATCCCGTCATGGCTGCTGCGGTGGTCGAGGGAGCGGTCGGTTCGGGCCTCCCGGCGGTCCTGGCCCAACCGGCCTCGGCGATGGTCCGCGCCGCGGCCGACGCTGGACTGGCGCTGGTGCCCGAGGGGTTCCCCGATCGCGGCTACCGACCCGACGGGCGCCTCGTTCCGCGCGGTGAGCCCGGCGCGCTCGTGGACGCCCCCGAGGAGGTCGGGCGGCGGGCCCTCTCCCTGGCCGGGAGGGGTGGGCTCGAATCGGCCGACGGGTCGTGGATCACCGTCGAAGTGGCGACGTTGTGTGTGCACGGAGACGCGCCCGGTGCCGCCGGCAATGCCCGGGCGGTCCGCGCCGCGCTCGAGGCCGGGGGCGTGAGCGTGCGGCCCTTCGCCGCCGGCCCGTCGTGACGCCTGTCCTCCCCGAGACCTCGCCGGTGGCGGTGTTCGGGGACCGGGCCTTCCTGGTGTCCGTCGCCGACGTGTCCGCGGCGCGTGCCCTGACCCAGGCGGTCGAGCAGGCCCGGCACGACGGGACATCCCCGGCCGGCACGGGCCAGGCACTGACCGGGCTGGACAGCGTCGTCGTCGGCGTCGGTCGGGACGCCGCTCGGGACACCGCGTTCACCACCTGGCTCACCGACCTGGCTTCCTGGTCCCGCCCGACTCCGGCGAGCGCCGGGATGGGTGCGAGGCCGAATCCGGGCCGGGCCGGAGGTGTGGTGGGCATCCCGGTCGAGTTCGACGGTCCCGACCTGGGGGCGGTGGCCGACGCCATCGGTGGCACCCCGTCCACGGTGGTCGAGCTACTGACCGGTACCGAACTCGAGGTGGCCCTCATCGGGTTCGCCCCGGGCTTCCCGTATCTGGTCGGGCTCCCCCCCGAGTTGGCCGCCATCCGGCGCCGGGCCTCACCGCGGCCCTCGGTGCCGGCCGGGTCGGTGGCCATCGCCGGCGGTTTTGCTTCGATCTACCCGCAGTCCTCGCCCGGCGGCTGGATGGTCATCGGGCACACCTCCATGCGCCTGTTCGATCCCGACCATCCTCCGTTCGCCCTGCTGCAGCCGGGGGACGGCGTCCGGTTCTCGGTCGCCGGGCCCACAACCGCGGGTGGCACGGCCGCGTCCGGGGGCGGCACGGTCGCGTCCGGGTTCGGGAACGCGCGCCCGCCCCTCGTCGCCGGCGGCGACCGGACCCTCGAGGTCGTGGAGCCGGGATTCCTGAGCCTGGTCGAGGACACCGGTCGACGCGGGCTGGCCACTCTGGGCGTGCCCGGCGCCGGTGCAGCCGATGCCGACTCGATGCAGCTGGCCAACCGGCTGGTCGGGAACCCGGCCGACGCCGCCTGCATCGAGATCACCGCCCGGGGGCCGGTCCTCCGCTTCGGCCAGGAGGGCCATCTGGCCGTGGTGGGGTCCGCCCCCGATGCCGTCGACGTGCAGCTCGACGGCCACCCGGTCGGCACCGACCTCGTGGTGCCGGTCCGGTCGGGCCAGATGCTCAGCATCGGTCGCGTCCGTGTCGGGCTCCGCGCCTACCTGGCCGTGGGCGGGGGCATCGAGTCGCCGCTGGTGGTGGGCTCGCGCTCCTCGGACCAGCTGAGCGGACTCGGGCCGGGTCCGTTGGCGGCCGGAGACCGACTCGATCTGGGCGTCCCGGCCCGGCCGCACGGCGTCCTCTCACGTCCACCCGGTGCCGCGGATCCATCCGGTCCTGTCCGCGTGGTGCTCGGGCCCCACCGTTTCCCGTCGTCGGTCAGCGATGCCCTCTGGGCCACCGAGTGGTCGGTGGCGGCGGACTCCAACCGCATCGGCCTCCGCCTCGTCGGAGGCCCACCGCTCACCGCCGGCCCGCCGGTCACCTCGACCGCCATGGTGACCGGGGCCGTCCAGGTCCCACCGGACGGCAACCCGATCGTCCTCCTGGTCGACCATGCCACGCTCGGTGGCTATCCGGTGATCGCCTGCGTGATCTCGGCCGATCTGTCGCGCCTCGGGCAACTGGGTCCCGGTGACCACCTCGTCTTCTCGCCGGTCAGCTGGGCCGAGGCCCGCCGGGTCTCCGACCGGCGGGCACGGGCCCTGGCCGGGAGCGTCTCGGGTTGGTTTCCCACGGCCACCGCCACCTAACGCCGACGCCGTCGATCTGGCGACGCAGTAGATCTGGCGACGCCCTCGATCAAACAGCACAATCGGCGCAGCTGCCCCGGCCGCAGAGCCCGGCCGTACAGCCCGGCCGCAGAGCACAGTCGGGCCCCGGTGAGTGCCGGCCCGACGGCGGTGCTCAGCGCAACGCCTTGGCCATGGCCTCCTGGGTCCGGGCGGCCGCCGACGCCAGGTCGGCCGGGTTCGGGCCGGCGGCGAGGATCGAGCGTGACACGCTGGCCAGCACCGAGTTGGGGGGGCAGCCGGCGAACAGGCTGGCCACCTCGGCGGCACCGGCCCCCTGGGCGCCCACGCCCGGGGCCAGGATGATCCCCCCGAGATCGGGGAGGGGGAACGCCGACGGCCGGAGGGTGGCGCCGATCACCGCGCCCACCGTGCCCGCCGGCACTTCGCCGCCGCGGTTGCGGGCGGCGATCTCCTCCAGCAGCATGTCTTCGACGGACGGGCCGCGGCCCTCGTCGGTCAGGGCCCGCTGGAGCGAGCGGCCCTCGGGATTGGAGCTGCGGACCACCACCAGGACCCCGCGCCGGTGGATGGCGGCCAGGTCGAACAGGGGCCGGAGGGCGCCGATCCCGAGGTAGGCGACGGCGGTGACCGCATCGACCGCCAGGGCGCTGTCGGGGCCCAGCCAGGCGGCGGCGTAGGCCTCCATGGTGGTGCCGATGTCGCTCCGCTTGGCGTCGGCGATGACCACGAATCCGGCCGATCGCGCCTCGGCGACCAGCGATTCGAAGGCGGCCAGGCCGGCCGAGCCGTGTCGTTCGAAGAACGCCACCTGGGGCTTGATCACCGAGACCACCCCGTCGAACGCTTCGAGGCACCGCATGCTGAATTGGTGCAGCCCGGCGCCGTCGTCGGACAGCCCCCAGTGGGCCAGCAGCGACTGCGACGGATCGATGCCGGCACAGAGCGGCCCTCGCTCCCCGACCGCCTCCATCACCCGGTCGGCGAACCCGGCGCTCGGGGCGTCACCCATGGGCCGCCCCGACCAGCTCGCAAACTCGACGCACCCCGCGGCGTGAACACCAGCGCTCGATGCCCCGGAGCACCTTCAGCGGAGCCCACGGGTCGCGGAACGTGGCCGTGCCGACCTGGACGGCGTTGGCCCCGGCCAGCATCAGCTCCACGGCGTCCTCGGCCGCGGTCACCCCGCCCACACCGATGATCCCGGCTCCAGGATGGGCTTCTCGGACGTCGAATACGGCGCGGACGGCCACGGGATGGACGGCCGGGCCGGACAGCCCGCCGCCGTTCGAGCCCGACCCGAGGACGGGTCGGCGCCGGTCGAGGTCGATGGCCATGGCCAACACCGTGTTGACCAGCGTAACCCCGTCGGCCCCGGCGGCCAGGGCGGCGCCGGCCACCTCGGCGATATCAGGCACGGTGGGGCTCAGCTTGGCCCAGCGCGGCAGCCCCGGGCAGTGCTCCCCGACCGCCGCCATCACCTCGCCGGTGGCCGCCGGCGAGTGGGCGAACATACGTCGCCGGTCCTCGATGTTCGGACAGCTCACGTTGACCTCGATGGCCACCACCCCGGGCGCCCCGGCCACCATGGCGGCGGCCCGGGCGAAGTCGTCGACCCGCTGCCCCCAGATGCTGGCCACCACCCTGGCCCCGACGGCGGTCAGCCGCGGGAGGTCCTCGTCGAGCCATGCCTTCACACCCGGCCCCTGCAACCCCACGCTGTTGAGCATGCCGGCGGACGTGGCATGCACCCGCGGCGCGGGATTGCCCGGCCAGGGCTCGGGCGACAGCGACTTGACCACGACCGCCCCGAGCTCGGAGAGCGGGAAGTACGCCGCCAGCTCGTCGGCGTGTCCCGAGGTGCCTGAGGCCGTCATCACCGGGTTGGGCAGCTGGAGGGAGCCCACGGTGGCGGTGAGGTCCACGTCGCCGGCCGTCACCGCCCGCCAGGCCCGCCGGACCCGTTCAGCGCCCGACCGGCGGGCCGAACCGCTCGTCGGCATCGGGCTCACCTGGTCCCTGCTCACCTGCTCGTGGCTCATCTGGATGCCGCCCATCGGCTCACCGCTGGTGGTATTCCTGCAACGACCGCACCGAGAGCGGGTGGCGGATCCAGTCGGCGATCCCGGCCGCGGCAGCCTTGGCCGCGGCCACGGTGGTGAGGCAGGGCACCCGGTGGGCGAGGGCGGTGGCCCTGATGTGGTCACCGTCGGCCCGCGGCCCGCGGCCTCGCGGGGTGTTCACCACCAGCTGCACCTTCCCTCCGGCGATCAGGTCGACGGCGTCGACCACCCCCGGGCGCGAGTCGCCCACCTTCGCCACCACCGTGGCCACGGCGATCCCCTCGGCCTCGAGGGCGGCCGCGGTACCCGAGGTGGCGGCGAGTTCGAAGCCGAGGGAGGCGAACTGTCTTGCCGCCCCGAGCCCGGCCGCCTTGTCCCGGTCGGCCAGGGACAGGAACACCGTCCCCTCGGTGGGCAGCCGGTTGCCCGCGGCGATCTGGCTCTTGGCGAAGGCCAGGCCGAAGGTGGACCCGATGCCCATCACCTCGCCGGTCGAGCGCATCTCGGGGCCGAGCAGGGTGTCCACCCCGGGAAAGCGGTTGAATGGGAGCACCGCCTCCTTCACCGAGACGTGACCGGTGACCGGCGGCAGGAGCAGTCCCTCGGCCCGCAGGTCGGCGAGGGTGGACCCCACCATCACCCGGGCCGCCACCATCGCCACCGGCACCCCGGTGGCCTTGGCTACGAAGGGCACGGTGCGGCTGGCCCTCGGGTTGGCCTCGAGCACGTAGGCGCGCTCGTCCTTGACCGCGAACTGCACGTTGATGAGGCCCCGGACCTGCAGCGCCTCGGCGATCATGATCACGTACCGCTCGAGCATGGCCACCACCGGCGGGGCCAGCGACTGCGGGGGCAGGGCGCAGGCCGAGTCGCCCGAGTGCACCCCGGCCTCCTCCACGTGCTCCATGACGCCGCAGATCACCACCTCGCCGGTGGCGTCGCGCACCGCGTCGACATCCACCTCCACGGCATCCTCGAGGAACCGGTCGACCAGCACGGGGCGTTCAGGGGTGACGCCCCCCTCCCGGCCGAGCGAGCCCCCGACCGCGGACATGGCCCCGACCGCCGCCACGAGCCGGGCGTCGTCGTAGACGATCTCCATGGCCCGCCCGCCGAGGACATACGACGGCCGCACCAGAACCGGGTAGCCGATCGAGGCTGCCACTCTCGCCGCTTCGGCCGGAGTGGTGGCGGTCCCACCGGGTGGTTGCGGTATGCCGAGGCCGGCACACAGCTCGTTCCACCGCTCGCGGTCCTCGGCCAGGTCGATCGAGGCGGGCGAGGTGCCGAGCACCAGCCCCTCGGGGATGCTGGCCGCCAGCTTCAGCGGCGTCTGGCCGCCCAGGGAGACGATCACCCCGAGCAGGTGGCCGCCGTCCACCGAGGCGGCCCGTTCGGCGTCGAGCACATTGGCCACGTCCTCGGGGGTCAGCGGCTCGAAGTACAGCCGGTCCGAGGTGTCGTAGTCGGTGGAGACCGTCTCGGGGTTGCAGTTGACCATCACCGTCTCGTAGCCGGCGGCGCGCAACGCGAACGAAGCGTGCACGCAGCAGTAGTCGAACTCGATGCCCTGGCCGATCCGGTTGGGGCCCGACCCGAGGATGACCACCCGGGGCCGGGCCGAGCTCCTTACCTCGTCCTCGTCCTCGGTCGTCGAGTAGTGGTACGGGGTGTGGGCCTCGAATTCGGCACCGCAGGTGTCCACGGTCTTGAAGGTGGACACCACCCCGAGCGAGGACCGGGCGGCCCGGATCTGCTCGGCGGTGGACTCGCCGCCGAAGAGATAGGCCAACTGGTGGTCGGAGAACCCCAGCTGCTTCAGACGTCGCCACGCCCTCCGGTCCAGGTCGGCGACGGTCACGCCCAGGGTCACCTGCAGGTCGAGGGCCATCCGGGCGTCGGACAGGTCGGCCACGGCCCCGAGGAACCAGGGGTCGATGCCGGTGGCCCCGGCCAGGTCCGCCACCGGGACACCCCGGCGCAGGAGCACCTCCAGTTGGAAGATCCGCTCCGGGTTGGCCGTCGCCACCGCGGCCAGCAGCTCGTCGGTCGAACCGGCCTCGACGGCGGCCTCCGCCGGGTCGGCGTTGAGTCCGGAGCGCCCCTGCTCGAGGGAGCGGACCGCCTTCTGCAGGGACTCGGGGAAGGTACGGCCGATGCCCATGACCTCCCCCACCGACTGCATCCGGGTGCCCAGTGCGGCCGACGACCCCGGCAGCTTCTCGAAGGCCCAGCGCGGGATCTTGGTCACCACGTAGTCGATGGTCGGCTCGAACGACGCCGGGGTGGCCCCGGTGACGTCGTTGGTGATCTCGTCCAGACGGTACCCGACAGCCAGGCGGGCGGCGATCTTGGCGATGGGGAAGCCGGTGGCTTTGGAGGCCAGTGCGGAGGAGCGCGACACCCTTGGGTTCATCTCGATGACCATCTGGCGCCCGTCGGCCGGGTCCACCGCGAACTGCACGTTGGACCCCCCGGTCTCCACCCCGACCCGGCGGATGCAGGCGAAGGCGGCGTCCCGCATGGCCTGGTACTCGACGTCGGTCAGGGTCTGGGCCGGGGCCACCGTGATCGAGTCCCCGGTGTGCACGCCCATCGGGTCGAGGTTCTCGATCGAGCAGATGACCACGCAGTTGTCGGCATGGTCCCGCATCACCTCCAGCTCGAATTCCTTCTGGCCGGCGATCGACTGCTCCACCAGCACCTCGCTGACGGGCGAGGCGTCGAGGCCCTCGGCCGCCAGGCGTACCAGCTCGTCCCGGGTGGTGGCGATGCCGGTGCCGGCGCCGCCGAGGATGTAGCTCGGCCGGACCATCAGCGGGAAGCCGATGGACTCCCCGACCAGGAGGGCCTCGTCCAGCGAGTGGGCGAACCCCGACGCCGGCACGGCCAGCCCGATCTCCTGCATGGCCGCCCTGAACCGCCCGCGGTCCTCGGCCGTGGCGATGGCGTCGACGCTCGCCCCGATCACCTCGACCCCGTGGTGGGCGAGAATGCCCCGTTCCGACAGGGCCATGGTCAGGTTGAGGGCGGTCTGGCCCCCGAGCGTGGGCAGCACGGCGTCGGGGTGCTCGCGCTCGATGACCGCCGCCAGGACGTCGGGGTCGAGCGGCTCGACATAGGTGCGGTCGGCCATCGCCGGGTCGGTCATGATGGTGGCCGGGTTGGAGTTGGCGAGGACCACCCGGAACCCCTCCTCCGCCAGCACCCGGCACGCCTGGGTGCCCGAGTAGTCGAATTCGCACGCCTGCCCGATCACGATGGGGCCCGACCCGATGACCAGGATCGACTCGATGTCGTGGCGGCGGGGCATCAGCCCACCCTCCCCCGCCCCGGTCCCGACCCCCGACCGGTGGCGTACATCAGGCCGGCGAACTCGCCGAACAGGTAGCGGGCGTCATGGGGGCCGGGTCCGGCCTCGGGGTGGTACTGGACCCCGAACACCGGGGCATCGGGGCTCCGGATCCCTTCGATCACGCCGTCGTTGAGGTTGACGTGGGTGATCTCCGAGCCCTGCAGGGAGCCCTCGGCCACCGCGTAGTTGTGGTTCTGCGAGGTGATCTCGACCTGGCCGGTGGCCAGGCGCCGGACCGGATGGTTCCCGCCGTGGTGACCGAAGGGGAGCTTGTAGGTGGTGGCTCCGAGCGCGCTGGCCAGGAGCTGATGACCGAGGCAGATCCCGAAGACCGGCACGCGTGCCGACTCGATCAGCGCCTTGATCTCGGCGATGACCGCCGGCAGGGCGGACGGGTCCCCGGGCCCGTTGGACAGGAACACCCCGTCGGGATCCATCCCGAGCACCGTCTCGGCCGGGGTGGAGGCCGGGACCACGGTCGACGGTGGCCAGCCGGCCGAGCTGGCGCAGCATGGCCTCCTTCACGCCGAAGTCGTAGGCCACCACCCGGTGGGGGCCGCGGCCGCGGTGTAGGCCACCGGGGTGGTCACCGTCGAGACCAGATCGCGTCCGTCGGTGACGGGGGCCCCGGCGGCCGCCTGGGCCAGCTCGGCCTCCGGAGCCGGGCCGAAGGCGCACGGCATGGCGCCCCGGTGGCGGAGGTGGCGGGTGAGACGGCGGGTGTCGACCCCGGAGATCCCCGGGATCGACCACCGGACCAGGAGTTGGTCGAGGGTCCCCTCGGCCCGCCAGCTGCTCGGCCGATCGACCAGGTCGCGCACGATGACCCCCCGGCACCAGGGTCGGCGCGCCTCGTCGTCTTCGGCGTTCACGCCGTAGTTGCCGATGTGGGGGTAGGTGAAGGCGATGACCTGCCCGGCGTAGGACGGGTCGGTGATGACCTCTTGGTAGCCCGCCAGCACCGTGTTGAACACGGCCTCCCCGGTGGCCACACCGCCGTCGGGGAACCCGCCGATGGCCTCGCCCTCGAACCGGGTGCCGTCGGCCAGCACGAGCAGGGCCTCGGGCCGCGCCGCGGTGCCAGTGCGCCCGCTCACCGCTGGGCCTCCGCCTCGACCACCACCGGCTCCCCCCGGAACAGCGTGTGGCGGGCCCGACCACACATCCGGCGCCCGCCGTACGGGGTGTTGTGGCTGCGGCTGGCCAGGGCGCCCGGCTCCACCGTCCAGGTGGCCCGGGGTCGATCACGCACAGGTTGGCCGCCGCCCCGGGCTCGATGGGCCCGCCGTGGGCTCCCCCGCTCGAGGGGTCCAGCCCGGCGATCGATGCCGGCTGCCAGCTCATCAGGGCCAGCACCCGGCCCACCGGCAGGTCGAGCTCCGAGAGAGCCAGCGGCAGCGCCGTCTGCAGGCCCAGCATGCCGGGCGGAGCCTGGTCGAAGGGCAGGTCCTTGAGCTCGGGGGCGTGCGGGGCGTGGTCGGTGGCGATGGCGTCGACCGTCCCGTCCGCCAGACCCCGCCTTCACCGCGTCGACGTCGGATTGCGGCCGCAGCGGGGGGTTGACCTTGAACGTGGGGTCGTAGCCGGACGCCCACCGGTCGGTGAGGGTGAAGTGGTGCGGCGCGGCCTCGGCCGTCACCGGCAGTCCTTCCGCCTTGGCCTGGCGGACCAGGTCGATGGAGACCGAAGTCGAGAGGTGGAGGAAGTGGAGACGGGCTCCGGTGGCCCGGGCCAGGGCGATGTCGCGCCCCACCATGACGTCCTCGGCCGCGCCCGGGATGCCCGGGATGCCCAACCGGCTGGACCAGGCGCCCTCGTGCATGGCACCCCCGGCGGCCAGCGTCCGGTCCTCGCAGTGCTGGGCCAGCGTCACCCCGAGGCCCCCGGCGTAGTCGAGGGCCCGCCGCATCAGGCCGGCCGACTGCACGCCGCAGCCGTCGTCGGTGAACAGCCGTACCCCGAGCGCGGCCAGCTCGGCCATCGGCGCCAGCCGCTCACCGGCCCGTCCCACGGTGATCGCCCCGGCCACGGCCACCTCGACGCTGGCCGTGGCGGCCAGTTCGTACACGTTGCGCACCGCTTCGGCCGAGTCGAGCGGTGGCTCGGTGTTGGGCATGGCCACGACGGCCGTGTACCCCCCGAGGGCGGCGGCGCGGGTGGCCGTCTCGATGGTCTCGGACTCCTCCCGACCCGGCTCTCGCAGATGGGTGTGCAGGTCCACCAGGCCCGGGCAGACCAGGCAGCCGTCGGCGTCGAGGACCGATGCCCCCAACGGGTGCTCCAGGGCGGACTCCACGGCGGCGATGTGCCCGTCGGCCACCAGCAGGTCGGCGCGCCGTTCGCCGTTCCGGTCGATGACCGTCCCGCCCCTGATCACCACCACCGGCCGCGCCCGCTCGATCCGATCCCGGTCAGCCACCACCCGTCCCCTCGAGCGAGCCCTGGCCGAGCATGAGGAACAGCACCGCCATTCGGACGGCCACACCGTTGCTCACCTGGTCGGTGATGAGGGAGGCCGGGAGCTCGGCCACGTCCGAGGCGATCTCCACCCCCCGGACGATCGGGCCCGGGTGCAGGATGAGCGCCCCCGGCTGCAGGCCGGCAGCCCGGCGGGCGGTGAGGCCGTAGCCGCTC
The DNA here is from genome assembly GCA_963734435.1 of uncultured Acidimicrobiales bacterium. Lineage (GTDB taxonomy): Bacteria > Actinomycetota > Acidimicrobiia > Acidimicrobiales > RAAP-2 > Bog-756. The sequence continues at coordinate 471,450 of CAVTHA010000015.1, read as the reverse complement.
GTGTACTCGCGCAGCGAGGGGACGAACTCGCCGCTCCCCCGCTCCGACTGCACCCGGAGCAGGGAGACCACGTCGGCCTTGGGCAGCACCTCGTCCAGCTGGTGGCTGATCGCCACCACCGGCCAGCCCTCGATGGAGGGCGGTAGCAGGGTGGCCGGCGCCACCAGGGTGACCTCGGCGCCCAGGGCCGCGTAGGCGGTGATCTGCGATCGGGCCACCCGACTGTGACGGATGTCACCCACCATGGCCACCCGCAGACCCTCGAAGCGGGCCACGCCCTCGTCTCCGCCACCCAGAGCCTGGCGGACGGTGTAGAGGTCGAGAAGGGCCTGGGTCGGGTGCTCGTGCCAGCCGTCACCGGCATTGATCACCGAGCAGTGCTCGACCCATCCGGCCACCCGCGCCGGCACCCCGGAGGATGCGTGCCTGATGATCACGGAATCGATCCCGATCGCCTCGATGGTCTCGACCGTGTCACGCAGCGACTCGCCCTTCTTCACCGACGACGAGCCGGCCGCGAACGAGAGGACGTCGGCCGACATGCGCTTGGCCGCGGTCTCGAACGACATCCGGGTCCGGGTCGAGTCCTCGAAGAACAGGGTGGCGACGGTCCGGCCGCGCAGGGTGGGCACCTTCGGATTGGTCCGCCGGCCCACCTCGGCGAAGGAATCGGCCACCTGGAGGACCGAGACGATCTGGTCGGCCGCCAGATCGTCCATGCCGAGGAGGTGGGTGGGGAAGGTCACCGGCTGACCAGGTCCCCCAGGGAGACTCCCTCGTCGGACACATCGACCATCTCGTCGCGCCGGGTGGGCAGGTTCTTGCCCACGAAGTCCGGCCGGATGGGGAGCTCGCGGTGCCCCCGGTCGACCATCACCGCCAACTCGATGACCTGGGCCCGCCCGTAGTCGCCCAACGCGTTGAGGGCGGCCCGGACGGTCCGCCCGGTGAACAGCACGTCGTCGACCAGCACCACGGTGGCCCCGTTGAGGTCCATCCGGATGTCGGTCACAGCCTCGGGCAGCACCGGCCGCAGGCCGATGTCGTCGCGGTAGAAGGCGACGTCGAGGGTCCCGACCGGGACGGAGGTCCCTTCGACCTCGGCCAGCGTCTCGGCCAGGCGCTCGGCGATGGACACACCGCCGGTCTGCAGTCCGATCAGCACGACGTGCTGGAGACCGTGGTTGCGCTCGGCGATCTCGTGAGCCATCCGCGTGATCGCCCGGTGCACGTCCGAGGCCGACATCACCTGGGCCCGGGGAACGAACACAGCACCCCGCGGGCGGGCATGGCTGCGTTCGCGTTCGGCCACTGGTCCTCCTGTCCGTTCGGGCCTCACGGGACCCGCTTCACGGTCAGGACCCGACTATACCTTCCTCGCCACCTGGTCCGCCCCCGGGCCGGGCCTCCGGCCCCCGAAGGCGCGCCGCCAGCGTGGCGAGCACCCCGTTGACGAAACGCCCCGAGTCGTCGGTCGAGTACACCGCGGCCAGCTCCACCGCCTCGTCGAGGATGACCGCGGTGGGGACGTCCGGCGACCCGAGCAGTTCGGCCACGGCCAGTCGCAGGACGTTGCGGTCGACCACCGCCATGCGTGGCACGTCCCATCCGATGGCCGCCTGCCCGACCAGGTCGTCGATCTCGGACCGGCGGTCTTCCACCGTCTGCACCACGGCGGCCGTGTAGGCGTCGGGTGCCACCGGGAGCCCGTCCACCACCTGGGCGACGGGTTCACCTTTGAGCTCGGCCTCGTACAGCAGGGTGAGGGCCCGCTCGCGGGCCTGGTGGCGGGAGGCTCCGTCCATGAATTCGGGTCCCCTTCGGGGCCGGACCGGTGGGTCAGGCCCGGGTGAGGTACTCCCCGGTCCGCGTGTCGACCTTGATCTTCTCCCCCGGGTTGACGAAGAGCGGCACCTGGAGCACCAGCCCTGTCTCCAGGGTGGCGGGCTTACGGGCCCCCGAGACCCGGTCCCCCTGCAGGCCGGGTTCGGTGACGGCCACGGTGAGCGCCACCGCCGCCGGGAGGTCGACCCCCACGATCTCGGTCCCGAAGAACTGGAGCACGGCGTCGTCCCCTTCCTTCAGGTACTTGGCCGCGTCCCCGAGGAGGCCGGTCTCGACCTGGAGCTGCTCGTAGGAGGCGGTGTCCATGAACACGTAGTCGGGGCCGTCCCGGTAGAGGAACTGCATCTCGCGCTTGTCGATGATGGCTTGCTCGAGCTTCTCGTCCGCCCGGTAGGTCCGGTCGATCACCGCCCCGGTGCGCTGGTTCTTGAGGCGGGTCCGTACGAAGGCGCCGCCCTTGCCCGGCTTCACGTGCTGGAACTCGACCACCGAGAACAGGCCTTCGGGGAGGTCCAGGGTCATGCCGTTGCGGAGATCATTGGTGGAGACGGCCATCAGATGGCGACCTCTTTCGGGAAGAGCGTGAGGGTGCGGCTGCCGTCCTCGGTCACCACCAGGGTGTCCTCGATCCGGACACCGCCGGTGGCCGGGACGTACACGCCGGGCTCCACGGTGACCACGGTGCCGGGCTCGAGGATAGCAGTGGACCCCGGACCCACCGACGGCGCCTCGTGGATGTCCAGCCCGACTCCGTGCCCGGTCCCGTGCTCGAACCGCTCCCCCCATCCCGACGCCGCGATCACCTGGCGGCAGGCCTGGTCGACGGCGCCGGCGACCACCCCGGGCCCGACCGATCGGACCCCCTGCTGCTGAGAGTCGGCCACCAGGTCGAAGAGCGTGGCCAGCTCGCCGGTGGGCGGGCCGCCGATGCAGAAGGTGCGGGTCATGTCCGAGCGGTAGCCCTCGAAGACCGCCCCGAAGTCGACCACCACCGGGTCGCCCGGCCTGATGGTCCGGTCTCCCGGCCGGGCGTGGGGCTTGGCCGAGTTCTCACCCGACGCCACGATGGTCTCGAACGCGCTGTCCTCCGCACCGCGCTCCCGCATGGCGTGGTCGAGGGCCGAGGCGAACCGCGATTCGGTGAGGGTGCCGTCCGCCTGCCGGGCCCCGGCGGCCCTGAGCATCGGCAGCACCGCCGCCAGGGCCTCGTCGGCGATGGCCGCGGCCCGGGCCATGCGGTCCACCTCGCCGGCGTCCTTCACCATCCTGAGCTGCTCGATGACCCCTCGGGTCGGGGACAGCTCGGCCGGGGCGAACAGCTCCTCCCACGACCGCTGGGCCGCCCAGCTCACGTGGTCGGCCTCCAGACCGATGGTGCGGAGGCCGCCCGCGGCCGTGGCCAGTTCCTGGCGCTGGGCCTGGACACCGCCGATGGACATGTCGATGTCGAGCTGCACACCGCCGGCGGCCACCTGCTCGACCGCCTGGGTCCGGTACCTTCCGTCCGTCACCAGCAGGGCGCGTTCGGTGGTGACCAGGAGCGAGCCGGCCGACCCGCTGAACCCGCTCAGCCAACGGATGTTGGCCGGTGTGGTCACCATCAGCCCATCGACCGGCTCTTGCTCGGGCCCGGCCCGGGCCAGCAGGTCCCGCAGGCGCCCGATCCGCAGGCCCAGATCGGACGGGGCCAGATCTCGGCGCTCCATCGGGGCTGCTCCCCTCAACCGGCCTGGCCGGCCCGGCGCAGGTGGTCCACCGCTTCGACGGCCAGCCGGTAGCCGACCCCCCCGAAGCCGGCGATGCACCCGTCGGCCACCGGTGCCATCACCGAGGTGTGACGGAACGGCTCCCGCGCCGCGGGGTTCGAAAGGTGCAGCTCCACGACAACCCCGTCAAAGGCGGCCGAGCGCGTCATGCAGGGACCACGACGTATGCGAGAGCGCGCCAGCGTTGACGACGAGTGCCACGGCGCGGCCCCGGGCGCCATGGACCGCCTCGACCAGGTCGCCCTCGTGGTTGGTCTGGGTGTGCTCGAGCTCATACCCGAGCCGGGTGGCCTCCTGGCGGGCCACCGCCACATGGTCGTCCAGCTTCTCCCGCCCGTACACCTCCGGTTCACGGTCCCCGAGGAGGTCGAGGTTGGGCCCGGACAGCAGCACGATGAGCCCGCCGTCGCTCATCCTCGCCCGCCCGGTCCGGCCCGTTCCATGTCCGCCAGGGTAGCGACCACCTCGTCCGGGCCGATGCCGTGCACCGGCTCCACGCCCTTCGGGCCGTCCAGGACGAAGGTGAGGTCGTGCCGCGCCTTCTTGTCTCGGGTCATGAAGGCGACCAGTCGATCGGGGTCGGCATCCGGCGGGCAGCCGCCACGAGAGGTCGAACCCGCCGACCACCCGCCGGTGGAGCTCGACCCGCTCCTGGTCGATGCGTCCGAGCCGCTCGGCCAGGAGGGCGGCGAAGACCAGACCGACGGCCACCGCCTCCCCGTGGCGCAGGTCCGAGCCGCCGCCGGCGCCGAAGGCCGAGGCCTCGAGGGCATGGGCCAGCGTATGGCCGTAATTGAGGATGGCCCGCCGCCCCCCCTCGAGCTCGTCGGCGGCTACCACGCCGGCCTTCACCGCCGCGCAACAGGCCACCTGTTCGTCCAGCGGGAGGTCGAGCAGCCCGGTTCCGGATGGGACCTCGGCGCCGGCCGAGCCGCCGAGCAACGCATACTTGGCCATCTCCCCCCGGCCCGAGGCCCACTCCCGGGGCGGCAAGGAGGCGAGCACCTCGGTGTCGCACAGGACCGCCTTCGGTTGCCAGAACGCGCCCACCAGGTTCTTCCCTTCTTCCAGGTTCACCCCGGTCTTGCCGCCGATGGCCGCGTCGACCTGGCCGAGCAAGCTGGTGGCCACGTTCACGTAGCGCGTCCCGCGGTGGAAGGTGGCGGCGGCGAACCCGGCCACGTCGGTGACCACACCGCCCCCGACCGCCACCACCAGGTCGGACCGGCTGACCCCGGCCCGGGCGAAGTCGCGGCAGAGCCCCTCGACGACCCGCAACGACTTGGCCGCCTCGGTGTCGGGCACCTCGAACACCGTGGTGGCGATCCCCGGGTCGACGCTGACGCCGATCCCCGGCTGGGTCACCACCGCCGCTCTCGATGCGTCCGGGGCCACCGCTGCCACCCGCTCGGCCAGCTGGTGGCGGACGCCCGCTCCCACCACGACCTCGTAGCGCCGGTCCCCCAGCTCGACCGGGACCGACCTCACCGGCGGGAGCCGGGGCCGATGCCCGCCTCGACCAGGGCCGGGTCGGCGAGCACCCGGTCGACCACCTGCTTGGGGGTCAGCTCGTCCACGTCGACGGTGACCGCCGCCACCGACGCGTAGAGAGCTCGGCGCTTGCGGTCGAGCTCGGACAGCACCGCCGGCGGGTCGGCGTCCAGCAAGGGTCGGCCCACTCCGGTCCCCACCCGACGGGCGAGGACCGCAGGGTCGGCCCGCATCCAGACCACGATGCCCGATCCCGCCAGCAAACGGCGGTTGGCCTCGGACAGGATCACGCCCCCGGCAGCCGAGACCACCACCGGCTCGTCACCGGTGAGGGCGTCGGTGAGGACCCTCGACTCGGCGGCGCGGAAGGCCGCCTCGCCCTCCTCGGCGAACAGCTCGGGCACGCTACGGCCGGTGGTCGCCATCACCTGCGCGTCCGAGTCGAAGTAGGCCCATCCGAGACGCTCGGCCAGGCGGCTGCCGACCGTCGTCTTGCCCACCCCCATCATGCCCACCAGGATGATCCGGTCAACCATCGACCACCGGTGGCGGCGCCGCCGACGGCGTCTGGCCCAGCGCGGCCAGATAACCGAGCCGGTTGCGCCGGAATTCCTCGACCGAGTCGCCGCCGAACTTGCGGACCGCCTCGTCCGCGAGAACCAGGGCCACCATCGTCTCGGCCACCACGCCCATGGCCGGCACGGCGGTGACGTCGGTCCGCTCCTTGAAGGAGATGGTGGCCTCCTTGGACGCCACGTCGACGGTGCCGAGCGTCGGCCGGTTGAGAGTGGCGAGCGGTTTCATCGACGCCCGGACCACGATGGGGCCACCGGTGGAGATGCCGCCCTCCACGCCCCCGGCATGGTGGGTGTCGCGGACATAGCCGCCGCCGAGGGCGCCCGGATCACTGTCTCCGTCCCCGTGGTCGTCGGCGGTGGACAACCGGATGGCGTCGTGCGCCTCCGACCCGCGCCGCGCCGCCAGCTCAGCTCCGTCGCCGAGTTCTACCGCCTTGATGGCCTGGATGCTCATGACGGCCTGGGCCAGCGAGGCATCGAGGCGCCGGTCCCAGTGGACGTGGCTGCCGAGGCCGACCGGGACGCCGTAGGCGATGACTTCGGCCACGCCACCGAGCGAGTCGCCGTCCTTGGCCGCCGCCTTGACTGCCGCCACCATGCGCCGCTCGGCGTCGGGGTCGCCGCAGCGCACCGGCGACTCGTCCAGCGCGACCAGCTGCTCGACCGTCGGCAATGGACCGGGCTCGGCCCGCTCCCCGCCGAGCTCCACGATGTGACTGAGCACGTCCACCCCGATCTGACCCAGCAGGAGCTTGGCGACGGTGCCCGCCGCCACCCGGGCGGCCGTCTCGCGAGCCGAGGCGCGCTCGAGTACGTCGCGGGCGTCGTCGAGGCCGTACTTGAGCATGCCCGAAAGGTCGGCATGACCGGGCCGGGGTTGGGTCAGCACCTTCGAGGGCACCCCCGGATCGGGCGACATCTCGGCCTCCCACTTGGGCCACTCGGTGTTGGCGATCTCGATGGCGATCGGTGATCCGATGGTCCGGCCGTGGCGAATGCCACCGAGCAGGGTGATCTCGTCGGCCTCGAAACGCATGCGCGGCCCACGCCCGAACCCCAACCGTCGGCGGGCCAGTCCTCGCTGGATGTCGCCCGACGTCACCAGCAGGCCGGCCGGCACCCCTTCGACCACGGTCACGAGGGCGCGGCCGTGTGACTCGCCGGCGGTGAGGAAGCGCAACATCGAGGCAAATCTACTCGGGGGCCGGGCGCCGCCCCGTTCCCGACGGCGTCAGCTCGCCGTGTGGAAGAGGTCGTGGGCCAGCTGTCCCCCCCAGAAGACGGCGATGACGGCTCCGGCCCCCAGCGACGGGGCGAACGGGATCCGGGTCCTGCGCCCCGCGCCCGAGACGACCATCATGGCGAGGCCGACGACCATGCCGAGCACGAACCCGGCCAGGAACGCCACGTAGGCGTGGATGAGGCTGAGGTAGCCCACCGTGAGCCCGATGGTGCCGGCCAGCCGGACGTCACCGAAGCCCATGCCCTGGGGGACGAACCACCAAATGGCGAAGAAGACGGCGAAGGCGACCCCGCCGGCGATGGCCGCGCCGGTCAGGTCGCCGAAGGAGTCGTCCACCGATGCCGTCACGACGAGCAGCGGGACGATGAGGGCCAGTGCCCCGTAGATCAGCCGCCGCGGCACCAGTCGGTAGGTGAGATCGGTGAAGGACACCGTCACCAGCATGGCGAAGAAGACGCAGAACGGAGCGAGCACCACGTGCGCGCCGAAGTGGGCCGCCGCCCCTCCGAAGAGCGCACCGGTGACGAGAGCGGCGGTGACTGTACGACCCGGTGCGTTCCCCTTCGGTGCCAGATCGGCTCCGACCACCGCCGCCGGGTCGTCGGCGTCATCGCTGTCGGCCGACCGCCATGCCTCGGTGACGACTTCCTCCACCTGGGCGGCGACCGCCCTGGCCCCCTCGTCCTCGGCCCGGCTGAGTTCGGCCAGCCGCCGGCCCAGCGGGTCCAGGGCACCGCCGATGGCGAGCCCGGCGACCGAGAGCCCGGCCACCAGCAGGGAATCCACGCCCGCAACGTACCGGACCGGTCGACGCCCGAGGTGCATCGTCGGCGGAAAGAACGCACGCCACGCCGCACCGGCCCGGTCGGTTCAAGGTCAGGCGGGTGCTCCGAGATCCAGCGTCAGCCGGCGCGGCCGTCAGCCGCGGCCACCTACCGGTCAGCCGGAGGCGGGCTCGTAGTACGGGTTGGTTCCCTCAGCATGGTCGGTGACGTCGACGATGTCCACGATGTCGGGGATCGCCTCGCGCAGGATGACCTCGATCCCTTGCGACAGGGTGGCACGGGCCATCCCGCACCCCTGGCAACCACCGCTGAGCCTGAGATAGACCGACTGGTTCTCGACGGCCACCAGGTCGGCCCGGCCGCCGTGGGCGGCGATGCTGGGGTTCACCTGTTCGTCGAGCACGGCCACCACCCGCTGGGCCATGGGGTCGGAGAGATCGGCCGCACCACCTCCGGCGGGCTGGGCGGAGCGCAGCGGCGGCGTGTTGGGGTTCACGATCACCAGGCCGCCCTCTCCGGAGGCGTCGGTGGCGAAGTCGAGCGTCGCCCCGCGCAACCTTCCCACGCTGGCCTCGGGCACCACCACCGGCAGGTCGTCATCGTGCTGCACCACGTCGCCGGCGCCGGCGTCCGCCAGGGCCTGGAAGTACATGTCGTAGGAGTAGGCACCGGGCGCCTCTCCGCTGATTTCGAGCCAGAGCGCCAGCGTGTCGGACTCGGCCTCGTCGGCCAGGACCCCGAGTACGGTCGCCCGGGCGTCCGGCGTCACGGTCAACACCGGCTGCACCTGGTCACGGTCTTCGTCCATGCCTGCCATCATAAGGGAGTGGGAAGCCCCGACGAACCCATTGCCCGTGAGGCCCACGAGTGGGTCAGCTTCGACGACCCCGACGAGGACCGCACCTGGCTCTTCGACGTGACGTTCCTGGCCAGCTCCTGGAAATGCATCTTCGGCCAGGGGTGCCAGGGCGTCCTCACCGCCAGCGCGCCCGAGCTCGAGCAGGGTTGCTGCTCCTACGGCGCCCACTTCACCGGCAAGAAGGATGCCCGCACCGTCGAGCGGGCCGCCGCCGAACTCACCCCCGATCTCTGGCAGTACTACAAGCAAGGCCAGAAGGGAGTGGTGAAGAAGCGGGACGGCGGGGAGCTCGGGACCCGGATGGTCGACGGCGCTTGCATCTTCCTCAACCGGCCCGGATTCCCCGGCGGCACCGGTTGCGCGCTGCACAAGGCGGCCGAGGCGCAGGGTCGGAGCCACGTCGAGCTCAAGCCGGAGGTGTGCTGGCAGCTACCGCTTCGCCGCGAAGACGAGACCTCACCCGACGGGCACGTGACCTCGGTGGTACGGCAGTGGGACCGCCGCCACTGGGGCGAGGGCGGAGCCGAGTTCCACTGGTGGTGCACCGAGGACCCCGAAGCCTTCGTAGGGCACGAGCCGGTGTACATGAGCATGCGCACCGAGCTCGAGACCATGGCCGGCAAGCCCGTGTACCGGAAGCTCGCCGACTATCTGGACGAACGGACCGCACCTCGCGCTCAGGTCACCCTCCTGCCCCACCCGACGGTGCGTCTGCCCCACCCGACGGTGCGCCACTGAACCCGGCGGGCCCACTGAACCCGGCGGCCGGCACCGGGCGGCGCCACCGCGGGCTACTCGGCCAGCGGGTCGTCCTCGGCTTGCGCCGTCTCCTTGGGCACCGTGCCGAGGATCTCGTCGTACTCGTCCTCGGTGGCCAGGCACCACGATGCGTGCTTGTCCTCGGGTTCCGCCCCGCACTCGGGGCAGCGCCGGTTGGCGGTCGCGACCGACCGCTTCAGGCTTCGCGCTTCTTCGAAGCGGCGATGGCGTCCCTTCTTCACGGAAACTCCTTGCCCCAGCAGAGGTGGCATGGGGCCCCCGCCTGCCATGAGCACCGAGGGCACCACCGATCACCGGTAAGCCCAGTGTAGTGCGGGGTATGGGGAGTCGTGGCGCACCGGCACCGGTACGATCGGGGCCCATGGCCGACGAATTCGACCCGCAGGTCATGATCGAACGCTTCCGGGCCAGGGCGGACGCCGTGCGCTCGCGTGGGTCTCCCTCCGGTCGAGGGCCCCGAGCGGGAGCGGTTCAAGCAGCAGGCCCAGGCCGACTACATGGACTTCGCCATGCTGGGTGACGCCGAGCCGAGCCTCCGGGACGGGATCCTCACCCTCCGGATCGACCTGCGCCCCGACCGCTGAGCGCCTTCCTACCCCTGGCCGGTGCTCATCCGCCATAGCTCATACGGGTGTCCTCCATCCGCAGCACCGGCTGCTCGGCGGCGCCCGAGCCCCGCTCGCCGGCGTCGACCACCTCCCCGACGAACAGCACGTGACTCGATCCCTCGGTGGTGGTCGGCGAGAGGTGCTCCCACGTACACGTCTCCCGCACGGTGCAGGCCAGCCAGCCGAGGGCGGCTTCGAGGCGCGGCAGGCCGCCAGCCACCTGAACCACCGGCTGGCCCTGCATCGAGGTGACCTCGCCGGTCGCGTCACGTGTCAGGGCGGCGACCGGCTTGACGAACCGGCGCACGACCGTCCGGTCCTCCCGGGCCAGCACGCTCACCGAGAACCCGCCACCCTCCTCGATGAGCCGTCGGGTCTCCGCTCCCCGCTCCACGGACACCGCCACCAGCTTGGGCGAGATGGCGATCTGCATCACCCAATTGGCGGTCATCAGGTTGGCCCGCTCGCCCGCCCTGGTCCCCACCACGAACAGCCCGGTGGGGAGCGACCACAGCACACGCCGCCGGAGGCGGTCGTACTCCTCGGGGTCTCGGCCGCTCGGTACCGGACCGATCGGACCGTCGGGTGGCGGCATCCGATCGCTAGCCCCCGAACGGGTCACTGTCGTCGGCCGGAAGCGTGGTCGAGGTCGAGGGCGGATGCCCGGTGACGGCGGTGATGCGGTCCACTGCGGTGACCAGTTTCGACGCCAGGGCGGCGCGCTCACGGGTCGACCGGGCCAGCAGCGACCGGTCCCCGCCGGCGCCGGCGTAGCAGTCGTCGCCGGCGGAGGCGGCGTCCTCATAGGCCGTGTTGAGCTCGTCGGTCAACATCGTGTCCGGCGTCGGGAGATTGCCGATGGCCGTCTCGGCGTCGGTGGTGAGCAGGGCGCAGACCGTCTTGATGGCCGCGGGCGGGTTGTGGCGGGCCAGCGCCTGGCTCACATTGGCCGAATCCACCCGGAGCGTCCCGATGGCCGCCCCACCTCCCGCCCCCGACACCCAGGTTGCCACCCGGGCGGCGGGCGGGCCCGACTGCTCCTGTCCGCTGCACCCGGCCAGCGCCACCGCGCCCGCCACCGCCAGCACCGACAACACGGCCACCCACCGGCCGGTGGGCCCGGTGCCGTGCGCCCCACCGTCATCCCGGCCCACTAGTGGGGAAACCCGGTCCGGTCGGGATGCCAGGAGGGATCGAGCTGGCCCAGGAACTGCGCGCACCGCTCCTCTTCCTCGGCTTCTCCGATGGCCGCGGCCGAGGCCCGCAGGCCCTCGACGCAGCGGAGGAAGCCCTGGTTGGACGGGTGGGCCCACCGGACATAGCCCGAGCCCTTCCACCCGGCCCGGCGGAGCACGTCGAGCCCACGGTGGTACCCGACGCGGAAGCAGGCGTAGGCCTCGACGTCGTCGCGGGCCAGCGAGCCGAGCGCGGCCCAGGCCGCCGACGAGGCCGGTGCGGTCCGGACCACGTCGGAGACGGCATGGCGGCGATGCTCACCGGGCAACTCGAGGGCGACCTCGAGGCGGCTCGTGACCGATGCGGGCTCTTCGGGCAGCACCGTCTCGGGCAAACCGGTGCTCAGCCGGACCGGCGATCCGTCCGAAGGCTCCCCGTGGGCGGGGCTCATGGTGGTCAGTGTAGGACCGGCTGCCTCCTCGGCCGGGTCGCCGCTCCGCACCGATCAGGCGAAGCTCACCAGGTGGTAGTCCTTCTTGCCGCGGCGGAGCACGACGTAGCGGTCCGACAACAGGTCTGCCGGGCCGATCACCCGGTCGGCATCGTCGGCCTGCCGGTCGTTGACATAGGCCCCGCCCTGTTCGACCGTGCGCCGAGCCTGGCTCTTCGAGGTGGCCAAGCCGGTCTCGACCAGTAGGTCCACGAGCGGCGTGCCGGAGCCGTCGAGCCGGCTGCGGGGAAGGATGGTGGAGGGAGCGTCCGAGAAGACGTCGAGGATCGACTGCTCGTCCAGGAGGGCAAGGTCCCCACCGAACAGCGCGGCGGCGGTGCGCTCGGCCTGCTGGGCGCTCGCCGTCCCGTGCACCAAGCTGCAGACCTGACGGGCCAGCTCACGCTGGGCCTCTCGATGTTCGGGTCGCGACGCGGTGGCCTCGTCGAGCTCGGCGATCGCCTGGTGGGAGAGGTCGGTGAAGTAGCGCAGGTAGGTGCCGACCACCCCATCCTCGCTGCGCAGGAAGAACTGGTAGAGCTGGTAGGCGCTGGTGCGGGCCGGATCGAGCCAGACCGTGCCGGACTCGGTCTTCCCGAACTTGCTGCCGTCGGCTTTCACCACCAACGGCGTGGTGAGCCCCCACACCTCCTGGCGACGGACCTTTCTGACCAGGTCGACGCCCATCGTGATGTTCCCCCACTGGTCGCTTCCCCCCAACTGCAGGCGACACCCGTGCGCGTCGTAGAGGTGGAGGAAGTCGAAGGCCTGAAGGAGCATGTAGCTGAATTCGGTGTAGGAGATGGACCGGTCCGGCGCGGACAGCCGGGATCGAACCGAGTCCTTGGCCACCATCTGGTTGACGGTGAAGTGCTTCCCGACATCGCGCAGGAAGTCGAGCAGGCGGAGGTCCCCCAACCAATCGGCGTTGTCGACCAGGACGGCCCCGGTCTCCGCGTCTCGGCCGGCGAAGTCGAGGAAGCGCTCGAGCTGGCGCCGGATGGCCTCGGTGTTGGCAGCCAACTCGTCCTCGGAGAGCAAGGCGCGCTCCTCCGATTTGCCACCGGGGTCCCCGACGAAGCCGGTGGCGCCACCGGCGAGGACGATGGGGCGATGACCGGCGCTGCTGGACGCGGCGAAGCGTGCACATCTGCATCAGATGGCCCACGTGCAAGCTGTCCGCCGTCGGGTCGAACCCGCCGTACACGGTGAGACCACCCTGATCGAGGTGGGTCTCGAGCGCCGGATCGGTCATCTGGTGGATGAGGCCGCGGAAACGAAGGTCCTCGATGAGTGCCGGCACCTCGTCAGCCTGCCACGTCGAGGTCGAAGGGGAACGCGAGCCGGTCCGCTACCATCGCAGGCGCCTCGGGTGCCCCGAGGGTCGGCGCGGCACGACCCGACGACACCCGACACCACCGCGAGGAGCACATGACGGTCAACCCGTACCTGCACGGAAACTACGCGCCGGTGCTCGAGGAGTGCAGCGACGACCACGAGTTGCCGGTCACCGGCTACATCCCACCTGATCTCGACGGCCAGCTCCTGCGGAACGGGCCCAACCCGCCGGTGGTCCCGGCCGACGAGTCCGACTACCACTGGTTCAGCGGAGACGGCATGGTCCATGCGATCACGCTCGGCGGTGGCAAGGCCCTCGGCTACCGCAATCGTTGGGTGCGGACCCGGTCCCTGGCGGACAAGCTCGGTACCGCTCCGCCGAAGGGACCGCGCGAACCGATCGACGGGCCGGCCAACACCCACGTGATCCGGCACGCCGGCCTCACCCTGGCGCTGGCCGAGTCCGGCTTTCCCCACGCCCTCTCCGCTGACCTGGCCGGTGCTCGGGTCCACGACTTCGAAGGCCAGCTGGCCTCGCCCATGGCCGCTCACCCGAAGGTGGACCCCGACACCGGTGACCTGATCTTCTTCGGGTGCGACGTCTTCGGCCCACCCTTCCTCCGCTACCACGTCGTCGACGCCACGGGCTTGCTGGTGCGCAGCGAGGAGGTCGATGTACCCCGGGCCACCTTGATGCACGACTTCGGGGTCACTGCCACCCGGGTCGTCTTCCTGGACCTCCCCGTTCTCTTCGACCTCGAGCTGGCCGCCCTCGGACGCGCCCTCCCCTACCGCTGGATGCCCGAAGCCGGGGCCCGGATCGGGGTCATGCCCCGGTCGGGCGGCAGCGCCGACATCCATTGGATCGGGCTCGACCCGGTCTACGCGCTGCACGTGCTCAACGCCTACGACGCCGGCGACTCGGTCGTCATGGACGTCGTGCGCTACGACGCCTTCTTCGACACCGGACCGGGGGAGGCCGTGGCCTCGGGCCTACCGTCGTTGGCCCGTTGGACCGTCGACCTGGCCGCCCGACGCGTGACCGAGGAGCGTCTCGACGACGCCCCGGTCGACTCCCCCCGCATCGACGACACGGTGGCCGGACGGCGCCACCGCTACGGGTACTGCACCCGGCTCGGCCCCCATCCGAGCGCACCGGCCCTCACCGCCCTGGTCAAGTACGACCTCCGGCGCGACGAGGCAACCCGATTCGAGCCGGGCGAACACAAGTCGCCGGGCGAGCCGGTCTTCGTGCGCGCCATCGACGGCCGGGCCGAAGACGAGGGATGGGTCCTGAGCATGGTGTTCGACGCCGCCCGGGGGGCCAGCGACCTGGTGATCCTCGACGGGACGGCGTTCGCCGGGCCGCCGGTGGCCACGGTCCACCTGCCGGCCCGGGTGCCGAACGGGTTCCACGGCTCATGGGTGCCGACCAACAGCTGAGCAGGGGTGTCGTCGCCGGTGCCACCAACTCGGTGACCATGCATGCGAAACTGGATGTCCCTAGCGGACGCCACCGCACCCGTTACCAGCCCACTGCCGGCCCTCCGAGCCGGCATCCATCCCCACCTTGGCACCCACCGATCCCCCGACGCCACGCCGGTCCCGTCCCTCGGGGCAGGCCCCAGTCGCTCCGACCGGGCGGCCGCGCGCCAGCTCGCCGGAGCCGTCACCCAGGGGTACCGAATTCGCCGGGCCCATTCTCGGGGGCGAGGTCACCGTTCCCACCCGACGCGAACGGCGACGGGCCACGAAGCGGCGGCGGCGTCCGGCGGAACGTTTGCTGCGCGGTGCCATCGCCGTGGTCGTCCTGTTGCTGCTGGTGGCCGGGCTCGGCTACGGGTACTTCCGGTATGAGTGGAGCAAAGTCTCCTCCGGCCCCTGCGACACCTGTGTGGCTGCCGCCAACGGCCAGCCCTACAACGTCCTCTTGATCGGATCGGACAGCCGGGCCGGCGAGACGGCGGCGCAGGCCCAGCAGTTCGGCTCGACCTCCGCAGTCGTCGGGCAGCGCAGCGACACCATCAAGATCATCCACGTCGACCCGGCGGCCGGGACGGCCTCTTCGCTGTCCATCCCACGCGACACCTACGTGACCCTGTCGGGGATGGCGGCCAACAGCCCTCTTTCGAGCAGCAACAAGATCAACACCGCATTCGGCAACGGCCCCAATGCGTTGATCCAGACCATCGAGAACACCTTTGGTATCCCCATCAGCCATTACATCGTGATCGACTTCTTCGGTGTTCAGGACGCGGTCAACGCCCTCGGGGGGATCAGCATGGACTTCCCCTACCCGGTGCGCGACCACAACCTCGATACCGGTGTCAACGAGTCCGGGCTCGACATCAGCCAGACCGGTTGCCAGGTCCTCAACGGGTCCCAGGCCCTGGCCCTGTCCCGTTCCCGCTATTTCCAGTACTACGCCAACGGGCGGTCGGTGGCTCCAGGATCCGAGCTCCGACCTCGGCCGCATCCAGCGTCAGAACCTGATCATCTCGGCCGCCATCGACAAGGCCAAGTCGACCTACAACCCCTTCCGCCTGAACGCCCTGCTCAACTCGGTGGTCCACGACTTCAGCAAGGACGACGGTCTGACCCCCGGGGACCTGTACGGTCTGGCCGAGCGCTACAAGGCATTCTCCGGATCGCAGCTGCAGGCGTACACCCTGCCCACGGCCGGGGCCACCTCGGCGGCGGCCGGCTCGGTCGAGGTGGTCCAACCCGACGAGGCCGCCCCCATCGTCGCCCAGTTCCAGGGAGGTGACGCCACCACCATCACCACGCCACCGTTGGACGCCTACGGCCGACCCATCAGCATTCCGGTGAACACCACGACCACCACCCCGGCGCCGACGACGTCGTCGCCGTCGCCGGCCGCCCCGGCGACCACTGCGCCGGCCCCTCCCACCATCCCGCCTTACGACCCCCGCCCCTGCTGACCGTCTTTTTGGACGCGCTCGACCACGTCCATCTCGTCGACACGGTCGACGGCGGACACGATGGCCTCGTTGACCAGCCGGTGGGTGTCCACGTTCTCGGTGCGGCCGGGGAGCCGGACCCGGATGACCGAAGGCCCGCGTCCGGACAGACGGCGGTCCAGGGCGGACTCGAAGGCCCCGGCTTCGGGCCGCTCGACGTCATCGACGGGCCAGCCGAAACCGGCCGCCACCTCCGCCACGTCGGGGGACGGCGAGGTGCCGAACAGCGCGTCGAACCGGCCCTCATCGAGCGAGGTGGCCACGTCCAGGAACGAGAAGATCCCGCCACCCCGGTTGTCGGCCACCACGACCGTGAGGTCGGCGGCGAACCCTTCCACCCCCACCAGGGCCGAGACGTCATGGAGGAAGGCGAGGTCGCCGACCAGGGCCACCGTTGGGCCGGGGCCGCTGAGCGCCACCCCGATGGCGGTGGAGATCACACCGTCGATACCGTTGGCCCCGCGGTCGGCCAGTACCCGCGGCGGGTCGGGCCGCGGTGCGGCGAACGCCTCGACGTCGCGGACGGGCATGGAGGCCGACACCACGAGCGTGGCGTCGGCGGGTAACCGGGCCACCAGCCGCCGGGCCAGCCCGGGCTCGCCCATCGGCATCGGGCCAACCGAGGTGGCGGTAGCCGAGGCACCCGTCCCGAGCACGCGGTCGAGGGCCTGCTGGGCGCGGGTCTCGGCGGCGCGCCATGCCTGCTGCCACCGGCCTTCGACGTCCTCGCCGGTCCGCGGCGCTCCCGACCCGCCGACCCGGGCGGTCACCTCCCGACAGAAGCTGGAAGGGTCGGTGCGCACGAAGGTGTGCACCTCGCGTCCGGGGTCCGGCCACCGGCCGAAGGGGTCCACCGCGATCGAACGGGCTCCCTCGGCCACCGCCTCGGACACGAACGCGCCGACCACCCGTGACAACCAGCGGTCCCCGAGGTGGAGGAGGACATCGGGACGGTGGGACCGGGCAAAACCACCGGCCCGGAGGATGCCGTCGGCGGCGGCCACCACCGCCGGGTGACCCAGGCGCAGACCCGAACGGGGATCGGCGAGTACCGGCCAGCCGAGGGCGTCGGCCAGCTCGAGCACCGCTACGGGATCCCCGGTGCCCCCACCGGCCACCACCAGGCCGCGTGCAGCAGGACGTCGCCCCTGGGCACCGGCCAGGAGCTCGATCACCGATTCGTCCGCCACCTGGAGGCGGCCCGGCACCACCCCATGCCACGGGGCATCGCCCGGCCGGCCCGGGCTCACCCCCCCGCCCCGCCGGACCTCCCCGAGCAGGGGCTCCCGGAACCGCAGGTTGAGATGGACCGGCCCCGGTCCGCCCGGGCCGGTGGTCGACTCGGACACCACCCGGGCGGCGAGCGAACGCCACATCCCGCGGCCGGAGTCCTCGACCACTCCGGGATCGCAGAACCAGCGGACGGAGGGACCGAACAGTCGGGCCTGGTCGATCGTCTGGGGGGCACCGACGTCGTGCAGCTCGGGCGGGCGATCTGCGGTACAGGCGATGATCGGCACCCCGGCATGATCGGCCTCGACGATCGCCGGGTGGAGCTCGGCCGTGGCGGTACCGCTGGTGGTGAGCACCACCGCCGGCCGGGCGGTGGCCAACCCGATGCCGAGAGCGGTGAATGCCGCCGAACGCTCGTCCAGGCGCACATGTACCTGGACCGCCGGATGGTCGGCCAGGGCCAGGGCCATCGGCGTGGAACGGGAGCCCGGGCACACCACCGCATGGGACAGGCCGGCGCGGCCCACTCGTCGACCAGGGTGGCGGCGAAGGCGGCCTGGGCGTCGGACGGACCGCTAGCGCCCATGGCTACGCTCACCGGAGCCCCGATGCCTCCTGCTCCCCGCCCCTCGAACCCGCCCTCCGAGCCGAGGGCCGCGGACGCCCTCCACGCCGAGACCACCGGGAGCGGCCCCCGATTGGTGCTGGCCCACGGCTTCACCCAGACCGGGCAGGTGTGGGGATCGCTCGACACCAGGCTGGCCGCCCACCACCAGGTGGTCCTGGTCGACATGCCGGGTCACGGCCGGTCGGACCGGGTGCGGGCCACCCTGGCCGGGGGCGCCGGCCTGCTGGCCGACGTCGGCGGCCGGGCGACCTACCTCGGCTACTCGATGGGGGCGCGCTTCTGCCTGCATCTGGCCCTGGCTCGGCCCGGGGTGGTGGAGGGGTTGGTGCTCATCTCCGGCACCGCCGGCATCGAGGACCCGGACGAGCGCCGCGCCCGTCGCCGGTCCGACGAGGCCTTGGCCGAGGACCTCGACCCGAGCGGCGGCCCGACCCGGAGCCCGGTCCCGGTCGAGTCCTTCCTCCGCCGGTGGCTCGAGAACCCGATGTTCGCCGGCATCAGCCCGGCAGCCGGCGGCCTGACGCAGCGGCTCACCAACACCGGCGCCGGGCTGGCCTCGAGCCTGCGCCTGGCCGGAACCGGCACCCAGCGACCGCGGTGGGCGTCCCTCCCCCGCCTGCGCATGCCGGTGCTCATCATCACCGGCGAGCGCGACGCCAAGTTCACCGCGCTCGGGCAGCGGATGGCCACTTCGATCGGGCCGCACGCCGTGCACGTCGTGGTGGCCAGGACCGGCCACGCTCCCCACCTCGAGCGGCCGGGGGCGGTGGCCGAGCTGATCCACGCCCACCTCGAGGGGCCGGCGGCTCCCTGACCCCGCCTCATCATGGGAGCCACAACCAGAGAGACAGCGCCAGCAGCCCCCCGAAGACGAGCTGCAGCCGACCGGTGGCCGGGAGCACGGGAAGCAGGGCCCGTCCATCGGCTTCGCTCTCGACCAGGCGGGCCGGGGCGGCCGCCAACGGGCCGGCGGCGAGCGGGAGGAAGGCCACTCCCGGGTGGGACGATCGGACCCCCCCGGCCACCGACACCAATCCCCAGGCCGCGGCGCCGGCCAAGGGGAGGATGAGGCAGAGCGTGTAGAGGTGCCCGGCCCGGCGGCGGCCCACCCGGACCGCCAGGGTGCGCTTCCCGGCCATAGCGTCGGTTCCGATGTCGCGCAGGTTGTTGGCCAGGAGCAACGCCGTGGCCAACAGGCCGACGGCTGCGGCGGCCAGCCACACCGCCGGCCGGTCCAGGCGCAGGGTCTGCACGTAGTAGGTGCCGACCGTGGCCACCAGCCCGAAGAACAGGAACACGAACAACTCGCCCCATCCGGCATACCCGTACGGACGGGGACCACCGGTGTAGAGCCACCCGGCGGCCAGGCTGGCCGCGCCGACCACCAGGATCCACCACGAGGTGACCGAGGCCAGGGCCAGCCCGACCACTCCGGCCACCCCGAAGCAGACCAGGGCCGCCCGCCGCACCGCCCCCGGTGGGGCCAGGCCCGAGGCCACCAGTCGGACCGGCCCCACCCGGGCCGCGTCCGTACCGCGGACGCCGTCCGAATAGTCGTTGGCGTAGTTGGTCCCCACCTGGATGGCCAGGGCCACCACCAGCGCGCCCAGCGCGCACCACCAGGTGTCCACCGGCAGGGTACCGGGCCGGTGCCCGCTGAGCGGATGGGCGACGGCCGTGCCGGCCAGCACCGGGACCACGGCGGCAGGCAGGGTCCGCGGCCGCGCCCCGAGGACCCAGCGCAGGGCCGGACCGGGAACGGGATGGGCCGGGACCGTCCCGGCGGCCGTCACGCCGGCCCCTCCCGGAGACCCTCGGTCATGGGCGCCGCGGAAAGCGCTCGAAGTCGGGGGGCCGGTGCTGCTGGAAGGCGTTCCGCCCCTCCTGGCCCTCCTCGCTCATATAGAAGAGCATGGTGGCGTCGCCGGCGAACTGCTGGAGCCCGGCCAGGCCGTCGTCCGCCGCGTGCAGGCCTCCCTTCAGCATGCGCAGGGCCATGGGCGACAGCGAGAGCATCTGGCGGCACCACGCCACCGTCTCGTGCTCCAGATCCCCCAGCGGGACCACCCGGTTGGCCAGGCCCCAGTCGAGGGCAGTGGCGGCGTCGTACTGCCGGCACAGGAACCACACCTCCTTGGCCCGCTTGAGGCCGATGGTGCGGGCCAGCAGGCTGGCCCCGTACCCTCCGTCGAAACTGCCCACCTTCGGTCCGGTCTGGCCGAAGCGGGCGTTGTCGGCGGCGATGGTCAGGTCACACACCAGGTGCAGCACGTGGCCGCCACCAATGGCGTAGCCGGCCACCATGGCCACCACCGGCTTGGGGAGTCGGCGGATCTGGACCTGTAGGTCGAGCACGTTGAGGCGTCCGATGCCCTGTCGGGCCACGTCGTCGTCACCGAGGTACCCGTCGTCCCCGCGGATCCGCTGGTCCCCGCCCGAACAGAAGGCGTCCGGCCCCTCGCCGGTCAGGATCACCACACCCACCGCCGGGTCGTCCCGCGCCCGGTTGAACCCGTCGGCCAGCTCGAACAGCGTCTGGGGCCGGAAGGCGTTGCGGACCTCCGGGCGGGCGATGGTCAGCTTGGCCATGCCCTCGGCCACGTCGTAGTGGACGTCCTGGTAGCCGTGGCTCCTCCGCTCCCAGTCAGGCGCCGGCCGCGCCCGGAGCCGGTCGAGCGGGTCCACCGGGGCACCCCGTACGGCCGTCCGGCGGCCGCCTCCGGGGTCCTGCCCTCCCGGGCCGTCTGCGGGATCAACCATTCGACCAATCACTCCTAGAGTTTCTACTCGTACGGTCCCCCTAGGCTAGCCCCATGCCCGAGCTGCGAGCGCTCGACCTCCCGCCTGGCCCGGGGTTCGTCCACGCCCTCGAGGCGGCTTGGGAGAACGGTGACGCGGTGCTGCCGATCGACGGCCGCTTGCCCGGCGAAGCGGCGACGGCGCTGGTCGACTCGCTCCGGCCGGCGGTCGTGGTGGACGGGGAGGGTCATCACCGCCGGGTCGGCGGCCGTCCCACCGAACCGGGTGACGCCCTGGTCGTGGCCACCAGCGGGACCACGGGCCAGCCCAAAGGGGTGGTGCTCACCCATGACGCCGTCCGGGCCTCGGCCCTGGCCACTTCTGCCCGCCTGGCTGTCGACCCCGTCTCCGACCACTGGGTGGCCTGTCTCCCGCTCGCCCACATCGGCGGCCTCTCCGTGGTCACCCGCGCCCTGGTCACCGGCACACCGTGCACCGTCCTCGGACGCTTCGACCCCGACGAGGTCGGTCGCCTGGGCCACGGCGACGCCACCCTGGTCTCGCTGGTCGCCACCGCCTTGCGCCGGTCCGACGTCTCGGGCTACCGGGCCGTGCTGCTCGGCGGGGCCGCCGCTCCCGACGGCCTGCCCCCGAACGTCGTCACCACCTACGGCCAGACCGAGACGGGGTCGGGGGTCGTCTACGACGGGCGGCCCCTCGACGGCGTGGAGCTCCGCCCGGGCGACGGCCGGGACATGGGGGCCGAGGGCGAGATCCTGGTGCGGGGCCCGATGCTGCTGCGCAGCTACCGCGACGGCTCCGATCCCCTCCTGCCCGGCGGGTGGCTCCCGACCGGCGACGCCGGACGGCTCGGGCCCGACGGTGCGCTCACCGTCTTCGGGCGGATGGCCGAGGTCATCGTGACGGGAGGGGAGAAGGTCTGGCCCGCCCCGGTCGAAGACGCGCTGGCCGATTCGCCGGCGGTGGCCGAGGTGGCGGTGTGGAAGCGGCCCGACCCCGAGTGGGGCGAGCGGGTGGTGGCCTGGGTCGTGCCGACCGATCCCTCGGCACTGCCGGTACTGGCCGAGCTGCGCGACCTGGTCTCGGCCCGCCTCGCCCCGTGGGCGGTGCCCGCGCGAGCTGGTGCTGGTGGACGTCCTCCCCCGGACTGCGACCGGCAAGGTACGGCGGCGCGGCCTGTCCTGAACGGTCCGCCGCGCCACTTCGGTCGGCACCGGTGTCTTCAGTGGAGGCCGCCGCTGGCAATGCAGAGCGCGCCGCCGTCGATCACCAGGATGTGGCCGGTGATCCAGACGGCGGCGTCGGAACAGAGGAACAGGGCGGCATTGGCGATGTCCTCGGGCTGCCCCAACCGACCGAGTGGCAGCCGGTCGGCGATGGCCTCCTCGCCGTGCTCCCACAGGGCGCGGGCGAACTCCGTCTTCACCAGCCCCGGGGCCAGCGCGTTGACCCGCACCTTCGGGCCGAGCTCGCCGGCCAGCTGGCTGGTCAGGTGGATGACGGCCGCCTTGGTCACGTTGTACCAACCGATGCCGGCTTCCACCGACAGGCCACCGACCGACGACAGGTTGAGGACCACGCCCCCGGACGCCGACATCCCCGCCCGCCAGGCAGCCTGCGCCCACTCGAGGTAGCCCGACTGGTTCACCTGCACCGTCTTGTCCGCCCGCGACGTGTCGATGTCGACGATCGGGCCCGTAGTACGGGTTGGTGGCGGCGTTGTTGACCAGGATGTCCACCGACCCGAACCGCTCGACTGTGGCGGCCACACACGCTTCGGCCTGCTCGGGGTCACCGGCGTTGGCCACCTGCCAGGCCACGTCCCCGCCACGGTTCCCGTTGGCGGCGCGAATCGCCTCCGCCGCCTCGGCCAGGGCATCGGCTTTGCGCGACGAGATCATCACCGACGCCCCCGCCGCCGACAGGGCGAGGGCGATGGCCTGGCCGATACCGCGTGACGCGCCGGTCACCACCGCCGTCCTGCCGTCCAACCGGAGTTCCATCGCCCGACACCCTAGTGATCGCACCCCGGTCGACCCGGCCGCCGCCCCAGGGGCGCCGGTCCCTCCCCATTAGCATCGTCGTCGGTGAACCGACTGGCCGACGAGACCTCGCCCTACCTCCGGCAGCACGCCGAGAACCCGGTCGACTGGTACCCCTGGGGCGACGAGGCGTTCGAGGTGGCCCGCCGGCCGACGACCGGCCGGTCTTCCTCTCGATCGGCTACTCCGCCTGCCATTGGTGCCACGTGATGGCCCACGAGTCGTTCGAGGACCCGACGACGGCCCAGCTACTCAACGACCGGTTCGTCTCCGTCAAGGTCGACCGGGAGGAGCGGCCCGACGTCGACGCAGGTGTACATGGAGGCGGTGCAGGCCATCACCGGGTCGGGTGGATGGCCGATGACCGTCTTCCTCACCCCCGACGGGCGCCCCTTCTTTGGCGGCACCTACTTCCCACCGGACGACCGGCGCGGGTTCGCCTCGCTTCCGTACGCGTCCTCGACGCCCTCGACGAGGCGTGGGACAACCGGCGGGAGGAGGTCGAGCACCAAGGCGAGGAGCTCTGCCGCTCGATGGCGGCCCGCTCGGGGGTGCCCGCCAGGCCGCCGGGCCCCTCGCCCTTGAACCGCGGCCGGCGAGCGGAGAGGAACTCGGGCTCCTGGACGTGGCGGCCGAAGACCTGGCGGCACGCTTCGACCCCGAGTGGGGCGGGTTCGGTCGAGCGCCCAAGTTCCCCCAGCCCGTGCTGGTGGACCTGGCGCTCCATCACGCCCTGCGCCACCGGGGTGGGCCCGACGGGGACCGTTCCGAGCGGATGGCTCTGGCCACGCTGGACGCCATGGCCGCCGGCGGGATCTACGACCACCTCGGGGGCGGGTTCGCCCGCTACTCGACCGACGACCAGTGGCTGGTCCCCCACTTCGAGAAGATGCTCTACGACCAGGCCTCCCTGCTGCGCGCCTACCTCCACGCCTGGCAGGTCTCGAAGCGGGAGGACTACCTGGTGGTCATGGACGAGATCGTCGGGTACGTCGACCGCGACCTGACGGCCCCCGAGGGGGGGGTGTACTCGGCCGAGGACGCCGACTCCGACGGCGACGAGGGCCGCTTCTACGTGTGGACCCCGGACGAGGTGGCCCGGGCGGTCGCCGAGGGCCGTCCCGGCGACCCGGCCATGGTCGACGCCGTGGCCGAATTCTTCGGCGTGCGGGAGGGCGGCAACTGGGAGGGCCGCTCGATCCTGCGCCGGCCGCCCGGCGCGCCGCTCATCGGCGACGCCGCGGTGGAGACCGGGCGCCGCCGGCTGCTCGCCGCCCGAACCGCGACGCCCCCGTCCCGCCCGGGACGACAAGGTGCTCACCGAGTGGAACGCCATGTACGCCTCGGCGCTGGCCGAGGCGGCCGCCGGCACCGGGAACCGGGGCTGGGCGGCGCCGGGCCGTGGGGATCGGCGAGTTCCTCCTCGACCGGCTGCGCGGCGACGACGGCCGTTGGCTGCGAAGCTGGCAGCGGGAGGGCGGAGCCAGGCACCTGGCCTACGCCGGCGACTACGCCTGGCTGGTCGACTGCTTCACCCGGTTGGGCGAGCTCACCGGTGAGGCGGCATGGACCGGGCACGCCAAGATCACCGCCGACGCCATGGTGGCCCTGTTCCTCGACGAGGAGGGTGGCGGCTTCTTCACCACCGGCCACGACGCCGAGTCCCTCATCGTGCGAACGAAAGAGCTCTTCGACGGGGCCAGCTCCTCGGCCAACGCCGTCGCCGCCCAGGCTTTGGCCCGCCTCGGCGCCATCACCGGTGAGGACCGCTTCGGGGCCCGGGCCCGCGACGTGATCGACATGTTCGGCCCGCTGCTGTCCGAGCATCCGGGTGCCTTCGCCCAGACGGTGCTCACCGCGGACGCCCTCATCACCGGCCTGGTCGAGGTGGTGGTCACCGGTCACCGACCCGATCTGGTGGACGTGGTCCGGGCCCGCTGGCTGCCGGGCGCCGTGCTGGCCTGGGGTGAACCCACCGCCTCCCCGCTGTGGCAGGGCCGGGAGGAAGGTCGCGCCTATGTCTGTCGCCACTACGCCTGCCGCCTGCCGGCCGACGAGCCTGTCGCCCTGGCGGCGCAGCTGGACGAAGCCCTGGCCGTAGAGGTGCGCTCGCCATGAGCAAACACTCGACCCGCACCCCCCGCCAGGGGACGGCCCGCGACCTGGCCCGTGCCATCAAGCCGCGGGCCCTGATCGAGGTGGCCGGCGGGACGTCGTTGACCGTGCTCGTCCTGGCCTGCCACCGCGAGGACACCATCGGGGTCGACCTGGCGTCGGGAACCCTCGTCCGGGTGCGGGTGGACTGGCCGGATGACTATTCGCCCGATCTCTCGCCTTTCGACGTGGTCGAGACCCACTTGGCCGAGGAGCCCGAGCGCGACGACCTGGCCCAGCCCGAAGCGGTCTCGTCCGACGGGCTCCCCCGTCACCTCGGCACGCTCCACGGTCGGCGGGTTCGCCGGCTCCTCCACCGACTGGCCGCCCCGGTCGAGGAACACATCCTGGGGTTCCCGGGCGCGTCGGCTCCCTACTGGGAATTCCGCGGATTCCGGCCGTCGCTGGCCCTGGTGGTCCCGAGCAAGGGACCGGTGTTGTTCCGCCGCCTGGCGGACCGGACCGTCTGGGCCCGGTTCGGCTGGGGCCGGAGCGACAACTGGCTACCGGTCGAAGACCCGCGGGCCGAGCGGGCGCTCGGTGTGGCCCGCCGGGACCGGTTGGCCGGCAAGGACCTGGCGGCCGCGTTCGGGGCGAAGCCGCACTACGTGCTGGCCGCCGTCACCACCCCGCGCGACGGGCACTGCTACAAGACCGTCAGGGGTCTGTTACCCCGGAGCTGACTGCGACCTACAGTCGGCGGCTGTGCCCGGCATCCCGACCGTCCCTCCGGTGCTCCCCGACTACGACGGGGCGTGCATCTCCGCCATCGTCCCGGCCCTGTTCCGCCGGGGGGAGCCCGACGGCCCCGGCGCCGGCTGGCTACCCGCCCCGGCCCGGCACGCCTCCCAGGTCGTGCTGCTGGTCCTCGACGGGCTGGGCTGGGAGCAGCTCCGGGCCCGGCCCACCCTGGCACCCACCCTCTCGGGGGCGGTCGGGATCGAGCAGCCCATCACCTCGGTCGCCCCCACCACCACCGCCTGCGCCCTCACTTCGATCACCACCGGGCTCGCCCCCAATGCCCACGGTCTGCTCGGTTATCGCCTGGCCCTGGACGGCGAGGTCCTCGATGCCCTGCACTGGACGGTGGGCAGCCGCCGGGCCCGCGACAGTCGCCGCACCGTGCCGGCCCGCCGGTTCCAGCCGTGCCTCCCCTTCGCCGGGGCGAGCCGTCCGGTGCCGGTGGTGTCGCGGAGCGAATTCGGGGGGACGGGGTTCACCGCCGCCCACCTCGGCGACTCGCCCCTGCACGGCTACCGGGTGATCTCGTCCCTGCCGATCGAGGTGGGCCGACTGGTGGCGGCGGGCGAGCCGTTCGTCTACGCCTACTACGACGGGATCGACCGGGTGGCCCACACCAGCGGCCTCGGAGAGCTCTACGACGCCGAGCTCCGGTCGATCGACCACCTGGTGGCCGAGGTGGCCGACCAGTTGCCCGACGGCGCCGTGCTGGTAGTGACCGCCGACCACGGCCAGATCGACGTCGGCCCGAAGCTCGAGCTCCTCGGACGAGAGATCATGGAACTGGTGTCCTTCATGTCCGGCGAGGGCCGGTTCCGCTGGCTGCACGCCCGACCGGGCGCGGCCGACGACCTCCTCGAGGCGGCGGCTGGCCGGTACGCCGAGACGACCTGGGTGAAGGCGCGGGACCAGGTCATCGACGAGGGCCTGTTCGGGGGGCCGGTGGGCATGGAGTTCCTCCCCCGCCTCGGAGACGTGGCCCTCATCCCCCAGGACCCCATCGCCTTCATCGACCCGGCCGACACCGGCGAGAGCCGTCTCTTCAGCCGGCACGGATCGCTGACTCCGGACGAGATGCTCGTCCCCTTGGTGGCCCTGGCCGGAGGTGGCAACATCTGAGCATGATGACTGGACCCCCCGGCTCCGACGGCGACGGCCGCGACGACGCACCGCTCCGGCCCGAGGTGTTCGACGGCACGGTCGGGGGCCCGTCCTCGCTGGAACCGGGGGTGGCCGGCCCCGCCGGCCCCAAGGGGGAAGGGGACCGCAAGGACGGGGAGTCGATCGAGCAACCGGCGAAGCTGCTGCGCATCGGGTCGATGGTCAAGCAGCTGCTCGACGAGGTCCGCCAGGCCCCGCTCGACGAGGCCAGCCGGTCCCGCCTCCGAGAGATCTACGAGCAGTCGATCCGGGAGCTGGCCGAGGGCCTCTCCCCCGACCTGGTGGCCGAGCTCGACCGGGTCTCCATCCCCTTCGACTCGGCCACGCCGTCCGAGGCCGAGCTGCGCGTGGCCCACGCCCAGCTGGTCGGATGGCTGGAGGGCCTCTTCCACGGCATCCAGGCCACTTTGGTGGCCCAGCAGGTCGCGGCCCGGGCCCAGCTGGACGAGATGCGCCAACGCTCGCTGCCGCCCGGTGCGACGCAGGACCTGGACCGCCCCGGCACCTACCTGTGAGCGGACCGGGGCGCGTCCGGACCGTCGGCGCCCCAGCCCCGGTCCCCTGGCCCGCCGCCGACACACATCGGGCGCGAGGCTCGCCGCGGCGGCCGGTGAGGCGCGCTAGGGTCGGAATCACATCGCTGTAACTCGTCCACAGTCTGTGGAGAAGGTCGCCACGACCGTGGACCCCTCTCGGAAGGCGACCACCAGTTGGCCCGATCGTCGTTCACTCACCTCCACACCCATACCGAGTTCTCGATGCTCGACGGGGCGGCCCGGGTCGACGATCTGGTGCAGGCGGCGGCAAACGACGGACAACCCGCCCTCGGCATCACCGACCACGGGAACATGTACGGGGTCCTCGACTTCTACGCCGCCTGCCGCCGGGTCGGCATCACCCCGGTCATCGGCACCGAGGCCTACATGGCAGCCGAGTCGCGCCGCGATCGCCCGGTCCGGCGGGGCAAGGTGGACGACACCGGTGGTGACACCGGGGGTGGTGAGAAGCTCTACTACCACCTGACCCTCCTGGCCGAGTCGGACGCGGGCTACCGGAACCTGCTCAAGCTGTCGTCGGCGGCCTACCTCGAGGGCTACTACTACAAGCCCCGTGTCGACTGGGAGCTGCTCGAGCGCCACAGCTCGGGGCTGATCGCCACCACCGGTTGCCTCGGCGGCGTGGTCCTCCAGGCCCTCCTGGCCGACGACCGCATCAAGGCCGAATCCCTGGCCGCTCGCCTCCAGGACATCTTCGGCCGCGACAACCTGTTCGTCGAACTCCAGGACCACGGCCTGCCCGAGCAGCACAAGACCAACCCAGCCCTGGTGGAGATCGCCCGGCGCATCGGGGCACCCCTGCTCGCCACCAACGACAGCCACTACACGCACCGCGAGGACCATGTCGCTCACGACGCCCTGCTGTGCGTGCAGACCGGCGCCCACATCGACGATCCGAAGCGGTTCAAATTCGAGGGCGAGGAGCACTACCTCAAGTCGGCGGCGGAGATGCGCCACCTCTTCGCCGAGCTGCCGGAGGCATGCGACAACACGCTGTGGATCGCCGAGCGGGCCAACGTCGAGATCGATTTCGGTCGTCCGAGCCTGCCGCGGTTCCCGGTGCCGCCCGAGTTCAGCGGTGAGAGCTACGAGGCCCGGGCCGACGGCCTACCTGCGCCGCCTCACCTTCGACGGTGCCGAGGATCGGTACGGTGCCCCGGTCCCCGACCACGTCCGCAGCCGCCTCGACTTCGAGCTCGGGGTCATCGAGGACATGGGGTTCGCCGCCTACTTCCTCGTCGTCTGGGATCTCATCCGTTATGCCCGGATCGCGCGGGATCCGGGTCGGTCCGGGCCGCGGTTCGGCGGCCGGCTGCTGCGTGGCGTACTGCCTCCGGATCGTGGACCTCGACCCGATCCGTTACGACCTCCTCTTCGAGCGGTTCCTCAACCCCGGGCGCATCCAGATGCCCGACATCGACATGGACTTCGACGAGCGCTACCGGGGCGACATGATCAGGTACGCCGCCGAGCAGTACGGGTCGGACCATGTGGCGCAGATCGTGACGTTCTCGACCATCAAGGCCCGGGCCGCCGTACGCGACGCGGCCAGGGTGCTCGGCTACCCCTATGTGGTCGGAGACAAGATCGCCAAGGCCATGCCGCCGCTGTTGATGGGACGCGACACGCCGCTCGCCGCCTGTCTCGACCGGACCGAGGGCCACGACGACGGCTACGCCGCAGCCGCCGAGCTCCGGGGCATGTACGACGCCGATCCCGAGGCCCGCAGGGTCATCGACGTGGCCAAGGGCCTCGAGGGACTCCGCCGGCAGGACGGCATCCACGCCGCCGCCGTGGTCATCACCGACCAGCCGCTCACCGAATACCTTCCGGTGCAGCGGAAGCCCGACGGCGAGGACCCCGAAGCCGCCCCATCGTCACCCAGTACGAGATGCACGGTGTCGAGGAGCTGGGCCTGCTCAAGATGGACTTCCTGGGCATCCGAAACCTCTCGGTGATCGAGCGGACCCTCGACCTCATCGAGGCCGCCACCGGCACCCGGCCCGACATCGACCGGATCCCCCTCGACGACCCCGAGACGTTCGCCATGCTGTGCCGGGGCGAGTCGATGGGGGTGTTCCAGCTCGAAGGGGGGCCGATGCGGTCGCTCATGCGGTCGCTGGCTCCGTCGACATTCGACGACGTGGCGGCCCTCGTCGCCCTGTACCGGCCCGGTCCGATGGCCGCCAACATGCACCGCGACTACGCCGACCGCAAGAACGGTCGCCAGCCGGTTGCCTACCTCCACCCGGACCTCGAGGAGATCCTGGCCGACACCTACGGACTCATGATCTATCAGGAGTCGGTGATGCGGGTGGCCCAGCGGATCGCAGGCTACGACCTCGCCGAGGCCGACAACTTGCGCAAGGCGTGCGGCAAGAAGATACGGGCTCTCATCCGGGCCGAGCGCGAGAAGTTCGTCGCCGGCTGTGTGGCCCAGGGCTACCCGGAGTCGCTCGGCACCCAGCTGTTCGACATCATCGAGCCGTTCGCCGACTACGCCTTCAACAAGTCGCACGCGTACGGCTACGGCCTGATCGCGTACCAGACCGCATGGCTGAAGGCCCACTATCCCGTCGAGTACCTGGCGTCACTGCTCACCTCGGTGAAGGACAACAAGGACAAGACGGCCGTGTACCTGGCCGAGTGCCGCTCCCTCGGCATCGAGGTCCTCGTGCCCGACGTCAACCGGTCGCTGTCCGAGTTCGCCGCCGACTTCTCGGACGGCACGGAGGACGCCGGGTCGACCGCCTCCGGCCCCGGGGCCATCACCTTCGGGCTGGCCGCCGTGCGCAACGTGGGCGCCGGGCTGGTCGCCCACATCGTGGCCGAACGCGAGGCCCAGGGCCCGTTCACCGACTTCTACGACTTCTGTCAACGGGTCGATCCCATGGTGCTCAACAAACGCACCATCGAATCCCTCATCAAAGCCGGCGGGTTCGACTCCGTCGGTCACCCGCGACGCGGCCTGTGCCTGGCATTCGAGGAGATCGTGGACCGCACCCTCGAACGCCGGCGACGAGCACGATGCCGGCGTCGTCTCCTTGTTCGCCGCGCTCGAACCGGAGACGGCGGGCGCTGGCGGCTTCGCCGACATCCACCTGCCCATCCCCGACACCGAGTTCGACAAGACTCAGCGGTTGGCCTTCGAGAAGGAGATGCTCGGGCTCTACCTCAGCGACCACCCGCTCATGGGCCTGGAGGGCCCCCTGGCCCGCCTCACCGACTGCACACTGGCCGAGCTCCGGGACGTCGACCCCGACACGCCGGCGGTGGGTGGACCGCCGGGCGGCAACGAGGGGCAGGTACGCCTGGTCGGCGGGGTGGTGACCGAGCTCACCCGCCGTTACACCAAGAAGGGCGACCTCATGGGGACGTTCGTGCTGGAGGACCTCAACGCCTCCATCGAGGTGTTCGTCTTCCCCAAGTGCATGGCCGACTACGGCGCCCTGCTCGACGACGATGCGGTGGTGGTCATCAAGGGACGGATCGACCTCCGCGACGACCGGCTCAAGCTGGTCTGCATGGAGGTCCAACGGCCCGAGCTGTCCGTCGAGGGTGGCGGTGACCTGCGGATCTCGCTGCCCCTCAATTCCCTGACCGACCGGGTGGTCGACCAGCTCAAGCGGCTGTTACGGGAGCATCCCGGCGACTCCTCCGTCTTCCTCCACGTCGGCGACACCGTCCTCAGACTCCCCCCTGAGTTCAATGTGGACAGCCGCCGGGGACTGATCGGGGAGCTGCGGGTGCTCCTCGGGCCGAACGCCATCCAGAGCTGAAGTCGGCGCCGGCAAGAGGCCAGGCCCGGGGCCGGCTCCGCCTCCTCCGAGCGGCTGCCGGCGGGCCCCGCGGCGGCCGGATACGACAGGCGGCTCCAAATCCCTTAAAATCGTGGAACGGCTCCTGGCGTGGAGGCCCGCACATCGCTCGCCCGTAGGGCCGGGTGGTACCTGGGGGCTCTACGGCAGACCCGGGCCGGCGGCTCATGCCGCAGGGAGACCGAGGAGTACGGAACGGCACATGTCCATCCAGGTGGAGACCAAGGACTGCACATCCATTAGTGACACCGAGCTGGCCGAGATGGCCGACTTGTGCGCCGAGCGTGAACCCCGGTCTTCGACATCGGGTTCCTGTCCAAACAGCGCGAGGAATGGGTGCTGGTCACCCGGGCTCGCGAGGGGAGCAAGCTGCGGGGGTACTCCTTCTCCACCCTGGAGCGGATCGGTGGGACGCCGTCCCTGCTCATCGGCCTGGCCACGGTCGACCGCACCTCCCGGGCCGATACGGTCCTGCGGGCCATGATGGGGGACGAGTACCGACGGGCCCTCCTGGCCTTCCCCGACGAGGACGTCCTCGTCGGGACCCGCCTGCTGGCCGCCGAGGGATACCGGGCCTTTGCCGGGCTCACTGACGTGGTGCCCGGCCCGGACCACAAGGCCACCGGCGAGGAACGGGCCTGGGGGCGCCGGCTGGCCAAGCGATTCGGCGCCGACGGGCGGATCGACGACCGCACGTTCGTGGTGGCGGGCGACGGGAGCGAGGCCGGCGGATTCGACTTCACCAGCCCGAAGGCGGCTACCGGCCCTGACCTCTGCACCTTCTTCGAGAAGGTCGACGCCGCCGCCGGCAGCCGTCTGGTGGTCTTCGGATGGGCGATGGCGGAGGACCTGGCCGGCGGTCGGCTGGGCGCTCGCTGAACCAGCCCCCGGTCAGCCCTCGGTCCTCTCCGGACCGTCGTCCGGCGGCGGGCCCGGTCGGGACCACCATTCCTGGTGGTCCGAGGCAATAGCATGGTCCCGTGAAGGTCTCCACCCGGGGTGACTACGCCAGCCGCGCCCTGTTGTCCCTCGCCCTGCATACCGACGGCGAGGGACCGACGGCGGTCAGGGACATCGCCGAGCGAACCGGCCTGCCCCAGCCCTATCTCGAGCAGATCCTCCTGGCGCTCAAGGGAGCTGGGCTCGTCCGCTCCAACCGCGGGGTGGGCGGCGGCTACGTGCTGGCCCGCCCCCCGGACGAGATCACGCTGTCCCAGATCGTCTCGGCCGTCGACGGGCCCATCGTGGCCGGCGATTTCGGCCTGCCCCACGAGAACGGCGCTTGTGACCACGAAGGCCAGTGCGTGCTCCTCGCCGTGTGGGCCGACGTGGGTGAGCACATGCGAACTCACCTCGAGTCGTTCAATCTGGCCGACATGGTGGCGCGGGCCCAGGGCCGGAGGCCCGTCCTCCGCCAGAGCGCCGGCTGAGCGCCGCCCGCGGCCCGGACGCCTGCCGCTCGGGGCACCCGGCTCGACCACCTCGGCCGGGTCGGTGACCGGTGGCCCGTCAGGCGAGGTTCCACGCCACGATCACCGGCACCTCGCGCTCCCACCCCAGCTCGCTCACCGAGGCCGGCGCCAGCCGGAAATGGCGGCCGCCGGTCGGCTCCAGCCCGATCCACCGGGCCCCGAGCACCCGGAGGACATGGGCGTGGGCCACGCAGACCACGTCCCCGGGCGCCGACCGGATGCGGGCGATGACCCGGTCCACCCGCCGGCCCACGTCGGCCACGCCCTCCCCGTCGGGCGTCCCGTCGGCAAACAGGTCCCATCCCGGCCGCATGTCCTTGATCTCGGCGGTGGTCAGCCCGTCGTACGAGCCGTAGTCCCATTCGCACAGGTCGGGGTCCACGATGGCCTGGCCGCCCAGGCCGGCCAGCTCGGCCGTGTCCCGAGCCCGGCGCAGGGGGCTGGTCAGCACGGTGGCCGTCCGGTACTGGGCCAGCCGGGTGGACAACGCCCTGGCCTGGGCCTCCCCCTCGGGCAACAGGCCGAGATCGGAGCGTCCGGTGTGACGGCCGTCCCGGCTCCACTCGGTCTGTCCATGGCGGACGAGCAGACACCGTCGGCGGTTTTCGCTCATGCAGACAGGGGAACACTCCGAACAGGTGACACGCAAAAGCGGGAAACCGAGCCTGCTCCGAATCACACCGATGGAATGTCCCGGCCTCGACCGGCGTTGAAGCTGACGTGGAGCTTGTGTCGAAGGCGCCCGTTCGAGGTTGTTCGGACGGGACCCGACCATGGATGAAGGAGTGGGATGACAGCTCGCACGGTCAGTAGGGACGAAGGCCAGAAGCAGTCACCGAGGCGCGCCGGCGGATCCGGCGCCGGCCCGAAGGGACAAGCCGGCCGTAACCGCGGCAGCGATGCCGACAGCCTGGGGCTGTTCCTGCGCGACCTCGACCACCACCCCCTCCCCGATCACGAGGCCCAGACCGAGCTGGCCAAGCGGGTGGCGGCCGGCGACGACGAAGCCCGACGGGAGATGGTGGCGGCCAACCTCAGGTTGGTGGTCCACTGGGCTCGCCGCTACCAGGACCGGGGTGTGGACCTCCCCGATCTCATCCAGGAAGGGACCTTCGGCCTCATGCGGGCGGTCGACAAGTTCGACTGGGAGCGCGGCTTCCGGTTCTCGACGTATGCCACCTGGTGGATCCGGCAAGCCCTGCAGCGCGCCGTGCAGCAGCACGGCCGCACCATCCGACTGCCCATGGAGGTGGCCGAGCGCAACCAGCAGGTCGACGCGGCCCAGTGGGAGCTGACCCACCAGTTCCAGCGGCCCCCGACCGACGACGAGCTGGACGAGGCGACCAACACCACGGCCGAGGTGCGGTCGGACCTGGCCCGGCTGGCCCGGGTGGTGGCCAGTCTCGACCAACCGGCCACCACCGACTCGACCGCCACGCTCGGTGATCTCGTCTCGACCGACCTGAGCGACTTCGAGGACGAGGTGGCCTCCGAGCTGACCCTCGACCTGGTGCGCCAGGCCGTCGACCGGCTCAGCGACCTGCAGCGCCAGGTCATCCGCCACCGGTTCGGATTCGGCGGGAGCGATCCTGCCTCGTTGCAGACGACGGCCGAACGGCTCGGGATCGGCGTGCGAAAGGTTCGCCAGGCCGAGGCCGAGGCCCTGGAGGTCCTGGGTGACAGCGATGTGCTGGAGGCCGCCCACCAGGCAGCCTGAGCACGGGCCGTCGCCCGCGGGCCATCAGGGGCCGAGCGCCTCGAGCTCGGACCGGAGGTCCGGGGCCAACGGCGATTCGAACGACATCACCCGGGCGTCGCCCGGATGCTCGAAGGTCAGGGCCGCCGCGTGGAGGAACGGGCGGGTGAGCACGGACCCGGCAAAGGTGCGGCCCCGCCCGTAGGTGTCGTCCCCGAGCACTGGGTGGCCGATGGCTGCGAGATGCACCCGGATCTGGTGGGTGCGTCCGGTGTCGAGCAGCACGTCGAGCAACGTGGCTTCCGCCGGGTAGCCGAAGCGCTCGACCACTTGGTAGCGCGTACGGGCCTCTTTGCCCTTCCGAGAGACAGCCATTCGCGTCGGAGAGCTCACCGACCGCCCGATGGGGGCGTCCACCTCCCCGGCGTCGCCGTCCACCCGACCGACAACCAGGGCCCGGTAGCGACGGGACACCCGCCGGTCCCGTAACTGCTCCACCAGCGAGCGGTAGGCATCAGGCGTCCGGGCCACCACCATGAGACCAGAGGTGCCGCGATCCAGCCGGTGCACGATGCCCGGGCGCAGCCCGTCGGTGCCGATCTCGGCCGTCAGCCCGGCCAGCTCCGGATAGCGGTCCAGCAACCCGTTCACCAAGGTGCCCTCACGGTGGCCGGCCCCGGGATGGACCACCAGGCCGGCGGGTTTGTCGACCACGATGACCTCGGCGTCCTCGTGGACCACCTCGAACCTCACCCCGGGGTCCGGCTCGAGCCGGTGGATCCCGGCCGGAGTTGGGTCCACCCGGAGCTGCTGTCCGACACGCAACACCACCCGGCGGTTGGTGACGGCCGTCCCGTCCACCTCCACCCGGCCCTCCCCGACCAGCCGGTCCACCGACGAGCGCGACAGGTCCGCCACCAGTGCCACCGCCTTGTCGACCCGTACGCCGTCGAGCGACGCCGGGACGACCAGGGTGATGACGGTCACGGGTGCCCGGGGCCCCGGAGCAAGGACAGCACCAGCAGGATGCACCCGACCACGACGGCGGAGTCGGCCAGGTTGAAGGTGGGCCAGAAGTGGAGGGCGACGAAGTCGACCACCGATCCGTGGTCGTCTCGGAACAGGCGGTCGCTCAGGTTGCCCAGCGCCCCGCCCAGAATGAGGCCGAGCACGGCGGCCCGGCCGGCGGTCGGGGCCCGCCAGACCATGGCGGCCAGAGCCGCGACCAGTACCACCGCCACGGGGGCGAGGATGAACCCCTTGCCCTGGAACAGGCTGAACGAGGCGCCCGAGTTGCGAGCCAGCTCCAGATCGAGGGAGCCGACGAGGTGGATCCGGCCCTCCGCCAGACGGGTCACCGCCCACCACTTGGTGAGCTGGTCGGCCGTCACCACGGCGACCGTCACCACCACCGCGACCACGATCCGCCGGGTTCGGCCGCCGCTCCGGGGTCGCTCCCCGGCGATGCCCGTCGAGCGGTCGGTCAGCGCCGTGACAGGCCGCCGCTCTTGCAGGCCACGCACAACCGGGCGAAGGGCAGTGCCCGCAACCGGGCCTTCGGGATGGGCTGGTGGCAGCGCTC
The DNA here is from genome assembly GCA_963734435.1 of uncultured Acidimicrobiales bacterium. Classification (GTDB taxonomy): domain Bacteria; phylum Actinomycetota; class Acidimicrobiia; order Acidimicrobiales; family RAAP-2; genus Bog-756. Next base: position 435,666 of record CAVTHA010000015.1, on the reverse strand, counting down.
ACACGCCCCGTAGGTCTTACGTTCGATCTTGCGCAACGCGTCGTCGATCTCCTCCACCGCCGCCGAGGCCTGGGCCGAAAGCGCCAGGTTGCGCTCGCGGTCGACGGTCACCGTGCCGCCCTCGCCCGACTCCTCGTCGAACTGGACGTCTCCGGGCTCGCGCTCGAGCGCGAGGGAGTCGGCCTCGGCCCGCAGGTCGGTGGCCTGCCCGGCATAGACCGAGCGTTCGTCGAGGAGCAAGGCCCGTTGCTCGTCGAGGAACTTCTGGTCCTTGGCGTAGGGACCGATGGACGGCCGCTTGGGGGCGGCCGGAGCCGCCTTCTTCGCCGGGGGGGCCGGCTTCTTCGCCGGGGGGGCCGGCTTCTTGGCCGGAGGCGCCTTCTTCGCCGGCGCGGCGGCGGCCCGGGCGGCCGGCGCCGCCTTCTTCGCCGGGGTGGCCTTCTTGACCGGGCCGACCTTCTTGACCGGCACGACTTTGGTCGCCGCCGCCTTCTTCGGGGCCGGGACCACCTTTTGGTTCTTCGCCGACTTCTTGCCGGCCGGCGGCTTACGGGCCGCCGCCGCCCGTTTGGCGCTGGCCCTCGGCACCGGAGTCGGCGTCCTCTTCGCCGCCCGCGCCGCCTTCTTGGGCGAGGACCGCCGGCCGGCCGCAGCCGCCGTGGTGGGCGCAGACCGTGCCGCCTTCTTTGCTGCCGTCACATCGACCTCCTTCAGGGACTCGCCCTCGCCCGACGCGACTCTTGCCAGGCCCACGGGGGCGGCCGCTCCGACCACCTGGCGGGCGGGCGACGATACCGTGCCCGGCACCTGGCGGCAATCCGGGCAGGCCAATTCGTGCCAGGACCATACCGTCGGCGACGCCGTCACCGATCGCCCAGGCGGGCGACCGGCATCAGCCCCGGAAGGTCAGCGCGCCGACCGGCGGGACGCGGCTGGTAGGTCCGGTCGGGCACGCGGCGCGGCGCCTGCGGGGCGGCGACCCCTAGAGCGGAAGCGGGGCGTTGGAGCCGGTCGGGCGCATCTGGGTCACCTCGCCGGAGGGACCGGTGCCGGTGCGGGGGGCCGGCCCGACCTGGGTCGGCCCGACGGCGGGACGGTTACCACCCTGCACCACCGCCCCCGGCGGGGCGGTGGTGGGCGGGGCCATGTCGCCGCTGCCGTCGCGTGCCTCCGACATCGGCGCGTCCTGGGGAGTGGCGGGATTCACGTTCTGGTCGACCCAGCGCAGGATGTCGCCCAGTGCGGTGCGCAACCGATTGCGTTCGCTCTCCAGATGCCGGGACATGCCGTCGACTTCGCGGCTCAGCCGGTTCCGCGAGTCCTCGAGACGGTGGATCTCATCCCGCAGGCGCTGCTCCGACTCATTGGCGATCTGACTGGCCTGGGCCTGGGCCTGTTCGGTGAGCATACGAGCCTTGGCCTCGGCCTCGGCCAGGAGCTTGCTCGCTTGAGCCTCGGAATCCGCCTTGGTCTCGTCCACGAACTTCTGGGCCAGCAACAGCGTGCGCTGGAGGCTGTCGTCGGCCACCACCGGGCCGGAGGGTTGGGCCGCCGGTTGCTGGTCGATGGCCGCCTCCAGCTGCGAGATACGCTCGGCCGCCTGCCGCAGCCGTTCACCGCTCTGCCGCAGCTGCTCCTGGAGCCCCTCGGCTTCGACCGCGGCCTTCTCGAGGTACTCGTCGACGTCGTCCCGGTGGTATCCCTTGAGGGTCTCCCGGAACTCGACGGTCCGAAGCGAATCGAGAGCAGATTGCGAGGCGTCCATGGCCGCCATGCTAGCGGCGTCTCCCGGCCGGGCCAGGGACCATGGCCCGAGCGATCGACCGGCGGTCGCACCCGTCCCGTCCGCCTGCTCCGGGCCGCGGGCCCGGCCTCAGCCGGGTGGCTCGAGAGCCTTCACCGCGGGAAGCCGATCACCTGGTGAACACTGGGATCAGGATGACCTGGATCACCAGAAACAGGATCAGCGCCGAGAGGTCGAGCCCGACGCCGCCGACTCTGGCGACCGGAATGACCCGCCGGACGGGCCGGAGCACCGGCTCGACGATCGAGGTCAGGACCCGCTGCACCTTGATGACCGGGGAGTCATAGGAGATGCGGGCGTAGGCGATGACCAGGCTCAGGATGCAGTAGGTGAACAGCACCAGGAGGAACAGCTCGAGCAGTACCACGATGACGGCGAACATGTCCTCGCTCCCTTCCCCTGCTTCCTCTCGGCCTGCTCAGGTAATCCGTATCCGGACCGTCAGGTCCGGCCACCATTGTGGCTCAGGGATTGACCAGACCGCGGTCGGCCAGGCGTTGGCGCTCCTCGTCGGAGACCTTGACGTTCGAGGGGGTCAGGAGGAAGACCTCGTCGGCGACCCGCTCCATGCCCCCCGAGAGGGCGTAGGTGGCGCCGCTGCAGAAGTCGATCATCCTCCGTTGCAGGTCACGATCGGCGTTCTGCATGTTGACGATGACCGGCTGATTGTTCATGAGGCGGTTGGCGATCTCCTGGGCGTCGGCGAACCGCCCGGGCGCCACGATGTGCACGCGGGCGCCGGCCGACTCCTGGGTGATGGGCCGCACCGAGGACGAGCCCATCGACGGCCGGGGTGCGAGCCCCGGCGGGGCGGCCGTGGCGGCGGCGCCGGTCTCTTCGCGAGTGAGCGTGCGGATCCGCGGGCTCGGCGCCGACACGGCCGGCTCTTCGCCCCCGTCCACGGTCGACGCTGGTCGCTGCCCCACCCGGCCGACCGGCGTGGGCGAGCGTGACTCGTAGTCGTCGTAGTCGTCGTAGTCGTCGTCGACGAGACCCAAATAGGCCATCGTCTTCTTCATGAACGAAGCTGCCATCAATCTCCTCCGCTGCCAAGCGTAGTGCGTGGCCCAACGAACAGGTGGATGGCGGTCCGGCCATCCACCCCGGTCAGCGGGCCGGACAGGATCGACCGGCGACGCCCTATCCCGGGGCCGGTTCCTCCCCCGGCCGGAGCGGGCGCTCCCCGAACAGCGCCCGGCCGAGGCGCACCATGGTCGATCCCTCCGACAGGGCCACCTCCAGGTCGTCGCTCATCCCCATGGACCGGACGGCGAGGTCCAACCGGTCGGCCAGACTCGACACCAGGGCGAACCCGGGCCGCGACTGCTCCGGGGGCCCCGGGGGACCGACGGCCATGAGCCCTTCGACGGACAGGTCCTCGTCGCGCAGCGCCGCCACCAGGTCGGCCGCCTCCTCGGGTGGGCAACCGCCCCGGCCGGGGAGCCCGGCCACGTCCACCTGTACCAGCACCCTGGCGCCGGGTCGCCACTGGGCGATGGCCCGACCCTCCTCGATCCGGCGGAGCGACTGCCACCACGAGACCAATGGGGCCAGCCGGGCCACCTTGTTGCGTTGCACGGCGCCGAGGAAGTGCCAGTGGACCTCGGGCCCGCTCAGCGCGCCGGCCTTGGCCCGCAGCTCTTCGGCGTAGTTCTCCCCGATGTCGCGGAGGCCGGCCGACACGGCCGCCTCGACGGCCGCCGCCCCGAAGCCCTTGGTGACGGCCACGATCCGGACAGCGCCGGGATCGGCCGAGGCCGCTTCGATGCGCCGGCGCACCCCGGCGAGGCGCGGTCCCAGGCCGCCCGGGCCGGGCCGGGCCGGCGCGCCTCTCACCTCGTGGTCTCGTCCGACCAGACCACGAGGGCCTGGCGCCCGCGATCCCGGCGGGCCCGGTGCGAGTAGTAACCCGGCTCGCAGGCGGTGCAGGCGTCGCAGCCAGGGACCAGGCTGACCCCGCTGGTGGCCAGCGCGGCGGCCACGGCGGCAGGGAGGTCGAGCGCCGGCCGTCCGCCGCGGGTCCGTCCCCGGACCCGTTCCCCCCACATCGTCGCCACCGCCGCCAGGTCGGCCTCGGAGAACTCGTAGCACTCGGCGTGGATACACGGCCCGAGCGCCGCGACCACCTCGGTCGCCCCCAGTTCGCGCATGGTCCCGACCGCCCGGTCCACCACACCGGCCAGTAGGCCGCGCCATCCGGCGTGCACGGCGGCGAACACGCCCTCGGCGCTCCCGAGGGCGATTGAGGCGCAGTCGGCGGTCAGGACGGCGAGGGCCAGTTCCGGGGTGGTCGAGGCCAAGGCGTCTCCCGTCCCGGCACAGGCCACCACGGCGCTCCGCCCCACCGGCCGGCGCCCCCCACTCGCCATCCGGGCGCCGTCGCCGGCCACCCCGGCCACCCCGGCCACCCCGGCCACGAGCACCTTCGCCCCGTGCACCTGCGCCATCCACCGGAGGCGCGGCATCCGGTCGGAGCCGACCGCCCGGCCGGCCCAGGCCAGCAAGGCCTCGCCGCCGTCGCCCCGACCCGCCGGTCGGAGGTCACCCGAAGACGCATCACCCCAGACGGCGCGGATGGTCCCGGCGAGGGTGACGGGATCGGCGGCCCGGATCAGCGAAGGAACGAGGGGACGTCGAAGTCGTCGTCGCCCAGGTTGAGCTCGTCGTCGGCCGGAGCGGCGAAGATGTCCTCGTGGGCCGTCTCCACCCCGAGGACCCGGCTCCGAGGCTCCTCCCGACTGAGCGACTCCGCCGTTCCCGCGGTGCCGCGCGCCTGGGCCTCCCAGCGCTCGAATCCGGCGGCGATGACCGTGACCCGCACCTCTTCGTCCATGGTGTCGTCGATCACGCTGCCGAAGATGATGTTGGCGTCCGGATGGGCCACGCCGTGAATGATCTCGGCCGCCTCGTTGACTTCGAACAGCCCGAGGTCGGGCCCGCCCGAGATGTTGAGGAGAATGCCGCGCGCTCCCTCGATCGACGCCTCCAGCAACGGACTGGTGATAGCGGCCCGGGCGGCGTTGACCGACCTCCCCTCGCCGGTGGCCGATCCGATCCCCATGATGGCCGTGCCGGCGTTGCTCATGATCATCCTCACGTCGGCGAAGTCGGTGTTGATGAGCCCGGGCACGGTGATCAGGCTGGTGATCCCCTGCACCCCCTGCATCAGCACTTCATCGGCCATCCGGAAGGCGTTGACCATCGACGTCTTCTCGTTGGACACGGTGAGCAGGCGGTCGTTGGGGATGATGATGAGGGTGTCGACCTTCTCCTTCAGGTTCTGGATTCCCTGTTCGGCCTGAACCGACCGCCGGCGGCCCTCGAACGTGAAGGGGCGGGTCACCACCCCGATGGTGAGGGCGCCGAGCCCTTTGGCGATCTCCGCCACCACCGGGGCGGCGCCCGTCCCGGTGCCACCGCCCTTGCCGGCGGTGATGAAGACCATGTCCGCGCCCTTGAGCGCCTCTTCGATTTCGGCGCGGTGCTCCTCTGCGGCGAGCCGACCCACTTCGGGATCACTCCCCGCCCCGAGCCCACGGGTCAGCTGGCGTCCGATGTCCAGCTTGAGGTCGGCGTCGCTCATGAGGAGGGCCTGGGCATCGGTGTTGGTGGCGATGAACTCGACACCCCGCAGCCCGGCATCGATCATGCGGTTCACGGCGTTCACACCACCGCCCCCCACCCCGACCACCTTGATGACGGCGAAGTAATTGTTCTGCGCCGGAACGGTCATGGAATCCCTTACCCTCGACCAAAGGTTGAAACCGTTCCAACCGGCGAGTTGTCGACCACGATACGGTCAGCGCTGTACCTGGTCAAGCACTGTCGACGCCGGGTCGACGCCGCCGCGGGGCCGACTCCGCACCAGGTGACGACCGTCAATTGGCAAGGGTCAATTGGCGACCGTCGGGGACTCGGGCACCGAGACGTCGATGGTGGACGTCGGATGGAGCGAACCGTGGGCGATGATGGCGGCCACGTCCTCGAACTTGGCGGTGAGATCGGTTCCGGTCCCCATCAGGACGCTGATGCCCGAGTAGAGGGCGAGGCTGATGGTCGAGTCGGGCGCCACCGTCACCGAGACCACCTGGGCGGAGAAGGCCTTCGGTAGGCTCCGACACACCAGCAAGCCGGCCGAGGCGCCGAGGGGCAGGGAACGCCCCACGGGCGCGGGTGGGACGCCCCCGGAACGTGTGTGGACGATGAAGACCACCAGGCCGGGGAAGCGGGCGGAGCCCACCTGGAGCGTCCGGCCGCGATCGTCGAGCACCGACCACGAGGTGCCGGGGCCGGCCATTTGCAGCGCCGGGACCCGCTCGGTGACCGAGATCTGCACCCCGTCGGGCCAGTGCCGGTTGACCTCGGCCGACGCGATGAAGGGCAGGGCTTCCACCCGGCCGGCCACCGCCGCCGGGTTGAGGCTGATCATCGGCGGGTGCCGCTCGAGGCCGGTCGCGGCCACGATGGCCGCGGTGCCCGTTTCCGGGTGGGCACCGGTCACCATGATGGCCCGGGCGCTGAACAGGGGGGTGTGCAGCAACGCCACCAGCGCCACCACCAGCGCGGCGGCGCCGAGTACGATCAGCACCCGACGCAGACGGCGCCGGCCCCGGCTGCGGAGCACCGCCAGCCGCCGCTGGCGGATCCGGGGATCGATGGCCATCGGAGGGCCTCCGCCAGCATCGCCCTCTGGCCCGGGCACCGGGCCCTCGGGGGGGTTCACCGGCCGGTTCCCCCCGCGTCCTCGAAGCCGACCAGGCGCACCTCGGGGTGCAGGACCACCCCGCTGGCCGCCTCCACCTCGGCCTGCACGTGGGCGATCAGGCGGCGCACGTCGTCGGCCGAGCCGCCCGGGTCGGCCTGGAAGAAGTTGGCGTGCTTGGCCGACACCTCGGCGCTCCCCAGCCGGAAGCCCTTCAGGCCACGAGCCTCGATGAGCCGGCCGGCCGAGTCGCCGGGCGGGTTGGAGAAGACCGACCCGGCGTTACTCCCGCCCGGCTGGTGGGCCCGCCGCCAGCGCACGATCTCCTCGATGGTCGTCCGCCCCGCTTCGGCGGGGCCGGGCTCGAGCTCGTAGGTAGCCGACAACACCACGTCGGTGGGGGCGATCCGACTGTGCCGGTAGGAGAGCTCGAGGGAGGCGGCCGGGCGCTCGTGCACCGCTCCGGCGGCCAGGTCGACCCAGCGACAGGTGACCAGGGTGGCGGCGGTGTCTGACCCGTGGCCTCCGGCGTTCATCCGGACGGCGCCCCCGACCGAGCCGGGGACCCCGACGGCCCACTCGAGCCCGGACAGGCCGGCCGACACCGTGCGGCGGGCCAGCACCGGGAGGGCGACGGACGCGCCGGCGCGGACCACCTGGCCCTCGACGGTGATCGACTCGAACCCGGCCCCGAGCGAGACCACCAGGCCGTCGAACCCGCGGTCGGCGACCAGGAGGTTCGAACCGCGCCCGAGCACCAGCACCGGCACGTCGAGGCCCTCGAGGTGGTGGGCCAGGGCGACGAGCTCGTCCTCGTCGGCCGGCTCCACGGTCAGGGTGGCCGGTCCGCCTACCCGATAGGTGGTGAGGGCGCCGAGGGGCCGGCCGGCGGTGACCCGGTCCCCGAGGGCGCGCCCGAGGCGGGCCAGGTCGTCGGCTCGGGTGCCCATCGCCGTCCTCACCAGCCGGGATCGGACATGAGTTCGTCGGGCAGGGTGGTGAGGTCGCCGGCGCCGAGGGTGCAGCAGAGGTCGCCGGGCTTGAGGAGGCCGGCCACCGCCCGCCGGAGCCCGGCCCGGCCCGGGACGTAGACGACCGACCGCCCCGGGAACGCCCGCTGGACGGCATCGGCCACCAGGCGGCCGGTCACCCCGGGCACGGGCGGTCTCACCGGCGCCGTACACGTCGGTGACCACCACCACGTCGGCATCGGCGAAGGCGTCGGCCCGAACGCCGTCCCGAGCTCCGCCGTGCGGGTGTAGCGGTGGGGCTGGAACACGGCCACCACCCGCAGCCAACCCCCGTTGCGGGCGGTGGCCAGGGCGTCGCGCGACCTCGCTCGGCAGGTGGGCGTAGTCGTCGACGAAGGTGACCCCGTTGGCCGAGCCCCGGAACTCGAAGCGGCGAGCCACGCCGGCGAAGCGGGCCAGAGCCCGGGTGGCATCGGCGAACCCCGCCCCGGCAGCCAGGGCGGCCACCGCCGCCACCGCCGCGTTGCGGGCGTTGTGCACACCGGGGACCGGCACGCTCACCCGGCCCAGGACCGTCGCGGACCCGGTCGCGTCCTCCAGGGTGAAGGCGACCGAGCTGCGGGCCAGCTCGACGTCGACCAGACGGTAGCTCGAGCCCTCGGACAGCCCGACCATGTCCGCGCCCGCCGCCCGGCCGATGGCGGCCGCGGTCGGCTCGTCCCCTCCGACCACGCACCGGGCCTCGGCGTCCGACGCGAACCGCACGAAGGCGGACCGTAGCGACTCGAACGAGCCGTAGTGGTCGAGATGGTCCGGCTCCACGTTGGTGACCACGGCCACCTCCGGCGACAGGGCGAGAAAGGTCCCGTCGCTCTCGTCCGCCTCGACCACCAACCACTCGCCCTGGTCCCAGACGGCGTTGGTGCCGATCTCGTTGACGTCGCCGCCGATGAGGAAGGAGGGTCGCATTCCGGCTTCCACCAGGATGAGCGCCAGCATGGAGGCGGTGGTGGTCTTGCCGTGGGTGCCGGCCACGGCGATGCACCGGCGCATCGAGGCGATGGCCGCCAGCGTCTCCGAGCCCGCGCCAGGACGGCGATGCCGCGGCGGCGGCGCCTCGACCACTTCGGGGTTGTCGTCGGCGATGGCCGATGGACACCGTGACCACGTCGGCCTCCCCGACATTGGCGGCGTCGTGACCGACGGCGACCGGCAGCCCGGCTTGGTGCAGGCGGTCGATCACCCCCGAGGCCCGCAGGTCGCTCCCGGTGACGGTGTGCCCGATCGCCCGGAGGGCGGTGGCGATGGCGCTCATGCCGGCACCGCCGATGCCGACGATGTGCACCGTCACCGGCCGGGCCGGGTCCGTCAGCGCCGGGGTGGGGGGCGCACTCATCGCCGGCTCTTCGGCTCAGGTCGGGCGCTGGTCTCCACCACCAGGGCGCCGGCCATCGCCGCGTCGGGCCGGCCGAGCGACGTGGCCGCTCCGGCCATGGCCGCCAGTGCCACCGGGTCGGCCAGCAGGCGATCGAGGGTGGTGGCCAGCCGGCCGCTGTCGCAGTCGGCGTCGGGCAGCAGCACCGAGGCCCCGGCGCGCTCGAGCACCCGGGCGTTGGCCGTCTGGTGGTCGCCCGGCGCGCCCGGCAGCGGCACCAGGACCGAGGGCACGCCCGCCGCCGCCAGCTCGGCCACCGTCATCGCCCCGGCCCGGCACACCACGACATCGGCGGCGGCGTACACCCTGCCCATGTGCTCCTGGTAGGGAACTTGCACCGCGGCCAGGCCTCGGCTCCCCTCCCGCCCGTCCACATCGTCGCCCACCTCCCAATCCCGCCGGCCGACGATGTGGTAGATCGAGCGATCGGCCCGCTCCGCCCACCGGTCGATGAGCCCGGACACCGCCTGGTTGATGCGGCGGGCCCCGAGCGATCCCCCGAAGGCGGCCACCGTGGGCCGGTCGGGCGGCAACCCCAGCTGGAGGCGGGCCCGCTCCTGCTCACCGGGTCCCCGGCCGAAATCGGTGATGTCCGGTCGGACCGGGGTGCCGGTCACCACGGCGCGCGGCAGGCCGGTGCCGTCCCACCCGACGGCGCTGGCCCGGGCGAAGCGTCCGAACATCCGGTTGGCCGCCCCCGGGACGGCGTCGACGTTGACCAGCACCAGCGGCACGCCGAGCACCACCGCGGCCAACGAGGCGGGCACGCTGGCGTAGCCACCGACCGAGACCACCACCCGCGGCCGGGCTCGCCTCACGACCCCGAGCCCGCGGGCGCAGGCCGCCGCCGAGCTCGGCCAGGGCGATGCCGTTGCGGGCGACGTCCCGGGGGCGGGCACTGCGCACGATGCCCCGGCCCGGCAACAAGGTGTAGGGGAACCCCCGGCTGGCCAGGACGGACCGGTCCTGGCCCCGTCGCGACCCGACGAACTCGACGGTGCTCCGGTCGTGACCCTTGTCCACCAGCGCTTCGGCGATGGCCAGGGCCGGCTGCAGGTGCCCGGCGGTGCCCCCTCCGGCCATGAGCGCGAACCGGACCTCGCTCACCGCTCCGGCACGGGTCGCCGGCGTCGGGTCGAGCCGGGCGTGGACCGCTCGTGCCCGGCGATGTTGAGCAGGATGCCGACCGCCGCCAGGGTGATGACGAGTGACGACCCGCCGAACGAGATGAAGGGCAGCGGGATGCCGGTCACCGGGAGGACGCCGACCACGGCACCGATGTTGATCACCGCCTGGCTGGTGATCCAGGTGGTGATGCCCACGGCCAGGAGACTGCCGAACCGGTCGGGCGCCCGGGTGGCCGCCCGCAGGCCGAACCAGGCCAGGGCGAAGAACAGGCCGAGCAGCACCACCGCGCCGACCAGCCCGAGCTCCTCCCCCACCACCGAGAAGATGAAGTCGGTGTGGGCATTGGGCAGCGTGCCCCATTTCTGGCGGCCGCCGCCGAGACCGAGGCCGAAGAGGTGGCCCGACCCGAGCCCGATGAGCGACTGCCATACCTGGTAGCCCGAGCCCGACTGGGTGGGCGCCGGGATTGAGGAAGGAGAGGATGCGGTCGCGCCGGTAGGGGTCGGCCAGGCCCACCACCACCGCCACGGCGGCGAAGGCGCCGAGGACCTTCACGATCGGCCCCATGGGCACCCCTCCGCATGAACAGGATGCCGAAGGCGATACAGCTGAGCACGAGGGCGGTCCCCATGTCCGGCTGCTTGAGGATGAGGATCCCCGAGACGCCGAGCACCAACAGCACGGGCACCACCACCACCCGCGGCTCGGAGAAGCGGTCCACCCGGCGGGTGAGCAGGTCGGCGGCGAAGACGGCCAGGGCCAGCTTCATGAGCTCCGAGGGCTGGAGCTGGAAGACACCGAACCCGATCCACCGCGAAGACCCGCCCGCCGAGACACCGAGGTGGGGGACGAGCACCACCACCAGCAGGCCGATGGTCACGACGACCAGCGGCCCCCGCAGGGCCCGCCACCGGTGGTAGTCGACCCGGGCCAGGATGAGCAGGGCCGACAGGCCGACGCCCATCCACAGCAGCTGGCGGATGAGGACGGCCCACGGCGAGCCGTAGAGGCTGAGCGAGATCACCGGCGAGACCGAGCCCACCATCACCACGCCGAACACGCAAAGCACGCCGACCAGGACGGCGATGCCGCGGCGGGTCCCGAGCCTGGCCGCCCATCCCGCCCGCCGACCGGTCTCGGTCGGTGCGGCCGGGCGCGGCCCAACGGGCCGCGGTCCGGCCGGAGCCGGCCCGGCGCCCGGCGGTCGGAGTGGCGCGCCCGAGGTCGAGGGGTGGCGCCCCCGGGTGACGGCCCGCGCCGAGCCGACCCGCTCAGTCACGGCCCCGCCCCCGACGCCGGCGGTGGCCGGCGTCATGTCCTCCCCCTGGGGGCGCCGCGTACATCTTCCTAGCCTCCCCCACTGGCCCCGACAGGTGGTGGAACCCGCCCGCTCCCCGGCCGGGGTGACGGCGGCCCGGAGTTGTTCATCAGACTTCGCCCACCGATCAGACCTTGCCCACCGAGAGGAAGTCGGCGTAGAAGACGCCGAGGCCGAGGGCGGCGAAGAGCCCGGCCAGGATCCAGAACCGCACGATGACCGTGGTCTCGGGCCAGCCCAGCAGCTCGAAGTGGTGGTGCAGCGGCGCCATGCGGAACACCCGGCGGTGGAAGACCCGGAAGCTGACCACCTGGATGACCACCGACAGGGTGACGATGACGAACAGTCCGCCGATGACCGGCAGCAGCAGCTGGAGGTTCATCAGCAGGCACAGCGCGGCCAGCCCCGAGCCGATGGCCAGCGAGCCGGTGTCGCCCATGAAGATCCGGGCCGGGGCCGCGTTCCACCACAGGAAGCCGAGGCAGGCGCCGGCCAGCGCCACCGAGGCCAGGGCCAGGTCGAGGGCGGCGGCCACGTGGTAGATGGCGAAGTGGCGGAACTGCCAGTACCCGATGACGGCCAGGCAGGCGAAGCAGAAGGTGGCCGAGCCCGACGGCCAGACCGTCGAGCCCGTCGGTGAGGTTCACGGCGTTGGCCGTGCCCGACCATGATCAGCGTCGCCCACACGACCCACCCCACGTGCCCAGGTCGAAGCCCGGTGGAGTCCCACCGGGTGAACGACAGATGGGTGTTGGCCCGGGCCCAGTGCTCGGCCAGCAGGGCGAAGGCCACGCCGAGACCGATCTGGGCCGCGAGCTTGGCCCGCTTGTTGAGCCCCAGGCTGCGGCGGTGGCGCACCTTGATCCAGTCGTCGGCCAGCCCGATGCGGCCGCCCCGACCAGTGGCCAGCATGACGAGTGTCCCCGACGGCGACGAACGTGACCCCGGGGACGGCGTGGGCCACAGGTAGCCGACCACCACCGCCCCGACGATGCCGAGGCCCCCCATGGTGGGGGTGCCCGCCTTGGCCAGGTGCACCTGGGGCCCGTCCTCGCGGATCTGCTGCCCGATGTTGTTCTTGAGCAGCCACCGGATGAGCAACGGGGTGCCGAGCGCCGCCACCCACAGGGCGATCCCACCCGAGGTCATGAGGGTGATCACGGCGGCCCGCTGCGCCGGTCCGGCCACGCGCCGCGCGGCCGCCTCCAGCCGGTCGTCGAAGGGCCGGACCGCATCGCCGACCACCTGGGTGGTCTCGTGGCCCTTGCCCGCCACCACCACCACGTCCCCGGGTCGGGCCAGCGCCGACGGCGGGTCCGATGGCCTCGCGCCCGATCGCGGTTCGACCACCAGCTCGCCGGGCGTCGCCACGCCGGCCAGCACGTCGTCGATGATGGCCGCGGGGTCCTCGTACCGGGGATTGTCCGAGGTGACCACGGCCACGTCGGCGCCGCGGGCGGCCACCGCCCCCATGGCGGGGCGCTTCTCGTGGTCGCGGTCCCCCCCGCACCCGAACACGCACACCACCCGGTGACCGACCGGCCAGCGCCCGGGCGCTGTCGAGGGCCAGCTCGAGCCCGTCCGGGGTGTGGGCGTAGTCGACCACGCACGGTGAAGGGGGCGGCCGTGGCGACCACCTCGAAGCGACCCGGCACCGGAGGGCGGGCCGCCAGCCCGGTCCGACCACCTGGTCGGGGCCGACTCCGAGGCCGGCGGCCGTGGTGGCCGCCACCAGGGCGTTGGCCACGTGGAACGAACCCGACAGCGGCGAGCTGACCCGCCGACCCCGCCATTTGAAGCTGGAGGTCCCCGGCGAGAGCACGGGCTGGCGGGCGTCGGAGCGGCGCACCGGCACCAGCTCGCCGGGCCACCCTCCGGCCAGATCGGCGCCCCCAGGGGTCGTCCACGTTGACCACCGCCGCGTCTGGTCCGGCTCCGGGGTGAACAGCGAGGCCTTGGCGGCGAAGTAGGCCTCCATGGTCCCGTGGTAGTCGAGATGGTCGTGGGACAGGTTGGTGAAGACGGCCACGTCGAAGAGGATCCCGTCGACCCGGTGGGCGGTCAGGGCGTGGGACGACACCTCCATGGCCAGCGCCCGGCGGCCGTCGTCACGCGTCCCGGCCAGCAGGCGTCTGGAGCACCGGGGACTCCGGCGTGGTGCGGGCGCCGTCGAGGGTGCCGATCACCGCCGTGGGTCGGCCGGCTGCGTCTCGAAGATGGCCGGACCAGATGGGTGACCGTCGTCTTGCCGTTGGTGCCCGTCACCCCGACCATGGTCAGCGACCGGGCGGATGGCCGAAGAAGGCCGCGGCGACGCGGGCCATGGCCGGGCGCACCGTGCCCGCGGGCCACCACGACCTGGGTCACGTCGAGAGCGAGGACGCTCGACCAGAGCAAGCGCGGTGGCCCCGGCCTGGCCACCGCTTCGGCCGCATGCTGGTGGCCGTCGGTGTGCGCGACCGGGGAGACAGCAGAACAGGGCACCGGGCCCGACGCGTCGGCTGTCGAATTCGACGGATCGGACCAGAGTCGAAGACGGGTCGCCACGGACACCGACCGGGTCGATGTCGTGGATCACTGCGGTCATCTGCACGAGGGGACGGTCCAGGGGCTCCGGGGGCGGGCGCGGTCACCGCGACCCCGGTCCAGGCCCACCTACGGTCCTTCCGTTGTAGCTCCGGAGGGCACGGCGGTGGTACCGGTGGCGCCGACGGCCGAGCTCGACGTCGAGGTGGTGGCCGCGGCGGTGGTCGGGATGCCGTAGTGGTGCAGAGCGTAGGCCATGATGGTCGAGAACACCGGGGCAGCGACCGCACCACCGTAGATGGGGGTCGGGTGGTCGAGCACCACGACCGCCGACAGCACCGGGTTCTCGGCCGGGGCGAACCCGGCGAACGACCCCACGTAGGCCCCCGGGATGTATCCCAGGTGGCTCGGGGTCAGGGATCTGCGCCGTCCCCGTCTTGCCCGCCACGGTGTACCCGTCGACGGCGGCACTGGTCCCGGTGCCGTCGTGACCACCTGCTCCAGCATGGTGATCAGCTGGGCGTCGGTGGCAGGCCCGATGACTCGGTGGGCGGGGGACGCCTTGGCCGCCAGGACCGAACCGTCGGTGCCCACCGTGGCTCGGACCAGCCGGGGCGCGACGAAGACCCCACCGTTGGCCACCGTGTTGTAGGCGTCGAGGACCTGCTGGGCGGTCACCGCGTCGTCCTGGCCGATGGGTGTCGACCCGATCGACGTCCCGGTCCAGGCGGCGGGCTCGGGACCAGCCCCTCGGACTCACCCGGGAAGCTGAGTCCCGTCGGCTTGCCGAACCCGAGGTTGCCGATCTGGGCCAACAGGCGGTTCTTGCCCAGGGCCTGGGCGACCTCGATGGTGCCGAGGTTGGAGGACTGGGCCAGGATGGCGCTGGCCGTCAGTTGCTCGGGCCCGTGCTGTTCGGCGTCGTGGAAGATGTAGGTGCCCATGGCCAGGGAGCTGGGCACCTCGACCACCTGGTTGGGAGTGGTCACGCCGCTGGCCAGGGCGGCCGAGAACGTGACCAGCTTGAACACCGAGCCCGGTTCGTAGACCTGGGTCACCGCGGTGTTGGAGGGCGCTTCCTCGACCCCGGCGGGGAGGGTGTCGCTCCCGGCCACCAGGGTCGGTCCCGAGGTCGAGGAGGTCCCAGCAGTGGGGCTCGGGGATCGAGTGGAGTGGGCGACGGTCACCGCCGAGGCTCCGGTGGCCGCACCCGTGGTGGCCGTCCCGGTGGTGGCCTGCAGATCGGCCATGGCCAGGATGTCGCCCGTCTTCACGTCCATCACCACGGCCGTGCCGCTGAAGGCGTGCGAGGCGGCGATCTCCGCTCCGAGCGCCTGTTCGGCGATGTACTGGATCGACTGGTCGATGGTGAGCTCGATGCCGGTGCCGGGGCGGGCCGCCACCGAGCCGCTGCCGCTGCCGGGGAGGGTCACCCCGTCGGGTGCCCGGAGCAGGCTCTTCGATCCGGCGGCACCGGCCAACAGCTGGTCGTACTGGTACTCCAGCCCGCCCGACCCGCTCCCGTCCCACTTGACCGATCCCACCACCGGCGAGGCGAGTTGCCCGTCCGGCTCGATGCGCTGCGACTCGGGCACCAGGTTGATGCCGGCCAGGCCCAGGGAGGAGACCCGGGTGGCGACGGCGTCGGCCACCCGATGGGCCAGGTAGACGAAGCCGGAGCGGGCGGTGAGCTCGGCCCGGAGCTGATCGGCGGGGATCCCGAGCACCGGGGAGAGAGCGGCGGCGGTCTCGGCCGGGTGGGTGATCAACATGGGGTCGGCCACCACCGTCTGCTTGGTCACCGATTCGGCCAGGACCTCACCGTTGCGATCGAAGATCCCGCCCCGAACGGCCGGCACCGACACCGTCTGGGTCAGCTCCGAGGTGGACAGTGACGCGTAGTGCTGGTGCGAGAACTCCTGGACCCGCACCAGCTGGACCACCAGGGCCATGAACACCACCACGAGGACCAACCGCATGGCCCGCGTGCGCCGCCCCAGCAGAATGGACGGGCTCACTGGTGGGCGGAGGCAGACGCTGATCCGGATGCAGGCGGGGAAGACGAGGCGGAGGTCGGTGTGGAGGCCGGGGTGGACGGAGCACCGGCCGGCCTCGGGAGGGGCGTGGTGTGCGGTGCGGGAAGGGGCACGTTCAGCGGGACCTGCGGCAGATACACCACCTGGGTCGGGGCCACCAACCCTTGGCCCTCGGCCTGACCGACCACCACCGGGGGCGCGCCCTTCTCTGCTACCGACGCCTGGAGCGACTTCTCGGTGGCCACGGCCGTGGCCACCTTGGCCTGGATGGACGACAGCCGGACCTGGCCCTCGGTGAGTAGGGCGTCCCCGACCACCACGGCCAAAAGGCTCCCCACGATGAGCAGCCCTGACAACCAGATGGTCGAGCGTCCGACGACCCGCCGGACCGGGCGGGAACGGGGGGCCGGCTCGAACAGCCGAAGCGGGGGGCGGCGCGGGGCGGAGGGGCCGGGACGGGACGAAGGCCGCGCCGGGGCGCGCCGCGCCGTGGCCGGGGACGGCGGAGCCATCAGGCCACCCGGCCGCGGGCCGACGGGCGGTCGGAGGGGACGGGCAGACGTTCGATGACCCGGAGGCGGGCCGCCTCGGCCCGGTGGTTGCGTTCGACCTCCTCGGCAGAGGGCCGCCGGGCGCCCCGCCGCACCAGGCGGAATTGGGGATCGGCCCCGCACGCACACGGGAGCCCGGGCGGGCAGTGGCAGTCGCCGGTGGCCGCCCGGACGAAGGTGGCCTTGACCAGGCGGTCCTCACCGGAGTGGTAGGCGATGGCGACGCACCGGCCTCCGGGCTGCAGTAGGGCCAGGGCGTCGTCGAGGGCGGTCTGCAGCTGGCCGAGCTCCTCGTTGACGGCGATGCGGATGGCCTGGAAGGCCCGGCGGGCCGGATGGCCGCCCGTCCGGCGGGTGGCGGCCGGGATGGCGCCTCGGACCACATCGGCCAGCTGGCCCGTGGTGACCAGGGGCCGGGCGTCGATGATGGCCCGGGCGATGCGCCGGGCGAACCGGCCCTCCCCGTTGTCGGTGAGCAGCTCGATCAGCTCGTCCTCATCGACCTCGTTGACCAGATCGGCGGCGCTGCGGCCCGAGGTCGGGTCCATCCGCATGTCCAGAGGGGCGTCCCGCCGGTACGAGAAACCACGCTCGGCCACATCGAGCTGGGGCGAACTGACCCCGAGGTCGAACAGTGCCCCGCTCAGCCCTCGTTGGGGGAGAGGTGTCCCGGCGGCGTCCTGGTACCCGTTGACCACCTCGGCCAGGGCGTCGAAGCGCGAGCGTCGGACGGCGGCGCGGAGCCCGAAGGGACGCAGGGTGTCGGTGGCTGCGGCCGCGGCCAGCGGGTCCCGGTCCAGTCCGAGCAAGCTGATGCCCTCGACACCGCGGAGGAGCGCGGCCGCATGGCCGCCGCCCCCCACCGTGGCGTCGACCACCAGGCCCGGAGGCACCGGGCGGAACAATTCGACGACCTCGTCGGCCATCACCGGCTCATGGGGGAATGCCTGGCTCATCCGCAGTCCCCCGACCGGCACAATGCGTGCGGGTGGAGTGCCGCGACGTTCGCTCTGGAAGTAGGCGGAGGAGGATTCTTCCAGCGATCCGGTCGGGGGACTGCGCATGGGCCAGACGCGCTCGATGTGCACCTCATGACGGGCCACGGCGGCCAAGCCGCACTCATACGGTGAGGGCCTGCCGGCGCGTTCGGTGGCGGGCGGGGGGACGATCCTCCGGCCCGGGGTGGCGATGGTGATGGTCCTTGTCGTGCTCCCTTCGTCTGCGATCTCCGATCCTCCGGCACCGGACGCTGGACTCCCCCCCTCCCGGTCGAGGCTCGGGTGGTCGAGGCTCGGGTGGTCGAGGCTGACCCGGCCGGCGGTCTCCCCCGACCCCGACCCCGGGGCCCTCCCGGGCTCGGGATCGTCGTTTCCCCACTCAGGGACGATATGGAGAGAGCCCACCTCGCTCAACCGTCGTCGCCCTGGGTGAGGCGATCCTCCTCGGGCAGGACCTTCTCGTCCCACGCTTCCCGGTTCCAGAGCTCGACCCGGTCGATCGCCCCGAGCACCAGGACGTCGCCCGACAGGCCGGCGTAGTCGCGGAGCCGGGCGGGAATGGCCATCCGGCCCTGCCGATCGATCTCCAGCTCGTGCGAGGTCGATGCCCACAACCGCGCCATGTTGCGGTCGCTGCGGCCCGTCTCCGCCCGCTCCAGCATCGCCTCCATCTGCTGCTCGAACTGGTCTGGGGTCCACAGCGAGAGACAACCGTCCTGATATGGGGTCAGGTAGCCGCCGTGCTCGAAGTGGCCACGGAACTTCGACGGGAGGATCACCCTTCCCTTGTCGTCGAGCGAGTGCTCGTACCTGCCGAAAAACCGTGCCACCGATGATTGCTCCCACGATGCTCCCCGCAGTGCCCGGAACCGGGCGGGTCCAGGTTCCTCCCTTTCACACCACTTTGCGCCACTTTACGCCCCACTCCCCCACTGGTCAACCACTACGTCCCAGAAATGCCCCTTTCGACGGCGAAAGTGCGCCACCGCCGCCGTGCCGGTGAGGAGCCACCGACCGGGCCGGGCCCCGACGAATCAGGCGGCTCCAGGGCTGTTCCGGCGCGCCCGTCGACCGGTCGACGTCGACGATGAGGGCGACACCGGCCCAGGCCGGTGTCGGAAGCGGCCGGTGGCGCCCGACCGGTTACGAACCCGGCGTGGGTGGCAAGGCCTCGATCAGCGCAACGGCCGCCATCGGCCCGTCGATGACCGGATGGCCGGCCGCCACGGCCAGGTCCGACACCCCGACGGCCGCGCTCTCGAGCTCCCGGACGGCGGCGGACCGGTCGCTGGGCGACAGCGACAGCAGGTCCACCAGTGGGGTCGGGTCCCACCGCAGAGCGCAGGCCCCATGGAACCATGCCCCGGCGCGGGTTCGCCGCTGCGCCAGGCCTACCACCTTGCGCCCGTCAGCCGTGACCACCTCACCCCGTCCCACCCCCCCGAAGCACACCTGCGCCGACCAGCTGGTGCAGGACAGGGGTCCGGACCGATGAGCCACCAGGCCGCGGATACCCATCCGCTCCAGCGCCACCACCCAGGTGTCCCCCACCCAGTCGAAAGCCCGGGACACGTCGTCACTCCACAGGGGGTCGGTGGCGGGCAGCCAAAGGTCGACCCACACGGGCTCCCCGGGGGTCACCAACACCGCGCCACCTCCCGAGCGTCGCCGGGCGACGGCCACGCCGGAGCGGGCAGCCGAAACCGGGTCGACCACGTCGGTGGACTGGGTCGAGCCGAGTACCACCGAGGGCCCCGGGACCCGGCAGACGGCGACGGCCCGCCGCGCCGGCGACGACTCGGCCGCGGGCCACGCCGCATGCAGGGCGGCGGCTTCCCCGAACCGATTGTCGACCGTCCATCCCCGGGACATGAGGCCAGCCTCCCACCGCTGCCGGTCGTCGGGTGCCGGGCCTGGTCGGGTCAGGCGGTCAGCTGCCGGCGGGATCCCACGTCCCCGAGGTAGGTGCCCCAGTCCTCACTGGCTCCGCCACACAGGGCCAACAGGTGCACGCGGTGGCGGGGCGCCGCCGGGGTCGACTGGAGGACCATGCCGGCCTCGTGGGGTAACCGGTCCTCCTTGCGTGTGTTGCAC
This sequence comes from uncultured Acidimicrobiales bacterium, assembly GCA_963734435.1. Classification (GTDB taxonomy): domain Bacteria; phylum Actinomycetota; class Acidimicrobiia; order Acidimicrobiales; family RAAP-2; genus Bog-756. The sequence goes on along the minus strand of CAVTHA010000015.1, from coordinate 416,103 downwards.
CGGCGGCAGGCGGCTACCACGTTCTCCCACGTGTGGGTACCGCCCCGGCTACGCGGTATGACATGGTCGAGATTCTCGGCAGCCAGCCCGCAGTACTGACAACGGGATCCGTCCCGAGCGAACACGGTCCGCCGGTTGACGGCCACCCGGTAGTGGCGAGGCACGTGGACGTAGCGCACGAGGCGGACGACAGACGGCTCAGGAACGGTGACCCGCTCGGCCCGGAAGACCCGGTCCGTCGTGTGGACGGCCACCGCTTTGGTGTCGAGCACCAGCAGGACGGCTCGTCGCGACGAGACCACCCCGAGTGGCTCGAAGGTGGCATTGAGCACCAGGGCCCGACGCGTCGGGCTGACCGGTGACCGGGTGGGCTCCGTACGGCCCGCCGGTAGGCCCGCGCCCTTGCGCCTCGCCTGCTTCAGCCGTCGGTCCATCAACCCGAAAACTTAGCCCGACCCATCGAGCCAGAGGCGGCTGTGCGACGGACCGTTGCCGCCATCGGCGCTGGTCCGCAGGCCGGCCCGACCACCACCACGATCCCGTCGGCGACGGCCGCTGTCTCGGCACCACTCGAGGTAGGCGACCACGTCGTCCACCTCCGGGTCGACGTCCGTTCGCCCGTAGGCCGTCTCCATTCGGAAGGCCCACAGCCGGCTGTCGGGCAACGGCAGGTAGGGCCGCCGGTGCCACCAGCCGGGACCGGCCAGCCGGCCGATCGTGGCGAGCGCCGCCAACCAGAGATGCGGGCGAAGCACCAGCGCGGCCAGGAGCGCGGACGTCGTGCATCGTGACGGCCCGCTCGCTCGCGCCCGGCTCATGCCGCGCTCACCGCCGTCCGAGCCAGGCCACCGGGGCGTCGAGCCACCGCCGCCGCCCCGAGGAGCGGGCCATCCGACCCGAGCCCGGCGGGAACGACCCGCGTGCCGCGTGAGAAGTCGAGCCGGGCTCGCTCGTCGACCTCGCGTTGAGCCCAATCGAAGAACTCGGGACCGAAGCCCAGCGCCACCGAACCGGCTACCACCGCCAGGTCGAGGTCCAACAGGTTGGCCACCGATGCCACTGCCCGGCCGACCAGCGTGGCGCACCGTTGCCTCACCGGGCCGGGAGCCTGCTCGGTTGGGCCACCGGTGACCGCCGCGATGGCCAGGCCCGATGCTTCGGCCTCGAGGCAGCCGCGGCCGCCGCACGCGCACCGCCGACCATCGGGCTCGACGACAAGGTGACCGATGTGGCCGGCATTGCCGGCGGCTCCCTCGAGGAGGCGGCCCTCGAGCACGATGCCGCCGCCCACCCCGGTCGACACCACCATGGCCAGATAGTTCTGGCAACCGCGTGCGGCCCCAAGCCAGCCTTCCCCGAGCGCCAGGGCCTTGGCGTCATTGTCGACCGCGACCGGGAGCGCCAGATGATCGGTCAGCCGCCGCCGCAACGGGAACCCGCGCCAGGCCGGGATGTTGAGCGGCGACACCTCCTCGCCGCCGGCCAGCATCGGCCCACCGCAACCCACGCCGCACGCTCCCGGTCCAGGCCCGGCCCCGGCCCCGGCAAGGACCTCGTCGAGGACCGCGGTCAGCGCGCTGAACACGTCCTCGGCCCGGTGCGAAGCGGGCGTCGCCGCTCGCGACCGGGCCAGGATCGATCCGGACTGGTCCACCAGGCCGGCGTCCAGCTTGGTGCCGCCGATGTCGACGGCCAATACCGTCTTTTGGGAGGAGGACACCTGCTCGCCGCCCTCCCCTCGGCCGCGCCCGCCCCCCGAAGGTCGGACCCCACCGGCTCGTCAGTCGTCGCGGTGGAAACGCCCACGGATCCAGTCGCGCGGATCGTGGACGGTATTGCCAAGGTTGCGGCTGTGAAGTGACCGTGAGATGTCGTCGATGCCGGCTTTCCCCATACGGCGGGCGTTGTTGGCGAAGACCACACCGGAGAGGAACATCACTACCACTCCGATGAAGCCCAACACCACCGATCTCGAGAAGGTGAAGAACATGAACACCAGGGCGGCCACGAAGACCAACGCCGACCAGATGCAGTACCGCCCGGCGTGGCGGTAGACGGTCTCGGACCGGACCCGTTCGGCGAACTCCGGGTCCTCCTGGTAGAGGGACTGCTCGAGTTCGTGCAGGATGCGTTGTTCGTGTTCAGACAGCGGCAAGGACTCGTCCCCTCCACCGATCGTCGTTCCCCTCGATGATCGCCGACATCATCCTCGCGCATCCATAGCTCGAAAGCACGGCGCACCACGCCCGGACGCTTTCGCCACTGTCGGACTGCCGTACCTTCTCGGGCTGCCGTACCTTCGACCAGACACCGCCCCCAGCTTACAAGCTGTGCGCTTACCCATCCCCGCTTTCCGGGCCGGATCAGGCCGATGGGCCCCATTGGGCGTCCCCCTGGCTACGCACCGCAAACCGTCGGCCCCGACGAGGGAGGCAGGTCCGACCGACGACCCGCCGTACCGGGCGCGGATGGCGTCGACCGCGGCGGTGACCGCTCCCACGATTGCTCGATGCGCTCCACCTCCTCCTGGGCCGGGGGGTGATCCTCAGCCGGCGAACGGGTCGCAGCCGGTCCGAGGTCCAAGGCCAACTGGAACCCGGCGCCAGGATCGCCGAAGCCGGCCAGGCTCACCCCGAGGAGGCGGACCCCCTGGTCGAGAGGGACGGAGTCCAAGAGGGCACCGGCGACCGCCCCGATGGCGGCCGTGGTGTCGATCGGCGAGCCCATCGAGTGGGACCGGTTGACCATAGTGAAGTCGCCGAACCTGATCTTCACGTTGACCGTGCGGGCGGCCAGTCCCGACTTCCGCAAGGCGGTAGCCGACGCGTCGACCATGCGGGCCAGGTGGCCATGCAGCTCGGCCAGGTCCCAGAGGTCGGATGGGAAGGTCTCCTCGTGCCCGATGGACTTGGCCGCCTGGTCGGCGATGACCGGACGGGGATCCCGCCCCGGGCCAGGGCACTGAGATGGGCACCGGCCGCCGGTCCGAGAGCGCGCTCGAGCGCCGCCGGCGGGAGGCCGGCGATGTCACCGATGCGGGCGATCCCGAGGGACTCGAGCTTCCGCTCGGTCACCGGCCCCACGCCCCATAAGGCCCGCACCGGCAGGGGGTGGAGGAAATCGAGCTCGCCAACGGGTGGGACCACCACCACTCCTGGGCCGGCCACCACTCCTGACCGGGTGGCCACCGGTTTGGCCGCCTTCGAAGCCAACTTGGCCATCAGCTTGGTGCGACCGACTCCGACCGAACAGGTCAGCCTCAGCGCTTCGTGCACGCGGCGGCGGATGGTGCAGGCGATGGCCCGTCCGTCCCCGAGCAACTGCTTCGCCCCGGTGACATCGAGGAACGCCTCGTCGAGGGAGATACCTTCCACCAGCGGCGTCACCGACTCGAGGATCTCGTGCAGTTCTTTGCTGACTTCGGCGTACCGGTGGTACCGGCCGTCGAGGAACACGGCGGTCGGACAGAGCCGCTTGGCCACCGACGACGGCATGGCCGAATGAACACCGAACCTCCGCGCCTCGTAGGTGCACGCCGCCACCACACCGCGCGTCCCGGCACCACCCACGATCACCGGCTTTCCCGCCAACGACGGATCGTCGAGAACTTCGACCGAAGCGAAGAAGGCATCCATGTCGACGTGCAGGATGACCCGATCGGGCTCCTCGGCCGTCGGGACAGGCCCCCGGCGTGGCCGCCCCGGCGGCGCCCCCGAGGTCTCAGCCACCGAGCCGCAGCCTCCGGAACCCTTCGGCGAACGGCACCCCGGCCCGCCGGCCGGCATCCTCCGCGCTCAGCCTCACTGCGGTCGAGGCCCACTCGGCGCCGTCGGGGAACTGACTCCGATGGCACGCCACCGCCCGGCCCTTGATCTCGACCGTGGCCGTGATGTCCACCCAGACATCCGGCTCGAGCGTGCCGGACAACAGGACCTCTGACACCTGGTGGGCGGGCCCGGCGCCCGGGAAGTAATGGGGCAACCCCGCCGCCGGTGACACTGCGTCGAGCGCCGCCATGCCCGTGATGCGATGGTCCCGGTGGTTGAAGTACTCCTGTCCGAAGAAGACGGCGGTCGGGTCAGGGCAGAGCACCACATCCGGTCGGGACCGCCGGACCACGGCCACCAGTTCGGCCCGGAGCTCCGAGGTGTCGGTCAGCTCACCGTCGGGATAGTTGAGCCACAACTGCTCGGCGACACCGAGCGCGGCGCCGGCTTCGGCGGTCTCGACCGCCCGCCGGGCCGCCAATTGCTCGGGTGCGACGGTCGGGTCCGCCGAACCCTTGCCGCCATCGGTGCACAGCACCACCTGCACCACGCATCCGGCCTTGGCCCACGCCGCCAGTGTTCCCCCACAGGACACGTCGGGATCGTCCGGGTGGGCATAGAGCGCCAGCGCTCGGGCCGGTACGTCGGTGAGCAGATCAGGCACGACCTATCCCTCGCGGCGCTTGGGTGCCGTCGTCTTGGTCAGCAACCCGACTTCCCGGCGGAAGTCATCCACCCCCTCGAAACCCTTGTACACGCTGGCGAAGCGCACGTAGGCCACTTCGTCGACCACTCGGAGGCGGTCCAGCACGGCGATGCCCACCTCCTCGGAGGTCGGTTCCGAGCCGGCTTCACGCAGCTCGTCCTCGACCTCCTGGGCCACCTGGTCCAGTTGGGCCTCGCTGACCGGCCGGTTCTTCGTGGCCGAGCGCAGCCCGTCGATCAACTTGCCCCGGTCGAATGGCTGGCGCTCCCCCGAGCGCTTGATGACCATCAACGGGACCTCGTCGATGCGTTCGAAGGTGGTGTACCGCCGGCCGCATCCGACACACTGGCGCCGCCGTCGGATGGCGGCGCCGTCTTCAGCCACCCTCGAGTCGACCACCCGGTCGTCGTCGGTCAGACACCACGGGCACCTCACGGGACGAGGCTAGTGCCGGGCTCGCCGCCCCCGGCGCCCAGCCCGAGGCGACGAAGGCGGGTGGTCCACCGGGGCCAACGGGGTCAGGGGACCTCGAGCTGCTGGCCCGGTACGACCTGGTCCGACCCGTCCTCCGCCGCCAACCTGGCCACCAGCGGGCGAGGATCGCCATTCGGGTCGGCCCGCTGAGCGATGGACCACAGCGTGTCGCCAGGCCTCACCGTGTAGGTGACCGGCCCGGTAGCCCCCGCCGGAGCGGGGCCGGTGGCGTGGGAGTGACCACCGGTCCCGCTCAGCGGAAGAGCCAGTCCGAGGAGCATCAGTGCCATGGCCGCCACCAGGGTGCGGCGGCGGCGCACCTCGAGCGGTGCCTGGCGTGCACCGGCCGGCCGGCGGGTTGCCACCCGTGGCTCGACCGCGGTGCCCCCGGGCACCAGCCGCAACCGGGGATGGCCGGGCGGGTCCAGACCGTTCGCCGGGTCCGGTGCCAGCCATGCCGCGGTCATCTCGGCCCACTCCCCGGTCCACGCCGACGGGGAGCGGCCCGCAAGCCGCATCGACCGCCGCCGACCGAACCTGTGTTCGTCATGACCTCATCTGAACACGAACGCCTGTTCGATGTCAAGCCATTCTTCGAACGGGTGTTTGCCTTTCCCCGATGGCTTACGGTAGCCTCGGCAAACAGGTGTTCGCCGTTGGACCCGCCATCCGGGGAAGTTCCGGACCCGGACGCCGGCCGGTGGACCGGCATACGAGTGATACGGACCGACATGAGGAGTGGACATGGCCCAGGTACTCAGCAGCAAGCGCAAGCAGATACTTGACTGCATCTCCGACGCCGTCCGTGAACGGGGGTATCCCCCCTCGGTCCGCGAGATCGGGGAGTCGGTCGGCCTCACCTCGTCCTCGACCGTTCACGCTCATCTCGCCGTGCTCCAGCGCGAGGGCTACCTGCGCCGGGATCCCACCAAGCCACGGGCCATCGAGGTCTGCTACGACCCGTCCTCCAAGGTCATCGTGGAGGCCCGGCCCATCCGCCATGTGCCCCTGGTCGGAGACGTCGCCGCCGGGACCGGGGTGCTGGCCCAGGAGAACGTGGAGGAGCTCTACCCCCTCCCCGAGGACTTCACCGGCACCGGCACGCTCTTCATGGTCAGGGTTCGAGGAGACTCGATGATCGACGACGGCATCGTCGACGGTGACTATGTCGTGGTGCGACAGCAGCCGCAGGCGGACACGGGCGACGTGGTGGTGGCGGGCATCCCCGACGGGGAGGCCACGGTCAAGCGGTTCTCGACCCAGCGCGGCCGGATCGTCCTCAGCCCGGCCAACCCACGCCTGTCCCCCATGGAGTTCGATCCCGACGAGGTGACCCTCTACGGCAAGGTGGTCACCGTGCTGCGGCGGCTCTGAGGCCGGGCACTCAGGGCCCGCTGCGGAGCAGCTGCTCGAGCGTACCGGCCGCCAGTTCCAGCTCACGGGCGCTCACGTGCTCGCCCGGGGTGTGCGCCAGCATCGGGTCACCCGGGCCGAAGTTGGCCGCCGGGATCCGGTGGGACCACAACGACGCCACGTCTGTCCACCCCAGCTTGGCCCGCGGGGCCGATCCGCTGGACGCCACCAACTTCGACAGCAGGGCATGATCGAGGGCGGGCGGGGCAGCGGCCGAGAACTCGACCAGATCCCACCGGTCTCCCGGCTCGAGGTGCGGACCGAGCAGCTGGTGAAGCGACGCCTCGGCCTCCTGCACCGAGCGGTCGGGCGCAAACCGGTGGTTCACCAGCAGACTCGCTTCGTCGGGGACGACGTTGGCGGCCACTCCGCCGCTCACTTCGACCGCCTGGAGCTGTTCGGCGTATTGGCACCCGTCGAGCACGGGGCGGCGGCCTTCGTAGCGCGCCACCGCGTCGAGCAGTGGGCCCAGGCGATGAATGGCATTGCGACCGGCGGTCGGTCGGGCCGGGTGCGCACGTTGCCCGCGTACTTCCATCCGTACCCGGAGGGTCCCTTGGCACCCGGCCTCCACGACTCCGGCGGTCGGCTCACCGAGGATGGCGGCGTCGGCGGCAACGAGGTCGGGACGGTCATCCAACAGATGGACCAGGCCGTTGAACTCCCGCTCCACCTCCTCGCAGACATAGAAGCACCAAGTCACGTCCACCGCCGGTTCGGACAGGGCTGCGGCGAGGTGCAGGAACACGGCGAGACCGCCCTTCATGTCGGCAGCACCCAGGCCGTAGAGCGTGTCGCCATCGAGCCGCGGCTCCTCGTTGCCCGCCACGGGTGGCACCGTGTCGAGGTGCCCGGCGAGCAGTACCCGGCAGTCGCGGCCGAGCTCGGTACGGGCCACCACGTTGTCCTCTACCCGTTCGACTTGGAGCCACGGACAACCGGCCAGGGCTGATTCCACCGCATCGGCCATCTGGCCCTCGTGATGGCTGACCGACGGCACGGCCACCAGCGCAGTGGTCAGTCCCAACAGCCCATCGGGTAGATCACCGCTCACGCCGAGACCCCGTGCTGGCGGAGAATGTCGTTGAGTTGGGCCTTGTCATGGCGCTGCCCCTCGGTGAGCCGTTTGATGACCAGCACGCACGGTAGGTAGAACTCCCCCCGGGGTAGTCCCGGCGCCGCGACGCCTGCACGGCCACACTCCATGGCGGGATGTGTCCCCGGCTCAGCTCCTTACCCGTCTCGGCGTCGATCACCGGTATCGACGGGTTCAAGAGGGTGCCCTCGCCCACGACCGAGCCCCGGCCCACCCGCGCTCCTTGGGTGATCATGCAGCGGCTGCCCACCATCACGTCGTCCTCGATGATCACCGGTGCGGCCTGGGCCGGTTCGAGGACACCCCCGATGCCTACGCCGCCCGACAGATGGACCCGTTCCCCGATCTGGGCGCAAGAGCCCACGGTGGCCCAGGTGTCGACCATGGTGCCGGCCCCGACCCGGGCTCCGATGTTCACGTAGCTCGGCATGCAGATGACCCCTTCTCCGAGGTACGACCCCCAGCGGGCCGACGCTCCCGGCACCACCCGGACCCCCGACGCGCCGTAGTCGTGCTTCAGGGGGAGCTTGTCGGCGAACTCGAAGGGTCCCACCTCGACCGTCTCCATGGCGCGCAGGCGGAACAGCAGCAGAATGGCCTCCTTCAGCCAGCGGTGGACGATGACCTCGTCGGTGGCCGGGTCGACCTCCGCCACCCGGGCAGTGCCCCGGTCGAGCAGGTCGATGGCGGCCGAGACCGTGGCCAAGGCGTCGGCATCGGCCGGGCCGAGCTCGTGGGCGCGTTTCGACAGCGCTTCGATCTGCACCTGGAGGTCCGGCATGGCGAAACGTTAGCCCTGAGCCCCGGGCTCCCGGCCCAGCTCAGCGGGCGAGCACGGACGCTCGTCCCGACAGCCGCGCTTCGACCACGCCCAGGCGCTCCATGGGTTGCACTACCGCCAGCCGGACGAACCCCGAGCCGTCTGGCCCGTACAGGTCACCCGGACTCACCAGCACCCCCGCCGTCAGGGCCAGGTGCTCGGCCAGTTCCCAGCCGCCTCCCCCCATGGTGGTTGGCACAGGCACCCAGAGATAGAAGCCCCCTGACGGCATCGGCGCCGGCAGCCCGATGCCGCCCAGGAGCCGGCGCACGTAGGTCAGCCGGTCGAGATAGCGGCGGCGCTGTTCCATGACGTGGGCATCGTCGGCCAACGCTGCGGCGGCACCCGCCTGCACCGGGCCGGGGACCATGAGTCCCGCATGCCGCCTCACCTCGCGCAGGTATCCGACCAGCTCCGGATCACCGGCGAAGAACCCCGCCCGGACACCGGCCAGGTTCGAGCGCTTCGACAGCGAGTGGACGGACATGACCCCGTGGGTCCCGGCGGCGAGCACCGTTTCGGGCGGTCCGTCCCAGGTGAACTCGGCGTAGCACTCATCCGAGAACACGGGGATGGCGTGGGCCCTCCCCCAGTCGGCCACCGTTCTCATGTCGGTCAACATGCCGGTCGGGTTGGACGGAGTGTTGGTCCACAACATGAGGGCCCGTTCGCGATCGGCCGGCACGATCGAGGCCAGGTCCGGACCGCCTCCTCCGAGCTCCCTGACCGGGACGGCGCGGCACCCGCCGAGCTGTGCACCCATGGCGTAGGTCGGGTAGGAGACGGCCGGGTACAGCACGGTGTCCCTCGCCGGACTGTGCAGGCGGAGGTAGTGAGCGGCAGACGCCACAAACTCCTTGGTCCCGACGCACGCCGCCAGTTCGGCGTCGGGATCGATCGAGACGCCGAACCGGCGGGCCAGCCAGTCGGCCGCGGCATGACGGTACGCAACCGAGCCGGCCGAGGGCGGATAGCCCGCGCTCGGCGTCCGAGCCGGCCATGGCTTCGAGCACCAAGGCCGGTGGCGGGTCACAAGGAGTACCGACCGAGCAATCGACGATCCCCGATCGGTCCACGCTCCCGGACTCGGTCCCGAACCGCGCTTCGGCGCCGGCCTGCAACGCCGCCAGACGATCGTAGGGATACGGGGGCGGGCGGTACCCGTCTCCGTCCGGTGCCTCCACCGACGAGGCCGGGTCAGGGTGTCTCGTCACGAGGTGAGAAACTCCGCGAACCGCGATGCTCCCGCCTCGTCCAGCACCACCTGGATGCGCGCCGACAGCTCCCCGGCCACTTCTCCGACGATCTCTCCCTCGCGGTGCACGGCGGCCAACACGTCGCCGCGGGCCCAGGGCACGACCAGCTCGACCACTCTGTCCCCCACCCGGAGGCGGTCGCCGATGCACGTCTGCAACCGGTCGAGACCTTCCCCGGTCCGAGCCGACACCATGAGTGATCCCTGGTGGGCCGCCAACAGACGGCCGGCCTCTTCGGATACTCCACCACCGGGCGGCAACGCGTCGGCCTTGTTGACCACCATGAGCTCGGGAAGCCCATCGGCCCCGATCTCGGCCAGCACCGTCCGGACCGCGTCCACTTGGCCCTCGAGATCGGACGCGGTCCCGTCCACCACGTGGAGGAGAAGGTCCGACTGGGCGACCTCTTCGAGTGTCGACCGGAAGGCCTCCACCACCTGGTGGGGAAGCTTGCGCACGAAACCCACGGTGTCGGTGAGGAGCACCGTCTCCCCTCCGGCCAGGGAGAGCTGGCGAGTGCGGGGATCGAGCGTCGAGAAGAGGCGGTTCTCGACCATGGCGTCGGAACCGCACAATCGGTTGAGCAAGGTCGACTTGCCGGCATTGGTGTACCCCACGAGGGAGACGGCCCGGTGCCGCGACCGGGCGCGCCCCCGCCGCTGCGTGCGCCGGGTGCGCTCCAGCTGGCGGAGGTCGCCTTCGAGCCGGCTCATCCGCCGCACCAGACGGCGTCGGTCGACTTCGAGCTTGGTCTCCCCTGGCCCTCGGGTGCCGATGCCGCCCGCCTGTTGGCTGAAGGATCTCCCCCGGCCGGCCAGGCGGGGCAGCCGGTAGCGCAGCAGGGCCAGCTCGACCTGGGCCCGTCCTTCGGGGCTCCGGGCGTTCTGGGCGAAGATGTCGAGGATGAGAGCGGTCCGGTCGATGGCCGTCCGGCCCAGGATGGCCTCGAGGTTTCGCTGCTGGGCGGGCGACAGGTCGTCGTCGAACACCACCGTGTCGGCGTCGACCGACCGGCACAACGAGGCCAGCTCCTCCACCCTGCCCCGGCCGAGGTAGGTGGCCGGGTCCGGCGCGGCGCGGCGTTGCAGGAGTCGTTCGACCACGTCAGCACCGGCCGTGTCCACCAGCAAGGCCAGTTCGTCGAGGCCGCATTCGGCCTCGACGAGCGTGGACCGGGGCAGGACCACGCCGACCAGCACGATCCGCTCCCGGATGGACCGGGAGATCAGTGTGTCGGTGAATGCCGAGTCGTCGGCCGTCATGACCTCGCCGCGTCGAGGATGGCCGCCATGTCCACCTTCACGGCCGCTACCCGGCGCACCGGTCCGCTCAGATGTATCCGGTCGCCGCCGAGGGTCACCCGCAGGATGCCCCCCGGATTGTGCACGTCGATCTCCTCGCCGACCAACCCCCAGCTGCGGGCGGCAACCGCCGCAGCCGCGCTGCCGGTGCCGCAGGCCTCGGTCTCCCCCACGCCCCGTTCCCAGACCCGCAGGTTGAGTGAGCCGGCGCCCGGGCCGACCGAGATGAACTCGACATTGATCCCGCCCGGTTGGAGCTCCTGGAGCCGGAGCCCGAGCTCGGCCACGTCCACGTGGTCCGGATCAGGACCGAGCAGCACCAGATGGGGGTTGCCCATGTCGACCTGCCGGGCCTTGCGCCCGTCGAACTGCTGGGGCTGATCGGGCCCGAGGACGGCCGCGCCCATGTCCACCGACGCGGTGGCCGACCCCGGCAGCTCCCCGGGCCGGTAGTCGACCACCCGCACGCCGGCCGGGGTCCACACGCTGAAGGTGGGCGGTGCCACCAGCCCGGCATCCACCGCCGCCTGGGCCAGGCACCGGATTCCGTTCCCGCTCATCTCGGCCAGGCCGCCGTCGGCATTGTGGAGCTCCATGGCCAGGTCCGCACCGCCCATCCCGGTCATGACTCGGATCACACCGTCGGCCCCGATCCCGAAACGGCGGTGACAGAGGGCGCGCACCGAGGCGGCATCCAGGCCCAGCTCGTCTTCTGGGTCCAACAGGACCAGGAAGTCGTTCCCGGCGCCGTGATGCTTGGTGAAACGCAGGCGTCGCCGGTCAGGCGTAGGGGGATTCATCGTGTCCTGTCCAGTTTCCCACCGACCGGTGGTCGGGGCCTTTCCCAGCCAGGCGGGTCAAGAGGCAGCCCACCGGGTCGTCGTCGTGGTTCAGCCACACGATACGGGGATCGCGACGGAACCAGGCCATCTGTCGCCGGGCAAAGCCCTGGGTCCGCCGGACGGCCAGTGCCACCGTCTCCTCGAGGGAGGGGCCGCCGTCGAGATGGGCCAGCAGCTCGCGGTAGCCGAGAGCCTGACGCGCCGTGCGTGACAGCCCCCCGGGCCTGGCCGCCAGGGTCTCGACCTCATCGAGCAGCCCGTCCGCCATCATCCGGTCGAACCGCTCGGCGATTCGCTGGTCGAGCCGGACGGGATCGGAGCGGAGCCCGATCATCGGCACCGGCGTCGGCGGGTAGCGCTCGAGCCCCGGACCGAACGAAGAGAAGGGGCGCCCCGAGCCGACGGTCACCTCGAGGGCCCGCAGCAGGCGCCGGGTGTTGGAGGGGGCCACGCGACGGGCCGCCACCGGGTCCAGGCGCTCGAGACGATGGTGGAGGGCGGCCAAGGTGACCTGCCGCTCCCTGCTCCCCTCCGGGCCGGCCGCCTCGACCGAGGCCGCCAGCTCCGCCGCCAACGCCGGATAGCGACCGGGAAAGGTGAGGCGGTCGACCACCGCCCGGAGGTACAGCCCGGTCCCCCCGACGAGCAGGGCGGCATGCCGACGGGCCGAGATGCCTTCGAGAACCCGACCCGCCTCGTCCTGGAACTGCCGCACGGTGAACTCCTCGTCCGGCTCGACCAGGTCCACCAGGTGGACGGCGAGCTCGGCGCGGATCTCGAGGGGTGGCTTGGCCGTCCCCACGTCCATGCCCCGGTAGACCGCCATGGAGTCGACGGAGGCCAGTTCGACCGGTATCGGTCCCCCTCTCGACGCCCGGGCCACGTCGATGGCGATCCGGGACTTGTCCGATGCGGTGGGACCGACCAGTGCCACCACCGGGCCGGGCGCGGTGGTGCCGACCCCACCGGGGGGGCGGGTGCTCACGGTGTCGATCATGCTCAGCCGGCCGCAACGGGGATGCGGACCCGATCCGCGGGGGGTGCGGTGACCGCCAGCAGCTCGCCGGTCAGGTGGTGGGGCGCGGCGCCGGTGATCCGGAGGTCGGCATACGAGCCGGCTGGCGGCGGACCACCTCCGACCGGCCGGAAGTGGACCAGCTTGTTCTGGGTGGTCCGTCCGGTGACGACCGACGGATCCCGCTTCGACGGACCCTCCACCACCACCCCCTCGACCCGTCCGACCCGGGCGCGGTGACGGACCAACGCCGATCGTTCGACCACCGTGCGGAGCCGTTCGAACCGGTCCGCCACCACCTCGGCCGGCACGAACCGATCGGTCATGGTCGCCGCACGGGTCCCGGGTCGGGGCGAGAAGATGAAGGTGTACGAGCTGTCGTAGGAAGCCTCGGCGGCCACTTCGAGCGTGCGGGTGAAGTCCTCTTCGGTCTCTCCGGGGAAGCCCACGATCAGGTCGGTGGTGACCGCCAGGTCCGGCACGGCCCGCCGGGCATCCTCCAGACGGGCCAGGTAACGCTCCGAGGTATAGCCGCGCCTCATGGCGGCCAAGATCGTATTGCTCCCCGACTGGAGCGGAAGATGGAGATGGTTGCAGACCTCGTCGGTCTCGGCCATGGCCTCGATCGTCTCCGGCCGGAGGTCCTTCGGGTGCGGGCTGGTGAATCGCACTCGGCGGATACCGGCGACGGCCCCGACGGCTTGGAGCAACTGGGCGAACAGGGGTCGGCGACGAGTCAGGTCGCGACCATAGGAGTTGACGTTCTGACCGAGCAGGGTCACCTCGGTGACGCCTCGTCTGGCCAGGACCTGGACCTCGGTGATCAGGTCGTCGAACCGCCGCGACGACTCACGTCCACGGACCGAGGGCACGATGCAGAAGGCGCATGAATTGTCGCATCCGGTCTGGATCGTCACCCACGCGGCAAAGGGTTGGTCGCGCACCGCGGCCAGGGCGGCCGCCTGGCCGTCCTGGGGGCCGGCCTCGGGATCCGCCGCATCGTCCAGCTCGACCAGGGGACCGGAGCTGGCCGCCTCCCGGAGCAGGGCCGGCGCCCGGGTGAGATTATGGGTGCCGAAGACCACGTCCACGTGGGGAGCCCTCTGGCGGATGTGCTCCTGCTCCATCTGCGCCAGGCATCCACCGACCGCGATCTGCATGCCGGGCCGCCGCTCGCGCAATGTCTTGAGGTTGCCCAGATGACCGTAGAACTTGTTGCCGGCGTTCTCCCTGATGCAACAGGTGTTGAACACCACGACGTCAGCCGACTCGAGGTCTGGTGCGGGCACCAGGCCGTCGGCCATCAGTGCGCCGGCCAACCGCTCCGAGTCGTGCTCGTTCATCTGGCACCCGAACGTACGGATGTGGAAGGTCCGGGGCGGGGCGGGGGCCGAATCTGAGGCCGGCGGCGGATCGAGGTTGTGCATCGGGCACCCAGGATACGGCGACCAGGCCACGGCAGGCGCCGCGCTCGGCCGCGCTCAGCTGTCGGCGTTGAAGTCGTAGACCTCCGGGGCGTCGGGCCGATCGACGATCAAGCCGTGCATGTCCGGATGGAGCACCAGCACTTCGCCGGGAACCTCCGCCTCGTCCAGGGCACTGGCCGCTGCGGCCTGCACCTTGTGGACATCGGTGCCGCGGGAGATCCCGAGGAGCGAGGGACCGGCACCCGACCAGCAGGAAGCCAGCGCTCCTCCCGCCATCATGGCCGCCATGAGCTTCGGTGCCGGCGGGAACAGCGGGCTCCGGTAGTCCTGGTGCAGCCGGTCCTCGGTCGCCTCGCTGATCAGCACCCGGCTGTCGGCCAAGCCGGCGATGAGCAGGGCCAGGCGGGACAGGTTGAAGGCGGCGCTCTCGCGACTGACCTGGCTCGGCAGCGCCTGGCGGGCCCGGGCCGTGGACAGGGTGACGTCGGGCACGATGACCACGAAGGCCAGTGACACGTCGAGCGCCAGTCGCACCGCCCGCACCCCGCCCTTCACCCTGGCCGCTGCCACCAGCCCCCCCACCACGGAGGCGGCCGCATTGTCCGGATGTCCGTCCATGTGGGCGGCCACGGCCAAGGGGTCATGCGCCCCGGCGGCGGCGGCGGCGGCCACCGCCAGAGCCGCCGAAGAGCCCAGCCCGCGGGCGATGGGGATCTTCGACCGGACGGTGATGGCCAGGCGGTCGGTGCCGGCCACGTCTATCGCCACCCGGGCCGCCAAGTGCGATGGGTCGTCGGACATACCGGCCCCTTCACCCTCCGACCGCACCACTAGTCGGGAGGCCTTCTCGACCTCCACTTCCACGTACCGATCCAGCGCCAGGGCCAGCGTGTCGAACCCGGGTCCGAGGTTGGCCGCCGATGCTGGGGCTCGCGCGCGCACACCGACACGGTACTCGTCGGCGGGCTGGGTGGACGGGATCAGTCGTGCACGAGCCGCCACCACCAAGAGGGCTCTGGCACGGTGGAAGACAGGCGCAGCGGCACCGACTCGAGCTGCCCTCCGAGACGGTAATAGGCCGTCCCCACCTGCGTCCCTCCGGAGCCGCCAGCGGCCACTGATTGCACGATCGTCGTCGAGATCGCCCGCTGACCCGGCCAGCCCAGCAGCCAGACCTCACTCGAGGCAACGAGTGGCACCCGGTGCGATCGGCCGCCCCAGCTGGCGGTCACCGTCCCGGCCGGCTGGCCCGGACGGGTCAGCGGCAGCCGGACCACACCAGCCTCGGCCGAGGCGAGCAGACCTTCCACGACGGGGCGGGTGAAACGGAACGGATCCGGTACGGGGAGGTCGTCGCGGGGGACGGTGGTCGTCGGGGCCGGCGAGCTGGCGGGAGGCGCGGTGGGCGGTGGCGCAGTGGACGGTGGCGTGCTGCTGGGCGGCGCCGCTCCGGGCGCCGGGGCGGGAGCGGCGGCGGGGGCGGTCGTGGTCGTGGTCGGGGGCATCGTCGTGGTGGTCGTGGTGGTGGTCGGAGCGGTCGGCGGCGGTACGGGCTGGCCGAGGACGGCGGCCAGCACGACGACGGTCCGGCCGTCCACCACCCGGTCGGCGGCCAGCACCATGCAGCCTCCAGCCGTCGAGGTGTAGCCGGACTTCACACCGACCACCCCGTTCGACCCCACCTCGGTCACGACGTTGTGCACCACGCCTGCCAGCGGCAGGGTGACTGTCGCCATCCCCACCACTGCGGCAAAGGTAGGGTCGGCCATGCCGGCGGCGGCGATCCGCAGGCAGTCCGCCGCGGTCGAGACGGAGCCGACGCTGTAACCGCTGGCGTCGACATAGTGAGTGGAGTTGGCCCCGAGCGAGGTGGCCATGGCATTCATCTTGGCCACGAACGCCCCCTCGCTGCCCGCGTCCCAGACAGCGAGGGCGTAGGCGATGTCGTTGGCCGACTGGGTCAGCAGCGCCTCGAGCATCTGTCGCTCGGTCAAGGTCTCTCCCAACTGGATCGGCACGGTGGACTGGTCGTTGTGCAGCTCGGTGTCGTACTCGCCGACGTCGCCGGCGGTGATGGTGACCGTCGCGCCGTCAGTTCTGGCGGGTACCGGATGGTCGTGGAGGATGACCAGCGCGTTGGTCATCTTGGTCAGGGAGGCGATGGGCACCGGTGACTCCGGCCCCGACTGCGCCGCGTACCCGAGGGCGGGAATGGAGATCGCGCCCTGACCACGGCTCGGCCAGGACAACGATGGTGGCGCGCCCGCAACGACCAGCGAGGCCGGCAGTCCGGCCTCCACGGCCGGGCTCGCCAACGGCTGGTTGATCCGCTGGGCCGCCTCCCAACCGGTGGCGGCGAGGATCACCGCCGCCAACACCACCAGCAGTGAGCGCAGGTAGCGCCGGCGGGTCCGCTGACGTCGATCCCGCCGGACGGTGCGCCGGGTGTCCGTGGTCGCCGCCGCGCCGGCTTCGCCGTCCGTGGGCGAGTGAGCCGTTTCGTCCAGCACCGACGTCGAGGTGGTTCCCTCGACCGGGAGAGGGTTACCCGGTGCCGCCGGGACGGTCTGCCCCGACGCCAACGTGGTCGTCCCGGTCGGGACATCCGGCAACCCGCCGCCTGCGCCGTCCACCACTGACGACTCCCTGCCCGGTTCCTCAACCATGCCGTCGATCAGCGGGCGTCCAGCTCCTCGGGCGTCATGAGCACGGCGCGCGCCTTGGAGCCCTCCGAGGGCCCGACCACCCCACGGCGCTCCATGAGATCCATGAGCCGGCCGGCCCGAGCGAACCCGACCCGTAGCTTGCGCTGAAGCATCGAGGTCGAGCCCAGCTGGGAACGGACCACCAGCTCCATGGCCTGCACGAGCAAGTCGTCGTCCCCGTCGTCCTCGCCTGATCGCGGACCATCGGTCGCCACCACCTCTTCGATGCCCGCCACCGTCTCCATCGGCCGCTGCCGCTTCCAGTGGCCGACGACCGCCCGGACCTCCTCCTCGCTCACCCAGGGACCTTGCAGCCGTTGGGGGTTCGACGACGAGGCCGAGAGCAGCAGGAGGTCACCCTTGCCGATCAACCGCTCCGCCCCGGGCTGATCGAGGATCACCCGGCTGTCAGCGAGGGACGAGACCGAGAAGGCCATGCGGGAGGGGATGTTGGCCTTGATGACGCCGGTGATGACATCGACCGACGGCCGCTGGGTCGCCAGCACCAGGTGGATGCCCACCGCCCGGGCCATCTGGGCGATCCGGCACACCGATTCCTCCACATCCCTGGCCGCCACCATCATGAGGTCGTTCAACTCGTCGACCACGACCAGGATGAAGGGCAGGCGGTTGAATCGCGGCGCAGGACCACCACCCTCGGCATCCTCCTCGGCCTCAGGGCCCGTGCCGCGCGTCCGGAATTGGTAGGCCTCCTCCTGCTCGTCCAGGTCGCCGTGGTCGAACGCAAGGTTGTAGCCGGTGATGTCACGCATCCCGACCTCGGCCAGAAGGTCGTACCGGCGCTCCATCTCGGTCACGGCCCAACCGAGTGCGTTGGCGGCCTTCTTCGGATCCACCACCACTTGGGTGAGGAGGTGGGGAAGGCCGTTGTACTGACCGAGCTCCACTCGCTTGGGATCGACCAGGATCAGCCGCACCTGGTCGGGCGTGGCCCGGGTGAGGATCGAGGACAGCAGGGAGTTGATACACGAGGACTTCCCCGACCCCGTCGCCCCCGATACCAACACGTGGGGCATCTCGGCCAGGTTGACCATGACCGCTCGACCGGCGATGTCACGGCCGAAGGCCACCTCGAGCGGGTGCTTGGCCTTGACCGCTTCGGGCGAGGCCAAGATGTCGCCGAGGGCCACCAGCTGGCGATGGCGGTTGGGTACCTCCACCCCGATGGCCGATTTGCCGGGGATGGGCGCCAGGATGCGCACGTCCGGCGAGGCCATCGCATAGGCGATGTCCTTGGACAGCGACGTGACCCGGGCCACCTTGACCCCGGCCCCCAGCTCGAGCTCGTAGCGGGTGACCGACGGGCCGACCGTCCGGCCTACCAGGTGGGTGACCACCCCGTGGGCGGCCAGGGCATCCACCAGGGCGGCTCCGGCGGCATCCACCTCGCGTTCGTCGATGGCATGGGGCTTGGCCCGCTTCAATAGGTTGGCCGGCGGGAGGCGCCATTCACCGACGGAGGGACCGAGCCTCATCTCGAGCTGCGGCCCCGGACCGGGCGTGGCGACGACGCCGGTAGGGGTCGCCACCTCGGGCGGCGGTTCGACCTCGTCGTGGACATCGTCGGGCTCGACGTGGCCGCTGTCGTCCCCGGGGCTGACCGGTTCCTCGTCCACCTCATCGTCCACCACGGAGGCGGCGGCCGTCGGTGCGGTCACGGCGCGGCCGAATGGGTCGGTCGGGTCACGGTCCTCCAGATCGGCCTGGTCGTCCTCGGCCTCCGACCCGCCGGCGGCCGCAGCCGCGCACCATCGGAGAGCTCGGGCCACCGACCCGGCTGCCGTGCTCACCGAGATCCCGGTGAGCACGACCATGGCCACCACCAGCAGCGCCACCAGCACCAGGGTCGCCCCGAATCCGCCGAGGGCGGACCGCAGGGGATTGCCCACGACCGCACCTACCCATCCCCCGGCGGACGAGAGCAAGGACGTCGAAGCCCCGAGGCGGGGGGAACCCCCGGCCAGGGCGGCCAGACCCGCCACCGCCAACAGGGTGGCCGACGCCCCGATGAGGGCCCGGGCCGGTTCGGCACCCTGGCGCGGCTCGTCGTCACCGCCCCGGCGCCCGGCCAGGAGCAGGAGACCGACCCCGGCCGCGACCGGGGGCACGAGGAACCGGCTCCATCCGAGCAGAACGCCGACGCCCACCCGAGCCCCATGGCCGGCCGGTCCCAGCGAGTCGGCATAGAACGCCAGGGCGGCGAGGAGGCCGGCGGTGACCAGCACCACACCCCAGAGATCGGCGGCGTGGTCAGCCAGGACGTTCCACATCGAGGAAACCAGGCCCGGCTCTTGCCTCCGGGACTGCCGGCGCCACGAGCCCGATGGGCGGCCCCGGTGGGTGGTTCGTCGTCTGGCCGACGATCTCCTTGAGCGGGATCGAGCTCGGGACGCCGTCCTTCCCTTCGACCGCGAAGCTCCGGATCGCCCCGCCGGACGCTTGGTGGCGGTCGTCACAGTCCTAAGAGGTTACTCCGGCCCTGTCGCCGTCTTGGGGACACACACACGGTGGGACACCTGGGGTTGGCCGCCCCCCGTCGAGCGTCCAGGAAGGGGTCAAACGGTGACGATCACCGGCACGATCATCGGCCGTTGGCGGGTACGGTCGCCGACCAGGCGGCCCAACGCCCTCCGGGCCACCCGGTTGAGGGTCTCGTGGTCGTTGCTGCCCGTGGCCAGGACCTCCTCGAGGGCCTTGGTGACATGGATCCGGGCTTCGTCGAGCAGGGCTTCGGTGTCGCGGTCGTAGGCCCAACCCCGGGTGACGATCTGGGGGGTTCCCACCACCTCCCCGCGCTTCAGGTCCACGGTGGCCACGGCCATGACCACACCCTCCTCGGACAGGACCATCCGGTCCCGGAGGACGCCGTGCCCGATGTCCCCGACCATGCTGCCGTCGACGAAGAGGTACCCACCGGGGACGGTGCCGTCGCGGCGCAGTCCCGATCCGTCCAGGCGCACCGCATCGCCGTCCTCACACAGGAGCACGTGGTCTTCGGCCAGGCCCATCGAGGTGGCCAGCCGGACGTGGTTGGCCATGTGCCGGTACTCCCCGTGCACCGGGATGAAGAATTCCGGCCGGGTGACTGATAGCAGCATGGCCAGTTCACCTCGGCGAGCATGGCCACTCACGTGCACCGAGTCCACCCCGGAGTGGATCACCTCGACCCCGCGCTTGTGCAAGCTGTCGATGACCCTTCCCACCGACCACTCGTTTCCGGGGATGGGATGGGCGCTGATCACCACCACGTCGTCCGGCTCCAAACGGAAGAAGCGGTTCTCACCGGTGGAGAGTCGGGACAAGGCGGACATGGGCTCCCCTTGGGAGCCGGTCGAGATGACGCACACCTGGCCGGGCTCGAGCCCGTCGATGTCCTCGATATCCACCAGTGAGCCATCGGGGATGTGCAACAGCCCCAGCCGCCTGGCCAGGGTCACGTTCTTCTGCATGGAACGGCCGAGGGTCGCCACCGACCGGCCGGTGGCCACGGCGGCGTCGGCGACCTGCTGGACGCGGTGGATGTGACTGGCGAAGCAGGTCACGATGAACCGGCGGTCCGGCCGGGCCATGAAGACCCGGCGGAGCGTCTCCCCGACCGTCGACTCCGACGCCGTGAAGCCGGCCTCTTCGGCGTTGGTGGAGTCGGACATCAACAGGCGGATTCCCTCGTCAGCCGCCAGGGCGCCCATCCGGGCCAGGTCGGTCCGCCGGCCGTCGACCGGATGGAGGTCGATCTTGAAATCGCCCGAGTGCAGAATCACCCCCTGGGGGGTGTGGAAGGCGGTGGCAAAGGCGTGCGGGACCGAGTGGGTGACGGGGATGAACTCCACGTCACAAGGACCGATCCGCCGGCGCTCGCCGTCACGGACCGGGATGAATTGGGCCCGGTCGGCGTTGCCGGCTTCGTCGACCCGGCTGCGGGCCAGCGCCAGCGTGAGCTCCGAGCCGTAGACGGGCACCGGGAAGTCACGGAGCAGGAAGGCCAGCCCGCCGGTGTGGTCCTCATGGCCGTGGGTGAGAATGACGGCGTCGACACGGTGGGCGTTCTCGCGCAGGTAGGTGAAGTCCGGCAGCACCAGATCGACCCCGGGCATGTCGGGGTCGGGGAACATGATGCCCACATCCAGCACGAGGATCCGCCCCTCGACCTCGATGCACGCGCAGTTGCGACCGATCTCGCCCAGTCCGCCGAGAAAGACGATCCGCACCGGCGCCGGGCGTCCGCCTCTGCGGCCGCGACCGGGGCCCGAGCCGGCCGATTCCGTCCTGGCCGTGGCGGTATCGGCTCTGGATTTCGTCCTGGCGCCGCGGCTGCCGGCCTGGGGCTCCTGGCCCGGCGTGGTGGCCTTGGCCGAGCCGGCGGCCTTGGCCGCCTTCGTGGTCTTCGCCCCGGTGGCCTTCGCCTTGCCCGCCTGCCCGGCTCGATTGTCCGACCCGGACGTGACGGCGGTCGAGCCCTTCCGGGCTCCCGAACGCCGCCTCGTTCGATCAGCCCGCCCGGACTCAGGCAACCGACTGATGTGTCGGGTGGTGGCGGCCCACCCCTGACACGACCGCATGCGCCCGTTGGTCCAGTGAGTCGGGCGCCGGAGGATTGGGGAGCCGGCACTGCCCGACCGGGAGCCCGAGGGCCCGGCAGGCGGCCTTGGCGGGGACCGGGTTGGGGAACTCCTCGGTGGATTGGAACTGGTAGGACTCGGCCAGCTGTTGGTTGATGACAGTGGCCCGCTCGACCTGACCGGCGCCATGGCAATTGATCATCTCTGCGAACAGGTGCCCGGCCCAGTGGGCCGCCACGCTGACCACACCGGCCGCACCGACGGCCATGAAGGGCAGCGTGAGCGAGTCGTCGCCGCAGTAGACCTCGAACCCGGCGGCGCTGTCGGCCACCACGGTGGCGGCGGCGGCCAGATCGCCGGTGGCGTCCTTCACCGCCACGATGTTCGGAACCTCCCGGGCCAGTTCGAGGGTGAGCGCCGGACCGATGCGCCTACCGGCCCGTATCGGTATGTCGTACAGCATGACCGGGAGGTCGGTGGCCGCAGCCACGACCCGAAAATGAGCGGACAGGCCGGTGGCCGACGGTCGGTTGTAGTACGGCGTGACCACCAGCACACCCGCGGCGCCGGCCCCCGCCGCTCCTCTCGTCAGGGTCACCGAGTGGGCGGTGTCATTGGTTCCGGTGCTGGCGATGACCGGCACGTCGACCGACCCGCACACTGCCCGGACCAGGTCCATCCGCTCCTCGTCGGACAGGACCGAGCCCTCGCCGGTGGATCCGGCGAGCACCAGCCCTTCCGACCCCGAAGCCACCAGGTGGCGGGCCACGGTCACCGCACCCTCGAGATCGACCGCTCCCCGCTCGTCGAACGGCGTGACCATGGCCGTCACCACCGAACCGAACCGCGGCACCCGGCTCAACCCCTCGCCGATGGGGTGTGGGGGACTCGGCTCACGAAATCGCAGGCTACCAGCAGCCGCTCACCGATTCGTTTCCATGTCGACGTCTGCGGGCGGGCCGACGCCGGCGTCGACGCCGCCACCCGACCCGGGCACGTCAGGAGGCGAGCCGTTCCTTCGGCGGGGTGGAGGCCATGGCGTCGTACTCCTCGGTGGTGTCCACCCAGGACTCGAACTCGATGACCCCCAAGTCGGTGAACTTGGTCCGCAACCAACCGTCGGCGGCGTCCAAGAGGCCGAGCTTCTTGCAATTCGGGACGATCTTGGAGAACAGCAGGGCTTGGAACTCCCCCCGCTCCGGAGCCTGCTGGACCAGCGGGACGATGGTCTTCGGGTCGACACCCATCCGGTCCCAGACCTCCTGTTGGAGGAAGCGATCGCGCATCCGGACGGCCGCCTCGAAGGCGAACTCCTGCCGCTCGCGCAACTCGGCTGCGGTGAGCCCCTGGTAGTACTCCTGGAGGCTCAACACTCCGAAAGCGACGTGGCGGGCCTCGTCGGCCATCACGTATCGGAGCAACTGCTTGAGGAGCGGGTCGCCGGTCATCTGGTGCATGAACCCGAAGGCGGCGAGGGCCAGACCCTCGACCATGATCTGCATGCCGAGGTAGGTGAGGTCCCAACGCGAATCGGCGATGATGTCGTCGAGCAGCATCCGGAGGTGGGCGTTCACCGGGTAATGGCCCGAGAGCTTCTCGTCGAGATACTTGGCGAACACCTCGACGTGTCGGGCCTCGTCCATCACCTGGGTGGAGGCGTAGTACTTGGCATCGACCCATGGCACCGATTCCACGATCTTCGCCGTGCAGATGAGTGCCCCCTGCTCACCGTGGAGGAACTGGGACAGCGTCCAATTCTGGCTCTCCACCCCGAACGAGACCCATTCCTTCTCTGTCCAGTGCTCGACCGGGCTGCCGGTGAGGTCGAAGCCGGCGCCGAACCCCCCATCCGCCTCCGCCTGGTCGCGCACCAGCTTCTCCTGGTCGACCTCGGTCTCCCACGGGAGGTCGGTCTCGCCGTTCCACTGGGCACCCTTGGCCTTCTCATAGAGCTTGTTGAGCTTCGGTCGGGCCCCTTTCTCGTAGTCCCAGGTGAACATGGAGTCGTACTCCGAGTGCACGATATGGCGGCCATCGGCCTCTTCGGTGCCGACCACCGAGAGGATGGCTTCGAAGTCGTCGATCTCCGCTCGGCCGATGATCTCTTCGGTGCTGCTCATCTCGGTGGTCATCGCTTACCTTCCTTTTTCGATCGGTGGGGCTGCTCTTTTCCCGAGGACGAGGGCTGCGGCGGGCCCGGTCCGAACGGAGAGATGTCGATGGTCGACCCGGCTCCGGCCACGTGCAGGGCACGGATGCCGGGCACCACGAACTGCTCGACCAGCCGTCTGGCCCGGGCGGGCCGGGTGAGGTCCATCCGCGGGGACGGGGCGATGGCGTAGGACAGCACGATGCGTGTGGCCCATTCGGCTACCCGGCCGGCTTCGGGCGGGCTCATCCACCGGGACAGGAACGGCGCAACGAAGCGGGACGCCGTGGCCAGCAACCGATCGGACTCGTCAAAGGCCAGGTGGCCGAGGACCATCTCGGGCTCGTGCTCGACCAGGTAGGCCAGGGCCCGGTGGCCCCGGATCCGGGCCGACGCCTCGACGATGCCGCCGGCCAGTGCTTCGGTCAGGTCCCGGGCCTCGCCCAGCCGGACGCCGAGGGCCGAGAACAGGCGGGCCATCTCGGTGTCGACCACGGCCGAGAGCATCTCGTCACGGCCTCCGGGGAAGACCCGGTAGACGGTGGCCCGCGACACCCCGGCCCGCCGGGCGATGTCGTCCACGGTCGTCTTGGCTGTTCCGTGCAGGGCCAGGCAGTCGAGTGTGGCGTCGATGATCCGGACCCGTTGGGGCGAGCTCAGGTTGGGGGCCTCGCCGCCGGACGCCGACGGGTGGGCGGCATCGAGGGATCCTGGCTCGTCCTCCACCGCACGGAGCGCCGTCCCCGGTACATCCATCAGTGGAACGTTATGTCGGAATTTGTCTCATTGTCAACGCCCTCCGGGCCCGGCGGTGCGGCGATCATGCCGGCCAGGAGCTCGGCCCGCACCAGCTGTGCCACCTGGGCCGGGTCGTCGAGGTCCCATCGACCCGGCGCCGACATGTAGGAGAGCACCATGCGGGCCAGGAAATCGGCGGCCTCCGCCAGGTCGACCCCCTCGGCCACCCCGCGCTCCTCGAGGTAGGGGATGAGGAACTCGGCGATCCCGTCGCGGATACGGATGCTCTCGAAGGTCAGGGCGGGCAACAGCTTCTCGGGCTCGGTCTGCATCACCCGTTGGAGCACCTCGTGCTCGACGATCGATCGGTGGGCGAACATGATTCCTCGTTCCATCACCTCCTCGAGGCTCCCCGCTCCCTGGACCTGCTCGTACAGGCGGGCGAAGAACTCCAGCGTGGCCCAGGCCACCACGGCATTGATCAGCTCCTGGCGACCGCCGGGGAACGTCCGGTAGACGGTGGCGCGGGAGACCTCGGCCTGGCGGGCGGCTTCCTCGATGGTCGTCTTGGCGATGCCCTTCCGGGCGACACAGACATAGGCGGCCTCGACGATCCGCTGGCGGGGATCGTCTACCGGCATCGGCTCCCCTACTGCAGGCCCAGCAAGGGTTCGATCCCGACGGTGAGCCCGGGCCGCGACGGGACCTCGTGGACGGCGAGCATCACGCCGTCCACGAACGACGTCCGGTCATAGGCGTCATGCCGGATGGTGAGGCTCTGCCCCACACCCCCGAGGATCACCTCCTGGTGGGCCACGAGCCCGGGCAGCCGCACCGAATGGACACGCACCCCGGCGGGTCCGACGCCCCCGCGGGCACCGGCCAGCACCGGTGTGGTCGTGCGGTCGGGCGGGAACGTACCCGACCCAGCCGCGGACCGGGCTGTCGCCATGCGCTCGGCCGTGAGCATCGCCGTGCCGGACGGGGCGTCCAGCTTCCCGTCACGGTGCAGCTCGACGATCTCGGCGCCCTCGAACCAGGGGGCGGCCAGCGCGGCGAAGCGCATCATCAGCACGGCGCCGATGGCGAAGTTGGGCGCCACGACGCAGTTGGGCGAGCCGGCGTCGGGCCCGGCGAACCGGGAAGCCAGGTGGTCGAGGTCCTCGCCGCTGAACCCGGTGGTCCCGACCACGGCATGGATCCCGCGGTCGGCACAGAACTCGAGGGTGGTGCGAGCGGCGTCGAGGCGGGTGAAGTCGACTATCACCTCGGTCCCCGACGAGGCCAGGGTGTCGAGCCCGCCGCTCACCACCAGACCACCGGCCGGGCTGCCCACCAGCGCGTCGAGGTCCTCACCGTCGAAGCCGGGATCGACGGCGGCCACCAGGTCGAGATCGTCCCGGGCCAGAAGGGCACGGCAGACCTCGCGACCCACTCTGCCCCCCGCTCCGACGACCGCGACCCGCACGTCGGCCACCATACCGGCGACCGGTACCGGCACCGGTGATGCGGGTGAGGGTCGCGCTACCCGAGGTGCAGCGAGCGCGGTCGAAGTCGGACTCGTCGAAGGGGCCGACCACCGACAACGCCCGGGGCGCGGCCATCAGGGCGGCCGCGGCCCGCGCCACGTCAACGAGCGTCACCCGCTCCACCCGGGCCAGCACCTCGTCGACGGAGAGCACCTCGCCATGGAGCAGCAGGCCGGCACCGATACGGCTCATCCTGGCACCGGAATCCTCGCAGGCCAGCAAGGACTCGGCGCGCAGGTTCCCCTTGGCGATGGCCAGCTCGCGCTCGGTGATGCCATTCTCACCGAGACCGGCCAGTTCGTTGGTCACGATGTCGAGCACTTCGGCCACGTGCTCGGGAGCGGTGCCGATCCCGACGCTCACCGACCCGGCGTCGTGGAAGGCCGCCCGTTCCGACCACACCGAGTAGGCCAGTCCCCGCCGCTCGCGGATCTCCTGGAAGAGCCGGCTCGACAGCCCCCCGCCCAGTACATGGTTGAGCACCGCCAGGGCGTAACGCCGCTCGTCGAACCGATCGACGGACCGCATGGCCAGGACCACGTGGGCCTGCTCGGTCGGCCGTCGGGTCACGCCGATGGGCTCGACCTTGTCGTCGGGGGCTCGCCGTTCTGGGCTCGTGCCGCCCGACGGCCCGGCGAACCGCGACTCGAGCCCCTCGACCACCGACCCGTGCCGGAGGTCGCCGGCCACGGCTACGACCATGTTGCGTGGCCGGTAGTGCGCTTCGAAGAACTCACGGATGCGGGCCGCGCTCATGCGGCTGACCGACTCCTCGGTGCCGAGAACCTCACGGCCGAGCGCGTGACGGGGGAACAGAAGCGCCGCGCTCTGCTCGGAGGCCTGATCGGCGGGCTCGTCGGCGTGCATCAGGATCTCGTCGAGGATGACCTGCCGCTCCGCCTCGAGGTCCTTCCGTCGAAGGGCGGGTTGCCACATGATGTCGCAGAGGATGTCCAATCCGAGCGGGAGGTGCTCGGCCAGCATCCGGATGTAGAAGGACGTGTACTCCTTGGTGGTGAAGGCGTTGAAGTCGCCTCCGACCTCGTCCACCGCTTCGGCGATGGCGGACGCCGAACGATCGGCGGTGCCCTTGAAGAGCAGATGCTCGAGAAAATGTGAGGCGCCCGCTTCGCTCGCCTCCTCGTCTCGTGCTCCGGTCCCTACCCAGAACCCGATGCACACCGAGCGGGCGTCGCCCATCTCTTCGGTGACCAGGGCGAGGCCGGAGGACAGCTCCTCGGTTCGGATCACCGGAGTGCGACCCGCCGGCCGGCCCCACGGAGACCGAGCCCGGTCAACGGCGCCGGCGACCGCCCCGGCCGCCTCCACCACCCCCCCGATCCGATGATTCGGCCACGGCTGGTCCGAGATCGCCGAACTCCTGGGCCAACTCCTCGGCGAACACGTCCTCGAACGAAACGGCACCCGAGGGTGCCGCTTGAGCACCGGAACCCGCCGGGCCTCGGCGATCGGACCGATCGCCCGAATCGGCGTCGGGGCGACCGCGGCCGCGCCGCGCACCGTCGGCCGCGGGAGCGTCACCCGTGGCCGGGGCGTCACCCGCCAGGGAAAGGGAGACCTTGCCCTGTGGGTCGATGTCGTCTACCCGCACCTCGAGCGGCTGACCCAGGTCGAGCACGTCCTCCACCCGGTCGACGCGCTTGCCCTGCCCGACCTTGGAGATGTGCAGGAGCCCGTCCCGGCCGGGGAGGATGTTCACGAAGGCGCCGAACTTGGTGATGTTGACCACCTTCCCCTGGTAGATGCCCCCGACCTCGGCCAACGGCGGGTCCAAGATGGTGCCGATGCGCCGGCGGGCCTCCTCGACGGCGGAACCGTCCTTCGCCCCGATGGTCACCGTGCCGACCATCCCGTCGTCGTCCACGGCGATGTCGGCACCCGTTTCTTGCTGCAGGGCGTTGATGACCTTGCCCTTCGGGCCGATGACCTCCCCGATCTTGTCCATCGGGATCTCGAAGGAGACGATCTTCGGCGCCGACGCAGCCACCTCGTCCCGGGGTTCGGGAATGGCCTGCGCCATCACCTCGAGGATGGTCAGGCGCGCTTCTTTGGCTTGGAGCAACGCTTTGGTCAGGACGTCGAGGGGTAGTCCGTCGATCTTCGTGTCCAACTGCAGGGCGGTCACCACGTCCCTCGTCCCAGCCACCTTGAAGTCCATGTCGCCGAAGGCATCCTCGGCCCCGAGGATGTCGGTGAGGGTCACATAGGCCCCTTCCTCGGAGACCAGGCCCATGGCGATCCCCGCCACCGGCGCCTTCAAGGGCACCCCGGCCGCCATCATCGACAGGGTCGACCCGCAGACCGACGCCATCGACGTCGAGCCGTTGGAGGCGAGCACGTCCGAGACCAGCCGCAACGTGTAGGGGAAGTCCTCCTCGTAGGGAACCACCGGGAGCAGCGCTCGCTCGGCCAACAGCCCGTGCCCGATCTCGCGGCGCTTCGGACCCCGCATGAACCCGGTCTCGCCGGTGGAGAAAGGCGGGAAGTTGTAATGGTGCATGTAGCGCTTGTGGTCATCGGGCGTGATGGTGTCGAGCAGCTGGTTCATCCTCGGCATGCCGAGGGTGGTGACGTTGAGGACCTGAGTCTCGCCCCGCTGGAAGAGGGCGGAGCCGTGCGCCGTCGGGAACAGGTCGACTTCGGCGGACAGCGGCCGGATCTCCGTGGTGGTCCGGCCGTCGATGCGAACGCCCTCCTCCACGATCCGCTTGCGGACCAGCTTCTTGGTCAGGCCACGAACGGCCGCCTTGACCTCGCCTTCACGATCGGGGAACGAAGCGGCCAGCGCTGAGACGATGCGCTCGGTCGCCTCGGACAGGGCGGCATTGCGCTCGGCCTTGGCCACGATGAGGTTGGCGGCGGCCACGGCATCCGTACCCTCCGCCACGACTCGCTCCCACACGTCGTCGCCGTAGTCCGACAGCGTCGAGTATTCGATGGGTTGGATCGGTCCCCGGGCGGCGACATAGGCCTCGACCAGCTGCCGCTGGAGCACGATCGATTCGCGTATCCAGGTCTTGGCGGCCTCGAGGCCGTCGGCCAGGACCTCCTCGGTGACCTGGGGAGCACCTTCCTCGTAGTACTGGAACGAGCGCTCCGAACCGCCCGCCTCGACCATCATGATGGCGATCTCGGCGTTGTCGGCATCGCTCAAGGCCCTTCCGGCCACCACCAGCTCGAACGTGGACTCGTCGCCTTCCCCGAAGGTGGGATGGGGGACCCATCGCCCGTCGGTGGCGTAGGCCACCCGCACCGCGCCGATCGGCCCGTCGAAGGGGATCCCCGAGATCATCAGGGCCGCCGAGGCGGCGTTGATGGCCAGCACATCGTGGGGGTTGACCTGATCGGCGCCGAAGATGGTGCCGACCACGTGAACCTCGTTGCGAAAGCCCTTGGGGAACGACGGGCGCAGCGGCCGGTCGATGAGCCGGCAGGTCAGGATGGCCTGGTCGGAAGACTTGCCTTCCCGTCGGAAGAACGACCCAGGGATCTTCCCGGCGGCGTAAGCGCGTTCCTCGATGTCGACGGTCAGCGGAAAGAAATCGGCCCCCTCCCGGACGGATCGGGCCGCGGTGGCCGTGGCCAGCAGCACGGTGTCACCGATCCGGGCCAGGACGGCGCCGTCGGCCAGTTGGGCCAGCTTGCCGGCCTCGAATGCAAGAGTTCGGTCGGTCCCACTTATAGGTGCCGACACGTTGATGGCGTCTGACATGACGCTCCTTGGTTGCTCGGGGACCCCACGAGCCAGCTCCCAGTTGTCGACCACTCCACCGCATGGTGGCCGGGTGATCGGCAACTGGTGACTGACCTCGGCTGGAGCCCAATCTGTCTTCGCACGGACCGTCGTCGACGGGCCGCCATGCGCCGGCCGGCACCGTGCCGACCGGCAACCACCGGCGCGGGGCCGGTGGAGAAATTGCGACCGCCCGGCCGAAGCCGGGCGGGGCGACTGTTGTCCGCCTAGCGGCGGAGGCCGAGGCGACCGATGATGTCCCGGTAGCGCTCGACGTCGTTGTCGTGGACGTAGTCGAGTAGGCGTCGACGCCGTCCGATGAGCTTGAGCAAGCCCCGGCGGGTGTGATGGTCACCCTTGTGGACCTTCAGATGTTCGGTCAGGTGGGTGATGCGCTCGCTCAGTATGGCGATCTGCACCTCGGGCGACCCGGTGTCGGTCTGGTGCAGCCGGTGCTCGGCGATGGTGGCCTGCTTGTCTGGCATGGAAATGGGACTCGACCTTGTGATCTGCTCGAACGGCCACGAAAGCGGGCACGTCAGCTCGACCATGCTAGCAGGGCGGGGTCGGCGGCGGGGCTCCCGGCGGACGCGTCGCAGCTACCGAACCGGGCGTCGGATCGGGTCCGGCCGGTCCGGCGCGCCGCTTTCGGGGCGTCTGGCCCCGACCTACCGGTTGGGCTGGGGCGTCACCCGGAGATAGGGCTTGACGGCGTTGAACCCCTTCGGGAAGCGCTCCTTGGCCTCCTCGTCGGAGACGGCGGGGACGATGATCACGTCGTCACCGTCGGTCCAGTTGACCGGAGTTGCCACCTTGTAGTCGTTGGTGAGCTGCAACGAGTCGAGGACCCGCAGGATCTCGCTCACGTTGCGGCCGGTAGACGCCGGATAGGTGAGGGTGAGCTTCACCTTCTTGTCAGGCCCGATGATGAACACCGACCGGACCGTGGTGGTGTCGCTGGCGTTCGGGTGGATCATGTCGTAGAGATCGGCCACCTTGCGGTCCTCATCCCCGATGAGCGGGAAATTGAGGGCCTGACCCTGGGTCTCTTCGATGTCGCCCGCCCATTTCCCGTGCGAGGTCACGTCGTCGACCGAGAGCCCGATGAGCTTGGTGTCCCGCTTGTCGAACTCGGCCTTGGCCTTCGAGAAGGCACCGAGCTCGGTGGTGCACACCGGGGTGAAGTCCTTCGGGTGGGAGAACAACACGCCCCAACTGTCCCCCAGGTACTCGTAGAAATTGATGGTGCCCTCGGTGGTCTCCGCAGTGAAATCAGGGGCCGTGTCGCCCAATCGGATTGCCATGGCTGCTCCTTGTTCTTCGTATTTCGTGCTGTGAGCTGGTTCGCGGGGCGGACCCGACGGCGGTCGTGGTCGCGCCGCGGCGACAGGATAGACGAATCCCATCCAATTGTCGACCGAGTTGGTCGAGTTTTGTCCGTCGCCACTCCCGTCCGGCCGCCCTCTGGCGGGCGCCGGTCGGTTCCACCATGCTGGAGCCCATGCCGACCGTCCGCGTCTCTGGCCACGGCCCGGTGACGGTGGTGACGATCGACCGTCCTGAGCGGCGGAACGCGGTGGACCCACCGACGGCCGCCGCCCTCCTCGATGCGTTCATGGCCTTCGACGAGGACTCCTCGGCGGCGGTGGCGGTCCTCACCGGATCGGGTGGCACCTTCTGCGCCGGCGCCGATCTCAAGGCCGCCGCCGAGGGCCGGCCGCTCCGAGTGGCCGTCGACGGACCAGGACCGATGGGGCCCACTCGCCTCCAGCTGTCCAAACCGGTGATCGCCGCCGTCGAGGGCTTCGCCGTGGCCGGCGGTCTGGAGCTGGCCATCTGGTGCGACCTTCGGGTGACCGGGGCCGACGCCGCCTTCGGTGTCTTCTGCCGGCGGTTCGGCGTGCCCCTCATCGATGGGGGCACGGTTCGCCTGCCCCGCCTCATCGGGCACGGAAGGGCCCTCGACCTCATCTTGACCGGCCGCGAGGTCAACGCCGACGAGGCACTGGCCATGGGGCTGGTCAACCGGGTGGTAGCCAGTGGAGCTGCTCTCGAGGAGGCCGTGGCGTGGGGCCATCACCTGGCTGCGCTCCCCCAGACCTGCATGCGCAACGACCGCCGGTCGGCGCTGGCTCAGTGGGGACAGCCCGAGGCGGACGCCATGGGCACCGAATTGCGCCTCGGTCTCGACAGCCTGTCGTCGCCGGACGCCGCCGCCGGTGCCAGTGGGTTCGCGTCGGGTGCCGGCCGACACGGCTCGGGCGTCGACCTGGCCGACGATTGACCGAGCCGGTCCGACGGAGGTCGACTGACAGTGGAGAACTGACGGTGGACGTCGCCGCCTTCGACTTCGACGGGACCCTGATCCAGGGTGGGAGCGTCTTCGGCTTCCTGTCGGCGCTGGCCGGAAGGTCGGCCGTGGTGGCCTCGTCCTTGGCCCTGGCCCCGCAGTTGGCCCATGCCGCGCTGGTCGGTGGGGACTCGGCCGACCGCACCAAGGAGCGGCTGTTCGAGCGGGTCATGGCCGGCACCACCGTCGAGCGCCTCGAAGCGGTGGCGGCGCGCTACGGGAGGGATCATGTGAGCCGGCACCTCCGGACCGACGTCGGGGGCCGGCTCGACTGGCACCGGAAGCGAGGTGACCGGATAGTGATCGTCTCGGCCTCGCCCGAGGTCTACGTGCGGGAGGCGGCCCACCATCTCGGTGTCGACGGGGTGATCGCCACTCGGCTGGAGGTGGCCGCCGACGGCACGGTGACCGGGCGCTACGAAGGCGCCAACTGCCGCGGGGAGGAGAAGCTCCGCCGCCTGCGGCTCTGGATCGAAGGGTCAGGGAGCGGACCGGCCCGGGTCTGGTGCTACGGCAACAGCCGAGGTGACCTGGTCATGCTGCGGGCCGCCGACGTGGGCGTCAACGTCGGTCGTCTCGGGCGGCTCGGCGCCTTGCCGCGCCTATCCGGCCCTGGAGCGGACCGGGCCCGGCGCTCGGTGAAGGGCGCCGGTCAGAGGTACTCCTTCCGCCGCAGCCACACCATCACGAACCAGCCCCAGATGGGAGGCAGGTAGGCCGTGAACAGCCGCTGCACGAACACCGCCGCCACCGCGTCCGACTCGTTGATCCCGGCGGCGGTCAGTCCGATGATCATCCCTGCTTCGACCACACCCATCCCGCCGGGTACCGGTGACACCCCGCCGAGCATCGAGCCCAGCGTGAGGACGACGATGAGGGTGGCCAGGCTGAGCCGGTCGCCGAAGGCATGCAACGAGGCACCGAGGGCCATGGCCACGAAGAGCTGCGCGGCCAGGCTCCCACCGAAGATCTCCACCAGGTTGCGGGGATGCCCGGCCAGGAGCTTCAGGTGCGACCAGACCTCGGATGCCTTGGGCCGGATCTTCTGGGCCGCCATCCGCCGCCAGCGCGGGATGGCAAAGATCAGGCCGAGGGCCACTCCGGCCAATGCCACGGCGATGACGATGAGCCAGACCAGGTGGGAGTTGCCACTCGAGTCGCTGGCCGGCTCACCGAGGTCCAGGTTGCCGATCGCCAGCGGCAGGGCGACGAGGAACACCGCGCCCTTCACGATCCAACTGGCTGTGCTGGCGAGGACACCGGAGCTCACCGCCACGGTCGGCGTGTACCCCTCCTGCTGGAAGAACCGGATCCTGGTGGCGAGCACTGCCATCGATCCGCCGGCCAGGGCCACGAAGGTGTCGGCCACCTCGAGGGCGACCGTCCGCCCGTAGGGCAAGGGGTCGGTGACCGATCCGACCGTGGTGATGGCGATGGCGGGATAGGCCGCCTGAGCCAGCACGAACACGAGCGCGACCCAGGCCCAATCGGCCCCGACGATCGTGTTCCAGGACTTGGTCACGTTGATCAGGACCCCGATCAGCGCCCATCCGCCGATCAGCGTTCCGATCACCATGGCCAGGCTGACCCAGCTCACCCGACGGGGTTCGACGAGTTTGGGCACCTCGACCCCGGCGGCGGTGGCGCCACGTTCACGCAACTCGGTGAGGACGGCCTTCTTGCCTCGCAAGGACTTCGCCGCCACTGAGTCGAGGGCGGCGCGCTGAAGGTACGGAAGGGCGGCGACGAGCGCTTCGGGTGGTAGCGCCCTCAGTGCCGAGGCCACCGTTCGCTCTGGCCCGACCGCCACGACGATCGCCGCCAGCGCGGCCGCCAAGTCCCGGTTGAGCTGGTCGACGGTGGCCACGGTGGATGCGGCGCGGAAGTCGAGGAAACCGGCCCGCTCGCGTTCGTCCACCACGATGGTCTGCATCGAGAGCGATCCGTGGGCGATCCCGGCGGCGCGCAGGTTCTGCAGTTGGCGGAACACACTGTCCAAGGCACCCTCGGTCAGGATCGGACCGTCAGGAGGTACCAGGATGGCGTGCCGGCCGTTCCCCCGACCGGCTGCCGGGGCCGGAGCGGGAAGCGGGACCCCTCCCCCGTCGCCGTCACCCGGCGCGTCGGAGTCGCCGTCGCCGACCGCGGGTGGCGTGGCATGGGGCGCAAAGGTGGCGAGCGGCGCCCCGGCCGGGGACCGGGTGACCAAGAGCGCATCACGGGCCGGGCCCGCCGGTCCGGCGGCGAGTACCTCGGGCACCCGGACCCCCGCCCGTTCGGCCATCATCGTGAGGTAGGCCTCGTGCTCGACCTGCTGGCGACGGGTCAGAGCCAGGGTCGGTCCTGAATCGCGATAGAAGACGAACCGGGCCGTCTTGGCCAACAGTTGAGCGTCGGAGGCGTCCCGACCGTAGACCGACACGTCGATACGGGACGCGCCGAGCCGACCGGAGAAGCGGCCGACGCCCCAACCCTGGAGAGGGTTGGGCGCGATGTCCTCGATGGCGATGTCGAGGTCGGCGAGCAGCACCGAGATCTCCCTCGTCGACGGGAGTCCCAGCGGTGACCCGAAGATGAGACGCACCACGGCGGCCGTTCCCCAACCGGCCGCCAGACTGGCCAGCACCGCCACCGGGAACCCGGATCCGTGGACCACCGTGGCCACGCCCAGCAGCCCGATGGTCACCTCGAGGCCGCGCTGGAGCCACCGGCTCAGATAGGGGAGGGCGGCGACGGCCACCCCCACGGTCGCCGCCACCAGGGCCACCGGGAACGTGGGGTCGAACTGGGCCAGGGACGACGTCGGTGGTCGACCGCCCGACGCGCCCAACACCGATGCCAGCACCAGCGAGACGAGCCAGGCACCGACGCCGGAGAGCCCGATGTCCCGCACCACCGACCAACGCCGCGACACCAGAGCCAGGGCCCCGGTGATGACGATGAGCCCGATCGACGTCAGCCACCAGATGACACTGACCAGCCATCGGATCCCGTCGGGCGCCGAAGCCATGGTGGAAGCCACCGTTTGCTCGGCCGACGAATTGGCCCGGGTGATCAGCCAGCAGAGCACCACCGCCAGCGCGGCCAAGCCGAGGCGGATGGCGTCACTGCCGCGCCGCCTGGTCTGCCCGTCGCCCACCGGGGCAAAGAAGATGGCTCGCCATGGTCTGCCGCCCCGCCGGCCGGATGACGGCGTGTGCGGCGTCGCCGATGCGCGTGAGTCGTCGTCTGACGCGGCAACCGGGTCGGTCACCGCCACCTGGTCGCTCCCCTCGGACCTCGTGGCCATCCCACTCCGGCTCGCCCTGCGCATGGCAACTGCACTTTACGACCTGGCCTACGGTCGCTTGGTCATGGCCGGAGGGCACGGAAGGCCGACCGATCGCTACCGGCGTCGGGTCGGGTGACTCAGCCGGCGGCAGAGCCGTAGAACTGGGCGTCGCCGAAGGTGAAGATGCCGCCGTCGGAGGCCACCAGCCAGTAGCCACCGCCGTCGGGCGTCGGGGCCATGCCCACCACCGGTTGGTTGAGCCGCATGCCGCCGGTCGAGCCGTGGAACTGGGCGTCGCCGAAGGTGAAGATGCCGCCGTCGGAGGCCACCAGCCAGTAGCCACCGCCGTCGGGCGTCGGGGCCATGCCCACCACCGGTTGGTTGAGCCGCAGGTTCCCGGTCGAGCCGTGGAACTGGGCGTCGCCGAAGGTGAAGATGCCGCCGTCGGAGGCCACCAGCCAGTAGCCACCGCCGTCGGGCGTCGGGGCCATGCCCACCACCGGTTGGTTGAGCCGCAGGTCCCCGGTCGAGCCGTGGAACTGGGCGTCGCCGAAGGTGAAGATGCCCGCCGTCGGAGGCCACCAGCCAGTAGCCACCGCCGTCGGGCGTCGGGGCCATGCCCACGATCGGTTGGTTGAGCCGCAGGTTCGCCCGGTCGAGCCGTGGAACTGGGCGTCGCCGAAGGTGAAGATGCCGCCGTCGGAGGCCACCAGCCAGTAGCCACCGCCGTCGGGCGTCGGGGTCATGCCCACCACCGGCCGGGCCAGGGCGAGTCCATAGGCCGACCCGAGGAACGACGCTCCACCGAAGGCACGGACCTCACCGTCGCTGCCGGCCACCCAGTAGCCGCCTCCCCCGGGCCGAGCGGCCATGCCCACCGCCGGGCTGGTCAAGGCGTCGGTCACTGCGAACCAGTCCGACCTGAGTCCGACGGCGGCAGCGAAGCCGTCCCCGGTCAAGGCAACGCTCTGCCCCGAGCCGACCAGGGTCATCGCCGTCACCCTGCCGCCGAGATCACCGTCGCCATTCCTTCCGGTGATCTTGATGGACTGCAATGTTCCGAGTTGGGGCCAGTCGGCCTCGATGGTCGAGACCGGGACCGAGGTGGTCCAGGTGTGGTTGGGGTTGCAGGCACCCGGCATGCATACCGCGTCCCCGGCATCGGGCACGGCGGGGAAGGCTCCGGGATTGGTATAGCCCCCCGTGGATGACGAGTACTGGGTGGCGGCCACCCCACCACCCGGGAGCTCCATGACCTGGCCGGTGGTGTCGATGACCGCGGCGTCGCTGACGGGTGACTCGTTCAGGAGGCCGTGATAGCTCTGGCACGTGAGATCGCAGGTGTCGGCGTAGCCGCCATAGGAGCCGTGTCCGGCCACGACGTAGGAGCGGACCGCCACCGCCTGGGCCTCCAGCTCCTGGAAGCCCCATGGCTGCCCTTGCGGCCCGGACCCGCCGAGCGTTCCCCAGCCGGCCGGTGACTCGTTGGGCACCACACCCGACACGTACTCCTCGAGCGGCACGATGTTGACCGTACGGGAGGACCCGTCCGAGTTGTACACGGCCTCGACGGAACCGCGCATGGTGATGTTCGAGCCGATCTGGCACAGCTGGAGGGCCTGGCTCGACGAATTCGGGTCGCCGATGCCCGGATCGCTGGCCGGGGCGGCGGTGGGATCGGACACCCCGACGGCCACGAAGCCGCTCCAAGGGCCGGCGCACCCCGGACCAACCTGGATGTTCCAGGCACCCGCCCCGTTGGGGCTCATCAACACGGCTGGCACGTTGGTGGCCCCCGACACGCCGACGACGGAGAAGGGGGATCCGGCGGTCACGATGACGGTGTTGCCGTTGTTCTCGGTCATGGCCACCCGCACCGGGGTGGACTCCGGCACGGACGGGAGGCCGCTGAGGGACGTCCCGCCGTAGTAATGCCCGACGATCTGCTGGTAGTCGGTACCGGCCACGGCGTACCCGAGTGCGCCCCATTGCCCCATGCCGTGGCCGTGGCCAAATCCGTGGCCGACGAGTGAGACCGTGGACGACGGATAGGCGAAGGCCGGCGACGACGGGATCGGCGCGCCCGCCGAGGCGGCGAGGGTGGCGACCGCCACGACCACCGCTCTGATCCTTCTCGTGTGGCGCCGACGCCGCGACCCGGAGGTACTGGGTCTGCTCGCGTTCCGGCCCACCGCCGAGGCAGCGTACCGGCGTCCGATGGCCCTCACGCGGACGCTACGGCAGCCCCCTCCG
This sequence comes from uncultured Acidimicrobiales bacterium, assembly GCA_963734435.1. Classification (GTDB taxonomy): domain Bacteria; phylum Actinomycetota; class Acidimicrobiia; order Acidimicrobiales; family RAAP-2; genus Bog-756. Next base: position 378,657 of record CAVTHA010000015.1, on the reverse strand, counting down.
GCTCCGGGCCGGTCTCAGTCGCTGCCGGCACCGGCCAGGGTCAGGAAGACGAGGGGCATCGAGCCGTAGAAAGGCGCGTTGCCGAAGGAGAACATCCCGCCGTCGGCGGCGGCGAACCAGTACCCACCGCCCGACGGCGTGGCCGCCATGCCCACCACCGGCAGGTTGAGCCGGATGGCGCCGGTCGAGCCGTAGAAAGGCGCGTTGCCGAAGGTGAAGATGCCACCGTCGGAGGCCACCAGCCAGTAGCCCCGCCCCCCCGGAGTGGCGGCCATGCCCACCACCGGACGGTTGAGGCGGATGGCGCCGGTCGAGCCGTAGAAGGGCGCGTTCGCCGAAGGAGAAGATGCCGCCGTCGGACGCCACCAGCCAGTAGCCCTGGCCCCCCGGGGTGGCAGCCATGCCCACCACCGGTTGGTTGAGGCGCAGGTTCCCGGTCGAGCCGTGGAAGGCGGCGTCCCCGAAGGCGAAGATGCCCCCGTCCGAGGCCACCAGCCAGTACCCCCTCCCGTCGGAGGTAGGTGTCATCCCTACGACGGGTTGGTTGAGCCGGATGGCGCCGGTCGATCCGTAGAACTGGGCGTCGCCGAAGGTGAAGATGCCGCCGTCGGACGCCACCAGCCAGTACCCCCGCCCGCTCGGGGTGGGGGCCATGCCCACCACCGGTCGATTGAGCCGCAGGTTGCCGGTCGAGCCGTAGAACTGGGCGTCGCCGAAGGAGAAGATGCCGCCGTCGGAGGCGACGTTCCAGTACCCGCCGCCGTCCACGGTCGAAGCCATGCCCACCACCGGCTGGTTGAGATGCCCGAGCGCGGCCTGGGCGATCCATCCGGTCAGTTGGGGGTTCTGGTGGAACATCGGCCATGAGCGCTTGCCGAGGGAACGCCCGGCCGACCCGGCGATCTCGTAGTGCTGGATGAGACCGGCGTTCCCGGCGTTGTAGCCAGCGATGGTGATGCCGATCTGGCCGTTGGGATCGATGGTGACGAGGGGCGAGTTCTGGAGCCCGATGGAGCCCGAGCCCAAAGTGGCCACGACCTGAGCGCTGCGGCCGTCGTAGATGACCAAACCGGCGGTGGTCGGTACCAGTACGTCGTTGTACCCACCCCCGGTGAGGTCGGCGGTGACCACCCCGCCGATGATGCGGCCGGGTGTGGCCTGCGGCCATCCCGGCATGGCCGAGCCGTTGGCGCCGTTGATCGCCCACACCAGACCGCCCGAACCGGTGTCGGCCCCTTCGACCACCTGCACGTTGCCGTCGCCCTCGAGATCACCGATGGCCGGACTGCTCACCGTGTTGCCACCGAGGTTGGTCTGCCAGACGATGTTGCAGTGCGAATCGGAGCCGAACAGGGTGTTGGAGTCCGGTGCGCCCGGATAGAAGGAGCCCGTCCCGAAGGCGATGCCGGTCTGTCCGCCGGCGAGGAAGTTGCCCACCGCCGGCGAGGAGTCGACGGTCTGATTGGTGTCGTGGTCACAGATCAGGTTCCCGCCCGGACCGAGGACCCGTAGGTGGCCTCCGTTGCTGTAGTTCACTCCGTTGGCCAGTCCCTGAGTCGAATCGCCGCCTTCGACGACCTCGGTCTGTCCGTTGCCGTAGAGGTCGGCCAGCGCCGGCGTGCTGAAGCCGCTGTCAGCCGTGAAGAACGGCCAGCCGGGGAGAAGCGCCCCGCTCCCGGCGGCAAAGGCGTACTCGTTCTGCCCGAGGGAGGGAGCCACCACCGCGTTCACTCCGTTGAGACTTCCCACCGACATCGACGCCTGGACGCCGTAGTTCCCGTTGGGGTCGGTGGCGTTGCGGCCCCACAGCTGTGCACCCGTGTGGCTGAAGGCGAAGTACCCACCCACCCGGGGCTGGGCGGCGTTCCCCCCGCCGATGAATACCGACTCGGTGCCGGCGCCGTCCGGTGCGGCCGACGGGGTCGAGTCGATCGGCACCCCGAGGTGGGCCGGCCAGCCGGGGGTACCCGAGCCGTCGGACAAGTGGAAGGCCCACAAATTGCCGGCCCGGTCACCCACCACCACTGACGGTCCCCCTCCGTCCAGCGTGGCCACCGACGGCGAGCCCTGGCCGATCGGCGAACCGGCGTCGGGCAGCGACTGCTGCCATACGAGTGACGCGGACAGAGCGGGGACGGACGCCGCCGAGGCCGGCGAGGCCGGTGCCGCCGCGGTCACCAGGCCGGCCATGACACCCAGCGTGGCCCCCGCCGCGGCCACGGCCCGGCGCCCGAGCCGGCGAGTCCCGTCGATCCCGCCGGGGGTGCCACCTCGCTCGATCCGACCCTCTGCCATGCCGTCTCCCATCAGTCGGCCGCACCCGGCGCCGGTCGGTGAGCACCGCTCACCGCCGGGGCGTCGACCATCGGACGCGAGTCGTGCGGACATGCTGGTATCGGCTACCGGCGCGGCTGACTGAACCCCAGTTCCTCCGTTCTCCGAGCGGCGGCCTCTCGGTTTCACCGCCGGTGGCCCCGGCCTTCGTTTCGGTCGGTCCGGACCATGCCCCGACCGACCACGGTCGCTCGGTACCCTGAGCTATGGCCTTCGAGCCCGCCGGTTTCACCGACTCGGTCCCAGGTGAGCCGGCAACGCCTGTCCTGACCAGGGCCGAGCGTCGCCGTCGGACGCGGGGCCACCCCTCCGTCGCCGCCATTCCGTGGACGGTGGCGGCGGCCACGCTCGTGCTGCGCCTGGTCACGGCGGCGACGGGCCCGACCGATTGGGATTCGGCCCAGTACGCCTCGGCGGTCGGCCACTACGACGTGACCCACGGTCAACCGCAGCCGCCCGGCTACTGGCTCTACGTGCTGTCGGGCCGGCTGGTCCACACCATCACCGGGATCGGGACCGTCCGCAGCCTGGTGTTGGTGACCGCGCTGGCCTCGGCGGCGGCCGCCGGGTTGACGGCGTTGGCCGGAAAGGACATGGGCGGCTGGTGGGTGGGCCTGGCGGCGGGGGCCATCGTCGCCACGTCCCCGTTCGCCTGGTTCGCGGGTTCCGCCGTTGGCACCTACTCCTTCGACATGCTGGCCTGTTCGGGGCTGATCGTGCTGGCCTGGAGGGCCCGGCCCGGAAGCTGGCACGGCGTGGCCGCGGCGGTCGCCCTCGGGCTGCTCGCCGGCTTCCGCCAATCGGTGCTCCAGTCCTTCGCTCTGCTGGCCCTGGTGGCGGTGATCGGGTCGATCGCCGGTTCCGGCCGACGCTGGGGCCGGCTGCTCGTCACCGTCCTCGCCGGCGGGGCGGCGGTCGGGATCTGGCTGGTGCCGATGGCGGTCCAGCAGCCGGGCGGCCTCGCCGCTTGGATCCGCGCCACCCGGCACGAAGCGGCGGGAGCAGCCCGGATCACCTCGGTGATCGATCACGCCCCCGGCGGCGCCACCAACATCGGCACCTTCCTGGCCTACACGGTGGTGGCGCTGGCGCCGCTGGCCGTCCTGGCCGCCGCCGGGCTGGCGGTGCTGCTCGTACAGCGTCCCGTCACCGGTCGGTCGCCGGCGTCGGACACGCCACAGGGCATCCCTGTCCTACCCCGTTGGACACGACCCTGGTACCAGGGGACCACCGCCATCCTGGCCGCGGCCATCGTCCCGCCCGTCCTCCTCGTGTCCCTGGTGCAGTTCGCCAAGGGGGGGTACCTGCTGGCCTACCTGCCGGCCGCCACCATCGCCTTGCTCCTCCCCCTCGGCGCCCTCGTCCGGCATCGGGGATCGCCCCACCGGACGTCGGCGGTGTGGATGGCGGTCACCTCCCTGGGGGTGGCGGCCGTCGTCGGCCTCGGGGCACAGCGGTTCCTCGTCGGAGGCGGGGTGCTCCCGGAACAGTGGGTCAGGAGCACCGGGGCGGTCTGGCTCGTGCAGCCGCGCTACCAGGCACCGTACCTCGATACCCGAGCCACCCTTCGGAACGCCGACGACATGGACGCGGCCTTGGGCGGTCTCGCGCCCTCGGTCCGGACCAGCCGCGATGTGGTGGTGTTCGACATGCCCGACGGTGGCGCCACCATCTACCGGAATGCCGGGTGGGCGCTGCCCGACGCCCGCATCGCACTCATCGCCCCGGGAGCCGTCGTCTACAACGAGCTCCACGGCGTCCTCTACTACCCGACGGGTCACACCGTGGCGGTCGGGGCGGCCGGTTCGGTCCTCCTGGTGGCGTCGCCGGCCCTACCCGGACTGGCCCGGCTCACCGCCGAGGGGCAGGCCCTGCCCGTGGTCACGCCACGGCCGATCGGCGGCTACCGGGTCTGGCGCCTCCAGCCGGGGCAGAGCATCCTCGGGGTCGACATCGTCCAGTCGGCGGGGCCTCGCCCGATGGGCGGTGGGATCTGACCGACCCCACCCGGGCTAAGCCACGGCCACCCGCTCGACGAAGGCGGCGTAGCGTTCGACGACCCGCGGCCAGCGGAACCAACGGTCCACATAGGCACGACCGTGGGCACCGAGGCGTCGGGCCGCCTCCGGGTCTTCGGTCAACCGGTCCACGACGGCCTCCAAGTCCCCGAACCCGGCGAAGGGGAGCCCGCCTCCGGAACGGAGGCAGTGCTCCACGGTGGCCCGGCAGGCCCGGTTGACCAGCACCGGGGTCCGCGCGCTCCACGCCTCCGCCACCGCCAGGGAGAAAGCCTCGTAGGGCGACGGCGAGACCAGGGCCACGGCACCTTGTAGCAGGGCCCACTTCTCGGGCTCGGACACGGCCCCGAGCACGTCGACATCGGAATGGTCCGGGAGGGGCTCGACCACCGGCCCGGCCAGGGCCAGGCGGAGGGGCCCGGGATGGCGCTGCTTGTAGGCGGCGAAGAGGGAGACCAACCAAGGGGTGCCCTTGTGCCGGTCGACCCGACCGAGGCACAGGAGGAAGGGCGGTGGAACACCTGCGGTCCGGCTCGGCATCTGGTCGGGGTCCTCCACACCGAGGCCGAGCAGCAGTTGGCGATGGGATGCCACCGGGAAGGTCCGCTGGACCAGCTCTCGCTCGGCCACGGTCTGGAAGACCAGCCCGTCGGCGGAATCGAAGACCGGGGGGAAGACCGGCAGGTGCAGGGCCGGTTCGTCGTGGGCGGCCGGATGGAGAATGGTCGGCGCCGACGCCCGCCCGATGCCCCGGACCGTCGGGTAGTAGAGATAGGGGTAGAAGATCACCGCATCGGCGTCGGATCGGGCACACGCCTCGGCCACCTCCGGAACCACCGGCCCCTGCAGGTCGACCCAACGCTCGGCATCGGCCAACGACGCCCGCGACGGATCGGCCAGCAGCGACGCCGAGAACGGATGGAACGAGGGGTCTCGGCCCGCCGAGGACGAAAAGCGGCTGACGGCCACGCCGTTGACCGTCTCCTGGCCGGCGTCGAACACGTCCGCCCACGTGACGAAGTCCTCGGCGCAGCTGGTCAGGACCTCGACCTCCCACTCCATCTGGGACACGAGTCGCTCGGCCAGCAGGCGCGCCGCCGTCTCCGCCCCTCCGACCACGGTCGGCCCGTAGCGCGGGACCACGAAGGCGACCTTCATCGGGGACCGGCTGCGCTACCGCGACGACCCGGCAGGGGCGATCACGCCGCGCAGGCAGCTTCGATGGCGGATGCGAACCCCTCCCGCACCCGGGGTAGGGAGAAGGCCTCCACCCGATCCGCCGCCGCCTCGGCCAGCGTGGCCCGGAGCTCCTCGTCCCGAACGACCCGATCGACGGCGGCGGCCACCCGCATCGGCTCCTTGTTGGGGAGGATCAGGCCGGCACCCTGCACAGTCTCGGGAACCGCGGTGTTGGTATAGGCGACGATGGGCAGCCGGTGGTACATGGCCTCGATCAGTGGGACGCAGAACCCCTCGTGATTGGACAGGCAGACGAAGGCGTCGGCGGCGCCGTAGTAGGCGATGAGCTCCTCATGGCTGACCGACCCGGCGATCTCGACCGCGGCCCGCAGCCCGAGCTCGTCGGCGAAGTGCTCGACGGCTGACTGGTAGTCCTCGCTGATGGCCCCGCCCACCAGGCGCAAACGGGCCCGGCCGTCGTAGAGCCTGCGATAGGCGGCCAGAGCCTTCACCAGGTCGTGCTGGCCCTTGTGAGGGGAGACCTTGCCCACGAACAGCAGGTCGGCGCCGCCGTCGGCCTTCTCGTCCGCCAGCCGCGCCGCCAAGGTCCGATCGGGAGTGCCGGCGAACCCGTCGAGGTCGATCAGGAGAGGGACGGTGGTGGTCGCCCGGTAGCCGGCCGCCTGCAGCTCGCGTTCGTTGAAGCACGAGTCGGCGATGGCGAACTCGGTGACCGGTGCCAGATCCCGCAATTGCGCCCGGCCCCGTCGGACCTCGTCGCCGACCGATGGCATCCAGGCATCGAGCAGGTCGGCCGGAGTGATGTTGTGATAGTTGACGAACTTTCGCTCGCGGCGCTGGCGAAAGAGGTCCGCCACCCCGCTGCCGATCGACAGCTGATAGAGCAGCACCCGCCCGTTGGAGGAGCGATCGCCGAGGCGAGTCACGGGCAGGCCCTCGTCGAGCCGGTCGACCGAAGCGTTGCCGTAGTAGATGTCCGACCGGTAGCCGCTCGACCGGAGCAGGTCCCTGAGCTGGATCACGTGGCCGCCGATGGCGTCCCGACTGGCCAGCGACGGGATGACCTGGTCGATCCGGGCCACCGTCACGAAGCGGTCTCCTCCCAGCCGGCGAGGGGCGTGAAGGCGGCACTGACCGCCGGGACCTCGCCGGTGGCCCCGGGCGTACCCGATCGAAGTCGGAAGCTCGCATCCAGGGGCAGCCGGACCCGACCGGTGGCGCGTCCCGGGTTGGCCACCTCGAATTGGGTGACCTGGTCCTTGAGGTCGAAGATGGCCGTCTCGGTGGCGCTGCGGACCCCGACGCTGACCGAGTACGTCCCGTCCAGCAAGGGCACCTCCGGGAAGACGAACCGCACGATGCCGCCGCCCGTCGGAATGTCCATCTCGCAGGCCGGGTCGTCCGGGTCCGAGGCGAACACCAGCTCGTTCTTGTCGTCATGGATGGCGATGGTGGCGAGGGCATTGGGCACGGCGGCGAGGCTGTCCACGTCGGCGGTCACGGTCAGGGACTCGCCCGGGTACATGTGGGTCCGGGCCCCGCTCCCCCCGTGCTCGGCCCGCACCGTCCCGATGGCCAGCACATTGCCCTCGATGCCCCCGGACTCCGAGCCCGGGTGGGTCCCCACCCCGAGGAGATCGGCCATGTACACCCGGATGCCCTCGCCCGGCTCGTCCACGGTGATCACCTGTCCGTGGTTCATGACCATCACCCGCCCACAATTCTGACGGATGGTGTCCGTCCCGTGGCTCACCACCACGATGGTGCGCCCCTCGCGCTGGAACTTCTTCACGTGGTCGAGGCACTTGCGCTGGAAGTTGGCATCACCGACGGCCAGCACTTCATCGACCAGCAGGACGTCGGGCTCGACGTTGACGGCCACCGCGAACCCGAGACGCACGTACATCCCGGACGAATAGAACTTCACCTGATTGTCGATGAAGTCCTCGAGCTCGGCGAACGCCACGATATCGTCGAATCGCCTGCCGATCTCCGCTCTCGACAGCCCGAGCAGCGACCCGTTGAGATAGATGTTGTCGCGTCCGGAGAGGTCGGGCTGGAAGCCGGCCCCGAGCTCCAGCATGGCCGCCAGACTGCCCCGCACCCGGATCTCGCCGGAGGTGGGCTTGAGGATGCCGGCGATACATTTGAGCAGAGTGGACTTGCCGCATCCGTTGCGCCCGAGGATCCCGAAGGTCTCACCCTGGTTGATCTCCACGTTCACGTCGCGTAGGGCCCAGAACGGCGTGAACGGCATCTTGCCGCCGTGGATCACCCGCTCCTTCAGCGACGTGTGCTTCTCGTTGTACAGGCGAAACTGCTTGGAGATCCCTTCGACGTCGATGGCCACAGCCATCGGTCAGAGCTCCTCGGCGAAGTTGCCTTCGAGGCGGCCGAAGACGATGAGGGCCAGGAGGAAGAGACCGATGCTGGCGGCGAGCACCACCGCCAGCATCCCGGCATAGGTGCCCACCCCCCAATTGGGCAGCACCTGGTACACCGTATGGGAGCCGGCCGGGTAGACGTAGTGGGTCTGCCCATAGATGGCCCGCTGGAAAGTCATGGCAACGGGAGTGACCGGGTTCCCCCACAAGTACACGTACTTCAACCACGAGAGCGAGGGATGGTTGGCAACCTTGCCGGTGATATTGCCGAAGGTGTACACGATGGGCGTCGCCCAGAACCAGGCCATCAAGAGCACCTCGGTCAGGTGCTGGGTGTCGCGAAGATAGACGTTGACGGCAGACAGGAAGACCGACACCGCGCCGGTGAAGACGATGAGGGTCACCAGAGCCAGCGGGAGGAGGATCACGAATGTGAAATCGGGCGTGATCCCGAACAGCAGCAGGGCGGCGATGAGCACCACTATCTGGATGGCAAACAGGACGATGGCCACCCCGACGACCGAGAGGGCGAGAAGCTCGCGCGGAAAGGCGACCTTCTTCACGATGCCGGCCTTGCCCACCACGACGGCGGTGGCGGCCATGGACGCCGCATTGAACAGGTTCCACACCAGCAACCCGGCAAACAGCCAGATGGCGAAGTTGGGTTGGCCGTTCTTGGTGATGATCTTGAACACCACGTAGTAGATCGCCAACACCAGGGCGGGATTGAGCATCGACCACACGTAGCCGAGGACGGAGTTCTTGTACTTGACCTTGAGCTCGGTCCGGGTGAGCAGGAGCAGCAGGTCGCGATTGATCCACAGGTCCTTCAGGCGCTGGCCCAACTGGACCTTGCCGTTGACCACGGTGACACGGTCGTGGCTCTGCCCCGGGACGAAGCGGGTGCTGCCCCCGATGGTCGAAACGCGCTCCGGCTCCGCTGACGGGGGCTCGTCGACGCTGAGGCTCACTGGGTGGCGGCCCCCGCCTCTGCTGCCGGGACTTCCCTGTCCTTCTGGATGACCTCGTCGATGAAGCCGTACTCCCGCGCCTCCTCGGCGGTGAACCAACGGTCGCGGTCGGAGTCGGCCTCGATCCGCTCCACCGGCTGGCCGGTGTGGAAGGCGATCCGCTCGGCCATCATCCGCTTCAGGTAGATGATCTGCTCGGCCTGGATGGCTATGTCCGCAGCCTGGCCCTGCATCTGGCCCGATGGCTGGTGCATCAGGATGCGGCTGTGGGGCAGGGCGAAGCGTTTCCCGGGGGTCCCGGCACAGAGGAGGAACTGACCCATCGACGCGGCCAGCCCGACGCAGATGGTCCGCACGTCGGACCGCACGTACTGCATGGTGTCGTAGATGGCCAGACCGTCTGTCACCGAACCGCCGGGTGAGTTGATGTAGACGGAGATGTCACGGTCGGGGTTCTCCGCCTCGAGCAGGATGAGCTGGGAGCAGACCAGGTTGGCGGTGTTCTGGTCGATGGCCGAACCGATGAAGACGATCCGCTCCTTCAACAGCCGCTGGAAGATGTCCGAGCCTGGGCCCACCTCGTTGCCGACCTGCAGTCGAGGGGTGGTCCCCACTGCGGCCGCCGGGGCCGCGCTCACGGCGTGACGGGTCTCGTCCATGCCCGAAGCCTACTTGCTGGCACCTCCCGGCGGACGCAGGCAGCCGGGCGCGTTCCCCGGCTCACGCTGGCGCAGCTGCCGGTGAATCGAGACGCTCGAGCGCTTCGACCAGGCGGTTCGCCGCCCGGTCGAGCTCCAAGGCGTCGAACCGTTCGCGGCCGGCCTGCACCAGGCGGTCGCGACGGGGCCGGTCGGCCAGGAGTCGCCAAACGGCCTGCGCCACGGCGCGGGGATGCTTCTGGTCGAGGAGGACCCCGCACCCGTCCATCACCTCGCCCACCGCACCGGTGTCGAAGGCCACGATCGGGGTCCCCTGCCCCATGGCCTCGACCAGGGGAACCCCGAATCCCTCGTGGTCGGAGAGCATCACCAGGACGTCGGCACTCCGATAGTGGGCGGCCAGCTCGGTGTCGCTGATCCCCCGCACGAAATCGACCGCGTCGGCCAGACCCAGCGCGGCGGCGTAGCGCCGCAGGGCGGCGGCATAGGCCGGCTCCGTCGGCGAACCGACCAGGGTCAGTCCGGCATCGGGATCGGTGGTGGCGCGGGCCACGAACAGGGCGGCGAGGGTGTCGTGATGGGCCTTGTTCGGGGCCCAACGACCCACCGACAGCCAGTGTGGTCCCCCGGTGTCCCGGCGGGCACGGATGCGTTCGATCAGTTCGGGTTCCGGGTCGACCGGCGGAACCGAGATGCCGGCCACGGGCACGACAACGGTCTCGCGGCAACCGGCTGACCGCAGTTCTGCGGCGTTGAATTCGGAGTCCGCGATACCGAGCGCCGCCCGCGGAGCCAACACCTCCAGGCGCTGAAGGGCGCCGGTCTGCAGCCTGGCGATGGCGTTGTTCCACGATTCGAACCACTTCGGCGGCGTGATGCTGTGATGGTTGAGGACGAGCCGCTCGGATCGACCGGACAGCCACACGGCCATGTCGGAGTCGGTGGCGAGCTGATAGATGAGCACGTCCTCGGGCTCGGCAATCTCCTCATAGTCGAGGTACGGGCGTGTCTCGCCGACCGTCTGCGGATCAGGGCGGTCCGTGAAGATCTGTGACGGAACCCCGGCGGCCACCAAGGCGTCGCGCACCGCGATGGTGTGCTTTCCGACCGCGTCGTTGCGGTGCAACATGGGTACGAAGAGATGGGCTCCGGTCACGACTGGACCCGTCCGGCGACGGCGTGCAGCCCGCCGGAGCTCGGCCGCCGCCAGACCACATCGACCAGACCGGAGCGCCGGAAGAGCAGCAACCAGGTCTCGGGGTGCAGGGGCCGGCCCGGGGCTAGGTCCCGAGCCGGGGGGTCGAGGGCTTCGTCCCATGCCGACTGGTCGGTGACGAGAACGACGACCGTCCCGCCCGGCCTGGTGACCCGGGCCGCCTCCTCCAGGATCCTGACCTTGGCGGCCAATCCCAGACGGTCGACGCAACCGGCGAGGACGACGCCGGCACGAGCGTCGGGTGGGACCGTCCTCAGATGGCCGAGAACCTCGGCAATCGTGATGGCACGTCCGGTCTGCGTGCCGTCGGGAGTGAATCCGCCCCACACCGACGCGGCACGCGGTTCGACGCCTTCGACCCGCCAACCCGACTTCTGCAACCGGCGCACCAGCGCGCCGTCGCCGCACTCCCCCACGACCACCGTCGCGCTCCGGTCGGCTGATCCGAGGAGGGACTCGACCTCATCGGCCGGCCCGGTGAGGTCCGGTGGGGAGAGCGGCAGCTCGGCCGCCTCGAGGGCCACCGGGTCCTGACCCGCCTCGAGCGCTTCGACCCGGGCGGCCAGGTAGCGCAGGGCATCCCACGTGGCCACGTTGACGCCGGCCGAGGCGGCCGCCGCCGACGCCCGAGCATCGGCGGCCAGGAGCTCGGCCAGCACACCGGCCACGTCGCCGGCGAACCGGCGGCCGATGCGGGCCGATCTCCCGCGCTCCCAGAGATCGTCCGGGAGGCCGGGCCAGGCCGGGACGGTGACGTCGGTCTCGGGATGGGCGAGGCGTCGCATGGCATCGTCGAAGCCCCACTGCAGGCTGCCTTGCGGGCTGAGCCGCTCGAAGGCCGCCAGCAGCGCCTGCTCGTCGGCGGCGGCGCCCGGGCGCCCGTCGTCGCCCACCCCGTCCTCGCCCGAACTCTCTCCGTCGCCGTCGACGCGCTCGGCCATCAAGCGCTCACCCCTGGCGCACGTACTCGGGGCCGCCCACCGGGAGGGAGAGGCGGCCCGTCCCGATGCCAGCCCGGTGACCCCGGTCGGCCACTCCTTCGAGGAATCCGGTATAGCGGTCGATGATCGATGGCCACTGATAGTAACGAGCGGTGTAGCGCTGGCCGGCGGCGCCAAGGACCGCTCGGAACGGCGAGTCCGCGACCATCCGCTCCAGCGTCACCTCGAAGGACCGGTATGACTCGAACCACAACCCGCCCCCGGACCGGCGGCAGTGCTCCATCGTGGCGGCACAGGATGCGTTCACCAGCACGGGCAGGCCGACGGTCCAGGCCTCGAGGAGCACCAACGAGAATGACTCGTAGGCAGACGGGGTGACCAAGATCTGCGCGCCGGCCAGGATGTCCCACTTGTCCGCCTCGGACACGGTGCCGGTGACCACGACGTCAGGATGTTCGGGGGCTTGATCGGAGACAGGGCCGACGAACGCCAGGCGTAGCCCACCGGGGTGGCGTTCCTTGTAGCGACCGAAGTATTCCGCCAGCATCCCGCATCCCTTGTGCTCGTCGACCCTCCCGAGATAGCAGACATAAGGATGGTCGCCGATGCCGAGGATGTCGCCTCCTCGCCTTCCGGTCCCGGCCGGCTCGCCGACCCCCAGTCCGAGGACGATCTGGGGACGCGACCCGTTCCGGTAGGCGTACTCCATCAGCTGGCGCTCCGCGCACGTGTGGTACACGAAGCCGTCGAGGTCCTGGAAGCTGCGGCGGAAGGCGGCGAGGTAAAGAGCCGGCTCGTCGTGAGCGGCCGGATGCAGCACGGTCGGGACCGGCGATACGGCGATGGCGTCGACGGTGGTGGCGAACAGATACGGGTAGCAGGCGATCACGTCGGCATCGCTGTCGGCCACCGCATCCACCAGCCCGGGGCACATCGGCCCGTTGAGCGCGACCCACCGCCGCGACTCGGCCAGGGACGCCGTAGTCGGCGCCAGCCGGAGCTTGGCGTCCAGCTCGAAGTAGTCGAGCAACCGTCGACTGGCCGTGGGGAACCGGTGGACGGCCACGCCGTCGAGCCATGACGTCCCCGGCGGTTCGGTGTTCTCCCAAGTGAGGTGATCGAGCGCGCAGCTGGTGAGCACCTCGACCTCCCAATCGGGCCGAAGGCACAGCCGCTCGGCCAGCATCCGGGCCCCGGTTTCCGCCCCGCCGATCACCTCGGGGCCGTAGCGTGGGGTGACGAACGCCAGCTTCACGCCCCCACCCGGTGCCCGCTCGCCTCGACCCACGGTCGGAGGACGTCGACGAACTGGGCCCGGGTGGCCGCCGGCCGGAACGCATGGAGCCGCCGATGACCGGCGGCCACCAGCCGGTCGGTGAGACGCCGGTCACGGCGGACCCGGTCGACGGTGGCGGCCACCGCGCTCGGCCGCTTCGAGTCCATGACGATCCCCGCGTCGCCGAGCGTCTCGGGCACGGCTCCGGCCGAGTAGGCGACGATCGGAAGGCCCGACCTCATGGCCTCGAGGAGGGGGATGCAGAAGCCCTCGTGCTCCGACAGGCAGACGAACACGTCGGCGTCGGCATACCAGGCAGCCAGCTCGGCATCGGAGAGTCCCTCGCCGTAGCGGACCGCGCCGCGTAGGCCGAGCTCGTCGGCCAATGAGAACACCGCATCGGCATAGGACACGGTCATCGAGGGCCCCACCAGGTGGAGGCGGGCGTCGGGGTCGTACCACCGCCGGTAGAGCCACAGCGCCTCGACCAGGCGGTGCTGGGCCTTGTTGGGGGACAGCCGGCCTACGAAGAGCAACACGGTGGCCCGGCCGTGGGTGGACCGGAGCCGGGAGAGCTCGGACTCGTCGACCTCCGGAGGACGATCGTCGACCTTCACGATGATGGGGACCACCGCCGTGGCGGGACAGCCCAGCCGCCGGAGCTCGGCGGCGTTGAAGGCCGAGTCGGCGATGCCGAGGTCGGCCCTCGGAGCGAGGGCGGCCGTCTGGACGCGGCCGAGGGCCACCTTGTCCGCGGTGTGGTCCTCCCATCCCTCGTAGAACGAGGGCGGGGTGATGTTGTGGTAGTCGAGGACCAGGGTCTGATCTCTCTCCATCAGGAAGTCGGCCACCGGCGATGCCGTGCTCAGCTGGTAGAGGAGCACGTCGTCCGGACTGGCCTGTTCGGGGTACCGCTCGAAGTAGATGGCCTCGGGCCACAAGTCGTCGTGGGCCGATTCGACGTAGATATCCGACTCCCAGCCCGCCCCCCGGAGGGTGTCCCGCAGAGCCAGCGTGTGGTCCCCGGTGGCGTCCCTCGGAAGAAATGCGGGGACGAATTGGTGGATGGCGGTCACCGCTCCCGGACGGCGACCAACAGGTACTCCGCCGGGCCGAGCAGCAGCGCATTGACCGTGTCGATGGCGGCATTGATGGCCGGTCCATCAGGATTTGACTCGGCCACGCGGTCGAGGCGGCGGTCCTCCCCGCCGTAGGTGAGGTCGGTCCGCCGGAAGCCGTGCTCGGCCAACAGGTGGCTCCAGGTCTCGGCGTGGAGGGGCCGGCCCGGAGCCAGGTCACTGAGGAGGTGAGCCGTCCCGGCCAACCACGACTCGGGCGTGGCCGAATGCACCACCAGCACCCCGTCGAGGGCCAGGCGGGAGGCAGCCATGCGCACCAGGCGGTCGCGTTCGTTCGGGTGGAGCCACTCGATCGATCCGGTGAGCACCATGCCGGAGAGGGCTTCCTCTGCCACCACGTCGAGATGGGAGAGGATCGACTCCGCCCGGACGTCGAGACCCCGATCCAAGGCGGGCTCGACGGCCGCCTGGTCGCCGTCCACCCCGTAGGCGTCCACGCCGGCGGCGACGAGAGCTTCGACCAGAGATCCGCGGCCGCAGTCGGCCTGGAGCACCCTTCCCTTGACCCCGGAGACCGCCTGCACCGCCGTTCCCGCCCACCAACCCGACCCCGGATCGGCCGACGGCACCACGCCGGGAAGGAGCTCGGGGGTGCGTTGGCTCTCGACCGCCGCTTCGAGGTCCTCCACGTGGTCCACCAGGACGTGGAACATCCTGGACACCGCCCAGGCGAACTTCACGATCTGGTGGACGATGAAGCCCATGTACCAGCTGATGGACTGGCGGATGGCCCGCTTCACGTAGCTGCCGACCGCCTTCTGGGATTCGACGGGCACCGCCATGTCCACATAGGCCGACCCGTCGACCAGGGCCAGCGTCTCGCGCAGGCGGGCCTTGCCGTGCAGCCCCACCGGCGAGAACTCGAGGAACAGCTCGTCGAGCTCCTGCTCGAGGCCGGGGGGCAGGTCGCCCGAGGACCGCCTGCGCCTGACTTCGGCGTCGATCTCGGCCATGACTTCGTTCAAGTACTGGGTCCGTCCGGTGCCATCGATTCCCGCATCTCCGGCCGGGAGCGGATCGGTGGGCACCACCGGAGGGGTGGAAGAGGACGGGGCCGGCACAGGGTGACTATAAACCAGCACCCCCCGGCCCCCTTGGGAGCCAGCTCGCTAGGCTGACCGGGCCGCGGGCGTGGCGGAACTGGCAGACGCGCCGGGTTTAGGTCCCGGTCCCCCTCGGGGGATGGAGGTTCGAGTCCTCTCGCCCGCACCCGGCTCCTGAGGCGGGAGGGGACGTCGCCGTCGAAACCGCAGCAATGCTGCGCCTTCTCGGCCCGGAGATGGGGACGATAGAGTGTCGCGCCACACCGGGAGGAAGCATGGCGCTGCAGGGGGCATCGTTGAGCGACGGGCGCTTCCTCGCCTCGGGTGACGAAGCCGGCACGGCGCCCGGAGACCGTCGGTTCCGGCCCGACGTCGAGGGCCTGCGTGCCGTGGCGGTGCTCCTCGTCGTCCTCTTTCATGCCGGGGTACCCGGGCTCGGGGGAGGTTTCGTCGGCGTCGACGTGTTCTTCGTGATCTCCGGTTTTGTCATCACCGGAGTACTCCTGCGGGAACGAGCCTCAGATCATCGAACGTCCATCCTCGGCTTCTACGGGCGACGGTGCCGTCGCATAATCCCGGCCGCGACCCTCGTCATTGTGGTGACCACTGTCGCCGCCTATGCCGTGCTCGGCGCCGTGGGCGGAGACCGGACTGCGGTCGACGCCAGATGGGCCGCTGTCTTTCTCGCCAACTTTCACTTCGCCGCCGTCGGTACGAACTACCTGACAGCAACACTGCCCCCTTCGCCGCTGCAGAACTTCTGGTCCCTCGCCGTGGAAGAGCAGTTCTATCTCGTCTATCCCACCCTCTTCGTGGTCGTGGCCGGGGTCACGATGCGGATGGCGTTCCGCACCCGGATGGCCATTGGTCTGGTCGTGGTCATCGCCGCCTCCTTCGCACTGTCCGTCATACAGACCTCAACGGATGCCACGGTCGCCTACTTCTCTCCGTTCACCCGGGCGTGGGAGCTGGCACTCGGCGCGCTGGTCGCCGTCTCCACGCCGGCTCTCTTGCGCGTGGCCCACCGATGGGCCGCGACGATCACGTGGATCGGCCTGGGTGCAATCGTGGTGGCGGCGGTCCGCTTCACGACCAATACGGTTTACCCCGGATGGCACGTGGCGATCCCCGTCGTCGGCACGGCGCTGGTGATCGCGGGTGGATCCGCGGCACCACCCAAGGGAGCCGAGGCCCTGCTTCACACTGTGCCTTTCCGTCATTTGGGCCGACTCTCCTACTCGCTCTACCTCTGGCACTGGCCGATCCTCATCCTGGCCGCCGAATCCGCGGGCAAGTCGACCCTGCCCTTGTCACAGGCGTTGGGATGGCTGCTGGTGTCATTGCTGGCGTCGGTTGTGACGTACCACCTCGTCGAGAATCCGATCCGCCATTTCAAGTTTGCCCGCCGCCATCGATGGGCCAGTGTGGGGCTGGGGCTGGGTCTCGTCGGGATCACGCTCTCTGTTGTGACCCTGCAGCTCAACGGGAACGGCGGGAACGAAGCTGCAGCTTCCGCCCCGGGTGGCCTTGTGACCAGCGAGTCGACCAGCCAGGTGGAGCAACTCGTCAGCTCGTCGTTGAGCGTCCGCTCCGCCCCATCCAACCTGGTCCCCGCATCGTGGGGTGGTCCACCGGCGTCATCAGGTTGCCTCCTGTCGCCTGGACAGACAAGCATCACGAACTGCGTCTTCGGGGACCCCCACGGCAGTCACACCGTGGTCATCTACGGAGATTCGCACGCAGCCATGTGGTTCAAGACTTTGAACGACATTGCGATGCGGGCGCACTGGAGGCTCATCATCATGTCCAAGGGCACTTGTCCGATCGACATGTTGCATTTTGTCAATCCAAAGGGATGGGGTGCACCTGGAGGCGAGTGGCAAGCTTGTGACGAGTGGCACACTTTCGCCATCAAGCACATCGACCAGATTGACCCCAACCTGGTCATCTTGACCCAAGAGGCCGGTTTAGGCCCCCGAGATGCCGACACGCGGGGTACGTGGCGTGGTGGTTTGGAGACCCTCATCTCGGACATCAGAGCCCCGAAGGCAAGAATTGTGGTACTCGGCAACATTCCGCTGTCTCCGGGAGGTGGACCTGACTGTCTGTCCCTGCACCCGAGTGACATTCAGAAGTGCGCCGGTCGCTCCTCCGACTTCTACACCCCGTGGCGCAACGCAGAGGAGGCCGCCGCAGCGGCGCGGTCGGCGACTTACATCGACACCCTTCCGTGGTTCTGTTCCAAAGGAGTCTGTCCGGCCGTGATCGGAAGGTACGACGTCTATGTCGACCAGTACCACGTGTCGGGTGCGTATGCCGACTACCTCGAAGCGGTGTTGGCTCAGGCCCTCCAGCTGCCGATCGGCACGCTCCCGACGGAAAAGCCGCCGACAACTCCATTGCTTCAATTAGTGGTCCCATCCAATGGAGCAGTCCTCACCGGGAAGAGCGTCGTCATAGACGCGAGAGACTCTGGCGTCTCAGTAGGAAAGGTTCAGTTCGTCCTGACTGGTGGAGGCGATCGCAAGTCGGTGATCGGTACCGCCACGGGCTCCGTGGACGGATCCGTCTTGGTCTGGAACTCCACCACCGTCCCGAATGGCACCTATCTGTTGCAGGGGAAAACCACGGACGAAGTGGGCAACGTCAGGTACAGCTCGGCTTTCAGTGTGACTGTTCAGAATTGAACGGACCCGCCTTCGCTCAGTCGCGGCCCTGGGCCGTTCCACCGCTGGAGATGCCGCGGGCACCGAGCACACCCACCATCTCTCGACCTCGGCGTCGACGTCGGACCGTAGGCTGTGTCCATGCCCGTCCAAGGTGAGTACGAGCCGAGCACGGCCGGTTGGGTCCACGACCAGGTGGAGAAGTACGAACACTCGGCGGGAACCGACGGGACGACCCTACGCGGCATGCGGGTGGTCATCCTCACCAGCCGCGGGGCGCAGTCCGGCAAGGTCCGCAAGACCCCGTTGATGCGGGTCGAGCACGATGGGCGATACGCCGTCGTCGCCTCGCAGGGAGGGGCGCCGTCCCATCCCCGCTGGTACTTCAACCTGGTGGCCGACCCTCACGTCGAATTGCAGGACGGTCCGGTGAAGTCCGACATGGTGGCCCGGGAGGTCATCGGGGACGAGAAGGCCACGTGGTGGGAACGGGCGGTGGAGGCCTACCCGGACTACGCCGAGTACCAGACTCGGACCGAACGCCAGATCCCGGTGTTCGTGCTCGAGCCCGTCACCGCCTGAGCCGTCTCTCGTCCGGCGCCGGCGCTGACTGCGTGGCGGCGCCGGCGGCACCCTCAGCCGGGCTTCTGAGACAGCATCGCCAGCAGATAGCACGACTCGGCGTCGTAGTAGACGCCGTAGTTGCCGGCCAGCGCCACCGGATCGAAACGCCCCACCGCCACCGCCGGGCCGCCCCAGTTGAGCCCCCGTTCGGTGAGGATGTGGAAGCCGGCCCGGCGCACCTTCTCCCGCAGTTGCCCGAGCGTGTACTCGACCTCGTGGTCGGGATCGATGAACGCCGCCTGCTGGAGACGGCAGACCCGGCCGTTGGGCGTGTCGATGGCCAGGAACCCGCCTGGTTCGAGGATCCGCAGGCACTCTTTCAGGACGGTGTCGCCGTCGGTGTCGGAGACGTGCTCGATCGACTGGCCGCTGTAGACCAGGCCGACCGACGCGTCGCCGGCGAAGGAGAGGTCGGACATCGACCGGTACTCGTAGCGGACACTCCCCCGCTCGGTCTCCCCCGCCCCGAACCGCTCCGACTGATAGAGCGGGTGCCGATCGTCGGGGGGCAGGTCGACCACCACCAGCTCTTCGAAGTCGTAGGGATATCCCAGCACCACCAGCGCTCCCCGCGGGTCGGTGGTGTGTCCGCCGCCCAAGTCGACGATGCGCCGGGCCGGAGGCAGGCCGGCGATGAACTGGCAGCGGCTGGCGTGCAGCGAGCTGTGCAGGCTGACCGGTCCCACCGGGACCTGAGTCTGGTACTCGCTCGAGCAACGGATGCGATCGACCATGTCGCCTCGGGTGATGGTTCCCTCGGTGATGGCCCCGGCCTGCTCGCTCCAGGCCGGCTCGTCGGGGTCCCGCCGGAGGAGCACGTTGTAGGCGAGCCGGACCGCCTGGCGCGGTGCGAGCTGTTCGAACGGGAGGTCGAGTAGCCGGGTGGCCTCCCGCCGGGCCCGGCGCCCCACGCGCTGGAGCTGCGGCAGCACCTGGCCGGCGGGCGTACGGCTGCCGGCGCCGGAATCCGCTCTGGAAGCCGTTGCTTCGTCGCCGCTCACATTCCTCCTCGGGCCCCGACCGGGGATCGAACCTACCATTGCCCCCGCCGACCCCATGAGCCGGTCAGCCGGTCGGGGCGGCAGCGACGGGCAACGGCGGCGGGCAAACGGCGGCCGGCTATTCGGTGCACATCGGCGGTCGAACTCGTCGCCCCCGGGAGTTTGCCCAACGAAACCCGGCCCGGCCTACGGTACGCTGACGCCGATGTCAGATGCGACTGGCCGGGCACGGATCGGGATCGTCGGCGCAGGCAACATCGCCTCGCTCAACGTGAACGGCTACCTGGCCGATCCGCGTTGCGATGTGGTGGCCGTGTGCGACCCCTTCGTGGGAAGAGCGGCGGCGGCGGCCGAGGCGTGGGGCGCGGGCCGTTGGTTCACCTCCCTCGACGACCTACTGGCCGATCCCGAGGTCGATGCCGTCGAGATCCTCACCCCGACCCACCTCCACCGCGATCATGCCCTGGCCGCGGCCGGCGCCGGCAAGCACATCTCCTGCCAGAAGCCGATCGCCAACAGCGTCGCCGATGCCCAGGTCATGGAGAAGGCGGCCGCCGATGCCGGGGTCATCCTCCGGATCAGCGAGTGCTTCCGCCACTACCCGCCGCTCGAGCGGGCCAAGCAGCTCATCGGGCAGGGTGCCATCGGGACGCCCACCCACGTGCGGCTGCGGACAGTCGTGGGCCAGACCGACTCCGCCTTCCAGGCCGGGCTGGAGGCAGACGGCTACACGTGGCGCATGAACAAGGACAGTCCCGGCGGGCACCTGTTCGACGACATGATCCACAAGTACGCGGTGGCCCTGTGGCTGTTCGACCAGGACATCGTGTCGGTGCAGGCGGTGGTGAGGCGGCGGGACCACTTCTTCGAGCCCTGCGCGGTCATCTTCGAGTACGAGGAGCCCGGCCTGCTCGGCACCATGGAGGTGTCCTACGCCCCCGCCATGTGGATGCGCTCCTCGTTCTACGGCGCCGACGAGTTCTTCGAGATACAGGGCGATGAGGGGTTCTTGTGGGTCACCCGGTGCACCGGCGAGCTGCTCGACCTGCCCGCCGTCGTGCTCTACCACGGTGGCCACGGCAACCAGACCACAACCGCCTTCAGCGACGTCCCGTCGGACTGGAACCTTGGGTTCGACCGTTCGGCCTCCCATTTCGTGGACGCGCTGGTCGACGGCGTGCCGGCTGAGATGAGCGCGGCCGAAGCGGCGAAGGCGCTGCAGCTGTGCTTCGCCGTCTACCAGGCCGGCAACACCGGTTCGGCGGTCGACCCCCGCACCATCACCGGCTCGGTCGTACCCGACGGTTGGCCCCGGTGACCGTCACCGCGTTCGGGAACCTGGCGGTCAAGGTGTCGGACCTCGATGCGGCGCTGGCCTTCTACGAGCAGGCTGGAGCCACCATCTCCGGGCGCGGGCCGTGGCACGGCGGTGAGCGGGCTGATGCTCACCTGGGCCCGGTGCTGATCACCCTGTTCACGCGCGCCATCTACGAGGACGCGATGTCTCTCCCCGACGAGGGCTTCCTCCATGCCGCCCTCTTCACCGACGACCTCGACGGCCAGCTGGCCGGGCAGTCCGTCCTGTGGGGGCCGGCCGAGGTGGTCGGGACGTTCGGCCGTCGACGGATCGCCTTCGTCGCCGCGCCGGGTAACACCCGGCTCGAGTTCATGGAGCAGCTGGAACCCCCACCGGCACCGGAGGAGGCGTAGCCGTGCGGGTGACTCGCATCCTGCATCACAGTGTCAACGTCGAGGGTCATCTCAGCGAGTGCGAGGCGTTCTACCGTCGCCTCAGCCTCCCGGGCCTGCCGCGCCCGCACATTGCCGGGGTCGAGGGCCGATGGTTGAGTGCCGGCCCCGCCCAGGTGCACCTGGTGGATGCGCCCCAGGGTGCATCCGAGATCCGCCCGACCGGCCCCCATGTCTGCTTCGGGGTCGAGGACCTGGACAGTGCCATCGCCGAGCTCGAACGGGACGGGGTCCCCTACGTGCAGGGCGCCCAAGGTGACGTGGTGCAGATCTGGGTAGCCGATCCGGCCGGCAACACGATCGAGCTGCAACAGGACCCGGAGGTCGCCGCGCCGTCCGCTTGAGGGGACGCCGAACCCCGGGACGCCCTAGGCCGTCCGGCGCAGTGGTACGTGCGAGTAGCCGGCCACGTTCGACATATGGACCCGACGGCACCCGTCCTCGTCGACCCGGTAGCTCGGCCAACGGCGGGCCAGCTCCTCGATGGCGATGCGACTCTCCATGCGGGCCAGTGCGGCTCCGAGACAGCTGTGGATGCCGTAGCCGAAGCCGAGCGCCAGGCTCGGCGGGCGGCCGATGTCGAAGTCGTCGGGCCGGTCGTAGAAGCGCTCGTCCCGGCTGGCCGACCCGGTCACCAGAATGGTCGGGAACCCGGGCGGGACGGTCACCCCGCTGTAGGTGGCGTGGCGGACAGAGAACCGGCCCTGGTACTGCGAGGGCGGCCAGTAGCGGAGGATCTCCTCGACCGCGCCGGGGATGGCGCCGGGGTCGTCCAGCACCTTGCGCCACTCTCCGGGGTTGCGGGCGAACAGCACGACGGCGTTGCCCACCAGCTTGGTCACCGTCTCGGCGCCGGCGCCCCCGAGGAGGGAGGCGAACCCGGCGATCTCCTCATCGTTCAACCGGGTCGGGCCCTCGTCGCCCCGGTCGACCTCGACGGCGATCAGCCGGCTGATCATGTCGTCGGCCGGGTGCCGCCGCTTCTCCGCGATCAGCTCGAGGAAGTAGGCGACCGTCTCGAGGGCGGCCGCCACCCCTTCGGCGGTCGGGTCCATCTCCCCGGGCTCCCGGTGCAGCATGGCATCGAGCCAATGGCGGATCTGCTGGCGGTCGGAGCCCGGCACGCCGAGCATCCGCGAGATGATCTCGACCGGGAACGGCCCGGAGAACTCGGCCACCGCGTCGAACCCGTCGGGGTCGCAGCCATCCAGGACCCCGACGATGACCTCGCGGATCATGGGCTCGAGGGCGGCCACCGCCCGGGGGGTGAAGGCCCGGCTCACCAGGGCCCGCAGCCGGTCGTGCTCGGGGGGATCCAGCATGATCATGCTCTGCAGCTGTCGGATGAGCTCGGGCGGTTTGCTGAGGGTCGACAGGTCGACCCCGTGGCTGGAGGAGAAGGTCTGCCACTCCTTGTGCGCCTCACAGACGTCCTCGTAACGGAAGAGCGCCCAGAACCCGTACTTCTCGCTGCAGAAGACAGGGGCCTCGTCCCGCATCCTCCGGTACAGGTCGTAGGGGTCGTCGAAGTACTCGGACGAGAAGGGATCGAACTCGGCGGTGCTGATGGTCATGGACGGCGTGCTCCGTGCGGGACGGTATTGACGGTCGCCTCGAGATTCGGCCGGACGGGGCTCACATCATCATCCACCCGCGTCACGACCCGGTCGATGGCCGGAGGCCGGGCGGGCGCCAGTCGTCCTCTTCTGGCAGGGGATGGCGGAACAGGGCGGCAGCGTTGCCGGCGGCCATGCGGCGCAGCTCGTCCTGGGGCAGGTGGCCCATGCTGGCCCGGAGCACGGCCTGGGTGTCGGGCCAGGTCGAGTCGGCATGGGGGTAGTCGCTCTCCACCATGATGTGGTCCACACCGATCCGCTCGCGCAGCTCGACCACCGAGGGGTCATCGATGCTGCAGAACCAGAAGTTGCGCTTCAGCACCTCGCTCGGCAGCAGGTCCGAGGGCCAGTGGTTCTCGGCGGACCCCGAGCCAGAGTGATGAAGCACGTAGTCGAGGCGGTCCAGGAGCATCGGCACCCAACCCATCCCCCCTTCAGAGAACGCCACCGCCAGCCGCGGGAAGCGGAGCGGGACCCCCGACCACACCCATTCGGCCGCCGCCACCAGCGCGTTGACCGGGAAGAGCGTAGGCAGGAGCTCGAAGGGAGGGTCGGGCGACGGCAGCGGGGCCCAGGAGGAGGCTCCGGTGTGCAGGCAGACCACGGTCTGGGTGTCTTGGCAGGCGGCAAAGAAGGGCTCCCAGACGTCGGTGAAGATCGACGGGAAGCCGAGCTGGGAGGGGAACTCGGGGAAGCTGACGGCCTTGAAACCGCGGGCGGCGTTGGCCCGAACCTCCTCGGCGGCCACCGCCGGGTCCGCCAGCCAGGGGAGCTGGAGGGGGATGATCCGCTCGGGGTGTGCCCCGGCCCACACCTCCAGGTGCCAGTCGTTCCACGCCCGTACGCAGGCCAGGCCGAGCTCCGGATCGCGGGACCCGGAAAAGACGGCTCCACAGAATCCGGCCACCAGGGAAGGGAAGCAGAGCGACGCCCACACCCCGTTGAGGTCCATGTCGCTGATCCGGGCCTCGATCTCGTAGCACCCCGGGCGCATCTCGTCGAAGCGGGCCGGATCCATGCTCCATGACTGGCGGGGCCGGCCGACCACGGCGTTGAGGCCGATGTTCGGATAGGTCCGTTCCTCGTAGACCCACATCTGAGGCCCCCCGGGAGTCTCCACCACTCGCGGTGCCCGCTCGGCCAATGCGGCGGGGATCCGTCCCTCGAACAGGTCGGGCGGCTCGATGAGATGGTCGTCCACCGAGATGACCGGGACGAGGATCGGCCGCGGCGCAGGGTCTGGCAGCAGTGCCGTCTCCGCCACCACCGTGCCGGCGTGGGTATCCCTGCCGTCGACTGCCTCGGTCGCCATCGCACCATCGAAGCTATCATGTGGCTCGAAAACGGCGTTCTCATCGCCGGGATGCCTCCACAGCTCGGGCGCATCGGCCGCACGCGCGTCGAACCTGTAGCCGAGGGACCGCGACGATGCCGGGACATGGAGGTGATGCGGTGCTGGATCTGGTGATCAGGTCGGGAACGGTGGTGGACGGGACCGGCGGGCCGTCGCAACAGGCCGATGTGGCCGTGCAGTCGGGGCGGATCGCCGCGGTCGGCCGGGTCGACGACCAGGGTGCCCGGGAGATCGATGCCGACGGCTTGATGGTGGCGCCTGGGTTCGTCGACCTCCACACTCACTACGACGCCCAGCTGTTCTGGGACCCGGCCGCGAGCCCCTCACCCCTTCACGGGGTGACCACGGTGATCGGCGGCAATTGCGGTTTCTCGCTGGCGCCGGCGGGGCCCGACCATTCCGGCTACTTGTCGCGCATGATGGCCCGGGTGGAAGGCATGCCGCTGGCCGCCTTGGAGCAGGGCCTCGACTGGACATGGGCCTCGTTCGGCGACTGGATCGGGCGGCTCGACGGGCGGCTCGGAGTCAACGCCGGCTTTCTCGTCGGGCATTCGACCATCCGCCGGGCAGTCATGGGCGACGCCGCCGTGGGACACGAAGCCACAGCCGAGGACATCAAGGAGATGATCTCCCTCGCCCACCGCTCGATGGACGAAGGCGCCCTCGGCCTGTCCACTTCCCAGGCCCACACCCACCATGACGGTGAGGGCAACCCGGTGCCGTCCCGCTCGGCCAGCCGTGAAGAGCTCGAGGCCCTGGCCGCGGCGGTCCGGGACCACGCCGGCACCACCTTCGAGATCATCGTGCCCGGCTGTCTCAACGGCTTCACCGACGACGAGGTGGAGTTGATGGCCACCCTCTCCCTGTTGGCCAACCGGCCGGTCAACTGGAACGTGCTCGGCGTGTCCTCGCTCAACCCCGGAGCCATGGAGCACCAGCTGGCCGCCTCCACCGCGGCGGCGGAGCGCGGAGCCACCGTGGTGGCGCTGACCATGCCCCACACCCTCCAGATCCGCCTGTCGTTCCTCACTGGGGCCATACTCGACGGGCTGCCCGGCTGGCGTGAGACTCTCGCCCTACCGGTGCCGGAACGCCTGGCTGCGCTGGCCGATCCCGAGGTACGGCGCCGGCTCGACGAGGGAGCCCACTCCAAGGAGGCCGGGATCCTCGGCGCGCTGGCCAACTGGCCCGCCCTCCGCTTCGACGAAGTATTCGAGCCGGCCAACGCGTCCTGCGAGGGACGCACGGTGGGCGAGGTGGCCAAGGAACGCGACCAGGACCCGTTCGACGCCATGCTGGACGTGGTGGTGGCCGACCGGCTGCGGACGGGCCTGCGGCCACCGATCCCGGAGAGGGAGGCCGACTGGGAGCTGCGGGCCCGAGCGTGGCTCGATCCCCGCACCGTGGTCGGGGGATCGGACGCCGGCGCCCACCTGGACGTCATGTGCGGCGCCATCTACTCGACCTCGCTGCTCGGCGAAGGAGTCCGCAAGCGGGGGCTCCTCGACTGGGAGGCGGCTGTCCATCAGCTGACCGAAGTGCCGGCCCGCCTGTACGGCCTACGGGATCGGGGCCGGGTGGCCCCGGGCTGGCACGCCGACCTCGTCCTGTTCGACCCGGAGCGGGTGGGCCACGGCCCCGAGCGCACCCGGAACGACCTGCCCGGGGGGGCCAACCGCCTGTACGCCGAAGCGGTGGGCATCGAGCACGTGCTGGTCAACGGAGCCGAGATCGCCGCCCACGGATCGTTCACCGGGAACCTGCCCGGGACCCTCCTCCGTTCGGGCACCGACACCGAGACGGTCACCGTGCCCGGAGCCGTGCCGTGACCGGAGCGGCGCGGGTGGCCATCGTCACCGGCGCCTCGTCCGGCATCGGCGCCGCCACCGCCCGGCTGCTGGCGGCTGGCGGCACCACTGTGGTGCTGGTGGCCCGCCGCGCCGACCGGCTCGAGGCGGTGCTGGCCGACTGCGTCGGGAACGCCCCCGGGTCGCGGACCTGGCCCGCCGACCTCGGCGATCCCGAACGCGCCGCCGAGGTGGCTCGGGCCATCGACGCCGAGCTGGGCCCGGTCGACGTGGTCATCAACAACGCCGGGGCCCCGATGCGCCGGCCGGTCCAGCGACTGACCATGGAGGAGGTGCGCCGGACCATGGCCATCAATTACCTCTCGCCGGTGGCCATCTCCCTCGCCCTCCTTCCGGGCATGCTCGAGCGTCGGGCCGGGGTCATCGTGAACGTGTCGAGCCTGGGCGGGCGGCTCGGCATCGCCAGCGAAGCGGCCTACTGCGGCTCGAAGTTCGCCCTGGCCGGGTGGAGTGAGTCGATGGCCGCCGACTTGCACGGCACCGGCGTGTCGGTACGGCTGGTGCTACCCGGGGCCATCGACACCGAGATCTGGGACCAGCCCGACAACGACCCCCCGCTGTACGTCGGCCCCCTGGTCCCCGCCGAGGACGTGGCAGCGGGCATCGTCGACTGCCTGACCAGCCCGGCGTTCGAGCACTACCTGCCGGACATGAAGGCCATCGTCGAGATGAAGACGGCCGACTTCGACAGCTTCGTGGCGGGGATGATCGCCATGGCCGAGGGCCGGGTGGACGCGGAGGCGATCTCCAAGACGACCGACCCGGCCTCGCACGGCCCCCGCTGAACCTCCCAACCCACGACAAGGAGCACTGAAGATATGGCAACGCCCCGACCCAAGGCGCTCGTGACGGCGGCCGTGCGCGGCCCCGGGCTCGAACTCCTCTCGGAGCTGACCGACCTCACCCTCGACTCGTGGCTCGACCAGCCGACCCTCCGCATCTTCAACGCCGAGCAGCTGGCCGACCGGGTGTCCAACGAGGGGGCTTCCATCGTCGTCGTCGAGAGTGACCGGTGCGCCGGTCCTCTCTTCGAGCTGCCTCTGGTCGCCGTGTGCAGCTGTCGAGGCGACCCCACCAACGTGGACGTGCCCGCCGCCACCGCGGCCGGCATCCCGGTGCTCCGGGCCCCGGGACGCAACGCCGACGCCGTGGCCGAGCTGGCCGTCGCCCTCCTGTTTGCCTGCACCCGCCAGGTGGTGGCCGCCGACGCCGATGTGCGCGCCGGAGAGATCTACAAGGACGGGACCATCCCCTACCAGCGATTCCGAGCCTTCGAGTTGGCCGGGCAGACCGCCGGACTGGTGGGCCTCGGCGCGGTGGGCCGGGCTCTCCGCTGGCGGCTGCGCGGCCTCGGCCTCGAGGTGTTGGCCTACGACCCCTACACCGACGATTCCACCGTCTCCCTCGAGGAGTTACTCGATCGCTCCGATGTGATCTCCATGCACGCGCCGGTGACACCGGAGACCTCCGGCATGATCGGTGCGGACCAGTTCGCCGCCATGCGCCACGGCGTGGTGTACGTCAACACGGCAAGGGCTGCCCTGCACGACACCGACGCGCTGGTGGAGGCGCTGGCGACGGGCAAGGTCGGCGCGGCCGGACTCGACCACTTCGAGGGCGAGTCGCTTGCCGTCGGCCACCCCCTCACCGGGTTCAGCTCGGTGGTCCTCACCCCACACATCGGCGGCGCCACTTACGACACGGAATCCAACCACACCCGGACCATCGCCGAGGACCTCTGCCGGTTGCTGGCCGGGGCGAGGCCGCTCCACATGGTGAACCCCGAGGTGCTCGGGAAGCGTTGAGCCCGCTCCAAAGTCGGCCCACCCCGGGCCAGGTCGGGCAATCAGGCCGGGGTGAAGGCCACCGGCAGGGCGACGGGTGAACGGAACGCCATGCCGCGGATGTGCAGGTCCTGGCCGGGGGCAGGATCGAGGCGCAAGTCGCGGAGCCGGTCGAACAGCGTGTTCATGGCCACCCGTGACTCCATGCGGGCCAAGTGCATCCCGAGGCAGACATGGATGCCGAAACCGAACCCCACGTGCTGGTGGGAGGAGCGGAAGAGGTCGAAGCTGTCCGGATCGGAATACTTGCGCTCGTCGCGGTTGGCCGCCCCGAGGAGGAGGGCCACGTCGGCACCCTCCTCGATCGGCACCCCGGCCAGCTCGGTGTCCTTGGTGGCCCGCCGCAGGATCACGGTCACCGGCGGCTCCCAGCGCACGGTCTCCTCGAAGGCCTGGGGAATGAGGTCCCGGTCCTCGACCACGGCCCGCAGTTGGTCGGGGTTGGTCAGCAGGCCGTAGAGCATGCTGCCCGAGGCGCGGTAGGTGGTCTCGACACCGGCCGGCAGCAGCAGCCGCAGGAAGGAGTAGATCTCCTCGTCGGTGAGCCTCCGACCGTCGACCTCGGCCACCACCAGCTCGCTGATGAGGTCGTCGTCCGGTTGCCGGCGCCGTTGCTCCAGGACGCCGGCGAAGTAGTCACGCAACGCCTCGGAGGCCGCCAGGCCCCGCTCCCAGTTGGCCGTCACGCTGGTGATCTCGATGGCCCAACGTTGGAACACCGGGAAGTCCGACCGGGGCAGGCCGAGTATCCGGGCGATGACCTGGACGGGGAAGTTGAAGGTGACCTCCTGGACCAGGTCGGCGTGACCCTGGTCGACGAACCCGTCGATCAACTCGTCCACCACACAGCGCACCAGTCCCTCCTCCCAGCGCTGCAGGATCTTCGAGCGGAAGGTGGGTGACACCAGGGCCCGGTGCAGCCGGTGGTCGGGCTCGTCCATCTGCAGGATGGTCCGGCCCATCACCAGCCCGATCACACCCTCGTAGACCTTCGACGAGTAGGTCTCGTTGTCGCGCAGGACCTGGACCACTTCGTCGTAGCCGAAGACGGTCACCGGCTGCGGGCCCTCCACCTCGGGCAGCTCCTCCCCGTCACCGAGGTCGACCGTACCCACGTGGACCGGGTTCTCCCGACACAGTTCGTGCATCCGCGGGTAGGGGTCGCGGATGTTCCCCGACACGGTGTCCTGGAGCTCGAAGGGATCGAAGCGGGCAGGTCGCTGGTCGGGCTCGGTGGGGCCTGTGATCGTCGACATGGATCGGCTCCTCGGGGGCATCGGGTGGGCCGGGCCCGGCGGGGCCCCGCCCGTGGCGGGTTCTCGCCTACCCAGGGTAATCGAACGTTCGTTGGATTGTCACCACCTGCGCTGGCCGTTCGACGGGAACGGCCAGAGGCCCGACAATGGTGCCGTGCCCGAAGGTTCCATCGACGATCCGGTCCCCAAACCTGAGGTGACGACCCAGCGGCAGCGCATCCTGTCCGTCGCCCTCTCCCTCATGTCCCAGAACGGGGTGGACGGCACCAGCATGCGGGACCTGGCCGGGGCCACCGGGCTCAACGTGGCCTCGCTCTACCACTACTTTCCCTCCAAGCGCGAGTTGCTGGTCGCCGTCCTCGAGGAGCACGGCTTCGTGGACGGCCTGGTCGTCGCCTCGCCGCCCTCGTTGTCCCAGGACAAGGCCACCGGGCTGGGCGACCTGCTGGAAGAAATCCTGGAGTCGATGCTGGAGGTCGAGGACTTCATCCGGCTCATGCTGGGTGAGGTGATGCGGGGCGACGAGACGGCCCATGCCGTGGGCGTCGACCTCTTCCGGGCCACCCAGGTGTCGCTCGAGCGGTGGCTGGAGGAACAGCGGCCCGACCTGTGCGGCGCCGACGAACGGGTCGCCATGGCCCGGACGTTGCGAGCCATGCTCGTCGGGATGTTCATGGAGCATGTGGCCGGGGTGCTCGTCGACGACGGAGCCGATCCGGCGGAGGTCTTCGGCCGGCGGGCCCACGAGTCGGCCGAGCTGATGGAACGGGCCGGGCCTCGGCCTGGTGAATCAACCCAGGGCGGCGACCAGGGGCGGCCGTAGGTGACACGCACGACGCAACCGGGCATTCTCAATAGATGGAATCCGAGGCCGTTGAGATTCGGGACCAGCCGAGTGGATCTGGGCCCATTTGCAGACGTATCCTCGGGGCTCTCCCGACGTGGTTCGGAGTACCTGAAGCCGTCGAAGAGTACGCGACCGTCGCTGATCGATCGCCCGCCGTGATCGCGTCGGTGGACCATGAAGACGTCGGGATTTTGGTCTTGCGGCGTCATAGTCCATTTGCCGTCGAGGTCTACGTCATGGCTGTCCTGCCTCAGTACCACCGTCGCGGCATCGGCCACCGTCTGCTCCGTTGTGCCGAGCACTCCCTGGCCCCCGAAGGCGTCGAGTTCTTACAGGTGAAGACGTTGAGTGCCACCAAACGCGACGAAGGCTACGAGAAGACGAGAAGGTTCTACCTCTCCTATGGGTTCCGTCCACTCGAGGAGTTTCCGGACCTCTGGGGAAGAGAGAACCCCGCCCTGCAAATGGTCAAGGCGGTGACCATGGTTGAGGACTGAATCCCTTCCAACCGGCCGTTGAGGAGCCGGGGAATGAGGATCCGCCAAGGCAGAGGAGTCTCTGCACCGAGGACGCGGGGGTAGTCTCACCGTGGCCAAACCCACGGCCTAAAAGGAGGTCCTGTGGCTCCCGATCGTGTGTCCGCAACCCGGCGTATCGCTGCCCCCGCCAGCGAGCTGTTCCAGATCGTCTCGACTCCATCCGGCCAGGTGGGGATCGATGGATCAGGGATGCTCGACGCATCTCCCGACGACAGACCACTGACGAAGGTCGGGGAGACATTCGATATGGACATGGATCGCGAGCCACTAGGCGACATTCCAAACCTGAAGAAGTACCAAGTTCGGAACACCGTCACGAAGATCGTTCCCGACCGGCTAATAGAGTGGACTATCGGTTTCGGTGACAATCCACCATTTGGTCACGTCTATGGCTGGCGGCTCGAACCTGTCACCGAGGTCGAAACGGATGTGACCAACTATTGTGACTGGTCGAACGCTTCTGAAGAGATGCGTTCGGGCGTGACCTGGCCGGTTGTACCGGTGACCATGCTGGAGAAGTCAGTCGAAAACCTCGACCGGATGGCAACGAGTCCTTGACGCAGCCGTCGGTCATGGATCGGGTCACCCAACCGGCGTTGCCGCAAGCGGGATGCGTTGTCCTTCCGCTCGGGAAGAAATGGGAGTGAGCCCGCCCCACGGTCGTCTACCCGGCAAGGGACGGGCCGGTTACCGCAGCTCCAGGTACAATCGCCACCCTGGGGATGACCCCATTCATCAAGGCCTCGGGACTATCGAAGAGAAACCGGCATGACGAAGAGCGGGTCGCAGAACAGCAAGTCTCCCTCTCAGCTGATCGACGCGAGAATCAAGGAGCTGAGTGACTGGCGGGGCAAGATGCTCGGCCGGCTCCGCACCTTGGTCAAAGAAGCCGACCCCGAGGTCGTCGAGGAGTGGAAGTGGAGAGGGGTTCCGGTGTGGTCGCACGATGGAATGATCTGCACCGGCGAGACATACAAGAACATCGTGAAGATGACCTTCGCCAAAGGGGCGGCTCTGAAGGATCCTTCGGGCCTCTTCAACTCCAGTCTTGACGGGAACACAAGGCGCGCCATCGACTTCCACGAGGGCGAGAAGATAGACGAGCGGGCGTTGAAGTCGCTCGTTCGCGCCGCGGTGACCCTGAACAGGTCCAAATCCTGAAGGCGTTCCACGGAATCGAGCATTTCCGTGGCAACCTGCTGGCCAGGTACGGCTACGACCTGTTGAAGCGGGCGCTCAACCCGTAGCCCAGTCGCTCACCGACCCACGCCAGCCCCGGCCTCGCTACCCGACGACGTCCACTCGCCGTGCCAACGACGGCACTGACTCGACCTTGTCATCGCTGGGCATGGGTCAGTCCAGCCGTTCGATGACCGTGGCGTTGGCTTGGCCGCCACCCTCGCACATGGTCTGGAAACCGTACCGTCCGCCGATGAGCTCGAGGCGGGTGAGCAACGACCCGGCCAGGCGGACGCCGGACGCCCCGAGGGGGTGGCCGATGGCGATGGCCCCCCCGTGCGGATTGAGCACCTCCGGCTCGGGATCGAAGGCGCGGGCCCACATGAGAGCGATGGCGGCGAAGGCCTCGTTGCACTCGACGGCATCGAAGTCACCGATCTTCATCCCCGAGCGCTCCAACAGACGGTGGGTGGCCGGCACCGGAGCCGACAGCACGATGGCCGCGTCCTCGGCCGCCACGGCGAAGTGGGCAAAGCGGGCCCGGATCGGCAACCCCAGTCGCTCGGCCACCGAACGCTCGGCGATGAGCATGGCCGCCGCCCCGTCGTTCATCTGCGACGAGTTCCCGGCGGTGATGTTCGGGGCGGTATCGGGCTCCCACGACTGGGCCGGCGGCAACGCGGCCAAGGCCTCGAGCGAGCCGCCGCGGCGGATGCCTTCGTCGATGGCCAACTCCTTGTCGGTGAGTGAGCCGTCCTCGGCCCGGATGGGCACCGGCACCACTTCGCGGCTGAAGCGACCGGCGTCCCAGGCGGCCGCGGCGCGGCGGTGGCTCTCGAGCGAGAAGGCATCCATGTCCTGTCGCGTGATGTCGTAGCGATCCGCCAGGACCTGGGCCACTCGGAACTGGGTCCAGAGCCGGTCGTCGACCGCGGCCAGGAACGACGGAGGGAACGGTCCGGTGCCCCCGCGGGCGTTCGTCGCCATCGGAACCCGGCTCATCGACTCGACGCCGCAGGCCACCACCAGGTCGTAGTGGCCGGCTACCACCCCGGCGGCGGCGAAGTGCATCGCTTGCTGGGACGAGCCACACTGCCGGTCGACGGTGGTGGCCGGGACGTGCTGAGGCAGTCCGGCCGAGACCCAGGCGTTGCGCGAGACGTTGGTGCTCTGCTCCCCCACCTGTCCGACGCATCCCCCGATCACGTCGTCGATGCGTGCTGGATCCACCCCGGCCCGGTCGAGCAGGGAGGAGATGGCGAAGCCGAGCAGGTCGGCCGGGTGCCAGTGGGCGAGCGCTCCGCCCCGCTTCCCGAATGTCGTGCGCAAGACGTCGATGATGACGGCGTCGCGGACCTCTGTGGCCATCGCTTCTCTCCTTGGTCAGTGGTAACGGCTGATCGGCGGTCGCGCCCTGTCTGTGGATCGTGTGGTCCGTGGCGCGCCTGCATCCGAACCTAGCCCGGACTCGGTCAAGTCACGTCGGCGAGCCTTTCCCACCCGCTCGGGGGCGGAGCGAGACGCCAGTACTGTTCCCCGGTGTTGGTCTCGAGGCGCGGGCTCAGCGCGTGCTCGCCTTCGAGCGGCGGGATCTGGCTGGTGTAGCACCAGATGGCCCGCCGCTTGCGTGCCGCGTCGGGCAGCTGCGGCACCAAGGCGGGGGTCGGCCACAGCCCGCTCCGGAACAGTTTGGACACCCGCCAGGCCAGCAGTCCCGGCAACTGCGAGTAGCCGGCGTCCTCATAGCAGAACCAGGCCGGCCCGGATAGCTCCTGGCGGGCCCGCAGGCCCGCCTCGTGGGCCGTCCCATGATCGGGGTTGGCCAGGCCCATGGGCAGGAACACGGCGGTGGCGCCCGCCGCGGTCGATGGCCGCGGCCAACGCCGGCGCGATGGCTTCGGGTCGGGGACGGTCGGCCGGCTCGAGGTATTGGTGATCGGGGAAGTCGAGCCAGACCGGTCGGGCCTCCACCACCTCCATGGCCCGGCGATCCTCCTCCTGCCGGGCGGCCACGATGTCGTCGCCGGTGACGAAGCCGCCGGACGCGTCCCAAGGACTGGGAGGCTCCGGGTATCGGGGCGGCCGGCCACCGAACACCGTGATCACCGTGGAGCCGGGATGCCGCATCAACAGGTGACTGGTGCCGAGAACCGCATCGTCGAAGTGCGGTGAGACGACCACCACCGAGGCGAGGACGTCGGGTTCCACCTGTCCCCAGGTGGGTTGCTCGATCACCATCCGGCCTGGCCCCGGTGCCGGGCCCCAGGCACCCGAGCGGCGCGCCGGTAGCATCTCGCCCATGTCAGAACGGGAAACCCTCCTCTACGAGGAGTCAGACGGCGTGGCATGGATCACCCTCAACCGGCCGGACGCCCTCAATGCTTTCGATACCGCCATGCAACGAGAGCTGCGCGACCTGTGGGCCGAGCTGCGCACCAACGACGACGTGCGCTGCATCGTGCTCACCGGTAGCGGCGATCGGGCCTTCTGCACCGGGCTCGACCGCGGCGAGATCCAGGACATCAACCAACTGCCACCGGGCAAGCTGCCCGGGTACAACACGCCCTGGGACTTCGACGATCCGGGCAAATCTGTGTGCCCCAAGTCGAACGACCTCTGGAAGCCGGTCATCGCCGCCGTCAACGGCATGGCCTGTGGCGGTGCCTTCTACATCCTCGGCGAGGTCGACTTCATCATCGCCGCCGAGCACGCCACGTTCTTCGACCCCCACGTCACCTACGGGATGCCCGCCGCCTTCGAGCCGATCAACCTCCTCCACAAGATGCCGTTCCAGGAGGTCGTGCGGCTGTCCCTGCTCGGCGCCCACGAACGCATGTCCTCGCAACGGGCCTACCAGATCGGCCTCGTCTCCGAGGTCGTCCCCCTCGAGGAGCTGCCCGACCGTACCGACTGGGCCGCTCGGGCCATTGCCGAGCAACCGGCACTGGCTGTCGGCGGCACGGTGCGGGCCCTGTGGACAGGACTCGAGCTGTCTCGTCGCCAGGCGCTCGATCATGCCTTCCTCTTCACCAACATCGGCACCGATGCGACCAGCCTGGCCGAGGGTCAGGCCCGCTTCGCCGGGGGTCAACGAATCGACTGGCGCCTGCGCTGAGCAGACGGGAACGCTCAGAGGACGGCCCCTTTCACCTTGAGCTCCAAGATGGTGTCCATATCCAGGCCCAGCTCCTCGAGTACCTGGTCGGTGTGCTCACCGTGGTCCGGCGCCCTCGTCAGGTCGGGTGGCTCCTCGCCGAACTGCAGCGGGGACGTGGCCATCTTGAAGGTGGTGCCACCGGCCGACTCCACGTCGGCCAGGTAGCCGTTGGCCAGGACCTGCGGGTCGGTGAGCAGCTCGTCGGCCGTCTGCACCGGGGCCCACACTCCCTCGACCTCCAGCATGATGGGCTTCCACTCGTCGAGGGTCTTGCTGGCGAAGATGTCGTCGAGGGCGGTCGTGCACTCGACGCAGTGCTCGGCCCGGGCGGCCGAGTCGACGAACCGTGGGTCCTCGGCAAGCTCCGGATGGCCGATCTTCGTGACCAGGTCGGCCCAGTAACGGTCGGACTCCAGCATGACGAAGGACATGAAGCGGTCGTCCTTGGTCCGGTAATTGTTGACCAACGGGTTGGGCATCTTGCGGCGGTCACCCCGGGGCATCCGGGAGAAGCCGAACAGCCCGGCAGCCAGTACGGTGGCCCCGATCGACCACAGGCCGTTGGCCAGCAGTGAGTTGTCCACGACGAGGGCCTCGCCGGTGCGCTGGCGGTGAAAGAGAGCGGCGGCGATCCCGCCGGCGATGATCTGGCCGCCGATGACGTCCCCGAAGCCGGGACCGGGCTGGCTCGAGGGGTACTCCCCCGGTGGGGTGATGATGTCGGCCGCACCGCCGCGGCCCCAGAATGTCGAGTTGTCGTACCCACCCCGCTCGGCCTCCGGCCCTCGCTGGCCGAGGCCCGAGCCGCGTACATAGATGAGGTCGGGGTTGACCGCCCGGAGGTCGCCGACATCCATGTTGAGCTTCCTGCGGGCCTGGGGTCGGAAGTTGGTGAGGAAGACGTCGGCGCTCTTCACCAGCTTGAGCAGGATGTCGTGACCCTCCTCGGACTTGAGGTCGAGCCCCACGCTGCGCTTGCCCCGATTGGGGAGCTCCATCATGTGGTTGACCCCACCGGGGCCACTCGGGACGAGGCCCGACGTGACCAGGCCGCGTTGGGGGTCTCCGGCCTCGGGGTGCTCGATCTTGATGACGTCGGCGCCCCACTCGGCGAGGACCGCTCCGGCGATCGGCACATAGGTCCAGGCGGCCACCTCGACCATCCGTATCCCGTTCATGATGCCCTTCACTGCGCTCTCCTTCTCCTGCTGGTCAAGGTCCGGCCCATTTCACTCGGGGAACGAGAAGGCCGAGATGTCGAGGGTGCCGACCGTCATGGCCCCCATGGTTCCGCCGTCCGTCAAGATGTTCTCGCCGGTCATGGAGACGGCGGCGTCCGAATTGAGGAAGATCAGGGGGTAGGCCTGTTCGTCGGGTGTCGAACGCCGGCCGAGTGGGATCGGGTAGTGGTCCATGAACGCCTTTCCCACCTGCTCTTCGAAATCGGGCATCATGGGCGTGTCGGTCGGCCCCGGGCTGGTGCAGTTGATGCGGATGCCCAGCTTGCCGAGCTCGAACGAGCGCCAGATGGTCCATACGATGATGGCCTCCTTGGACGGGGCGTATCCGGTGGAGATCTCGTCGGGGTGCTCCTCGAGCCAGCGCACCGTGTCGTCGAAGCCCTCGCAGGCGACCAGCGGCATCCACTTGCTCACGTTTGCCATCCATCCCGCCCCGGCCCCCGACGAGATGCTGGCGATGGCGGCGCCCGGCGCCATGTGACCCACGACCAGATCGGTGAGGTGTCGCATGGAGGCGAAGTTGACCACCATGGTGTCGAGGTCGGAGAACCGCCCACCGGGCAGGCCGGCGCAATTGAACAAGGCATCGATCTTCCCGCCGATGGCCCCGACCGCGTCGCCGATGGCCGCCGGGTCCCGCAAGTCGACGGCGTGATAGCTGGCCACACCGACCGGCGGCTTCTTCAGGTCGAGGACGTGGATCTCGGCGCCCAGCCGGTCCAGCTCCCTCACGGTGGCCGCGCCCATCCCGGCGCCACCGCCCCCGCTCACGACGACCCGCTTGCCTTCGTAGCTCCAGACCGACGTCACCTTCGTCCCCCTTTCACTCGGTTCGGCTCGTCTGCGGTCACCGTGGCAGGCCGAGGCCCTGCTCGGCCACGATGTTCCGGTTGATGTTTCCGGTCCCCCCGGCGATCGACACCGAGGGCGCGGCGGCGAAGTTGTGGGTCCAGTGGTCGTCCAGACCCGCGGTACCGAGCAGATCGACGGCCACGTCGGCCAGTTCCTGGGTGGCGTGGGCCCACATGAGCTTGGTCAGGCTGCCCATGGCCGGCGATGGCTGGCCACCGCGACCGATGGCCTCGAGCTCCCGCGAGGTCATCCAGCGCATGCAGGAGATGGAGGCGAACAGACGGGCCAGGCGGTCACGCAGAGTCGGCGTGGCCTCGACCCCCGCCTGTCTGGCGTCGGCCAGCAGTTGGTCGAAGCGGGTGGTCAGACTGAGATGGAGCTTCGCCACCCCGGCCCGCTCGTGGCTCAAGGTGGTGAGCGCCACCCGCCATCCCTCGTCGCGTGGCCCGAGCAGACAGGACGCCGGGACCCGGACGTCGGTGAAGAACAGCTCGGCGAAAGGGGCGTCGCCGGTCATGGTCCGCAGCGGCCGGGCCTCCACGCCGGGCGAGCTCATGTCGACCAGCAGGCAGCTGATGCCCTGGTGTTTGGCCACCGCCGGGTCGGTCCGTACGAACAGCTGGCACCAGTCGGCGAACTGCCCCAGGCTGTTCCAGGTCTTCTGGCCGTTGACCACGAACTCGTCACCCTCGGCCACGGCGCGGGTGCGGAGGGAGGCCAGATCGGAGCCCGCGTCGGGCTCCGACATCCCCTGGCACCAGATCTCGTCCCCCCGGAGCATGGGGTCGAGGAACCGCTTCTTCTGCTCGGCTGTGCCGTAAGACATGATGGCCGGCGAGATGTTGGCCACCCCGATGACGTTCACGGGCCCGGGCGCCCGGTGGGCGGCCATGACTTCGTAGAAGGCCAGTTGCTCGGCGACCGAGGCATCCCGCCCGCCGTGGTCGGCCGGCCAGGAGATGGCGGCCCACCCGGCCTCGGCCAGGGTCCGGTTCCAAGCCCGGAGGACGGCGAGGGACCGGGCGTCGAGTGCGCCGGTTTGCCCGGCGGCCACGATCTCCGGGGTCAGATTGGCCCGCAGCCAGCCGGCCAGGTCGTCACGCAGGATCGAAACCGCCGAAGCGGTAGGCACCGGCTCACCGGGCAATCCGGGCTGGTCGACGGCGAGCGCTACTCCCCCGTCGACGCCCACGACCCCCCCTGACCACCATCCGGCCACGTGCTGGCTTCTGGCACGGTCGGCGAGGCTAGCCGAGGGGCCAGAAGAGCGACAATCCCGTTTTCACTCCGATCGCCCATGCACTCCCCGGGTTCATTCTTCGAGTGACACGGCCCGTTCGGGGCAGTTGGCCTCGGCCGTGCGGGCCGCGTCCTCGAGCCCGGCCGGGACGAACGGGTGGCGGACGGTCCCATAGCCGCGGTCGTCGCAGTCGAACAGGTCGGGGGCCAGTGAGTAGCAGCGGCCGTGACCCGTGCAGACTTCGGTGTCGATGGCGATCCTCACGCCCCCATCCTACGAGCCGCGTCAGGCGTCGGTGTCCACTCCTAGTGCCGGCAGGCAGAACCGCAGCACGTGGGCCCGGGCCCGATCGCGTTCCATGGCGCGGCGCCCGCGGGCGTGGGGACCGGCCACGCTCCACACCAGGTCGAAGATGGAATAGGCGTCGGGAAAGGGATCGGTGTCCGGGAACGACCCGTCGGCCGAACCGCGGCGGATGGCCTGCAGCAGCGGCGAGACCAGACGGTCCTGCAAGGCCGCCTCCTCCCCGTCGTAGCCGACGGCCTGTCGGGCCACCGCGTTGAACATGACCAGCCGCTGGATGCGGCGCCGGTCATAGGCGATGGCCAGCATCTCGTCGATCCATACCCGCACCGCCTCGACCTCGGTCGGTGCCTCGTGCACCCGTCTCGCCACCAGTTCGACGTCGGGGTCTGACGCGGTGCGGAACATGGCCAGGAGGAGGTCGTCCTTGGACTGGAACTGCCGGTAGAAGGCCCGGGTCGAGAGACCGGCATGATCCAGGATGTCCTGCACGCTGGCGCCCTGGAACCCGTTCCGTCGCATCACCTTGAGGGCCGCGTCCATGAGCTGGCTGCGCTCGGCCTGCGACTCGGGGGTCAGCCGGGCACCGGAGGCCGCGTCATCGGTGACTGCGGGCACCGCCAGAGGATACCGGCGGGGCGGCCGCCCGTCCGTCTCGGCCCCCGGTCCGGCTCCTCAACCGAACAGATAGTCGTCCATGGCCCGGTGGTAGTTCCAGATGGTCATCTCCTGGGCCGTGTTGAGGCGGTGCCCGTCGTAGGCCGGGGAGTGGAGGCCCGAGGTGACCTCCGACATGTTGGAGAAGTCCTGGCTGAGGATCTCGCGCATGTCACCGTCACGCCAGTCCTCGAAGCGCTGGGGCGGGGCGGTCTCCAACCCCCCGGTCGGGGGGAGCTCGAGCCCCTGGATGTCGAAGATGCAGGTGTCGGGGTCCGTGCCGTTGGGACGGGACCGGTAGGTCAGACAGCAGCCCATGTCGATGAGGAACACCGTGTTCGGGAACAGGTGCCAGTCGTACATGGCCGCCTTGAGCTGTTCGTCATTGACCTCGGGGTAGTCGATGCCGGCGGCGCGGGCGTGCTCGGCCCGCAGGCGCTGATAGATGGCGTTGCCCATGGGGCCGTCGGCGCCCTCCGTCGTCACCAGCTCGGTGGCGGCGTCCAGGTCGGAGTGGAGGTAGAGGGCGCCGAGCTCGCGGAGCGAGTACTCGACGTTGCGCCGGATGGCCGCCGGGTCGGAGCGGTAGCTGCCACGGAGCTTGGTGGCGTCGCCCCCGGGGCCGTAGCGGAAGACGTCAGCGTGGCGAGAATGCAGCCGGAAGAGCTCGTTGAAGGTCGCGCCGTAGGCTTCGCTCTCAGCGATGGTCGGCGGCGTCGATCGCTTGTCCGGCCGCAGGAGCTGGGGGTGGGTCCCGGGCACGTGCCAGCTCTCGATGAAGGCGTCGAGGGCGGTCTTCCAGTTGGCCGGGAGGATCACCGACTTGTACCAGGCAATGCGCATGTCCTCGAGCTTGAAGCCGTCCAGCCGCGACGGGATGGGGTCGAGAAAATCCTCGAGTGGCTCGGCCTCGCCACTCGGGTCGACGAACACCCAGCCGCCCCAGGTCCCCACCCGGCACGTGGGCAGGCACAGGTCCTCGGCCGGCCGCGGATCGAAATTGCACGCATCGGCCTGGAACTTGAGGGTGCCGTCCAGGTTCCAGCGCCACGCATGGAACGGGCAACGGAACTCACCGATGCGTCCTTGCCCCTGCACGAGCCTCGTGCCCCGGTGGCGGCAGGAATTGAAGTACGCCCTGAGGCCGCCGTCGGTGCGCACCACGACGATCGACTGCCCACCGATCTCGAAGTTGACGTACTGGCCCACGTGCTCGACCTCGTCGGCCCGGCAGGCGTTCAGCCAGGTCCGAGGGAAGAGCCGCTCGAGCTCGAGGTCGAGGAAGGCGCGGTCGATGTAGCGGCCCTTCGGGACGAAGGACGGGCCGAGGCGCCACCGTTCTGGCACGTCGAGGCCGGGTGTTCGGTCGGGGAGCCGCGCCCGGTCGGGGCCCGGTCCCGCTTCGGTGTCAACCATCGCTCAGCCACCTCCCGATCTCCTCGGCCATCGCCTGGTCCCTCTTCTCGTCCGCGCCTCCCGGCCAGCACCATCCGGTGGCGGCGATGCCGTGGGCACCCAGACCGGCCTCGCCCACGACGGCCGCCGCCCCATGGTCGGCGTCCCCGCCACCTTGGGGCATGTCGGGCTCGGCGCCCGTGCTCATCGACAGCACCGGCGGCGGGGCGGGCGCGTCCAGCAGGCTCGCCGGGAGCGCCTCGAGGTGCGCCGGACGGGCGTCTACGCAGACCACCGAGCTCACCCGCTCACGATGGAGGAGCCCGGTGCCCAACGCCACCACGGCACCCTGTCCCCAGCCGATCAGGGCCAGACCGTCCGGGTCGAGGACATCGAGCAGGTCGCCCACCTGGACCACCGCCCGGGCCAGGGAGAGCGGATCGGCCCCGGCGTACCCCGGCACGGTCCGGT
Organism: uncultured Acidimicrobiales bacterium; assembly: GCA_963734435.1. GTDB lineage: Bacteria > Actinomycetota > Acidimicrobiia > Acidimicrobiales > RAAP-2 > Bog-756. Next base: position 337,617 of record CAVTHA010000015.1, on the reverse strand, counting down.
ACCAGCAGATGCCGGCCAGCTCCATGCCACTGGCGGTGAAACCGTAGTCGCCGAACGGTGCCACCACCCGGCCCACCGCCCCACTGGCCTGGGCCAGCCCGATGACCCGCTCCACCGAGTCGACCCCACGGTCGTGGAACACCATGGCCGGCCTTCCCGGGGCGGTGGCCGGGACGTCGCGGTAGGTGAGCCTCATCGGGACGAGCCGGCCGCCGCCGTCGACCGCCGCCCGGCATGGGTCCCGGCCAGGAACCCGAAGACCATGCCCGGGCCGATGGTCGAACCACCACCGGGGTATCCCTCCCCGAACACGCTGTCCACGCAGTTGCCGGCGCCGTAGAGGCCTTCGATCGGCCCGGCGGTACCGAGGACCCGGCCGTCCATGGTGGTGCGCGGCCCGCTGTTCGTGTCGAACGTGGTACCGACCACGGCGATGGCATACAGCTGCCCGTCGCGGTCGAGGGGGTACATGAGCGGATTGGGCAGGTGGTTGTCGGCGGCGGCCGGGCCGTGGAAGGCGAACTCGACCGCCTTGGTGCCGCGACCGAAGTCGTCGTCGCGTCCGGCTTCGGCCATGGCGTTGAACCTGGCGAGGGTGGAGGCCAGGGCACTCTCGAACCCGTCCGCCAGGGTGACCGGGGCGATCCCGGCCGGCATGGCCGCCCGTGTGCGGTGGTCGAGTCGATCGGCCAGGGCCCGGGTCAGCCCCTCGACCCCGGTACCGCTCGCCACGTGGTCGGCCACCGCGCCCGGCGGCGGGATCGGGTAGCGGCCACCGAAGCGCTCGGACGTGCGCTGGTCGTAGACCATGAACATCACCCGGTTCACGTACTCGTCACCCTGGTAGACGTGGTGCACACGCCCGCCGCGATTCGTATTCGCGCTTCTCGTCGACGGCCCGCATCCCGAACCGGTTGACCAGCACCATCCCGTCACCGGGAACCGCCCAGACGTCGAGCACGCCGGCGCCGTAGTCGTCCACCGCTTCGAGCACCTGTTGGTTCCACCACCCGCTGTGCATCCGCCCGAACTGGGCGCCGGCCCCGCTGGCCATGGCCACCAGGTCGCCGGTGTTGCATGGCGTTCCCGAACCGCCGGCGATAGGACCGCGCAGGAAGCGCTCCCGCAGCTCGGGCTGGTGGGCGAAGCCCCCCGAGCCGAACACCACCCCGCGGCGGGCGAGGACGGTCCGGCACGCCGAGCCGTCGTCGACCACCACCCCGGTGACCTCGGGACCGTCGGTCACCAGGTCCACCACCCGATGGCCGAGCCGGATCTCCGACCCGCAGCCGGCGGCAAAGTCGGCGAGTTGGCGGACGAGCTCACCCCCGTTGCCGGCGCCGCCTTCCGGCGCCACCGGTTGGATCCCCCGCCCGCGTACCGCCCGGTTCTCGGGGAACTCGTAGTAGTCGGGGAACATCTGCCCGTCCCAGGCCATCCAGGGCGCCTCCATGTGCACCGCGCCCAGGCGGCCCAGCCCGTCCATCACCTCGACACCACGGTCGTAGTACGCCTGGAGCAGGGCGAAGTCGTCCGCCGGCACCCCGAGGCAGGGCGCCTCCGGGTCATAGGCGCCCGGATAGCCGACGCGGGCCATATAGGCCAGGGCGTCGGGACGGGGGTCTTCCACCCCGACCGCCCGCATCACTGCATTGCCGTAGATGTGGGCCACCCCGCCGGAACAGGCTGTCGTGCCGCCGGGGACGAGACCCTTCTCACAGATGACTACCGTCGCCCCCACGCCCAGAGCGCCGGCCGCAGCCGACAGCGCGGCGGCACCGCTGCCCACCACGACGACGTCGCAGACCTCCGGAGGGACGGTCCGCGGTGCAGGCGGCGAGAGCGCGGCGCCGGGCCGGTGCGGGAGCCGGGCCAGGTCGGCCACCCGCTGACCGAGGGAGGCCGAGCCCGCACCATCGCTCATCGTCGACATCCCTCCGACATGCAGCCCACCTGCTCCCCGGCCGGTCGACGTTACGCTATCAGCGCCAAACAACCGGACGGAGGGGGCATGGCACTGAGCGCAGAAGACCAACTGGCGATCCGGGACCTGGCCGCCCGCTACAACCACGCCATCGACAGTGGCGACGGAATCGCCTACGCCGGCACCTTCGTCGACGACGGGTTGCTGGACGCCGGAGAGCTGGTCGTCAGAGGACGGGACGCCCTCGAGGAGTTCGCCACCTCCTTCGCCGGCTCGGTGCGGGCGCCGCGGCACATCGCCACCAGCCTCGTCGTCGACGGCGAGGGCGACCACGCCGAGCTGCGAGCCTATGTGCAGATGTTCGCCATGGTGGGCGAACCACCCCGCCACGAGGTCACCGTGTCGGGCACCTACTCCGACACCCTGGCGCGGGTGGGAGGAGCCTGGCGCTTCGTCCGCCGCACCTTCACCCGCGACGGGTAGCCGGCCCCGGTCCGGTCACCCGGCCGACCGGTCGGTCTCCCCCGGCTTCGGCTGGTCCCCGGCCACCTGCCGAGGGAGGCGTCCGCCCCGCTGGGCCATGAACTCCCTCACGTCGGTGGCGGCGCTGGCGATGGAGGTGAAGTCCGCCGTGCTCTGCAGGTGCACCCGCATGCCCATGGTCTCCCAGGCCCGCTTGACCCCCGCCTTCACCGTCAGGATGGTGGTGAGCGGCATTCGGGCGATGGTGGTCGCCACCTCCTCGACGGCGGTTTCGAGGTCGGCTCGCGGCACCACCCGGTTGATCAGGCCCCACTCGTGCGCTTCCTCGGCCGAGAGCGTGGGCGAGAGGTAGAGGTACTCGTAGGCGCGCTTCCAGTTCATGAGAGCCCAGGGCTCGACCAGGGTCTGGGCGCCAGGGAGGCCGAACCCCTGCGGCAGCGGCATTTGGAAATAGGCGTCGTCCGAGGCGATGGTCAGGTCGGTCAGGTAGCCGTAGATGGTCCCCCCACCCAGGCAGTAGCCGTGCACCTGGGCGATGGTGGCCTTGGAGAACTCCCACAGGTTGAGCGGCGGCCACACGAAGAGGTCGTAGTTGTGCTTCTTCCAGGTGCGCTCGGGGGTCGGGCCGGTGGTCGGGTACACCCGGGCCATCTCCGCGGGCTCGACGATGGCGTGCCCGGCGCAGAAGCCCTTGCCGTTGCCCTTCACGATGACCACCTTCACCTCCTCATCGCGGTCGGCCCATTTGAGGGCATCCTCGAAATCCCACACCTGCTGAGCGGTTTGGATGTTCGCCTTCTCGGGCGTGTTGAGGACGATGCGGGCGATGGGCCCGTCCTTCTCGTAGATGATCGTCTCCAGATCCGTGGTCTCCACGCCTCTCCTTCTGCCGTCGGGGCCACCAGGGTACTGTGAGACCGGGCCGCCCTCAGGGGCTGTCGATGTAGCCGACGTCCTCGCCCACCGGGTAGGTCTGCCCGACTTGGCCGGTCACCCGGACCACGCCTTCGACCGGAGCCTCCACGTCGAGCTCCACCTTCTCGGTCTCCAGCCGGTAGAGCACATCCCCTGTGCCCACCCGGTCACCGTCGCTCACCAACCATTCGACGATGGTCCCCTCGGTCATGGCCACCCCGGCCTGCGGGATCCGGATCGGCGTCCGGTGGTCGTCGCCCATGCCGTCCTCAGGACGAACGGACGACGGCCCGCACCCGCTCGGCGATGCGGCCTCGACCGGGGAAATGGGCAGCCTCCAGTACGGCGGCGTAGGGGATCGGCGAGTAGCGGGCGCCCAGCCGTTCGACCGGGGCCGAAAGGCGGCCGAACAGTTCGTGGGAGACCATCGAGGCGATCTCCGCCCCCGGGCCGGCGAACTGGGTGGCGGCATGGACCACCACCAGCCTGGTGGTCCTGGCCACACTGTCGAGGATGGCGTCACGATCCAACGGGACCAGGGTCCGAAGGTCGATCACCTCGGTGCCGATGCCCTCGTCGGCGAGCTGATCGGCTGCGGCCAGGGCTTCGGGCACCTGCCATCCCCAGGTCACCACGGTCACGTCCTCGCCGGGCCGCCTGACCTCGGCCCGACCGAGTGGGATCTCCAGCCGGCCGGTAGGGACGGGCCCCCGGGTGAACAGCAACGACATCGTCTCCATGAAGATGCAGGGGTCGTCGTCGAAGATGCAGGCGGTCAGCAGTCCTTTGGCGTCGCGGGGCGTGCTCGGGACCGCCACCTTCAGCCCGGGGATGTGCATCATCCATGCTTCGAGGGACTGGGAGTGCTGGGCGCCGAACTGGCGACCACCCCCGACCGAGGTGCGGATGGTGATGGGCACATTGGTCCGCCCGCCTGACATGTAGCGGAGCTTGGCGGCGTGGTTGGCCACTTGGTCCATGGCCACGGCGAAGAAGTCCATGAGCATCACCTCGGCGACCGGCCGCATTCCCACCAGGGAGGCGCCGATGGCGGTGCCGACGATTGCCTGCTCGGAGATGGGCGTGTTGCGAACGCGTGCACGCCCGTACTTGGTGGACAGGCCCTTGGTCCCCTTCATCACCCCACCGATGGGGTCCTCGATGTCCTCGCCCAGGACGAACACTTCCGGATCCTCGGCCATGGCCTGGTCCAGTGCCTGGTTGACCGCCTCGGACATGGTATGGACCGGGTCGACCGATCGGTCGGCCTCGGGTGTCCGAGTCTGTGCGGTCATCGGGGGAGCGCCTCCGGGCTCGAGAACACGTCGGTCATCAACTCGTCGATCGGGGGGTCGGCGCCGGCCTCGGCCGTCGCCAAGGCGGCATCCACCCTCTGGTGGACTTCGCCGTCGATGCCCGAGAGGACGTCTCCGCCGATCCCGAGCTCGTCGACCAGCCAGCGGCGGTAGCGGGCCACCGGCTCGTCGGCCTCGCGACGTGCCATCTCGGCGGGGTCCATGTACTCGGTCGTGGCGCCGAAGGTGTGCCCGCCCAGCCGGTAGGTCAGGCACTCGAGGAAGGTCGGCCCCCCGCCGGCCCTGGCCCGGCCGATGGCGTCCTCGGCGGCGGCCGCCATGTCGACGACGCGGTTGCCGTCGACGGTCGCCGCCGCCATCCCGTAACCCCGGAAGCGTTCCGCCAAACTGGTGGTGCGGGTGAAGTCGGCGAACCTCGTGTGCTCGCCGTACTGGTTGTGCTGGCAGACGAACACCAGTGGCACCTCCCACAGCGCCGCCAGGTTGCAGGCTTCGTGGGTGGCGCCGATGCTGGTCGCGCCGTCGCCGAAATTGGCCACCGCGACCTGGTCCGTGCCCCGCAGCTGGCAGGCCAGTGCCAACCCGACGGCGATCGGCAACCCGCCGCCGACCACACCAGTGGTCACCATGAGGCCCGACTGGGGATCCGACAGGTGCATCGGGCCCCCCTTGCCCTTGGACGTGCCGGTGACCTTGCCGCACATCTCCGCCACCAGCTCGTCGAGGGGCACCCCCTTGGCGATGCAGTCGTGCATTCCCCGGTAGGTGGTGACCATGTAGTCGTCGGGGCGCAGGTACTCGGAGATCGCGGCCGGGATGGCCTCCTGGCCCCGCACGCCGTAGTAGGTCATCCGCAGCTGACCGGCGTTCAGCCCCTGGACGATCCGGTCCTCGGTCGTCCGGATGGTGGCCATGGTCCGGTAGATGCGCAGCGCCGCTTCCTCGGAGAGCTTGCCGGTCGCCGTCCCGGATGCTTCCCCCCGATCGCCGGTCACGTGGACGGCACGACCTCGAACTCGGCCCGCAGTCGCTTGCGGTCCACCTTCCCGAAGTCGTTGTAGGGAATCTCGTCCACCACGACCAGGCGCTCGGGTAGCTTGAACGTGGCCAGTCGGGCAGCGCAGTGCTCCCGGAGCTCATCGAGGGTGACCGGCTGGCGCACGACGGTAGCCACGCCCACCCGGTTGCCCATCTCCGAGTCCGGCACTCCGACCACGGCCACGTCCCGGACGGCCGAATGGGTCCTCACCACTTCCTCCACCTCGGACGGGAGAATTTCTCCCCGGCCCGGTTGATGGTGTCGACCAGGCGTCCGGAAGGATAGAGGTAGCCGTCCTGGTCGGCCGACACCATGTCGCCGGTGCGGAACCAGCCGTCGGGAACCGACGGGTCCGCACCCAGCGAGGCCGGGACCACGCTGGAGGCGCTCTTCACCCACAACTCGCCGACCGTCCCCTCGGACACGGGCGCTCTCGTCACCGGGTCGACGATGCGGACCTCCACCCCCGGGAGCGGCCGGCCGACCGAGGAGAGCCGCTCCGGAGGATGGTCGCCAGGACCGAGCGCGGTGATGGAGCCCATCGTTTCGGTCTGGCCGAAGGTGTTGGTCAGGGCCACGCCAGGCAGGGCATCGATGGCCGCCCGGATCAACTGGGGCGAGGCCGGCGCCGCGCCGTAGGTCAGGCTCACCAGTGATCCGAGGTCCGTGCGGGCGAAGTCGGGGTGCTCGAGGATGCGGTGGAGCATGGTGGGCACCAAGAACGAGGTGTGCACCCCGTGCCGCTGCACCAATGCCAGCCACTCCCCGGCATCGAAGCGAGTCTGCACCACGGTCGTCGAGCCCCGGGCGAGCGCCACCATCAACCCGAGCATCCCCCCGATGTGCACGAAGGGGACGCACATCAAGGAGACGGCGGGGACCCGATCCACCTTCGGCGCGTAGGCGTCGATCCTGGTGAGCACCAAGGTCTGGGGCAGCGGCACCGCCTTCGGGGTTCCGGTCGTGCCGCTGGTGAAGAGGAGGACCACTTCGTCGTCAGGGTCGGCGGGCCGCAACGGCTGGTGGTCTCCGGCCCGGTGGGCGGTCAACTGCTTGGCACCTACGACGCTCGTCCGCCCGGTACCACGGAGCAGCGCCCCGTACGGCTCGCCGGCGACTCCGATCGGACCGGTTCCGGCTACTTCCATGAGCACGCCCAGCTCGTCGCTCGTGAGTCTGGGGTTCATCAGTGCTGATGCCCGCGCCGATGCGTGCGGCGCCGATGAGCGTGGCCACCGACAGCACGCTCGTGTCGTCCACCAACGGGATCCGCCAACCCGGCTCGACGCCGGCCGATCGGAGGGCGGCAGCACAGGAGCGCACCGCGGAACCCAGCTCCCCATAGGTGGTCGACGTACCGTCGATGATCAGGGCGACCCGATCGGGGTCGGAGCCCGACACTCGCTCGACCAGCCGCCCGAAGGGCTCCTCGTGCACCGGCTCCACCGGCTGCTCTACGCCGTCATTCCGAGGGCTCGCTGCCCCACACGCCGACGAAGCTCACGCACTCGCCCGGCCCGCCGCCCAGGTTGTGGGTGAGCCCCAGCGTGCGGCCCGCGTCGGTCACGGTGGCGACCTGGCGCTCCGGGGGGGCCTGGCCCCGCAGCTGCAGCCAGCACTCGAAGAGCATGCGCAAGCCTGATGCGCCGATCGGGTGCCCGAAGCTCTTCAGTCCGCCGTCGGGATTGACCGGGAGCTCGCCGTCCCGGTCGAAGGTGCCGGCCAGCACCTCTTTCCAAGCAGTGCCGCGGTCGGCAAAGCCGAGATCCTCCATCAGTACCAGCTCGGTCGGGGTGAAGCAGTCGTGCACCTCCGCCATAGCCAGCTCCGACCGGGGGTCGGTCACTCCCGCCTGCCGATAGGCATCCGTGGCCGACCTGACCACCTCCTCGAAGGTGGTGTAGTCGTAGTCGGGGTCGATGATGCCGGCGGCCGGCCCGGCCACGAAGCTCAGGCCCTTCACGTAGAGGGGCGAATCCGTGTAACGGTGAGCATCCTCGGCCCGGCACACCACGGCGGCTGCGGCACCATCGCTCACACCGCTGCAGTCGAAGACGCCCAGTTGGCCGGCGACCAGGGGGGACGAGGCGATCTTCTCGAGCGAAACCTCCTTGCGGAACTGGGCCCGGGGATTGACCGCCCCGTTGCGGTGGTTCTTCCAGGCGATCCTGGTCATCACGGCCTTGAGCTCGTCGGTGTCCACTCCGTACTTGTGGGCATAGGCCGGGACCAGGAAGGAGAAGGCGGCCGGTGAGCTGAGCCCGGCGTTGGTCCCGTCGCCGACCTGGCGGATTCCGGTGAGACCGGAGTAGCCCGAATCCTTCAGCTTCTCCACCCCGGCCGCCATGGCCAGGTCGTAGGCGCCCGATGCCACCGCATAGCACGCGTTCCGCAGGGCTTCGGATCCGGTGGCGCAGAAATTCTCGACGCGGGTCACCGGCTTGTAGTCGATCTTGAGCGGCCGAGACAGGGTGAGGCCCGACTGCCCGGATCCCATCGTCCCGAGCCAGAAGGCGTCGACGTCAGCGAGCTCGATGCCGGCCGAGGCGGTGCACTCGACGGTGGCGTCGGTCAGCAGATCGTCGACGCTCTTGTCCCACAGCTCACCGAACGGGGTGCAGCCCATGCCGACGATCGCCACCCGGTCACGAATGCCTCTGCTGGCCATGTCAGCCTCTCCCTCCTGCGTGTACCCCCCGGGCCGCGGCATCATCCACCGCGACACCCGACCCTGGTGGGTCGGGCTGGTCCGAGACCGGCCGCGCCTTCCAGAAGTAATTACTGCACGCCCTGGGCGGTGTAGAAGCGCCGGAACGTCATCTCGACCCGTGTGCCGATGGCCAACGACCCGGGGTCGACGTCGGTCATCTCGCCGCGATAGCGGCCCCCGCCGTCGAAGTCGACGATCGCCCCCACCAGCGGCGGGGAGAGACTGAAGGCCAGCTGGTCGACGGTATAGGTGGCAATGGTGCCCCGCACATCGGCGAGCCGTTGTGGCTCCATCCGGTCGACCGAGCGGCAGGAGAGACAGACCCGGGTGGGAGGCAGGTGGACGAAGCCGCACTCCAGGCAACGGCTGGCGGCGAAGGCGAACTTCCATCCCTCGTTGCGCCGCATGGCGGGGGCGTCAGGGCGCTCGGGGTCGGGTCGGCGAGGGGGCTCGCGCCGCAACTGCCCGCGCCAGGTGAGGAAGACGGCGTAGGGAAGATCGCCCCGACCCTGCTCGACTGCGTCGGCCACCGTCGCCAGACCGGCCCGACGCCGCGCCGACTGGACGACCGCGAGAGCCGGTGTGGTCCGCAACACGACGGCATCGGCGCCGTCGGCCAGCCCCACCACGGCGATCACCTGCCCCGGGGCGGCGCGCTCCAAGGCGTCGGCGAGCCCCATGGCCGCCTGGGCCGCGCCGAGGTTGCCGACGCGGGCCCCGTAGTCGGGGGCCAGGCGTTCGCGGTCGACGCCGAGTGAGCCTCGCACGCTGGTGACCGCCCGGGCATGCAACCCGGCCACCACCAGGTGGTCGACATCCCCCACGGCCAGTCCGGCGCGCTCCAGGGCGTCGGCGAACGCCTGCCGGGCCGGGGGCACGAGAGCCTCCTCGCCGAAGCGGTCCTCCCACTGGCGGGAGGCCGTCTCGCCGGGGACCCGCCACCGGTCGAGGAATTCGTCGGTGGCCGATGCCTGGCCGATCACGTCGGCCACCCCGCCGCTGGGGCCGAAGAGAAAGGCGACGGCGCCGTCGCCGGCCTGGCTCTCCTCCGGGCCACCGGCCAGTCCGGTCCTGAGGTCGGAGACGACGGCCAACGTCGGGCGGTGGGCGGCGTTCAGTGCGGCCAGCCGCAGCGTCGCCCAGGCGGAACGCACCGACCCGCACAGGTCGTAGGCGCCGCCGTCGGGCGCCAGGCCGAGGGCGGCGTGGATGGTGGTGGCGTTGGTCTTGTCCAGGTAGGCCGGATCGGGCGTGGAGAACAGCACGTCGACGGGGTGGGGCACGCCGTCGGGTCGAGGGCGCGGCGGGACGCCTCGACCCCGAGAGTGGTGGTGTCCTCGTCGTAGGAGGCCACGGCGCGGCTGCCCTTGCCCCCGCCGGTGCCGAAGGCTGCGCCGACGGCCTGGCGCTGCAGTCGCCAATAGGGAAGGTAGGTTCCCCACGAAACGATCCCCGGAGCCATCAGCGCTCCCCTCCTCGAACCGCCCTCACCGTTGGGCGCCGGCCAAGCGAGCGGCACGGTCGCGCAACGTGGCGCGGTCGGGCTTGCCGATGCCCAGCAGCGGGATCTCGTCGACGTGGACCACCAGTTCGGGCGTCTTGAACCGGGCCACGCCCTTCGACGAGAACCAGTGGCGGCATTCTTCCACGTCGAGCCCGCCGTCACCCACGACGAAGGCGGCCACCCGCTCGCCGAGTCGCTCGTCGGGACACCCCACCACGACGGCCTGGCGTACGCCCGGGTGCAACTCGAGGAGCCGCTCCACCTCGGCGGTGGCGATGTTCTCGCCGGCTCTGATGATCACGTCCTTGCAACGGCCCACGATGGTCAGCCAACCCTCCTCGTCCAGCGTCCCGAGATCCCCGGTGGCAAACCAGCCCCGGCGCACGGCTTGATCGGTCTGGTCGGATTGGCCGTAGCCAACGAAGAGCTCGGGGCCCCGGAGCAGGACCTCGCCCCGCTCCCCCGGCCGGACCTGACGGGTCGTGCCCGGCTCGACCAATTTGATGACCGCCTCACCCACGGACCTTCCGTCAGTGTCACGCGCCCGGTCGGGGTCGTCAGTCGCCGTACAGGTGGTGACGGTCGGGGCCTCGGTCGAACCGTAGGTCCGTTTCACCATGGCTCCGAGCTGGAGGCGAGCGTCGTCGACGAACTCAGGGGTCACGCCCGTGCCGCCGCAGGACACGACCCGGAGGCTCTTGGTCGACGACCGCATGCCCGGCACCGCCATCATGCCGAGGAACAGGGTCGGTGGGCCGATCATGAACGAGACGGAGTAGCGGCCGACCAGCCGGACCCCGCGTTCGGGGTCCCATTTCTCCATCAGGACCACCGGCATGGTCGCCGTTCCCGGCACGAGCACCCCGTTCAACAGCCCGGACACGTGGGCCATCGGCGAAGGCATGAGAGCCGTGTCCTGGCCGGAGAGCCCGTGGGCCCGGACCATGGAACGGGCCTTGTAGGCCAGAGCGCGATGGGTGTGGAGCACGGCCTTGGGGTCGCCGGTCGAGCCCGTGGTGAACAGCACGACGGCCAGGTCCACGCCCTTGGCCCGACCAGACTCGAGGCCAAGCCCGCTGGCGAGCAAGTCGTCGAAGCCGGCGTCGGCACCCCGTACGGAGATGGCCGGCGCTAGCTCACCAACGGGCATGCCCGCGGCGGCCAGGGACACGACCGGCTGGAGGTACTGGATCATGCGCTCCGCCTCGGCCGGTCCCACCTGGTGGTGGATGGGCGCCGCCACCGCGCCGCAGCGCCAGGCGGCCCGGAACAGAACCACCGCCTCCCACCAGTTGGGGAGCTGCCACGCCACGACGTCCCCGCGGCCCACGCCGAGGGATCTCAGGCTGCCGGCCAGGGCAGCGACGGCCCGTTCCAACGAGGCGGCGTCGAGGCTGACCTCCCCGTCGACGACCGCGGTGCGCGATGCGTGGCGCCCCGACGACAGGAGCTGGTCGAGCGTGGGCACGTCCCAGGCTCCGCCGGGCCGCAGGTACCGCGTCGCATCGGCCTGGCGGTAGGTCGGTCGAAGGGTCACGAGGCCGGGACGGGACCCTCCACCTCGTCGGGGACGGCCAGCCGGACCGGGGGCGCCTCGCGCCAGCTCGGGATGCCGTCCTCCGGCTCGGCCACCGGGTACTTGCTGTCATGGATCCCGGCCCAGTGCGAGTGGTTCAGCTCGTGCAGGGTGAAGCAAGACTGGAGCGAGTTGTAAAAGCCCATGTTGTCGACGGTCTGATTCACCGATTCCTTGATCATCAGCGCCGTCATGGTCGGGACCCGGGCGATGCGGCGGGCGTAGTCGAGCGTCCGCTCGCTGAGCTGGTCGGCCGGGAACACCTTGGAGACCATCCCGAGACGGTGCGCCTCGTGCACGTCGAGGGCATCGCCGGTCAGCATGAGCTCCTTGGTGCGACGGGGCCCGAATTCCCACGGGTGGCCGAAGTACTCCATTCCACACATGCCCAGGCGGGTGCCCACCACGTCGGCAAAGAGCACATCGTCGGCGGCCACGATCAGGTCGCAGGCCCACATGAGCATCAGCCCGGCCGAGTACACCGTGCCGTGCACCTGGGCCACGGTGATCTTGCGGAGGTTCCGCCACCGCAGGGTGTTCTGGAAGTAGTAGTGCCACTCCTGGAGCATGAGGGACTCGGTGCCCTTGCGGGTGGCACCGTTGATGGTGGTCGTGCGGTGCTGGTCGGGGCCCGGTTGGCGCTCGGCTCGGGCCTCCTTGGAGCCCATGTCGTGGCCCGAGGAGAACAGCGGTCCGACCCCGCCGAGGATCACCACCCGCACCTTGTCGTCCTCCTCGGCCCGAGTGAATGCGTCGTCGAGGTCGACGAGCAGGCCCCGGCTCTGGGCGTTCCGCGTCTCTGGACGGTTGAGCAGGATCCGCACCACCTCGCCACCGTCCAGCTCCTCGTACGTGACGAACTTGTACTCGCTCATCTCCGGGTCTCCTCTTCTCCGTCCACCGCGGCCACGGTACCGCGTCGCGACAGGACTTCTCCCGCCGTCAGCAGGTACTGGCGGCGGCCGCGCCCCGGCGCTGGTTCGCTGAGCCCGCCGGCCTGGGCGGGCGGGCGCCGACCCCCGGGCTCACTCGACGATGCTGAGTGCCACCTTCGGGCACGAACGCACAGCCTCGCTCCACCTTGGACCGGAGCTCCTCGCCGGGCTCCTCGTCGAGCACGTAGAGCTGATCGTCGTCGCGGACCTCGAACACCTCGGGGGCGGCCGCCATGCACAGCGCGTTGGACTCACACCGACCCCAGTCGACAACCACTCGCACGGGACGAGCATACTGAAATGGACGGCACCGGGGCGGCCGCCTTCGCCCAGGCCACAGGCCCGAAAATGCCATTTCCGCCCGGTCCGGCCGCGCTGCTAGCATTGGGTCCAGGTTCCGTGAAGCTGCCGGGAACACCGCTGCGCCACCGCCGCTTGGCTGTTCGGAACCGGGGGTGCAGCGGAGAGAGAAAGGCGTGGCGATGGCTCCCCGAGCGTTGGATTTTCCGGTCTTCGATGCCGACAACCACATGTACGAGACCACTGACGCGTTCACCAAGTTCCTGCCCCGCGAGTACGACGGGATCGTCCGCTACGTCGAGGTCGACGGGCGCACCAAGATCGCGGTCAACGGTTTGATCAGCAACTACATCCCCAATCCCACCTTCGAAGTGGTGGCGGCACCGGGGGCCCAGGAGGAGTACTTCAAGGTCGGGAACCCCGATGGGAAATCTCGTCGCGAGATCATGGGCAAGCCCATTCGGTCGCTGCCGGCCTTCATGGCCCCCGAACCCCGGCTCAAGCTGATGGATGAGCTGGGCCTCGATCGGGCGCTCATGTGGCCGACCTTGGCCAGCCTGCTCGAGGAGCGCCTACGAGGCAACCCCGATGCGGTCCATGCCGTCATCCACGCCCTCAATCAGTGGATGCACGAGCACTGGACCTTCGAATTACGAGAACCGGATCTTCCCGACGCCGGTGATCAACCTCGGCGTCGTGGACAAGGCCATCGAGGAGCTCGAGTGGGTACTGGAGCGCGGGGCCAGGATCGTGCTGATCCGCCCGGCACCGGTGTACGGCTACCTCGGTCCGCGTTCCTTCGCCCTCCCTGAGTTCGACCCCTTCTGGAAGATGGTCGACGAAGCGGCGATCCCTGTCGGCATGCACGCCTCCGACAGTGGCTACCAGCGTTACTTCGATGAATGGGAGGGCAATCGCCACGGCGAGATGACGCCGTTCAAGGGCGGGTCGGGTTTCATGGCCATCGTCGGCCACCAGGGTCGCCCGATCATGGACACGATCGCATCACTGATCGGCCACGGCCTGTGCAGCCGGTTCCCCGACCTGCGTTTCGCCCCCGTCGAGAACGGCAGCAACTGGGTGCGCCCCATCCTCGAACATCTGGCGGCCGCATACCACGCCGCGCCCAAGTCGTTCGACGAGGATCCTGTCGACGTGTTCAAGCGCAACATCTACGTGCACCCCTTCCACGAGGAGGACCCGATCGGGCTGGTCGACATCCTCGGCGCCGACCGGGTCCTGTTCGGGTCGGACTATCCCCACCCCGAAGGGTTGGCTGACCCGCTGAGCTTCGTCGACGAGCTTTCGAACCTGCCCGACGACGCGGTGAGGAAGATCATGGGTGGAAACCTCAACCATCTGATGGGGTTCGACACCGCCGCCTGAGAGACGGCGACACCGGATCGGTCAGCGAGCGGCGCAGGGAGGACCGTCTTCGAAAGTGCGTCTCTCTTGTCGTCGGGCTCGGGCCGGCGTGTGCCGACCCTCGCCGTTGGGCCATCGACAAAGGTCAACATGGCGGAACCGAATTGGGCCGAACAAGTCACAGCCATCGCCACCGCGGTTGGCGCCCTCGGACTTCTCGGTGCTATCGGTGCGGCACTGTTCGCCGGTCAACAGGTACGTGAGGAACGCAAGACCCGTCAAGCTCATATGGCTGCGGACTTCTTCCGTCGCTGGGACGAGGACGCCCTGGTGGAGACCCGGCGGTTGGTGGACCAGTTCGCGGACAAGTGGGAGCTCAGCGAAGCGTTCCGGCGATTCCGCGACGCCAACGCACCGGAGGCGTACGTCATCTACCGCGAGCTCGACTTCTTCGAGCAGCTGGCTGCCTTCGAGCAGCAGGGAGCCTTCGACTTTCACCTGATCGAGCTCATGCTGGGTCGAACGCTCGTCGAGCGTTGGGAGATGTGGAAGCCCACCGTCGACACCATGGGACGGGACAACCCTTATCCCAACTTCGAGGCGCTGGTGGCCAAGATGCGGGCTGCCCTCGGCGATCCCGGGAGGTCCGCCGGGGTGGAGTAGCCGTCCTCGACGTCGGCCTGTTCACGCCGGGGCCGAGCGCAGGCGACCTGGTCGATGGCCGCTCCCATCCCGGACCTCCTGGTGAGCGGCCGAAAGAGGGCGGCCGTGCCTGCTTCTCAAGGAATGCTCAGGCTCCAGCCGGAACGGCACGATAGAGAATGAATGGCCAGCGAGGACGTCCGGCCGGAGGATTCGGACGACGAGGTGTCAGTCATCGTCACCCGTGACGAGGCCGCCGTCATCATCTCCGTCGGGCCGGAGATGACCGAGGTGCTCGGATGGTCGGCCGAGCAATTGATCGGTCGACCATCGACCGAATTCATCCATCCCGACGATCAGGGCGGTGCCATTGCCGCTTGGTTCGAGATGATCGAGGCCCCGGGCGAGCCGCACACCTGGCAGGGCCGCTATCGGACCCAGGAGGGTGACTGGAAGTGGATCGAATGTGTCAACCTGAGCCGGTTGGACGATCCGGTCTCCCCCGTCGTCGTCACCACCATGCGAGGCGTCACCGTCGACGGGGTCAGTCTGGCCGAGGAGCTCAGAGGTCGGGAGGAGCTCCTGAGCCGCCTGTCGGAAGCCATGCCCATCGGCATGTTCCAGATCGATGCAGGCAGGAACATCACGTTCACCAACGACCGACTGCACTCGATCCTCGGCCACGAGGCGTCGGCCACCATCGATGCCGAGTTCTCGCTGGTCGACGGCGAGGACAAGCGTGTGCTGGCCCAGGCCGTCGACCGGGTACTGGCCGGCCAGGGGGCTGACGACATCGAGCTTCGTTTCGTCCGCTTCTTCGACGAGCCCTCAGAAGAGCACGTCTGCATGCTCAGCATGCGATCCTTGACCGATGCCACCGGCAACGTCACTGGGGCCGTCGGATGCGTCTCCGATGTCACCGAGCAGGTACACCTGCGACGCCAACTCGAACTGCGTGCCAACACCGACGAGCTCACGTCGTGCCTCAACCGGGCGGCCATCCTCGACGCCCTGTCCCTGGGCGTCGAGCAGCGACACGACGGCCTGGGTACCGGCGTCATCTTCGTCGACCTGTGTCGCTTCAAGGAGGTCAACGACGCCTTCGGCCACACTGTGGGGGATTACGTGCTCGAGCTCGCCGCAGATCGTTTGCGGGCGGCCGTGCGGGAAGCCGACCAGGTGGGTCGGTTCGGCGGTGACGAGTTCCTCGTCGTGTGCCCCGGCGTGGACAGCGAACGGGGTGCACTGGAGATCGCCGACCGGGTCCAGCGGGCTCTCACCGACGAGCTGAGACTCGGGACGGGATCCATCGAGCTGCGGGCGAGTATCGGTCTCGCCTGGTGTGCCGAGGCCATCGACGCCGACGAGCTGGTGGCTCAGGCCGACCAGGCCATGTATCGGGCCAAGCGGGCCGGCTCGTCCGCAGTCGGCGTCTTCGCCCATTCCAGCTGACGGTCGGCAAGCCTTCCCGCCGGGTTGGGGCGAACCGCCCGGCCCAGAGCGTCACGGACAGGCGGGACGCCCTTTCCGGCATCGGCGCACGAGAGGTACGAATGCCCGGGTAGTCGGTCGCGCTCTCCCAGGTGACGGGTCGGTGCTGACGCCGATCAGCACCCGCTCATCAAGACAGCCAGTTCGTCGTGGATCCTCCCGTTCGTGTAGACCGCACCCCCGAGGTCCAGACGTCGCCCTCCAGCTGGATCGGCGAATCGACCACCTGCTTCCTCGACGAGTACCGCGGCCGGTGCATGGTCCCAGGGACCGCCGCCTCTCGCACAGACTCCTTCGATGTCGCCCCGGAGCAGATCGAACAGGCAGCTGGTGCTGGGCTCGCACCACCTGGCGCCGGCCTGTAGCCGCGCCACCAATTCGGAGGGCGGCTCGAACGACCAGACGGTCACTCGGCTTTCTGAGAGCCGATCGACGCCTGACACACCGAGCCGGCGCCGGTCCCGCACCTGACCGTTCTGCACCTTCCCCATCCAGGCTCCGGTTCCCCGGCAAGCCCACCAGATCTCGGACAGCACAGGCCTCGTGACCAGACCGAGGACCACCTCCCCGTGGTCCTCGAGAGCGATGTGCGTACCCCAGCTGTCTTCGCCGGCCAGGAAGAACACGGTCCCGTCAATGGGATCGAGGATCCATCGCCGAGCACTTGCTCCGACGGGAGCCGACTCCTCGCTCAGGATGGCATCGTCTGGACAGGCTGTTCGGATCAGCTCGCAGAGCACTCGGTCCACCGCCAGGTCAGCTTCGCCCACGGGCGTGCCGTCGGCCTTGACCCAATTCCGGGACGATCCGAAATGGTCCAGCGAGACACGGCTGGCTACCTCGGCCAAGCGGTGGGCAAAGGCCAGATCCTCGGACCATGCGGGGATGTCCGTCGCCGTCACGCCCGCACTCTGGCACACCAGACCACTGGCCCGAACGTCGGTGTGGTCGACGGGTGCCCGGCCGGCCCTAGTTGTGCCGCACCTCGTCGAAGGGCCGGTCCCGGTCGGCGGCGTACTCCCTCGGCATGCCCAGCACCCGCTCACTGATGATGTTGCGGGCCATCTCCGTGCTGCCCCCGCCGAGACTGCCTCCCTGACGGGTGAGATAGCCCTCCCCCCAGTTGAAGGCGTTGTCGTGGCTCCATGCGCCGATCTCAGAGCCGAGGATCTCGACGGCGATGTCGAAGTTGCGTTCGGTGTTGGTGGCGGCGAGCAGTCGGGGGATGGCCCCCGCCGGCGGCGGGAACGCTCCGGTCCGGATGCCGGTGGCGATCCGTCGGGCCAGCTGTCCCAGCACCCGTTGGTTGACCCGGTCCTCCGCCACCAACTGCCGGACTCCGGCGTCACCGAGCTGGCCGGTCTCGGTGGCCAGCTCGAGCAGTTCCGAGCGCTGGCCGCCGTGCCCGGCGGCCACGACCGCCACGCCACTGGCGAAGGGAGAGCCCCCGCCCACCGCGTCGCGTTCGTGGAACAAGAGTCGCGAGGCCACTGTCCAGCCGTCGTTGACTTCGCCGACCACGTCGGAGGCGGGGATGGGCACGTCGTCGAAGAACTCCTGGCAGAACTCGGCGGTCCGGTTGACCATGGTGATCTGCTGCACCTCGACGCCGGGTTGGTGGATCTTCATGATGAACATGGTGAGCCCGCGGTGCTTAGGGGCGTGCCAGTCGGTGCGCGCCAGACACATGGCATAGTCGGCACGGAACGCACCGGTGCTCCAGATCTTCGACCCGTTGAGGACGAAGAGCTCACCGTCCCGGGTCGCCCGGGTGACCAACCCCGCCAAGTCCGAACCGCCGCTGGGCTCGGAGAGGAACTGGACCCAGAGCTCGTCACCTCGCAGGATGGCCGGGATGTGACGACGCTTCTGCTCCTCGGTGCCGAAGTCGAGCAGGGTGGCCGCCAGGATGGTGAGCGTGGGCACGTTGAACGAGGTCGGCATCTGGTACTCGAGCGACTCCTGGGTGAACGCACGCTGGTGGGCACGGGACAGGCCCTGGCCGTCGTACTCGGCCGGGAAGCAGATGCCGGCGAATCCGCCGTCGAACAGGGTCCGCTGGAGGCGGCGGGCCCGCTCCCCGGTCTCGTCCTCCCGGTTCAACATGGCATTGGTGTAGCCGGCGGGCAGCCGCGGCAGGTGCTCGGACAACCAGGCCCGGGCCCGCAGACGGAACGACTCGACGTCCTCGCTCATGCTGTCGCCCTCGGCGACAGTCCATCCCTCGGGTCGGCTCATGGCTCGAGCACTCCCATTCCCGTGGCCACCGCCACCCGTCCACGATGTTCACGGGGCGTGCCCAGCTGGGTGGCATCGACCATCAATCGCCGGAGATAGAGGTGGAGGTCGTGGTCCCAGGTGACACCGATCCCACCATGGAGCTGCACGCAATCCTGCAGGACGGCCGGCCCGCGCTCCGCGATGTAGGACTTGGCCACGCTGATCAGCTCAGCCGCGCTCTTCGATCCGGAATCGACGCTGTGGGCCGCGGCTCCAGCCGTGGCCAGACAGGCCTCGAGCCACAGCTTGAGGTCGGCGAACCGGTGCTTCAACGCCTGGTAAGAGACGAGCGGCCGTCCGAACGAGTAGCGGTCCGTGGCGTACTCCACCGTGAACTCGAACACCCGGTCGACCGCCCCGGCCATCTCCGCGCACTGGAGCGCCACCGCCGTCTGCAGCTGATGCTCGACGTCAGGACCCGCGCCACCCACCTCGCCGAGCACCATCTCCCTCGCCACTTCCACATGGTCGAATGAGACCTTGGCGTACCGCCGCACCAGATCGAGGCTGTGCATCTTCTCGACGCTCACCCCCGGATGGTTCGACGGCACCAACACCTGGGTCAGGCCCTCGGCGGTGGTCACGCTCACCAGCTGGACATCGGCCTCGGCTCCTCCCTCGGTCGGCCCGCTGGCTCCGGCCAGGACGAAGCCATCCGTAGTGGGCGTGACCTGGATGGCGCCGCCGGTGTCGATGCCGGCGGCCGGCGCCCCCCAGCACCACGCGGCGGTGCTGGCCCCGTCCAGCAGACCGGGGAGCACCTGGCTGCGCTGCTCGTCCGTCCCGGACCGTGACAGTGCCTGGGCCACCACGTTGACCGGCACGAGCGGGCCGGGCGAGACCATCCGGCCCATCTCCTCGGCCACCAGTACCAGGTCGAGGAGGCCGTGTCCCGAGACACTCCCCCCGCCGTCCTCTTCCGACACCAGGAGCGAAGTCCAACCGAGCGTGGTGCCGGTCTTCCACCACTCACGCTCGTACCCGGCAACCTGGGCGTCGGCCAGTCGCCGAACGGTCTCGAGCGGACATGTGCTTTCGAGGAACTTGCGGGTCGTCTGGTGAAGCAGCTGTTGATCGTCGGTGAGGCGTAGGTCCACTCGGTGCCTATTCCTGACCGCCCGGCGTGAACACCAGCGGCAGTGACTCGATCTGACGCAGGGCGGGCTGGTAGACCAGATCGGCACCCGACGCGATGGAGTAGGACGGAATCCTCCGGTGCCATTCGCGGAGGGCCACCCGCAGCTCCATCCGGGCCAGGTGCGAGCCGAGACAGCGATGGATGCCACCGCCGAAGGCGAAGTGCTTGTTCGGGTTGCGGATGAGGTCAACGGTGAACGCGTCGGGCAGTGCGCGCTCGTCGACGTTGGCCGCCCCGATGAGGACCCCAACTCCTTCGCCTTTCTTGACCGGGCAACCCTCGAGGTCGATATCGGCAGTGGCCGTGCGGGCCACCGTGGTCACCGGGGACTCCCACCGCAGCAGCTCCTCGACGGTGGAGGGGATGATGGAGGGATCATCCACGATCCGTTGGCGCTGTTCGGGGTGCGCGGCCAGGTAGGCCATGAAGCACTCGAGACTGTCGGTCACGGTGTCCAATCCGGCCAGGATGAAGAGGAAGCAGATGCCGACGATCTCGTCCACGGTCAGCCGCTGGCCGTCGATCTCCGAGGTCAGGAAGAGGCTCAAGATGTCGTCCTGGCCCTCTGGGTTCGACTTGCGTTCCTCGACAACTCCGGTGAAGTACTCCTCGATCCTCTGCGCCGCCACCTTCTGGCTGGCGGCGACCTCATCGAGGTCTGCGCCGGCAGGCCGGAGTATCCCGTCCTTCATCTCGAGGAACATGTCGAGCTGCGACAATGGAAGGCCCACCAGTCGCAGGAAGACCGATGAAGGCAGGGGCACCGCCAACTCCTCGGCGAAGTCGCACTCTCCTCGGTCGATGAAGCCGTCGATCCGCTCGTTGACCAGTCGGACGATGTCGGGTTCGAGGGCGTTCATCTGGCGCGGTGCGAAGATGGGATCGAGTAACCGGCGATAGTTGCGGTGATCGGGCGGATCCACCTGCAAGGGGATGAGGGGCACCGACTGGCCGAGGTTGACCGTTTCCATGGCCGAGGAGAATTCCTCTGGGTGCTGGAGGACGTACTCGACGGCGGACCGGCGAACCACTTGGGAGCCGAAGGTGCCCGGCACCACCGCGCCGTGCTCCTGGGCGCGGCGGTAGAAAGGCTGTGGATTGGCGCTCACCTCGGGGTCCAGGAACCCCTCCGGATCGAAGACCTTCGATTCCGCGGCCTGTGACATGGCTTTCCTCCTGGGGTCGTCCCGACACGGTGGACCGAGGGACGCTGAGTGAGAATCGGCTTTTCAGCCACATTACCGCGGCGCCCGGACCGTGCTCGTCACCGGTGGCGGGGCGCCCCTGGATCAGGCGACCTCGTCGACCAGACCCCAGCTCTGGGCGGTGACGGCGTCGACGGATTGTCCGGACAATGCCATCCAGGCCGTCCGGTGCCGACCGATGCGCCGTGGCAGCGTGGCCGTGCCGCCGGCACCGGGGATGAGCCCCATCGCCGCTTCGGGGAGCTGCATCCAGGTGTCGGGTGTAGCCACGACCCGGTGGGCCAAGGCGGGGAGCTCGATCCCGGCCCCCACGCATGCACCGTGGAGGTGGGCCACCGTCCGATCCCCGACCACCGCCAGCAGGCGACAGGCGCTCCGGACGGTGCGGACGAGGTGGGCGGTGGCGGGATCCGCCAGGGTGCCGAATTCCCCGAGGTCGCCGCCACTGCAGAAATCGGGCCCCTCACCGTGCAGGTGCACCTGGCCAATCGAGGGGTCGGCGCAGGCCAGTGCCAGCGCCTCGCACAGCTGATCGCGCATGGCCCAGCTGTAGGCGTTGTGGACCTGGGGCCGGCTGAGGGTGAGGTCCAGCCGATCGCCCGAACGGTCGACCACCACGGCGCGTTCGGGATGGTTCGACCCCGGTACGGCCCGCGGCCCCTGGGCGCCCAGCCACGAGGTGAACTCCGGGCCTCCCTGGAGACTCGAGTACGCCAGGGATTCGACGATGAGATCGTGGTCGAGACCTTGGCGTCCGGTCACCCGCAGCACCTGGGCCAGGGTGACGGCGGCCACCGGGTGGCGCTCGACCGCCCCGGCCACCAACTCCAGGCCGGCGCCGAGATCCCCAACGCCCACCCAGGGCGATGGGGCGTCGATCGGGCCGGCCAGCGCCACGTCCACGCCGGCGAGCGGGACACGTCCCACTTCCCGACGGCCGATCCCCACCACGACGCCGGGGAACGACGGGAACAGCTCGAGCGAGGTCGGCTCGCCTTCGGTGTCCAGATCCACCACCAGGACGGGTTGCCCGTCGAGCAGGCCGAGGGCCTCGGCCGATCCCTGGTGAGCGCGGCGCAACAGGTCGGCGGCCGCCTTCACCTCGAGCACATCGCCGCGGACCATGACGGCGAGCGTAACGGGTGACCAGGTTGTGCCTCGGGCCGCCGCCGGTCGGACGATCGATCCACCATAATGACCACCCATGGTGCCGGGCTCCGACCAGATGGCCGCTGGCGGGCGGCGGTCGATCACCGTCGGCATCGACATCGGCACCACGTCGGTCAAGGCCCTGGCCGTGTCGGACCGTGGCGACGTGTTGGCGAGATCGCGCGTGCCCCACCGGATCATTCATGCCTCGGCCGACCATATGGAGCACGATGCCCGTGCCGCATGGAGACGAGGGCCGCAGCGGGCGCTGGCCGGCCTCCAACAGGCGATGGCCCGTGCCGAGATGGCACCGGTCGGCGTGGCCGGAATCTGTGTGGCCGGCATGGTGCCATCGCTCACCGGGGTCGACCGGCGGGGCATACCCCGCACCCCGGGGCTCCTCTACGGCGACCTGCGCGGACGGGGCGAGCCGGCGGTCCGACCGGGCGCCGGCGACGCCGGTGGCGCCGAAGCGGGCGCCATGCCCGACGCCGAGGGCTTCCTCGCCTGGACGGCCAAAGAGATGCCCGACGCCTTTGGCTACTGGCCGGCCCAGGCGGTCGCCACCCATGCCCTGGCCGGTCATGCGGTCATCGACACGGCGGTGACGGCCTCGCTCGGGGGCCTGCACCGGGCGGGGCGGTGGAACGACGAGTTGCTGGAAAGGCTGGGTGTCGACCCGGCCCGGCTCCCCCGCGTGGCGCCGACCGGTCAGAACGCCGGCGAGCTGCGCCGCAGCCGGCCGCGCCACGCCGACTCGGCGGGCCGGCGGCCGGGTTGGGACGACTCCGACGCGGTAGTGGCGGGCGGCACCATCGACGCCTTCTGCGACCAGATCGTGGCCGGCGCCGATCAGGTCGGGGACGTGCTGGTGATCTTCGGCGCCACCCTCATCGTCTGGGTGGTCACCGACACCTGGGTGGAGGTGCCCGGGTTGTGGACCGTTCCCCACACCTCACCCGGACGGGTGCTCATCGGTGGACCGAGCAACGCCGGCGCCCTGTTCGTCGACTGGGCCCAATCGATCCTGCACCATCCTCGCTCCCGGGTCCCGACCGGCGACGGTCGGTCCGGGGACCCGCGGCGAGTGCCCCTCTGGCTGCCCTACCTGCGCGGCGAGCGCGTGCCCTTCCACGACACGTCGCTGCGGGCCGGCCTGTTCGATCTCGACATCACCGACGGACCGTCCGGCGTCTCCCGAGCTGCCTACGAGGCCAGCGGATTCGTGGTGCGCAGCATCATCGAGCGCTCAGGCGTCGAGGCCCGAAGGGTCGTGGCCAGCGGGGGCGGGACCAAGGTGGCGGCGTGGATGGCCGGCATGGCCGACACCACCGGGCTTCCGGTCGACACGGTGGCGGTCCCCGAAGGTGCTGCTCTGGGCGCCGCCTTCCTGGCCCGCATGGCGGCCGGGCTCGAGCCATCGTTGGACGGCTCGCGGGCCTGGGCCGGGACCGGCCAACGGATCCGGCCCGATCCCGCTTGGCAGGAGGCGGCGACCCAGCGCTTCGACCGGTTCGTGACCCTGGGCGCCGGACCCTGAGGCGCGCCGTCCGGGGCCGAGAGCCCGGGACTCGAGGAGCCGTCAGTCGACCGAGGCGGGCTCGAACGCCACTTTCACTGCACCGCTGTCCTGTTGCGTCGAGAGCACCCGGAGGGCGTCGTGCCAGTGGTCCAGCGGGAAGCGGTGGGTGAGCATGCCGGTGAGATCGATCCGCCCCGACTGCACCAGATCGAGATAGTGGCGGATGGCGTGTTGGCGCACGCCCTCGACCTCCTCCACGCCGAAGGCGTTGGAGCCCACGATGGAGAGCTCCTTGAAGTAGACGGGGGTGTACTCCCAGCGGCCCGGGGTGTGCACTCCGGTCTGCACCAACGTCCCGCGTTCGGCCAGGAGACGGACACCGAGCTCGAGCGTCTCGGGCCTCGCCACCGTGTCGTACACCACGGCGATGCCGCCGGGGTGGGCCATCGGCAGCCCGGCGAAGGCGGTGTGCAGGACGCCGCCCGACCACTCGGCCAGCGACTCGATGATCTCGTGCCGCGGCTCGTGCGGCACGACCAGGTCGGCGCCGAACGCGGCGGCCAGCTCGGCTTGGGCCGGGAACCGGGCAATGACCGCGACTTCGGTCTCCGGGTAGAGGGACCGGAGGATGGCGACGCTGGTCACCCCGAGAGCGCCGGCCCCGTAGACCAGCGCCTTGCCGCCGGGCGGGGGCGGGCAGCGGAGGATGGCATGCAGCGATACCGAGAACGGATCGGCTAGAACCGCCGTCTCGTCGTCGACCGAGTCCGGGATCGGGATGAGCATCGAGTCGTGCGCCGCCATGAAGTCGGCCCAGCCGCCGGGGGCGTCAGTGGCCACCCCGACGTGGACTCCGGGGCCGAGCGCGCCGTTGGTGAAGCTCCAACACAGATTGAGGTCGCCCGCCCGGCATGCAGGGCACGGCGGGTCGATGCCGCGGGGCCCACAGGTCAGCCACGGGTTCAGCAGCACACGCTGGCCCACCTCCAGCCCCTCGGCCTCGGGCCCGAGGGAGACGACCTCCGCCACCACCTCATGACCCGGGATGTGCGGGATCGAGGAGAACGCAGCCATCGGGTTGTCGACATCGCCGGACTCGAATTCCCCGAGGACCAGCTTCGTCTCCGATCCGCACACCCCCGAGAGGCGCGGCCGGGTGATCACCCAGTCGGGGCGCACCAGCGAGGCGTCATCCACCTGCCGGAGGCCGAAGGGCAGCACGTCGATCCGGCGGTCCAGCTCGTCGCCCGGCTCGACCCGGACCTCGTCGGACGGACGCGGCATCCCGAACACCAGCGCTCTCATGAGCGGACCCTGGCCAGCGCGTCAGGCCTGGCCGGCGCCGACCCCGTCCTGATCAGGGGACACGGGTGGGACCTGGGATACCGAAGGGCGGGAGCCACGGGAGCCACGGGAGCCACGGGAGTCACGGGAGTCACGGGAGTCACGGGAGTCACGGTAGCAATCCCAACGCCGATCCGGTTCGCCGCCGGCCGGCGGCTCACCCCACCATGGCCGCTGCGGCTCGGGCCGCCAGGGCGGCCAGGGTGAGTGTGGGTCCGTAGCCCGACGAGGTCACGAACACCGAGGAATCGGCGATGACCACGTTCTCGAACCGGTGGAGGCGCCCCATCCGGTCGGTCACCGAGGTGTCCGGGTCGTTCCCCATGCGTACCGTCCCCATCACGTGCCGGCTCATGGGCACGTGCTCGGTGGTCCGCTCCCCGGGGCCACCCTTGACGCCCGGCGACGTCACGATCGAGGTCCACTCCGCGCCCATGGTCTCGAGGATGCCGGCCAGCTTGGGCCCGTGGTGGGCGGAGGCGACCAACTCGTGCTGGTGGGGCCGGTAGGTGTAGCGGGCCACCGGGAGCCCCCGCACGTCGCGTACGGTCGGATCGAGGTCGATCCGATTGGTCGGAACCGGCAGGTCCTCACCCTGCATGGTGAAGGCCCAGAGGCGCTCGCGCATGGGCGAGGATCGCATCCTGTCCTTGTGGGAGCGGCCCCAGCGGTAGATCTTGGCCTCCATGATGGGCAGGGCGGGGCCGCCGTGTTCCACCATGCCACCCTTGATCCAAGGGAGACCCCCCGTCTTGGCCGCGGCCCGCGACCCGTCGTCCTGGATCAACGCGTCGTCGTGCATCTCGGTGACGGCCCGGCCCCGCTCGCCGTGGAAGCGGTACCCGGCGAAGCTCCCGACCACGATGGTCTGGAAATGGGTCATCAGATGGCGGCCGATGAGCGGATGGTCGAAGCCGGACAGCAGGAGAAGGCGTGGCGTCTCGACCGCGCCTCCCGCCACCACCACGTGACCGGCGTCCAGGGAGCGCTCGACCCCGTCGGGTCCGATGAAGTCCACGCCGGTCGCCCGCCGGCCGTCGGTGCGGATGCGGGACACGAACGTCTCCGGCCGGAGCTCGGCATGGCCACTCAGCAACGCCCGCTGCAGCATGGCCACGGGATCTCCCTTGGCGTGGATGGGGCAAGCGAAATAGGCGCAGAACCCGCAGTTGTTGCAAGCCGGCCGGCCGTCGTAGACCTCCGAGTTGGTCGCTCCCGGGGCGGGGTAGGGATGGAAGCCGAGGGACTCGGCCGCCGCCGCCGACAGGGTCGCGCCGTACATGGAGGGGCCGGGAGGCATGGGATACGGACCGGAGCGCCAGGCGGCAAAGGGGTTGGCACCGGCCAGGCCGGAGACACCGATGCGGCGCTCGACGTCGGCGTAGTAGGGCTCGAGCTCGGCATAGTCGAGAGGCCAGTCGGCCACCGACGCGCCCTCCTGGGGACCGTGCGAGGAGAGCATGGCGAAGTCCTCCTCCAAGAAGCGCGGCACCTTGCCGTCGGCATGGGTACCGCCACCCCCCACGGTCGAGGGGATGGAGTTGACCTCACCGACGAACGAGTGGTCTCCTTCGTCGGGACCGACCCGGAAGGTGCGGGGCTCGAGGAACGGATCCGGGCCGAGGAAGTGGCGGTCGATGAACTTGATCTCGTCGTTGGAGAAGTCCTCGAGCAGCCGGTTGGGGTCGTCCAGGTCGATCAAGTGGTTCCGACCCTTCTCGAAGATGACGACCGACCACCCGGCGGCCGTCAGCACTTCGGCGGCCGTCGCTCCCCCGGTCCGGAGCCGACGATGACGGCGTCGACGGTCATGGGCCGGACACTTCGGCGTCGCTCCACCCGCGGGGTTGGACATCCCCGGCGTAGCCGATGTTCGACCAGCCCACGCCGTTGCGGTTGCCGCCGTACTCGGGCGCCCCGTACATGCCCTCGCAGGCGTGCTCGTAGACCAGCTCGGTGAAGTCCCGGTCGGCCCGCATTCGGCGCACCTGGTCCTCAGGGTCGCGGTCGCAGAAGTCGGGCCCTAGCCCGGCCAGCCCGGCCCGGTAGCGTTCCTGGAGGCCCACGACCGGACCGTTGAACTCGCGCTCGGGAAGTCCGAGCGAACCTTCGATCCGGGTCCGCCACGCCAGCTCGTCGAGGGCGGTGAGCGGGTGGAAGTGCGAGAACCCGGCCGTCCCGCCGAACCGGCCCGACGAGGGCCCGCCGGCCCAGATGCGGGGCGGGTCGAACGAGAACGCCCCGAGGAGTCCGTCGATGTAGTCGGCCACGCCCGCGTCCGTCGCCCCCGGTGTGTCATCGGCTGGGATGAGCCGCTCGCACATGACCGCCAACGTGCGGTACTCGTCGTCGGTCAACCAGGTCGACATCGAGGGGAACCTAACAGAACGGGGTGCGCGTCGACTGGCTAGCATCCCCCGTGATGTTCGCCAACGGGCCCGCCATCCGACTGCTGCCACGACTCGATCCCGACAACGAATTCTTCTGGACCAGCGGGAAGGACGGGGTGCTCCGCTTCCTGCGTTGTGGCTCGTGCCGTCGCTACGTCCACCCTCCGGTGCCACGCTGTCCTTTCTGCCTGAGCGAGGAGCTCGCACCCGAAGCGGTGAGCGGCCGGGGGACGGTGCATTCGTTCACCGTCAACCACCAGCAGTGGATACCCGGCTCGGATCCCTACGTCATCGGGCTGGTGGCCATCGACGAGCAGCCCGACGTCCGCCTCATGACCAACCTGGTCGACTGCGTACCCGACGAGCACCTGATCGGCTCCCCGGTCGAAGTGGTGTTCGAGCCGAACGACGACGTGTACCTGCCGTTGTTCCGTCCGCTCGCCCCCGAGGCCGGCCGGCCGGCGGGACCGCGGTCATGAGCGGCTCCCCCGCCGAGCGCCAGGCCGCCATCACCGGCCTCGGGCAATCGGACGTCGGCCGGCGCCTCGGACGTACCGAGCTCGACCTGACCTTGGACGCCTGCCTCGAGGCCATCGCTGACGCCGGTCTGACCAGGGAGGACATCGACGGACTGGCCACCTACCCGGGAGCCGGGCTCGGCACCGGCGGGTTCGCCGGTCCGGGGACGCCTGAGGTCCAGGATGCCCTGCGGCTCCGGCTCAACTGGCACGACGGCGGCGGGGAGGGCCCGGCCCAGATCCGCGCCGTCATCGCCGCCTGCTTCGCCATCGCCGCCGGCGCCGCCCGGCATGTGCTCGTCTACCGGACGGTGACCGAGTCGACCGCGCAAGGGGAGGGTGGCCGCCAGGGTATCGGGGGGAGCGGTGGCGGGTCGTCCGGCGCACCCAGGTTCTCCGGATTCCTGCAGTGGTCACTGCCCTTCGGGGCGGTCTCCGCCGCCAACTGGATTGCACTCGTCGGGCAACGCCGTTTCCACGAGTTCGGGCTCACCCGCCAACAGCTGGCCAACGTGGCACTGAACGGCCGTCGCAACGCCGCCCTCAACCCGAAGGCCCTCTACCGCGATCCGCTGACCCTGGACGATTACATGAACGCCCGGATGATCTCGTCTCCGTTGTGCCTCTTCGACTGCGATGCCCCCTGCGACGGCTCGACCGCGGTCGTCGTCTCCCACGTCGATTACGCGCCCGATGCCCCCCACCCCGCCTGCCATGTCAACGCGGTCGGCACTGCCCTTTGGGGCCGCCCGAGCTGGGACCAGTTCGACGACATGACGAGCATGGCCGCCCGGGACGCGGCAGCCGGCATGTGGGAGCGGACCGACCTCCGACCCTCGGATGTCGATGTGGCCGAGCTCTACGACGGGTTCAGCATCTTGGCCATGGTGTGGCTCGAGGCGCTCGGCCTCTGCGGGCGCGGCGAGAGCGGGACGTTCGTCGACGGGGGACACGTATCGCCCTCGACGGCGAGCTCCCGCTCAACACGGCGGGCGGCCAGCTGTCGGCCGGGCGTCTCCACGGCTTCGGGCTGATCCACGAGGCCTGCGTACAGCTGCGCGGCGACGGGGGTGCCCGCCAGATCCCCGGACGGCACGAAGTGGCGGCCGTGGCCAACGGGGGCGGGCCGATCGCCGGTTCGATGCTCTTGACCCGCGGCGTCGGTTGAGCGGGAAGGCAGCGGAGGTTCGCCTCCGGGCCGAGCTCAGAACAGACTGGGGTCGGACGCCTTCCAACCGGCCAGCATGGATGCGACCCGCTCGCGGTGGAACACGGCGTCCCCCCAACTCGACTGATCGAGCTGGGCGCGCTTGACGAACAGGTGGAGGTCGTGCTCCCAGGTGAACCCGATGCCGCCGTGGACCTGGAGGCCCGACGCCATCACCCGGCCCGAGGCGTCCGAGCACCAGGCTTTGGCCGCCGATGCCGCCAAGGAGCTGGAGACATCGCCGGCGGCGATGGACCAGGCCGCGTAGTACACGCTCGACCGCATGGCCTCCACGTCCACCAGGGCGTCAGCCAGCCGGTGCTTGACCGCCTGGAAGCTCCCGATGGGCCGGCCGAACTGTTGTCGGTCCTTGGCGTAGGCCACGCTCATCTCGAGCACCCGGCCGGAGGAGCCGAGCATGTCGGCAGCCAGCGCGGTGGCCGCCCGGTCCAGCGCACCGGCGGCGATGTCCGGTCCACCGAGGCACACGGCGGGGGTTCTATCGAGGTGAAGCCACGACAGCGAGCGGGTGCGGTCCATCGCCGGCTCGGGTGGTGGGCGGTCCGCGGGCCCGAGCTCGACGGCGTACACCGCGTCTCCGGTCACCACCACGACCACATCGGCCACCTCGGCGAACCAGGTCGGCTCGGGATCGGCGGTGAGCAGGCAGGCGCCATCACCGGCGGCGACCGTCTCCCCCCCGGTCGGCGCCCAGGCCGTGCACCCCACCGATTCCCCGGCGGCGAGTCGCGGGCCGACCAGGTCGTCGCCGCCTCCCTGGTCCCCGCCGGTAGGCGCTCGTCGGCCGCCGCGTTCCGCAGGACGCGCTGGGCCAGGTTGGTCCCGAAGAAGGGAGCCGGGGCGACATGACGGCCCAGTTGTTCGCAGAGGATGCTCACCTCGACCATCCCGAGCCCGAGGCCACCCTCTTCCTCGGGCTGCTCGATGGCCAGCCAGCCCTGGTCGGCGAGGACGGCCCAGAGGTCACGGTCGAGACCGCCTCCGGTGGCGGCGTCGTCCGCGGTCCCGGTGTACGCCCGCACCCGGGCGCTCGAGGCATGGCGGTCGAGCACCTGTTCGGCCGCGTGGCGGAGATGGCGCTGATCCGTCGACAACTCGAAGTCCACGAGCGGGCAGTCTGAGTGGCGGCCTCGCGGCCCTCAGGGCCGGGCGACGGTATGCCATGCTGGACCGCCGTGGACCTGCGGATGACGCCACAGCAGGACCAGTTACGGGAGGACCTTCGCCGTTGGTTGGTGGCCAACCTGCCGTGGGAATACGGCGTCGGGCTGCCGCCCCGGTCTTCGGATCTCGATGCCGAAGTGTCCTTCGGCCGGTCGTGGCAGGCGCGCCTGGCCGCCGACCGCTGGGTGGGCATCACCTGGCCGGTCGAGCTCGGCGGGCGCGGCCTCGGGCCCACCGAGCACTTCGTGGTGACCGAGGAGCTGGCCCGGGCCCGGGCACCCGAGCTCGTCGGGCGGATCGGCATCAACTTGGTCGCCCCTACCCTCTTCGCCCACGGCACCGACGAGCAGCGCCGGCGCTGGCTCCCGCCCATCCTTGGCGCCGAGCAACTGTGGTGCCAGCTGTTCTCCGAGCCCGACGCCGGGAGCGACCTGGCTTCGTTGTCCACCCGGGCCGACCGGGTGGACGGCGGGTACCTGGTCACCGGGCGCAAGGTCTGGACCTCCTACGCCCAATTCGCCGACTGGGGACTGTGCCTGGCCCGCAGCCACCCCGACGTGCCCAAACGGCAACTGGGGATGAGCTGCATCGTCGTCGACATGCATGCCTCAGGCGTCGACGTCCGACCCCTGGTCCAGATCACCGGTGAGGCCGAGTTCAACGAGGTCTTCCTCGACGAGGTGTTCGTCCCCGACGACCAGGTGATCGGGGTCCCCGGCGAGGGGTGGACCGTAGCCAACTCGACCCTCTCCCACGAGCGAGGGGTCAACCCCCGCCAGCTCGGCATCCACTGTCAGCTGCTCCTCGGACTCCTCGAGCTGGCCCGCCAAAGCGACCACGGCTTCGCCGACCGGGACGTGCGTCAACGGTTGGCCGAGGCCTACATCGAGGTGAAGCTGTTCCAGCTCAACAACTGGCGGACCTTGACCCGGCTCGAGCACGGCGAGCCGCCGGGGCCCGAGGGCAGTGCGCTGAAGCTGTATTGGAGCGAGATGTCCAAGCGCCTCCACCAGACGGTGCTCGCCGTGCTCGGCCCGAGCGCCGGCCTGTGGCAGGGTGCCGCCCGCAACCCCGGAGACGGCATGTGGCAGCGGTCGTGGCTCTATTACCAGGCGTCGTCCATCTTCTCCGGGACGAACGAGATCCAGAGGAACCTGGTGGGAGAGCGAGTACTCGGACTGCCGAGGGGTTGAGCGTCGGCCGGGTCAGGCTCCCGGCTCGGGGTCGCGAGGTAGGCCGAGCAGGCGCTCGGCGATGACGTTCCGTTGGATCTCGCTGGTACCCCCGGCGATGGTCAGGCACCGGGTGACCAGGAACCCGTGGGCCCAGCGACTGGCGTAGCCGGCGAGGGAGGCGCCTTCGGGGCCGAACATGACCAGGCCCATCTCCTGCACCCGCTGCTCGTGCTCAGCCCCGAGCAGCTTCCTGACACTCACCCCCGGACCGGGATCCGTCCCGGCCAGGGTTCGCAGAGTCGAGCGATGGGCCATGAGCCCGAGCGACTGGGCCTCGACCAGCAACCTGGCCAGCCTGAGCCTGGTGCCCGCCGGAACCGGCCCCTCCTCGCGCTCCGCCAGCCGGAGCAGGGACTCGACTCCGATCCCGAACGTCGACCCCGAGGACATGGACACCCGCTCGTTGGCCAGGGTGGCCCGGGCGATCTTCCAGCCGTCGCCCGCGGCGCCGATCACGCAGTCGTCGGGGACGAACAGGTCGTCGATGAACACCTCGTTGAACATGGCGTCGCCGGTGATCTCGCGCAACGGCCGAATGTCCAGGCCCGGAGAACGCATGTCGACAATGAAGTAGGTGATCCCGTCGTGCTTCGGCACCGAGGGGTCGCTCCGGGCCAGGCAGATGCCCCAGTCCGAGTCGCGGGCCATCGAGGTCCAGACCTTCTGACCGTTGAGGACCCAACCCCCGTCGGACCGGTCCGCCCGCGTGGTGAGGCTGGCCAGGTCGGAGCCGGCACCCGGCTCCGAGAAGAGCTGGCACCACCGGAGCTCGCCGAGGAGCGTCGGACGCACCCATCGCCCGTGTTGCTCCGGGGTCCCGTGGGCGATGATCACGGGCAAGGCCCACGCCCCGACCCCGAGATGAGGACGAGCCACCCCGACCTCGGCCAGGCCCTGGTCGATGACCACCTGCTCGACGGCGTTGGCGTCACGTCCCCACGGGCGCGGCCAGTGCGGGACGGCGAGCCCCGCATCGACCAGTGCGCGCCGCTGGTCAGTTCCCTCGAGGGCGCGGAGCTCGTCGAAGTCCGGGGCCAGCTCGGCACGCGCTCGGTCTGCTTCCTCGGGGAGATCGGCGTCGAGCGACCGGCGGGTCCCGCTCAGGCTGCGGTCGACCACGTCATCGAGATAACCGTCGGTGTCGCCGAGCAACTGGCGCGTGGCCAGAGCCCGCTTGAGATGCATGTGGGCGTCGTGCTCCCAAGTGAAGCCGATGCCGCCGAGGAGCTGGATGCAGTCCTTGGCACAGTCGACGGAGCCGTCGAAGGCGATGGCGCCGGCCACCGCCAGCGCCAGGGCTGCCTCGTCGGAATGCCCGGCCGCGGCGGCCAGGGCGGCATCCCACGACACCGCGGTGATCTGCTCGACCCGGACCAGCATGTCGGCCAGCCGGTGCTTCACCGCCTGGAACTGCCCGATCGGGCGGCCGAACTGCCGGCGCACCTTGGCGTACTCCGAGGCCGTCTCCAGGCACCAACGCGCCCCTCCGGTCGCTTCGGCCGCGCTCACGGCGACGGCGATCTCGCGCACCCGTTCGGTCGACAGGGCGAGCCGTCGTTGGACCGGGACGGTGACCCGCTCGGCGGTGACGGTACCGACTCGGCGTGTCGGGTCGAGACTCTCGAGTGGTGTGGCCTGCGCCGTTCCGGCGCCGCCGCCCATGTCGAGCAGGCACCAGGCCACCGTGCCGTCGGCATCCCGGGCGGGGACCAGGGCCACCGCCGCGGTCGGGGCGCCGAGGACCGGACGGAGGACACCGTCGACGACCAGTCCACCGTCGGCTCCGTGCTCGAGGACCTCCAGATGGGATCCCCCGAGATGGATTCCGGCCGGCGTGCTCCCGTCGGCGAGCCCGGGCAGCAGCGCAGCGGCCTGGTCGGCAGTGGCGACCTCGGCGACCAGCGCGGAGACGGCCACCGTGGGCAGGACCGGTCCCGGAAGCAGCGACCACCCGGTCTGCTCGAGCACCACCGCCAGCTCGAAGAGACCGTGTCCTTGCCCGCCCCAACGCTCGGGGAGATGGATGCCGAGCCAGCCCTGGGCGGCGAACTCCTTCCACACCGGTTGCAGCTCCTCGTCGTCGGCATCCAGCAGGGCCCTCGGCACGCTCGGCGGGCAGTGAGCATCGAGCCAGCGACGGGTCGTGGCCTGCAGGGCCTCGTGCTCTTCGGAGATGGCAAGCGACATGATCGGACCTTTCGAGCCGTGAATCGGCGACCATCGTCCCATGGCGGGGGACGCACCGCCGCATCCGGCCGCCGATGTCAGGGTTGCGGCCGGTGGGACTGACGGAGCAGGCGCTTGAGCACCTTGCCGTTCTGGTCCCGCGGCAGCTCGTCGACGACCTCCCAGAGATGGGGGACCTTGTAGGCGGCCAACCGGGCGCGCACATGGTCTTCCAGCTCGTCGATGGGGACCGAGTGACGGAGCTGCACCATGGCCTTCAGACGTTCTCCGTCGCGCTCGTCGGGGACACCGAAGACGGCGCAGTCGACCACCTCGGGATGCTGGTACAGGACCTCTTCGATCTCCCGGGGGGCGATGTTGACCCCGCCCCACAAGACCATGTCCGAAACCCGGTCGGTGATGGTCAGGTAGCCCTCGTCGTCGAGGTGTCCGATGTCGCCCACGGTGAAGGCGTCCTCCTGCCAGGCGCGGGCCGTGGCCTCGTGATCGTTCCGGTAGGAGAAGCGCTGGCCGCCGGCGGGCCGGATGTAGACCAGACCGGTCTCGCCGGTCGGCACCGGTTGACCGTCCTCCGAGAGGATGCGGATCTCTACCCCCGGCCAGGGTCGACCTACGCTGCCCGGGTGGGTGCGCCATTCGTCCGGGGAGATCTTGGTGGCGCCTCCCTCGCTGGCGCCGTAGAGCTCGTGGATCTCGGTCCACGGGAAGGCCTCCATCATCCGCTGCTTCACCACGATCGGGCAGGGGGCGGCGGCGTGCACGATGAGCTGGAGGCTCGACAGGTCCAGAGCGGCCCGCTCCTCGTCGGGGATCTCGAGGATGCGGATGAAATGCGCCGGCACCATGAACGACCGGGTGCCCCGGGTCCGGCTGACCTCGGCCAGCCAGGCGCGGGCCTCGAAGCGCTCGGTGATGACCGTCGTGGCGCCGATGTAGAGGGCGCACAGCGCCCAGCCGGCATGGGAGGCGTGGTACGAGGGGCCGCTCATGACATAGACGTCGTCCCGCGTCCAGCTCCACAGCGCCACCTGGCCCTCGGTGCCCTGCCGGCGCCGGTCCGGGTCGTCCATGGCCCCGTGCATCACGCCCTTGGGACGGGCCGTGGTGCCCGAGGTGTAGAACATCAGCCCCGGGCCCGACCCGCTGTCGGCATCGAGGAGGGGGTCAGTAGCGGCCATTGCCCCTTCGTAGTCGCGGCCGACCAACACCAGCGGTGCCGATCCCTTCGACGCCTCGATGGCCGGGGTCAGCTCGCTCTCGAGGTCGGTGTGTCCGACCACCACGGCTACTTCTGCATCGTCGAAGATGTAGGTCAACTCGCCCGCCTTGAGATGCCAGTTGACGGGCAGGTAGGGCGCCCCGAGCATGGATGCGGCCGTCGCCACCTCGAACTGCTCGGCGCCGTTGGGGAGGACGGTGGCCACCGGGCGTCCCGGGCCTGCCCCCCGCTCGAGCAGCACCGAGGCCAGCCGGCTGGCCCGATCCTGGAGGTCCCCGTAGGTGAGCTCGGTGGCGCCCACCACCAGGGCTGGGTGCCGGGGCCGGGTCCTGGCGTGCTCGGTCACCCCGCGCCGCCCGGCATCGCTGGTCTGGTTCATCAGATTCTCCTATGTCAGCCGGCTTGACACTGACGGGCGATGCTAGACACAAGCCGCGCTCCCCCGTGGCGGGGCGGCGCCCGGGACGGCCCAGGATCCTCCACCATCGGACGGCTCTAAGATCGGTCGTCATCGCACGCCACCGGGTGCGCCGGACCGCACAGCACCGAGTGCATGGAGGAAGCCCACCATGACCGATCGGCCATCGAGCCCCGTCGACATGGCTGAGGCGACCGACGTCCGGGCGGTCGGCCGGGCGGCGGCTGCGGCCCACCCGCTCGACGCCCTCACGGCCGAGGAGATCCGCGTCGCCGTGTCCGCCGCCCGGGCCAGCGGCCGACTCGACGACCATGCGAGCTTCGCCGCCGTCACCCTCGAGCCCCCGCCCAAAGCGTCGCTCGCCGCCCACCAACCGGGGGATCCGGTCGAACGCCGGGTCCGCCTGGTCGTCGTTCCCGGTCAGGATTCGGAGGTTATCGAGGCCTTGATCGACGGGGGCTCGGGGAAGGTGCTCTCCTGGGAGGAGCGCCCGGACATGCGCCCGGCGCTGCTGTTCGACGACGCGCTCCGTTCCATCAACGCCCTTCGCCGCGACCCGGACTGGCAGCAGGCCATGCAGCGCCGGGGCATCACCGACTTCGACCAGGTCCAGATCGATCCGTGGCCGACCGGAAATTTCGGTCGGGCCATCGAGGAGGACCGGCGCATCACGCGATGCCTTTCCTATTACCGGGAGGCCCCCACCGACAACGGGTACGCCCGCCCCGTCGAGGGGGTCATCGCCACCGTGGACGGGGCCCGTGGCGAGGTGCTCGAGGTCGTCGACTACGGAGTGGTCCCGATCCCGGCGGAGACCGGCAGCTACTACCCCGAGGACCACCAGCCGACCCGGCCCGGACTGCGGCCCCTCGAGATCGTGCAGCCCGAGGGTCCGAGCTTCACGGTGGAGTCCAATCTCATCCGGTGGCAAGGGTGGTCCCTGCGGGTGTCGATGGACCCGAACGACGGACTCGTCCTGCATACCGTGGGCTATGCGGAGGGCGACCGAGTCCGGCCCGTCCTCCACCGGGCATCGATCACCGAGATGGTCGTGCCCTACGGCGACCCCGGACCGGCCCATGGCTGGAAGAACGCTTTCGACGCCGGCGAATGGGGCCTCGGTCGCATGGTCAACTCGCTTCGACTGGGATGCGACTGCCTCGGGGTCATCTCCTACCTGGACGCCACATTCTCGACCGAGCGCGGCGAGCCCTACGTGGTGGAGAATGCGATCTGCATCCACGAGGAGGATTACGGCATCCTCTGGAAGCACCAGGACATGCACATCGGTCGCACCGAGGTCCGGCGGTCGCGCCGTCTGGTGGTCTCCTCGATCTCCACCGTCGGTAACTACGAATACGGCTTCTACTGGTACTTCTACCTCGACGGCACGATCCAGCTCGAGGTCAAGCTCACCGGCATCCTGTCGACCCAGGCGACTGCACCCGGCGAACGATCCCGGTTCGCTCCCGCCATCGCACCAGGGCTGGCCGCTCCCGTGCACCAGCACCTCTTCTGCCGCGCGACTCGACCTCGAGGTCGACGGCCCGGTCAACGAAGTCTTCGAGATGTCCACCGAGCCACTACCGGCCGGACCGGACAACCCGTGGTCGAACGGGTTCGTGCCGGTGTCCCGCCGGCTCGACTCCGAATTGGCGGCCCGGCGCAACGTGGACCCCGCTTCCGGGCGCCACTGGCGGTTCGTCAACCCCGAGGTCCGGAACCGCCTGGGTGAACCGGTGGCCTACAAGCTCCTTCCCTCGTACACGCCAATCATGCTGGCCCGCCCGGAGTCGAGCGTCGGTCGGCGAGCGGGATTCGCCCGGCACAACCTCTGGGTCACCCCGTTCGACCCGACCGAGCGCCGGGGGGCGGGCGACTATCCCAATCAGCACGCCGGTGGGGACGGGCTGCCGGCGTGGACCGCCGCCGACCGGTCGCTGGTCGGCACCGACATCGTGGCCTGGCACACCTTCGGCGTCACCCACGTGCCGCGTCCGGAGGACTGGCCGGTCATGCCTGTCGAGTACTGCGGTTTCCAGCTGATCCCGGTGGGGTTCTTCGGTGCCAACCCCGCGCTCGACGTGCCTCCCCCGCCCGCCTGCCACTGAGCCGCCCTCCGCCGCCCGGCTCGGGGCCGGGCGCGGCCCTCGGCCACGGTCGGGCTCGTCGCTGGCGCTCAGGCGGTGTCGACGAGCATGTGGGCCAGCCGCTGGCGGTGGCTGGCATGTCCACCGAGCCACACGTCGTTCTGCTTGGCCCGCTTGAACAGGAAGTGGGCGTCGTTGGCCCAGGTGAAGCCCACGCCCCCGTGCAGCTGGATGTCCTCGCCGGTGACCTTGACCGCCGCTTCGCTGGTGTACCCGGCCGCCATGGCGGCGGCCCGTTGGCGGCGCGGATCGTCGGCATCGGAGGCCCAGGCGGCGAACTGCACCGCCACCCGGGCCATCTCCACCAGATGGAACATGTCGACGATCTTGTGCTTGGCCACTTGGAACGACGCCACCGGTCGATCGAACACCACCCGCTCCTTCGTGTAGTCGATGGCCAGCTCGAGAGCCCGGTCGGCCGTGCCGAGTGTCTCCGACGCCAGCGCCACGGCGGTGTCGTCCATGATCCGTCTCCAGACCGATGCCTGGTTGCCCGGGGGCCCGACGGGCCGGCACGGCCGTTCGTCGAGCTCGAGGCGGGCCACTTTGCGCGTCGGATCGAGGGCCGGCACGGCCGTGCCGCCGGGCTGCTCCACGAGGAATCCTCTGCGGCCCTCCTCGGTTCCCGCCACCACGATGGCCCAGTCCGCGGTGTGGCCGTCGAGCACCAGCGGCTTCACGCCGTCGAGGACCCAGCCGGCGCCGCGTCGCCGGGCTCGGGTGTGCACCGACCCGAGCGGGTCGCCGTGGCCGAATTCGTGGAGCGCCACCGTTCCCCGGGCCCGGCCGGAGGCCAGATCGGCGAGCAGCTCGTCGGCGCCGAGAGCCGCGGGCGGCCAGGGTGGCGAACACGGCCGAGGAGAAGAAGGGGCCGGGCAGCGGCACGCGCCCGGTCTCCGGCAGCACGATGCAGAGGTCGGTCAACCCTCCCCCGGCGCCGCCGTGCGACTCGGGGATGACCAGCCCCGTCCAGCCCAGTTCGACCAGTGTCGACCACAGGCGCTCGTCCTGGCCGACCGGGTCGTCGGCCAGGCGACGTACCAGTTCGCCTCCGACCTCGCGGTCCATGGCCTGTCTGGCCACGTCCGCCAATGCTTCTTGTTCGGCGTCGTATGTGAAGTCCATGCTGGCTCCGGCCTCGCCTTCCCTGTCGGCCTGCTGCCGGCCCGCCGCGCCACCGGTTGGCGGTCCGAGACGACCCTGACAGGGCCGTCAGTGTAGACCTGGTGCCCGCCACACGGCGGGGGCAGACCACCACCCGATCGTCCGGGCGATGGCGCCCGTCTGGAATGTGGGTCGGAGCCGGTGCACCCCTCCTACACTGGCCCCACCATGGTCCTGATCCTCGCCCTGGCTGCCGCGCTCTCCAATGCGCTGGTGAGCGTGCTCCAACGCATGGGCGTCGAGGACGCCAGGGAAGAGGACACCATGAGGCTGAGCCTGCTGGCCCACGCCGTCAAGCGCGGGGTGTGGCTGGCCGGGTTCGTGTTCATCCTGTCCGCGTTCCTCTTCCAGGCGCTGGCCCTGCATTTCGGCGACCTCTCCGAGGTCCAGCCGGTCCTCGTCACCGAGCTCCTGTTCCTCGTCTTCATCCTGTCCACCTGGTTCGGCTACCGGGTCGGGCCCCGCGAGTGGATCGGCGTGCTGCTGGCCTCCGCCGGCCTGTCCGGGTTCCTCGTCTTCTCCTCGCCCACCGGTGGCAACGGGGTCCCCGGCAACCTCGGCTGGGTGGTGGTCGGCGGAGCCTGCGTGGCTGGCATCGCCCTCACCGTCTTCCTCGCCCGGCGTGGACCGCGCTGGTGGCGCGCCGCCATGTTCGGCACGGCGGCGGCGGTCGGCTTCGCCTTCACCGCCTCGCTGACCAAGGTGGTCTCCCACTTCGCCGCGGCCGACTGGACGAGCATTTTCTCGCACTGGCAGACGTACGCCCTCGCCCTGTTCGGCGCGTTCTCCTTCTTCCTCACCCAGAACGCCTTCCACGCCGGGCCCATCGGTGCGTCCCAGGCGGCCATCGTGCTCGTCGACCCGCTGGTCAGCATTGCCATCGGCATCTCCCTGTTCGGCGACAACCTGCAGACCGCCGGCATCCGGGGACCCCTCGAGGCCCTGGCACTGCTCTTGCTCATCGTCGGCGGGGCGGTGCTCTCCCACTCGTCGGCGGTCGCCATGTTGAAGGGAGGCGACGCCGAAGCCGGTGACCTGCTCACGCCACGCCTGGCGGCGCGCCGCCCGCCGGCTACCCAACCAGAAGGGTTGCCCCCCGGGTTCACCTCCTGACCGTTGGGCCGGACCGCTACACTGCGGCCCGTGGATTTCTCCCTGACCGCCGAGGACGAGGCCTTCGGCAACGAGTTGCGAGCCTGGCTCGACGACCATCTCGAGCGGTTCTTGAAGGAGACCGAGGACGAGGAGCAGCGGGCCGCCGGCGTGCCGTCGCAGGAGCGCCGGAAGGCTTGGCAGCGCCTGTTGAACGACGGTGGCTGGGCCGCCGTGCACTGGCCCACCGAGTGGGGCGGTCGTGAGACCACGCCGGTCCAGCGCCTCCTGTACTCCGAGATCATGGCCGGGTACCGCACGCCCGGCGTGTTCAACGCCAACGGCATCTGGCAGATCGGCCCCATGCTCATCCAGTGGGGCACCGAGGAGCAGAAGAAGCGCTGGCTGCCGTCGATCATCAATGCCGACGATCACTGGTGCCAGGGGTTCTCGGAGCCGGATGCCGGCAACGACTTGGCCAATCTGCGCACCATGGCCATCCTGGAAGGCGACCACTACGTGGTCAACGGCCAGAAGATCTGGATCTCGACCGCCCACTTGGCCAAGTGGGGCCTGTTCCTGTTCCGCACCGATCCGACCGCCATCGGTCGCGGCGCCAAGCACGAGGGCATCACCGCCTTCATCGTCGACCTCGAGTCGCCCGGCGTCGAGACCCGCCCCATCCGCGACATGTCCGGCGAAGAGATGTTCAACGAGGTCTTCTTCCGCGATGTCCATGTGCCGGTGGACGACCGGCTCGGTGGGGAGGGCGAGGGCTGGATGGTGGCCATGGGCACGCTCGGTCACGAGCGGGTGGGCATCGCCGGGCAGATCACCGGCCTGGCCGCCGACCTCCGGGCCATGATCGAGGCCGCCCGGGCGGTGAACCCCGACGCGCTCGACGACCCGGGTATCGCCGACCGCCTGGCCCGGGCCTGGACCGAGATCGAGCTCACCCGCCTGCTCGTCTACCGGGCCCTCAGCAAGGTCATCCGCGGGGAGAAGAACTGGCCCGAGGTGCCCTTCTCCAAGCTGCAGTACTCGATGCTGGCGCAGACCCTCGCCGAGCTGGCCGTCGACCTGCTCGGGCCGGCCGGCCTGCTGGCGCGCGGTGGGCCCGATGCCGTCGACCGGGGCAAGTGGACCCGGCTCTACTCGTTCCAGCGCTACACGACCATCGGCGGCGGTTCGACCGAGGTGCAGAAGAACATCATCGCCGACCGGGCCATCAAGCTGCCCGGTCAGGCCCGCCTCGCCTGACGGTCGGGGCATGGCCGGGACCCGGGACGGGCGCACCCCGTGCATCATCGGTGCCGGCCGCCGCACGTGGCGGCCGGCCGAGGTCGGGGCCGACGGTGCCCCCGAGCCGCTGGCCATGTGGGAAGAGGTGGCCCGCGGCTGGCCGACGACGACACCGGCGGCTCCAGTGCTGGTCGGCCGGCTGGACCGGATCGACGTGGTCTACTGCCAGGCCTGGCAGTACGACGACCCGGCCGGGCGGTTGGCCGAACGTCTCGGCGCCGCGGCGGCCGCAGTCCGCCTACTCCGGCATCGGTGGCACGGTCCCCCAGACGCTGATCGCCGATGCCGCCCGGCACATCCTCGGCGGCGACCTCGACCTGGCCCTCGTGGTCGGGGGCGAGGCGTCTGGCCACCACGCGTCGCCTGCGCAAGGAGGGCCGGCAGGCCCGATTGGAGCTTCCGTCCCGAAGAGCGCCGGCCCTTCCCCTGCGACCGTGCTCCCCCACCCCGGAGAGGTGACCCACAGCATCTTCGAGGCGTGGCTCACCTTCGCCCTGTTCGAGAACGCCCGCCGCGCCCACCTGGGCGACCGACCTCGCCACCACCGCCGATCGCTCGGCGAACTGCTGTCGCCGATGACGGCGGTGGCCGCGGCCAACCCCTACGCCTGGTTCCCGGCGGCGCGCGGCGTCGACGAGATCATCGGACCGACCCCGACAATCGCATGGTGGGCTACCCGTATTCCAAGCTCATGACGGCCATCATGGACGTGGACATGGCCGCGGCGGTCATCGTGGCCAGCGACGAGACGGCCGATGCGATCGGTGTCCCCCCCGACCGGCGCGTCTACCTGCGCGGCTGGGGATACGCCGAGGATCCGCCGGCAGTGGCCGGACGGGTGGACCTCTGGCGTTCCGGCGCCATGGAAGCGGCGGCGGCGGCGGCCCTGCAGGGCGCCGGTGGAGGGGTGGACGACGTCGCCCACTTCGACCTGTACTCCTGCTTCACCAGCTCGATCGAGTTCTCCCTGGACGCCCTCGGGATCGATCCGGGCCGCGGCACGGAGCCAGGGGCCGGAGGTGGTGCCCGAGCGCACCGTCTCGGTGACCGGCGGACTCGCCTACCACGGCGGCCCGGGGAGCAACTACATGACTCACTCGCTCGCCACCATGGTGGAAGAGCTGCGCCGCGACCCGGGCTCGCTCGGGTTGGTCAGCGGGGTGGGCATGCACATGAACAAGCACGTGTTCGCGCGTACTCGACCGAGCCAGGAGCGTTGGTCCCGCCCGACGACCGCGCCGTGTCGTCCCGGGGGACCATGGACGAGGCCACCATCGTCGAAACGTTCGAGGGACCAGGCCGCCACCGTCGCCACCTACTCGGTGGTCCACGGTCGCGACGGCGCGCCCGACTGGGCCGCCCTGGTCTGTGACCTCCCCCCCGAGGGAGGAGCCGCGACCCGGTGCTACGCCCGCCTGACCGACGCCGCCGCGCTGGTCGAGGCCGAGGACACCGAGCTGGTCGGTCGACCGGTCGAGCTCGTCTCGGCCGGTGGGCACACCGAAGCCCGGCTGTAGGTAGGCTCTCTGATACGGACGTCAGCTTCGAGTGGGCCCGTGCGGAGCGTGAGGGAGGGAGATCCGGATGCGAACCGAAGACCTCATCCTCGTGAGCGTCGACGACCACGTCGTCGAGCCGCCCGACATGTTCGAGGGCCGGGTGCCGGCCAAGTGGAAGGACCGGGCCCCGCGCGTCATCCACAAGGACGACGGCACCGACGTGTGGTCCTACGAGGGCAACGAGATCCCCAACGTCGGGCTGAACGCCGTGGTGGGCCGGCCGCCCGAGGAGTACGGCATCGAGCCCACCTCCTTCGAGGAGATGCGCCCGGGTTGCTACGACATCGACGAGCGGGTCCGGGACATGAACGTCAACGGCGTGCTCGGCTCGATGTGCTTCCCCTCCTTCATCCAGTTCTGCGGCCAGCTCTTCGCCCGCACCGAGGACAAGGACGCTCGCCCTGGCCATGCTCCGGGCCTACAACGACTGGCACATCGAGGGGTGGTGCGGGCGCCTACCCGGGCCGGTTCATCCCCCTGTCCATCCCCGCCATCTGGGACCCCGAGCTCATGGCGGCCGAGGTCCGCCGGGTGGCGGCCAAGGGCTGCCACGCCGTGACCTTCTCGGAGAACCCGTCCAAGCTCGGCTGGCCGAGCTTCCACTCCGACCACTGGGACCCGTTCTGGCAGGCCTGCTCCGACGAGGGGACGGTGGTGTGCCTGCACATCGGCTCGTCGTCGCAGCTGGTCATCACCTCGCCCGACGCCCCCTTCGACGTGCTCATCACCCTGCAGCCCATGAACATCATCCAGTGCGCCGCCGACCTGCTGTTCTCGCCGGTGCTGCGCAAGTTCCCCGACCTGCGCATCGCCCTGTCCGAGGGCGGGATCGGCTGGATCCCCTACTTCCTGGAGCGGGTCGACTACGTCTACCGCACCACCACAAGGCCTGGACGGGCCAGGACTTCGGCGACATGCTGCCCAGCCAGGTGTTCAACGAGCGCATCATCACCTGCTTCATCGACGACGCCTTCGGCGTGGAGAACCGGCGCTACCTGAACGTCGACAACATCTGCTGGGAGTGCGACTACCCCCACTCCGACTCGACCTGGCCCCAGGCCCCGGAGATGGCCATGAAGTACCTGGACGGGGTGCCCGACGCCGAGGTCAACAAGATCACCCACGAGAACGCCATGCGCCTCTTCCGCTACGACCCCTTCAGCGTCCGGCCCCGGGAGAAGTGCACGGTCGCCGCCCTGCGGGCCGAGTCCCCCGACGTCGACCTGTCGATGATGCGTCGCTCGTCGGGATCGAGTGCGCCGAAGGACACCTCGATCAACGCCCTGAGCAACCTCAACCGGTCGTCGCCTGACGACGACTGACTGAGTCACGACTCAGACCGGACTGCGACGAACCGAGCAGAGAAGACGGAGCGGACTAAGCCGTGCCCATTCACTACCGCGTCGGCGGCGACCGTGTCGCCCGCATCACCGTCGACCGCCCCGAGGCCAAGAACGCCATGGACATGGAGCACTTCTTCCAGCTCCGCACGGCCTGGGACCGCTTCGACGAGGACGAGGCGGCCTGGGTCGCCATCATCACCGGGGTGGGTGACTCGTTCCTGGTCGGGGCGGACCTCAAGACCTACATCCCCCAGATCACCGAGCACCAGAGGAAGATCGCCGCCGGGGAGGTCTCCGATCTGGGGGGGTACCAACTGGACGACGGGGTCAAGGCCGTGCTGCGCGGCGTCAAGCTCTACAAGCCGATCATCGCCGCCGTCAACGGCACCTGTGTGGCCGGGGGGATGGAGATGCTGGGCGGGTGTGACATCCGGGTGGCCGCCGACACGGCCACGTTCGGCGTGCTCGAGCCCAAGCGAGGGCTGTTCGCCGGCGGGGGCACGACGGTCCGGCTCCCCCGCCAGGTGCCCTTCCCGGCGGCCATGGAGTTCCTCCTGTGCGCCGACCGGATCGACGCCGCCCGGGCATTCGAGATGGGGTTGCTCAACGAGGTCACCCCGCCGGACCGGCTGATGGAGCGGGCCGACGATTACGCGGCGCGGATCATCGCCAACGGTCCGCTCGCCGTTCGCAAGACCAAGGAGTCGGTGCTGCGCGGACTGGCCACCGACATGCGGGAGGCCTATCGCATCGAGTCGGAGCTGGCCGCAGAGGTCTTCGCCAGCGACGACGCCAAGGAAGGGCCGAAGGCCTTCGCCGAGAAGCGC
Source organism: uncultured Acidimicrobiales bacterium (assembly GCA_963734435.1). Classification (GTDB taxonomy): domain Bacteria; phylum Actinomycetota; class Acidimicrobiia; order Acidimicrobiales; family RAAP-2; genus Bog-756. The sequence goes on along the minus strand of CAVTHA010000015.1, from coordinate 292,983 downwards.
CCACCGGTCTGGGTGGGCCGTTGACCATGGGCCTGCTCGACGGCCGGGTGGCCATCGTGACCGGTGCCGGAAGGGGGATCGGGCGGCAGGTCGCCCTATGCCTGGCCTCCGAGGGCGCCAAGGTGGTGATCAACGACATCGGGGTGGGGCTCGACGGCCGAGATGGCGAAGCCGACGCCGCCGACCCGGCCACCCAGGCGCGCGATGAGATCATCGCGTCGGGAGGCCAGGCCGTCGTGAGCCACGATTCGGTCAGCGACTTCGACGCCGCCGGGCGCATGGTCGACACCGCCATCGATGCCTTCGGGAGCATCGACATCCTGGTGAACAACGCCGGGATCGTGAGGGACCGGTCCCTGCTCAAGATGGACGAGGAGGACTACGACTCGGTGGTGGCGGTCCACCAGAAGGGCACCTTCAACGCCACCCGCCATGCCGCGCCCCACATGAAGGAGCGTGGCTATGGGCGCATCGTGAACATGACCTCCTCGGCCGGCCTGCGGGGGAATTTCGGGCAGACCAACTATGGAGCGGCCAAGGCCGCCATCATGGGGATGACCTTCGTCTGGGCGGTGGAGCTCAACAAGTACGGGATCACGGTCAACGCCGTCGCCCCCTCCGGATTCACCCGCATGACCGAGGGGTTGTACCGGGGCGAGGAACCTCCGGCCAACGAGGACCCGGCCCTCAACGCCCCGCTGGTCGCCTTCCTCGCCTCGGAGGCGGCCGGGTTCGTCAACGGACAGGTCCTCGGCCGGACCGGCTACGCCTACACCCTGTTCCAGACCCCGCGCCAGGTGGCCGCCATGTGGCGGGAGGACGGCTGGACCCCCGAGGAGGTCGCCGCCCACTTCCACGAGGTCCTCGGCCAGCACCTGCAGCCGGTGGGCATGCCCAGCCATCCACTGCTGGGGAAGCGCGACTGACCGAAGGAACAGCCGCCCACGCCCGGCCGGCGGCCGGCAAGCTTCAGGTCCGCTCGACCACGGACGAGGTCCGGTCGAAGCGTGCCTGCAGCTCGTGCTTGAGGACCTTGCCCGCCGGGTTTCGGGGCAGTTGGTCGACGAACTCCCACCGTCGCGGCACCTTGTAGGCGGCCAGCGTCTCGAGGCAGTGCCGCCGGAGGGCGTCGGCGTCGACGCCGGACCCCGGGCGCGGCACGACCACCGCGGCCAGGTCCTCGCCCAGCACGTCGTGGGGCACGCCGACGACTGCCGCCTCGGCCACTCCGGGGTGAGACAGGATGACGTACTCGACGTCGACGGCGTAGATGTTCGACCCCCCGCGGATGATCACGTCCTTCGCCCGCCCACCGATGTAGAGATAGCCGTCATCGTCGAGTCGGCCGATGTCGCCGGTGTGCAGCCAGCCGTCCACCCAGGTCTCGGCGGTGGCCTCGGGATCCTCGAAGTACTCACGTTGGCGACCGGGGATCCGCAGCTCGATCTCACCGTACTCACCGGCGGGCACCTCTCGGCCCTCGGCATCCAGGCAACGCACTTCGGCCGGCGGCATCGGCTTGCCCACCGAGCCCGGGCGCCGCACCGCCTCGCCCTGCGGCATCAGGCAGTAGACGGAACCGGCCTCGGTCATCCCGTAGTTGTTGGAAACCACTGCATCCGGCATCCGGGCCTGCAGCCGATCGATGGCCGACGGCGCTAGGGGCGCGCTGCCCACCGAGCAGAGCTTGACCGAGGAGAAGTCGGCCTGCTCGAAACGGGGACTGCCGAGCAGCAGCTGGACCATGGCCGGGACCAGGAAGACCGCCTCGGGACCCTCGGACTCCACGAAGTCGAGCCAATCGTCCGTGTCGAAACGAGGCTGGTACACACAGGTCATGCCCAACTTCATCGGGGCGTAGACGAAGGCGAGACCGGCGAAGGTGGTCAGCGGGCTGGCGTGCAGCCACAAGCCGCCACCCCAGACGGGGGGTCCGTTCGGAACCGTCGAGGCGTTGACGTGCCGGACGGCCACCCCCTTGGGCCGGCCGGTCGTGCCCGAGGTGAACATGATGTCGGCGAAGTCGTCCGGCGCCAAGGGTACTTGGAAGGGTGAGCCATCGGGGTCGACGGCCTCGTCCCAGCTGAGCGGGCTCGATCCGGGGCGCCGCTCCCCCGCCACGGGAACGTCAGGCGCGGTCCCCTCGGTCGAGGCATCGACCACCAGCCGGAGCGAGGGCATGACCGACGTCCCGCCGCCCGGTCCCGGGAGGCCGCCGGCCACCCGGTCGCCGTCGGCGATCATGGCCACCGCCCGGGCTTTGTCCACCATGTGGCCCACCTCGGCCGGGGCGAGCCTCGGGTCGAGAGGGACGGCCACCGCACCCGCCTTGTGGATGGCGGCGTAGGCGACGACCCAGCGCAGGGCGTTGGCCACCTCCAGCTGCATGGCCACCCGGTCACCGTGGGCCACGCCTCGGGAGGCGAGACCTCGGGCCAGCCGGTTCGCCTCCCCGTCCCACCCGGCGAAGGTCAGCCCGCCTCGACCGAGGACCCGGTAGCCGACCTCGTCGGGATAGAACTCGGCCATCGCCGCCAGCTGGGCGACCTGGGCGACCGGGCGCTGCTCGTCCCCGCTCACCCTGTCCCCACCCGTGCTCTTCCTCTGCTCCGACATCCGACGGTTCCCTCCCGGCCCGCTACGCCCGGACGCCCAGGTCCAAGCTCAACCCAGCGCCCTGCGCAGGAATCCGACCATACCAATGGCGGTCAGGGCCACCAGCGAGCCGACGGCCACGACGAAGCAAACCCAGGTCTGCATGTGCGGTACCCCCGGCGCCATCAGCCCCCGCAGGCCCTCGCTCACATAGGTCATGGGGTTGAGGGCCGAGACCACCTGGAACCACCGGATGTTGGACAGCGACGGCCACGGATACTGGCTGGAACCGGTGAACAGCAGCGGAGTCAGGACCAAAGCGAAGGTGACGTTGATTCGATTGGGTGACACAAAGGTTCCGAGCACCATGCCCATGGCTGCGCCGAGCAAGGCACCGAGCACCGTCATCGCCACCACCCCGGCGGCCGCGCCGGCGCTCCACGGGATGGACCCGAGCAGCCAGATGCCGATGGGGAACATCACCGCCGCGGCAATGGTGCCCCGCATGGCCGAGAACACCACCTTCTCGAGGGCGACCGCTCCGATAGGAAGTGGGGCGAGCACCCGGTCCTCGATCTCGTTGCTGTAGGAGAACTCGATGACCAGCGGGAGGGCGGTGGACTGCAGTCCGGTGAGGACGGCCGCCAGCGCCACCAGTCCGGGAAACAGGACGTCCACGTACCCGGGCCGGGCATAGCCCAGCTGCGTGAGGACCTTGCCGAACACGAACAAGAGGAAGAGGGGCTGGAGGATCACCTGGGCCAGGAAGATGGGGAACTCCCGCCCGGTGACGTAGAGATCCCGACGCAGGATGGCCAGCCACGTCTGCCAGGGGCTCCACGGGCGGCGTTCGGGGGGGCCGGCCGCGGTCCCATCCCGGTTCGGCACGATCACCGCAGCGACCGGCCGGTGAGATGGATGAACACGTCCTCGAGTGTCGGCTCGCCGAGGCGGACGTCGACCAGCCTGGCGCCGGCCCTCTCGATGGTCTGGGCCACCTGTGCGACCAGAGAAGCCGGCTCGGCCTGAACATAGACCCGGAAGCGCCAACCCCCCTGGGTCGGGTCGTCGAGCTCCTCGACCCGGTCGGCGGCGGCCAGACCGGACAAGGCCGATTGCACCGGGGACGCATCGGTGGCCGTGACCGGCTCGACCAGGCAGTCGAGCGTCCGCTCCCCGGCCATGTCCCTCACCAGCGCGACCGGTGTGTCGAGGGCCAGCAGGCGCCCGTGGTCGATGATGGCGACCCGGTCGCTGAGCGTGGCCGCTTCGTCCATGTCATGGGTGGTGATGACCACGGTCGTGCCCTTCGACTTGAGCTCCGCCACCCGGTCCCAGGTGAACAGGCGCGCCGCCGGGTCGAGACCGGTCGACGGCTCGTCCAGGAACAGCACGTTCGGATCGTGCATGAGGGCGCGGGCGATCATCATGCGCTGGATCTGACCTCCGGAGAAGTCGTCGGGTTTGCCCTCCTGGCGATCGCCCAGGCCGAACTGTGACAGCAGCGCGTCCGCGCGGGCTCGCCGGACCGAACGGGGCACGCCGTGATAGCTGGCATGGAAGAGCAGGTTCTGGCGCACCGAGAGCGAGCGGTCGAGATTGTTCTGCTGGGGCACCACACCGAGCAGCCGGCGGGCGCCCACCGGGTCGACCGCCACGTCGATCCCGGCCACCACCGCCCGCCCCGCCGTAGGCCGGATCCGGGTGGTCAGGATCCCGATGGTGGTGGTCTTGCCCGCGCCGTTGGGCCCGAGGAAGCCGAACACCTCGCCCCGGTGGACCCGGAAGCTCACGCCCGCCACCGAGTCGACCGGCGCCTTCGGGTACCGCTTGACCAGGTCGGCAACTTCGACGGCCACGTCCTCATCGTCGCTGTCGACCACCATCACACCGTCTCTGTGCCTTCCGGAAGGTTCCGATCGACCTCCGGTGGCGTGGCCGCGACCGTCCGGCACCGCGACGAAGAGGTGGGGAGGGTACCCACCGACGCCATCACGCAGCACCGCGACCTCTCAGCACCGCGGACCCTGACACGGTTATCATACAAAGCACGCCGGGGTCGGCGTCGATTACGTTCGTCGGCGGGCGGCCTCACTGGGGGCTTGCCGGAAGGCAAGATGGTGACAACGCACGGCAACGTGCACAGGACATTGGGGGATGTATGCGACATGGCACTGGTGGCTCGAAGGTACGACTGGCAACGGTCGCCGGCACGGTGTTGCTCGCCGGTGCGCTGATCGCCGCCTGCTCGAGCTCTTCGGCCTCGAGTAACACCACCACGACATCGACGGCCGCTTCCTCCGGCTCCTCGGGCACCAGCGCCGCGTCGGGCAGCGTGATCAAGATCGGTGCCATCTCCACCCTCACCGGCCCGATCTCCTCCGACTTCGCCTCTTTCGTGCCGGGCATCCAGGCCTACCTCAAGGTGCTCGACGCCAACGGCGGGGTCAACGGCCACCCGATCCAGCTGGCCTACAACCTCGACGACGGCGGAAGCCCGACCACCTTCACCCAGCTGGCCCACACCCTCATCCAGCAGGACAACGCCTTCGCCGTGTTCGCCTCGACGTTCTGGTTCACTCCGAACCTCTTCGTCCAGGCCGGCGTCCCAACCTTCGGGTACAACGTGAGCGGGAACTGGGCCCCCCAGCCGAACCTGTTCGCCGCCGGCGGGTCGACCCAGGACTACAACTACGTGGCCCCCGCTCCTGCCTACCTGATCCATCAGCTCAAGGCCAAGTCGGTGGCCATCGTCAGCTACGGCCCAGCCATCTCGTCGTCGTACGACGCCTGCAACGCCGGTACCAAGCAGCTGGCGGCCGGCGGGATCAACGTGGGCTACACCGATCTCGCCGCCCAGCTCGGCGGGGACTTCTCCGCGGCCGTGCAGAAGATGCAGCAAGCCGGCACCGACTTCGTGATGACCTGCATGCAGGGCTCCGACAACATCACGCTGTCCCGGGCCCTCCACCAGTACGGGCTCAACGTCCACCAGCTCTGGCTCAACGGCTACGACAACTCACTGCTCGCCCAGTACGGCAACCTCATGGACGGGGTCTATTTCAACATCAACGGCAACGTCCCCTTCCAGGCACCCAAGACGTACCCCGGTAAGTACCCCGGCATGGCCAACTACCTGGCCAGCATGGCCAAGTACGAGCCCAAGTACCAGGACCACGACGTGGCCATCCAGGGGTGGCAGTCGGCCGACCTGCTGGCCACGGGCATCAAGAACACATTGAACGCCGGCCTGCCCCTGACCCAGGCCAACGTGATCAACCAGATCAACAAGATCAGCAACTACACCGCCAACGGGCTGACGACGGTCACGAACTGGACGACGGCCCACGACCTCACCCAGCAGTCCTTCCCGATCTGCTCGGCCTTCGTGAAGGTCCAGGGCACCCAATTCGTACCGGCGGTCGCCGCACCACCCCCAGACCATCCTCTGCTTCAACAAGGTCGTGAACCTCAAGAACCCCGCCCTCGCCACGCCGCAGCCCGGAACACCCGGTACGTGACCGGACGGGCGCCGAGGCAGGGGAAGCAGTAGGAGCGTCGGGAGGTGCAGCACTTCCTCGGCTTCGCCATCCCCGGGGTGCCCTACGGCTGCACCTACGCCATTGTGGCAGTCGGGCTGGTGCTCACCTACCAAGCGACCGGGGTCTTCAACTTCGCCTTCGGCGCCCAGGCCTACACCTCGGCCTTCGTCTACACCAAGCTGGTCCAGAACGAGAACCTGCCGATCTGGCTGGCCTTCGTGATCTCGGTGGTGGTACTGGCCCCACTCCTCGGGTTGGCCTTCGACCACTTCCTCTTCCGGAGGATACCGAACACCAACACTACGGCGAAGCTGGTCACCGGCATCAGCCTCTTCATCGGGATCCCGTTCCTGTTGCCGGTGCTCTTCGGCGCCCAGAACCTCTACAACCCGCCCAGCGTCATCTTCAACCCGAACACCGTCTACTTCCACGTCATCGGGACCCCGATCAACGGCATCTACCTGAGCGCGCTGGTCACCACCGCGGTGGTGCTGATCGCCCTGGTGATCCTCATGCGGTTCACCAACCTCGGGCTGCAGATGCGGGGGCGGTTGAGAGCCGGCGTCTGGTCGCTCTCGACGGGGTCAACGCCGGCCGGGTGGTGGCCACCGCCTGGGCCATCTCGAGCTTCATGGCCGGGCTGGCCGGGGTCATGCTCGCTCCGCTCTACAATCAGCTCCAGTTCACCGACTATGCCACCTTGCTGGTGGCGGCCTTCGCCGCTGCCGCTTGGGCGTCGCTCCGCTCCCTGCCCATCGCCGCCCTAGTCGGGATCCTGATGGGCGTGGCCGACACGGTGCTCCAGGGGTATCTGCCGGCCAGCAGCACGCTGTCCGCGGCGGTGATCCCCTCGCTGCCCTTCATCGTCCTGGTCGGGGCGCTGCTGCTGCTCCCAGGCATGCGGAGCCTGGACGACTCGAAGGATCCCCTGGCCTCGGTCGACCCACCACCGCCCCCCACCACCGCCACGTTGCGAGCGCCGCAGCTGAGCCGCATCATCCGCCCGGCCTGGTATGTGTTGTTCGCTGCCTTCTGTTTGTCCATGCTGACCTGGATCCCCCAGACCTGGGAGAGCGTGTTCAACGCCGGGCTCGCCTTCTCGACCATCTTCTTGTCCATCACCCTGATCACCGGCATGGGTGGGCAACTCTCCCTCTGCCAGGCCACCCTGGCCGGGGTGGGCGCATTCACCGCCGCCCAGTTGGCCAACCACCTGGGCCTCAGCCTGCTGGTCGGGGGCATCGTGGGCGCCGTGCTGGCCGCGGTGGTGGCGGTAGTGCTGGCCGTGGCCTCGTTGCGCCTCAAGGGGCTGGGCCTCGCCCTCATGACCATCGCCGCCGCCCTCTTCTTCGACAATTCCGTCTTCACCCAAGGCACGATCAGCAACGGCCACGCCATCACCATCGAGTCCAAATGGGTCGGTCTCGGTCTGTTCAATCCCGACGGCCACAATCTCTTCGTCCTCCTGATGGTGGTGCTGGTGATCAGCACCCTCGGGGTGCTCCTCATCCGGAACGGCACCACTGGCCAGTACCTGTCGGCCATGCGAGGAAGCGAGACGGCGGCGGCGGGGCTCGGCATCAACCTCACCTGGCAGCGCATCCTCATCTTCGCCCTGTCGGGGGCGGTGGCCGGCATCGGCGGCACCCTGCTCATCATCCAGCAGGAATCGGTGAACGCGTCCCAGTTCACCTACGAGCTCTCCCTGGCTTTCGTGGTCATCGTGGTGACCACCGGGGTGAGCACCGTCGAAGGGGACCATCCAGGGCGGCATGGGCTTCGTGGTCATCCAACAGCTGCTCACCTACCTGCCGGCCCGATTCGGCGGCAACAGCCTGACCATCGTCCTGTTCGCCTTCGGCGCCCTCACGTACGTCGCCCACCCCGAGGGCATCCTCGAATTCCAGAAGCGCCGCTGGACCCTGCGCTTCGAGCGGTTGCTCTTCGGCGACCGGGATGCGCCCGCCATGGGGTCACCGGCTACCCTCGGGCCGCCGACCTCGGCCGCATCCGGCCCGGGCCCGAGTCCCTCCGCGGTGGGCAACATGACGCTCGACCTCTCCGCCGGCGATCGTCCGGGCGGGGGCCGACGGTGAACAACGGGTCGCCACGTGCCTCGACGTACGGCACCCAGCAGGGCCACGGACACGCACTCCTGCAAGTCACCGACGTCTCCAAGTCGTTCGGCGGGATCGCCGCCGTCAACGATATGAGCCTCACCGTCTCCGCCGGGGAGAGCGTTGGCCTGGTCGGGCCCAACGGCGCCGGGAAGACCACGCTGTTCAACTGCATCTGCGGGCAGCTGCGGCCGGAGCACGGAAGGGTCGAGCTGTCGGGCACGATGATCGACGGCTTGCCGGTCTACCGCCGGGCCCGGCTCGGGATCGGACGGACCTACCAGCGGGTCGAAGTCTTCCCCGACATGACCGTTCGGGAGCACCTCCTCGTGGCCGAGCGGGCCCGCCGGGGAGACGGACGGCTGTGGCGCGACCTCTGTTACCGGAGCCGCCCCGCCCCCGAGGAGCGGGCCAGGGTCGACGAGGTGCTGGAGCTCATCGGCATCAGTGACCGGGCCGACACCCCGGTGAGCGCCCTTGGCCTCGGCTTGTGCCGCCTGGTCGAGCTGGCCCGCGCCCTGGTCGGCAAACCGGTCCTGTTACTGGCCGACGAGCCCTCTTCGGGCCTCGACGCGGAGGAGACCAAGGAGCTGGCCCACGTGCTTCGCACGCTCCAGCAGGAACACGGCATGGCCGTCCTCCTCGTCGAGCACGACCTCACCATGGTGGGTGCCGTGGTGGACCGCGCCGTCGTGATGGACCTCGGCTCGTTGGTGGCCGAGGGCACCTTCGACGAAGTCATGGCCGACCCCCGGGTACGCGACGCCTATCTCGGGACGAGCGCATGACCATCGACACCGACACCGCCAGTCCCAACGGCAGCCGTCCCGGCGTGGGCACCGCGCCCGCCCTCGAAGTGGACCACGTGTGCGCGGCCTACGGTCCCTACCGGGCCCTGTTCGACGTCTCCTTCGCCGTGCCGGCCGGGGGCATCACCGCCCTGCTCGGCTCCAACGGCGCCGGAAAGTCGACGGTGGCCCGGGTGATCAGCGGGCTCATGCCGAGCACCGAGGGCTCGATCCGCCTCAGCGGAACCGATGTGACCGGCGACCCCGCCTACCGGATCGCCCGGGTGGGGATGGCCCACGTGCCCGAGGGCCGGGGGATCTTCTCCAACCTCACCGTCGAGGAGAACCTCATTCTGCCCTTCCGCCAGCGGCTGGGACGAAAGAAGGTGACCGAGGCGTTGGCCCAGGCGTACGAGGCCTTCCCCATCCTGGGCGAGCGGCGCAAGCAACGCGGGGGCACCCTGTCGGGCGGGCAGCAACGACTGCTGTCGCTGGCCAAGGTGCTGATGGCACCACCCAAGGTGTTCGTGGCCGACGAGCTGTCGCTCGGCCTCGCCCCCGTGGTGATCGAGACCGTCTACGAGGGCCTGCGGAGGATCAACCGGGCGGGCACTGCTCTGCTCGTCGTCGAGCAACAGGTCGACCGGGCCGTCGAGCTGGCCCAGCAGGCGGTGATCCTCGAGCACGGCACGGTGGCCTACGCCGGACGGTCGGCGGGAGCCAAGGAGGCCATGGAGCAGCTACTGGCCAGCCGTACCGTCGGACCCGGCGCCGGCGCCGGCGCCGACTGACCGGGCCAGTAGGTGATCCGACGACTCATGGCCTCCAACGACAGTAAGGGGCGGACCAGGACGACCCGGAGCACTCGGACGCCCGAACGGGAGGCTCCCGCCGGCGAGCCGGCCAGCAAGCGCGCCTTGCGCAGCCAGGGCAAGGAGACCATGCGCCGGCTGCTCGATGCGGCCATGGAGGCGATCGACGAGCGCGGGTACCACAGCACCCGGGTGAAAGACGTCGTCGACATCGCCAACACCTCGCACGGCACCTTCTACCTGTACTTCTCCAACAAAGAGGACCTGGTACGCGCCCTCACCATCCAGGCGACCTCCGAGGCGACCCGCCTGTACGGCGCGGTGACCGAGGCCGGCAATGCCCTCGACATCGAGAGCTGGGACAACCTGCGCCAGTGGATCGGTGACTACTCGGCCCTCTGGTCGCGCTACGCGCCCCTCTTCCGGACGTGGATCGACCTGGCCGTCGTCGACCGGGCCGTAGTGGACCAGACCAGGTCCATGATCACCGCCCACATCGATGCCATGGCGTCCCGGATCTCCTCGTCGGGGCCGACCGGCGACCTCGATCCCGGGGTGGCCGGCTTGGCCGTCATCGCCATGCTCGACCGCTTCCACTTGATGTCGGAGTTCATGGATACCCCGGTGGACGACAACGCGCTGGACACCCTGACCACCATGGTCCACCGCGCCCTGTTCCCCCCGCCGACGGGAAGCGATCCCGCTAGCCGACCCGCCGGGTGTCTCCGCTCGGGGGTAGGGAACCGGACGTCCAAACGATGAATCGAGACGATGCCGAAGCGCTGATCGTCGGAGCCGGCATTGCCGGGCTGACCGCGGCCATCGCCCTCGACCGGGCCGGGATCGACGTCCTCGTCCTAGAACAGGCGGCGACCATCGATGAGGCCGGCACCGTGCTGTCGCTCTGGCCCAATGCGCTCGCCGCGCTCGCCCACATCGGGCTCGGTCAAGCGACCAGATCTCTGGGTGTCGAAGAACCGGCCGGAGTCGTATCGAAGCCATCCGGCGATGTCATCATCCGCCTGGACCAGAGCCGGCTGAACCACCATCTGGGGACTACCACCTTGATCGTGCTCCGACCAGCCCTGCAGCGGCTGCTCCTCGACCAGACGTCGCACCTCGACATCCGGTTCGGGACAAAGGTACGGCGAATCGGCACCGACGCTCAGAGTGGTGTGGTGGAGACCGAGGCGGGAGCGACCCTCCGAGCTCCGGTGGTCCTCGCCTGCGACGGTGTCCATTCGGTCGGACGACAGTTCGTCGGCAATCCGCTTCCCCAGTTCCAAGGCCGGACGTCGTGGAGAGCGGTGCTCGAAGGATGTCCTCACCTCGTTCCCGATACTCGACTGACCGTCGGCCGCGGACAGCAGTTCATCATGAGCCCGATGAAGGACCATCTCGTGTACTGGGCGGCCGACGTCGGACTGCCCGAGGGGGTCAACGCCACGCTGGTGGACAAGCGGGCCTTCCTCCTCACCGCGTTCCGGGGTTGGCACGCTCCGATCACCGATCTGATCGAGCGCAGCCAGGAGGATCGGCTGGTCATCGCCGACTTCTACGACTCGGTCCCGCTTCGCCTGACCGCCGGCCCGGTCGCCCTCCTCGGCGATGCCGCCCATCCGATGACCCCCGACCTGGGCCAAGGGGCCTGCCAGGCCATCGAGGACGCCGTGCTCTTAGCCGCCTGCTTGGGCCGGGAACAGGATCGCCGATCCGCGCTGGCGAATTATGCAGGGCATCCGGCTCGGACGGGTCCGTCTGATGGTCCGCGAGTCGCGCCGGCTCGGCCAGCTGGCGACGGCCAGGTCGCCGCTGGTGACCTCCATGAGGAACCTGGTGAGCCGCGGCATGCCCGGATGGCTGAACGCTCGTCTGGTGGCCCGATATGCGAGCGAGGACGCCTTTCGCCGGAGCCTGCCGGCCACGACGGCCTGAGCGGACGGAATCGGCGCCGTTCGGCGCACGGTGCCCGGTCAGTCGAGGACCACGTCGACCGGTGAGCCCGCCGACAGCAGGTCCACCCGGTCATTGTCCTCCCGGTAACGCAGTCCCTGAACGTTGAACAGCCGGACCGAATCGCTACCCACTGGGTAGGGACCCCAGTGCCAGGTGCCCTGGTGCAGGACGATCGGGAACAGGACAGGCAGGGCGAAGGCACGGATCGAGCCGGCGCCGGCCGGTGAAGCCGGGTCGGCATCGGCGGGAGCCACCACGATCACCGCCGGATGGTCCATGGCCATCACCGCTTGGGTGTGAGTCACATGGCGGAACAACTCCTGGCAACGGAGGCCTCCGGTGATCACTGGCACCTCGTCCAACGTGTGGCCGATGAGATTCACGTGGACATCGCCCCATTCGAAGGTCAACCGCTCCTTGCCGTCGGCCGGATCGGTATCAGCCACCGGGAGCCAGCCGAACGGAGCCCAGTTCTCCGCCGTGAGTTCCTCCGGCTCGACGCGAACCGCGTTGATCGCCACCTGTCCTCCTCAACCGCCCTCGTCCCGGGGCCAACCGAGCCACACCGGCGGCCGGTCGGGGCCGGCGCCGACGTCTCGCGGTTCGGCACCAACATCGGCCACTGATCTAACCTGAGACCGGAAGCGAGCACCCCACTGAGGCCCGCACGGGCCCGGCTGAATCCTACCGAGCGGAAGGTGACCCCGGCCATGACCATGGACGTTCGCAACATCGAGGACGCGGCGCCGGTCGTCGAGCACAACGGGACCGTGCCGGTCTGGTGGATGGTCAATCCCCGTGAGCTCCGGGACACCACCCAGGGCGGCTTCCTCGAACTGGTCAACGAGTTCGAGGTGCCAGGGGGTGGACGGGTCGAGCCCCATTCCCATCCGACCCACGAGTTCTACTACGTCCTGCGGGGACGAGGCATCATGACCATCGGTGACGAGGATCGCCCCGTCTCCCAGGGCGACCTGGTCTACATCCCGCCCGACGCTGTGCACACCCTCCGCCCGGTGAGCGACAACGCCGCCATCCACTGCTTCTGCTTCGCCCTCGGCACACCGGAAGCGGGGCCCATCGACTACACCCACCACTGAGTGGCCCGCGTCCTGCTCACCCGACCCCTCCCCGAGGGGTGGACCGACCCGCTCACGGACAGCGGCCACGAGGTGGTGGTGATCGAGGATGATGACGTCGACCTCGCTCCTCTGGTCGGGGAGGTCGAGGGTGTGCTCTGCATGCTCACCGACCGCATCGACGCCGGCGTGCTCGAGGCCGGGGCTTCGGGGCGGCTCCGGGTGGTGAGCGTGGCCGCCGTGGGCTACGACAACATCGACGTGGCGACCGCCGCCCGACTGGGAATCGCCGTGTGCAACACTCCGGGCATCCTGGATGAGACCACGGCTGACCTGGCCTTCCTGCTGATCCTGGCCGCCGGGCGGCTGGCCTCGGAGGCGGAGACCGACCTCCGGGCCGGCCGGTGGACCGGCTGGGGCATCACCGATCACCTCGGTCGCGACATCCACGGCACCTGTCTCGGTCTTGTCGGCTACGGGAGGATCGCCCGAGCGGTGGCCCGTCGGGCGGAGGGATTCGGCATGGAGGTCCTCCACCACACCCGGACGGCCACCGGCCAGCCCGGGTACGTGGCGGCGCTACCCGATCTGCTGGCCCGGGCCGACACGGTCAGCCTGCATGTGCCGCTCACCCCGGCGACCCGAAATCTCATCGGCGCGGCCGAGCTGGCCCGGATGAAGCCCACCGCGGTGCTGGTCAACACGGCCCGGGGACCGGTGGTGGACGAGGCGGCGCTGGCCCACGCCCTCGAGGCGGGCGACCTCCACGCCGCCGGTCTGGATGTCTACTCGGGGGAGCCGGCCATCAACCCGGTCCTGCTGGCCGCCCCCCGTACCGTGCTGCTTCCCCACGTCGGGAGTGCCACCGTCGAGACCCGGATGGCCATGGCCCGCATGGCCGGCCAGGCCATCTGCGACGTCCTGGCCGGCGACACCCCCGACCACCTGGTGCGGTCCTGACGGCCGGCGGGCGATTCTCCCGTCAATCCGGCGTCTGGTCCTCGGCCACCGCCGAAGGGTCGAGTCCGAGCAGCTCGACGGTGGTGGCCCCGGTCCGCAGCGCCTCGAAGTAGCCCTGCTCCTTGAGCGACCGGGCCCGAGCGGCGTCGAGGACCGCACCGAGCTCGGCGCCGGGCACGATGACCACGCCGTCGACGTCACCTACCACCCAGTCCCCGACGCTCACCGGCGCGCCGGCCACGGTCACCGGGAGGCCGACCGACCCCCGTTCCCGCTTGGTGGCGCCGGGCAGCGCCACGGTGGAGGAGAAGACCGGGAACCGGTGAGCTTCGAGCGCGGCCACGTCGCGGACCCCGCCGTCGATGACCAGGCCGGCCAAGCCCCGGGCCTCCGCCCCGGTGGTCAGCACCTCCCCCCAGTAGCCCCGACCGGCGACGCCGCCCACGTCGACGACCAAGGCCGAACCGGCCGGAGCGCGAGCTACGCCGACATGGATGGCCAGGTTGTCGCCGGGCGTGCAGCGCACCGGGAAGGCCGGGGCGGCGAGGTCGGCACCGGGCCACGCCGGCCGCAGCCGCGACGGCATGACCAGAGCGCCGCTCTCCCCCAGCGTGGCCGCGCCCAGCATCCGGAGCTCGGACGCCAACGCCTCCGGCTCCGACGGCGGGCCGGGACCTCGGTCCGCCGGCTCCGGACCGGTCATGGCGGGGGGCTGGTGCCGTCAACCGCCACGGCCAGCTCGATCTCGACTGCGCCACCCCGGGGGAGGGCGGCCACACCGATGGCCGAACGGGTATGACGACCGGCCGCACCGAACAGGTCGAAGAGCAGGCTGCTGGCCCCGTCGACCACCGTCGGCTGGTCGTGGAACGCCGGGTCGGAGGCCACATAGCCCGTCAGCCAGAGCACCCGCTCGACCCGGTCGAGGGAACCGAGCGCCACCTCCAGCACGGCCAGGGCGTTGAGGGCGCACACCGCGGCGGCCTCCCGTCCCTCCTCCACCGACACCGTCCGGCCCAGGTGGCCCGAGCAGATGAGCTTCCCGTCGATGCGCGGGAGCTGGCCCGAGGTCCGGGCCACACCGCCGTGGACCACCACCGCGTCCAGGGGTTCGTGGGGTGGATGGGGACCGTGCAGCTCCAGACCCAACTGGGCCAGCCGGCTCCGGACCCGGCCGGTGGCCACGCTCATCCCCGGCACCCGCCGCCTATGGGCGCCGCGGGGGTCGGGTGGTCGTCCGGGGCAGGGTGGATCACGGCATTCCTCGGGGTGTCCGGGTCCGGCGGGGGGCGGGGGGCGGGGGGCCATGTTATCGCCCGACACCCATCCCTGACGCCCCTGTCAGGGATGGGCCGTCCCGCCTATGATCAGCCGGTGAAGATCGGGATCTCGCTCGGGGTGCTCCGACCCGATCGGTGGGTCGAGGTAACCCGGGAGGCCGATCGGCTCGGCTTCGAATCGGTGTGGATGCCCGAGCACCTGGTCATCCCGGTTCAGGTGGCCGGGAGCCCGTTCGCCGGGTCCGAGCACCCACCCATCCCGGCCGATATCCCGGTCTTCGACGTCTTCACCTACCTGGCCTTTTTGGCCGGCCAGACCGAGCAGATCCATTTCGGGACCCAGGTGTACAACATCGGCCTGCGCCACCCCTTCGTGGTTGCCCGGGCGGTCACCACGCTCGACGTCGTCTCCGGTGGCCGGGCGGAATTCGGCATCGGGGCCAGCTGGCTGCGGGAGGAGTGGGAGGCGGCCGGCCTCGACTTCGCCAATCGTGGTCGGCGGGTGGACGAGGCCATCGACGTCTGCCGCCGTCTCTGGAGCCAGCCGATCGTCGAGCACCACGGGGAGTTCTTCGACTTCGGTCCGGTGATGTTCGAGCCCAAGCCGACACAGACCCCGTGGCCGCCCCTCCACATCGGGGGCGACGGCCTGGCCGCTCTGCGACGCGCCGCGCTGCTCGCTGACGGCTGGATCCCGATGAACCACACCATGGAGCAGATCCCCGCCGCTGCCGGCCGCATGGCCCGGCTGCGCCAGGAGGCGGGACGGCCGGGAACGGTCGAGATCACCCTCGGCGCCGGCCGCCTCGGCCGGGACGACCTGCGCCGCCACGCCGACGCTGGGGTGGGACGGGCCCTGGTCAAGCCGTGGGAGCGCAGCTCCGAGGCGTTGGAGGGCATCAGGCGGTTCGCCGACGAGACCCTCCCTGAGGTGCGCGACCACCCGGTCGCCTCCCCGCTCTCCTAGCCCGGCGTCGAACGACCCGGGCGGTGTCTTGCCGGGGAGCCCAGATTTCGGCCATGCTTCCCCGGTTCCGTGACGCCATGGGCGCGCACGGCCACTCAGGCTCGGATACGGGAGGACATCATGGGAATGCTCGACGGGAAGGTGGCGATCGTCACCGGCGCGGGAAGAGGCATCGGGCGCGAAGAGGCGCTGCTGCTCGCCTCCGAAGGGGCCAAGGTGATCGTGAACGACGTCGGCGCCTCGCTGCAGGGCCAGGGCGGCGACAAGCACCCGGCCGAAGAGGTGGTCGAGCTCATCAAGTCGGCCGGCAGCGACGGTGCGGTCAATGCCTCCGATGTCAGCTCCTGGCAGGGCGCGAAGGCATTGGTCGACCAAGCGGTCGACACCTTCGGTCAACTGGACATCCTGGTGAACAACGCCGGCATCCTGCGCGACAAGATGAGCTTCAACATGGAGGAGTCGGACTGGGACGATGTCATCCGTGTGCACCTGAAAGGCCACTTCGCCCCGTCCCACCACGCCGCCGTCCACTGGAGGGCCAGGGCCAAGGCCGGCGACACGATCAGCGGCCGCATCGTGAACACCGCCTCGGAGGCCGGACTGTTCGGCAACGCCGGTCAGGCCAATTATTCGGCGGCCAAGGCGGGGATCGCATCGATGACCTGGGTGCTGGCCCGTGAGCTCGAGCGCTATGGCATCACGGTCAACTCGATCTCGCCACGCGCCCGCACCCGGATGACCGAGAATCTGTTCGGCGACATGTTCCAGGCCGGCGAGGGCTTCGACAAGTTCGACCCCCGGAACGTCGCCCAGCTGGTCGCGTTCCTGGCCTCGGACGAGGCCTCGGACGTGAGCGGGCAGAACTTCGTCGTCTACGGAGGCGACATCTGGGTCATGGGCGGCTTCCACGTGGTGGGTGAGGTGCACCGCGAGTCGATGTGGACCCCCGGGGAGCTGGCCGGCGTCAAGGGAGAGCTGTTCAAGGGGGTCTCGTCAGGTGTCCCCGTTCAGCATCGCCTGACGGCGGCGCCGGGCCGGGGTCAGGATCGGGACGGGACCACCGCGGTGGCCTCGCCGACCACCTTCTCCTCGCCGGCGGCATTGTGCAGTCGCACGTCGAAGTCGACCAGGTGGTCGCCGTCGACGTTGCGCTTGCCGGTGACCACCACCGCGGTGCGCAACTCTTCGTCGGGCCAGGTCTGCTTGGCGAAGCGCACCTGGAACCGGCGCACGTTCCCCGGACCGACGTAGTCGGTGATGGCCGATCCGAGCAGGCCCATCGAGAACATGCCGTGGCCGAAGACGCTGGGCTGGCCGGCCGCCCGGGCCTTCACCTCGTCGTGGTGCATGGGATTGAAGTCGCCTGACGCCCCGGCGTACATGACCAGATCGGTGCGGGTCAGGGTGTGGGAGCGCACCGGCGCCTGGTCGCCCTCGGCGACATCCTCGAAGTAGAGCGTGTTCTCAGCCATCGATCAGGCCTCCATCGGTCGTTCGGCTCCGAGAGTTTGCCATAGCCGGCACGGTCACCAGCCCTTGAAATGCGGCGGGCGCCGCTGGGCGAAGGCGTCGAGGCCCTCGCGGGAATCGGCGCTGCCGAGCACCAGCTCCTGGGCGACCGACTCCTCCCAAAAGGCGGTGGACCGGTCGGACTCGAGGACCCGATTGGCCAGATACTTGGTCAGGCCGATGGCCGGGGTCGGGCCCGAGGCCAGACGGGCGGCCCACTCGGCGGCCAGCACCGGGAGCTGGTCGGCGGCGACCACCCGGTTGACCAGACCGAGTCTCTCGGCGTCCCTGGCCGAGACGTCGTCGCCGAAGAAGCAGAGTTCCTTGGCCCGCTGCGGGCCGATGAGCCGGGTGAGGAGATAGACGGCGCCGGCGTCAGGAACGATGCCCCGCCGGACGAACACCGCGATGAACCGGGCGTCCTCGGCCGCCAGCACCAGGTCGCAGGCAAGGGCCAAGGCCAGACCCCCGCCGGCGGCGGTGGCGTTCACGGCGGCGATGACCGGTTTCTCGCAGTCCAGCACGGCGGCGATCATCCGCTGCCATCCGACGCGGATCATACGGGCCGATTCGCCGACCACCTGGTCGGGCGCACCCTCGGGTCGCGGCGGACGCACCACCGGCGAGCGGAGGTCGGCCCCCGTGCAGAACCCCTTGTCGCCGGTGCCGGTGATGACCACCGCCCGGACCGCCAGGTCGGTCGAGGTCTCCTCCAGCCAGGTGATCAGCTGGTCGCGCATCGGGAAGTCGATGGCATTGCCGGCGTCGGGCCGGTTGAGGATGATCCAGGCCACTCCGTCTTCGACCCGCCGGAGGATGGCGGGGGGCGGCGAGCTGTCGGGCATCAGGCGCGGTGGATGATGTTCATGCGCGAGGTGCACACCGGCGCGCCGGTGTCCCGCTCGCTCCACTCCGTCTCGACCACCACGAAGGTCATGGTCCGGCCTTTTGACTCCTTGCGGTAGGCGTCGGCGACCTTGCCCCGGCCGACCAGCACGTCGCCGGCCAGCACCGGTCGACGGTAGGTGAACTCCTGCTCGCCATGGAGGATGAGCCCGCCGTTGGCCATCAAGGGGCCGAGTACCTCGGCCATGGGGTTGCCGGCTGGAGCTTCCTCGGTCTGCAGCTCGGGGTAGGCGCCGAAGTTTCCCATCACGAAGGGATAGGTCGGGGGGGCGGGGATACCGGCCAGCCCGGCCGACTCGGCGGCCCGCAGGTCACGGTAGACGGGGCTGTGGTCTCTCACCGCGTCGGCGAACAGGCTCAGCTGACCCCGCTCCACCGTCACCACGGTGGTACCGGTCGGCTTGCCGATGATCTTCTTCAGGACGTCGTCGTCTGCCACTGGGGCTCCTCCCCTGTCGTCTGGCTGGCCGGATCGCACGGTCGCTCGGTCACCCACCGGTAGGGCAGAAGGGTGCCCGCCCGGCACCGTAGCGCGCAACTTCCGGGCGGTCAGGCTGGTCGGGGCCCTCCTATACTGCGCCACCATGCGCAAGGCCGACTCGTTGCGGGTCAGCCGGATCCTGCGGGTCTTCAACGAGTTCGTGCGGCCGGCCCGCCGGGCCGACGGGGCCAACCTCGAGATCGCCGCCTACCACGTGCACGGGGAGCCGGTGCCGGTGGAGATGGCCCTCGCCGCGCCGTTCGAGCCCTTCGCCCTCGGGGACGCCTGGGGCCCGGCCTGGGACACCACCTGGTTCCGTCTGCGCGGCGCCATCCCGGCCGGGTGGCGTCATCAGGAGGTGCGCCTGGGGTTCGCCATCGGCAACGCCGGCGAGACCGGGTTCGGCGCCGAGGCCCTGGTCTACCGGGATGGGCAGCCGGTCCAGGGACTGTCACCCAACCACCGCTCCTATCCGATCACCGACCGGGCCGAAGGCGGCGAACCGGTCGAGCTCTACGTGGAGGCGGCGGCCAACCCGCCCTCGCCCTTCGGTGCCAACCCCTGGCCGCTGCTCATGGCCGAACCGGACGGGGCGCCACGGTTCACCCTGGCCCGGGCGGGCCTCTTCACCGTCGACCCGACGTTCGAGGCGTTCTTCCACGACTTCCGGGTGGCCATCGAGCTCCTCCTCGAGCTCCCCGCGGCTGAGCCCCGCAAGGCCCGGCTGCTGGCCGGGCTGGAACGAGCCGCCGACCGGCTCACCCTCCCCGACATCGGGGAGAGCTGGTCCGGGGCGGCCGAGCTGGTGCGAGAGCTGATCGACGAGCCGGCGTCTCCCTCCGCCCACCGGGTGAGCGCGGTGGGCCACGCCCATCTGGACACCGCCTGGCTCTGGCCGCTGCGGGAGACGGTGCGCAAGTGCGCCCGCACCTTCTCGACCGTGCTCACCCTCATGGACCGCTATCCCGAGTACCACTTCGTCGTCTCCCAGGCTCAGCACCTGGCCTGGATGCGCGATCACTACCCCGGCCTGTGGGAGCGCCTCAAGGTCCGCATCGCCGAGGGCCGCCTCGAGCCGACGGGCAGCATGTGGGTCGAGGCGGACTGCAACATCCCTTCGGGTGAGTCCCTCGTCCGCCAGATCATCCACGGAAAGCGCTTCTATCTCGAGGAGCTCGGCATCGAGACCGAGGACGTCTGGCTACCGGACGTCTTCGGCTACTCGGCGGCACTGCCCCAGATCATGCGGCTCGGTGGGGTACGTCGGTTCCTGACCCAGAAGCTCTCCTGGAACCAGTACAACGACATGCCCCACCACAGCTTCTACTGGGAGGGCATCGACGGGTCGCGGGTGTTCACCCACTTCCCGCCGGCCGACACCTACGGCGGCCAGGTCACCGTGCGCGAGCTCCGCCACGGCGTCGACAACTTCAGGGACCACGGGCATTCCGGCCGGTCCCTCTACCTCTTCGGCCACAGCGACGGCGGCGGCGGACCGACGGCGGAGATGCTCGAGTCAGCCCGGCGCCTGGCCGACTCCGATGGCATGCCGAGGCTCACCATGGAGGGACCGAGGGCCTTCTTCGACGAGGCCGAATCGACCATCGTCGATCCGGCCGTGTGGGTCGGCGAGCTCTATCTCGAGCACCACCGCGGCACGTACACCACCCAGGGCTCGACCAAGGCGGGAAACCGCCGTGGCGAACTGGCCTTGCGAGATGCCGAGCTGTGGGCGTCGCTGGCCGACGGCGGCTACCCGGCCGAGGAGCTCGACGGGGCGTGGCGGACGCTGCTCCTCCACCAGTTCCACGACATCATCCCCGGGTCCGGCATCCATTGGGTATACGAGGACACCCGGCACGACCATGCCGAGGTCATCAGGCAGGCCGAGGCCATCACCGCCGACGCCCTGGCCGAGCTCATCGCCGGGGTCGACACGGGCGGGACCACCCATCCGGTCGTGGTGTGGAACTCCCTCTGCCATGCGCGCACCGGCCTGGTCGAGACCACCGTGCCGGTGGGGACGGCCGCCGCCTGCGATTCGAGCGGGCACCGAGTGCCGGTCCAGCTCCTGGACGAGGGCGGCGCCTTGTTCCTCGCTTCGGTGCCGTCCGGCGGCTTCCACGTCTACGACCTGGTGGCGGCCGAGCCCGACCGCGACCGTCCCCCGGCCGAAGCCGGGGCGCGCCACCTGCAGAACGAGCACCTCCGCATCGAGCTCGACGAGGACGGGCTGCTCAGCTCGGTGTTCGACCGATCCGCCCGGCGCCAGGTGCTGTCCGAGGGGAGCCGTGGCAACCTCCTCCAGCTGCATCCCGACTATCCCAATTACTTCGACGCCTGGGATATCGATGCCTGGTACCGCCACCGGGTCGAGGACCTCACCGCCGTCGATGCCATCGACGTGGTGGAGACCGGGCCGGTTCGGGCAGCCATCCGGGTGACCCGTTCCTTCGGCCAGTCGTCCATCGTCCAAGTCGTGAGGCTGACCGCCGGATCAAAGGTGCTCGAGGTGTTCAACGAGGTGGACTGGCACGAGGAGAACCGGCTGTTGAAAGTGGCCTTCCCCCTGGCCGTGCGCAGCCCGCGGGCCACCTACGAGATCCAGTACGGCCACGTCGAACGGCCCACCCACGCCAACACCAGCTGGGAGGAGGCCCGGTTCGAGGTCTGCGCCCACCGCTGGGCCGACTACTCCGAGCCCGGCTACGGCGCAGCACTGCTCAACGACTGCAAGTACGGGTACGACGTCCGGGCCGACGTGCTGCGGCTGTCGCTGCTCCGCGCACCCAACTGGCCCGACCCCGAGGCCGACCGCGGCCGGCACCGGTTCACCTACCAGCTCTTTCCCCACCAGGGCGACCTCCGGCCGGCGGGCGTCATCGACGCCGGCTACGACCTCAACGTGCCGCTCCGGGCGACGCCCGTCCGACCGGGGGGGCCGTCGGGAGCCGACCGGGCTCGACGTGGCTCCTTCCTGTCCATCGATGCCCCAAATGTGGTGATCGAGGCGGTCAAACGATCCGACGACCGGCGCGGGGACCTGGTGGTCCGGCTGTACGAAGCGTGGGGGGGACGGGGTCCGGCCTGCCTGTCGGCGCCCTGGCCCCTGTCCCGGGCCAGCCGCACCGATCTGCTGGAGCGCGACGAGGCTCCCGTCCCCTTCCAGGACGACCAAGTGGCCCTGGAGCTCGCCCCCTTCCAGATCCTGACCCTCAGACTGGTGCCGCGCCGGGCACTGACCGGCAGGCGGCCCTCCGGCGCCGGTCACGGCCCGGCGGCTACCGGGGGTAGGCCGTGGGCGGGGCTGCCCCGCCGCCGCCACGCCTCGTAGCGCGTCATGAAGGCATCACCGAAGGGATCCTCGCCCACCAGCGGCATAGCCGCCCGCCAGATGGTCAGGTCGTCGGGGGCCAGCGCCGCCGCCGTCTCGAGGTGCCGGTGGGCGGCATCGGGATCCCCTCCCTGCTGGGCCTGGCACGCCACCCGGAAGTGGAGCCGGGCCCGGACCTCGTCCTCACTCAGGTCGGTCACCGCCACCCGGGCCTCGTCGCCGGTCAGCGGGGGGGCACCGGTCTTCACCCACCGGCGGAGCTGGTCCAGATGGGGCCCGGCCTCGATGCCGGTGAACTCGGCGAACAGGTCGGAGCCGTGGGCGACGCCAGTGGGCCGGACGATACGGTCCTCCTCGTCGATCCACACCACCGAGGGCACGTTGGAGATGGCATAAAGCTCGGTCAGGAGATGCTCGGGGTCGTAGAGGACGGGCATCGTGATCCCGTCGGTCCAGGGCAGCACGTCATCGGCGCAACGGTCGAGGGCCACGGCGATCACGGTGAACCCGTGGGGGGCCAGCTCGTCATGGACGGCCTGCCACCCCGGCAGGTCGTACCGGCAGCCGCACCAGCTCGAGAACGCCACGAGCAGGCGTTTCGATCCGGCCCATTCGTGCAGATGCCGGGTCCTGCCCGTCAGGTCTGGCAACGCGAAGCCGGGGGCTTCGAGGCCGTCGAGGGCGCGACGCCGGCGTTCCGCCGGCAGCGAAAGCGCCATCACTCCGGCCCCGACATCGACCACGGCCAGCAACCCGAGGGCACCCGCTACGGCCGAGAGGTCGACCCGGCCATCGACGTGCAGGGAGCCAGGATCGGTCACCGGCACACAACGCTCACCCTGGCACAACCCGTTGGGGCCGAGCTCCCATCCCGAGCGCGGCGGGCAACTCGTCGGCGTCCACCAGGAACGCGGAACGGGCGGCGTCGGGGCAGGCGGTGATGGTCTTCGCCTCTTCCTGGATGATGGTGATCTCGGTCATGGTCGTCCTGGGTCCCCGCCACGGTGGTCCACCTCGATATCCCCGGTCAACTCGGACCGGTACCCGAAGCTTCGACGAACTGGCGACTCCGTTCGCCGAACCCACCCTCCCCGTCGGGGGTGGGGGCAGCCGGGGAGAAGAGCACCACTCCCCCGCCGGCCGTCGAGGCCACAGCCGTCTGGACGGCCTCGTGCATGTCGCCGGCCTGCCGGACGACCATTCCCTCCGGCCGGTGGGTGGCCGGGCCGGCGAAGGCGTCGATCAGGCGCTGACCGTCTGGCCCCAGCACCACCACGGCGGGAGCCGGGCGGCGCCGGGCCAGGGCCTCGACCAGGGGCCGGACGTCGACGCCCCGGTCGGCGCCACCCAGGATGACGGTGAGCTCGCCGTCGGGGAAGGCTTCGACCGAGGCCATGGTGGCGAACGGGTTGGACGCCAGGGCGTCGTCCACGAAGACGAGGCCGTCCCGCCGGCCGATGGTCCGGCACCGGGAGGGCAGGCCCTCGAACCCGTCGACCGCCCTCCCGACGGCATCGGTCATGGGCGGCCCGCCCCCGAGCAACAGGGCACCGGCGACGGCACCGCACAGGTTCCACACGTTGTGGCGGCCCGGCACTCGCAGTCGGTCGGACTCCACCAACGGCTCGCCGTCCGCCTCGATCATCCCGGATGGAGCCAGCCGCACCCGGCCGGAGGGACCGAACAGCGTGCGGTGCGGGTGGTGCGCCGTGCGGCGCACGGCCTCGTCGGCGGCGGCGTTGACGGCCAGCGAGCCCGCCGGCCCGGCCTCCACCAGACGCAGCTTGTCCCGGTAGTAGACCTCCTCGCTCCCGTGCCAGTCGAGGTGGTCCGGCGCCAGGCTGGTCAGCACGCACACGCCGGGGGAAACGGTCACCTCCGCCGCCTGATAGGAGGAGACCTCCACCACGTAGGCATCGACGAGGGGACGGTCGTAGGCGTCGGTCACCGGCACCCCGATGTTGCCGAGCAGCTCGACCTCCATGCCCTGCTGGCGCAGGATGGCGGCGGTGAGGGCGGCGGTCGTGCTCTTACCCTTGGTGCCGGTGACCGCCACCACCCGCGCCTCGGCGAAGTCCTCGAACCACAGGGCCATGGCGGTGGTGACCACCGTGCCCGACCGGCGGGCGTCCACCAGCTCGGGCCGGTACCGGCTCACGCCCGGGGCCCGCACCACGGCGTCGATGTCCGCCCAGCCGGCCGAACCCGGGTCGACGACGACCACCCCCGGTCCGAGCACCGCCGACGCCCGGCCCGAGGCGTCCTCGGGGTGGTCGTCGATGAGTCGCGGGATCACGCCCCGTCCGACCAACAGTCCGGCCATGGCGAGGCCCTCCTGTCCGAGTCCCCACACCGCCACCTTCCGCCGGCAGAGCTCCTCGAGGGTCACGGGACCGAGTCCATGAACCGATCGACGGCATCGGCGACGTCCCGCCGACGGAACCGCAGCGACCCATCGGCCCGGAGGAGCTCGTCGGCATCCTGGTTCGTCACCAGGGCCCGGGCGGTGGGGGCCAGGGCGGCGACCACGGGAGCTCCGCTCCACGCCGGCGACTCGGCCAGCATTCCCATGGCCGCGGCCGATTCGCGGCGCTCCCCGACGCATTCGAACGGCTTCCCCTCGGGGCTCATGAGGGCGGCGAATCCGGCGATCTGCTCGGGCTCGGCGAACATGTCACGCCCGATGAGGGCGCTCAGGTCCTTGGGCGTCATGAACGGGGCCAGCACGAGCCCCACGAATCGGCATTTGGCACACTCGCCGCACCAGCGGTCCCCGGCACCGGCCGACCGGCGGAACGCAGTGTTGCAACTGCACACCGTCGAGTGGTAGTCGGTCAACGCCGCGAACGCCCGGGCGATGGACAGCTCCGAGTAGGGACGCAGTGCAGAGCCGTAGGTGATTCCGGGATCGACCGATGTGGCCACCAGATCGGTCAGCAGGCGCTCGAACTCGAGGCTCTTCGAATACTGGTGGTTGACGGGGGCGCCGTTCACCCGCACCGACTCCTCGCTCGCCGACCGCTCGATGGCCATGGCGACGGTGTCGTAGCCGTACACCGCGGCCCCGAGGACGGCGATCAGGGACACGATGGCGGTGATCGGCACATGGCCGTTGAGGGCGCCCGACCGGTTGAGCCCCGCCAAGTTGGGCGAGAGCTCGCGGCGAACGACCAGCAGCTCGAGACCGGCCAGGCGGGCCAGCTCCGACACCAAGGGGTGGGGATTGACCGCCAGCAGACGCGGGCCGAGGGGGCGGACCGCCTCGATGAGCACCATCGAGTCCTTTCCCCCTCCGATGGGCACCACCAACCCGGCGGGACGGCCCCCCGGTGCCGGTGCCAGCGGGGTGGCAGCCTTCGAGGGGGCATCGATGGACACCGGTCGTGGTACCGGCATGCCGTTCTCCACCGCGAACTCACGGAGTCCGTCGTCGTAGAGGCGACGGTGGAACTCGGCCTCGGCTGCGGTGAGCGCGGATTCGACACGCACGACCGGTGGTGCGGCCGTCTTGTAGTAGCTGGTACCGGCGGCGATGTGCAGGTGCAGCAGCGCTCGTTGGAAGAGCGGCGCGTCCATCTCGCCGGCCGGCGGGGTCTCGAAGGTCACGGTCTCGGTGAACGAAGGGCCGTCGTCCAGCGCGTAGCGGAGGACCACGGTCCGCGAGCGCTCGTCGAACGACCGGTCGAGAACCCGGAAGACCCCGAACGCCCCCGGGTCGAAGCGATTCGGGTCGTTCATGGCCGCCCCAGCGTACCGGTCGGGGTCGTGCATCGGGCTCGCCGGGGCCATCGGCCCGGCCGAGAGCGACCGGTGCCCGCGACCCGCGCCGTCGCACCGATGCCCGTGCTCACCGCCTCGATCGGTCGGACAGCCGGATGTGGTCGACGATGGCCGGCGACGAACCACGCCGAACTGATCACCCAGGCGTCACCCTTCTGCAGCCGCGCCTGGTCCGGTCGGGCGCCGCCCTCGGCCACCAGCGACTCGAGCACCGCCGAAGCCACATCACCGTGGGTGCAGAGCACGGCTGACTCGCCGACCATGCGTCGGATCAAGCGCTCTGCGTCGTCGCCGTGTCCCTCACCCAGCTCGTCGAGCGTCTCGACCGGGAGCGACAACGATTCTGCCGTCGGCCGAACGGTTTCGCAGCACCGGACATAGGGGCTGGAGAGAATCCGCTGCGGCCGGTAGCCGCTCAGGATCGGCACCAGTGCCACCGCCTGTGCGACGCCTCGCTTGGAGAGCGGGCGGAGGCGGTCGTCACCCTTGAAGGCGGTTCGTCTCCCGGCATGCCCGTGCCGGACCAACAAGAGCGGCATGTCCATGATGCTGCCATGCCCGGAGCCGACCGCGGATGATGGCCGGCGGCAGCAGGCGCCCGGGCCGCCCGTGGCGGCTAGTCCGGAACGCCGGGAACGTCGATGCCCGGATCGAGGGGCAAGGGGAAGGCGTCGAGGTCCCGGCCGTCACGAGCCAGCGAATGATAGCGGCGCTCGGCGAATCGCCACCGATCGTCATCGACGAGGTAGCGGTCGTGGTAGAGACCGTAGGCCGTGGTCATGCGGCCGCTTTCCCGATCCTGGCGGACCTCGCACATGAACAGGCGGCTGGAGGCCTCTCCCGCCCGGGGCCCCCGGGGAAACACGATGTGAGCGTTCAACACCACGAATTCGAAGAACTCGAACTTGGCGATGGCGCCGGCGATGAACTCGCCGACGGCCGACGCTCCGACCAGCCGCACCGGCTCCCCGGCCCGGCGGTCCACGACGACGGCGGCGCCGTCCACGAACAACTGCTCCAACTCGGGCCACGCCCTCCGGTTGACCACGTCGGCGTAGGCATGCTGGAGCCGACGGACCTGCGTGTCGTGCACCGCCTCAGCCAGCTGCTCCTCCGGAATCACCCCGAGATCCCTCGACGCCTACGAATCGCTGAAACCGTTGGTCTGGTGTGAGCCGTCGCACAGCGGCTTGTTGCCCGAGCCGCCGCACCGGCACAGCGTGATCCGGTTGCGCGTCTCCATCGGCTGCCCGTCCGCTCGTTCGACTCGCACCCCGCCGGTCACGAACAACGGACCGTCGTCGACTACTCCGACAGCCATACGCAGTACCGGCTCGACGTCCTCGCCATCGGCGTCCATCCGGTAAGTGAGGGCCCCGGACGGGCACCGCTCGACCATGGCGATGAGCTGCGAGCGCTTGACCGTGTCCTCGGTGTCGCCCTGCCGGAGCATCTTCCACACGGTGGTCGCCCGATTCCCGCAGAAACCGGCGTGCTCGCACACCGACCGGTCGTCACGGACCACGATTCCGGTGGCGGCATAGGTGGTCTGGCGCTCGTCGTAGCTCGTTGCCGGCGCCGTCTCGGTTCCGTCGAACTCGGCCGGTTGGTGCGAACCGTCACAGAACGGCTTGTTGCCCGACTGCCCGCAACGGCACAGGGCCATCGGGTCGGTGACGGGCAGCGAGGTCCTGGTCTGCCAGGTGAGGGGCTCTCCGAACTCGGACTCGACCATCCGCCGTCTCATGAGCGGCACTGCCCCCGCCACCAGATAGGGCCCATTGGCCGTGACCGTGATCCTCGGCTCGCTCTCCGATCCCTCGGTCATGGGCATCCTCCCCGGGTCTCGCTCGTCCGCCCGCGGGCCGGACTAGCCCAGCGGCACCTCCACCTGTACTCTGCCCCCCTTCCCGACCGATGACAAACAACTCTGAGAGGCCCGAGGATGCGACGATGGGACATGGACGTCGAACACGTGGTCTTTGCCGGATTCGAGGGAGTGCGCCTGTCGGCGGACGTTCGCGGTGACCCCGATGCCTGGCCCGTCCTCTTCCTGCACGGTGGTGGCCAGACCCGGCATGCCTGGGGATCGACCGCCGCCACCGTGGCCGAGGACGGTTGGCGCACCGTGGCCCTCGACCTCCGCGGTCATGGAGACAGTGACTGGGCTAGCAACGGTGACTACTCGTTCACCGCCTTCGGCGGCGACTGCCTGGCCGTCGTCGACCAATTGGGACGCCCACCGGTCCTC
The DNA here is from genome assembly GCA_963734435.1 of uncultured Acidimicrobiales bacterium. GTDB lineage: Bacteria > Actinomycetota > Acidimicrobiia > Acidimicrobiales > RAAP-2 > Bog-756. The sequence continues at coordinate 264,626 of CAVTHA010000015.1, read as the reverse complement.
ATCGGCGCCTCTCTCGGCGGGATGTCGGCCATGCTGGCCGAAGGCACCAGCGACCGCACGGTTTCCAGCGGGCTGATCCTGGTGGACATCACCCCGAAGACCAACCCGGAGGGCATCCAGCGCATCCACTCGTTCATGCAGTCCGGACTGGGTGGATTCGCGACCCTCGAAGAGGCGGCCGAGGCCATCGCCGCCTACACCCCGCAGCGGACCAGGCCGGTGAACCCGGCCGGCCTGCAGAAAGTGCTGCGCCAGCGCGACGGCCGCTGGTATTGGCACTGGGACCCGCTCCTCATCAGCCAGGAGCGGACCGAGGTCGTGCCCGACCGACTGGCCGGGCTGCTGGATGTGGCCATGCGCAACATCAAGGTGCCCACCCTGTTGGTCAGGGGCATGTTGAGCGACGTCGTGACCGACGAGGGAGTCGACGACCTCTTGTCCAAGATCCCGACGGCCACCGTGGTCGATGTGGCCGGCGCCGCCCACATGATCGCCGGGGATCGCAACGACGCCTTCTCCGACGCGGTGGTCACATTCCTCCGCGAACGGATCCGGCCGACGCTCACCTGAGGTCGCCGCGCTCCCCGACCGGGCGGGATCCCGTTCAGCGGGGGCCCTTCGGCCCGAACCGTAGGGCCCCGTCGATGCGGATGACCTCCCCGTTGAGGTAGGGGTTCTCGCAGATGCTGTGCACCAGCTGGGCGTACTCGTCGGGCCGACCCATCCGTTTGGGGAACGGAATGGCCGGTGCCCACATGGCCTCGACGGCGTCGGGGTCGGCGCCGTAGGCCGGAGTGAGAAAGGTGCCTGGCGCAATGGTCACCACCCGGATGCCGACGACCGCCAAGTCACGGGCGGCGGCGATGGTCATGCCGATGACCCCTCCCTTGGCACTGGCATAGGCCACCGTTCCGACGGTGCCCTCGAAGCCGGCGATCGACGCCGTGTTGACCAGGACCCCTCGCTCCCCGTCGGCCAGCCGCTCCGAACGGCCGATGGCGGCGGCGGCGAGCCGCACCACGTTGAAGGTGCCGACCAGGTAGTGCTCGATGGTCCGGCGGAAGTCGTCGAGGGCGTGCGGTGTCCCGTCGGACTTGAGGGTCCGGCCGCCGCCGCCGAACCCGCCGTGTACGGCCACCGCCACCCGGACCGGGCCCAGCTCCGCCGCCCGCTCGAGCGCCCCGGCCACCGATTCCTGGCGGGTGACATCGGTCTCGTGGAAGGCGGCAGTCGGTCCGAGCTCGCCGGCCAGTGCTTCCCCCTTGTCCCGGGCCAGATCGGCGATGACCACGCGGGCACCGGCGGCCACCAACCGCCGCACCGTGGCCTCGCCCAAACCCCCGGCACCGCCGGTCACCAGGGCGGCAGCCCCTTCGAGCTCCATCCTCAGCTCCTCTCCGGCCGACCGGTCGAGGTCAAGACCCCGGCCCTGGCCGGCACCGGACGCTCCGCCGTCTCAGAATTTCGACCGTCCCCCCGCCGCGGGCTGCTGCCCCTCGGGAAAGGCCCGGATCATGTCGTCCTGCACGAAGGAGGCCACCAGTCGGCCGTCGGCGGTGAAGACGTCGGCCCGGCCGTAGGAGCGACCGCGGCCCGCGTACGGGCTGCGGTGGGCCAGCAGGTGCCAGGCGCCGGCATCGACGGGCTCGTGGAAGGTGAGCGTGTGGCTCAGCACGCTGGTGGAGATCGACACGTGGGACATCGACTGGCCCATCCCCCGGTGTGGCCGCATGGCCGTGCCGATGAGAAAGCCGTCGGTGGCATAGGCCAGCAGGGCCTGCCCGATCACGCCCGTCTCGTCCGAGCCGGGGAAACGGCTCCAGACCAACAGCTCGGCCGGCCCCACCGCGTCCGGGTCGGCGATGTCCACGCCGCCGACCACCCTGACCTCCCAGAAGTCACCTTCGCCGCCACGGCTCGGAGCGTCCCCGGGTGCTCCCGCCGGCGGCATGTCCACGGCGTGGCGGATGAGGTCGGGCTCGACCGCACTCAGCAGGCAGAGGGAGCGGGTGCACAGGCGGTCACCCTGCCGGACGGTGACCGTGGCACTGGCGAGCGCCCTCCCGGCGTGCATGGATTCGACCTCGATGTCCAGCGGTTGGTCGGGGGATGCGCCGCGGGCAAACACGGTGTGCACCGACTTGACCTCCTTGCCCGGGTCGACGGTGGCGCCGGCCACCATGGTCTGGGCCAGCAGCTGGCCGCCGAAGACGACGCCCCCGAACCCGGTGTCGACGCTGGTGGCGCGGAACCTCCCCTCGCCCACCGGCTCGAGGTCGAGGACGGCGCGCAATCCGGAGCGGTCGGCCATGTCAGCGCCCCTTCCCGTCACCCCGGAGCACCGAGATGAGGACCGACACGTCGTCGAGCGAGCGCAACGTGTCGTTGAGGTGCGTGCAGGTCGACCGGCCGACCAGTTCCTGGCGTACCCGGGTCCGGAGCTCGCCGAGGGCCATCCCGGCCACCCGGGAGGCGCTGGCCACGGCCTCCGGGCACTCCATCCACGGCAGGACCCGGGCCTCGGCGGCCATCTCGAGAACGCGCTCTCCTCCGTGGTCCACGGTGCCGGCCACGGCGTACTCGTGCAGCACCCACTCCGTGCCGTCCTCACCCACATGGCTGTCGCGAAAGTGGGCGTCGATCCGGTACGGCCCGCCCGGATCCGGCGGCGCGATCACATCCAGTCGCCGGCGCCGGCGCATGCCGTGGGGAGGGAGCGCCTCCATCGGATGCCAGGCAAGGACGTCATCGGCTCGCTCGAGCACGGGCGCCGGCGGGCCCTGTGACACCGGCACCACCCCCTGCTCACGAATGGTGGTCATCATGGTGGCGTCGTGGGCCCAGCCGGCGCAACGGTCGTCGCCCATGGTGGCCATGGTCTCCCGTGCCCTGGACGCCACCGGAGCCGGGACGACCCGGGGGGACTCGTCCTCGAAGCCACCGGCCCGCTGCACGGCGTACCCGGAGACCAACGCCGCCCCCGGCAGGTCGTCGAGCAAGAGGTGGAGCAGTGACCCGGCCTCGGGTCCGTCGGACCCGGCGTCGGACACGCGACCCCGGAAGCCCGGGCCCACCACCACCCCGGACAATTGCTCGGACAATTCGGCCAGCTCCGGACGAACGGACACCGAGCGCAGCCTGAACCTCCCGTCGGTCCGGGCTCGCAGCTCCGCCTCCCCGACCACCCGTCCGCTCCCGTCCGCACCGGTGCACAGGTCGCGGGCGGAGGCGGTGAGGACCAGATCGCCGCCGAGCCCGTCGGGCCGGGTCGAATCGATGTTCGAGGTCCGCCTCACCGACCCCGGCCGGCGGTCCGACGTTCCCGGCACCGGATGGTGCGGCCCGGCGGCCTCGGGGATCAGGAGCACGGCTCCACCGGCGCACTCTGCCACCAGGGGCCGGCGGTCATGGCGACGGGGGCGACCCGCTCGGGGCCCGGCGAGTCTGCGGGTTCACGGCGACACCCCTCTGCCTTCCGGCGAATCCGACCGGCGAGCGTCGACCGGCTGCCCAGACGTTACCGTCCGCCCGGCGGTGGCCCGAGGGGTCACCAGCACCTTGCCCACCGCCCGGCGTTCGGCCAGGTCGGCGAGGGCGCGGCCCGCCTCCTCGAGGGGGTACACGGCCGAGATGTGGGGAACCATCCGGCCCGACCGGGCCAGCTCATCGAGCTCGAGCCGGTCGCGCTCCACTTCCGCCGGCTGGTGGCGGGCCAGGCCGGACAGGGTGAACCCGGTGACCTCCACCCCCTTGAGCAGCACCAGGTTGAGCGGGATCCGGGGAATCTCGCCCGAGGCGAATCCGACGGAGACGAATCTCCCGCCCCAGCGCAGCGCCCGCAGCGCCTGCTCGGCGAAGGGACCCCCGACCGGGTCGATCACGGCATGGGCACCGCCGCCGGTGGCCTCCTTGATGCGCTCCTTCAGGTCCTCGTGCCCGTAACAGACCACGGCGACCGCCCCCTTCTGGCGGCAGAGGTCGAGCCGCCCCCGGGTGGACGCCGCAGCCAGGACCGAGGCCCCCAGGGCGGCGCCCATCTCGACCGCCGCCAGTCCGACGCCGCCGGCCGCCCCGAGGACCACCACCCACTGGCCGGGCTCGATGCGGGCCACGGTGCGCAGGGCGTGGTAGGCGGTCCGGTGGGCCACACCCGAGGCCGCCGCCACCAGCAGGTCGACGGCCGGGTCGACCCGCTCCACGGAGGCGGCGGGGACCACGACGCGCTCGGCGAAGGCGCCGACCAGGGTGGCGCCGGCCACCCGGTCCCCCACGGCAAATCGGTCGACGCCGGGCCCGAGCGAGCTCACGGTCCCGGCGAACTCGCCTCCCGGGGTGAACGGCACCGGAACGTGCACCTGATACCGATCGGCCACCAGCAAGACGTCGGGGAAGTTGACGGCGGCCGCGGCCACCTCCACCGCCACCTCGCCCGCGCCGGGGCGGGGGTCCTCGACCTCCTCGACCGACACGGAGGCCGGCTCGCCGTACTCACGGCACCGGGCGGCGCGCACTCAGACCGTCTTCACGAGTTGCCGACGACGTGCTCGAGATAACTGGCCAGCTTGGCGCGGGCCTCCTCCCGCCGGGCCGGCAAGTGGGCAGACGGCCACGGGCCGGGTGCCGGCTCGTAGTCCTTCAGGACCTCGCGGGCCACCGTGATCTTGTGCACCTCGGTGGGCCCGTCGACCACGCTCATGACGGGAGCCATCATCCACATGCCCCCGAAGGGCATCTCGTTGGAGACGCCGAGCGCGCCGTGGGCGTGCATCGAACGCCACACCGCATCGTGCACCACCTTGGGGGTGAGCGCCTTGATGGCGGCGATGTTCTTGCGGGTGCGGCGGTAGTCCTTGTAGCGGTCGATCTCCCAGGCGGTACAGAGCACCAGCAAGCGGAACTGGGCCAGCTCGGCATAGGAGTCGGCGATGTCACCCTGGATGAATTCCTTGCGGGCCAGGAGGCTCCCCTGCGTCTCACGGCTGAGGACCCGCTCGCACAGGAGGTCGAGTGCCCGCTGGCAGGTGGCCACGGTCCGCATGGCATGGTGCACCCGGCCGCCGCCGAGCCGGGTCTGGGCGATGGCAAACGCCTGGCCTTCACCCCCGAGCAGGCTGTCGGCCGGGACACGGACGTCCTCGTAGTGGATCAAGGCGTGCATGCCCTCGTCCTCGCTCTCCCCGGCGAGGCCGATGTGGCGCACCATGTTGACCCCGGGGGTGTCGGTGGGCACGAGGAACATCGACGCACCCTGGTACACGCTCACCTCCGGGTCGGTGATGGCCATCACGATGAGGAAGGTGGCCGTCCGGGCGTTGGAGGAGAAGAACTTCCAGCCGTTGATGACCCACTCTTCGCCGTCCCGAACGGCACGGGTGGTGAACTGCTTCGGGTCCGACCCCGCCTGCGGCTCGGTCATCGAGTAGCAGGAGAACACCTCACCGTCGAGCAGCGGCTGGAGATAGGTGGCCTTCTGCTCGTCGGTCCCGTAGTGGGCGATGATCTCGGCATTGCCGGTGTCGGGAGCCTGGGTCCCGAAGACGATGGGCGCCCAGCTCGATACACCCAGGATCTCGTTCAGCAGCGCCAATTTGACCTGGCCATAGCCCTTGCCCCCCAGCTCGGGGCCGAGATGAGCCGCCCACAGATCGTGGTCACGCACCTCCTGCTTCATGGGATCGACCATCGGGCGGAGCTCGTCGTCCAAGGGATGGAACTGGCGGTGCGGATAGAGGAGATCGAGTGGCTCGACCCGTTCGTGCACGAACTGGCGGGCCCAGTCCAACTTGGCCTGGAATTCGGGCTCGGTGGAGAAGTCCCAACTCATCGCGGTCCTTTCGTCATCGGAGCGGTCGATGACCGGGTGGGTCCCCGGTCGACGATCCGGCCGGCGCCGGAGTGGTCGTGGCCGACGGCCCCGGGCTTCACACCGAGGCCGGAGAGGAACCGCTCGTTGCAGGCGGCCATCTCCCTCCGGGCCATCACGGGGTCGGCGGCGTGGGCCACGTACATGGCCGAGCCCACCCCGAGGGCCGACAGCAGATGGGCCAGCGGCTCGACCGGCTGGGGCTCGAGCACCCCTTCGGCCATGGCATCGCGCAGGTACTCCATGATCTTGTGGTTCGGACCGTCACCCCGTTCCGACCACACCGTCCAGCCCAGGACGGCAGGACCGTCCACCAGCACGATCTGGCGGTAGGCCGGGTTGGTGGAGGCGGCATCGAGGTAGACCTCGCTGTTGGCGCGGAACAGGTCCCAGGCACGGGTACGAGCGTCGGCGGACCGGCGGTGCAGGAGCCGGACCACCTCGCCCGAGACCTCTTCGAACACCGCCCGGAACAGATCCTCCTTGTCCCGGAAGTGGTGGTAGAGAGCGCCCCGGGTGAGCCCGGCCCGCTGCACGATCTCCTCGGTGCGGGTGGCCCGGAAGCCGTTTTCGGCGAAGAGCTGGCGCGCCGTGGCGAGGAGGGCCCGCCGGGTGTCGGCCACGTGCTCGGCCCGGAGCCCGACCTGCCCGTCGGGCATGCCATCGGCCTCGAGGGCCGTGGTGACCTGGACCGGGAGCTCAGCCATGCGAACGGATCGCCACCACTTGATGCATAACGTATCCAACATACATACTGTCTGCCGCCCAGCGCTGGCGGGTCACAGACCGGAGCGGAGGACCGTGGACGATCTGGAGGGGAAAGTGGCGTTGGTCACCGGTGCGAGCCGTGGGGTCGGGGCGGCCACCGCGGTCATGCTGGCCCGGGCGGGTTGCGACGTGGCCTGTGCGGCCCGAGCCACGAGGACCAGTCCCCAGCGCACCTCGGGCACTGTGGACGACACGGTCGACCGGATCGGAGCCATCGGCCGGGTGGCGCTGGCCGTGCCGACCAACCTGGCCGACGACCGCCAGGTGGAGGCCATGGTGGCCCGGACCGTCGACCACTTCGGTCGACTCGACATCCTGGTGAACAACGCCGCCATCACCTTCGTCGGTGACCTCGACATCCCGTTGCACCGGTACGACCTGGTCATGCAAGTCAACGTCCGCGCCCCGCTGATAGCCATCCGAGAGGCGGCACCGGCCATGCGGGCGGCGGGGGGAGGTTCGGTGGTCAACGTCTCCTCGGTCGCCGCCCTGTACCCGCACGCCTCGCTGATGGCCTACGGGATGTCGAAGATCGCCCTCGAACGGCTCACCATCGACGCCGCCAACCAGCTGGCGCCATCGAACATCGCAGTCAACTGCTTCCGGATCGACATGGCGGTGGCCTCGGAGGGGTTCGTGGCCAACACGCCCGGCGTCGACCATTCGAACTGGGAGCCCAGCGAAGTGGCGGCGGAGGGAATCGTGTGGATGGTGCACCAGCCCACCGGTTACTCCGGCCGGCGCGAGAGCATGTTCGAGCTCCGCCGGCGCGAGGGCATCATGGCGTCGCAGGTCCCGGTGCCACAGACCACCTCGCCACCCCGGGAGCTGCACAACGGTCTGGCCGACGTGGGCGACGCCGGATTCAGCGAGCCCTATCCCGACCGAACCGATGATCCAACCGAACCGGACAGAGGAGACTGACACGATGGCCAAGCGGACCGCCGAGGAGGAGGCGGCCATCGCCGCTCGAACCGAGGGACTGGTGCACGACCAGCGGCTCGGGCGATGGATGGACTCCCAGGGTCTGCCGGCCGCCGGTCAACCGGTCAGGTCGCGCTTCATCAGCGGGGGCGCCTCCAACGAGATCTTCGAGATCTCCCGGGGCGACTTCCGTGCCGTTCTGCGGCGTCCTCCCCGGGTGGTTCCGAAAGGCCGGAACGAGACCATGATGCGCGAGTACCGGGTGTTGGAGGCCCTCAACGGAACCGACGTGCCCCACCCCGAGGCCTTCGCCGCGTGCAGCGATCCCGAGGTGATCGGCTCGGCCTTCTACCTCATGAGCTTGGTCGACGGATGGTCGCCGATGAACATGGACGGGTGGCCGGCTCCGTTCGCCACCGATCTCGGGGCGCGCTACGGGCTGGGCATTCAACTGGTCGACGGCATCGCCCGTCTGGCCCGCGTCGACTGGCGCGCCCGTGGGCTCGAGGGCTTCGGCAAGCCGGAAGGATTTCATGACCGGCAAGTGGACCGGTGGCTGGCCCATCTCGACGCGGTCAAGTTCCGCGATCTCCCGGGACTGGACGTGGCCTCGGATTGGCTACGGACCCACAAGCCGACGCATTGGGAACCCGGAATCATCCACGGGGACTACCAGTTCGCCAACGTGATGTTCCGTCACGGTGCGCCGGCCACGCTGGCGGCCATGGTCGACTGGGAGATGTCGACGGTCGGTGACCCTCTGCTCGACCTCGGCTGGGTGATGAACGGCTGGACGGATCCGGGCGAGGATCGCACCCAGGGCTACGTGGACTCGACCGGGATGCCCAGCCGGGCCGAGGTCCTCGACCACTACGCCAAGGTGAGCGGGCGCGACGTGGACGAGATCGACTACTACGTGATCCTCGCCCGGTTCAAGCTGGCCATCGTCCTCGAGGCCGGCTATGCCCGGGTCGTGGCGGGCACGGCCGACAACCCGAGCATGGCGGCGTACGAGCACGTCGTGCTCGACACCATGGCGGCCGCGGCCGAACTGGCGTCCACCACCCCGATGGGCCGTCGTTAGCCGGCATCCTCCCGGGGGACAGGCAGGTGCCGGACCGAACGGGCCCTCGGGCCGCAGGCGAGATGCCGTCAGGATGCCGCCCGGGCGGATCAGGTGGTGTAGTCGACCGGCCCGGTCCCCTTGACTCCGATGGCGAAGGCCAGCCCGTGCAGGGGGGCGTTGGGAGAGGCCGGCCAGATGCTGTGCACGGTGTCGGGCGGTGTGTAGATCAGGTCGCCCTGATGGACCGGCCGTTCCTCGTCCCCGATCTTCATGATCCCGCGCCCGGACACGATGTAGTAGTACTCGTGGGTCGGATGCGAATGCGGGTCGACCTGGCCACCACCCTCCACGATCCACTCGCTGACCAGCTCGAGGAAGCCCCCCTCGGTCGCCTCCTGCATCTGGCGCGGTGGAACCAGCCACCAGACGGGCACCGTCCCCCCGTGCTCGACGACCGGGTTGACGTCCTCCATCGACCTGACGTCCACGTCGGGTTCCTTCCTCCTGGTCGACGGCTACCCGCGCCGGAGCGTGACTAGCTCTCGCGTGGAGGCAGCCCGCCGGCATAGGTCTTGGTCTCGGTGTACTGCTCGAAGCCCTCGACCCCGTTCTGTCTCCCGATCCCACTGGCCTTGTACCCGCCGAACGGCGCGTCCGCGCCGTACCAGACGCCGCCGTTGACCCCGACCGTCCCGGCCCGCACCCGCCTGGCGACCGAGAGGGCGCGTTCCTCCGATCCGGAGGTCACACCCACGCCCAGCCCGTACTGGTTGGCGTTGGCCAGACGCACCGCGTCGTCGTCATCCTCGAAGGGGACGACCACCAGCACCGGACCGAAGATCTCCTCCTGGGCGATGGACATCGAATTGTCGACGTCGGCAAACAGGGTCGGCTCGACGTAGTAGCCCTTGTCGAACTGGGGCGGGCGGCGGCCTCCGACCACCAGCCGCGCCCCCTCCTCCACGCCACGCTCGACGTATCCGAGCACCCGGTCCCGCTGGGCCGCGCTGATCTGAGGGCCTTGGAGATTGCCCGGGTCGGTCGGCTCGCCGTAGGGCACGTTCTGGAAGCCCGCTTCGATGAGGGCCATGCCCTCTTCGTAACGGGCCCGAGGCAGAAGCATCCGGGTGAGCATCACGCACCCCTGGCCGCCGTGCACGCAGACCGTCCATGCCATCGACAGCTTCCCCTCGAAGTCGGCATCGTCGAGGACGATGTCGGCCGACTTGCCGCCGAGCTCGAGGAACAGGCGCTTGAGGGTGGGCGCTCCCTTCTCCATGATCCGGCGGCCCACCGCCGTCGACCCGGTGAACGAGATCAGGTCGACCCGTGGATCGACCACCAGCTGTTCGGCAACCGAGTTGTCCGACGTGGTCACCACCTGCAGGACGCCGGGCGGGAAGTCGGTGCGTTCCGCCACCAGCCGGCCGATGCGGGTGGCGTTCCACGGGGTGTTCGGTGCGGCTTTGAGGATCACCGTGTTGCCGGTGGCGAGAGACGGCCCCAGCTTGTTGACCGTCACCTCGAACGGGTAGTTCCAGGGCACGATGGCGGCCACGACGCCGACCGGCTCCTTGGCCACCTTGCGCCAGCTCCGCGACCCGAAGGCGGTGCCCTCGGGGAGGTCGCGCTCCCACTGGAACTCGTCGATGAAGCTGGCCGGCCAGGTCAATCCCTCCGACAGGGGCGCATCGAGCTGCGGTCCGTAGGTCAACAGGACGGGCGTGCCCACCTCGGCCACCAGCTCGGCCCGAAGCAGCTCGCTCTCCTCCTCGAGCGCCGCATGGAGCTGACGGATGCACCGCTGGCGCAACTGCTTGTTGTCGGCCCAGTCCGACTCGTCGAACGCCCGGCGGGCCGCCGCCATGGCCGCATCCATGTCTTCGGCGCCGGCGTCGGCCACCTGTCCGAGGACCTCTTCGGTAGCCGGGTTGATGTTGTCGAACTGCTTTCCCGATCGGGCCTCGACCAGCTTGCCGTCGATCAGCATCCGGTGCTCGCCCACCACGGGAGCGGTTGTGTCGTCGGTCGTCGTCATCGGTTCCTCCCGTCATCAGCCGGCCATGCCCAGGCCCGACCATCGCCCCGCGGCATGCTAGTGGTTCTGGTGGACCGGCGACCTTGGCATTTCGACCAGTTGGTCGATGTCGCCGTGGGAGACCGACCACCCTTCGCCTTTCCGTTCGACCCGGTGCTCCGCCGAGCAGGCTCCGAACCGGTTGACGAAGGCGCTCGCCGCACGCATCGAGCAGTCGACCAGGTGCCCGCCGCCGTCGACGATCGAGGCCATGGCCCCGGTGGCCGCGCAGAGCCCGGTGACCGGGTCCGCCATGGCATCGGCGCAGAACACCGGTCCGTCGGGGTCCATCGTGGCCACCAGTCCGCCGGCGGCGGCAGCGTCGTCGCCGAACGCCACCCAATTCGAGCGCCCTCCCGACCGGCCGTAGCCGGTGATCGAGACCCAGGTGCGCCCGGGCCTCGAGCCGAGGAACTGTCCCGGGTCCAGACCGAGATGGCCGAGGGCGCGGGGCCGCGACGCCTCGATCACCACATCGGCGGACGCCACGAGGTCACCGAGCACCCGGCGGTCGGCGGAAGCACCGAAGTCGAGCACGATCTGCTCCTGGTCGCGGTGGAGTTGCTCGAACAGCCAGGGATCGCCCCGTCGGGCGGCGTCGGGTCGACCGGCATCCTCCACCTTCACCACCTCAGCCCCGCACCGGCCGAGGAGATGGGCGCAGAGGGGACCCGCCCACATGGCCGAGAAGTCGACCACTCTCGGGCGGCGGGGACCGGCAGGAACGGGTCCACCCGACCGGGTGATCGACCATGGCTCGGCGGTGCCGTCTGCCATTGCCACCTGGGCGACGGGGAGACCGACCAGCTGAGCGTCGCACACCGACTGGGCGGCCGTCCGGCTCCGGGTGAAGGCCTCCAGCCTGTCCCACAGCTGGTCCGGGACCCCGTCGACCAGGTGGGGAAGATCGGCGGGTGGGACGGCACCCGAACTGAAGGCGGGCAGCAGCTCGAAGTCGCCGGGGCGCGACAGGGTGACGGCGATCCAGCCCTCGGAGGTCCGGAGGATCCGACTCCGGCCACCGACCGACGTCGATCCCCGACGGACACCTCCCCGGGCGGCGGCACGACCGGTCAGGACCGCGCCAATGTCCAGCGGCCCGGGATCCGCACCGGCAGAGCCGGCCAATGCACCCAGAAGGTGGGCCGTGCCACGGAGCGCGCCCATCACATCGCCGCCCGGCCACTGCGGCGGGCCATCGGGCCGTCCGGTCAGCCACATGGCACCCGATGCGGCCCAAGCGAGCACGGGACAGGACCCTTCCGGCTGGGTCCCGACGACCGCCCCGCTGACCTCGTCAGGCAGCGTCAGGCCGGCGGCGCGCAGGGCCGACGCCAACCTCTCCCCTACCGACGGCGCCCTCATACGGCCGAACGCCGGGGCTCGAACGAACGGCACAGGGAAAGATTAGCCAGCGCCGAATCAAGCTACGATGCCGCCAGCCCTGGGTGCCGGGTACCGGCTCAAGGCTCCTCCCGGATGGGTCCGTGGAACGGTCGCCAGGGTCCGGCGCCCAGTCGTCCGGTGCCAGGTGCCGTGCGATGAACGGCGGCCGGGGTTCACGTACCCCGGGCCTGGACCGGATGCGAGACACCGGCTGGGGAAGGAGCAAGATAGGTGACCCGAGGAGGGAACGCAGCATGGAATTGAAGGCCGGCGACCGGCTCCACAGCGCGGTGAGCGATACCGAGGTGATCGTCATCCGGGCCTCGGGTGCAGACGTGGCGCTCACCTGCGGCGGGCTGCCCCTGGCCCGGGCCGGCGAGAACGGGCCACGCGGAGAGATCCAGCCCGGACAGGAGGGCGAGGTCCTGCTCGGGAAGCGCTATGTCGACGAGGACGACACGCTCGAGCTGCTCTGCACCAAACCCGGCGAAGGCGCCCTGGCCGTCGACGGCCGTCCACTCGGGCCGAAGAGCGCCAAGCCCCTTCCCTCCTCGGACTGAGCTGCTTCGATGCACCTCGGTCTCGTCCTCGAGATGGTCCACTCCGGTTACGGGAGCCGGACGGCCGTGACAGTTGGCCACACCTCCCTCGATTACGCCGCCCTGGCCGAACGTTCGTGGGCAGCAACCGGGTACATCCGCCAGCTGGCCGTGCCGTCGGTGGTCTACATCGGTGGCAACGACCTGGCCTACCCGGTGTCACTCTTCGGCGCGGCCGGCGCGGGGGTGCCGTTCATCCCGCTCAACTACCGCTTGGGGACCGAACAGCTGACCGCCCAAGTCGCGGCCCATCCCGGTTCGCTCATCCTTCACGCTGATCACCCACCGTTCGGGCCCGATCCCGACCGCACCCTGGCATGCCAGTCGTTCCTCGACCAGATCGAAGGCGTGACCGCCGAACCCCCGCCCCCGGTCGACCCCGAGCTTCCCTGCATCCTGCTCTACACCAGCGGCACGACATCGGCGCCCAAGGCCGCCGTGCTCCGGCATCGCCACCTCATGTCATACCTGTTCGGCACGGTCGAGTTCGCCAGTGCCGACGAAGACGAGGCCGCACTGGTCTCGGTTCCTCCCTACCACATCGCCGGGGTGGCCAACCTGTTGAGCAACCTGTTCGCCGGGCGGCGGATCATCTATCTCGACCGGTTCGATCCCGAGGTCTGGCTGGAGACCGTCCGCCACGAGCAGGTCACCCAGGCAATGGTCATCCCCACCATGCTGGCCCGGGTGGTGACCCACCTCGACGGCGCCGGCGACGCCGGGGCGCCCAGCCTGCGCTCCCTGTCCTACGGCGGGGCGCGCATGCCAGTTCCGGTGTTGGAACGGGCCGTCGAGCTGTTCCCGGATACCGGGTTCGTCAACGCATACGGGCTCACCGAGACGAGCTCGACCGTCGCGCTACTCGGGCCCGACGACCACCGGGCTGCCCTGGCCTCCGACGACCCGGTCGTGCGAGCCCGGTTGGGCTCGGTCGGCCGCCTCCTGCCGGGGATCGAGCTCGACGTCAGGGACGAGAGCGGGAGCCCCCTGCCGGTGGGTGAGGCCGGTCTCCTCTTCTTCCGGGGTGAGCAGATTGCCGGCGAGTATGCCGGCGAGCACGCCGGCCACCGTGTGGTCGACGATGACGGATGGTTCTCGAGCCGGGACCGGGGCTGGATCGACCAGGAGGGTTACCTGTTCATCGAGGGACGGGCGGACGACACCATCATCCGGGGTGGCGAAAACATTGCTCCGGCCGAGATCGAGGACGTCCTCCTCGGCTGCGAGGGGATCGTCGATGCCGCGGTGGTCGGTCTGGCCGACGACGAATGGGGCCAGCGACTGGTGGCCGTCGTCGTACCGGAGAGCCCGGCGGCGGTGACGGCGGAGCAGCTCAAGGAAAGGGTCCGCCACCAGCTGCGCTCCTCCAAGACCCCCGAGTCCATCGAGTTCTGGCCGGAGCTCCCCCGGACGGATACCGGGAAGCTGCTCCGTCGTCAGATCGTGGCTCGGCTGGCGGCGGGCTGACGGCGCACCGTCAGTCGCTGGGCATCGCCATGGACCGATCGGAGCCGGGAGTCGAGTTCGGGCTCTACGTGCCCCAGGTCGCCTTCGAGTACGAAGAGATCCTCGAGCGGGCCCGGCTGGCCGAGGAGGTGGGCTTCGATTCGCTCTGGCTGTACGACCACCTCTACAGCCCCGGGCAGCCGGACAAGCCTTCCTTCGAAGCGTGGACGCTGGCCACCTACCTGCTGGCTCACACCACCCGGCTGCGGGTCGGTCACCTCGTCCTGTGCAACAACTTCCGCCACCCCGCCCTACTGGCCAAGATGGCGACCACACTGGACGTCCTCTCCGGCGGTCGACTCGAGCTCGGGATCGGGAGCGGATCGGTGTCCGTCGAGCACGAGCAGGCCGGCCTGCCCTGGGGGGACCTGCCCGAACGGTCGGAGCGACTGGCCGAGACGCTCGAAATCCTCATCCGGATGTTCACCGGGGAGCCGTCGACGTTCAGCGGTCGGCACTACCAGGTGGTGGACCTGCCCAACTGCCCCGCGCCGGTGCAGTCGCCTCACCCGCCGATCCACATCGGTGGCATCGGACCCCGACGGACCCTGCCCCTCGTGGCTCGGTTCGCCGATGTGTGGAACGTGCCGACCTATGGACTACGCGGCTGGGAAGAGAGCGAGCGGCGCCTCGACGAGGAGTGCGACGCCATCGGCCGGGACCCCGGGGACATCCGCCGGTCGCACGAGGCCGTTCTCGTCCTCGCCCCTGACGACCCCTCCCTGGCGACGGCCCGTTCCAGCGCCACCAGGCGATACGGCGGAGAGGGCTGGGGGCTCGAGGCGGGCGGCTACGTCGGGACGCCGCCCATGGTCGTCGAGCGCATCGCCCACATGGTCGAGCGGGGGGTGTCCCAGTTCATCTTCTTCACCCACGATCGTTCGGACCCCACCACGCTCCGGCTGTTCGCCGAGGAGGTGATGCCCGCGTTCCGGTGAGCCGGGCCCGACCGCCTGCGGGGTGGGCGGGCGGGGGAATCGAACGGCACTGGCGTCTCAGGATTGGGCTTCGGTCGCCTTGGGCGCCGGTCGCCAGAACCCGGCCAACAGCAGGGCAGCCCCCCCTGCGCCCGCACCCAGGGCGATCCAGAGACCGGTCCATCCGGCCAGCCCCAACAGCCCGGCGGCGTCGTCGATGCTCCACTGGCCAGGGCCGAGCATGGCGATGACCACCCCGGTCATGGTCAGGGTCATCACGTACTCCCAGCCCTCACCGGGTCGGAAGATGAAGAACCCGTTGCCGCGGTGGTTGGTGATCCACGCCACCAGCATGACCCCGACCACACCGGCTGCGGCCACCGGCGTGACGAGACCGCCCACCAGCAACGCTCCGGCCCCTATTTCGGTGAGACTCGCCGTCCACGCGTGCATCCACCCGGGTCGCATGCCGAGGCTCTCGAACCATCGGCCGGTGCCGGCGATCTTCCCGCCTCCGAAGATGTGGTTGATGCCGTGGGCGAGGAATATTGCTCCGACCGTCACGCGCAGCACCAGCAGAGCGAGATCCGTCGCATGGGACTCCACAGGGTTCCTCCATTCCTCGTACCCGGGCGCCCGACACTGTTCTCAGCCAGGCCTGTATCCGACGTGCACCGTACTCGTTGCGGGATCGAGGGGGACGGTGGCAACCGACCCAGTCTGATCGTTGGCAGCTCCCAAGGGGGTGAGACCGGTCAGCCGTGCGCCGGGTGATACCACCGGGACAACCGATGTCGTCGCCCTCCCTTCGCCCCGGGGAGCGGACCGCGGCTCGATTTGTCGGTGGACAAGAATGCAGCCATGCCTCAAATGATCGATGACATCCGTGCCTACTGGAACGAAGACGCCGCGACCTACGACCTTGCTGCTCAGCATCGGCCGCGCAGCCTGCTCGTCATGTCCGCTTGGACGGCGGCTCTGGAACGGCTCCTTCCGCCCCCTCCGGCACGGGTTCTCGACTGCGGAGCCGGAACGGGATTCCTGAGCCTGATGGCGGCACGGCTCGGACATCGGGTCACAGCACTCGATCTCGCCCCGGCCATGTTGGAGCGCCTCGGGCACGCCGCGGCATCGGAGGGACTCGATATCCAGACCATCGAGGGTGCGGCCGACCGACCCGAGGGCGAGTTCGACGCCGTCATGGAGCGTCACCTGCTCTGGACGCTGCCCGACCCCGAAGGGTCTCTCCGAGCGTGGCACCAGGTGGCGCCGGCCGGTACCTTGCTTCTCATCGAGGGCGTTTGGGGCGCAGCCGATCCGGTCGAGCAGGTCAAAGGCCGGATGCGGCATGGGTTGCGTCGGCTACGAGGCGGGCTGCCCGACCACCACGCCGAATACCCCGAACAACTTCGGGCTGCATTGCCACTGGGCCGCGGCCCAAATCCTTCGACCCTGGTCGAGCTCGTGGCGTCGACCGGATGGCGACGGACGAAGATCCTTCGGTTGGCCGACGTCGAGTGGGCCGAACGGATGGGACTTCCGATGCCCGAACGACTGCTCGGGGTGGCCCCCCGCTTCGCCCTCACCGCCAGCTCGTGATGAGGCGTCGATCCGGGACTGGTGGCCCCTATACGGTCTCGAACGCAATCATCGGCACGAACATGGGCTCCAGGGGCTCGATACCCGATGCCGCAACAATTGGTGCGAGCACAGCAGCAAAGGCGTTGAAGTCTTCCTCGCTCTCCCACACGTCGAAGATGGCGACACCTTCGCCTTCACCGAAGCAGGTGTGAAGCTTCATTCCCTTGGTTTCGCCGCCGGCGGACCGCACCTGCTGGTCGATCTCCCGGTACTGCTCGACCGACATCGCTTTGGGTCGAATGTAGACACCAATCATTGAAACCACCTTTCTCTCACCCGATCGGCCGACTTGATGGGGCACCCCTCACGCGTGATCCAGCGCCTCTGGGGTACCCGCTCGTGCCGGCTAGGACCGCTCCATCGACTGGACGTCGAAATAGATCGGCAACAAGTACTTCACGTAGAAGGCGTGCACGACGAGCTGCGGGTAGACCAAGTCGTCGTACTCCTGGATCTTGACACGCTCGTCCTTGTCTCGGTACCGCTTGCACGCCTCGAGGAGATCGTCGACCTCCGACCGGGTGTCTTGGAGCAGTCCGAGATGATCGAACCCCGGCGAGCTCATAGGCTTCCCGCTCTCGGCCAGCAGGATGAACTGGTCCGTGTCAGGAAGCAAGATGTGGCAACGCTGGCCAACGACCTCGGCGTCGATGGCCTTCCAGCCGAATACGGAGCCATAGAAGGCGTCCACCTCCTCCCGGAACGCATCGGTCAGCGTGCCTCGGGCAAAGGTCAGCTCCATATGGTTGAACCGCATGGGCCCAGGTTAGATCCGATTCCAGTCACTTGCCGATCTGTCATGAGGCGTGGGGGACCAGGCTGACCGGTCGCTCCAGGTTGCGTGCCGTCCCGTCGGACCGAACGGGGGTCAGCCGCGTCAGGGCGTTGACTGTCGCATCCGTGCCGTTCAGGTACTGCCTGCGGGCGCGACGTTGTCACCGGGCTGGCATCTACAGGGACGGCACTGCCATCGCCAGGTATCCTCCATCGGATGCACCGTGCCCGCGCCTGCTCGGCTGACTCGCGACCCGCACAGTCCGTGATCGCACGCACATCGGCGCCCGCAGCCAGCGAGGGCGATCGTGGCTGATCTGAAGATCGAGATCGACGACTACGTGGCTACGGTGACGCTGGATCGCCCACCCGTCAACGCCGTCACCCGCTCCACCCTGGCTCAGATCCGCGATGCCTTCCGCACCTTCGACGACGATCGAGAGGTGCGGGTCGCGATCTTCACCGCCGCCGGCGAGCGGGCCTTCATGGCCGGGGTCGACCTTCGCTCGGTCGACCGAAAGACCAGCGATCCTGATCGCCTGCCGCCGACCTTGCTGACCGACCCTCCACGGGTGGCCCGCGACGCCATGTGGGCCATCACCGACTGCGCGGTTCCGGTCATCGGGGCGATCAATGGCCCGGCGCTCGGCGCCGGCCTGGCTTTCGCCGCCTGCTGCGACATGCTGGTGGCCGCCGAAAGTGCCACCTTCGGTGCCCCGGAGATCAACGTCGGCCTCCTCGGGGCCAGCGCTCATGTCTCGATGCTGGTCGGTCGCTACAAGGCGAGAGAGATGTTCTTCACCGGTGAGCGGGTAGCGGCGGCAGAGCTGCACCGTCTCGGGGCGGTGCGGTCGGTCGTACCCCGCGCCCAGCTGATGGACACGGCTCGCCAGCTGGCCGCCGAGCTGGCCGCCAAGAGCCCCATCGCCCTTCGTCTGGCCAAGGAGAGCATGAACCGGGTCGAGTTCCTCCCCCTGAAGGAGGCCTACCGCACCGAGCAGGACTACACCGCCCGGCTGGCCACTTTCGAGGACGCGGCCGAGGCTCGAAGGGCGAGCGCCGAGAAGCGGCCGCCGGAATGGAAGTGGCGCTGACCGCAGGCACCTGGACCGCGGCGCCCGACCCTTGGTCAGCCGCCGCTCTGGTCCCGCCAACCCGGCGAGCTGGTGGATCGGCCCTTGGCCACCGCCGCACCGATGAAGTTCTTCTGGGCCTCGACCGTGCCGGCCCCGAAGCACAGCCCCCGGATGTCCCGGTAGGCGCGCTCGACCGGGTACTCGCGGCTGTAGCCGTAGCCGCCGTGGATCTGCATGGACTCGTCGCAGACCAGCTTGGCCGCCAGATTGGCCGCCGTCTTGGCCAGCGCCGTCTCCAGTGGCGGCGGGGTCCCGCCCGGCCCGGCCAATCGGACCGCCCGGCCGAGGAGGAGTCGGGCGCCATCGAGGGCCACCGCCATGTCGGCGAACTTCCACTGCAGTCCTTGCCGCTCGGCGATGGGGCTGCCGCCGACGTTGCGGTCCCGGGCATAGGCCACCGCGTGCTCGAGCGCACCCTGGGCCGCCCCGATGCACATGGCGGCATTGCCGCAGCGCTCGTGGTTGAGGTGGTCGAGGAGGATCTTGAAGGACGCGTTCGAGCTGGGGTCCCCGGCGAGGAGCACGTCGTCCTCGGTGATGGCCACGTCATCGAAGGCCACCTCCGCTTCGGTGGCGGCGTGGATGCCCATGCTCCGGTGGCGACCGGCCACGCTCACCCCGTCGCGGTCGGTCGGCACGATCACCGCGCCGATCCCCTTGGACCCCTCGCCTCCCGGCCACCGGCACCACACGAGCACGGCGGAGGCCACATGGCCGAGGGTCGAATAATTCTTGTAGGCCCGGAGCCTCCACCGGTCCGGGCCATCGGCGACCAGGGTGGCCCGCATGTTCTGCACGGCCGACCCGGCGTCAGGTTCGGTGATGCCGATGCTGATGATGCTCTCCCCGGCGGCGACGGCCGGCAGGTAGCGCTCCTTCAGCGCTTGGCCGCCGAGGTGCTCGATACCCCGGCTCGGCCCGTTGTAAGCCAGCTGGCAGCAGATGGCTGTCGACACGTCAAAGCGGGCGATCTCCTCGAGCACGATGGCCGCCTCGACGTCACCTAGCCCGAGCCCAGCCCACTCCGTCCCGATGGTCACCCGGAACAGGTCAGCGGCCGCCAACGCCTTGACCGCCTCCCAAGGCACCTCGCCGGACTCATCGGCCTCCGACGCCCGGGGACCCACCTCCCGTGCCGCCATCTGTCGGGCCAGCTCGCGCAGGGCCGTCTGGTCGGCATCCTCGCCCATGGGGTCAGCGCCCGACTGCGTCATGGTCGGCATCGTAACGGTTCGGCCACCGGGGGCGGGTGGGAGCCGAGGCCGCCCGATGCGCCACGAGCTGGCTCAGCTGTCGTCCGGACGCAGGAAGCGCTGCTGAGGGTCCCACCGGCGCAGAGTCTCCACTTCGGCCGCGGTGGGGATGTCGAGCTCGGCCAGGTCGTCGGCGACGGCCAGTTCCCAGCCGCACAGCGCCCGCACCCGCTGGACGCGATCGTCGAGGCTGTCAGGGCCTTCGGGCACGGAGACGAGCACGAACCCACCGTCGGCCCGCTCGAAGGTGCCGAGGTCGGTCACCAGCGCCGTCACCCGTTCTCCGGGCGAGGTCACATAGGGCACCGATTCGACGGTCCGTCGCGGTGCCAGGGTGGCCACGACGACCACCTCGTCGGCGCAGGTGGCCACGTCGTTGCCACCCCCCGATCCGACCAGAAAGGCTCGGCCCGGGATGACGGTCGAGTTGATGTTGCCGGCGCGGTCGATCTGCGCCGCCCCGAGGCAACCGAGGAGCCGGGTGCCCGGCCCGGCCGCCAGTGTCGACAGCACGGTCTCGCTGTCAGCCACCATGGTGGCGCTCGGGAAGCTGCGGTGGTTGAACACGAACGGGTCGGCCGGCGTCGGCTCGTATCCCCACAGGCCGAGCTCGGCGGTGAGGACCACCGGAGAACCCTCCCCCCGAGCGGTGTCCACCGCCAGCCAGGCGGCCAGGTTGGCCACCCCCGCGCCGGCCAGCACGGCGTCGAAGCCCCCCGACAGCACCCGCTGTGCCACATGCCGCGCCGCATACACGGCGGCGCGTTCCCAGGCGCCCACCGGCGCATCCAGGTCGGGCGGATGGGCCGACTCGTCGTCTTGCCACGAATCGGGCTCGGCCCGACGGCGGAGCCGGGCCAGCCGACGCGCCCCCAGCCGCTCCACGTACGCCTGCTGGTCGGCCGGCTCGAGGATCCAGTGCCGGATCCAGTCGTCGAACTGGTCACCGCGGCTGGCGTCCCGGACCTCTTCCCAGAACTCGAGGTCTTCGCCATAGGGCTCGACGGGGAGATGGGGGGCGTAGAGGCCGCCAGGATGGGCGCCGAGCGGGACCTCGGACAGCGAGACCACGCGGTGGGCAGGGATCTTGACCAGGTGGGCCCAGGGCCGGATGTCGTCGACGATGCGTTCGACGGTGACGACCGCGCCGCGCCGTGCAGCCAGCGCGCCCCACACCCCTTCGAGCAGTGGCGGGCTGAGCGCCACGTTGCCCGTCCGGTCGGCCAGGGGGGCATGAACCAAGGCGATGTCCGGGGCGTAGGGGGCGAGGAGGCCCACCCGGCCGCCGAACGGCGACTCGACGACGGCGAACCCGTCGTTCGACTCCATCGACGACCCTTGCAGTGAGCGGGTGGTCACCGCCGGCAATCCCCGCGCCGCCGCCTCCAGTCTCTGGAGGAACGTGAGGAAGGACCAGTGCTCGACCTCGACCTCGCCTCGGAGATAGGCATCCCCGAACCATCGGTTGGGCGTGAAGTTGGGGAACACGTCACCCGAATAGCCGGTCACGACCCGTTTGACCAACCCACCCCGGAAGAGGACCGTCCCGAGGCTCGAGAGGCTGAGCATGACGAGGGTGAACCCGGGGTCCCTCCCCCACCATTGCCGGATCATCTCCCTGGCCGCCGCCGTCCACCGCGTGTGACCGGTCACTACGTGGACGGAGTCACCCGCCCTCACATGGCGCCGGATCGCCTCTTCGAGCGGGACGACAGGCGCACTCACGGCAGCCGGTGGTCGGTGGGCACGGCGCAGACCGTAGCGGAGGCGGGCCCCGAACACTGGGGGCCCCGTCGTTACACTGAGCGCCATGATCCGCTACAGCGTCGGGGACGACCACGTCGCCCGCCTCGTCCTCGACCGCCCCGAGGCGAGAAACGCACTCTCCATCGAGATGCGCGACGACATCATTGCCTGCGTGCGGGAGGCCCGGAGCGACCGCCAGGTTCGCGCCCTGCTCGTCACCGGTACCGGCGACTCGTTCTGTTCAGGCATGGACCTCCGGCAGTCCACCGTGGGATCGGCCGGCAGCACGGGGTTCGACCCCCGCAACACCAGCGAGGCCCTTCGGGTGGGGGTGCAAACCTTCATCCGCGAGCTCTGGGAGCTCGACAAGCCCACCGTCGCCGCCGTCAATGGCGCCGCCGTCGGCCCCGGCGCCCACTTGGCGCTGGCCTGCGATGTGGTGGTCACGTGTGACCAGACCCGGTTCATCTGGTCGTTTGCCCGGTGGGGTCTGGTGGTCGACGCCGGTGGGGCGTATCTCCTGCCTCGGCTGGTCGGGCTCCCCCGGGCCAAGGCCATGGTCCTGCTGGGCGACGGTGCGAACGGCGCCGAAGCCGTAGAGCTCGGTCTGGCTTATCGCTGCGTTCCCACCCAGGAGGAGCTCGCCACGCTGGCCGGCGAATTGGCCGCCCGTCTGGCCTCCGGGCCGACCCGGTCTCTCGGGCTGTCGAAGATGCTGCTCAATTCGAGCTTCGAGACCACACTCGCAGAGTCGCTCGAGCGCGAGGGGCTGGCCCAGGCGATCGCGGCCACCTCGCCGGAGATGGCCGAGGGGATGGCGGCGTTCAGGGAGCGTCGTCCGCCCGACTTTCCCGGCCTGCCTTGAGCGTCGGGCCCGACCCGGGTGTGGGTGGCACGGTAACGCCAGGGGATGCGCCCCTCTCGGGCCTGCGCGTCATCGACGTCGGTACTCGGATCAGCGCCCCGTTCTGCGCCGGTCTCCTGGGGGAGATGGGGGCCGAGGTGATCAAGGTCGAGGATCCCGCCGGCGGGGACTTCATGCGGACCATCGGTCCCTTCGTCCCGACCGAAGACAAGAAAGACACCGACGACGATGGGTACTCGATGTGGTGGGCGGTCGAAGGCCGTGGGCGCAAGGGGGTCACCCTCGATCTCCGGCGCACCGCCGGGCAGGAGCTGTTCCGGCGTCTGGTGGCCAAATCCGACGTGGTGTGCGAGAACTTCCGGCCCGGCACCCTCGAGGCCTGGAACATCAGTCCGGACTCGTGCCACCCGAAGGTGGTGTGGGCCCGGATCAGCGTGTTCGGCCAGGACGGTCCCTATTCGGCCCGGCCCGGCCTCGACCGCATGGGCATCGCCTATGGCGGCCTGCTCGCCATCACCGGCTATCCCGATCGCCCGCCGGTGCGCCCGGGCGTCACCATCTCGGACTACCTCACCGGGACCTTCGCCGCCGAGGCGGTGCTGGCCGCGCTGTACCGCCGGGACCGGCCGGGCACCGGTAGCGGACGGGGCGGCGTGATCGACGCCCCGCTCTACGGGTCCATCCTCCGGGTCCTCGAGTGGACGGTGGCCGCCCAGGACCGGCTGGGCGAGACCCGCCAGCGCCAGGGCAACCGGCTGGCCAACTCGGCCCCACTCGACAACTACGCCACTGCCGACGGTCGCTACGTCTGTGTCGTCGGGGGCTCCGACGCCAATTTCCGACGGCTGTGCCGGGCCATGGGCCGCCCCGAGCTGGCCGACGACCCGCGCTGGTCGAACCTCAAGCGCCGTGCGGAGGACGGGGACACCATCAACGGGATAGTGGCTGACTGGGTCGTCACCATGGACGCCGACGAGGTGGAAGCGATCTGTGTGGCCAACGGGGTGCCGGTCGGAGTGGCCTACGACGCCTCGGAGATCATCGCCGATCCCCACCTGGCCGCCCGCGGCGACCTCGTGCGGGTGGACGATCCGGTGGCCGGTCCGCACCTGCAACAAGCGCCCTATCCCCGGCTCGACGGCCGCCAGCCGGAGGCGCCGGAACCGGCGCCGGCCCTCGGCCAGCACAATCGTCAGGTCTGGCGCGACATCGTCGGTCTCGACGAGGAAACGCTCCAGGCCCACGTGGCCGAGGGGGTCATCTGACCCGAGCCCCGGCATCGGGACGGCCTGCCCAATTTCGGGCCGACGAACGACCGAGGAGCGGCGCAGCGTCACGTTGCTACGCTCCGGCCCGTGGCCGCCGTTCCCGTTCACGATGGACTGTTCGCCACCGGCGCCGATCCCCACCTCATCGGCGCCATCTGCCGCAGCTGCGGGCGCCAGCACTTCCCGAGTACCTCCACCTGCCCGTACTGTGGCTCCCGGGAGGTGGAGGACCTTGCGCTCCCGACCGTCGGCCGCCTGTGGGCATGGACCGCGGTCACGGCTGCCCCACCGGGTTACGCCGGACCCGTTCCGTACGGGTTCGGCGTGGTCGAGCTGGGTGAGTCGTTGCGGGTGGTGACCCGGATCACCGAGGCCGACGCCAGCGCCCTTCGGGCCGGGCAGGAGATGCGCCTGGTGCTGGACGAGGTCGGCGAGCGCGACGGGCAAGCCGTCGTCTCGTGGGCCTTCGCGCCGTCGTGACCGGGGTCGAGGTCGTCGGGGTGGGGATCCACCCCTTCGGTCGGTTCGCCGATCGGAGCGTCACCGACCTCGGGGTCGACGCCGTCTCGGCGGCGCTGGCCGAGGCCGGCGGGAACGGGGTGGAGCTCGATGCCGCCTTCTGCGGGACGGCCTATGGCGGCGTGGCCTCGGGCCACAAGGTCCTCGGCCGCTTGGGTCTCACCGGGATGCCCATCATCGACGTCGAGGCCGGATGTGCGAGCGGGGCTGCGGCCCTCATGCTCGCCGCCTCCGCCATAGGCGGCGGCCAGTACCGGACGGTCATGGCCTTCGGCATCGAGAAGATGCCCAAGGGGATCATCCGCTCGTCGTTCTTCGAGCCGTGGCAGGAGGAGGCCGGCCTGACCTCCACGCCGGCGTACTTCGCCCTGCGGGCCCAGCGCCTCATGGAGACCTCCGGGGTGACCGACGAGGATCTGGCCGCGGTGGTCGGTGAAGAACCGGCATCACGGCGTGGCCAATCCCGATGCCATGTTCCGCTCCGATGTCACCAAGAGCGACGTACTCGGTTCCCGGATGGTCTGCCCCCCGCTCCGGTTGTGGATGCTCTGTTCGCCCAACGAAGGTGCCGCCGCCGTAGTGCTGCGCCGTGCCGAACCCGCCGGGACTGGCGTCCGGCTCCGGGCGTCGGTGGTGACTTCGCATCTCCCGGGCGCGGTCCTGGGCGAGTCGACGCCCCTGTGCGGTTTGCGTGACGACACCATCCCCTCACCCACCCGCCGCGCCGCCGAGGCCGCCTACGCCGACGCCGGGGTGGGGCCCGAGGACCTCCATCTCGTCGAGTGCCAGGACACCGACGCCGCCCGTGAGCTTCTCTCCTACGAGGAACTGGGCCTGTGTCCGCCGGGCGGGTCGGCGGCGTTGATCCGGGACGGGTCGACGAGAATCGGCGGTCGGCTCCCGGTCAACGTGAGCGGCGGCCTACTGTCCAAGGGCGAACCCCTCGGGGCCTCTGCGCTCGGCCAGGTGGTGGAAGTCGTCCGGCAGCTGCGGGGTCAGTCCGGTGCCCGCCAGGTCGAGGGCGCCGGGGTCGGGCTGGCCCACACCATCGGTCGGGGTGCCAATGCCAGCGTGGTGATCCTCAGCCGCTGAGGTCCTGGGGCACGCTGTCCGGAGCCCGCTCGGCCACCAGCTTCGCCCGGTTGACCTTGGTGGCTGCGCTTCGCGGGATGGTGTCGACGAACTCCACCGACTTGGGCACTTTGTATGCCGCCAACCGCTCCTTGGCGAAGCGGCGCACCTCGTCTTCGGTGGCGCGGGGGTCCGTACCCTCCCGCTCCACGATGGCGTGCACCCGGTGCCCCCATTCCGGATCGGGAAGGCCGATCACCACCACGTCGGCGATGTCGGGGTGCTCCGACAAGGCCGCCTCGACCTCGGCCGGGAACACATTGGCCCCGCCGCTCACGATCATGTCGACTCGCCGGTCGGCGATGTAGAGATAGCCGTCGGCGTCCAGCCGCCCGAGGTCGCCCGCCGTGGCGAACCCATCGGCCGTCATGGGCAGCGTCTGGCTCGATCCCAGATAGCCGTACTTCCCGGTAGACGGGGACCGCAGATAGATCTCCCCGACCTCGTCCGCCGGCACCTCCCGCTGGTGCTCGTCGAGGATGCGGACCTCGGTGCCGCGGAACCCCCTCCCGATGCTCCCGGGGTGGTCGAGCCATTCGTCGCCGCGGATGGCGGTGAGGCCCAACCGTTCGGTCATGCCGTAGCACATGTAGAGCCGCTCGCCGCCGATGAGGTCGATCCAGGTACGGACCAGAGCCGGGGGGAAGGTCGCCGCTCCCTGCTGGACCCAGACCAGGCTCGAGAAATCCCGGTGCGTGATGTCGGGCAGGCGCGCCATGCGAGCCAGCATGGTCGGCGTGGCGGTGATGGCGGTGATCCGCTCCTGCTCGATGAGGTCGACGGCCAGCGCGGCGTCGAATTTGGCCATCAGGGTCAGGGTGTCACCGGCCAGCAAGTAGGTGAATTGGGCGAATCCGTTGGTGTGGTACAACGCGGTCGGGATGAGGATCCGCTGTGAACCGACCTCCACTCCCCATGCCGTCGGGAAGGGTTGGGCGTTCATGGCGGTGAGCACGGCTGGGGTGTGGTCCATGATGATCTTCGGAGTCCCGGTCGAACCGCTCGAGCAGATACCGCTGACGCTCGGCGACACCACCAGGGGCAACGGGTCGGCCGGCAGCAACTCGGCCGCGGTAAAGAGGTCGGACTGGTCGGCGCCCACCATCAGGGCCGCATCGAGGACGTCGGCCACCCGGCCCCGTTCCCAGTCGGGCAGGTCCCAGCGCACGGGAACCGGCGAGGCCCCGACCTTCCAGGCCGCCAACACGGCCTCGACCATCTCCACCGAATTGGGCAGCTCGAGACCGACCCGGTCGCCGACGCCCACGCCGCGGGCGGCCATGGCCCGGCCCAGCTGGTTCGCCCGCCGGTCGAGATGGCCCCAGCTCAGTCGTTGTTTGGATCCGTGCCGATCGACGAAGGTGACCGCCACCGCATCCGCACGCTCCCGGCCGAGGATCTGGATGCGCTCGGCAAAGGGGACTCCGTCGACGTCCTCCACCTTCATGATGGCCACCGAGGACGGCGGGAATGGCGAAGGGCGTCACCGCCGGCCCGATCGGCCGGTGGACCATCGGAGCCGTGCCGGCCGGGCGTCCGACGGGCAGAGCCGGTCGGTCCCCGTGGGCTGCCCTCGACGTGTTGGCCTCTCCTCACAGCGAGTGGAGAACCTACCTGTCCGGGGAATGGGCCGCCATCGGCGGACGGGCGCGGCTAACCCCCGAGGCCGCCGGGCCCACCGACGCCGAGCCCGGCGCCACCCGACCCGCCTCCTCCGAGCCCGCTGCGGCCAAGCCCGGCACCCCCGAGGCCCGCACCGCCGAACCGGGTGATGGCAGTCGTGCTGGTCGGAATGGGTTGTTGGAGATTGGCCAGCGCGACCAGCTGGCCCGGCTTCACGCCGGAGGTGATCTGGGTCAGGAGGTCTCCGACGGTGCCCAGGGTGACCCTTGTCGACTTGGTCGTCCCGTTGTCCACCACCGTGACCAGATGGAAGGATCCGACCGTCCTCACGGCCGACGTCGGCACCGTCGTGACGTTCATCGATCTCCCGACCACGACGGTGGCGGCGGCGTCGGCGCCCGAGAACAGGCCGAGACCGGGCGAGGTGAGGGCGATCGTCACCGGATAGGCGGTGCTGGTCGAGCCGCTGCTCGGCAGGACGCCGATCGAGGTCACCGTCCCCTGCAGTTGCGTGTTCGTGGCGTCAGGGATGACGGTGGCCGACTGGCCGATCGCCACCTCACCGATCTTGGCCACTGACACTTGCGTGACTAGCTGGAATGAGGAGCCGGGGCCGATGACCGCGATCTCGGGATCGGTCGGACCCGACGCCGAGGAGACCGAGTCGCCGACCCCGATGGAGACCGAGGCCACGGTGCCGGCAATGGGGCTGACCAGGTTCACGTCTCCGAGGGCCCGCTGGGCGTCGGTCAGCTGGGCCTGGGCGGTGTCGATAGCCGCCTGGTCGACGGCCAGCTGCTGCGGGGTCGCCGGTTGCGTCCTCGAGGCCGAACCGGCCGCCACCAACGAGGCCGACTGACCAGTTGCCCCTGGCCCGGATCCGCCGGTCTCCGCCACATCGCTGGCCGCTCCGGTCGAGGATGCGACGTACGCGGCGGTGGACGCGTCCGGCGTTGCCGTGGCCGCGCTGGAACCGGACTCCGAAGCCGGCTCGAGAGCCGCGGTGAGAGCCGACTCGTCGTGGCTCACCTGCTTGATGTCGGCGGACACCTGGCCCTGGGCCGTCGTGGCCTGAGCCAGTGCCTCGGTGCACGTCGTGGGGGCTCCGCTCCCGCTTGTGGTCGCCGACGTCGAGGCGGCGGCGGACGAGCCTCCAGCCGGCGCGGTCTCGCACAGGCTGGTGGCGACGCTGAGGCTCTGGCTCGCCGCCGATGCGTCGCTGTCTTCCTGACTTTGGTCGGACACCAGGGTCGACTGCAGCTGGGCGATCTGTTGGGCGCTCGACGACGGGGCCGAACGCGCCGGCGCAGTGGACGGTGGGCTCGCCGTCGGCGCACTGGTGGTCGCCGGAGCTGCCGCCGCAGCCGACTGGCTCGCCTCGGCGCTGGCCAGGGTCGCTTCGGCGGCAGCCACGGTGGCCTGGGCGGAGACCACCGACGCGTTGAGGGCGGTGGGGTCGAGAGACGACACTGTCTGTCCGGCGCTCACCGTCGAGCCGACGGTCACGTCGACCGCACCCACCTTCCCCGAAACATTGAAGGCCAAGTCGGCCTGGTTCACCGGGGTGATGGTCCCCACGGAGTCGAGGGTGGCCTCGACCGTCCCCGTCCGGACCAGCGACGTCCGATAGGTCGGAGCCGCACCCCGGGTCAGAACCCAGGCGACGACGAGCGCGGCGACAACGAGCAGCGCCACCCCGACCCGGAGCACCGATACCCTCCTCCACCCGGGGACGGAGGGGGGTTCGGCGTCAGCCAGTGGGCCCGGTGACCCGCTCGGGTCAGGCACCCGCCGACCCGGTGCCGCCGCCTGGGCCGCCCCCGCCTCCGAACCTACCGGCACCGAACCGGCCCGAACACCCGTTGGCCCCCGGGGTCGAGACCGTGATCGAGCGGGCGGTCACCGCCCCGGTGGTGTCGGCGGTGCCGACGGCCTGTGCGCACTTGCCCACCGCGAGATCGGAGGCGGACGCCGCGGTTCGCTGGGTGTAGGTCGTGGACGACGTGAGGGTCACGGCGACACTGGTCGCCTGGTTGGTCGTCCGGCTGGTCTCGCTCACCGTCGCCTGCGAGCCGTTCACCGCGGTGACCAGACCGGACGCCGCGGCGAACTGCCCGCCGGCGCGGCCTGGGAAACCGCCGGACCTTCCGGGCTGCTCACCCGACGGGCCGCCCGGCGGCCCGGCGCCGGGGGCGCCTGTCCCGGGAGCCCCGCCCCCGCCGCGTCCGAACCCACCGGTTCCCGAGCAACTTCCCGACGTGGGCTGGCTCACCACCACGGTCGTGGCCGTCACCGGGAGCCCGAAACGCTGGGTCGACGAGGAGGTCGAGGTCGGCTTGCCGACCGCCGAGACGCACACCCCGGCAGTCACGTCGGCAGCCGAGGCCGCCACCGTCTGCTCGAAGGTGGTGGCCGTCGTATAGGTGACGGTCGTCTGACCGGTCGTCGGATTCTGCACCTCGAGGGACGTCCCGTTGACTGCCGCGATCGTGCCGGAGGCGCCCGGGAACTGACGTCCCCCACCACCCCCAGTGGCGCCGGTTCCATGCGGCGCGGCCGTCGACGAGGTCGTCGAGGCCGAGGACGACGAACCGCACGCCGCCAGGGTGGCTGCCGCCGTGGCCAGGGCGGCAATGGCCACGGCCCGGGATACGCCCGGATGGCGACCACCCGGGCGGGGGAACGCCCCGCCGTTCCGTCGAATCGATGGGAGGGTCAGTCTGGTCATTTTCATTTCCTTGTAGTTGGCGAGTTGCTGGTGCTTGCGATCCGTGATGTCGGTGGTGTCGGGGCTCATGGGCATGATTTGCTGGTCCTTGTCGTAGGCGTCGGCCTCATTCGCTGCGCAGCGCGTCGATCGGTGCCAGGCGGGCGGCCCGGCCGGCCGGGTAGACACCGAATGCCATCCCGATGGCGATGGCGACGGCGATGGCCCCGACGGTTGCGACCGGCGAGACAGCCACCGGGTCCGAGATGAAATGAGGGAGGACGTCCGCGCCGATCAGACCGAGTACCGCCCCGAGCAAACCGCCGACCAGACCGAGGACCGACGCTTCGACCACGAACTGTCGGCCGATGATGCGGGGGGTCGCCCCGAGCGCCTTGCGTAACCCGATCTCGCGGACCCGTTCGGTCACCGACACCAGCATGATGTTCATCACCCCGATACCCCCCACCAGCAACGAGATGCCGGCGATCCCGCCAAGCAGGACGGTGAGCGTCTTGTCAACTGAGGTGGCGGTCGACAGGAGCTGCTGCTGCGACTCGATGCTGAAGTCGGCGTTGGCCGAGTTGGAGATGTTGTGGAGGCTGAGGAGCTCGTTGTCGGCCTCCTGGTAGGCAGCAGACAGCGTGGAGGACGAGGTGGACTGGACCAGGATCTGACCCACCGAATTGCGGTCGGTCCCCCCGAACAGCTGGGTGGCCGCGGTGGTGATGGGCACCACGGCCTGGTCGTCCTGGTCGGCGGAGGTCGAAGTGCTCGAACCTCCGGACGAGCCCACGGTGTTGAGAACCCCGACCACCGTGAGCGGCAGCCCATTGATGGTCACCGACTGACCGACCGCATCACGCAGCCCGAAGAGCTCTTCGGCGGTGGTGGAGCCCAGCACCACCACGTCGGCGCGGGTGGTCAGGTCATGTCCGGCCAGGAAGCGCCCCTCAGCCATCGAGCGGCCCCGAACGCCTTGCCACGAGGGATTGGTGCCGACAACGGTCGTAGTCCAGTTGGTAGTGCCGGCTTGGAGACTCTCGGACCTGGAGGTGACGGGCGCCACGGCGGCGATGTCGGGAGCCACTGTCTGGGAGGACAGGGCCGCGGCGTCGGCGACGGTGAGGGTGGAAGCGGAGCCGATCCCTCCCCGTATGCCCGTGCTCGAGGTCGAGCTCCCGGGCGAGATGGTGAGGAGGTTCGATCCCAGCGAGGAGATCTCCGATCCAACCTGTTGCTGAGCGCCCTCCCCCAGCCCGACGGTGAGGATCACCGCGGTGATCCCGATCATGATGCCGAGGACGGTGAGGCTCGAGCGCAACCGATGCGAGACCACCGCTTCGAGCCCGGTTCGGAACGTCTCGAGAACGCTCATCAGGCTCCGGCCCCGGCCATCGTGGAGTCGAGGATGCGGCCATCCCGGATCCTCATGATCCGTTGGGCTGACTGGGACACATCGGATTCGTGGGTGATGAGGACGATCGTCCGACCGCTCTGATGGAGCTCGTCGATCAGGGCGAGGACCTCGTGTGCCGATGCCGAGTCGAGGTTGCCGGTCGGCTCGTCCGCCAAGATGAGCGTGGGGTCGGTCACGAGCGCCCGCGCCACCGCGACCCGTTGCTGCTGGCCGCCGGAGAGCTCGCCGGGCCTGTGCTCGACGCGGTCGCCGAGATCGACCCGATCGAGGGCCTCGAGGGCTCGCTGCCTCCTCGTCGAGCGATCGACCCCGGCGTAGATGAGCGGGAGCTCGACATTGCGACACGCCGACAGCGACGGCAACAGATTGAATTGCTGGAAGACGAAGCCGACCTGCCGGTTGCGCACGTGAGCCAGAGCGTCCTCCGACATCGTCCCCACGTCCTCGCCGGCCAATTTGAAGGTGCCTGAGGTCGGGACGTCCAGGCAGCCGAGGATGTGCATGAGCGTCGACTTCCCCGAGCCGGATGGGCCCATGATGGCGACGTACTCGCCGGTCTGAATGTCGAAGGTCACCCCCTTGAGCGCTTCGACCTCCAACGACCCGGTCCGGTACGTCTTGGATACGTCACGTACCTCGATGACCGCCGAGCTGGCGGCCTGGTACCGGCCGGTCGCCTCCATCCAGATCTCGGCCGTGTCGTCGGGCCTGAACGGTGGGCCCTCGTCGCCTCCGGCGAGAACCGTCATCCGCCTGCGCCCCCGAAGCCGCCGCCTCCTCCTCCGCCTCCGAAGCCGCCGCCGCTGCCTCCGAAGCCGCCGCCACCTCCTCCGAAGCCACCGCCTCCGCCACCCAACCCGGAGCGTCCGAAGAGACCGTTGCGGCCGGTGGTGCCGCCCGGCGCGCCCCGGAAGGAGAGCTGGGTCACGTACACCTTGTCCCCCACCGAGAGGCCGCTCGTCACCTGGGTCTGGCCCCCGGACGATGCGCCGATGTCCACGACGCGTGTGACACGGCTTCCCCCCGAGTCGAGGGTCACGGTGGTGCTGTTGCCGCTGTAGTGGATGGCCGCGGTCGGCACGACGACCACGTTGTAGAGCTCTTCGGCCACGATGGACAGGGTGGCGCTCGACCCGCCGTACAGCCCGGGCGGACTCCCCGTCACATTGACGACGACCGGAAACGACGCCACCCCCGACGTCGTAGAGGCCAACAGCCCGACCGACCCCACCGTGCCGTAGATCGGCGTTGTCGAGCCGCTCACCGTGATGACCGCCTGGTCACCCGTGGCCACCTGACTGACCTGTGAGCTGTCGACGGTGGCATCCACGACGTAGGAACCGGTCGAGACCACCACGACTTGGGCTGTCGACGAGCCCGTTCCCGAGGAGCCTGCGGAGGATCCGGTCCCCGTCGAGGCGCTACCGGACGACCCGTTCGAGGAGGCGCTTGACCCGGCTGACGAGCCCGCACCTGACGACCCCGCACCTGACGACCCCGTGCCCGATGTTGAACCGGTGCCCGATGTTGAGCCCGTGCCGGTGACCTGCTGGCCGACGGCGAGCGACACGGATGCGACCGTGCCGGCCATGGGGGAGGTCAGCGTGGCGTCGGCCAGGGAGGTCTGAGCCGAGGTGACCTGAGTCTGGGCCGACGCCACCGCGGCGTTGTCCGACGCGATTTGAGCGGTCGAGGCGCTGTTACCTTGATCGGTCGAGAGCTGAGCCTGGTCGTTGGCGAGCGTCGCCTGAGCCTGGGCGAGGGCGGCGGCCAGGGTCGAGTCGTCCAGGGAGGCCAGGGTCTGACCGGCGGCCACGGTCTGGCCGGCGCTCACATCGACGGCTGTGACCCGGCCGGAGACGGCGAAGTCGAGGTTGGCCTGACTGGCCGGTTCGACCGTCCCCGACGACGAGACCGTCTTCGTGATGGTCCCCGTGGCCACGGTCTGGACCGACGTCGTGGTACTCACCAGCGACGAGGCGCCCGAGCTGCTGGTGGCCAGCCAGATGCCCACGCCGGCTCCGCACAAGACGACCGCGGCCGCGGCCGCGACCGCCCGCTTCCTGGTGGACCACGATCGATGCCCGGACACCACGTACACCTCGTTCACTCGGCGGTCTGAGGCCAGGGCAATCCAAGCCAGCCAACCTCCACGTCAGGAAAACGCCACCTGTGAGCGGGCTGAGAACGAGGACCGACCAGGTAGAACGACGCCTGACGGTCCCCGCCTAAGGTCGGCGGCAAGCGCAACCGGGGGTGGTGGACACCTCATTGAGCACGGCAAACGGGGAACGGAGGTGGGCATGCAGTACGTGAATCTCGGGAACACGGGACTCAGGGTCTCCCGGGTGTGTCTGGGGATGATGAGCTTCGGCAACGACAGCGAGCGACCATGGGTGCTCGACGAGGACGGCGCCGAGCCCATCGTCCGGGCCGCGGTCGAAGGGGGGATCACCTTCTTCGACACCGCCGACACCTATTCGGGCGGGGCCAGTGAGGTCGCCACGGGGCGCCTACTGCCCAAATTCCTCAGCCGGGACGAGGTGGTGGTGGCCACCAAGGTCTACATGCCGATGACCCCCGGCGAGAACGGTGCCGGACTGTCGCGCAAGCACATCCTCTCGGGGATCGATGCCTCGCTGGCCCGGCTGGACATGGACTACGTCGACCTCTACCAGATCCACCGGTGGGACCCGAGGACGCCGATCGGGGAGACCATGGAAGCGCTGCACGACGTCGTGCGAGCCGGCAAGGCCCGATACATCGGGGCGAGTTCCATGTTCGCCTGGCAGTTCGCCAAGGCCCAACACGTCGCCGACCTCCATCACGGGACACGATTCGTCTCCATGCAGCCGCACTACAACCTCATCTACCGCGAGGAGGAGCGCGAGATGATCCCCCAGTGCATCGACCAGGGTGTCGGGATCATCCCCTGGAGCCCGCTGGCCCGGGGCGTGCTGGCCGGGAACCGGAGCCGGGAGGGAGCACGACGCACCACCAGGTCGGACACCGACGCCTTCACCGACTACCTGTACGGTCAGCCCACCGACTTCGACGTAGTCGAACGGGTGGCCGAGGTGGCCGCCGAACGCGGCGTGGCGCCCGCTCAGATCGCGCTGGCCTGGCTCCTCCAGCGGCCAGGGGTCACCGCCCCGATCGTCGGCGCCACCAAACCGGAGCACCTGGCCGACGCACTGGCCGCCGAGGCGCTCGACCTCAGCGACGAGGAGGTCAAGCGGGTCGAGGATCCCTACGTCCCCCATCCCGTGCTGGGGCATTTCTGACAAGCTGACGTGTACGGTGCTGTGGCGGGGTCTCGTCGGTCCCGCGGTTGAGCCGCACCGGTGGGGCTATGCCGGTTGGGAGGAGGCTGTCGTCCGTGGGCCGACCTGAGGCAGTTGATTTCCACTTCGACATCATGTGCCCCTACGCCTACCTCACCTCGCTGTGGATGCGCGAGGTCCGTGACGTGGCCGGGGTGGAGGTGCGATGGCGGTTCTTCAGCCTCGAGGAGGTGAACCGGGTCGAGGGGAAGAAGCACCCGTGGGAGCGCGAGTGGACGTACGGCTGGTCGATGATGCGCATCGGTGCCTACCTTCGGCGCCAGGACATGAGCCTCCTCGACCACTGGTACGAGACCGCCGGGCGTGCCCTCCACGTGGAGGGACGCAAGCCGCACCAGCCCGAGGTGGCCGAGGCCCTGCTGGCCGAGATGGGGCTGGATCCCGGCATCGTCCGGGCCGCCATCGAGGATCCCACCACAGGCGACGAGGTGCTGGCCGAGCACCAGGCCGTGCTGGACCGGGGCGGCTACGGGGTACCGACCCTGCTCTTCGATGACGGCCAGGCCCTCTTCGGGCCGGTGTTGGTCGACCCGCCCGCCGGACAACGAGCGGTGCAACTGTGGGAGCACGTCACCGCGTGGCTCGACTATCCCCACCTCTACGAGCTCCAGCGGCCGAAGACCCCAAAGGACATCGACCACATCGTCGACGCCTTCAAGCCCTACCTCGAGGCTCGCGACTGGTTGACGGTGAGTCGAAAGGCACCGTGACCGGGCACTAGGCCGGCGATCCCTGCGGCTCGGCGATCGTCCCCAATTTGCGCATACGCCAGAACCCCGTCGCCGGAAAGAGCAGCACAGTCACCATCCCGGCGGCTACCAGTGCCGCCGCGTTGACCGGGAGGATCCGGCCTTCGGCCGTGGCGATGCTGGTGACCACCACGATCAACGGAAGCCCGGTGGCCGAGAGCAACACCATCGGGAGCCGCTGGGGCCGCGGCAACACGTTGCGGTAGAGCAACAGCACGGGAACGCCCCGTGCCGCCAGCATGAGGACGACGAAGAGCGGGACCCGCCACAGCGACTCGGGATGTCCGATGAACACCTGCAGGTTGAATTGGGTGCCGCTCACGACGAAGAAGATCGGGATGAGGAACCCGAATCCGATGGCCTCGAGCTTGGCCCGGATCCTCTCGCTCTCACCGCTGGCCGAGAAGAGGCGGACGACGATTCCGGCGGCGAAGGCACCGAGCAGGACGTCGAGCCCGAGGCTCTGGGCCAGCAGGACCAGCAGCACGATGAGGAGCAGCGACACCCTGACGGGAAGTTGCGCGCTCGACTCCAGATGCCGGTTGAGCATCGCCACCACCCGCGGTGGTTGGGACCGCGCCGCCAACATCACGGTAATGACCGCCACCACGATGAACGCCGCCAACAGCAAGGAGGTCAGCACCGGTTCCTTCTTGGTGAGCAGTAGGGCCACCGCCACGATGGGGCCGAACTCACCGACCGTGCCGATGGCCCCGATATACGAGCCGAAATGGTTGTCGAACAACCCCGCATCGCGCAGCATGGGCACCAGGGTGCCGAGCGCCGTGGTGGTGAGGGCCAGCCCGATCACCAGGGTGTCCAAAGCCAAGCCCGTGAACACCAGGGCGAAGGCGGCCGAGAGCCCGATCACCAGAGAGATCCCCCACCCGATGCAGGCCAGCCGCAGGGGCGATCCGCGGATCTTCCTGAGATCCAGCTCGAACCCGGCCAGAAAGATCAGGTAGGTGAGGCCGAGGTCGGAGAGGCCGGTCACGATGGTACTCGGGTGGGTCAGGTGCAGGACGTAGGGGCCCATGAGAATGCCGAACCCGATCTGGATGACGATCTCGGGTATGGCCACCGGACCACTCAGTTCGGACAGGATGGGGGCGAGTACCGCGGCCAGGGCGATCAGCACCAGCGTCGACACCGACGACGTCGTCACGCTCAACTGCCCAAAGACGGCGAGGTGAACATCGGCTCACATTAGGCGTGCGCCCCGCGACGATCGGGGACGCCGACCGTGGCGCGAAGGGAGGGGACGCGGGCAGACTGTCCGTGGTGACAGACGCCTCACTGATCCTGGTCGGGCCAGTGGTCTCCGAAGACCACGCCCTCCGCGGGCACCCCGAGCGACCCGGCCGCCTGCAGGCCGTCTCCGACGGCATCGACGCGCTGCACCTCGACGAGGACCTGTTGGTGCTGAAGTCCCGGCCGGCGACGCCCGCCCAGCTCGAGCGGGTCCACTCCGCCGCCTATCTGGAGCGGCTCCGTGCGTTGTCCGGCGACGGTGGCGGCTCCCTCGATCCGGACACCTATGCCACCGCGGCGTCGTGGGAGTCGGCTCGGCTGGCTGCCGGCGCCGGGCTGGTGGCCGTCGATGCGCTCCGCTCCGCATCGGCCGGCGTGGCCTTCGTGGCGGCACGGCCTCCAGGGCACCACGCCCTGGCCGACCGGGCCATGGGCTTCTGTCTCCTCAACAACGTTGCTGTCACCGCGGCGTCGTTGGCCGCCGACGGCGAACGGGTCCTCATCGTCGACTGGGACGTCCACCACGGCAACGGCACGGAGAACCTGTTCTGGGACGATCCCCGCATTCTCTACGTCTCGACCCATCAGTGGCCCTGTTATCCAGGGACCGGCCGGGCCACCGACGTCGGCGGGCGGGCCGCTCTCGGCACTACGGTCAACGTGCCCCTTCCCCCGGGCTCCACCGGTGAAGCCGTACGACGGGCCTTTGACCTGATGGTCGATCCGGCTGTGTCCGCGTTCCGCCCGAGCTGGGTGTTGGTCTCCGCCGGATTCGACGCCCATCGGGCCGACCCCCTGGCCGATATGGCCCTGTCGGACGGCGACTTCGCCGAGTTGGCCCGGCGGGTGAAGACGTACGCTCCCGGTCCGGGGCGAACCGTGCTGTTCCTCGAAGGCGGCTACGACCTCGAGGCCCTGCAGGCCTCGACCTCGGCCACGATCGGCGCACTGGTCGAGGCGTCCCCACCGTCGGAACCCCCCACCTCCGGCGGCCCCGACCATACGTACGTACAGCGCCTCGACGAGGAACGACGGGTCGCACTCGACGCTCTGGGCTCGTCGGACTGATCGTCTGCCCGCCGGCCAGGATGCCGACGCCCGGCGGAGGTCTCGAACTGTCAGGCCGTCGGCATCGGGAAGATGCTGGGCTCCGCCCCCGATACGGCCATCGCTTCCGCCCGCTCGGCCGGATCCATCGGCCGAGGCCCCTGGGCGGCCACCAGGACCTTGGGGAGAAGACCGAGGTCGCCCGGTGTGCACAGGGCGTGCACCCCGGGCGTGGACAAGGCGAAGCGCACCCGTCGTGAGATCTCCGACTCAGAGACGTAGGGCTCGTACCAAGTGGCGGCGGTGTGCGGCCGCTCGCCCCAGGGCCGGGCGGCCATCGCCTTGATGGCCATCACCCCGATGTCGTGATCCGAGGCATGGGTGAGTAGCGCCTCGGCATCGCCACGGTACGCGGCATCGGACCACAGCTGCGGATTGACCGGGAACATCACCGTGTCTAGGTCATACCGTCGCAGCGCCTCCAGATGGGCGGCCGGGGCGCTGAGCTCGTGGCCGGTGATGCCAACCCAGCGGCAGAGGCCCTGGTCGCGGGCGGCCATCAGCACCTCGATGGCACCTGCCCTGGCATCCAGCTCGGCGACGTCGGTGACCGCGTGCAGCTGGTACAGGTCGAAGTGGTCGCAACGCAGGAGGCGGAGCGAGTTCTCGAGCTGTGCCTTGACCCCGTCCGCGCTGTGTCGCAACGTCTTGCAGGCCACGAACAGCCGGTGGCGTAGGGCGGGGATGTGGGGCCCGAGCAATTCCTCCGCCCGGCCATACTGCGGCGCCACATCGAGGTGGTTGACGCCGGCCTCGACGGCTGAGGACAGTGCACGGCCGGCCGTATCGGTGTCGGTGTCCCAAAATGCCGCGCCCCCAGCACCGCCACCGACGAGCGGTGCCCGGTCCTCCCCAGCCTCCGGACGTCCACGTTCGCAGGGTAGTGCAGCCGGCCGGGTGATGAGCGGGTACGACCCGCGGACAGCGCCGGTGTGACCCGCCAACGGCGCCGGCGGTCAGCCGGCGGCAGCCCGGGCCGCCTCCCATCCTTCGACCATGGCCCCGAAGCGGAGGGGGTTGTAGATGTCCTCCTCGTAGCTCCACTGCCGGTCTCCGGCATACTTGAGCAGAGTGAAGTTGTACTCCTGATGGACGGACCCGTCACCGGGATCTCGCATGCGGTTCCACACCTGGCAGATCACCCAGCCGCGGTCATCGTCGATGACGTACCACTCGATCGGGAATTCCGGCATGTCCCGACCCGGGTAGTCGGCCATGCACGAGCTGATCCACTGGTAGATGGCCGCCCGCCCGTGGAAGGTTCCGAAATGATGTTCGATGTAGGTGGCGTCCTCGGTGAACAGATCGGCCCAGTCCCGCCATTGGCCCGAGGATCCGGCTGCGGCCGCCACCTCCTGATAGTGGGCGAACCCGTCCTCGATCTCTTTCCGACTCCACTGGCCCATCACTCGACTCCTTACTGGGGCGAACGACCCTTCTCTTGAGGTTATGCCTCCTCGCGCCGAGCCTGGATGGGCTCACTCCCCGGTCGAGAACGATTCGCGGCAGCTTGGCCAGGCTGGCCGTCAGTAGGCGTGAGACGTGCATCTGGCTCACCCCGACGCGGGTGGCGATCTGCGACTGGGTGAGGCCGTCGATGAATCGAAGATTGAGGATGGCCCGCTCACGATCGGACAACTCGGCCAGGGATATGGCCAGCAGCATTCGGTCCTCGCTGGCGGTGAAGCCCATATCCACTTCACCGAGGCGCTCGGCCATGGGGCTGTCCTGTCGATCGGGGGCATCGATGGAGGTCGTCCGGTAGCTCTGGCCGGCTTCGAGCGCCTCCAGCACCGCCTCTTCCGAGGACCCGGTGGCCTCGGCCATCTCCGCCACGGTCGGAGGACGCCCGAGCTCGTGAGAGAGCAGCTCGATCACATGTCCGAGCTCGAGGTAGAGCTCCTGGACCCGCCGCGGTGCGCGCACCGCCCACCCTTTGTCGCGGAAATGGCGCTTCAACTCACCGATGACCGTACGGGTGGCGAAGGTGCTGAACTCGACACCCCGTGCCGGGTCGAACCGGTCGACAGACTTGATCAGGGCAATGGATGCCACCTGCGCCAGGTCGTCAAAGCTCTCCCCACGGTTGGAGAAACGCCGAGCGAGCTGGTAGGCCAGTCCCAGGTGCGTTTCGACCAACTCGTCGCGCAACCGCTGGTCGCCGGTCTGGGCAAGCTCGACGAACTTCTCCCGCATCTCTCCGGTTGAATGAACCGGCACAGACATCAAGCCTGCGGCCGCGGCGCTCGCCGCTTGCGCAACCAGATCCGTTCTTGTCCGCCATCCCCGTCCCGACCGTGCTCATCGACCAGGGCATCGAGGATCCGGGCCGAGAGCCCGTCGGAGGAAATGCTCATCGCCGTTCCATCCGGATCGGAACCGGCAAGGTAGGTGCACGAGACCTCGATGTCCTCGTCACCGCGGACGAAACGCAGCGCCAACCGCCCTTCACTGCCCTCGCTGACCAATGAAACACACAGCTCGTCCACCGCCAGGCGCAGGTCCTCGATCTCCTCGACATCGAAGCTGGCCCTCGATGCCACGGTGGCCGCCGTCAACCGGGCCAGGACCACCAGGTCGGCACGGACCGGGATGCTCAACTCCACGACGTCCCGGGTCGGATCCCCGCGGCCGGCTGCGCTCCGGACGTCAGATCGATCGGAGGTGCTCATGTCCTGACGGCTTGCTCCACCGAGGGCACGATGGAGAACAGATCCGTGAGTCCGGTGATCTCGAACAGCTTGAGGATCCGGGGCTCGGAAACCACCAGCCGCATGGTGCTGCCCGAGTGGTCGATCCGCTTTGACGCACCGATGAGGACCCCAAGGCCGGTGGAATCGATGAAGGTCACCGTCGACAGGTCTACGACCAGGAGGGGCGTGCCGCGTTCGATCGCCTCCTCGAGCCGATTTCGCAGCATGGGCGCGGCTGGCCACGTCGACCTCACCGGCCACGGTGACCACACAGGAGCGGTCGGTCGTCTCTTCTGAGATCTCGAACAATTCGTCCACCATCTACGATCAGATTAGCTCCGGGCCCTGCTGCACGGGCGAGCTACGCTCGCCCCGACAGGGCCCGGACGGCCCTTGAGTAGGCGCGGCTGAGAGCGGGTATCGATCAGGTGATGGCTGATTCTTCCCTCGATACATACCGGCGTAAACGAAATCCTGGTCGCACCCCTGAGCCGGTGCCGCCCAAGCGCACGCCGAAGCGGGCTCGTCGCTCGGGACCACCGACCTTCGTGATCCAGGAACACCATGCCTCCTCGTTGCACTGGGACTTTCGTCTCGAGCGCGACGGCGTGCTCGTGTCGTGGGCCCTCCCTAAGGGGCTGCCCGTCGATCCGGCCCACAATCACCTGGCGGTCCCCACCGAGGACCACCCCCTGGAGTACTCCCGGTTCAGTGGCACCATTCCCGCCGACGAGTACGGCGGGGGCGAGGTGACCATCTGGGACAACGGTTCCTACGAATGCGAGAAGTGGACCGACCGCGAGGTGATGGTGGTCCTCCACGGCCGGCGGGCCGAAGGCCGCTACGTGCTCTTTGCCACCGGGAAGAACTGGATGATCCACCGGATGGATCCGGCGCCAGACGGATGGGAGCCCCTTCCTGAGACGCTCGCCCCCATGTTGGCTGTACCGGCCGACCGCCCGCCGGAGGGAGACGACTGGATATACGAGTTCAAATGGGACGGGATCCGGGTGCTCGTGTGGGTCGATGGGGGCCGGGTGCGGGCCATGACCCGGAACGGGAACGACACGACTGCCTCGTTCCCCGAGCTCCGTGAATTCGGCGAGGCCGTGGGTTCGGCACAGCTGCTCCTGGACGGCGAGCTGGTGACCCTCGACGACCGCGGACACCCCTCCTTCTCTCGGCTGCAACGTCGGATGCACGTCACATCGGCCGCCGGTGTGCGGAGGGCCGAGGCGGACGATCCGGCCAGCCTGATGCTGTTCGACCTTCTCCACCGCGACGGGCGGTCGTTGCTTCGGAGCCCCTACCGACAGCGTCGCCAGGAACTCGAATCCCTCGGCCTGTCCGGCCCGAGTTGGGCGGTCACCCCGGTCTTCACCGACGATCCGGGATCCGAGGCGCTCCGAATTGCGGCGGAGGTCGGCATGGAGGGCATCGTGGCCAAACGTCGGGACAGCCTCTACCGACCGGGAACCCGGAGCCGCGACTGGGTGAAGGTCAAGAACCAGCGGACCCAGGAGGTGGTGGTGGGCGGATGGACCCCCGGCCAGGGCAACCGCCGGAGCCTGTTCGGCTCCCTCCTCCTCGGCCTGCCCGTCGGAGGCCGCAAGGTCGTGCTTCGCTACGCGGGCAAGGTGGGCACCGGGTTCACCCAGTCCGCCATGGAGGACCTCCTCGAGCGGCTCCGACCGCTCACCCGTAAGACCAGCCCGTTCGACGAGGACTTGGCGCGAGAGGTGGGCACCGAGGTCACCTGGGTCCGTCCCGTCCTGGTCGGGGAGGTGCGCTTCAGCGAGTGGACGCCCGACCACCGGTTCCGACATCCGGTCTGGCGGGGCATCAGGGTGGACAGGTCACCCGCGGACGTGGTCTATGAGCCCTGATCGAAGCGGATCGGTGAGGACGAGCGTGGACGGCCGGGAGCTGACCATCTCCAACCTGGACAAAGTCCTCTTTCCTGCGGTCGGCTTCACCAAGGGCGAGATGATCGACTACTACGCCCGCCTTGCCCCGGTGATGCTGGCTCACGTGCGGGACCGCCCGCTCACCATGAAGCGCTTTCCCGACGGGGTGGAAGGCCAGTCGTTCTTCGAGAAGCACCGACCCGTGCACGCGCCGGAGTGGGTGCGGAGCGTGTCGGTCCCCTCCAACGAGAATGGGGGCGTCATCGAGTACTGCGTGCTCTGCGACGTGCCGTCTCTGGTGTGGGTGGCCAACCTGGCGACCATCGAGCTCCACGTCCCGCTCTGGCGGGTGGGTCGGAGGCGATCGCTGCCCGCACCCCCCGACCACATGGTCTTCGACCTCGATCCTGGTGACGGGACCACCATCGTCGAGTGTTGCCGGGTGGCATCGCTGATCCTCGAGGCGTTGGGCCCGGGCGAGACCTGCCTGGCCAAGACCAGTGGGTCGAAGGGACTCCAGCTCTACTGCCCCTTGGAACGGCGGATGAGTTGGGACAAGCTGAGGGACGCGGCCTATGGGATGGCCTCCCGGATCGAGGGCGAGCACCCCGACCTCGTGGTGTCCAACATGCGCAAGTCCCTGCGGCGAGGCAAGGTGCTGATCGATTGGAGCCAGAACCATCCGGCCAAGACCACCGTCGCCCCGTACTCCCTGCGGGCACGGCCCGAGCCGACGGCATCGACTCCGGTCAGCTGGGAGGAGGTCGAGCGTTGCGCCGACAGTGCGGACCCCGAGCTCCTCCGGTTCACCGCCGGTGACGTGCTCAGCCGGGTTGAACGCATGGGCGACCTCTTCGCCCCGATCGGGGACGGCAGCTCCGCCTAGGCCCGTCCTATGACCCGGCCCGCAGGCTCCCGATCCCGAGGGAACCGGTACCGCCGTCCATCGCCTTCTTCGTCTGACCAGCCGGAGGATCGGTCCCGGCCTGGCCTTCTGCCGCAACCTCGGTCTTCAGCACCGGGTCGCTGGTGAACAGATAGGTGCGGAGATGGCGGTCGAGAACCGGGTCGTGGCGACGGAGCCACTCGAGGGTCATGGCCGCGTGCTCCTTCTCCTCGTCCCGGTTGTGGGCCAGGATGCCGGCCAGCTCGTCATCGTCAGTGGCGTCCACCCGCTGGTCGTACCAGTCGACCGCTTCGAGCTCCTCCTGGATCGACGTGGTGGCGCGGTGCCGATCGATGGTCTCGGGTCCCAGCTTGCCTTCGGGTTCGTGCAGTCCGGCGCTCTGGGCCACGGATGGACCTCCTGGAGATGCTCCTCGGGTTCACCGACCTCGGCGCTCCCGCCGGAAATCGTACTGCCCCCCGCTGCCGCCTACCGCCTCAGCTGGCTTGCCACAGGTCCTTGCTGGCCGAATCGCGAATCCAGTCCGAGAGCGCAGACACCCGACCCACGATGGTGTTGCCCCCGGTCCCCGGATACCGGTGATGCGGAGCGGTCTCCTTGACCTCGGCGTACCGGCGACCGAGCTCGCGACGCCGATCCTGGGACATGGTCTCATACAGCTTCGGCAGAAGTTCGCGCTGCTCGCTGTCGATGTGCTCACTCACCGCGGGCTCGGAGTCCGGCCAGTTCCTGGCCGAATTCTCTGCCTGACGTCGGCGTGCCCTCGAGCCGGGTCAGTCGGTCTTCGATGCCCAGCTGCTCGGCCAGCGCCGTCCGCGCCACCGGGTCGCTCCCATCCCAGAGATGAGGGTAGAGCACTACCTCCTCGGCCACCTCGTGCCGGATGAGATCG
This sequence comes from uncultured Acidimicrobiales bacterium, assembly GCA_963734435.1. Taxonomy (GTDB): domain Bacteria; phylum Actinomycetota; class Acidimicrobiia; order Acidimicrobiales; family RAAP-2; genus Bog-756. The sequence goes on along the minus strand of CAVTHA010000015.1, from coordinate 220,587 downwards.
TCCGCCAGAATCCAGAACAGCTCGGCGGCAATGTCGGGTGCCTGGCCCTCGAACATCCCGAGCAGCCGGTTGATGTCCTCATGGTCGCGCTCGAGCATCCGTAGGACATCGTCGCCCTCCACTGCGCCGGCGTCGGATCTCACTCGGGCGCGATACCCGGCTGACCCGGTCCCAAACCCACCGAGTCACCTCGAACTGTCTTTCGCCCGTCGTCAGCCAACGCCGGCCGGCCGGAACTGGACGCTGATACGCGGCGCCACCACGCGCGCCGTCTTCGGCACGGCGTGCTCCCAAGTGCGCTGGCAGCTACCGCCCATGACGAGCAGATCGCCGCCTCCGAGGTCGAACCGGACTGCTTTCCCTCCGTCCCTCGGACGGAGCAGGAACCGCCGGGGTGCCCCGAGGGAGAGGATGGCCACCACGGTGTCGTGGACGGCCCCCCTCCCGATCCGGTCGCCATGCCACGCGACACTGTCGCCACCGGCGCGATACAGGCAACACCCCACGGTCTCCAACCGATCACTCTGGCCGTAGCGCGCGTTGAGGCTGGCCTTCGCCTCCTCCAACAGTGGATCGGGCAATGTCGAGCCTTGGCCGAAGAAGCAAACCAGACGAGGTACTTCGACGACCTTCCCGTACATGACGCGCCGTTCGGCCTGCCAGGGAACCGATTCGTGAAGCCGTTCGAACAGTTCACCGGCACGCGTGACCCAGTGACGCCGCAGCTCCACCCAGGCTCCGCCCCCGAGGTCTGTCCGCTGCACCGAGCGATCGAGCGGGCGCAGCGCGATCTCGTCGGCTTCGAACAGGGAGGGCTGCAGCGTGGTCATGGCTGGTTTCAGTGTAGACGAACACGTGTTCGTACCAGCCGGCCGGCCGCGGCGGGCGCTGTCCCGGGCCGACCGAGAGCGCCCCACTGCGTGGCCACGGGCTCGGGGCGATCGAGAGCGGCCCGATTCGATCGCCGATGGGCAGGGTACGTAGTGCGGAGTGGGGCACAGGGACTTGGTGCATGTGGGAACCGCCCACGAACACGAAGGTTCAGGCCCGATCGTCATCAGGGCGTCCAAGGGAGCCAAACCCGCCCCACCCTCGACCGACATCACGACCACTCGGGGTTATTCGCAGATGGTCACCTGGGAACTCACACTTGAGCCCGCGTCTCAGTCAGTCAAACTCGGTCGCGATCTGGTCCGACGCGTGCTGACTGGGCTCGACCACGGCCACGTCGAGACGGCCGCCGAGCTAACCGACGAACTGGTGGCCAACGCGGTCGTTCACGGCCGGCCACCGATCAAACTGGCCATCAATCGCGACGGTCACGCCGTCAACGTGGCCGTGACCGACAGCGGGCCGGGCATGCCCGTTCTGCGCCCGGTGACGTACACCGCCGAGAACGGCCGGGGCCTCGTGATCGTCGACGTCCTGTCCGACCAGTGGGGTGTTGACCAGCTCCCGGGCCAGAAACGTGTGTGGTTCCGCATTGAGGCAGGTGGGTCCTAGCCTGGACCCGCTCAGCCGGTGGGAGCCGGTCCCTCCATCGATTCCGACTCCGCCCACACTCGAGCCACACGGGGATCGTCGGCTTCCGGAACGGTTTCGGGCACATCGCCGCGATTGAAGTCTCTCCCCGACCAGAACGAGAGCGGGTCACTGGCCGGGAACGACTCGTCCAGTGCCTCGTCGAGCGCCTCGTCCAAGAATGCGTTGACAGCTCCGGCGTCGGCCGGTGTCGGCATGGTCGGTTCCTTCCCAACGAGGTCTCCGGGGGCCCAACGAGGTCTCCGGGCTCACCTTCATCGAACTACCGGAACCGGTCGATGGCAAGCCCCGCCCCGTCCGACCCTCCAAATGCTTGAACCGGGGCGCCGTTGCCGGTCCGCCGCTCGCCGTCGTCGTCGCGCCCCAGGTAACATGGCGGCCGGCAAACGCGATCTGATGCGGCCGAGGGCATGTGGGTTGGCACGATGACGGACGTGGACCATTTCGTGATCATTGAGGATGGTGGCTCCCCCGCCAAGGTGAACGAGTTCGCCGTCGCCGGCGAGGTGGATCTCGCCACCTCGCCGGAACTCAGACGAGCGCTCTTCGACGCCTTGGATGCCGGCTTCGTTGACCTTACGGTTGACATGGCCGCCGTCGAGCTCATCGACGCCACCGGCATCGGGGTGCTGGTCAGCGCAGCCAACCGAGCCCAACGGGCGGGTGGTCGAGTCACCGTGCGAAAGCCGAGCGGAGTCGTGGAACGCGTCCTGGCCGCGGTCGACCTGGAAAGAGTCATCCAGGTCGAGTGGTGAGTCCGTGCCTGGCGCGCCGATCTACGAGCACCGGCACGGTGAGGCCCCTGCTCATCCCCCGCTCAGCCCACCACCCACCCGGGCAGGGTACCAAGCCACCCTGCCACCACGGCAGGAGGGCCGGCCGGGCGGCCCGAGGTCAGGCCGACGTCGGAGAGTGTCCGAACTGAGCGGTGGCCAGGACCTGGCCGTGGGCGTCGACCAGCGTGGCCGTGCGCACGGAGCCGGCCGCCAGGGGCAAGGGGGCCATCCAGGTCCCGTAGCCGGAGGTCAGGGAGAACGAGCCGACGGTCCGGGACGTGCCGTCCGCCGAGGTCACCCGGCAGAAGACCGGGCCGGTCCAAGGCGACGCCTCGACCCTCATCGACAGCCACGCTCGACTATCGGCAGCCGCCCGACCGGTCGGGTACACCGAGACGACGCCCACGTTCCGCCCCTCCGAAAGCAAGGGGGCGTCAGCCGGATGGTCTCCCGGGCTCGGCACCGTCACCGCGTGGCGGGCGGGCCCAGCGGAATGGATGGCCCATCCCAGCCCGAAGGCGAGCACCGCGGCTGCGGCCGCGGTCGCCACTACCATGAGGGACCGGCGACCCAACCGGCTGCGCCACGACACGCGGGACGGGCTGCGCCGCATCTGCTCGAAGACGAGTGTCTCGAATCCCAACGGCGGGTCGGACTCCACAGCCAGATGCACCAGGCTGTCCGCGGCCAGGGTGAGCTCTTCGAGCTCGACGCTGCAACTGGGGCAGGAATCGAGGTGCTCCAGCAGCTCGGCGCGCGCCCGCCCGTCCAGGACATCAGCGGCCAGCTCGGGGAGCTCGGCCCGCAGGTGCTCGTGCGACATCCCTGCGGCCGCTCCGGTCATGGCTGCCCCTTGGCGTCGTCGAGTGCGCTCCGCAATTTCTGCAGTCCGGTTCGGATCCGCGTCTTGGCCGTACCGAGCGGTATGGACTCCGACTGGCTGATCTCCTCTGCCGTGCGCCCATAGAGCGCGGCAAGCACCGTGGCCCGTCGTTGTTCGGCCGGCAGGGAGCGCAGTGCCCCCCGGAGGTTCGGCGACAGCTGGCTGGCCACCGCCACGTCCTCCACCGGCCGGCCACCGCTGGCCAGTCCCAAGGCCACCAGGTCGTCGGGATCGGTCGGGAGCGCCCGGCGCTGGCGCATGGCGTCGATGGCCAAATTGCGGGTGATGGTGAGCACCCACGAGGTGACGGTGCCGCGTCGGGCATCGAACACCGGCGCATGACGCCAAGCTCTGAGCAACGCCTCCTGGGCCACTTCCTCGGCCACACTGGCATCGTTGAGCAAGGCGATGGCCAAACCGAACACCCGCTTCTGGTAGCGGCGCACGAAAGTCACCGCGGCCCGTTCGTCCCCGATGGCCATGCCCGCCATGAGCGCTTCATCGGACGGGCTCCCCGCCGGCTGGGGGCGTCCGCTCACGGCAGCGAATCGGTCGGAGCGGCGGACAACAACAGGGTCGGCCTCATCGACGGGTGCGATCGGCCCCACGCTCACTCCGGCGGCCGGCTCCACCCGGCTCGGTTGCCACACACCGACGGTCCTCTCCTACAGGTCGGGGGTCGGGGTATCTCCGTTGCCCGTCTCGTCCTTGACCATTCCCGACACCACCTGCCGTCTCCGTTCCCACGCCCTCGGGCTCGCACCCCGAACCAGGTGTGCTCAGCCCCTCTGTATACGGTCGGGCCGCCGCCGAGGGATTGCTCCATCGGGTCACCGGGCCTCGGTCGGGGCTGAGGCCAGGGACAATCGTCAGTGCGGGCGGCCAACGAGGCGGCCCAGCCGCCGCCGGGTCCAGAGTGGAGGATGGCGACAGAGCCCAGACCGGCTCGAGGGCCGGCGGGCAGGAGGAGACCCGGATGGCGTCTACCTGAACGAAGTCATCCGACCAGCACCCGGGGAGCCGGGAACCCCTCGGCCTCGCACAGCGCCTCGTACACTGCCAGCGTCCCGGCGCCGTCGTAGACGCTCTCCACGTTGCCCTCGGCGTCGAGGTTGAGGTTGACGCCGTACATCTGGAACCAGACCCGGGTGTCGTCCTCGACACACTGGAGGGTGTGGATCGACCCCGCCGGCTCGTAGAGGAACGAGCCGGCCCGGTTCACATAGCCGTACTCCTTGTACTTCCACGCCCCCGAGGTCGTATAGGCGTACACCGGGCCGGTGTGCCGATGCCGCTGCACCTCGTAGCCGGACTGGAAGATGTTCTCCACGATCCAGAGGCCCTCCTCCGGCTTGACCTGGATGACCTTCAGCTTGCTGCCGTCGCCGATGTTGACGAATGGGAGATCGTCGGCACCCAGATGCACGGCCTGCGGAAACGGCTCGGTAGTGGTCATGGTGTTCCTCTCCTGCTCTTGACGGAGGGCATGCCGGCTGCGACCAGTCTGGCACGCCGTCCGGTTCCCGGGCGCGGGACCGGGCCGGGGCTGGGGCAGAATGAGGCATGCACAGTGGGTTCGACCACCTGACCCTGGCGGTGCGGGACCTCGACGAGGCCAGGCGATTCTTCGCCCTGCTCGGCTTCGAGCAGACCACCGCCACGACGGTGTCCGGCCAACAGATGTCCCGATACATGGACATCCCCGATTGGGAGGCTGACCACGTCACCCTGCGGCTGAAAGGGGCCGTCACCCACCAGGAGGTCCAGCTGCTCCGGTTCCACCGCCCGGTGCCGGCCGACGTTCCCGATGCGGGCGACTTGGCCCGGCTGGGCTTCAACCACGTGTGCTTCGCCATCGACGATATCGACGCCACGCTCGCCACCCTGTCGGCGGCCGGGATCGCGGCACGCAACGAGGTCATGGAATTCCACGATCGCAAGCTGGTCTTCGTGAACGGGCCGGAGGGCGTGGTGATCGAGCTCGCACAGTGGCTGACGCCGCGGGAGAGGACCGGAATGGCCCATGACAGCCGTGAGCCAGGGCCGTGGTGATCGAGATCATGCGATTCCGCCTGGCGCCATCGGCCGACGAGCGGGCGTTCAACCAGGCCGATCGACGGGTCCAGACCGAGTTCGCCTACCGGCAGCCCGGATTGCTACGACGCACCGTGGCCCGCGCCGAGGACGGTGAGTGGATCGTGATCGACCTCTGGCAGAGCCAGGAGGACGCCGATCGCACGGCACAGGCGTGGGAGGGCGACCCGCTGACCGCAGCGTTCATGGCCCTCGTCGACTCCGGCACCGTCTCGCTCGGCCGCTACGAGACGCTCGACTGATCGCGCTCACTGCTGGACCAGCACCAGGGGATTGCCCTCCGGGTCCTCCACTGCGGCCAGGGTCGGCCCGTTCGGGACGTCGAAGGGCGCCACGACCAATTCCGCCGCCCAGCTCGACAGCCAGGGCCAGCGAGCTGTTCAGGTCCTTGACCTGGACGAAAAGGGTGACACCGGACTGATCCCCCTGCCGGATGTGCCCGGCCGGCCCCGGCTCGGGACCACCCAACCCGGGCGGGATCTGCATGATGGGACCGGTGCCGACCTCCCAGTGGCAGAGGGCGCGATAGAACTCCGCCTGCCGTTCAGGGTCCCGGGCCACGATCTCCCAGTGGACGACCGGCCTGGGCCAGTCTTCAGCCATGGTGACCTCCGGTGACGGAGGTGTTCCCGAGGCCACGAGTCCGTACGGTGACGGATCGGGAGCGGGCCGCCCGGATGCCGATGGGAAGCCCGGTCCGGTGCCGAGTCGGTGGCGCGGGCACCGGCGCGGTCATTTGATGGCCAGGGCGTTGGCGGACGAGCCGATTCCGCCGTTGACGTTGGTGGGGGCGGCGGTGAGGAACACCTCGAACCGGCCATCTTCTCGGCACGCCCGGGCCAGGTCCTCGAGCCACCAGAGCTCCCCGACCGCCAGGCCGAACTGGCCGATGAGCATCGCGATGCAGGAATCCGAACGGCATCCCTTTCGGGCTGAGATCGGGGGGCCACACCTCGAGGGACGGGTTGTCGGCCACCGCCGCCGACAGATGGGAGTCCCACAGGTAACGAGCCATGTCCTCGCTCGGTTCGAGGCCGACGGCGGCCAGTTCGCGCGGCTCCGCCAGTCGCTCCGGTGTCGGTGTCCTGACGGCGGTACCAGGCCAGGAACCCGGTATGGAGCAGCAGCACGTCGCCGTCCTGCCACTCGATGCCGGCCGCCTGTCGGGCCCGCTCGAGGTCGTCGACCGTCACGGCCCGGGGGCTGGCCGGGTCGAATCCCACGCCGGCGCCCCCGAAGGTGGCTCGATGTCGAGGAGCACGGCCCGCGCCGGCGATGCCCCGTCTGGCCCAGTGATCGATGGTGTTGCGGGCCTTGGCGTTCATCGTCGGCGGTGGCGCCGTTGTAGAACTGGTCGGCGTCGTAGCCGACATGGGCGAGCGAATCCCACTGGCTCGAAGCCTGGGGAAAGTAGTTGTCCAGCTTGTCGTCGAAGGCGGCGACTCGCCCATCGCCAATGACCGTGTGCTCGAGTGCGCCGCGCCGGAACAGCGGGGGGTCGAGGGCGTCGAGCGGGGCATTGAGGCTGAAGACCTGGCCCGTGCGGACCAGGCGGGCGGCATCGGCCACCCGAGCGGGCGTCTGCAGGTTGACGAGCCCGACCGAATCCGACTTGCCGAACACGCCCCACCCCGATCGGCCCCCGCGAGGGGCAGGAGGCAACTCGTCGTAGGTCGGTAGTCGCGACGGGATGCCGTCAGCCGACTGCGCACTGGTGGAGCCCTCTGTCATCATCCTCCTCGGTGCCGTCCGGTGGGGTCGGCGCCTGGCTCCTTCACCGCCCGGCCACCAGCCGACTTCCCCCGTCGGGCACGTCGCGGCTACCGGTCGCGGTACCCGATGGTGGATTGTAGGTTCAGTCGATGACCGATTCCGGCTCGGTCGGGACGGCGGTGGACGGGAGCGGCCCCGGCTGGCAAGGGAAGGTCAGCCTCGGCGCGGCGACCACTGCCAGCGCCGAACGGCCACGAAAGCACCGGCTACCCCCCAGACCGCCACCACCAGCAAGTCGTTCCAGGCCCAGGCCGACATCCCGCGCTCAGTGTTGAAGGGGGCGAACACCGCCGTGATGAAATGATGGACGGGGAAGTACTGCGAGAACTGGGCCAGGCCCGACCCGGGGCGGAGCGGGAACCATAGGCCCGAAAGGAAGAGCAAGACGAAGAAGACGATGCTGACCAATGGGCCGGCTGCGTCCTGGTTGGGGACCACGGTGCTCATGGCCACGCCGAGTGCGGTGAAGCTGAGCATGCCGACGACGACGGCCAGGACGAACGCCACCAGGTTGGCCGGCAGATGCACGCCGAAGCCGATCCGTCCTACGGCGAGCAGCAGCACCACCTGGATGACGGCGATGATCATGGTGCTCAGGAAGACGGCGACCAGCAACGCCCAGGTCGGCAACGGACTGAGCCGCAGCCGCTTGAGCAGGCCCATCTCGCGCCGGTTGACCAGGGTGATGGCCAGGATGTTGAAGCAGGCGGCCATCACCCCGTAGGCCACGAAGCCGGGCACGTAGTACTGGATCAGCTTGATATTGCCGTAGAACGAGATCCGCGAGCTGCCTGCCGAAGCTCCGAGCAGAACGAGGAATATCACCGAGAAGCCCACGGTGAACACGGCGCCCACCGGATTGAGCCAGAAGGACAGTTGCTCGTAGCGAACCTGGCGCCCGACCAGCTTGATGTCGCTCACGCCCTGGAAGGCCCCGGTGGCGGGCACCGTGCTCACGGCTCCCCCTGTGTGAGCCGCAGGTAGACGTCCTCCAGCGTGACCCGCAAGACGGACAAGCCAGGGAGGGCGACGCCTTGCTCGAGCGCCCAGCCGGTCAGGGTGTGGAGCACCCGGAGCTCGTCCTCGGTATGGATCTCGACCGTCCCGTCGGTGGCCGGCTCGACCGGGAAAGGCAGCTCAGCGGCGACGACTCCATCGGGCAGGCCGAACCGGATGGTCACCGCCCCCAAGTCGCGGCCACCGAGCGAGGACGGGGTCCCGGTGGCCACGATACGGGCGTCGGAGAGGACGGCTACTCGGTCGGCCAGGGCCTCGACCTCGTCCATGTAGTGGGTGGTGAGCAGCACCGTGGTGCCCTCGCCGGCCAGGGTGCGGATGAGCGTCCACGAATCACGACGCCCCGACGGGTCGAGGCCGGTGGTGGGCTCGTCCAGGAACAGGAGCTCGGGATGGCCGATGATGCCGAGGCCCACGTCGAGCCGGCGTTGCTGCCCGCCAGAAAGTGTCTTCACCCGGGCGTCCGCTTTTTCCGACAGTCCCACCAGTTCGATCACCTCGTCGACCCGGCGGGGCGAAGGGTAGAACCCGGCGTTGCGAGTGAGCACTTGGCGCACCGAGTAGAACGGTTCGACGGCGAGTTCTTGGAGCACGACCCCGATGCGCGAACGCAGCCAGCGCTGGGTCCCCGGCGCCGCCGGATCGACACCGAGAGTCTCGACCTGGCCCGCATCCCGCAGGCGGAATCCCTCGAGGATCTCGATGGTGGTGGTCTTACCGGCGCCGTTGGGGCCGAGTAGGGCGAACACCTCGCCCCGCTCCACCTCGAAGCTCACGTCCACGACGGCCCGCTTGGGGCCGTAGGATTTGGCCAGGTGCTGCACGCTGAGAGCCGGCGTCAAGGGGATCCGACTAACTCGGCCAGCTGGCGATCGAAGACATCGGCACACGCCGGCGTGGCACCCGACGCCGGCGGCGCGCCCGCCTCCATCGATCCTCCCTCTCCCATGGTCCGTGGTCACCTTTCCCTGTCCGATGAGCAGCTGTCGGCTCCGACCGCCCTCTTGTACTATGCCCGGGTGACCTGCTGCGTGATGGTGCGTGGTGCCCGCCGGAAGGCAGGCGTGGGGGTGGCATCAGCTCGCTGATGACCGTGCCGCCCAGATCGTCGCCGATGCCGGCGTCGGCCACGGTGAACTGGTGCTCGACATCGGGGCGGGAACAGGTGCGCTGACCCGACCGCTGCTCGACCGCGGCGCCCGGGTCGTGGCCTTCGAGCTCCACCCCGGGCGGGCGGGAGAGCTTCGCCGGACGCTGGCGGGGCGGCGCCTGACCGTGGTGGTCGCCGATGCCGCCCGCCTGCGACTGCCGCGCCGGCCCTTCCGAGTGGTCGCCAACCCGCCCTTTGCCGTCACCGCCTCCATCCTGCGCCGTCTGGTCGGACCCGGAAGCGCATTGGTCCGGGCGGACCTGGTGGTTCCGTGGCACACCGCCGCCCGGTGGACATCCGGCGGCGGCCCGGGCGCGGCCCGCTGGCTCCAGGTCTTCGAGGTGTCGACCGGGCGACCACTCCCCCGCTCGGCCTTCTCGCCACCCGCCCCCAATAACGTGAGCCTCCTGGTGATCCGGCGGCGGCCCCGGCCCATCCGCGCCGATCAGGTGAGACGGGCACAGGCCAGGTTGGCCCGAAGTTGAGTCGGCGATCCCGGGTTCCCCGCGCCTCAGGGCCGGGACACCGCGACGATGGCGGCCTCGGCGGCCCGCTCGGTGGCCAGCTTGACCTCTTTGGCCATCCGGCCCATGGCCGGAAGGCGACCCGGATGCCGGGCGACATAGGCGGCGATGGCCTTCACGTTGGGCGAGCCGTCCTGGTTGCTCATGCGGAAGACCTCTTCGTCCAACGTCCCATCGGTGGCCCGGTCGCTGATCGTCCGGAACACCGACCAGGGAATGCCCTCTCGCTCGCAGACCTCGGCGATGGCGGCCGTCTCCATGTCCAGGGAGACGACCCCGTCGTCACGCAGCCGGCCGATGACCTCCAGGTCGGTGATGAGGGTGTCGGTCGTCCACATCTTGCCCTCGGGCCGGCCATTCCCGAGGGGATGGGGCCGAAACTCGTCTCCAGTCGCGCCGTTCACCACGACGGCGGGTAGCACGAGTGACCCGATGGGGGCGTCTTCATGGACCGCACCGGCGATGCCCACCACCACAACCTGTTCAACGTCGACCGCACCCAGCAACATGCCGAGCTTCTCCGCCGCCAGTGCCGTACCCATGCCGGTGGCGATGCCCACCACCGGGCGGTCGCCGAGCATCCCCCGATAGATGTCGAGGGAGCCGACGCGGGTCTTCTCGAGGCGGAGCTTCCGCTTGAGCGGGGAGAGCTCCATCGGCATGGCGCAGATGAAGGCGACCGGCATCAGGACCCCCTCGGACGGCGTGGCGGCAATGGTACCCGCCGGCCGTACCTGCGGCCCCGGGAAGTCGCCGTCCGGCGCCCACCATGACCGCAAGTCCGACAACGCCATGTCGACCGGTGAACCCCTACAATCGGCCCGTCTCCGATCGCCAGGTGGGAGCCGCTCGCGGGCGCCGGAGTGGAGGGTCTGTTGCACATCGAACCGCTCACTCGAGCCCCGGTCCGGTTGGACCCACCACCGTCGGCATGACCGCGGCCAGGCACTCGGGAGGTGGGGACGGGACTATCTCGACGGGAGCAGAGGCCGTGCTGGCCCGGGCCGACGACCATCGTCGCGGCCTGCTGTTCGAAGGGAGGAGCTGGGCATGGTCGGAGCTGGTCATCGAGATGTCGCGTTGGGGAGCTTGGCTCCGCTCCCTGACCGCCGACGGACCGCCGCACGTCGCCGTGATGTTGGACAACGTCCCCGAGTACCTCTTCGCCTTGGGGGGAACGCTGGTCACCGGTTCGGTGCTGATCGGACTCAACTCGACCCGCCGGGGCGCCGAGTTGGCTGCCGATGTGACCCATACCGACTGCAGGGTGATCCTGACCGATGCCGCGCACCGAACGCTGCTCGACGGCCTCGATATCGGTGGAGCACGTGTCGTCGACGTCGGTGATGCCTCCCCGGGCGCCCCCGCTCCACCGAGCAGTTCCAAGATGCCATCGCCCGACGACCTCGCCCTCCTGCTGTTCACCGCGGGCTCGACCGGCACCCCGAAGGCGGTGCGGGTCACCCAAGGGCGGGTGGCACGGTCCGCCACCGGCATCGGTTTCGGACCCGAGGACGTCCTGTACTGCGCCATGCCGCTCTTCCACGGGAACGCGCTGTTCTCGACCATCTTCCCGGCCATGGGTAGCGGTGCAACGATCGTGCTCCGCCGGAAGTTCTCCGCGACCAGCGCCATGGCTGACATCCGTGCCACCTCGAGCACCTTCTTCGCCACCATCGGGCGGGCCCTGGCGTTCATCGTGAGCACGCCCCCCGATCAGGCGGATCGGGACCACCGGCTGCGGGTGGTCCTGGCGCCGGAGTCCTCGGTGGCCGACATGGCCGCCTTCGAAGCCCGGTTCGGGTGCAAGGTGCTCTCGGGCTACGGCTCGAGCGAGAACGCCATCGTCTTCGGGCCCAAGCCAGGTCTCCCCCCGGACGCCCTCGGCGTGCCCCTGGACGGCCTCGACGTGGCGGTCGTCGATGCCGAAACGGGGAAGGAGTGCGATCCCGCCCGGTTCGATGGCTCGGGGCACATGCTGAACGCGGCCGATGCCATCGGCGAGATCGTGGGTCGGAACGCCCTCGACCGCTTCGAGGGGTACTACAACAACCCGGAGGCCACCGGGCAGCGCTCGCGCAACGGTTGGTACTGGTCCGGCGATCTCGGTTACCGCGACGACTCGGGCATCTTCTATTTCGCCGGCCGCACTGCCGACTGGCTCCGGGTGGACGGTGAGAATTTTGCGTCGGCCCCACTCGAGCGGTTGTTCGGCCGGTTCCAGCCGGCCACCGGCGTGTCGGTCTTCGGCGTGCCCGACGAGCGGACGGCAGACGATCAGGTGATGGCCGTCTTGGAAATGGCCGAGCCGGCTGCGTTCGACCCATCCCGATTCGACGATTTCCTTTCACTTCAACCGGATCTCGGCACGAAATGGGCGCCTCGCTATGTCCGCGTCGTCGATCGGCTGCCGGTCACCGCCACCAACAAGGTCGACAAACAGGTCCTGCGGCGCGAACGGTGGCAGGGCGCAGGCCAGATGTTCTGGCGTCCGGCCCGGCGCCAACCGCTGCGCGCCATGGGGCCCGAGGACATCGCCGAGCTGGAGAGGGCGTTCGGTCAGCACCGACAGGCCCACCGCGGGAGCAGCCGCCCATAACTGCTCAGACCAGGGCGAACCGGCGCTGACCGACCTTCCCGTCCAGTGCCCTCAAGTGAAGTGGGTGAACGGTCGATGACACAGTGTGCTCGCAAGGGAACCTGCCACCTTGCTCGCCGGAGCCGACCGGCGCGCGGTGAGCCGACGAAGGCGCCACGCCGTCCGGCTGGCGCTGGTGTCGGTGGCATCGCTGACGGCGATGGGCTGTGCCTGGACGAGCGATGCCGCCGCGACCACCGTGCGGGTCAGGCCGGGAGCCACGCTCACCCAGATCGCCAGCACCTACGGCACCAGCGTGGCCGCCCTGGTCACCTACAACGGCATCGGTGACCCCGACCTGATCGAGGCCGGCACGGTGATCGACATACCGACCGCAGCGGGTTCATCCGGGACCACGTCCAGTGGCACGACCGGTTACACGTCCACCTCGAGCGGGTCGGTAACCGTGACGGTCACCCAGGGGGACACGCTGTGGAGCCTCGCCTCACAGTACGGGACCAGCGTGGCCGCCATCGTCGACGCCAACGGGATCGTCGATCCCTCGAACGTCGAGATCGGCGCCAAGGTCGTCGTCCCCTCGAACACGATCTCCGGTGACACGGCCGGAAATGCCGGCGGTCCCCTGCTGTCCTCGCCGGCACCGGGCTCGACTCTCCCGGCCGAACTACTGGCCCACCCCCAGCGCCTGGCACTGCGCCCACTCTTCGAGCGATGGGCGGCCGAGTTCGGCGTCCCCGAGTCGCTCCTGGAGGCCATGTGCTGGTGGGAGTCGGGATGGCAGATGTCGGCGGTGTCCTCCACCGGCGCCGTCGGGATCGGGCAACTGGAGCCAACCACCGTGGCCAAGCTCCGGGTCTCGCTCGGTCAGTCCGGGCTCCAGGCGACAAACACATCCGACAACATCGAGATGGCGGCGGCCTACCTGCACCAGCTGCTGCTCCAGACGCGAGGCGATGCGGGCCTGGCGCTGGCCGGCTACTACCAGGGCCTCAACTCCGTCCAACGGAGCGGGATGTTCCCCTCGACCGTACAGTACGTGAACGGGATCCTGGCCTTCACCGACCTGTTCGCCTGAGACGCCTCTTCGCCTGAGGGACCAGCCCGGCCTGGCATACTCGGGTCGTGGGGAAGCACGGGCACAGGCCGGAATGACCATCGCCACCCGGCCGGACACCCTGCTGCCGGATCCGGCCCCGAGGCCGGTGCGGTACACGATCATCTCGGTCGACGACCACCTGGTCGAGCCGCCGGACATGTTCGAGGGCCGACTCCCTCGCCGGTTCGCCCCCTTGGCTCCGAAGATCATCGAGAACGCTCGGGGTCATCAGCTCTGGGAATTCGACGGCAACCTCTACTCGCAGGTCGGGATGAACGCCGTCGCCGGGCGCCGGCCGGAGTGCGTGAGTCTCGAGCCGACCCGCTTCGAGGACATGCGCCGGGGCTGTTGGGACATCCGTGCACGTATCGCCGACATGGACATCAACGGAGTGTGGGCCTCGCTCAACTTCCCCTCCCAGATCACCGGGTTCTCCGGAAAGGTGTTCTCCACGGCAAGTGACCCGCAGCTCGGCCTGGCCGTGACGAAAGCCTGGAACGACTGGCTGTACGAGGCGTGGTGGCAGCCCTTTCCCGACCGGATCATCCCCTGCGGCATCACCTTCCTCACCGACGCCGCGCTCGGCGCCGACGAGATCAGGCGCAACGCCGAACGCGGGTTCCGGTCGGTCACCCTCCCGGAGCGACCCCACCGGATCGGGCTCCCTAGCCTCTTCTCCGGCTACTGGGAGCCGATCATGGCAGCGTGCGAGGACACCGGAACGGTGATCTCGCTCCACGTCGGCTCGTCGGGGATGCCTGACATGCCCGAGGACGGCCCTCTGGTGGCCCTGGGCGCGACCCTGTTCGGCCAGATGTCCCTGTCGGCCTGCGCCGAGTGGGTCTGGTCGGGACTGCCGACGAAGTTCCCGGGCCTCAAGATCGCTATGAGCGAAGGGGGTATCGGGTGGGTGGCCATGTTGCTCGATCGGCTCGACAACATCGTGGACCGGTCGGGGTACGGCCGCGACTTCGACCCATCCGGGCTGCGCCCGGCCGATGTGCTCCAACGCAATTTCTGGTTCTGCACCATCGACGACCCGTCGACCATCGGAACCCGTGACCGGATCGGCCTCGACCACATCATGGTCGAGGTCGACTACCCCCACGGCGATTCGACCTGGCCCGACACCCAGGACGTCATCGAGCGCTGCTGGGGCCACCTACCGGTGGACGATCTGCGGAAGCTGACCCACGAGAATGCCGCCGCCCTGTACCGCTGGCCGCTCCCGGAACCCCGCCTCCCGTGACCTCGGTCCCGTTCTCGCCGGACCGACACGCCCTGTTGCCCGAGCTCGACCCGCGTCAGGAGCTCGTGCTGTTGGCCCGCACCCTCTGGCGCGAGGGCTACGACGATCATCTGGCCGGGCACATCACCTATCGGCAGCCGGACGGGACGCTCCTCTGCAATCCATGGCTTCTCCTGTGGGAGGAGCTCCAGCCCGACGATGTCCTGGTCATCGACGTCGAGGGCAACCTCCTCGAGGGCGATTGGCCGGTTCCCCTCGGGATCCCGCTCCATCTCGAGCTCCACCGACAGCGGGATGACGTCGTGGTGGCCGTTCACAGCCACCCCCGGTACGCCACCGTGTGGGCCGACGCCCGACGCATCCCGGGCTGCTACGACCAGAGCTCGGCACTCGGCGGCGGGCACATCGTCGTGGTCGACGAGTACGAGGGCCCGGTGAATTCCCACGACAGCGCGGCCAAGGCCGTAGCCGCCATGGGATCGGCCGACATGGCCCTGCTGGCCAACCACGGGGTGTTGGTGACGGCCGGGAGTGTCCGGGCCGCCCACCAGCGAGCAGTGGCGCTCGAGTACCGGAGCAAACGAGCCTGGCAGGTGGAAGCCCTCGGCGGGGCGCGAGCTCCCCCAGCCCGCCCGGTCCTTCTTCGAACGCTCTGACGGCGAGGGCTTCATCGGGTTCTTCGAGGCCATGGCCCGCCAGGAGCTCCGTCGGGATCCCGCCCTCTTGCAGTGGCGACCATCGTCGGTCGGGCAGGCGCCGGTCACCCCGGCGGGACGGCGGTAGCGGCAGCCGCGTCAGATCATCAACCGGCCCGGACCAGGACGTGGCTGACCCGGTGGTCGGCTCCCTTGAACAGGATCATGGATGCCCGGAGCCGGGTCGGCGCGATGTGGTCCCGCAGGTTCACGGCGTTGATCCCCGACCAGGCGTGCTCGGCTACGGCCTGAGCCTCCACCTCGCTCAGAGAGCAGAACCACTCGAGGAATCCGGTGGACTCGTCGGTCCCGGCCCGCCGGAGGGCGTGCAGTCGCTCACCATGCCACCGGGCGATGTCGGCCTCGGCGGCGTCGACATAGATCGACCAGTCGAGAAAATCCGACACCAAGGCGGACCCGTCCGAACCGCCCTGCTCGTCCCGGCCGACCTGGAGCACGTTCAGCCCTTCGACGATCAGGGCTGCCGGCCGGTGGATCACGTGGTGCCGGCCGGGCACGATGTCGTAGTCCCGATGGGAGTAGACGGGCGCCTCCACCGCCTCCTCCCCGGCCCGGATGGCTGCCAGGGTGGCCACCAACTTCCGCCGGTCGTACGTCTCGGGAAATCCTTTCCGGGCCGCCAGTCCCCGGGCTGCCAGCTCGTCGTTCCGATGCAGGAAGGAATCGGTCGAGAGGACAGCCACCGGCGAGAGGGCGGGATCGCGCCCGAGGAGCGCACTGATGTCGCGGGCGACGGTGCTCTTGCCCACCGCCACGCTGCCGGCCACTCCGATGACGAACGGCTGTTGTCTATGGCTCAGCCCGAGTAACGCGGCGACCCGTTTCGTCTCCGCCCGCCGGGCCGTCGCCACCGAGCTGAGCAATCGACACAGCGGACGGTAGATCTCAGCAGGTTCGCCCGTCGGAAGCGGTTCGCCCCCCTCCCGGTCGGTACCGGCACCGGTGTCTCGGGCCCGAAGCGGCCGGCCGAGACCGGCCCACTGCCGGCGGGTGAAGGTCACAAACCCCGGCGGCGGCACCGGGCCGGCCGCCGGCTCCATCTCACCGAGGTCGCTCATCTCCCCGTCGCCCCAGCCCTACTCGGTGGGCAGGTTCTCGGTCACCTCCGGCGGGAGCCGTTGCAACAGATCGGGCGGGACCTGATCCTGGACGGCTTCCACCAACCGCTTGGAACGCGATCGGAGCGAGAGCATCTCCGTGTACTGCTGATCGTCGCCCTTCATGCCCGAGATGAGGGGCGAGTGGGCGATGGAGGCGGCCCCGACGAACATCACGAGCAGGGAGACCGCCTCGAGGGGCCCGAAGATGCCGGCCGTCCGCAGATTGTCGCCGAAGAGCCCGATGCCGATGGCCAGGCTGGCCAGGGGATCGACCAGCACCAACGCCGTCTGGGAGGCGGCGATGGGCCCGGCATGGAAGGCATTCTGGGCCAGGAACAGCGAGGCCACCCCGCACACGGCCACCGCATAGGTCTGCCAGTGAACGAACATGTGCGTCCAGTCGGTGGCGATGTAGTCCCCCATCGTCTTGATGAGGGCGGCGGTGAACGCGAACCCGACGGCCCCGGCGGCGCCGAACATGGCTGCCCGCCACCAGCGAGGGCCGCGCAGTGCGGCGAGGACCAATGCCAGGGTCACCGCCCCACAGATCCCGCCGACCACGCCCCAACCGAGCCCCGTCGGCACCCGGTCACCGCCCGTCGGCTGGGCGAACACCAGGAACCCGGCCAAGCCGGCCGTAGCGAGGATGCAGCCCAGCCACTCACGCGGCCCGACCCGGAACCGGAACCACGTGGCCAGCAGCAGCACGAGGAAGGGCAGCTCGAGCGTCAGGATCGGCTGGACCTGGCTGAGGTCGCCGAGATGGAGGGCCACCGCCTGCATGAGAAAGGTGGCGATGATGAACACAAAACCGAGCAGCCAGACGCCCCGCTTCAAGGCGTGGGTCAGGAGGCTCAGGCGGAGCGTGGTCTCATCCGGCGCATCCTCCACGCCCATGCGTTGAAGGATGCTGGCCAGAGCGTTCGAGAGGGCGCTCGAGAGGGCGAGGACGTAGACCATGTTGAGTTAGGGCTTTACCCGTGACCTGATGCGCAAGGAATCTCCTTACCCGCCCCCCCGTCGTCGGTGCCGACCTCGGACGGACCGGGTCATGGACCGCCGACGTCGCCAGGTCTGGCCTGCATGCACCGTCGCAGCCCTGCCTCCAAGGTAGCGGGCCTCCGGAATTTCCGTGCCCTTCCTGGACCTGGGGGACCATTGTGCCCGATGGCGTCCCTGGTGAGGGCGATGTCAGGGTCGCCGGCGGCCCCGTCGCCGCCGCTTGAATGTGGCCACCGGAACGACGATGGTGTAGCCGATGCCGGTGCTCGAGCCCCGCCACGACTTGGCCCATCCCGTCGAGGACGACGAAGCCTGGAGTGAGTCGTACTACTTCAATGCATTCGACCCAGGAAGCGACTCCGGCTTCTTCACCCGCATCGGCATCCGACCCAACGAAGGCTCGATGGATGTGTCCATGTCTGTCTGGCTGCCCGGCGGTGAGCTGGCCGAATACCGGGCGTCACGGGCCCAGACCGAGATGGTCGACACGGTGCTCGACGTGGGGGCGGTTCGCTACCAGATGCTCGAACCACTCAAGAGCTGGCACATCACCATGGATGCGGAGGCGACGGCTCGGGCTTGCGCCGCGTCCCGGAACGGGACACCGGGCCGGGCCGTCCACGTCGCTCTCGACGTCCGTTACGAGGCCCTCACTCCGGGTATCGGTACCGACGGCCAGGGCCGGGGGGCCACCATGTCAGCACCGGCGGCCGCCGCCTCGGCCACCGTCGGCAAGGGCCACCTCGAACAGTCGGGCCGCTGGGCGGGTTGGCTGGAGGTGGACGGTCGGCGACACCACTGGGACCGGGCGCTCGGGAATCGTGATCGCTCCTGGGGGCCGCGTCGGTGGGGCGGCCCCACGATGTGGCGGTGGTTCAGTATCAATGTCGGCGAGACCGTGCACTTCGGTGGGATACGACTGGGCACAGGTGCGGGCGACCTCCACCGTGGCTGGGTGTGGGACGGTGGACGGGCCACCAGCGTCGCCGAGTGGCGCCTCCGCACCGAGCTGGCGGACGACGCGGTGACTCAACGGGTCGTGCACCTCGAAGTGGTGGACAAGGCGGGCCGCACCCACCGGCTCCGGGGCGACGTGCAGCGCGTTGCCGACATCGGGCGGATGGTCGGCACCCTGGTCAACGAGGGATTGACGCGGTGGACCTATCTTGGCGGCCCGGGTGGGCCGGGTGTCGGGTACGGCATCTGCGAATACCTGCATCAGCTCGGCGACAGCGGGGAGCCTGTCGTCGCCATCGAATAGTGGCCGTCCCGGCCGAGGAGACCGCCGCCCGGCTGGGCAAGGTGCTCGGTGGCACGGTGTCCGACCTTCGCCGGTTGTCCGGCGGCACGTCGCGGACGACGAGCTCGTTCGAGCTGCACAGGCCCGACGGGACGACCAGGCGGCTCGTGCTCCAGCAAGGTCGGGGATCCCTCCCCGACCAGGGCCAGCGCGCCGACGTCGAGGCCGCGCTTCTGACCGCCGCCCGGCGGGCCGGGGTGCCGGTCCCCGGGGTCGTGGCCGCCGGGGTGCCGGACGGGCTGCCCGCGGGTTGGCTCGTCGTCGGGCACATCGACGGAGAATCCATCCCGCGGAAGATCCTCCGTGACCCGGAGTGGTCCGGGGCCCGACCCGTGCTCGCCGCCCAGTGCGGGCAGGCCCTGGCCGCCATCCACGGCATCGGCCCGGCCACCATCCCCGGCCTTCCTCCCCGCGACCCGCTCGACGATCCGTGCTCGTTCCTCGATGCCCTGGGTGAGGTCCGTCCGGCCCTCGAGCTCGGCGCCCGCTGGCTCCGGGCCAACCGGCCTCCGAGGCGGCCACCCACCATCGTGCACGGCGACTTCCGCATGGGAAACCTCCTCGTCGGCCACGACGGACTGGTGGCGGTGCTCGACTGGGAGCTGGCCCATGTCGGGGAGGCGGCCGAGGACATCGGATGGCTGTGCGCACCGGCCTGGCGCTTCGGCGGCCCCGACCGGGTAGGCGGGTTCGGAGACCTCGGGATCCTGCTCGACGCCTACGAGGCGGCCGGCGGCGAGCGGTTGGATGAGACGGCGGTGCACTGGTGGGAGGTCTACGCCACGGTCAAGTGGGCGGTCATCTGCGCCCTGCAGGCGTCGGCCCATCTGAGCGGTCGCATCCGCTCCATCGAACTGGTCGCCATCGGCCGGCGGGTCTGCGAGAGCGAATGGGACCTGTTCACCCTGCTCGGAGTGGCGCCAGATCGTGAAGAGCCACCTCCTCAGGCCACCGGAGCGGGTCATCCCCCCCTTTCTCCCTTCGGTCATCCCACGCTGGAGGAGCTGGCCCGGGCGCTCGACGAGCATCTCCAGCGGGTGGCGTCAGAGCGGGTCGACCGGGGCACCCGCTTCGAGGCCCGGATAGCCGCCAACGTCGCCGGCATCGTCGACCGCCAGCTCGGCCTGGGCCCGTCCGTCGCCGCCGCCCACGCCCGGCGGCTAGCCCGGCTGGGACTCGACGACGACGCCGCGCTGGTATCGGCCATACGCCGCGGGACGTTCGACGACGAGTGGAACGAGCTCGCCGGGGCCCTGGCCGCCTCGGCCCGTGACCAGCTCCTGGTGGCCAACCCCTCCTATCTGACCTGAGACCGTCTTGAGGTCGGGCCGTCCTCAGCGGACGTGCGGGCGGGCTAGCTGCGTCGGAGCCGCCACACGGTGAAGGGAGCGAGGACCACCACGATGCCTGCCGCCCACAGCAACGACACCGGTAGGCAGGTGCCCAAGGTCTGGCCCAGGACCAGCTCGGCCCCATGCCCCCCGGTCAGGATCCTGACGCTGTCGGACATGTAGGTGAGCGGCTGATGCTCGGCGAACGCCTGCATCCATCCGGGCATGGTGCTCACCGGCACGTAGGCGCTGGAGACAAACGTGAGGGGGAAGACCAGGAACGAGAGCCCCTGGGCGGCCTGCGGGCTACCGGCGAGGAGCCCGAGTCCGATGAACAACCAGCAGAAGGCGAAGCCGTAGAGGACGCACAGCCCGAAGGCGGCGGCGGCGGCCGCCGCTCCAGCCTGCACCCGGAATCCGACCAGGACTCCGATCAGCGTGGTGAACCCCAGGCTCCACGTGAGCATGGCGGTGTCGGCCGCCACCCTGCCCGAGATGATCGAGACCAGGGGGATGGGCAGGCTGCGCAGCCGGTCGAAGAGGCCGCCCTGCATGTCCTCGGCGATTCCGGTCGAGGCGCCCATGCCGGTGAACAGGACACTGGTCACCACGAACCCGGGGATCACGAAGTCCACGTACGAGAGCGAACCGGTGTGACCGATGGCGCCACCGAAGACGTAGCGGAAGATGAGCAGGAAGAGCGCCCCTTGGGCCGTTCCGACCACGATGAGCTGCGGCGACCGGACGAACTTCTTCACGGTGCGGGCCGCCACTTGTTGCGAGGCCACCAGGAACGAGGCCCCGGTCCGCTCCTCGGCCGGAGCCCGGGCGGGACCGGCGGGGATGTGGATATCGGTTGTGGTGCTCATGCGACGCGCTCCGGGCGCGGTGCGGGATCGGTGGACAGGGTGTGATGGCCACCGGTGAGGGTCAGGAAGACCTCGTCGAGCGTGGGCCGTCGCAGGGCGATGTCCTCCACCTCGACGCCGGCCTCGTCGAGGGCGCGCACCGCGGCGGTCAGCTGGCGCGAACCATCGGGTCGCCCTAACCGAGCACCGGTGGACGGTCTCGTCGACCACCACTGCCCCGGGATGCCGGCGGGACAGGGCCTCGGCCGCCCGGGCCAGTCCCTCGAGATCACGGGTGTGCAGCTCGACCATGTCGGCACCGGCCCGTCGTTTCAGCTCGCTCGGTGTGCCCTCGGCGATCACCCGGCCCTCGTCGATGATGACGATCCAAGCGGCCAGGTGATCGGCCTCGTCGAGGTACTGGGTGGTGAGCAGGATGTCGGTCCCGTCCGCGCCGAGCTGACGAATGGCGTCCCAGAGAGCGATCCGGCTCCCGGGGTCGAGGCCGGTGGTGGGCTCGTCGAGCAGCAGGAGCCGCGGCCGGCCGACCAGGCTGGCGCCCAGGTCGAAGCGCCGACGCATGCCGCCCGAGTACGTCTTCACCCGACGGTCGGCGGCATCGGACAGGCCCAGACGGGCCAGCACCGAGGTGGCGCTGGCCCGGGAGGCCGCCGCACTCTGACCGTAGAGCCTCGCCACCATGGCCAGGTTCTCCTGGCCGGTCATGGCCCCCTCGACGGCGGCCGACTGTCCGGCCAGCCCGACGAGGCGGCGCACGGCCAAGGGGTCCTCGACGACGTCGTGTCCGGCGACACGCAGCCGACCCGCATCCGGTCGGAGGAGGGTGGCCACCATTCGGATGAGCGTGGACTTACCCGCTCCGTTGGGCCCGAGGACGGCCACCACCTCCCCGGCCGGGATGGTCAGGTCCAGCCCGTCGAGGGCACGGATCTTCCCGAAGTTCTTGGTGAGGCGCTCGGCCTCGATGAGGGCGCGCACGCGCGGCTCCTTTCGATCGTGGAAGGATCGGATCGACGAGCTCGCCTACGCTGTGAGCGCTGCCTCGAGCATTGGTCCTCGGCGATCGATCTCGTGGTCAGGAGGCTCGGTGTCGCGCGCCGTGAACGCGCGACACCGAGCCGTCAGTCTTCCGACTCGGACTCGGCCACCACCCCCTCCCCGGAGGCGGTCCCGGCATGGAACGACCGCCACAGTTCGAGACCGTCGAGCCCGCCGTCCTCGATGTCGGCGATGAGCTTGGACACGAACGTCTGCTCCGCGGTGAGCTGTTGCTCCTCGTACTCGGATTCGAGGGCGAAGATCCGAGGAAGCCCGAAGTCTTCGGTCGCCCGGATGCCGCCACGGATCTGGGCCAGCCGCAAGCCGAGCGCCTCGACCCGCATGCGCAGGGCGGCCAGCGCGTCTTCGGGGGTGAGAGCGGGGAGGAACGACAGCCCGGCCAGGAACTGGGAGTACTCCTTGGTCGGCACCCCGACGATCTCGGTCAGCCAGTCGATCATCTCGCGGGCCCCTTCATCGGTGATGGCATACACCGTGCGCTCCGGCCGCTTCCCCTCCCGGACCGTCTCCCGCGCCCGGATGAGGGCGCGGCGCTCCAGCGAGTCGACGACCGCATACAGCGATCCGTAGTTGAGCCGGACGCTCTCGTGCTTGGCCCGTGACCGCAGCTGCTGGGCCACCTCGTAGGGATGCATGGGCCGCTCGTACAGCGAGACCAACACCGCCAGGGCCAAGGGATTCGACCGCACCTGTCTGGGCACCGCGTCATCTTACTCTATGTAGAGTGATTTGTAAAGAGTACCTTGACCAGAATGATCTGGCCCGCACATCTAGACTCGGGGCGAGCGCGCACGGGACGTAGCGATCATTCCTCGAGCAGGTACCTCGGGCCGGCGCCGAAGGTCGACGCCACGTCGCCCGGGTTGGACAGTGCGCAGGTCCGCAGGGAGAGACAGCCGCACCCGATGCAGCTGGTCAACCCGCCGCGCAGGGCCTCGAGGACGGCGATGCGCTCGTCGATGCGCCCGCGCCACCCCCGGGTGAGCCGTTGCCAGTCCTGGCGGCTCGGCGCCCGGTCGGGTGGCAGGCCGGCCAATGCCGAAGCGATCTCCTCGAGGCTCAGCCCGACCCGCTGAGCGATGCGGATGAAAGCGATCCGGCGGAGGACGTCGCGGCGGAATCGGCGCTGGCCGCCCGAGCCCCGCTCGGCGTGGACCAGGCCCCGTTGCTCGTAGAAGCGGATGGCCGAAGCGGCCAGACCGCTGCGTTCGGCCACCTGCCCGATGGTGAGTAGGTCATCCATGATCGTCGCACCGCCTCGTTTTCCTGTTCCCCTCTTGACTTAAAGTTTACTTTAACCTTTACCCTACCCAAAGGGTGCCGTTCCGGCGCCGGAAACCGGAGGTTTGGAGATGCCAGTCGCACTGGTCACGGGGGCATCACGCGGCCTCGGTCGGGCCGTCTCGGCGAGCTTGGCCCTCGATGGTTGGGACCTGGTGATCGATGGCCGGCGCCCTGAACCGCTGCACGAGGTGGCGACGGGATTGCGCCGGCTCGGAAGCCGGGTCGAGGCTGTCGCCGGCGATGTGGCCGACGCCGCCCACCGGAGCGCCCTCATCGCCGCGGCTGAACGGTCCGGCTCCTTGGAGCTGCTGGTGAACAACGCCAGCACGCTCGGGCCCAGCCCCCTCCCGACGCTCGGTCGGTACCCGATCGATGGGCTCCGACATGTCTACGAGGTCAACGTGGTCGCTCCCCTGGCACTGGTGCAGGCGGCGCTGCCTCTCCTGCGAGCTGCTCAGGGTGTGGTCCTGGCTATTTCGTCCGATGCCGCCGTCGAGGCCTACGAAGGCTGGGGAGGTTACGGATCGTCCAAGGCCGCGCTGGACCAGATCCATTCGGTCCTGGCCGTCGAGGAACCCGAGTTGCGCGTCTACCGGTTCGATCCGGGCGACATGCGTACCGAGATGCACCAGGCCGCCTTCCCGGGTGAGGACATCTCTGACCGGCCCCTGCCGGAGTCGGTGACACCCGCCATCCGCGAGCTCGTGGAATCACGTGCGCCCAGCGGCCGTTACCGGGTCGGGGACCTGGTGCCCTCGTGACCGCGCTTGCTCCCCCGCCCGAGCGGTTCACCTATGAATTGCCTGCCGACCTCGAAGCGTCGGAGCCACCCGAAGCACGGGGGCTCACGCGCGACTCGGTGCGGATGCTGGTCGCCTACCGGCACACCCGATCGATCGTCCCGAGCTCGTTCACATTCCTCACCCGCTTCCTCGAACCCGGCGACCTGCTGGTCATCAATACGTCGGGCACCATCCCGGCCGCCATCGACGCCACGGACGAGACCGGAGAAGAGCTCGTCGTGCACCTTTCGACCCAGCTCGACGACACCAGGTGGGTGGTCGAGCCGCGACGGACGGTGGGCCGGACGACTGCTCGGTGGGAGGGCCCTCCTCCCGGGCGGCGCCTCTGGCTGGAGGGAGGAGCATCACTCGCTCTCGAAGAGCCCTACGGCCCGGCCGGCCGCCTGTGGGTGGCCCGCCTCCACGTCGGCCGGCGGCTCCTCAGCTGGCTGGCCGTTCACGGACGTCCGATCCGCTACGGGTACGTCGACCGGCCCTGGCCCATCGACATGTACCAAAACGTCTACGCCACGGTCCCGGGCAGCGCCGAGATGCCGAGCGCCGGACGGCCCTTCACCGCCGAGATGATCACCCGCCTGGTCGCCATGGGCGTGAGCGTCACACCGGTCGTCCTCCACACCGGAGTGGCCTCCCTCGAGGCGGACGAGCTCCCCTACCCCGAGCGACTGCACGTGCCACAGCCCACCGCCGACCGGGTCAACCAGGCCCGGGCGACGGGTCACCGGGTCATCGCCGTGGGGACCACCGTGGTGCGAGCCCTCGAGAGTGCAGTCGGGCCAGGCGGTCTGGCCCACGGTTACGACGGGTGGACCGATCTCCTGATCTCCCCCGATCGTGGGGTGAGGGTCACTGACGGGATGCTCACCGGCTGGCATGAGCCCGCCTCCTCCCACCTGCTGATGCTCGAGACCCTCACCGGGCACGAGCTCCTCACTGAGTCGTACCATGCCGCGCTGGCCCAGTCCTACCGCTGGCACGAGTTCGGAGACGTCCACCTGATCTTGCCCTGACCGGCGCGGCCGGGCATCCGTTCGGTCCGATCCGACCCGCCCGCCACTCGGGTGAGCTGACAGACTGACCCGGTGCGCGTCCACCTGGTCGACGGGACCTACGAGCTCTTCCGTCACTTCTTCGGGCAGCCGCCCCGACACGCCGCCGACGGTGCCCCGATCGGTGCCGCCCGGGGCGTCGTCCTGACCATCGTGGGGATGCTGAGCGATGGTGCCACCCACGTGGGTGTGGCCACCGACCATGTCATCGAGTCGTTCCGCAACGAGCTGTGGCCCGGGTACAAGACCGGCGAGGGCATCGACCCCGACCTCCGCTCCCAGTTCGATGTGCTCGAAGACGCCATGGTGGCCCTCGGGGTCGGGTTGTGGGCCATGGTCGAGCTCGAAGCGGACGACGCTCTCGCCTCGGCAGCTGCGGTGGCGTCCGGGGACCCTGCCGTGGACCAGGTGGTCATCTGCACTCCCGACAAGGACCTCGCCCAGTGCGTGACGGGCGACCGGGTGGTGCAGTTCGACCGCCGCAAGGGTGCGGTCTGCGACGAGGCCGGGGTGTGGGAGAAGTTCGGCGTGGCTCCCCGATCGATCCCGGACTGGCTGGCGCTGGTCGGGGACAGTGCGGACGGCTTTCCCGGCTTGGCCGGATGGGGCCGCCGCTCCGCCTCGGCGGTGCTGGCCCACTACGGCACTCTGGAACAGATCCCCGACCAGGCCGGCGACTGGGACCCCGGGCTGCGCTCGGCGGTGCGGGGAACGGATCGTCTGGCCGCCACCCTGGCGGCCGGGCGGGACCAGGCCGAGCTGTTCCGGGTGCTCGCCACTCTCCGCCTCGACCCGACCCTCCTCCAAGATGTGGCTTCGCTCGAGTGGCGCGGGCCCACCGCCGACTTCGGGGAGATCTGTCGCTACTTCGGTGACCCGGCCCTGGCCGAGCGAGCCGCCGCCCTGGCGCGGCGCTGACTCAGGCGCTCGACAGGGTGCCGAAGACCTCCTCGAGCTCGGTCGGGACCGGGCTGTCCAGCTGGGCGTAAGTACACGTCTCCGGAGCTCGGTCGGGCCTCCAACGGATGAACGAGGTGGCGTGGCGGAACCTGTCCCCCTGGAGATGGTCGTAGCCCACCTCGGCCACCAGCTCGGGCCGCAGTGGCTCCCAGCTGAGGTCCTTGCCTGCGTTCCAGCGACTCTGGCCACCGGGAATGCGCCCGTCGACGTGCTCGGCGGCCAACCACGGATGGCCCGCGGTCGACCCGCTCCGGTAGGGATCGAGCGTCTCGACGAACTCGGCCCGGCGGGCGGCGCTGAACCCGGAGGCCACCCCGACGTGGTGGAGTACGCCCTCGTCGTCGAAGAGCCCGAGGAGGAGGGATCCCACCACGCCCCCGTCCTTGTGCCACCGGAACCCCCCGACGACACAATCGGCCGTGCGATCGTGCTTCACCTTGAGCATGACCCGCTTGGCCGGTTGGTAGGGCAGATCGCCCGCTTTGACCACCACTCCGTCCAGCCCGGCCCCCTCGAACCGCGAGAACCAGTCCTGGGCCGTCGCCGGGCTGGTGGTCACCGGCGTCAAGTGGATCGGCGCCTTGGCCCGCTTCAGCGCCTTTTCGAGCGCGCCTCGTCGCTTGGAGTAGGGCTCGGGCTGCAGGTCGTCGTCGCCCAGGGCCAGCAGGTCGAAGGCCACGAAGGAAGACGGGGTCGACTCGGCCAGCAGCCGGACTCGGGAGGCGGCCGGATGGATCCGCTGCGACAGGGCGTCGAAGTCGAGTCCGCCGGGACCGGCGATGACGATCTCGCCGTCCACGACACAGCGTTCGGGCAGCTGGGTGGCCAGCGAGGCGACCAGCTCGGGGAAGTACCGGGTGAGTGGCTTCTCGTTACGGCTGCCGAGGACGACGTCGTCACCGTCGCGGAACACGATGCAACGAAACCCGTCCCATTTGGGCTCGTAGAAGAGACCGTCCGCCACGGGGAGCTCCCGGGCCAGCTTGGCCAGCATGGGGGACACCGGGGGGACGACCGGGAGCGACACCGCGGAGATGGTACCCGGATGATCGTCGCTCACGCGGCGTGGCCGGACGTCCAGTCCAGGAACTCGTCCACCGGACGGGCGTTCATGACCCGCTCGACCGGTACGCCCGCCCTGACCGCCTGCTCGCATCCGTTGCGTTGCCATTCGAGCTGTCCCGGCGCATGGGCATCGGTATCTATGACCAGAGGGCAGTCGAGGCGAGAGCGCCAGGGCCAGCAGCTCCTCGGGCGGGTCGAGGCGCTCGGGGCGCGAGTTGATCTCGACGGCGGTGCCTGTCTCCGCGCACGCCGAAAACACCGCCTGGACATCGAAGG
Source organism: uncultured Acidimicrobiales bacterium (assembly GCA_963734435.1). Taxonomy (GTDB): domain Bacteria; phylum Actinomycetota; class Acidimicrobiia; order Acidimicrobiales; family RAAP-2; genus Bog-756. Next base: position 193,070 of record CAVTHA010000015.1, on the reverse strand, counting down.
TGGACTGCGGACGGCCCCGACCGACCAGGATTCGCCCGGTGCAGTGCCCGAGGATGTCGGTGTGCGGGCTGGCCACCGCCCGCAGCATGCGGTCGGTCATCGATCGGCTGTCCATCCGCAGCTTGGAGTGGACGCTCGCCACCACCACGTCGAGCTGGGCGAGCAACGCCTCGTCCTGGTCCAGCGACCCGTCCTCCAAGATGTCCACCTCGATCCCGGTGAGGATTCGGAACGGCGCCAGTTCGGCATTCAGCTCCGCCACCACCTCGAGCTGCTGGCGCAGCCGGGTGGCGTCGAGCCCATGGGCGACGGTCAGCCTCGGGCTGTGGTCGGTGAGCGCCCAGTACCGGTGCCCGAGCTCCTTGGCCGCCTCGGCCATCTCCCGGATGGGGCTCCCGCCGTCCGACCAGTCGGAGTGGCTGTGGCAGTCGCCCTGCAACCGGCGGCGCAGTTCGGCGGCCGCCGGTGTCGGCCGGGGCCTGTCCACCGACTCGAGGGCCTGCCAGGTAGGCGGGCACTCTCCCCTGGGCAGCCTCGGCGACCACCTGGGCGCTGGTCTTGCCGACGTGCGGGATGTCCTGGAGGCGGGCGGCGGTCATCCCGACCAGGTCTTCGGGGCGCTGATCACCGATGGCGATGGCGGCGTTGCGGAACGCCCGCACCTTGTACGACTCCGCGCCGTCCTGCTCGAGCAGATAGGCAATGCGGCGCAGAGCGGCGACTGGGCCGGCGTCCACGCTCACTCCCGCTTGGCGCGGCTCGGGCGACGCGGGTCGGCTCGTCGGGTTGCTTGGGGTACTCGGGGGGCCAGGGCGCGTCCTGCAGCCCGGCAGCCCGGTCCTGCCGCGGCCAGGTCCAACAGCGGCTGCAGGGACTGCGGGTCGTCGGCGATGCCGGACCACGGATCACCCCTCCGGTGGACGAGGTCCGGAACGGTGCGGATGGTGAGGGCCTCCGGATCCACCGAGTCGACCTCGTCCCAGTGCAGCGGGGTCGAGACCTGACCCCCTACCCTCGGACCGCGCGAACCAGGCACCGAACACCGTCTTGTGCGGGGCGTTCTGATTGAAGTCGACGAAGACCCGCTCGCCTCGTTCCTCCTTCCACCAGTTGGCCGTGATCAGGTCGGGGCGGCGGCGCTCGAGCTCCCGGGCCAGGGCCACCGCGCCGGCACGCACCTCGAAGCTGTCCCACCGGGGCTCGAGCCGAACGTACACATGCATGCCGCGACTCCCGGTCGTCTTCGGATAGCCGGCCATGCCCAGCTCGCCGAGCAGGGAACGAACCTCGGCGGCAGCCAGCCGCACCTCGTCGAACGAGGTGCCAGGTTGGGGGTCGAGGTCGATGCGCAGTTCGTCGGCGTGGGCCGGGTCGTCGGCCCGGAACGGCCACAGATGCAGGCCGAGACAGCCCAGATTCACCGCCCACAGGACATGCGCGGTGTCGGCCACCACCAGGGCATTGGAGGTGGTGCCGTTCGGAGTGCTGACCACTGTGGTCTGGAGCCAGTCGGGCGCACCCTTGGGCACACGCTTTTGGAAGAACGACTTACCGCCGGCCCCGCCGGGGTAGCGCTCGAGCAGGGCCGGACGGTGGGACGCCGACACGTCGAGGGCGTCGGCGATGTCCAGGTAGTACTGGACCAGATCGCTCTTCGTGGCACTGATGGCCGGGAAGTAGACCTTCTCCGGGCTCGAGATCTCGACGGCTCGCCCCGAGACTTCCAACACCCGAACGTCCTTGCCGGCCACGCCCTCACCATATCCGGCTGCCCCTTCGAAAGCCCCAGGCCGCCGACCCTGTCGGGCGCCCGGCTCCGTGTGGGAGGCTGGGGAAGGGACCGGCTCGTGGCCGGTCCTGACGTTGCCGCTGGGGCAGGCTCGTGAGGTGCGATGACAAGGCGAGGGAAACGCGAAGTCGAGCGCTTGGTCGCCGCCGAACGCGCCGCCCGCATCGCCGGGGAGATGGGCGGCCGTTGGTGGCGGGACCTGGCCCGGTCGGCCTCGACCGCCCGGACCGACGGAGCGCTCGACGGCCTGTTCCGCACCTCTCTCGCCACCATGAGGCGGGCCACCGGGGCCGACGCGGTGGCCGTACTGCTGGCCAATGACGCCGGCGACGAGCTGGTCGCCCGGGCGGCGTCCGGCCTGACCGAAGAGAGCACCTTCGATCTGGGTATCGGTGCCGGCCAGGGCATGGCCGGACAGCTCATGGCGACGCGCCAGCCCACCATCTTCGACGACCTCGACGCCATCGAGGTCGTCTCGCCGGTCCTGCGGGACAGCGGGCTGCGCTCGATAGACCGCGGTCCCCATCCTCTTCGATGACCAACTCTTGGGCGTGCTCTATGCCGGGAGCCGCAAGCGGAACGACTTCACCAGCCTCGATGTCGAGCTGCTGGAGCGGCTGGCCGAGAAGCTGGCCGGCGCCATGGAACGGGTCCGTGCTTTCGAGCACGAGCGCGAGGCCCGTACGAAGGCCGAACGCGACGCGGACCATCTCGCCCGACTCCAGTGGATCACCTCACGGCTCCACGCCGCCACCACCATCGAGGAGGTGGCGGGAGCCCTCACTGCATCGCTCAGCACCGACGCCCATGGCCATGCCATCGCCTGGAGCAACGTCTGGCTGGTCAGCGGGGACCACCTCGAGCTGGTCCCCACACCCGAAGGTCTCCCGTTGGTCGAGCCCCATTCGCGCATGCCGTTCGACCGGTTCGTCAAGCTGGCCGAAGCCGTAGCCGAGAAGCGCACGCTCTTCGTCAGTGATCGGGAGAGCACATGGATGCTGGACGAGAGTCACGGGGTTCGGGTGAGCTGGGCCGCGCTCCCGATGTTGGTCCAGGACGAGTGCGTAGGCCTCACCATGGTCGCCTACCAGACCCCTCACGAGTTCGCGGAAGACGAACGGGACTTCCTCCGCGCCGTCACCGAGCAAGCGGCCCAGGCCCTGGACCGGGCCAGGCTGCAGGTCGAGCAGTTGGCACTGACCGAGATCAGCCAGTTCTTCGTCCATGCCGGTCGGGCCATCGCCGAGGGATCCGACTTCACCGATACCTTGAACCGGTTGGCAGACATGGCTCTGCCCGTCATGGGCGAGATCTGCCTGGTCGATGTGATCGGCGAAGACGGGAACCTCCGGCGGATGGTGGCCCGCCATCGCCATGAGGCCCTACAGCCACTCGTCGACCGGCTGGGCTCGGAGTACCCGCCGCACTCCGATGGCAACCACCCGGCCATGACCGTCATCAGAACCGGGCAGACGCGATGGTCGGATCTCATGACTGACGAATTCCTCAACGAGACCACTCGGGACGAGCAGCACTTGGCCCTGGTCAAGGAGCTTGGCTTCCGTTCCTACGTCTCCGTGCCGCTCAACGGCGAGTCCGAGGTACTCGGCGCGCTCACCCTGGTGTCGACCACCCGGTCGTTCGGCGGCAAGGACGTGACCTTCGCCGAGCAGTTGGCCGAGAACGTGGCCGCAGTCATCGACAATGCCCGTCGCTACGAGCACACCCTCCACACGTCTCACATCCTGCAACAGAGCCTGCTCCCCCAGCACCTCCCCGAGGTCGAAGGGTTGGAGGTCCGCTCCGTGTACCTGCCGGCCACCCGCGGACTAGAGGTCGGCGGTGACTTCTTCGACCTGGCCGAGCTGGCCGGTGATGCGGTCGGCTTCATGGTCGGGGACGTGGCCGGCCACGATCGAGAGGCCGCAGCCCTGATGGGCCACCTCCGCAGCGCGGCGCGCACCTTGGCCGGCCAGGTGGACAGCCCGGCCGCCCTGGTCACCGGCCTCCATGACAGCTGGGAGCTGCTCGGGTTCGACCGCATCGCCACCGGGCTGTTCGGTCTCCTGTACCCGGAGTCCGGCGACGTGGTCCTGGCCTCGGCGGGGCACTACCCGCCTCTGCTCGTGCAGAGGACCTCGGCCCGCTATGTGCCGGTCCCCCCCGGCGCGCCCCTCGGCAGCAATGGAGCCGGGGCCGCCAACGTCCACGTGCGCCTCGAACCAGGTGATCTCCTCGTGCTGTACACCGACGGGGTGATCGACGAGCGGGAGGTGGGCATCGAAGAAGGGATGCAGACCTTGATGAAGGTGTGCGAGCGCGAGGAGATGAGCCCGGCAGCGGTCTGCGAGCGGATCGTGGCCATGCTGCCGCCCCAGCGGAGCGACGACGTCGCCCTCCTCGCCCTTCGCTGGCTCGGCCCGGGCCGCTGACCCTCTGCCCCGGCATGAGGCACGATGGGGCATGGCACACGATCGAAAGTTCCGCTTCGCCGCGCAATTGAGCACGACCGCAGCCGGGACGGCGTCGGCCTGGGCCGAACAGGCCCGCCGGGCCGAAGACCTCGGCTACTCCGCCCTGCTGATGCCCGACCATTTCGGCAACCAGCTGGCCCCGGTGCCCGCCCTGGCGGCGGCGGCCGGAGCCACCACGGCGTTACGGATCGGCGCCCTGGTCTTCGGCAACGACTACCGCCACCCATGCGTACTGGCCAAGGAGGCGGCTACCCTCGACGTGCTCAGCGGAGGACGCTTCGAGCTCAGCCTCGGCGCCGGATGGATGCGCACGGACTACCAAGAGACCGGCATCAACTACGACGAGCCCAAGCTACGGGTCGAACGATTCGAAGAGGCTGTCCAGGTGCTTCAAGGTCTGCTTCGCACCGAGGGGCCGTTCTCGTTCTCCGGGAGCTACTACAGAGTGCGAGAGCACATCCTCCTGCCCCGGCCCGTCCAGAAGCCCGGTCCGCCGCTGATCATCGGCGGCGGCGGGAGGCGCGTGCTCTCGTTCGCCGGTCGCCATGCAGACATCGTGAGCATCAACGTCAACCTGGCCGCCGGTACCGGAGGCGCTGAGACCGCGCCCAACGCCACCCCGGAGCGGACCCGCGAGAAGATCGCCTGGGTGAAGGAAGCGGCCGGGGAGCGGTTCGACGAGCTCGAGCTCAACGCGCTCATCGGCTTCGTGATGGTGACTGAGGATGCCGCCGGAGTGGCCGAGGCCATGGCTCCCCATTTCGGCATCCGACCCGACGAAGCGCTCCACATCCCGCTCGCCCTGCTCGGGACGCTCGACCAGATGACCGAAGAGCTCCGGTGGCGGCGCGAGGAGTACGGCATCTCCTACTGGTCGATCGAGTCCGACAGTTGGGAGGCCTTGGGACCGGTGGTGTCGGCCCTGGCCGGGACCTGACGAACCGCCGAACCAGGCGGGCTCTGACCAGGGTATCCGCCCCTCTTGCAAGTGGTTCGCAGTTGCCCTACGGTGGCACTTGTCGGACAGGCCGCCGGGCTACGGAGAGCGAACGTGCTGCAGGATCCACCAGGTCGCATCGCCACCATCCGCCACCTCCTGACCTCCCGCGAATGGTTGCGGGTCGGCGGGATGACCGTCACCGTGGTCGCCCTCAACGTCTCCGGTTGGGCCCTGCTGGCGGCGGCGGGCGGGCATTACCACGTGGCCAGAGGCGAGGTCTTCGGTCTCGGGACCGGTGTCCTCGCCTACACGCTCGGGATGCGCCACGCCTTCGACGCCGACCACATCGCCGCCATCGACAACACCACCCGCAAGCTCATCCACAGCGGCGAGCGACCGCTCAGCGTCGGGTACTTCTTCTCGCTCGGCCACTCGACGGTCGTTCTCCTCCTCGCCGTCGTCCTCAACTTCGGGCTCCGGGCCGTCGACGGCGCGGTGAGGAACGCCTCCTCCGGATGGCACCAGTGGACCAACATCGTCGGAACATCCGTCTCGGGGACCTTCCTGTACCTCATCGCCCTCTTGAACCTCATCGTCCTGATGTCGATCGTCAAGGTCACCCGGGAGATGCGCCAGGGACGGTACGACGAGACCGAGCTGGAGCGACAACTCGACAGTCGCGGACTGATGAACCGCCTGCTCGGAGGATACGCCCGGCGTATCGACGACCCGGCCAAGATGTACTGGGTCGGACTGTTGTTCGGTCTGGGGTTCGACACGGCTTCCGAGGTGGCGCTGTTGGTGCTGGCCGGGACGGCCGCGGTCGGGGGCCTGCCCTTCTACGCCGTGCTGTCGCTGCCGGTGCTGTTCGCGGCAGGCATGTGCCTCTTCGACACCATCGACGGCTGTTTCATGAACTTCGCCTACGGTTGGGCGTTCGCCCGGCCGGTCCGCAAGCTCTACTACAACCTGACCATCACCGGGCTCTCCGTGTTCGTTGCCTTGTTCATCGGGACCATCGAGATCCTCGGGTTGCTGGCCAAGGAGTCCGGCCTCAGCGGTGGGTTCTGGCGCTTCCTCCAGGGCTTCGACATGAACCGCGCCGGGCTGGTGATTGCCGGGGTGTTCGTGGTCACCTGGGTGGTCGCCCTGGCCGTCTGGCATTTCGGGGACATCGAGCGGAAGTGGGAGGACCAGGCGGCGCGGGCCTACGCCCAAGCAGGCGCCGACCACTAGCGGCGCCCACGGCCTACGGCCGTCGCCGGCGATTGCGGGGGACGCTCCGGCGGCCAGCTGTGCGGTCCAGCCATTCGAGAACGGCCCGCTCGTAGGCCAGGCCGAATCGCACCACGGTGGTGCGGTCGTCGCCCTCGTCCAATGATCGTTCGACGTCCCGGTAGAAGGAGAGACGCTCCTCGTGGTCCTTGGCCGCGACCTCGAAGAACTCCTCCAGCCGGTCGGCATCGACATGACGGGCGAACCACAGCTTGACCAGTAGCGGGAAGCGGATCTGCTCCGGGCCCGGGGGCTCCCCGATCCATCGCTTGAAGGCGCGCCGGCCGGCCGGGGTGATGGCGAAGGGACGGCGGTCGCGGGCGCCCGGCGGCCCGGAGGTGACCAGGCCGGCCTCCTCGAGCTGGCGCAGCTCGCGATAGACGTGGCTGGCGGTGACGTTCCAGAACCGCCCGAGCCCGGCCTCGATCTCCCGAACGAGGTCCCAGCCAGTCTTCGGGTCGTCGTAGAGGAACCCGAGGAGCGAACCCTGCGTGGCGTTGAGCTCGACCACCCTTGACATTCCCTTCTGGAAGGTTACAGACTGACGATATTCCCCAAGGGAGGTTAGATGGCCGAGCTCAGTCCCGTCGTCGACCAGACGGTGTCAGCGCTCCAGGAGGTGGGCTACGCCCTCGTTCCCGACGCCATAGACGCCGGACACGTGGCCCTGGCCCGGGCTGATCTCGAGCGGGCCGTCGCCGCCACTCCGCCCGGGCGCGACGACTTCGAAGGCCACCAGACCAGGCGGGTCTATGGCCTGTTCGCCAAGACCCGGTCACTCGACTCGCTGGCCACCCATCCGATCGTGCTCGGCGTACTGGACCGGGTGCTCGGGCAGTACCAGCTGAGCGCTCCGGCCGCCATCGCCATCGGCCCGGGCGAGCGGGCTCAGGTCCTGCACCCCGACGACGCCATCTACCCCGTCTCCCGACCCCATGGCGAGTTGGTGGTGAACGTCATGTGGCCCCTCGAGGACTTCACCGAGGCCAACGGGGCCACCAGGATCGTGCCGGGAAGCCACCGGTGGATCGACGAGCACCCGGGGCCGACCACCCCGACCGTGGCGGTCGAGATGGAGGCCGGTAGCGCGCTGATATACCTCGGGAGCGTCTGGCACGGCGGGGGCGCCAACCGGACCGGACGCGTGCGCCTCGGCGTCGTGCTGCACTACGCCGTCGGCTGGTTGCGGCCGGTCGAGAACCACGTGCTCGCCGTACCACCGGCCGAGGTGGCGCGGCTGCCCCGCCGCCTGCAGGAGCTGCTCGGTTACAACATCTACCCGCCCTTCATCGGCTACGTCGACGGTCGGCACCCGGCCAAGCTCCTGGCCGAGGCGGGTCCGGTGTGACGCTCGACTACTGGCCGGTCCAACCGGCGTGCCTCGACCGGGCGTGACAGCATGCTCGATGTGAAGGAGCGCACGGTTCGGCTCGACCGGGTGGACCTGTCGATCGTCGAAGCCGGTTCCGGAGGGCGCCCCCTGCTGCTCCTCCACGGGTTCACCGGAGCGAAGGAAGATTTCTCCGACTGGCTGGGCCCGTTGCAAGCTGCCGGTTGGCACGCCGTGGCACCAGACCACCGGGGGCACGGGGCGAGTTCGAAGCCCACCGAGGAGGGTGACTACTCGTTCGAGATCCTGGCCGCCGACATCGCGCAACTGGTCGACGCGCTGGGCTGGGGGAGATACTCGTTGCTCGGCCATTCGATGGGCGGCATGGTGGCCCAATACGTGGCCCTCGGCGCCCCCGAGCGTCTCGACGGGCTCGTCCTCATGGACACCGGCCACGGTCCGGTCCGAGGTCTCGATCCTGACCAGGTCCAACTGGCGGTCTCCATCGTCCGCACCCGGGGCATCGACGGGCTGGCCGACATCCTCGCCCAGCGTCAGAGCCCCCTCGAGACCCCGGCGCACCAGCGACTCCTGGCCGAGCGACCCGGGTATGCGGAGTTCGGCGACCGCAAGTTCCGGGCGACGGCTGCCGCCCTGTATGCCGCCATGGCACCCCGATTCGTCGAGACCGAGGATCGCCTCGACCGGTTGCGGGACCTCCCGGCCAGCCTTCCCGTCCTGGTCATGGTGGGCGAACAGGACATCCCGTTTGTCGGACCCTCCGAGCGCATGGCAGCCGCAGCACCAGGAGGGTCATTGGTCGTCATTCCCGACGCCGGTCACAGCCCACAGTTCGAGAACCCGAAGGCCTGGTGGTCGGCACTGTCGAGCTTCCTCGAAGGCGCAGACACCGCAGGCCCTGACCGTCGCCGGCCGTCTCCGGCAAACAGGCCGCCCGCGCCGACGTCAGCTCCGAACCGGATGGCAGGTGAGCAACAGGACTCCTGAACCCACGGTCCTCGAATCGGCGAGGGTCAGCTTCGAAGCCTCGGCCATCTCCTCGGGGAACACCCGCTTGCCGCGGCCGAGAACGACGGGGAACACCATCAGCCGGTATTCGTCGACCAGACCGTGCCGAGCCAACCCGTGGACCAGCCGAGCGCTTCCCTCGACGAGCAGGTTGCCACCGGACCGATCCCTCAAGCGGCTCACCTCCTCGATGACATCGCCGCGCAGTACGGTCGTGCTGCCCCATGCCGCCTCGTCGTCGGTCAGCGTCGAGGACACCACATACTTGTGGATGTCGTTCATCCGCTTACCGAAGTCGTCGCCGCCCATCGAGGGCCAGGCGGCGGCGAATCCCTGGTACGTCAGGCGTCCGAGTAGCAGCGACTCGGCGTCGAACAGCTCGTCCCATTTGAACTTGTCCCCCTCGTCACCCCGATCGAACTCGAAGGTCCAGCGGGGCTCCTCCATCACGCCATCGAGTGACATGAACTCGGTAACGATGATCCTGCTCATCTTGCCCTCCTCGCCCGGTGCGGGCCGATTGCCGGGTACGACCACTCCCGCCGTCCCCACTTGGCTCATATGCCCTGGTCCATAGTGACTCGTGCGGGCGGCGAAACTCATCGGAAGCGCCGTGGATGCCTTCCTGGCCGGGGAGGATCGCCGATGCCGGTTCACCGGGCGGTGGGATCACCGATCGGGGTGGTGCTGCCGGGCCGTGGAACGGTCAATCCCCGAAGGTGTAGGTGGTCACGCTCTCCGGCGGAATGTGCACGAAGGCCGCGCCGTGCGCCACGCGAGGCAGCGACACCTCGGCCAGGTCGTCGGCGGTACTGGTCCGAACGGCGTCGGTCGGCCTGGCCGCCGCACCCCCCGGGAGCCGGATGCCCAGACGGGCGGCGACAGAGCCGGGTACCCCGTCGTCGACGATCACCACGGTCCAGTCGCCGTTCCTCTCGAAGGCCAGGGCACGGACGCCCGGCGGGGCTCCGGTCACCGGGTGGCGGACCGCCCCGGGCCGAACGTATCGGCTGAAATTCCCCAGTACGTAGTAGCGCTTGGTGGTGGTGATGGCGTGGTTCCCGTCCTGGGCGTAGGCCGGGTCGTAGTAGAGCAGGCCGTCGTTCCATCCCGAGCCGTTGACGGCGGAGACACAGCTCGGGTGGCCGACCGGGTGGCAACCGAGCTGGCTCGACAGCGCCGTCCACCAATCGAATTGCGAGTCTCCGATGACCGCCACGTCCTGGTAGACGGTGTCCGCCAGCCACAGCCCGCTGGTCATGGTGGGGTCGTACTGTGGACCGAACCCGACCAAGGGCCCCTTGCCGTCGTAGCAGCAGATCTCGGTCATCCACAACGCCTTGCCGAACCGGGACCCGAGGGCAGAGACCATCGCCGCCTGGGTGTCGGTCGGGAACTCGTAGGTGTGGTGGGCCAGAGCGGCCAGCCATCTGGAGGTACCACCGACCGACAGCCACCGGGGTACCTCGGGCAGGAACTGGAAGGTGGCCAGGCTCGACTCGTCGGCGATCACCTGGGAGAAGGGTGCCCGACGGGCGAGAGCCCGGCCCAGGTCCTGGACCATGGTCGCCCGCTGGCCCACCGGCACGGCCATTCCTTCCTGTCCGCAGGAGGCGAAGCTGTTGTCCGGTTCGTTCATCGGGCTCACCACCCCTAGGTCGATGCCGCCGGCAGCGAAGTGGTGCACGACCGCAGCCAGATAGGAGGCAAAGCTGCGCTCGTCGCCGGGTGCCAGTTGGCCTCCGCAGCTCTGGTGGTTGGTGGTCCACTCCGGCGGGGCGCTGTTGGCGAAACCCTCGAGCAGGGGCACACCATGATCGTGCGCCAGCTGGAGGAACCGGGTGCCCCCGGGATCGGCTGACCAGTCGTAGACGCCGGGTCGCTCTAGGGGGCTCTGCACGGCGCGGGTGGGGTCGGTGACTCCCACCCCTCCGGCTCCGATGTTGTAGCGGTAGACGCTCAGGTCGATCCCGGTCGAGGCGAAGAGGAGGTCGGCCACCTGTTCCTGCACCGACACGGGGAACCGCACCAGGTCGTTCGGCCACCACGCTCCTGAGGCGCCGAAACCGTCCATGGCCTGGGCAGCATCAGCGCTGACCTCGACGATGGGGACCGAAGACAGGCGGGACCCGGCGCCGGCCGACACCGGGAATGGAGCGGTGGCGAGGGCCAAGCCCAACAGCAGCGCGACCACGGCCACCAGGCGGGCATCTGGCCGCCTGCGGTCGGTCTGCTGTGCCACTCCTCGCCTCCCCCGCGACCGGACCATCACGCCGACGGCCAGGTTACGTGGAACGGGCACCGTGTGGCGTTGCCCGTTCCCCAATCCCTTCCGGGGCGCGGCCACAGGGGTGGCGTTAGGGTTCCATCCATGCCACCCGGTGGGCATGACTCCCGGTCGAGGGTATGACCGCCGTCCACGTCCCGACCCTGGTGGCCGACGCCGACGGGCACGTCGTCGAGCCCCTGCAAGCCTGGAAGGACGTGCCCGAGGCCGTGCGCCCGATCATCCATGGCGACGCCGGCGGCTTCGAGCACGTGATGGTGGGGAGCAAGGAGGTCCTGGCCGTGCCCCTCGGGACACTGGCCACCCCGGGCGCCAACTTTGCCGATTCCTCGGGCTTCACTCCTCTGTCCGAGGCCCAGCCGGGTGGATCGGACCCCGTGGCCCGACTGGTCGACATGGACACCGAAGGAATCGACCAGGCCGTCCTCTACCCATCCATCGGGCTGTACTTCTGGGCCCTGACCGACCCGCAGGCCGCCGTCTCGCTGGCCCGGGCGTACAACGACTGGCTGGCGGACTACTGCGCCGCCGATGGGGCACGGCTGTTCGGCTCGGCCATGCTGCCCATGCAGGATCCGGCGGCGGCGGCGCAGGAGCTGCGCCGGTCGGTGCAGGAGCTGGGGTTCAAGTCGGCCTTCGTGAGGCCCAATCCCTGCATGGGCCGTTCGCTCTCAGACCCGGCGTACGAGCCGGTGTGGGACGCGGCTGAGGAGCTGCAGGTCCCCATGGGCATCCACGAAGGCAGCTCGGTGATCGTGCCAACGCTCGGTTCGGACCGACCGTTCAACCCCCTGATCCTCCACGCCGTGTCCCATTCCTTCGAATCGATGCTCTCGTGCGCCCAGCTCATGGCGTTCGGGACGCTGGAACGCCACCCCGGTCTGCGGCTGATCTTTCTCGAGTCAGGAGGGGGATGGGCACCGTTCTGGCTCGAACGCCTCGACGAGCAGTCCGAGACCTTCGGGGGATTCTGTCCCGACATGCCCCTACGCCCGAGCGACTACTTCGCCCGGCAGTGTGCCATCAGCTTCGAGGTGGACGAGGCGACGCTACCGGCGCTCCTGCCCTTCGTCGGACAGAGCCGAGTGGTCTGGGGATCGGACTATCCGCACCACGACGCCACCTTCCCCGGCGCCGTGGCGGCGCTCCGCCGTACGATCGAGCCCCTCGAGCGCGGCTTCTCAAGCCAGAGTGCTCGGTGCCAACGCCAGGAGCATCTACCGCCTCCCGTCCCGCTGGAGCGGAGGGTCGGCGGTGGTGGCGGACTACTTCGGCGCCGTGACCATGCGGGACGCTCGAGCGCTGAGCCAGTTGTTCGCCTCGGACGCCGTGCTCGACGCCCAGGGCACTGTCTACCGGGGCATCCACGCCATCGTCGACTTCTACGAAGAGGGAGCGTTCCGGTTCGACGACTTGCTACCCCATCCCGGACCCGTCATCACCAAAGGGGACGAGCTCGTCGTCGAGATCGACCTCCAGCTCGCCGGCACCCACAGTGCGGTGGTCGATACATTCCAAGTCGTCGACGGCCACATTCGGTCACTGCGCATCGAGGGACTGAACGAAGACGTGAAGTCGCGCCTGGCGGCCTCGCCGAACCCGGCTCCGCCGAGCCCGACGGCAAGCGAGAACTGAATCGCGGGTGGTCCCTTGGCTGCCCTGTTCGGCGCTCTGACGCCCTCTGCGACCGGCAGACCTCAGGCCTCGGTCGGTGTCGACGCCTGGAGCTGCGGGCGGACGACATCACCTTCGAGCGGCCGGGTCCAGCAGGCGAACTCCAGGAGTATCCCGTCGGGGTCCTGAAAGTAGACAGAGCGGACGTACACCCCCGGGTGCATGCACTCGCTCAATCCGAACTCACTGTCGTCATGGTTGGCGACCTCGGTGCAGTCGACTCCGGCCCGGAGCAGCCGAGCCCGGTACTCCTCGATCTTGTCCTCGGGGACGCTGAAGGCGACATGGTTCATCGACCCGATGGCGCTGGTGAGATCCCCCCGGTCGGGACGATCTACCGGTGCCGACACCCCCGGGATCCCGTCCGGAGCGTCGGGGAACCAGAAGAAGGCCAGGCAGTCGTCCCCGCCGCAGTCGAAGAAGAAATGGTGGCCGAGTCCGGCGGGGAGCTCGATGGTCTTGACCAGCCGCATACCGAGCACATTGGTGTAGAAGTCCACCGTGCGCTCCATGTCCCGGCACACCAGGGCCAAGTGGTGGACCCCGTTCAATCGGAACGGCTCAAGACCGGCCATCCCCTCTGACACTACTGCGATACTCCAACCCGCCACCCCAAAGGAGCAGGTCTCCGATGACACCAGCCAACGAGGCGCAGATCGACCACTGGAACAGCTCCGACGCACGCCACTGGGTGGATCAGCAGGTCCAGTACGACCGTCAGCTCGAGCCGGTCGGGAGCGCGGTCCTCGGCGCGGCGGAGATCGGGTCAGGATCGAGGGTGCTCGACATCGGGTGCGGCTGCGGATCGATGACCCTGCAAGCGGCCCGGGCGGGGCGGACCGCGCTCGGGGTGGACGTCTCGAAGCCGATGCTCGATCGGGCACGGGCCGACGCAGTCGGACGAGGTGTCGCCAATGTCGAGTTCCGGCAGGCTGACGCTCAGACCCACCGATTCGCGCCAGACAGTGTCGACATCGGTATCAGCCGCTTCGGCGTGATGTTCTTCGATGATCCGGTGGCCGCGTTCTCGAATATCGGGGCCTCATTGCCACCCGGTGGGCGGCTGGTCTTTTGCTGCTGGCAGGCACTCGCCCGGAATGACTGGTTGCTCCTGCCCGTGATGGCAGCGTCTGAGCATCTGCCCCTCCCCGATCCGAACGAGGGCCCGGGCCCGTTCTCTCTGGCCGATCCCGATACTGTGGCGTCCCTGTTGCGGACGGCCGGGTTCGGCGGGGTGACATTCGGATCCCTAGAGCTTCCACTACTGATCGCCGGCGGCGGGACCGTCGAAGAGGCGCTCGAATTCCTCATGCACACCGGGATGGCTCGCGCCATGTTCCGCCAGGCTGACGCCGACCGGTCCGATCGGGCCCGCTCCGCCATGCGAGACGTGCTCACCGAGCACCACCGGAGCGACGGCGTTCGACTCGACAGCACGTGCTGGATCGTGCAGGCACGGCGGACCTGAACGGAGTCATCAGCGGTACCGCCACTGAGCCAGTCTGCGTCACTCAACGTCCATGTCGGCGTTACACATCGGGTTAGCCCGGACCAGCAAGATCGCGGGGTGAACTGGGCGAGCTTCCCCGAGGGGCCGGGCCAGGGTTGGCGGAGTGATCCCTGGCGCACCCACGAATACCGGTACTACTTCGGTGGACTGGCCACCCGTTGGGTGAGCTCGGTCGGTGGGAACTCCGAGGAGTTCGTCGTGTCGGTCGACGAGCTCTTGTTCGAGTTCGCAGACTTCGGCCGGCAGGGAATCCGCGAACCGGTGCCGGGCCTCGACGAATGCGGAGCGATGGGAGGGAGGCCCCCGGACCCGACATGCCAGGCGGGCCAACGGTAGGATTCGCCCGCCGACGATCTGCCAAAGGTGCAACCATGTCCACCAGCCGGCGGGGGCGCCACACCGGCCGCGGGACGTGTTGGGGGGCGGCCGGCACCCTGGCCCTCCTCCTTGTCACCGTCGCCCTACCCGGGTGTGCCACCACCCCGCCGACATCCGATGCGGCGGCGGCTGCGCCCACTCGGGTGATCATCGACACTGATCTGTCCCTGTACTGGGACGACGCCACTGCCGTGGGCATGGCCAATGTGCTCCAGCAAGAGGGGAGAGTGCAGGTTCTCGGCGTCATGTCCGACATCCGCAACCCCGTGGCGGTCGCCGCCCTCGATGCCATCGACACTGCCTACGGTCACGAGCGCATTCCGGTCGGTGCCGTGTTCGATGCGGCGGCGAACACCGCGCCGCACGGGTACAGCGACGCGCTCGCCGCGAGCCTTCCCCACGCCATCCGGGACAGCGCAGCCGCACCGGGCGCCGTCCCCCTCTACCGCCGCCTGCTGGCCGGACAGCCGGACAGGAGCGTCACCGTGGTCGCGATCGGCGCCTATACCAATCTGGCCGGGTTGCTCGGTTCCGGCCCCGGGCAGGGAAGTCGGCTCGACGGGCGCCAGTTGGTCGATGCCAAGGTCAAGCGCCTGGTCATTGAGGACGGGCTGTTCCCGGCCGGGGGCCCCGCCTTCACCAACGAGCGTCTCGATATCCCCACGGCCCGCGCCGTCGTGGGACCGGGGGGGTGGCCGACGCCGATCGCGTGGGTCGACGGATACGACGGAATCCAGACGAAGGTCGGCGGGACGCTCTGCACGGTGGTGCCCTCCCGCAACCCGATGCGCCTCGTCTACGAGGCGCTGTTCGGGTGCGGGCCACCTGGCGACGGGGACTGGGACGGACCCACGATGTTGTATGCCATCGAGGGCGGGCAGGGGATCTTCACGGTCCTGGGCCAGGGCGGGAGAGCGGTCATCAACCCGCAGGGCGGACTGTCTTGGGCCAGCGGGGCGGGACCCGCCGACGAGGTGTACGTGCACGTCGCCGATCAAGCCGCGCTCAACCGGCGCATCGACACGCTCATCGACACCCGGTGATCCACACCTCCGACATCAACGTGACGGGCCGTAGGCCGGCCTCCGGGTCGACCTCGGCGGTGGCCCGATGCGATCGGTTCCTTCCGGCGTCGTGAAGCTCTGACCGGTCCCCTGCCCGGTCCTATGGCGACCACACCCGTCCTTCGTCCGCCCGCGCCGGTACGGTTGAGCCGCGTGGACCGCCAGACCGGACGCCCGGCGAAGTCGGCACGCCTCGTGCGCACCCTGGTCACCATCTTGACCGCCGCCGGCGCTCTCACCGCCGCCGCTCCCACCGGCCGCGCAACGGCCGCCGCCGGTGTTCCGGCTCGCCCGTCCCCCGGTTGTATCGACGGCCTCGGCTCACTGGACCAGCAGGGCATGCCCTTCAGCGCCGACGGGGACGACGGCGCCTATACCGAGGAGGTCCCCCCGGTGGCGTCGGAGAAGCGTCCTCAACCGGTCATCGTGGACCTGCACGCCTATGAGGAGCCGGGACAACTCCAGGTGACCCTGTCCGGGCTCGGCAACTATGGGAAGACACAGGGATTCGTCACTGTCACGCCCTGGATCGTGAACCGGCCGGTACCCCTGTGGCAGTCGTTCGCCGGCAGCCGGGATATGGCCTGGTTCGGTGACCTGCTGACCCATGTCGAGGCCACCTCCTGCGTCGACGAGAACCGGGTGTTCGTCACCGGCTACTCGAACGGCGCATTCATGGCCTCGCGGATAGCGTGCCAGTACTCCTCCCGGGTGGCGGCGGTGGCGCCGGTGGCGGGTATTCAGGCCACCTCGCCCTGCCGAACGAAGCGCCCGGTGCCGGTGGTGGCCTTCCACGGCACCGCCGACCCCCTCGTCCACTACGACGGCACACCGTCGAAGACGGCTGCGCGGCTTCCGAGTCCCGACGGCACGGGGATCATCACCAGCCAGGAGGCGAAGGTATTCGGCACGAGGGGAATCTTCGCCAAAGGACCTGCCATTCCCGAGGAGGCAGCCGCTTGGGCCAAGCGCAATGGCTGCTCGACCGCGGTGGTGACCACCCGCATTGCCCCCGACATCAGCCTTCTGGCCTGGGGATGCCCGCACCGGGCCGACGTGGAGCTGTATCGCATCCGGGGTGGCGGTCATACCTGGCCGGGCAGCCATGATTCGGCTGCTCTCAACAGCCTGCTCGGCCGCACCACCTTCTCGATCTCGGCCGACGCCGCCATGTGGCGGTTCTTCCGAGCTCATCCGCTCTGACCCGGTCAGCCGGCCTTGTCGCCTACTTGCTCGCCAATTGCTTCATTCGAAACGTCGGGCGAAGCGGTCGCCTCGGCCCGGGGCCGGGTCAAGATGATCTGGACGGAGGCGACGATGAGCACCACCACGGTGACAACCCGCTCGCTCTTCGCCACCTCGTTGAAGATGGCGTAGATCTGGATCCCGATGGCCAGCGCCTGGGCCACCAGAGCCAGTGCGATCGCCCGCATTCCGGTCGCTTCCTCGTACCGTACATCGGTGTCCCGCGTGTGGACCCAGGCCGAGAGAGCGATGGCGAGCGCTCCGACCGTCCAGACGAAGTCGTAGTGTCCCCCGTCGGCCACACCCCGTGCCTGCTGGACGGCGAAGGCCGCGTCCGCCGCAGCCATGGTCACCACGGCCAGCCCGATGAGCACCCACATGGAATCGGGCCTCCAAGCCAGGAGCCCGTAGACACCGAGGATCGCCCCGATCATCAGCACATCGAGGACCGGGTAGCTGAAGTCCACCACCGTGGCCAGCAGACTCTGGGAGGTACGTTCGGCTACGGGTTGAACCACCAGGGCGAAACCGGCCACCAGCACGAGCAAGGTGACGGCGATGCCGTCCATCCACCGGTGGAGTTCGAACCGGCCGATGCGGCCTTGGATCAGATAGACGATGCCGACGACCATGGCCGGATACCACAGGAGCCACAGGACGTCTGCGAAGCTCGGGTACGGCGGATTTGGCTGTCCTCCGTAGGCCACGCTCCAGGCGATCGTCCCCACGCTCCAGGTGATCATGGCCAGCGCGAAGAAGAACCAGGCTCGGCGGTGGGCGGGGACAAGCACGGCGCGGGCCAATACCAGGAGGGATGCGACCACGAGGACCAGGTCGTGGAACCACACTTCGTACAGCTGGGTCGGCCCACCCAGCCCGAACAGCTCGTTGATGGCCTCCAAGAGGGTAAGCACCACCAGGATCGCCCCGACCACGGCCAGCTCAGTGGGGATCCGGGTGCGACCGCCAGCGGACTCGGGCCCCTGCTCGTTCATCTGGCGGTGACGCACGGTCAGTCTCATGTGACCACCATCACCACCATCACCCGATCGGGCCGGTCACTCAAGGACGACGATGCCGCGGATGTTGCGACCGTCACGCATGTCCTGGTAGCCCTGGTTGATCCGCTCGAGCGGGTAGGTGTTGGTCACCATGCGGTCGAGATCGAGCAGGCCGTCCCGGTACAGCTCGAGCAGCTGCGGGACGTCGGCCTCGGGGCGTGAAGACCCGAAGACCGATCCGACCAGCTCTTTCTCCATGACCATGAGGTCGAGCATGCTCATGGAGACCTCCGATTCCGTCCAGGGGTGGACGTTGGTGATGACCACCCTTCCCCGCTTGGCGGCGAGGGCCATGATGGAGGCCACGAGCTCGCCCTGGCCCACCGACATCGTGCAGATCACACGATGGCACATCCGCCCTCTGGTCATGTCCTGGATGAGGGAGAAGGCGTCGCCGATCGTGGCCACGGTGTCCGTGGCGCCGAACGTCGAGGCCATCTCCCGCTTGAACGCCACCGGGTCCACGGCCACGATCCGCCGGGCACCTGCCGATCGTGCAGCCTGGATGGCCGCGGATCCCACCCCTCCGGCACCGATCACGGCTACCACCTGACCCGGCCTGACCTCGGCGCGATGGACGGCGGAACCCCACCCGGTGCTCACGCAGCACGAAACCAGACAGGCGCGTTCCAGCGGTAAGTCGTCGTCGATCTTGATGAATGACCGCTCGTGGCCGACGGTATGGCGGGCGAACGTCCCGAGCATGCAGAAGATCCGCAGGTCTTGGCCCTTGGCGTGATGTCGGGCGGTCTGGTCGGACACCTGCCAACCGTCGGCGATGTGCATCCCCATGTCGCACAGGCCTTGATAACCCTCGATGCACGAAGGGCAGTGGCCGCAGGGAGGGAGAAAACTGGCGACCACGTGATCACCGGGCGCCAGGGCGGTGACGCCCGGGCCGACCTCTTCGACCACGCCCGATCCTTCGTGACTGCCGATCATGGATCCGAGGAACGGCATGTCCCCGGTCAGGAAATGCTCGTCGGAATGGCAGAGGCCCGAGGCCACCAACCGGACGAGGACCTCATGCTCCTTGGGTGGGTCGAGGTCGACGGGCTCGATCTCCCACTCCCGCCCGGGCTCCCAATGTACGGCCGCTTCCGTCTTCAACGCCCTCCTCCTTGAGCTCGGTGCCAAGGGCCCCACGCCGCGCCGACGACTGGCGCAGTCACCCCCGGGGTGCCCACGTCCCTCATGGCGCGAAGTGGATCGGTAGTTGGCGGGACTCCGACGGATCGGTGGAGCTGCTGTTGTTGACGACGATCGAACACCCTTGATGGACACCGTCGCAAACTCCGTTGCCCACGCGGCCGGTCACGACCTTGAGCCCCAACGATCCGCTCCCCTTCGGGTCCGGATACAGGATCTTGGCGTTCGAGAAGTCGCACCCGACCGACGAGGCGGTCGAGAGATCGAGGTTGGAGCACTCGAGGACGTTAACGACCTTTCCGGCGGTGTACCCGCTCCACCGGACGGTGACCTTCTGCCCGTCGCTGAGCCCGCTGTCCGGCGTCACGCTGGCATGCAGATGGGCCACCGGAGCTGGTGGAACAGGGAGGTGAGCGCGGGAGCCGACCGCCGGAGCGAAGATCAGGGACGTCGTGGCTGATCGATCCGGGCCGGACAGGCGCTTGACGGCGGCCGCCTGGTGGCGCAGGTAGGCGTCGAAGAACTCGATGGTTTCCGAGACCACGGTTGCGGACGAAGCCGGAGACAGCCCGGCCGCGGCACCATGGGATCCGCCGCGTATGGTCAGGAGGCCCTTGGGCCCCCGGGCCTCATTGAACACGAGGACCCCGCTGCGATAGGGCACGAGCTCGTCGGCTGTGCCGTGCACCAATAGGAGCGGAGGAGTGTGCGAGAAGTCGTATTGTCCGGACGGGAACCCCTCGGTCGTCCCGGCCATCACGATTGCGGCCTTCACCCGCGAGTCCTGGCAGCAGGTGTTGGCGATGAGGCCCAACGTGGTGATGGCGCCGTTGGAATGTCCGGCCGCCCCGATCTCCTGGGGGTCGACGAGCCCGGAAAGTGGCCCCGAGGGCCCGGCCGAAGCCTGGACGACCGAGCCGATGACATAGCTGATGTCCGCAGGCTGGTTGACGACGTCACCGCCGTCGGGGCCGTCCGGCGTCTCGCCACTGGACAGGGGGAACAGCGGGGCGGCCACCACGAACCCGGCCGAGGCCCAGCTCGAAAGCAGTTCCCGGTAGTCGCCCGGAGTGGCTCCGAGCCCGTGGGCGAAGACGATCAGGGGATACGGGGCGTGGGCTCGGTCCGGAGCCGCACCGACCACCACCAGCGGCCCGGACCCGGTCGGGCGATACACGGAAGTGGCGGTGGGGTAGAAGACCGAGGTCACCAGGGTGCGCGACCGGAGCCCGGGGCTTGGTCCCCACGCCGCGGTGGGCCTCGACCGGTCGACGAAGGTGTCGGTGACCACCCCGACCTCGTGTGAAGGCCCGGCTCCCTTCGCCGCTCCTGTGGCCACGGCCGAGGGCATCGAGGAACAGGCACCGGCAGCAAGGAGCAACGCCAGCCCGGTTCCGGCCACCGCCACCCGTCGACCTGGCTGTCGGCACCAGCGGTGGACCCCAGGGAGGAGCACGGTCGATCAGATCCAATCCTCGTCGCTGGGGCCCGAGACTAATGAGTCCTCGGCGAATGCGCCGGTCCATGGGAGCCGGTAGACACCACCGCGGCGCGCTCAGTGCCCAGTGGGAACGTGGGGGTACGGTCGCGTCATGTCTGTGATCATCGGTGAAGCCGACGCTGACCTCGACGCCCTGGCCGGCAAGCGGACTGCGGTCGTCGGCTACGGCAACCAGGGTCGGTCCTGGGCCCTGAATCTGCGCGATTCGGGGGTCGACGTCAGTGTGTGCGTGCGAGCGGACCCGACCAGAGATGCCGCCGAGTCCGACGGTTTCGCCCCCCGCCACCTGGACGAAGCCAGCCAGGCTGACGTCATCTGTGTCCTCGTCCCGGACGACGTCATCCCCGGCCTGCCGCTCCGGCCCCGGGACGATGCGACGGTGATCGTGGCCAGCGGGTACACGCTGGCCTTCGGGCGGCTCGACCTGACCTGTGACGTCGGCATGGTGGCACCCCGCATGCTCGGACCGGAGGTCCGGCGCTGCTACCTCGAAGGTGTCGGATTCATCACCGCCGTCGGGGTCCATCACGACGCCACGGGGATGGCCCGCTCCCGGGTACTGGCTGTGGCCAAGGCCATCGGCGGCCTCCGGCAAGGCGCCATAGAACTCAGCGCACATCAGGAGGCCGTGCTCGACCTGGCCGTCGAGCAAGCGCTCTCGCCCGTCCTACGCCGGGTCAGTGAGTCCTTCGTCCAGGTGATGTTGGAACAGGGCATACCGATCGAGGCAATCGTCACAGAACTGGTGCTGTCCGGCGAGGTGGAACGGACCTACCGTCTCGTGAGGCTCGAGGGTGGCGCGGCGCAGATGGCCTACCACTCCCCCACCAGCCAGTACGGACAGCTGTCGCGCGCCGGCCGCTACCAGCACCTCGATATCGCCGCCACCATGCGCGAGCTGGTCGATTACATCGCCACCGGTCACTTCGCCGACGAATGGGATGCCGAGCGGGACGCCGGGTACCCCGAGCTCACCGTGCTTCGAGACAAGGCCACGGCGCCGGCCATCCTGGCCTTCGAAGAAGATCTGCGCACGAAGCTGGGTGAACGCCGAATCTGATCGCGGACGGGCATCGTCCCCGGTCCGCCACTACCGCCAGCCGGGTCGGGCCCCATCCCCGATCTTCCCGCACCCGGACGGTAAATTGCCCGCCATGATCAGACGGCGGCCGGCGTTGAACCATACAGACCCGTGGTCGGACTCCTCTCTCGTCTTCTCCGACACCCAGAGAGTTGACCTGTTCGACGACCCACGGTGGGAGACGAGGCCGGTGTCACCGGCCAAGTCGGCGTCACTGTCCCCGCGGGCGGTGCGACAGGCCACCAGGCGGGTGTTCCCGTTCCGGCGCACCAAGCGGGGACTGCACAGCCTCAAGTCCCGCTGATCCCTGCGGGCTCCTGCCCGGACCAGGGGTGGACAGCAGCCGGTGATGACCGACATCGTGCTCGGCTGCACTCTGGGCTTCCCGGGCAGCGATCGCCTATCGTGGACATTGAACGTTCGTTTGGGAGGATCCAATGACCGACGTGTCCGACCCCGATGTGGCATCGGCCCTCTTTTCGCCGGGTGTGGCTGACGACCCTCATCCGGCTTACCGAGAGATCCGAACCTCCTGCCCGGTGGCGCGAACGGCCATGGGCGATCTCGCCGTCGTGCTCATCTCCCGCTACGAGGACGTCAACTGGGCTCTGCGGCATCCTGAGTACTTCACCTCCGCCGGGGGGAACCTCAACCTCGGAGAACAGCCGCTCATCCCCTTGGAGTTCGATCCGCCCCAACACACCGCCTACCGACGGCTGCTGAGCCCTGAGTTCGTCCCACGGGAGATCACCAAGCTCGAACCGGACGTCCGCCGGATCGTACGGGGCCTGATCGACGACGTGGCTGGACGGGGAAGCTGCGACTTCCACGAGGAGATCGCCACACCTCTGCCGTCGCAGATATTCCTGGCCTTGATGGGACTCCCGAACGAGGACCTGCCACGCTTCCTGCGTTGGCGTGACGACTCGATCAGGCCTCCCGTCGACCCCGGCGACTTCGAGGGGGCGCAGCGCATCCGGGCCCAGACCGCCCACGAGATCAGCGAGTACTTCCGGATCACGATCGCCCGCTGCCGTGAGGAGCCCACCGACACCCTCCTGTCACGCATCGTCCACTCGACGATCGACGGTAGGGATCTGACCGAGGAGGAATTGCTCGGCATCAGCCATCTGCTCCTCCTGGGCGGTCTCGACACGGTGACGGCCACCCTCGATTGCATGGTCAGCTTCCTCGCCGGGCATCCGGAGCACCGGCACCAACTCGTCGACGACCCATCCCTCATACCGGCCGCCGTGGAGGAGCTGCTCAGGTGGCTCACCCCGGTCATGGTC
The DNA here is from genome assembly GCA_963734435.1 of uncultured Acidimicrobiales bacterium. Classification (GTDB taxonomy): domain Bacteria; phylum Actinomycetota; class Acidimicrobiia; order Acidimicrobiales; family RAAP-2; genus Bog-756. The sequence continues at coordinate 169,991 of CAVTHA010000015.1, read as the reverse complement.
ATACCGAGAGCGGTGAAGCAAGACGTGAGGATCGGCGGAGTCGATCTGAAGGCCGGCGACGCGGTCATGCTCGCCATCGGCGCCGCCAACGACGACGAGTCCGAGTTCAGCGAACCCATCGTCGACTTCGCCAGGCAGCCGAACCGCCACGTCGCATTCGGGGGTGCCAACCACTCGTGCCTCGGGGCCCATCTGGCCCGTCTCGAGCTCAGGGTGGCCCTCGAGGAGCTGCATCGCCGGATCCCCGACTACCGGATCCCCGACGGGGTCGAGATCCACTTCTCCCCCGGCATCCGCCAAGCCGACCGTCTGCCGCTCGAGTTCACGCCTTCCTAGGCGACGGGGGTAGCCGCATGTCGATGCCCCGACCGCGAATTCCCCCGCTGCCGCCGGCTGAATGGAGCGAGCTGCTCTCCCGGCTGTTGGCCAGCTCGCCGGGAGGACTCGAAGAGCCGATGCACCTCTTCACGACCCTGGCGCGCCAGCCGGAGCTCTTCCGGAGGTGGCTCGGGTTCGGCGGGGCCCTGCTCGGGGGCCAGCTGCCGGGACGGCTCCGGGAGCTGGTGATCCTGCGGGTGGCGTTCCGCTTCGACGCACCCTACGAGTGGGCGCACCACATCCCACTGGGAGCAGCCCAGGGCATCACGCCCGCGGAAATGGCCGCGCTCGGCGGCAATGTGTCCGACGTGGCATGGGACCCGTTCGAGCGGGCAGTCCTGGCGGCGGTGGACGAGACGGCCGGCCAGGGCGCGGTCGGCGACGAGACCTGGGATCGCCTGGCTGGACGATTGGACAGCGACTCACTGGTCGAGTTGGTCATGCTCATCGGCCACTACGTGATGCTGTCCACCGTTCTTCGCTCGCTGCGGGTGCCCCTGGAACCTTCGGCGGTCACGGCCGCCGAGCACGTCGAGGGAGGACCAAAAGGGCCAACGGAGTCCTCAGTCTCCGGTCGATGACGAGCGTAGATCGCTCGGTGAGGACAGCCCCAGCATCTCGGTGACACCGTGGTCCCGCCCGGCGGTATAGCCACCGTCCACCGCCAGGGCGTGGCCCGTGATGAACGATGCATCGTCCGACAGCAGGAACGCCACCGCGCCGGCGATCTCCTCCGGCCGGCCCAGCCGGCGCAGCTTGTGCTCGGCGATGGCCAGGGCCTTGGCCTCCTCCAGCCCCGGTCCGTCAAAGACCGCCCGGGTCATGGGGGTGTCGATGAACCCCGGGCAGACCGCGTTCACCCTGATCCCCCGACCGGCATAGTCGATGGCCATGCTTCGGGTGAGCAGGACGGTGCCGCCCTTGGAGGCGCTATAGGCGCTACCACCGGCCGTTCCCTCGAGCCCTTCGATGCTGGCCACGGTGACGACCGCGCCCTGGGGCCCACCCTCCCGAGGATGATCCAACATCGATGTGATCACGTGCTTTGCCACCAGGTAGGTGCCGGTGAGGTTGATGCCGAGGACGCGTTGCCATTCCGCCGCCGGGAGCATGTGCACGGGCCCGCCACCGGCCACCCCGGCGGCGTGGACCACGCCGTCGATGCGCCCTCCAAGCCGCACCGCCGCGTCCACCAGCTCCACGACCGAGGTCTCGTCCACGACATCGACCGGATGGAAGGCACAGACATCCCCGGCCGCGTCGGGCCATCCCGAGTCGTCCGACCGGTCGGCGGGTAGGTCGGTGATGTCGGCCCCCATCACTTGAGACCCTTCGGCCACCAGCCGGCTCGCACACGCCCAGCCGATCCCCGACGCCGCTCCCGTGACGACGAAGCATCGGCCCTCGAGACCGTTCATGGTGTCTCCGTTCTGCTCTGTACGGCTGCTGCGCTCAGGATCGCTCTCGCTGGCCTAGGGGTGGAAGACCACCTTGATGGCGAGCGAATTACTCCGGTCCAGGGCGGTGCTGACCGCTTCCCGGTACTCCTCGAGCCCGAACCGGTGGGTGATGACGGCCTCGCCGGGGAGCAGGCCGGCGGCCAGGATGTCGAGTGCCCGATCCACCGAGTGACGGTCGGGACCGCCGGCCAGCCCGGGAGCCGGGCCGGCATCCACGGTGTGGTCGATCGAACCCACCAGGGCCGCCTCCTTGTACCACACCGGCGTCAGGTCGACCTTGCTGATGCCGGCCGCGCCCAACAGGAGCACGGTGCCACGGTGGGCCACGGCGCGGAGCGCCTCGGTCACCGACTGGGGAGAGCCCACGGCTTCGACGACATGCGGGAAGCCGCCCATCAGCATCACGTGCGCCTTGTGACCGACCACGCGGGCTCCGACCAGGCTCGCCAGTTCCTCGTAGTGGCCGTTGTCGGGTTCGGTCCTCACCACGTGGTCGGCCCCACACCGGGACGCCGCTTCGGCCTGGTAGGGATGCCGGGCCAGCACCGTCACCGGACACCGCGGGAAGAGACCTCGGACCGCGGCGATCGAGGCCAACCCGATGATCCCGGCGCCAACCACGAGGACCGGCTGTCCGTCAGACGGCGGGGCGCGGAGAAGTCCGTGGCAGGCGATGGAGACCGGTTCGTGCAGGCAGGCGATGGAGTCAGGCACGTCTTCGGGGATGGCATGCAGCATCGTGGTGTGAGCCAGTACCTGCTCGCACCACCCGCCGCCCAGGTCAGACGTATACCCGAGCGTTCGACCGCGGCTGAGGACGCCGCTGTCGAGATGGAGGCACGACGACGTCCATCCCCGGGCGCAGTTCGTACAGGGCGGATCGATGCCCCGAGCCGTGCACGGTATGCAGGGGTCGACCGCCACCCGGGTCCCGGCCGGGAAAGGGCATTGCGATCCAGGCTCGGTCACCTCACCGGCGATCTCGTGGCCCAGCAGGAAGGGGATCGTCCCCATCGAGGCCAGCGCCGGGGACGGTCCCACGTTCTGCGAGAACAGATGCAGATCGCTCCCGCAGATCCCGCCGCTCCCGACCGCGACGCGTGCCCATGCCGGGCCCGGTAGCGCCGGCTCGGGCAGGTCCACCAACGATGCCGGGAACGCCGGATCGGCCATGTCGAACTGGACAGCGCGCACCGGGTCAGCGTAGGCGCATTCGCCAGCCCCTTTCGGATCGAGAGGGCCATCCATCGACGGCGCCTTGGCTTAGGATGACCGGCGGTGCGGCTCACCGATGCGGATCTCGATGAACTACGCCATCGGGGATTCTGTCTGATCGAAGGCTTCCTCGCCCCCGATGAGCTACGGTCCGCCCGAGAAGCGCTCTGGTTGCACTTCCCGACACCGGAGGACTATTTCGTCGAGCCGTCGCGGTTCCCGGAGTACGGCGGGGACCAGTTCGCCGGCGTCGAAGAGTTCCCCTATCGGGCATGGGAGCTCAATCGCCTGGCATTCCACCCGGACCTGGTCGATGCGGCCGAACGGTATCTCGGAACCGCTGATCTGCACCTCTACAAGGTGGAGCTCTGGGCCAAATACGGCGGAGCGGCCAACTACGAGCAGCCGCTGCACCGCGACTTCGGCAGCCACAGCCTGGTGGTCCCTCGTCCCGACCGCCGCTATCAGCAATTGACTTCGTTCATCTACCTGTCCGATGTGAGCGCCGAGGACGGGCCCACCCGGATCGTCCCCTACGACCAGGGTAAGGACGTCCCCTTCACGCCCCTGTATCTCGAGTTCGGTGCGCTGGCGGATGTGGAGGTGTCGGCGGTCGGACCAGCGGGAAGCCTGCTCATCTACCGGACCGACATCTTGCATCGAGGCTCCGACATCACCGGCACCGGATCCTCCCGGTTCTCCCTTCTGGCCGACTACCAGGTCCGGGGCACGACATGGGGCGGGAAGATGGCATGGCCGAAGCAGTCCCCGCAGCGGTGGGCCAAATTCATCCCGCAGTGCACCGTACGGCAGCGGGATCTGTTCGGCTTTCCGAGGCCGGGTGACCCCTACTGGAACGACCAGACAATGGCCGACGTCGCCCTTCGGTATCCCGGGATGGACCTCGAACCGTACCGAGCCGGCTCCATCCAGGTGTGACTCACGTCTTGGCGCCCTCGTCGAGCCCGGTGAGCGCCCGGAACTCGGAGGTGGTGTTGACGTGTGGAAAGGGATCGGACGGGACCGCCAGGCCCAGGCCACGGCAGAGCGGCTCCCATCCGTCGCCGCAGCGCCATTCCACCAGCCGATCCCGGGGTACCGAGGCCCGCACCCGGGCGTTGTGGCTCTCGTACGCCTCGATCGCCGGCGCTCGGTCCTTCCAGTGGGGCGTGAAGCGCTGCTCCATCAACGAATGGATCATGGCGAGCTCCGCCACGGCTCCGGCATCGTCCGGCGGCGCACCTCGGGAGAGCACGGAGAAGATGGTCCGGGATGCGCTCTCCCACCATTCCTCCGGATCGTGGACCGACAGCACGACGATTGCGTCCGGAGCGGCTTCGGCCAGTTCGCTCCAGAAGGCGGCGGCCGGCCAGTCTACGGTGGCCACGTATCCGGCCAGGAACGTCGTCCAGTCCGGCCCGGCTCCCTCGACAGCTGCTGCCCAAGCCGCCGCCTGATCAGGGCGGTTGAGGACCTCCAACATGTGGTAGCAGGGACCGCCGAGAAGTTGCTCGAAGGCCAGCTTCAAAGAGTGGGTGCCTGTCCGGCCCAGACCGGCGCCGACTACTTGCAAGCTCATAGGTCCCCCTTTTGCCCCGCCGGCGGACCGCCCGCCGAGTCGATGGGAGTGTGACACAGAATCTGCGCCCGAGCCGGTTCGACGAGCAGCTGCCTCGGCCCAGACCTGGTCCTTCCGAATCGGCGATCGCCGGCCGGCTCCTATGGCAGACCGCCAGACAAATGACCGGCGCCGACATTCTCGGAATGCCCCGATCCGGGGCGGCGTTGCTCCCACTGGTGCCGAAAAGATCGCGCCGGTTCCAGCCGCAACCCGATCGGCTTCCGCCGGTCCTCGAACGCCTGGAGATCATTGTGAGCGAGATCAATCCTCCCGAGGTCAACCTTCCGGCACGAGCCGAGGCGACGGCCCTCGAGCCCGACCCGAAGCGGTGGTCGATCCTGGCCGTTGTCATCATCGCCCAGCTGATGGTGGTCCTCGATGCCTCGATCGTGACCATCGCCCTACCGTCAGCCCAGAGGTCCCTTCACATCTCGGTGGCCAACAGGCAGTGGGTGATCACGGCTTACACCCTCGCCTTCGGTGGCTTACTACTGCTCGGAGGTCGCATTGCCGACTTCGGTGGTCGTAAGAGGATGTTCGGCGTCGGTCTCGTCGGGTTCGCCCTGGCGTCAGCTCTCGGTGGGCTGGCAGTCGACCAGGCGATGTTGTTCGGTGCCCGTGCGCTCCAGGGTGCATTCGCCGCGCTCATGGCGCCCGCTGCGCTTTCCATCCTGACCATCACCTTCCAGTCCGACCCCGGGGAACGGGCCAAGGCCTTCGGCGCCTACGGAGCGGTGTCCGGCGCCGGCGGCGCCATCGGGGTCCTTGCCGGCGGAGTCCTCACCCAGTACGTCTCGTGGCGCTGGTGCCTGCTGGTGAACGTGCCCATCGCGCTGATGGCTGCCGTTGCCGCCAGCCGGGTGGTCCATGAGAGCCGGGCCGAGGGCACGACTCGCTACGACCTTCCCGGTGCCTTCCTGTCGACCGCCGGACTGGTCAGCCTGGTGTACGGGTTCACCAAGGCCAGTTCGGGCGGCTGGGGGTCAGCCACCACGCTCTTCTTCCTCAGCCTGGCCGTGGTGCTGTTGGCCGCGTTCGTGATGGTGGAGACCCGCTCGAGCCATCCGCTTCTACCGCTGCGGGTCGTGGCCGAGCGCAATCGGGGTGGCTCGTTCCTCGCTTCATTTCTGGTGGGGGCGGGCCTCTTCGCCATGTTCGTCTTCCTGAGCTACTACATGCAGGGTGTCTTGCACTACTCCGCCTTGAAGGCCGGGGTGGCGTTCCTCCCGTTCGCCGGGGGGATCATCGTGGCGGCCGGCGCCTCTTCTTCGCTCGTGCCCCGGATAGGACCGCGGATCCCGATGACCGTGGGCCTTCTGGTCGGCGCCATCGGACTGTTCTGGCTGACCCAGATCGGTGTGCACACGTCTTTCTGGGTCTATGTCTTCGGGCCGCAGATCCTGATGAGCACCGGCCTCGGCCTGGCCTTCCCGGCCATGAGCAGCACGGCGTTGATCAATGTGAAGGACAAGGATTCCGGCGTTGCCAGCGCCTTGGTGAACACCACCCAGCAGATCGGTGGGTCGCTGGGAACTGCGCTCTTGAACACCGTGGCGGCCACCGCCACCGCCAGCTACGTCCAGTCTCACGGCCGGGCCTTCCTGCCCGTGGCCCTGGTCCACGGCTACTCGGTGGCCTTCGCCATAGGGGGCGGCATGCTGGTCCTGGCCGCCTTGGCCAGCGCGGTGCTGGTCAAGGGACGCCCCGGGGAGATCGCGGCGACGGCCCAGGAGCCGGCGCTGGCGGTCACTTGAGGCGGCGCCACGCCTTCCCTCCATCAGGTCACTGATGACGGCCGGGTCACTCAGGTGGTGCCCCGGCGCTTCCTCCTCGGGGGCCGAGGTGGCATCTCCAGGCTGAGGTCGAGGGCCCGGACCACGCCGAGCTTGAGGCGGCCGAGGACCAGTGACCATGCCGCCTCCATGAAATCGGCCTGCGCCCCCGTCTCGACGAGTTGGTGCACCTCCACCTGACACCCAGCCGGGCGGCCCGAGACCCGCAGGTAGGCGGTCATCTCGCCTCCCGGCACCGGAATGTTGTCGTCATCGAAGTCCCACCGCATGGCGATGAGCTCTGGAGGACTCACCACCTCGTAGCGACCTCTCACGTTCGTCCCCCACTCGAGCGTGCAGGCAAACCGTCCGTCCTCGATGCTGACGGGAACTCCGAGCCATCTGGAGTACACGACCGGGTCGACGAATGCCTTGAACGTCTCTCGTGGGTCGGTCTCGACCTCCACCTGCACGACCACCGCCGCCGTGGTGCGGGCCAACGAGAGCTCCCTCTCCGGGATCTGATCGGCATTGGCCCACTTCCCGGCGTCACCGAGGGCGCCGTAGAGCCCGTGCAGCTGTTCGGGGCGAGCCCGGTACAGCCTTGACGTACCCATGGCAGTGGTGGTGACCAGCCCGGCATCCCGCAGCACGGCCAGATGTTGGGAGATGGTGGGCTTGGTCACCTGGAAGGCGCTCGCGATCTCGCCGGCCGACACCTCCCGCTCCCATATCAACGAGAGAATCTCGCGGCGCACCGGCGAGGCCAGGGCGCCGATGATCCCTTGGAGATCTCGGGTGGACCCCGTCTTCCCGGACTTCACCGGCCCCGGTTGCAGCTTGTTCGCCACGTGCCTAATTTAGCCCTTGCCAAATCAGATTCCCTCGTTTTGAGCTGGGAGGCAACAGATGGGCAAGTACCTACTCGCCTACACGGGCGGGGGCATGGCCGAGAGCGAAGCGGCACAGCAGGAAGCCATGACCCAATGGATGAATTGGTTCGGGTCTCTCGGTGGGTCGGTCGTGGACGCCGGCAACCCCTTCGGACCGTCGGCCGGTGTCGCTTCCGACGGCAAAGTGAGTGACAGTGGCGCCTCGGGGCTCACCGGCTACTCGATCATTGACGCCAGTTCCATGGCCGAGGCCTGCGACAAGGCCAAGGGCTGCCCGGTCCTGAGCAGCGGTGGAGCCATCGAGGTCTACGAGGCAATGCCGATCGGCTAGCGGGTTCGGACTCCGCCACACTCATTGACCGATAGGGAGCGCACCGAGCTCCGAATCCGATCCGCACCTCTGGCCCGCGGTCCCTTGTGATCCACCGGCCAGGGCCGGCCCCGAGCGAGATGGGAGCGGCCTACAATGAACCGGCAGTGAGGTCGATGTGAGCCGTCTGCGACAACTGAAGAAGCACACCACAGCTCTTCTCGACGAGCTTGGAGACAGCCCGGATTTGGTGGCAGCCTCCTTGGAAGCGGCGGGTGTCAAGGGAATACCCAAGGACAACCGATCGTGCGCCGTTGCGCTCTATCTGTCCGCACAAATGGGAACCGAGGCCGAGGTGCGGTCCATCACCGTTGGTCATTGCTCCATGTTGATCACCTTGGTGAACCCGCATGACGCTCGCCCTGCGGGCCGCCTGCTCATTCAGCTGTCGAAGACGATGCGCCGCTTCGTGGCCGCCTTTGATGCGATGCAGTATCCGCTGATCGTTCGACGCCAGACCGGAGCCTCACCGCAGCATGAAGGACGTGGCGCTTCCCGGGTGGGTGCTCATCCCGCCTGAACCGCGGTGTCACGTGGTTCGGTCGGAAACCACCGGTTGGGGGGCAGGGCGGGAGCAGAGGTGCTCGACAGCGCCTGATGGGCAGCAATGTGTTCAGTGGTCCCTGACCATGGTGGAGCCTTGATCATGCCGAGCGTATGGCACAGTTCGCCGGTGCCCAACATCTACTTCGATGAGCAGATAGCGGAGGGGTACGACCAGGGTCCGACGGATCTGTTCGAGCCGGCGCTCATCGACGCCACGGTGACTTTTCTCGCCGATCTGGCCGGGGAAGGCGGCGCGCTCGAGCTCGGCATCGGCACCGGTCGCATCGCGCTCCCGCTCAGCCGGCGGGCGCGTTCGCGTGCACGGGATCGATCTGTCCGAGGCCATGGTGGCACGTCTGCGGGCGAAGCCCGGAGCGGACGGCATCGGCGTGACGATCGGAGACTTCTCCACCACCGCGTTGGACGAGACCTTCCGGCTCGTCTATCTCGTCTACAACACGATCGAGAATCTCACCACGCAGGACGAGCAGGTGGAGTGCTTCCGACACGCCGCGGCGCATCTGGAGCCGGGCGGTTATTTCGTGATCGAAGTTGAGATTCCACCGCTCCAGCGACTTCCGCCCGGCGAGGTGGTGCGAGCATTCGCCGTGAGTCCGCCACACCTCGGATTTGACCAGCTCGACGTGGCGACGCAGCACGGCATCTCACATCACTACTGGGTTGCTGAGGGCCGGGGCCAAGTCTTCTCGATGCCATATCGCTATGTGTGGCCATCCGAGCTGGATCTGATGGCGCGTCTAGCTGGCATGACCCTTCGCCAGCGCTGGAGCGGCTGGAGTCGTGAACCATTCACCGGTGACAGCCGGAAACACATTTCAGTGTGGGAGCGATAAGGACGGAATAGCAATTCGGCCCACGACGAGGAGGAGGAGGAGTGAGGAGGGAGATTGCCGGGTCTCGTGCCCAGTCCACCGTCAATCGCCTGACTCATCCCAAGCGATCGGACGGCTCGATTTGAAGACAGTCGTAACCTCAACCGCATTGCCACGATGGGGTCGGGTGGGAGGGGGTATCCTCATGCGGTCAGCGACAATTGAGCGCTTGCCGCCAGATGCAAGAGTCGGGGTTGCCTCGATGCCCTCACACAGAATCAGCTTGCCGGCCGACGCATCCAGTTGCCCTGCCGCCCGAAAGTTCGTCGTCGATGCCCTGGCGGCAGCCCCGGACGAGATTCGCACCTCCGCCGGGCTCCTCACGTCCGAGGCCGTCACCAATGCCGTACTGCATGCGGCAGGACCGATCGCCATCGAAGTGAGGCAACAAGGTGACCGATATCGGGTCGAGGTGAGAGACGCCGGACGGCTTCCACCGGCGGAAAAGCACTACCGCCCGGACGACACAACCGGTCGCGGCGTGCAGCTGCTGAACAGGCTGGCGACAGCCTGGGGTTGGCAGCCGACTCGATCTGGAAAGGTTGTCTGGTTCGAACTGGCGCGTGCCGGGGACGGATCAGTGGTGAGCAGCCAGCAACCCTACACACCCGAGTGCGACGTAGACGTAACGGAGCCCTACCCCTCTGGGGTGCCAGTCGCCTTGCTCGGTGCACCGGTGGGGGCAATGATCCGCGCCGGCGCTCACTACGATGCCATGTACCGGGAGTTTCGCTTCATTCTCGAACTCGATGATTCGAAGCGTCGGCTCGTGCCCGGCCGACTTCTGGAGCTGATCGAAGCGATGGGTTCACAATTTCTCGGATTCGGTCCAAAGGCCGAAAGGACGTGGGAACAGGCGGTGCATGAGAACCGTGACCACGTTGACCTGTACTTCCACCTGCCTGCCGAGGCTGCTCCATTCGTTGAGCAATACGAGCGCCTCTTGGAGGAAGCCGACACTTATTGCCAAGAGGCAGGATTGGTGACGATCGCCGCAACTCCCGAGACGATGGCAGTTCGGCGATGGGCTTTCGGCGAAGTCGCCGGTCAGTGTCGGGGCGAGAACCCGCTCCCGTGGACCGGTGTCCCGACCTGAACCTTTGGACCGTGGTGTCCGACCAGCCGCGGCAACTACCGTGACTGACCGAGACACGTTCATCCAGCGTCTACCGAAGGCAGAGCTGCACGTCCACATCGAAGGGACGCTCGAACCGGAGCTCTTGTTCGAGCTGGCCGCCCGAAACCAACTGCCGTTGCCTTACCCGGATGTGGCGGCGCTCCGCCGCGCCTACGTATTCGAAGACCTTCAATCCTTCCTCGACATCTACTACTCGGGCTGCGCCGTCCTCAATCACGAGGAAGACTTCTATGATCTGACGACCGCGTACCTGTCGCGTGCTGTGAGTCAAGGGGTTCAGCACACCGAGATCTTCTTCGATCCCCAGACCCACATCGAGCGAGGTGTGCTCTTCGAAACCACGATCAACGGCATCCACCGCGCTCTCGATGACGGCATGGCCAGATGGGGAGTCTCATCGCGCCTGATCCTGTGCTTCCTGCGCCATCTGAGTGCCGAGGCGGCCGTGGTAACACTCCAATTGGCTGAACCCTTTGTGCCGTGGATCGCGGCCGTCGGCCTCGACTCCTCCGAGGTGGGGAATCCGCCCTCGAAATTCACTGAGGCATTCCATCGGGCGGCCAGCATGGGCTTGCCGGCGGTCGCCCACGCCGGTGAGGAAGGCCCGCCCGAGTACATCTGGGAGGCGCTCGACACCCTCGGCGCCCGTCGCATCGACCACGGAGTCCGCTGCCTCGAAGACAACGAGCTCGTCGAACGGTTGGTGAAGGACCAGATTCCTCTCACCGTCTGCCCACTCTCCAACGTCAAGCTGCGGGTCTTCCCATCCCTGCGAGAACACACCCTGCCTGAGCTCATCCGACGTGGACTGCTGGTAACGATCAATTCCGACGATCCCGCCTATTTCGGTGGGTATGTGGCGGACAACATGCAGGCGGTGGCGGAGACGTTCGGCCTGAGTCACGAGGCCATTGCCGGGTTGGCCCGGAACTCCTTCGTGGCCTCGTTTCTGGATGAGTCCGAGAGAGAGCGACATCTGGCCAGCATCGACCGAGCCTTGAACCAATGACGGAGTGACGACAGCATTCCCTTGACATAGTCGTCCTCTCGGTCCAAATTTCATAGGGGCCGCCAGCGTTGGAGGCTTTCCAACCAGTTCCGATGGAGGAAACATGAGCTCCACAGCCAGCCTGATCACTGTTGTCGCGGCCTCGGCCTTCGGCCTTATCGTCGTGGCTGTCGTCGTGCGCCTGTTCGGAGATCGAACGTCGTAGGCACTAGAGGGTGGTGCAGATCTCTGAGCTGCCGCATCTGGACGAACACACGACGATCATCGCGGCCGATGCCGACGAGGTCTGGCCAGTCCTTCTCCGAGGAGTCGAGGAGGCCTTCTCCCGAGCAAGCTCTGCCATCTACGCCCGGGCAGTTGGGTGCGCGAACTCCTCTGCGTCCGGTCGACGCCCGCTTGCCGAGGGATCGACGATCCCCGGTTTTCGGGTCGTCAGTGTGATCCCGGATCACGAATTGAAGCTCGAGGGGCGTCACCGTTTCTCGTCGTATGCGCTGATATTCCGCATCGAACAAACCGGCCGCGGGCGGACAATGCTCCGGGCCCAAAGTCGGGCGGAGTTTCCCGGCTTGGCCGGCGGCCTCTACCGGCTCTTGGTCGTCCGGTCGGGCGGGCACGTGGTGGCGGTGAGGCGAATGCTCTCAGTGATCAAGCGACGATCCGAGCACCGGGCCGGTCGTTAGGCGCACATTGCTCGTCCGCAAACCATGCCGACGGCGGTTCCCTCAGGGCGGAGGAGCAGAGGCGAAGAGGTTGAGCCCGAGTGCCTCTGAGAGATACGTCGTTATCCGCTGACCCCGCACGCTGTTGCCGGCTGCGTCGAGAGGCGGGGAGAACGTGCCGACACCTCCTTTACCCGGCGACACCGTCACGATGCCCCCACTGATACCACTCTTGCCGGGCAGCCCAACGTCGTAGAGCCATTCGCCAGAGCGCTCGTACAGTCCGGACGTGGCCAGCACGGCCAAGACTCGCCGGCAGTGGCGGGTCTCGATGGCCCGCTCGCCAGTGATCGGGTTCACCCCACCATCGGCCAGCGTGGCCCCCATGACGGCCAGGTCCCGTGCGCTGACTCGCAGGGCACATTGCCGGGTGTAGACGTCGGTGGCGACCTCGGGGTCACAGTACATGCGCCCGTACCCATAGAGGAGGTGGGCGATACCACGGTTGCGAAAGTTGGTGGCTGCCTCGGATTCGTAGACACCCTCGTCCATCACCAGCCGCCGTCCTGCGAATCGTGAGAGGGCGGTGACGACGCACTCGAACTGCTCGTCGGCGGTGGCGCCAGGTACCAAGCTGGTAGTGGCCAAAGCGCCGGCGTTGACCATGGGGTTCATGGTGCGATCGGCATTGAGTTCGATTGCCATCACCGAGTCGAAGGGTAGGCCGGTGCTATTGACGCCGAGTTTTCGACGTGCCTCTTCAGGCCCGAGGATCTGACAGACCAAGGCGAAGACAAAGACCTTGGCGATGCTTTGAATCGTGAACTCCTGCTCGGCGTCGCCGATGGCGAAGAGCCGCCCGTGCACCCCGGCTACGCACGCCCCGAAGGCGTTCGGCGACGCTCCTGCCAGGGCAGGGATGTACTCGGGTACGGTCCCTTCGTCGAGATGACGAAAACGCTCGTATGCAGCAGAGACAAGCCCCTGCACTTCGGCATCCGAGGGCAGATCCCCAGTCGAGATTCGCTCGGTCCCGACCTGATCGTTGCCGAGGGGCTCGTCGTCCATCCACATCCTCTTGTCGGTATAGGGGTCGGATCCCGCGAAACGCCGGACCCGGCCCGATGGTATCGGTCAGCCCCCCCCAGCGCGGTCGTCGTCCGGCTCGAACCACTCGTCCACGAGGACCAAACCTTTGGAGCGGACGAGGAGATTTTCGAACCGGCGGTGCCGATCCGACAGACACCCCCCGCGTAGCATGGCAGTCTCGCCAGTCTCGCCCTTGATCCGCGGGATGCCCCGAGTCGCTCCCTGACGAATGAGTCGCTTCCCGATGAATAGGTGGGGTACGGAAGGATGATCAGAGCCTCGGCCTCGGTGAGGATTTGCGACATCGGCGGTTGGACCGACTCATGGTTCGGGGGTCCGGGGCGGGTGTTGAACATTGCCGTCAGACCGGGGATCGAGGTATCGATCAGCGCGCAAGAGGGCCCGCATCCGGTCGTGCTCCACGTCGAACAGTTCGGCGATCGATACCCAATCGTCCCCGGAGTATCCGCGGTCGGCCGACACCCGTTGCTGGAAGCCGCCATCGACGCCTTCCCACCACCAGACGGGCTGAATGTGGAAGTGACGGTGCGCTCCTCTGTCCCGGCGGGTGGCGGGGTTGGTACCTCCGCCGCGGTGGCCGTTGCCCTGGTGGGCGGGCTGGTGTCGATGCGCCACGAGCGGATGCTGCCACGCGACGTGGCGTACGCGGCACATCGGCTCGAGGTCGAAACTCTCGGCGAGAGCGGGATCCAGGACCAGCTGAGCGCGGTGACCGGCGGGATCAACTACCTCGAAGTCGAACCGTATCCCGAGACCACAGTTCGCACCCTGCCGGCCTGGGACCAACTCGACCGCCGCCTGACCGTGGTGTTTCTCGGTCGAGCCCACAATTCCTCCGACCTGCACCGCCAAGTCATCCAAAACCTCGGATCTCGTGAGTCGGAGCCATTCGACCGGCTGCGAGCCGCGGCCATCGCAGGCCGCGACGCCGTCCTCACTCAGGATCTCACCGCCTTCGGTCAGGCGATGATCGAGAACACGGAAGCCCAACGCTCCTTGCATCCGGGTCTCGTCGGTACGGACGCCGGAACCGTGTTGGAGATGGCGGCAAGGCGTGGGGCTCTCGGGTGGAAGGTCAACGGTGCCGGCGGAGATGGCGGCTCGATCACGGTCTTGACGGCTACCGAGCGGGCCAGGGAGGCCTTTGAACTGTGTGTCGCAGACTCTGACCCTCGGTACCGGATACTCCCCATCCGAGTCAGCTCGCTCGGGCTGCAGGTCCGAGGGGCCCTCTAGGTGCCCGCGATGCGGCGCAGGTGATGCGGCGCCGGTGATGCGGCGCCGGTGATGCGGCGCCGGTGGGATGTCAGACTCTGGTATGGACCGACCCAGCGGCCTTCGGTGTGTGCTGGTGTCCCACACGCATTGGGATCGTGAGTGGTATCGAACCTTTGAAGGCTTCCGGGGGAGGCTGGTTGACGCCATAGACCGGGTGCTGGAGCTGCTCGGTGAGGACCCAGGGTGGCGTTTTCTCCTGGATGGCCAATCGATCGTGCTCGATGACTACTTGGAGGTTCGCCCCGAACGTCGTGCCGAATTGGTCGACGCGTGTCGGAGCGGTCGTATCGGGGTCGGGCCCTGGTACGTCCAGCCCGACTCCTTGCTTCCTGGCGGTGAGGCCCATGTCCGCAACTTGCTGGAGGGCCGCCGGGTGGCAAAGGAATTCGGTCCCGTGTCCCGGGTGGCCTACACGCCGGACTCCTTTGGGCATCCGGCACAGTTCCCGCAGATCTTCGTGGGCTTCGACCTGGATGCCTTTGTCTATTGGCGTGGCAACGGGTCTGAGATCGACGTCCTCGGACCGACCTACGCGTGGGTGGCACCCGACGGATCGGAGATCCCGGCCTGCCTACTCACCAAGGGGTATTTCGGCGCGTCAGCGCTGCCCAGCAACATCGAAGAGGCGGTCGAACGCCTGACCGATTTGGGAGAGCAGCTTGCCTCGGATGATGGTGAAGCCGTCTTGTTCATGAATGGCGTCGACCATGCGTTGCCCGACCGGAACACTGGTGAGGTGTGCAAGGCGCTCGCCGCCGCAACGGGATGGTCGGTCTGCCGCGGACTGCTCGAGGACTATGTGGCCATGGCATTGGACGGCCACGATCTGCCACGGTTTACGGGGGAGCTCGTAGGAGGCCGCCTGGCCATTCTCCTCCCTGGGGTGTGGTCGTCACGCATGGCCTTGAAGCTCCGGAATCGGCGAGCCGAGACATCGCTGTTGGGGTGGGCTGAGCCTTGGGCGGCGCTCGGACGTTGGTTTGACGCTCCCGACGAACGCCCAGCTTTGCGGCTGGCGTGGCGGTCGCTGCTGGCAAACCAGGCTCACGATTCCCTGTGCGGATGCTCGATTGATGCGGTTCATGAACAGATGCAAGGCCGTTTTGACACAGCCGAAGGCCTCGCCGTCTCCACTGCCACCAGGGTGCTCGAGCGGCTCAGCGGACTCGGAACCGAGCGACGCACGCCCTGGTCGGACCATTTCGACGTTGGCGTGTTCAACCCCTCCCCCCACCCCCGCACCGACGTGGTGCGCATCCCCATCGACGGCTTCCCACCTCTCCGCCTGGCCGGCGATGCGCAAGACCTCCATCCATCGATACTCGCCGGACTCACTCGAGCCGGGTTCACCGTTGACGGCCACCCGGCGAGGACCGTGGCACCGGACGACCCGACTCGATTCCAAGTGATCACCTCCGCGGCACCGGTCGATCTTGAAGTGGTCGTGGCGGACGTTCCAGCATTCGGATGGCGTCAGGTCACTGTCGCTCCGACCGATGACGCGACACCCGACACCGTCGACGAGGGACGGATCGCGGCCGGCGGCATCGGCGTATTGGCCGCGGCCAACGGGACGCTCACCGTCCGATTTGGGGCGGGCCAGTGGTCCGGGCTCGCCGCCGTGGAGGACTGCGGCGACCGAGGTGACAGCTACGACGCCGACCCCCTCGGCCCGGTCGTCACCGACCCGGCCTCCATCTCGGTCGAACGGCGGCGGCACTCGAGCGGCATCCAGACGCTGTCCATCACCCGCCGATACGCCCTCCCTACCGGGCTCAACGCCGATCGAACAGCGCGGACCGGCACGACGACCATGTGCTTGGTCAAGATTGAGGCACGGGTGGCACCCGGTCTCGAACGAGTCGACGTCGTCGTGACCGTCGACAACACGGCCGATGACCATCGCCTGCGACTCTTGTTCCCAACCGGTGGCCCGATTGACCAGTTCCGTGCGTCGACCACGTTCGATATCGCGACTCGATCAACGCAACCTGTCGATGACCACCGCTGGGTCCATCCCGCACCGACCACCTTTCCGAGTCAGGGATGGGTCGCCGCCAACGGCCTCATGGTCGGTGCACCCGGCCTCCCCGAAGCGGAAGTGACAGCCGAGGGGACCATCGCTGTGACGCTGCTTCGGGCAGTGGGTTGGCTCAGTCGCGGCGACCTCCGTACCCGCCCCGTTCAAGCTGGCCCGGGGATGCCCGCGCCGGGCGCCCAGTGCCGGGGCCCACTCGGCGCTCGCCTGGTACTCGCGGCCGATACCGACCCCACCATCGCTCTCGATGCCGAACTGGGACTGCGGGCGGTACCCGCCGGTGACACGCCTCTGTTGAGCCCAGGCGTCGCGCTGCTGGAGCTGAGCCCGCGTCCACTCTCGCTCAGTGCCGTCAAACCCGCCACCGACGGACAGGGGTTGATCGTGCGCGTTCTCAACCCGACCGACGAGTGTCTCGAAGCGCACCTTCGATTCGCCAAGCCCTCAGTGTCGGTGGTCGCGGTACGCCTGGACGAGACACCCACCGGTGAACTCATCGATGTCGTTGACGGAACCGTGACATTCGACATGCCCCCGCATGCGCTGCAGTCGTTGCTGGTGAGCTGAGCCCTGGTTCTCCGACTGTCCACCGTGGCCAGCCAGGCTCGGGCTACGGCGGGCCTTCCCACTCAGCGATCTCCATCTCCGCTGAACAGAACACCGGCAAGGTGGCCGGGTCGGATCCCGGTCCGGCCGCAGTTCGATTGCTAGGGCTAGAGCTCCTGGACGGCGAGTCGTCGGTGTGGGCGAGCAGCCTTGCATCGAAGTAGGTCCGCACGGCATCGATCTTTCCGTCGGCGATGTGATACCAGCTCGAAGTGGGCAGCGGGCCGGCCGGAACGGTCAGGAGGTCGTAGAGGACACACACGTCGTCGCCGTCGACGATCACCTTCTGTTGCTCGGCGCCCCTGACGATCTTCGACAGCCCCTCGAGCTGGGCCACGTAGCCCTCAACGCCTTGGTTGGTACCGAATGGACCGACGAAGCTGACGTCATCTCGAAGGAGCGACCGAGCGGTGGCAAGGTCGCCTGAGGTCCAGGCGCCCAGCCATTTGGTGGCGACGGCGGCAGCATCGAATCCAGACACTCTGACCCCCTACCGAGATAGGCGACCTGTCGACCCGACCCTACCCCGAATCGGCAACTTCTAGTCCGGGGCGACACGAACTGCAGGAAACGTCCTCGGACCGAGCCGAGCCATAGCCATGCCCTTCTCCCGCTCCAGCACGGTCGAACCTCCTGGCGAGGCCCGACGGCGAGGTCGGCGCCGGTCCTTTAGATTCGGGGCGTGGCCCAACCTTCACCGAGTGTTGCCGAGCTGGTGGTCCGCTGTCTGGAGAGTGAGGGCGTGACCCATGTGTTCGGGATCCCGGGCGAGGAGAACATTCGCCTGGTCGAGGCCCTGTCCCGGTCCTCCATCCGCTATGTGCTCGTACGCCACGAGCAAGGGGCGTCGTTCATGGCTGAGACCTACGGACGGTTGACGGGGCAGGCCGGCGTCTGCTCGGCGACACTCGGCCCCGGTGCCATCAACTTGATCCTCGGTGCCGCCGATGCCACCACCAACTCCACGCCGGTGATCGCGCTCTCCGCCCAGGTCGGGATGGATCGCAGCTTCAAAGAGTCCCACCAGGGCGTGGACGTGGTTTCGATGTTCGCGCCAATCACCAAGTGGTCGGCACTGATAGCGACGCCGGGCGCCGTACCCGAGATGGTCCGGAAGGCTTTCAAACTCTCCCAGACCGAACGCCCGGGTGCCGTCTTCCTGGCCGTGCCGGAGGATATCGAGTCGGCGACGGCCCCAATCGGTGCTGCGCCTCTGCCGATCAACATCCCCCGACCTGACGAGCCCTCGCCAGAACAAATAGGTCGGGCTGCGTCCATTCTGCAGGACGCCATCAACCCCATCGTCCTGGCTGGGCACGGCAGCGACGCGGGCCGACGCCTCAAAGAGCCTCTGCAACTTCGCCGAAGCCCTGCGCATACCTGTGGCCACCACATTCCACGGTAAGGGGGTCTTTCCGGACGACCATCCGCTGGCCTTGGGGGCCGTCGGCTTCATGCGTCACGACTACGTCAACTTCGGTTTCGACCGCGCCGATGCAATCGTGACGGTCGGCTACGAGCTCCAGGAGTTCGACCCGATACGGATCAACCCGCAGGGTGACAAACGCATCATTCACGTTCATCGATTTCCCGCCGAAGTCGATCGTCACTACAACGTGGCGGTCGGGCTGCAGGCAGAGATGGGCCGAAGCCTCGATGCGCTCGCCGCCGCGGTGACCCGGACCTTCGATCAGGATGGCGACGAACAGCGGATTCGCGGTCTCTTGGCCGATGAACTCGAGCGTGGGCGGGCCGACGACCGCTTCCCACTCGCCCCGGCTCGCATTGTGGCCGATACGAGGGCCGCTCTCGGCCGTGAGGACATCGTGCTGGTGGATACCGGAGCGCTCAAGATGTCGATGGCGCGCCTCTATCCCACTTTCGCTCCCAACACCTGTCTCATCTCCAACGGTCTGTCCACGATGGGCTGGTCGGTACCCGGTGCGATTGGTGCCAAGATCGCCTGCCCGGAGGCCCGGGTGCTGGTGGCCACGGGCGACGGGGGCTTCCTCATGAACTCCCAGGAAATCGAGACCGCGCTCCGCCAGCAGATCGCCATGGTGATCCTGATCTGGGTGGATGACGCCTACGGCCTGATCAGTTGGAAGATGGAGCTCGAGCTCGGTCATGACGTGGACACCACCTTCGCCAATCCGGACTTCGTCACCTACGCCCAGAGCTTCGGAGCGGTTGGCTACCGAATCAATGCGGCAAGTGAGCTCCTGCCGACTCTGCGCACCGCGCTCGCTGACCACACCGTGTCGGTGATCGCCTGTCCCGTCGACTACTCAGCCAACCGCGAACTGATCCGCTCGCTCGGTGAACTCGATGAATCTCTGTCCTGAGCGGACCGCCGATAGCTTCCGTCCCAGCACCCCGCCCTCTGCTCGATGTCCGCTCACCTAGCTTGGCGAGCCTCCTCAACCGTTAGCTCCGCGGTCGGATCTGCTTCGAGCCGATCGTCTGGTATCGGCTGACCACTCCGAACCGAGTAACCGTATGTGCCGGCCTCCACGCGCTCCTCGGCGCGATCGATCGCCTCCAGATGGCGCTGCAGCTCAGCAACGACGGAGTCGTCTGTACCTTGCTCGATGAGAGGCTGGGCCGAATCGAACATATCCCCAGGCTGATCGGCCGCCGTTCGATCAGCCTGCCCTGCCCCAGTCACTTCGGCCAGAAGACGCTGCGTGCGGGCCCGATCCGAACGAAGCAGCGCCCTGGCCGTCTCCTGGTCCATGCCTTGCTCCTCGCTGTCGGCCCCGGCGTGGGGAGAATGCTAGCGAAGCGTCAACAGGCCGGCGATCCTCGTACTCATCTTCGTCATCACCGAGGAGGGTTGGCGAGACCCGGCGCTGTCCGCGAGCGTCAATGTCATGGCAGATCGGATCGCAGTCGTCGTCTGCGAGGGGGACCAGACCGGGCAGGAGTTGCTGGAGCAGGCCCTTCGCGTGATGGAGCCAGGCGTGCTCGGACTGGCCATCGAGCTCCAGCGGTTCGACCTTTCGCTGGAGAATCGGCGCCAGACCAACAACGACGTGGTGCGCAGCGCCGCCCACGCCATGCTCCGTGCCGGCCTCGGCTTGAAGGCGGCGACCATCACCCCGCCGGAGTTCGGCGATGTCGGTTCGCCCAATCGGATCCTGCGCGAAGAGGTTCGTGGTTCGGTCATCGTGCGCACCGGTAGACGTATCCCCGGGGTCGTTCCGCGCGCCCCCGTGGTACACCCAATCGTGGTAGTGCGCATGGCGGTCGGCGACGCCTACGGTGCCGAGGAGGGTCGGTCTGGACCACCGGGCGCCAGAGACGAGACGGCATGGCGGACTGAGCGCATCGAACGGGGCACGTGTCGGGCCGTCGCCGAGTATGCGTTCCGGACCGCCTTGAGGATGAAGGCGTGCGTCTACGGTGGACCGAAGTGGACGGTCTCGACCGTTTACGAGGCGCTGTTGAAAGAAGAGATGGACGCCGCCGCAGCCCGCCATCCGGACGTCGACTACCAGCCGACCCTGGTGGACGCGGCTTACGCCGGCCTCCTCACCGAGGCGAGCGATCGGGCGCTCGTCGTTCCGGCACTGAATCGGGATGGCGATTGCATCTCTGACCTCGTGCTGGCACTGTTCGGCTCGATCGGTGGAGCTGAGTCGGTTCTGCTGGCACTGGACGACGAGCTGCGCCCGTTGGTGGCCATGGCCGAGGCGCCGCACGGTACTGCGCCCTCGCTCGCCGGCAAGGACCTAGCCAATCCGATGGCGATGCTCTTGGCCTGTGCCGCAGTACTCGACCATGCCGCCATGCGGGGAGACCCGGGCATTGCCAGTGCCGCGCAGGCGATTCGGAATGCGACCCTCGGTGCTGCAGCCGACGGCGTGCGGACCTTCGATCTCGGGGGCAGTGCATCGACCACCGAGGTCGTCGACGAAGTGCTGGCGAGATTGGCGAAATCCTCTGCTCGACCCTGACGGCAAAAGCCGGGTCATTGCCTGGCAGTCGGGTAGCGGAACCAGTTCGGCGGGCCCGGAGCCAGGGGGAGCGAAATCGGAGAGGCTCGTCGGCAAGTGCGGACCCGCCGGAAATGAAGAGGGTCCCTCGGGTGTTGCCTACACTGGCAAGGCGGTTTCAGGTGGCAGCCGAAGGCCGCTCGGTCGGCGAAGGAGGAACCATGAAAGATCGCTACGACAAGGATCCAGGAGCGGTTTCCCAGCTGACCCCGAGGCAGTACGAGGTCACCCAGGAAGGTGACACCGAGCCGGCCTTCGACAACGAGTTCTGGGACCAGAAAGAGGCGGGTATCTACGTCGACGTCGTGTCGGGTGAGCCGCTCTTCGCATCGACGAAGAAGTTCGACAGCGGATGCGGTTGGCCGAGCTTCACCGTACCGATCGAACGGGAAATGTCGTCGAGAAGGAAGACCGGAGTCACGGGATGATCAGGACCGAGGTTCGCTCGGCGCACGGGGACAGCCATCTCGGCCACGTCTTCAACGACGGCCCTGCCGATCAAGGGGGTCTGCGCTACTGCATCAACTCGGCCGCGCTTCGCTTCGTCCCCTATGAGGACCTCGAAGCCGAGGGATACGGCGAGTATCGAGAAGCTCTTCGACGGACGGTTCGAACCAGGAGGAAGTGGACCAATGAGCGACGACGACGAGACAAGGCGATCCTGGCCGGAGGGTGCTTCTGGGGGATGCAGGACCTCATCCGGAAGCGCCCGGGCGTGTCTCGCCACACGGGTCGGCTACACCGGTGGCGACGTCGCGAACGCGACCTACCGGAACCACGGAACCCACGCCGAGGCGATCGAGATCACCTTCGACCCCGAGCAGACCTCCTACCGTGAGCTGCTCGAGTTCTTCTTCCAGATCCATGACCCGACGACGCTGAACCGCCAGGGCAACGACATCGGTGCGAGCTACCGATCGGCGATCTTCTACCTCGACGACGAGCAGCGCCGGGTCGCTGAGGACACCATCGCCGACGTCGAAGCCTCGGGCCTGTGGCCGGGCAAGGTGGTCACCGAGGTCGCGCCGGCCGGACCGTTCTGGGAGGCAGAGCCCGAGCACCAGGACTACCTGGAGCACTACCCGAACGGATATACCTGCCACTTCCCGCGCCCGGGCTGGGTGCTGCCCCACCGGAGCGACGCCGTCGCCCGATAGCTCAGCACGCCTCAACGGCCCACCAAGTGCTACCCCTCGGTCGTAGCCAGGACGGTTGGCGTTGGAGCTAGGGCGTGCCGTTGCCTTTGGCCGGATCCGAACGATCTAAGGGTTCGGATGTTCGATCTGAACTGCCGGCAAGTCCTCCACTTGTCGCTTGCTGAGGCTGAGGCTGAGGCCATCGGCGACCAGGCTGACCGCGCCGATCGGGATGGCCACCTCCTTGCGGCCCCACAGATGCCCCTCTTGGAGCAGGACATGCGTCACGTGGTTGTTCCGAGGGTCTATGACCAACCCCTGCACGCTTCCGATGTTGCCGTCCGTGGCATCGACCTGCTCGCCCCGCCGAACAGCCACCTCGTCCAAGGGCAGAGTGTCATAGGTAGCCGCCTGTGGAACGTCGCCGATGACCCCGCGCAGGCCGTAATAGGGCTGCAATAGGGCTTCTCCCGCGGTGTAGTCGGCGTGGCCGCCGCTACCCGGCAGGAACTGTGTCTCTTCGGCGTGCTCGAGCCGGCCAAACTCCTCCGTGGTGCACGTGAGCCCGACCTGAGCAGGAGAGACGTCCCCGACGAGGTCGAGCGGGACAAGACGACCGAGACCTTGCCGGTGCTTGGGTTCCACTACCAGATGGGTCACCGCCCGAGCGATCGGGTCGACGACCACCCGAGTCACCTCGCCGCAAACGCCATCGCTACATGTCGCCTCGGCCCCGATGGTGAACACTGTGGTTTGCGCCATGGACACCTTCCCTTGTCCCACCGACCCTACGTGCGCACATCTGTCAGCGCCAACGCCTCGTCCCCCTGCCGAGCACCGCCGAGTGACTTCTGGTGGACGGGAGAGCCCTTCCGTAGTAGTCCGTAGTCGAGACGTCCGATGCCCAGTCCCAGGGCCGCCAGGACGGCCAAGGGAGTTCCCTCCATGGTGCACAGAATCCGTCACGCGACCGGTGCGGCCAAACCGGGAGAGCCCAACGACCGGCCGGCGGCCCCGGCGCCCCCTCCTCCGCCGCGGTGGCGGATGTGGCTCCTGCCAGCAGGCATCCTGATCACGCTCTTCCTTCTCACCATCCCTCGCATGGCGGGCACGCCCACCCAGACCTTCAGCTACACGAAGTTCCTCTCCGAGGTCCAGGCAGACGACGTTCATACGGCGTCGATCAACCCGAGTGGCGCCGTCACCGGCACGCTCAAAGGGGGTGACAACTACACCAGCCAGATCCCGACGGCGATTACGGACGACCAGCTGGCACCCACGTTGAAGGCCCACGGAGTGAACGTCACCGGGGTGGGCCAGGGGTCAGCGCTCCTGACCGACCTCCTCTCGTTTCTCCCGTTGTTGCTGTTCATCGCGTTCTTCGTCTGGATGGGACGGAGGAGCGCCAGGCAGCTGGCCGGCGGAATCATGGGTATCGGAGGATCCCGAGCCCGGGTCTACGACGAGGACAAGCCGACGACCCGCTTCTCGGACATCGCCGGCTACGAGGGAGCCAAGCGTGAAGTGGCCGAGGTCGTCGACTTTCTGAGCCATCCCGAGCGCTACGCACGGGCGGGCGCCATCGGACCCCGAGGCGTGTTGATGGTGGGGCCACCGGGAACCGGCAAGACCCTGATGGCCCGGGCGGTGGCCGGCGAGGCGGGGGTCCCCTTCTTGGCTCTCACCGGCTCGAGCTTCGTCGAACTGTTCGTCGGAGTGGGCGCGTCCCGGGTCCGGGATCTGTTCGCCGATGCCCGCAAGCGGGCCCCGTCCATCGTCTTCATCGACGAGATCGATGCCATCGGCCAGCGGCGGGGAGGCTCCATCGTCTCCAACGACGAACGGGAGCAGACCCTCAATCAGCTCCTGGCCGAGATGGACGGCTTCGACCCCACGACCGGGGTCGTCATCATGGCCGCCACCAACCGCCCCGAGGTGCTCGATCCGGCCCTGCTCCGGCCGGGCCGCTTCGACCGGGAGGTGGAGATTCCCCTCCCCAACCAGGCCGAACGGGCCGCCATCCTGGCCGTGCACGCCAAGGGCAAGCACCTGGCACCGGACGTCGACTTCACTGCGGTGGCCCGAGCCACCCCCGGATTCTCGGGAGCCGACCTGGCCAATCTCATCAACGAGGCGGCCATCGTGGCCGTTCGGGACGGCCGGGACGTGATCTTCGGGCGGGACATCGACGAAGCCCGAGACCGGGTCATCCTCGGCCGCCGAGACGCCTCCAATGCTCTCCTTCCCGAGGAGAAGCGGTCGGTGGCGGTCCACGAAGCCGGGCACGCCGTGGTGGCACTGTTGTCAGAGCACGCCGACCCGGTGGCCAAGATCACGATCCTGCCGGCCGGACGGGCTCTCGGGGTCACCGAGCAGCTCCCGGTCGACGAGCGGCACCTCTATGCCCACAGCTATCTGCTGGACTCCCTGGCCATCCGGCTGGGGGGCCGAGCGTCGGAGAAGTTGGTGATCGGTGAGGCCTCCACCGGGGCGGCCAACGATCTCTCCGGGGCTACCGATCTGGCCATCAAGATGGTGAGGGACTGGGGACTCTCCTCGCGGCTCGGGCCCATCGGCTACGGATCCGACCAGTCCTCCTACCTGAGTGGTCCCCAACTGGGCCAGGAGCGTCCATTTGCCGAGGGGACCCAACAGGTCATCGACCAGGAGGTGAGCCGCCTGCTCACCGAGGCCGAGGACAGGGCGCGGAGTCTGCTCAGTGAGAACCGAGACGCCCTCGACGCCGTCATCGCCGCGCTCCTCGACAAGGAGACGATTTCCGGGGAGGACCTGACCGACATCGTCAGCCGGGTTCGCCGAGCCGGTGACGGGAATCAGCCCGGCGCCAAGACTTCGTCGACGAGGTTGGGGACGGGCGCGCACAACTAGCTCGCTTTGCCGCCAGCGATTCCAGGTTCGGGGAAGGCCTGCTCCAGATGACTGCGGCCGAAGAGTCCGGGCCGATCAGGTCCCGAGGGCCGGTGGCGCTCCTTCGAGTGCCTTGGCCAGCAACACCTGGAGCTCGCCTCGCTCTCGGTCGCTGAGTGAGGCCAGCACATCGTCCTCGACGCTCTCGATCCCTCGTTCGGCGCTCTCGAAGGCACGTAGCCCCGCCTCGGTGATCTCGACGAGGTGTCGACGTCGATCCGACGGATCGCGACGACGGAGGGCAAAGCCTCTTGACTCCAGATCGTTCAGCAGAAGCACCAGGTTGTTGGCATCGATGCACAGCATCTCGCCCAACTCCTGCTGTGGGATCGGATGGTGCTCCCGGAGGTGCGCCAACGTGGCGAACTCCTTTATCCGCATCCCCAACAACTCCTCGGGTGTTCGGCGATAGACGACTCGGGAGAGCTGGGTCAACAGCACCGTCACTCCAGGCGTCGTCTTCGTCGACATGCCGGGATCATAGCAGAGATCTCTACTGTCATGTTCACTTGACACTCACTAAAATAGTGACTATCAATACTTAGGGGACTTGAAATCCGCCGAGCCCCCAGGAGGCCCACGATCACATCTTCGCTTTTGACCTTGGTCCACGACCGCCGCCGCTGGATCGCCCTGATCGTCGTCTGCTTCGCGATGTTGATGAACATCCTCGACCAGACCATCGTGAACGTGGCGCTGCCGACCATCCAGCGCGACCTGCACTTCTCGCAGGCCTCCCTGGCCTGGGTGATCGATGCCTACCTGATCACCTTCGCCGGCACGCTCTTGCTGGCCGGTCGTCTCGGAGACCTCGTCGGACGCAAGAAGGTCTTCCTGTTCGGCGTAGCACTCTTCACACTGGCCTCGGCCGCCTGCGGGGCGGCCGACAGTCAGACGCTCCTCATCGTGGCCAGGTTCGTCCAGGGGCTGGGCGCCGCCCTGTCGTCGTCGGTCATCTTGGCCATCATCGTGTCGGACTTCCCCGCTCCCGCCGAGCGGGCCAAGGCGATGAGCTCCTACATCATCGTGGCCGTCGGCGGTGGGTCACTCGGGCTTCTCGTGGGCGGCTACGTGACCCAGGCACTCAGCTGGCACTGGATCTTCTTCATCAACATTCCCATCGGCATCGTCACCTTCCTGGCTGGATCGGCCCTGATCGGGGAGAACCCCGGAATCGGGATCCGCGCGGGATTGGACATTGCCGGCGCCGTCTTGAGCACGGCGGGAATGATGCTGGCCGTCTACACCATCGTCAGCACCAGCCAGTACGGCTGGAGCTCGGCCCATACCTTGAGCTTCGGCGCCGCAGCCATTGCCGTTCTCGGCGCGTTCGCCGTCCTGGAGAAGCGACTGGCCAATCCGATGATGCCCACCCAGGTCATGCGCTCCCCCGGTCTGCTTACGTCGAGCCTGGTCCGCGGACTGATGGTGGTCGGCATGTACAGCACCTTCTTCATTGGCGTCCTGTACTTCCAGCATGTGCTGGGATACGACCCGATTCGCACCGGCCTCGCCTTCTTGCCCCAGACGCTGTCCGTGGCATTGATGTCCGCCGGGTTGACGGCCCGCATCATGAGCCGGCTGCAACCCAAGTACACCGCGCTCACCGGTCTGGCGGTCCTGGCCGTAGGTTTGACCCTGCTGATCAGCTCCGGCCCCGGGACGGCCTACTTTCCCCTCCTGTTCGTCGGCGTCCTTCTGATCGGTCTCGGTGCCGCCACGGCATTTACGCCCCTGCTGACCATGGCGTTGGCCGAGGTCCCGGCCAAAGACGCCGGGATCGGCTCGGGAATCGTAAATGTCTCCCAACAGGTGTCGGCAGCCCTCTCGGTCGCCATCCTCGGGGCCGTCTCCAGTAGCCGCACGGCGACCCTGCTCGCCCATGGACACTCACTGCGGGACGCCTTGGACGGTGGCTACCGACTGGCCTTTGCCATCGCACTCATCAGTGTGCTCGTGGGCATTGGGCTCGGCTCCTACATTCTGCGGAGTGGCGCCACAGCACCAGATGTTGCCGACGAACCGGAGGAGGCGGTGTCCGACACGTTGGTGGCCGAAGTGCTCTGATCCAGTAGCGTTCCAGCCGGAGAGCCGGGAAGCCTGGTCGGCACGTCAGCCGTTCGCGGAGGGAAACCGGCATGGCCACACCAGCGCTCGCATTCGCCCTCGGCGCCGTGGTCAGCCTGGCCACGAGCTGGGTCCTGGTCACCAGGCTCGAGCGAGTCGGCGAGCGGTTCGGACTCTCGGAGGCGCTCCTCGGCATTCTGGCCGCATTGGCCGCTGATACGCCGGAGATCACCGCCGCCATCTCGGCTCTCAACCAGCACCGGGCCTCCATCGGCGCGGGGGTCGTCGTCGGATCGAATGTGTTCAACCTGGCCGCACTCCTGGGACTGGGCGCCGTTGTCGCCGGATTCATCCAACTCCATCGGAAGGTGATCGTCCTCGGAGGCGCGGTCGCCGCCTGGGTGGCAGTCGTCTGCCTCGGTACGGTGACCGGTGCGATCGGGGTGAGCCTTGGGCTTGGCCTGGTCCTGCTGGTCCTGGTTCCCTATGCCGCCTTGTTGGGCATCCGTCGGCAGACCCTTCGCTTCCTGCCCCTGCCCCGCCGGGTGTCGTCCTGGATGGCGTCAGCGGTCGATGAAGAAGAGCTCGAGCTGGTGGTGGCAATCCGACCCAGCCGGGGGACGCCTCTGGACGCGCTGGCCGCTGCCGGCGCGTTGGTGGTGGTCGTGGTGGCCAGCATTGCCATGGAACGAGGTGCCTCGACGTTGGGCGCGCACTACCACGTGGCCGAAGCCATCGTCGGCGGCCTCGTCCTGGCCGCCGTCACCAGCCTGCCCAATGCCGTCGCCGCCGTCTACCTGGCATCGAAGGGAAGGGGGGCGGCGGCCATGAGTACCGCGCTGAACAGCAACAGCATCAACGTGCTGGCGGGCTTGATGGTTCCCGGCGTGCTCATCGGGCTGGCCACCCCATCCGGCCCAGGGAATCTGATCGCCGCGTGGTATGCCGGGCTGACCGTCCTGACTTTGCTGCTCGCCTACGGAGCACGAGGCCTGGGACGTTTCGCCGGCTGGATCATCATCGCCTGCTACGTAACCTTCGTCGTCTCGCTGCTCGCCGTCACCTAGGCCAGCCGCCAGCGGAGTGTTGGGAAACCGACGAAGGCGTCTGCAGACCGGATGAGCTCGACCGGCCGCCGACGGTGCGTTTCGCTACGTCTGGTCGGCTGTCCGCCCTCGCTCCGAGGGGTGCTCCTGTTTGAAGCGAGCGGAGTGTCTGCTGGAGTCCAGAATTCTCAGGCCGGGAATGAAACGCAACTCGAGGGTCAGCAAGATGCCGGCAGCAGTGAGGATGCCGAGCGCGATATGGCCATACCCGACGACGATTCCGATCGCCGCCGCGGAGAAGATGGTGGCGGCGCTGGTGATACCCCGGACGAGGCCACCGGTGGCTCGAAAGACCACTCCGGCGCCGATGAAGCCGATCCCGGTGATGACCCCGGCAACCGTCTGCGGCGACGAGTGTTCGGCAACGGCTGTCACCGCTGTGGCGGAAGCGCCGATGAGCGCGAATGTCCGGTCGCCGGCAGGCGAACCACGAAGGCCTCGCTCAAATCCGATGGCATATGCGAGTACGAATCCGACTGCGATCCGTCCGAGCAGGACCAGATCAGCATGTGACACGAACTCAGGTCACGTCCTGTCAGTCCGAAGACGGTGGAGGCCCGAGCCGATCTTGTTCGCTCTCCCCTCGTCGAGCATCGACCGGCTCCCAACGTCACCTGCGTGGCACCGGCGCATCCGTTCTTGAAGACGCCCGCCTACTGGAGATTCCAGACGCGAGCGGCATTGCCACTGAGCAGAAGCTCACGGTCGGACTCGTCGACCCCGTCGAACATGGCATCGACGGTGGCGTGGGAGTTGGGCCAGCTCGAGACGGGGTGTGGATAGTCGGATGACCACATGACATTCTCGATGCCCAGTCGCTCGTGCGCGTGACGCACGGCATCGGGCTCATCGATGAAGGTCAGGAAGACGTTCTGTCGAAGGTAATGGCTCGGGAGCTGACTGATGGCGGGAAAATCGTATCCCTGACGCACCATGAGGTCGTCCACGATGTAGGCCCACCAGGAGACCCAGCCAAGCCCGGGCTCGACGAAGACCACCTTGAGACGCGGGTATCTCTCGAATACCCCACCCATGATCCACATACCCAACGCCTCCGCGGCTGACAGCGGGACGCAAGGCACGAAGATCCCCTTCTGGGGCGTCGGGTCGCGCTTGGCAAGATCGTCCAGCGCGGTGTTCATGCCAATATGGCAGCAGATCGGTAAATCGGTGTCCTGGATCGCCGACCACAGGGGGTCGTACCGCTGGTCCCAGTAGTCGGGTAGGCCCAGCTCGGTCGGGAACACCGGGAGCTGAAGCGACTTGCATCCGCTCGAAGCGGCCCGTCTTACTTCGGCGACGGCACCGTCGACATCGTGGATGGGAATCTGGTACGAGACGATGAGCCGTTTCGGATCGACGGAAGCGAACTCGGCCAACGTGTCGTTGAAAGCCCTCGTAGCTTCCCTCCACCCGTTCTTGACCATGTACAGGTAGCGGAATGCGCTGACTTCACAGTAGGTGGCTGACGCTTCGACACCGTCGGCGTCCATGTCCTTGAGTCGCTCGTGGGGATCGGTGTGCCCCGGCCGGCCGGTGGCCGCATGTTTCCGAGACCCACCAATGGTGGCGTTCGGATCAGGTGTCAATCCTTGTTGCTTGCTCCAACGCTGATTTGCTTCGGAGGAGACCAGATTCATGACCGACTGGCCGAACGCGGCCAGAGCCTGGTCGTAGTCCTGGTGAAACTTCGAAGCCAGGTGCTGCTTGACATTGTCATGACTGAGATCGACGTGATCGTCAGACGAGATCAACCGGTCGGTGCCTTCCATCGCTTCCTCCTCAGCCCCCGTTGCCATAGTAACTACTATACCCCGTCCCCGTCCCCGTCCCCGTCCCCGTCCCCGTCCCCGTCCCCGTCCCCGTCCCCGTCCCCGTCCCCGTCCCCGTCCCCGTCCCCGTCCCCGATACCCGACCGTCGTCCCGTACGGAAGGCCGTTCCCCGGAGTGAGGGGTTGACGGCAATGGGTCGAGACGGCCGGAAGGTCACCGCCGCGAGCAGTCCCGATCCTCGACCATGGGGGGAGCGGGCCGAACCCGGTTTACGAGCGCTCGGCCTCGGCCTGCTCCACATAGGGAGCCATGATGCTCGCCAAGAGCCGTCGCTGTCGGGCAATACGGTCCCGTCCAGGCGCCAGGGAATCGTAGGACATCGTGTCGAGAAGCTGCTGGCTCACACCGAAGCCCCGGATGACCAGGAACACCGTCGTGGCCACGTCCGGAGCGCCTGCCGCCGGTCCTAGAGCTTCGCGCAAGAGCCTCAGGACGTGGCCGTGGGACTGCTCGGCCACATCGAGCATGGTCTTCCGGATCTCCGAACCGACACGCGGGTCGCGGTCCATGTTGAGCAGGATCTGGAGGTAGGCGAGAAAGGCAGGCTGTCCATAGTGGGAGGTAAAGATGTCAAGCAGCTGATTCAGCCGCTCGGCTGCCGTCTCACCTTCGATGGTCACGCCTTCCACCGTTTCGACGAATTGGCTCGCACCTCTTTGGAGGACTGCCTGCATGAGCGCCTCCCGGGTGCCGAAATAGTGCTGGATGACCCCCCACGTCACGCCGGCCGTTCGGGCAATCTCATTGGTGCTCGCGCGGTAGAACCCACGTTCAAGGATGCACGTCACCGCGGCTTCGATGACACGATCTCGGGTAGCTGGGTCGGAACCTGATGAATTCGAGCGTCCGGTTTCCGATCCGGTGCCACTGGTGGCTCTGGCCGGTTTGGTCACGACGGTGACCCTAGATGCAGCTCGTCGGTCATGCCTGGAAGGGCACCTTGGACAACCCCCTGACATTCGTGGAGTGGAATCGTTCGACGCCCTTCCGATCGACCCCATAGGTCGGGAAGCGCCGGAGCAGCTCTTCCAGAGCGATGCGGGTTTCGAGGCGGGCCAGGGGGGCGCCAAGGCAGAAGTGGATTCCGTGCCCGAACGCCAACTGTCGCTCGATCGGACGGTCGGCGACGAATCGATCCGGCGCCTCGAACTCTCGTGGGTCACGGTTGGCTGCGCCGTTCATGAGCAAGACGATCGAACCCTCGTCCAGCTCTTCTCCGTAGTAGATCACGGGACGACTGGCGACGCGTCCCTGGTAGTGGGAGGGAGGGTCGAACCGAAGGAGTTCCTCGACAGCGGTGGGCCACAGGCTGGGATCGGCAACGAGTCGGGCTCGTTGCTCGGGAAAGCGATCCAGCACAGATACCCCGGTCGCAATCATCTTTGCCGTCGTTTCGTTGCCGGCGACGCCGAGGAGGAGGCAGAAGAAGATGATCTCCTCGTCGGTCAGCCGTTGCCCGCCTTCGTCTGCGCCGACAAGCTCCGCATGGACGAGCGCCGAGATCAGGCCCTCGTCGGGAGAGACACGGCGGGACGCGGCCAGCTGGCCGAAGTACGTCGCCAGCTCGGCGCCGGCGGCGAGGCCGTCCGCCGGCATCGTCAGTGAACCGTCCTCGCGATGCAGGAGCCGATCCGAAAGCGACTTCAAGAGGGAATGATCTTCGGGTGGGACCCCGAGCAGCGTGGAGATGACCGCACTCGGCAGTCTGCCGGCGAGGTCGGCGACGATTTCGCCGCCGCCATCTTCCACCAACGGTTCGAGCCAGCCAATGCACATCGTTCGGATCTGATCGGAGAGCTCCGCCACCCGGCGAGGGGTGAAGGCTCGACCGATCAGCCTGCGCAGCTGCTCGTGGCGGGGCGGATCGTTGAAGATCATCATGTCGGGGGGAGGCTTCTGGCTCTGGATCTGCTCGATGAGTGTCCCCTGGGCCGAGCTCAGGCATTCCCAATCAGCCAAACCAGCCAGCACGTCGTCGAAACGGGAAAGAGCCCAGAACCCGATGTCGGGATTGTGGTACAGGGGGGCTTCGTCCTGCATCCGACGGTAGAAGGGGAAGGGGTCCTCATGGATCAGGTAGGAGGACGGATCGAACTCCAGCTTCGTCGCCTCTACCATAGTACGCACTATACATCTTGTTCAGCGGTTTGGCCGAGCGCGGTATCCAGGGACGGAGCTCCCCAGCTTGCTAAGGACCAATCTCCATCGAGTCGCTCCATCGGATGAGCCGATCCCACAAGGTCATCCTGGCGTCAGCCCAGTTGTGGTTGTGGCCCGTTGCGGCCAGAGTGATCAGAGTCAAGTCCCGGCAGGCCGGGAGCTGCCCTGGCAGTGCCCCGACATCACCAGCGATGTCGTGCTGACCGACAGCGACCAATGTCGGCACGTCGATTCGATCCAGCTCCGGTTTCATCGACCCTGGGACGAGCGCCATCATCCCCACCATTGCCAGCAGCGGGCTCTCGGCTCGGGCCACGGCACCCTTCAACGGCTCGGGGACACCCATCCTCATGTCAGCCCCTCCCAGCTCAGGATAGGGACCACCGAATCTCTCCTTCACCAGGTCGGGAAGCGCTTCAAGCAGTTCTTCCGGCCGATCGGCATAAGCCAACTCCTCCTCAGTCAGGACCCCCGGGAGTCCGGAGTCGGAGAAGCCCAGCAGCGCCAACGCGTCGAAACCGTGATGGCGAGCCTGTTGACAGGAGATGAGTAGGCCGCCGGCGGAATGACCGATCCCGATCTTGGCCCGAAATGTCAGTTCCGGAGCATCCTCGATCTCACCGTGGGCCAACCGCCCGATGACGTCGGCCAGAGCCAGCTGGAGAACGTCCGCGACTCGCGTGGGCGTCAGCTCATACCCGTCGTCGGGGACGTCGCTTTCGCCCACTCCGGGCGGATCGACCGTGAGGACGACGACGCCATGATCAGCCGCGAATCTCGCCATGCTGTACCCACCGGCTCCGGCGCGACCGACGAGATCGAAGTACGTGCGATTCGCACCGCCCCCCGGTACGCAAAACCAGAGCACCGGCCTGGAAGGGATCTTGCTCGGCATGAAGAGACCAGCCGCAATTCGAGAGCAACCCTCCGGAGCTCGCCCGGCGACATCAACCTTTAGGTCCACCTGGTCTCCCCACTCCCTCCTCGAGCCGCAGGACCGGAGCGGTATCCCGGACGAGGGTGCTTCCCATAGTATCTACTAGGTACGAGGGGGGGCCCCATCCTCAACCGGCACCGGAACAACGTTGACGTAGCCTCGAGGAGGTGATCGTGAATGGCTCCTGATCTCACGCTTCTCTTGTCGGATCTCGAAGACGAGACGACACCGTTGGTCGACGTGCTGTCCCGGCTGCAGACGAGCCAATGGACCCTGCCCACTCCGGCGGAGGGTTGGTCCATCGCCGACCAGGTCAGTCATCTCGCCTTTTTCGATGAAGCAGCAACGCTGGCCGCTACCCATCCCGAACGCTTCCGACGAGAGGCGGCCGAGCTGGTGGCACGAGGTCCGAATTTCACCGACTACGTGGCCGAGCGCGCTCGATCCATCCCTCCCGACGAACTTCTCGCCTGGTTCCGGAGGGCGCGGGCCGAATATGTGACGACATCTGCGACGCTCAACGCCAGCACTCGGCTGCCCTGGTATGGACCGCCGATGAGTGGCGCCAGCTCCGCAACGGCGCGGCTGATGGAAACTTGGGCCCACGGTCTCGACATCGCCGATGCCCTTGGAATCACGCCCGAACCCACAGCCCGCCTGCGCCACATTGCTCACATCGGCGTTCGCACGTTCAGGTTCTCGTTCGAGGCTCATGGCCTCGAAGCCCCGCAGACTGAGGTGCGGATCGAGCTGGTCGCCCCGGATGGGTCGATTTGGACCTGGGGGGATCCCTCCGCTCCGGAGCGCATCGCCGGCTCCGCTCGGGACTTTTGTCTCGTCGCCACCCAGAGGCGTCATCCCGACGACACCGATCTGGTCGCCACCGGCTCCATCGCGTCGCAATGGTTGACCGTTGCGCAGGCCTTCGCTGGACCACCCGGTACCGGACGACCGAGCCGTCGCCACCGCCAGCTGTAGCCGGTCCACGACGGCGTCCCCGGGACGATGACCGGGCGGATGGGGCTCTTAAGACCAGGGCTCGGTCAGGGGCGCTGCAGGATGACCCCGGTACGGCTGGCCGAGACCAACGCCAGCGTGGGATCGGTGACTTGGTTCGCCGCCGTACCCCGCAATTGTCTGACCGCTTCCAGGGTGAGATTCAATCCGTGGATGTATCCCTCGCCGATCAGTCCGCCATTCGTGTTCATCGGAAGGCTTCCTTTGAGCCCGATATTCCCATCGGCGATGAAGCCCGCCGCTTCCCCGAAGCCACAGATTCCGAGGCCCTCGATCTGCATGAGGAGAACCGGGGTGAATGCGTCATAGATCAAGGCGACATCGATGTCGGCTCGGCTGATGCCGAAGCCGTCGAAGAGCCGCTTGGCGAGGGCCACCGATCCTTCCATCACTGCGATCTCGGGTCGGTAGTGATTGCTGGCGATCTCCTCTTCGAAGATCGCCGCTCCCGCCCCGGCGGCAATGGTGACTGGTTGCGGCGTGTCGGCTGCCCGCTCGCTCCGGGTGACGACCAAGGCGACAGACCCGTCCGTCTCCTGACAGCAATCGAAGAGCCGTATGGCGGGCTCGGCGATCCACCGCGACGCCTGGTGCTCATCCAAGGTGATCGGCCGGCCGTAAAAGTGCGCATTGGGGTTGTTGGCGGCGTAGTCCCGCAACTGGACGACAGCCCTGCCGAAGTCCTCGCTGGTGACACCGAAGACGTGCATGTAGCGGGTGGCGTTGAGCGAGATCCATGACGCCGGTGAGAGCACGCCGAACGGCGAGCACCATTGCATCGACGTGGAACCCGAATGGGACGAGGTCGGCCGGCCGGCTGGGCGGGCACGACCGAAGCGCTGACCCGATCGGGCCTTGACCGCTCGGAATGCCACCACGACGTCGGCTGCTCCCGAGGCGACTGCGGCGGCGGCGTGTAGGAGGACACCCTGTGAGCCGCCACCGCCATACGGCACGCGACTCGAGTAGCCGATCTCCGGACATCCGAGGGAGCGGACGAGCTCCGTCTCCTCGACCGGATCGATCGTATAGCTCACGATCCCGTCGACGTCGTCGGTGGACAGTCCGGCATCGTCCAATGCGGCCACGATCGCCTCGCACGCCAGCTGGGTCTCGCTGCGCCCAGCGGCCTTGGAGAACTCGGTCTGACCCACGCCGACGATTGCTGCCTTTCCCGCCAGTCCGGTACTCACGATCGGAGCTCCCGCGTGGTGAACACCGGGACCGCCCAATCCTCTCGTGTCGCCTCGAAACCCCGCAGCACCACAGGGAGTCCGATCCTGACTACCGCTGGCTCGATCTCGACCAGATTGGAGAGCAACCGGACCCCCTCATCCATGTCGATGAGAGCGGCGATCACCGGATAGGAGAAGGCGGGAAACTGCGGATAGTGAAGGATCGAATAGCTGTAGACCACCCCGGTACCGGCCAAGTCGACCAAGGCGTGTTCGACGGAGTGGCACGTGGGGCACATGGGCCGGGGCGGGTGTCGTAATTGCCCACAGGCCGAACATTGCTGGGCGACCAGCCGACCTTCCCTGGCTGCTTCCCAGAACTCATGGTTGTCCTCGGTCAA
This sequence comes from uncultured Acidimicrobiales bacterium, assembly GCA_963734435.1. GTDB lineage: Bacteria > Actinomycetota > Acidimicrobiia > Acidimicrobiales > RAAP-2 > Bog-756. The sequence continues at coordinate 134,244 of CAVTHA010000015.1, read as the reverse complement.
GACAGGCCGAGGACGAACCTCGTTCGTCTCGCTCACCCGACCTCGACCGGTGCATCCAGGATCGCTCGGTCCACGGCCATTGAGTCGATCTCCGGGTCAGAGAAACCAAGCTCCTCGAGGAGCTCGCGGGTGTGCTCTCCACACTGGCACGGTCCCCGCTGGATCACCCCCGTGGCCGGGTGCACATTGACCAACAAGCCGGGATCTTCGAACCGCCCGACGTTCGCAGACCAGGTCTCCGCGACGATCTCCCTGGCCCGGGCCTCGGGGTCGTCGAAGATCCGCTTGCAGTACTCCTCGTCCACCACCTCGACGGGCACACGCGCCTCATCCAGAACAGCGAACCATTGGTCCGCCGGCCGGGTCCGAAGAGCGGACATCAGCACAGCCGCTCTCTCGTCATTGCTGGCGTCCTCCGGGATGGACGCTCCGGTGGTCGTGACCAGGGTGGCCTGTTCCACCGGCGAGATGGCGGCGACGAAGAGCCACGTGTCGTCCGCACACCGGTAGAGGCGGTAGTAGGGGCCCAATCCGAACTGGCCCCCGTCTACATGCTGCCAATCACCCGGAGAGCCGTCGGCGTGGATCCAGGCATAGGACGTGTGGAAGAGCCCGGCATTGACGATCGACGTGCTGACCGCCTGACCCTCACCGGTCTTCTCACGATGGTAGAGCGCCGCGCTGACGGCGATGGCCGCCAGGAGAGCGTTTCCGGTGTCGCCCATGTTGGACCGGCTCCAGAGCGGAGGGTTCCCGGCGTCGCAGGCCCCGTCCTCCCACTCGGCCCCGGTGAGTGCGGCAATGTTCTGGTCGGTTCCGGGTAGATCCGAGCGTGGACCCTTCTCATACCCGCGCGTGTTGCAGTACACGAGCCGAGGGAACCGGTCATGGAGCGAGTCGTAGTCGATCCCGAGTCGGGCAGCGGCGCCCGGGCGCCAGTTGGTTGTGAGCACGTCGGCACGTTCGATCAGTCTTCCGAGCACATCCTTGCCGACCTCGGTCTTGAGGTCGAGGGCGATGCTCCGCTTCCCACGATTCGTACCCAGGCCCATGTGAGTGCCGTTCCAATAGCCATCATGCAGCGCGTTCACCTTGATGACCTCGGCACCGAGATCGGCCAGCACTCGGCCGGTGAACGGGCCGGCGACTCCCAGACCCAAGTCGAGGACTCGAACCCCATCGAGCGGATGGCGCACCGTGCCCTTCGGCCGGTGACTCGAGAGGGAAGGACCGTCGTTTGCAGATCGTCGCGCTTCGGCGATGACGGCCTCAGTGTGCTCGCCCGACCAGGGGGCCGGCCGCGACACCTCGCCCGGGGTTTGCGAGAAGTCGAGGAGTGTGCCGACGTGCCGGATCTGTCCCACCTCCGGGTCGTCGACCTCGACGACGCACCCGTCGGCGAGGAACGACTTGTCGGCGAGTGACTCGGCAGGAGATCGTACGGTTGTCACCCCCATACCGGCGGACTCGGCGGCCTTCTCCCATTCGTCCGAAGGGAACTTCTTGAATGCCTCCGTCAGCAGTGGATGCAGGAACATACCCGTGAGCAGACCGTCCGCTTCCATGGATACCCGATCCGGATCGTCCCGGTACGAGTCATCCAGGCTGACCTGTTCGAGTCGATCGCCTGCGGACGACTCGAGCACCCATCGAGGTCGCACCGTCCAATGGTGCACCCAGCGTCCATCAGCGCACTGGTACAGACCCTCGATCGATCTCGAATCTACGGGCCACATCCAATACAGCGGCGCGTCCGGATTCTCCACCCGCTGCCAATTGAGGCAGACGGCCGCCAATGCGCCCTGTAGGAGCGACGTGGTCACTCGCTGCCCGACTCCGCTCACCTCGCGGGCACGGAGCGCGCTGGCAATTCCGAGAGCGGCAAAGTAGGCGGCACCGATGCTCGGCCAGGTGGAGCGGGGACATACCGGACCCGACCGATCGGCTCCGCGCACCAGACCCTCGGGGGTGTCAAAGTCCGGCTCGGGCCCGCTCCGCCCGCAGATGTACTCCATCGCCGTACCCCGACGACCCTTCTGGTCGTAGAGGAGGCCGGTTCTGGCCGCCACGAGTCCGTCGTACCCGGGCCGATCCCGATCTCTGCCGTGCTCTCCGTAGCCGGTGATGGAGCAGGTGATAACCCGGGGATTCAGCTCGGAGAGCCGATCGTGATCGATCCCGAGCCGATCCGTCGTCCCCGGGGAGAAGCTGTCCAGCACAACGTCTGCGCCAAGCACAAGGGCTTCGAACGTGCGCCGGCCTTCGTCGGAACGAAGGTCCAGATGGGCGCTTCTCTTACCTCGATGCCAGACTCGGTAGCCGGACTGGTGGCGAAACGGGTCGCCACCAGGCGGCTCGATCCGGGTGACCCGGGCCCCGTTGTCGGCCAGGAGCATCGTCGTCATCGGGCCGGCGATCCCCCACGAGAGGTCAAGGACGCCCAGACCGTCGAACACACCTGCCATTCGTCGCTGCCTTTCGTCAATCAGACCTCGTCCTAATCGACCATAGCATGTACTATCTACCCGCGATCGGCGAGGGAGGGCAACCGGGCGGAGCTGGCCTTGTCTCTCCTCAGGCCTACCTGGGCCGGTGGAGCGCGGTGACTCAGCGCCGATGCTCTCCCACGCTCGGCAACCAGGAGCTCAACGGTCTCGGCGGGTGAAGCCACCGGCCGGCCGGCGTCTTGGCACACGGCGACACGGGCCGTCACCAGGTCGTCGTTGGTTGGACACCCGGGACCGCTCCAGTCCTCGAGACCGACGTGGAGATGCCCACCGTGCTCGACGGCCAGGCGAGCGACGCCGCTCTCCCACGATGTCGCCGGCGACCAGAGCTGAACCGCCCGATCCCGCGCCACGATGGTCAACCTCCCTCCCGGCGGTGACGCCGAGGCCACCGGACTCCGACGCCGATCCACCAGCCACGATGGCTCCGCTCGGGCGAGTCGGCATCCCGGTGCCCCTGGCGATGCCGCATAAGATATGCACGTGGCGTCACCCTCTGGAAAGTCGAGAGCCCCGGCATCTCGCAGCCCGAAGAACAAGGCTCTCCGGCCTTCGGTCGTCGGTGGCGGAAACAAGCTGGTCCGCACCAGCAGCGCCGAGCAGATCTCCCTCTACATCCGATCACTCATCTTCGAAGGCGAGCTCCTCCCCGGCACGCGGGTACCCCAAGACGCCATCGCCCAAGAGCTGGGCGTGAGCAGGATCCCGATTCGCGAAGCGCTGATCGCCCTCGAACGTGAGGGTTGGGTGACGATCGAGATGCACCGTGGTGCGTTCATCAACGCCCTCGACCAGCAGGCCATCCGTGATCACTACGAGCTCTTGGGCCTGATCTACGGCTTCGCCGCCAAACGGGCGATCAGCCGCTCGGACGGAGATCTCGTCGGGCGGCTCACCGACATCCAGACCCGGTTTACCAATGCCACCGATCCTGAGGAACTACAGGACCTGTCCATCTCTTTCTACAGTTCGATCGTGAGGGCGGCGGCGTCTCCCCGGATCACCGTGGCCTTACGGGCGATGTCCGCCCTGGTACCGGGCAACTTCTTCGAACTGGTACCTGGCGCAGTGGATGTGGAGAAGAAGGGCTTGGCCGCCATGGTCCGAGCCTTGCAGAAGAACGACGGAGAGAGAGCCTCGGCCGAGTGCGTCAAGATGATGCGGCGGCTGGGGAGCCAGGTGACGCTGGTGTTCGAGGAGCGATCCCTCTTCGGGCCCCGGGACGACTCACTGACCGGGTGAGCCTCATTCACTGAGCTCTGGACGAACCCTTCTTCGGCAACGAGACATGACGTTCGCCTTCCCGTTCGCGTTCTGCAACTGATATATGGTATATATGATTTGGAGGAGCCTGAACTGGGGGAAAGACATTGCGCCGAGTACCGATCGTCGTCGTTGGCTTGGGCGTCCTGGCCGTGTCCACCCTGATCACCTCGTGTGGCGGATCGTCAGCCGCACCGGGCTCTACGACCACGTCACCCGCCGTCAACCGGTCGACCTCAGGTTCGACCGGTGGCGGCACGCCGATCGTGGTCGGCGGTGACGGCGACCTGCTCGCACCCGGAGTGCCGCAAGGCTTCGTAGCCGGTCTCTACCGGTTCAACAAAGCCGGCGGCCTCGACGGGCGCAAGATCCAATTCACCGGGTACCTCAATGACAACTTTAGCGCCCAGACCAACCTCACCAACGCCCAGCAAGAGGTCGAGAACCAACACGTCACGGCCGTCGTGCCCTTCGTCAGTGCGGAAGCCGGCGGTGCCACCGCATCGTTCCTGGCCAGCAACAAGGTGCCGTTCATCGGGTGGAACACCAATTCCGCCTTTCTGGCCCAGCCCACCTGGGGATTCGGCATCAATGGCAACCAGGTCAATTCCGACGTACAGGGACTGGCGGGGAACCTCCAACTGCTGGCGGTGACTGGCAACTCCAAGACCCCGCAGAAGCTGAAGGAAGCCTTCATCGCCGAGAACATCGCCCCCGCCATCACCGCCAGCGACGCCCTGGTCGGTGCGGCGAAGTACGCCGGCATCGACGTCGTGTACCACGACTCCCCCATTGCAGTGCTGGGGACGACCAACTACGCGCCGTATGCGCAGGCCATCATCGCCTCCGGTGCCAACATGGCCTTCGAGGTCTTGGACACCCCCGACGCTGTCGGCCTGGCCGCCGCCCTCAAGTCGGCGGGGTTCAAGGGTGCCATCGTCAACGGGCAGACCTACATCCCGGGTCAGCTGGCCAGCCAGCCCAACCAGGCGGCCGCTCTCAACAAGGTCTACGTCGCCGAGGAATTCCCGGCCGACGAGAACAACACGCCGGCGGTCAAGCAGGCCCAGCAGGACCTGGTGGCCACCGGCCAGCCGCCCTACTTGACCTCGGGGGTGTCGGAGGGCTACTGGTCAGCCATCGTGTTCGAGCAGATGCTGCGGGCCACCCTGGCCGCCGTCGGTGGAGACCCGACCAAGGTAGACGGTGCGGCCATCCAGAAGACGGTGAACAGCGGCTTCACCTATACCGATCCCATTGCGGGCGGTGTCGGAACCGAGTACTTCCCCGCCGCCGAGACCATTCCGACCGGCTGCACCACGATCCTGCAGACAGTTGGCGACGGGTTCAAGCAGGTTGCTCCCTATCAGTGCTCGGCGGTCAGCGTGTCGGCCAAGAAACTCGTGGACCAGAAGACCGGCGAGCCCGTCTCGTAGCCATCGGGATTCTCGCACCCCCGGGGACCCACCACCGGTCGCACGACCGCCGCGAGCCCTCAGCGATTGCCAACGGCCTGCTTGCGAGCGGAAACCTGGCCATCCCCGGACCGCCGGGCGAGGAAGGCCTCGACGTCGTCCGGCTCGAGCGGACGCGCGAACAGATACCCCTGACCGCTGTCGCAATGCTCGCGTTCGAGCTGAGAACGCTGTTCCTTGGCCTCGATCCCTTCGGCCAGAGTCTCGAGACCGAGAGTTCTCCCCAGCTGGACCAAGGTGCGGATCAGCGCACCACACTCCGGGGAGTCCGCCATGGCCGAGATGAAGGACCGGTCGATCTTGACGGAGTCCACCGGGAACTGTTGGAGACTGGCCAGAGACGAGTAGCCCGTCCCGAAATCGTCGATGGCGATCCGAACCCCACTGGCCTTGAGGGCGGCGAGCCGTGGCACGACGCCCGACACGTCCCGCATGATGGCCGTCTCGGTGATCTCGAGGACCAGCGCCCCGGCTTCGAGACCCGACGCCTCGAGCGCATCGCGGACATCTTGAATGAAGTGGTCGTTCTCCAGCTGGCGGGCCGACACGTTCACCGAGATGTCGAGCTCGTATCCGAGCGCATGCCACCGCGCCCCCTGGCGACAGGCCTCTCCGAGCACCCACCGGCCGACATCGATGATCATGCCGGTGTCCTCCAGGATGGGAAGGAACTCGTCAGGTTGCATGGTTCCCCGACCGGGATGCTGCCACCGTAGGAGCGCTTCCACGCCGGTCGTCTCACCGCCGCGGAGGTTGAAGATCGGCTGGTAGACAAGGTGGTACTGACGGCCACGAAGAGCCTCACGCAGGTCCATTTCGAGCAGGTGATGGTCCTGGACGGCGGTGTGCATCTCCGGCCGGAACATGACGAAACGGTCCTTGCCCGCCGCCTTGGCCTTGTAGAGCGCGATGTCGGCATCACGAAGGAGCTCGGACGCCGTAGCCCGCGTGCCCGCGGCGATGCCGATACTGGCGGTGAGGGTCAGCCGGCTACCTGACGCCAGCTCGAACGGAGCACGGAGGACCGCCAGCAACCGCTCGGCGACGAGCTCCGGTCCAGCGTCCATGGTGGCGTCGACCAGCACCACGAATTCGTCCCCGCCCAGGCGTCCGATGCTGTCGCTCTCGCGCATGGTGACGGCGAGCCGCTCGGCGACGGCTTGGAGAAGCTGGTCACCGACGGCGTGACCCAGCGAATCGTTCACATCCTTGAAGCCATCGAGATCGATGAAGAGAACTGCAGCCGACAGGTGACCGCGTCGGGATCGGGCCAGCATCTGCTCGGCGCGATCGGTGATGAGCGCCCGGTTGGGTAGCCCGGTGAGTATGTCGTGAAGCGCCTGGTGGCGGATCTGGTCGACCAGCCGGGCGTTGCTGATGGCGATCGAGGCTTGAGCAGCCAGACCGTGCAGCCGTTCGGACAGGCGTGGCGTGATCGTCAAGCGCTCTGCTCCCGTCGTCACACCGGCCACGATGTGGCCAACCGTCTCGCTCCCGGAGGTGATGGACGCAGAGACAGAGGCTACGGTGCCGAACTCGGACTGGAGACTGCGCACGAGCCCGTGTTCGGGGACCGAATCCTGGTGTACCAAGGTGTCGTAGGGCCGAGCTTCCAACGATGCCACAACGTCCTCCGGATAACCATAGGAAGCTGCGAGCCGGAGACTCCTGTGGGTTTCGACATCCTGTGGATCGGTGTCGTTCAGGAAGACGGCGACGCGGTCGCAGTCGATGAGCGCGGGTACGGCTACCGCTGTCTTTGATGCCATCTCTGCTGTAGTGACGATCTCGGCCAAGGACTTCGACAGCTCCAGCAGAACACTCGCCGTATTGGCCTGATGACGGGCATCCTCGAGGGCATCGGCGGCATCGAGGGCCGCGGCGGCCAGGCGACCGTAGGTTTCAAGGGCGCCGCGGGCCGCCGAGCCGAACAGTCCGCCGAGCTCGCCGACGGCGAGCACACCGTAGTGGCGGCGGGCCGACACGACCTCGACGGTCGAGACGTCCATCCGCCCCGCACCCCCCTCGAGAAGCTCGCCCGCCATCGACTCTGCATCCGCCTGGGTGAGCCCTTCGGAGTACACCAGGCGCGGATTGCCCGGTCGGGCCTCGAGCGCCAACAGCACGCCGCCCGCGCCGACCGCCCGCAGCGAGGATCCGACAATTCCTTGCAGCACATCCTCGTAGCGTTCGTTCGAAGCCAGGTCGGTGACCATCGCCTGGAGTTGTTCGAGACGGGCCTCGAGTAGCTGAGCACGGAGCTCGAGGTACTCAGCCCGCGACGTGGCCTCGTCGATCTCTTCCCATTTCACCCTGAACAAGCAGGCAGGGTCACCGTTGCACTGGCACTTCTCCTCGACCACTTCTCCAGGCGGGAGCCCGAAGCAGATAGGGATCACCTTGTACTGCCCGGCCACGAACTCACAGAACTCGGGGAAGGGCTCGAATCCGTCGACGAACCACTCGCCGATGGTCCATTCGTTCGGCCCGATCTCTGTCATCTCGTACCGGCGGATCGGCACCAAGGGGTTCGTCCCATCGCCTGTTGCCAGGACCGCACCCGGGGAGCCGAGCGACTGGGTGACCTCGATGATCTCATGGTTGATGAGGGTGATCGTGGTCGGAGTGCTCTCGAGGGAACCGGGGGTCGCCTGCAGGCCGATCTTCGCCGCTTTCAATAGCCGCTTGAACTGCTCGTAGGAGTTCCACGACGCGACGTTGTTGAGATCTTCTACGACGCGAGTCTCGCCCGCCCGGGCAAGGATCTCATTGATCTCATCCTCCGCCAGCCATTGCGTGAGCAAGTCCATCAACATGTTCGTGTACAGGCCCGACACATGCTGTTCGGGCCGCGCCGCCTCCGTCTTCACCTTGGAAGGATCGGCTCTAGCGCCTACCAGCTTGAGGTTTGATGCTCCACACTGGAACGCGTAGCAGATCGAGTGCGCCAGCGATCGATCTGGAGGTGTGGCCCCTCAGAACTGGGACCCTGATGACTGGTGGTCATGGCCGGAGGTCCCGCCAACCTTCATGCCGTGGCCCGACCGGCGATGGTCGCCAGGTCGGTCCCTGTCTCACCACGAGGGAGGCGGCCGGTGTCGAAAGACCGGATCGACACGTCGTGGCCAGCGGCCTCGGCCCGCAGTGCACCAACGGTGCTCTGTTCCCGGGTGCGGTGCGCGAACGGATCGAACGAGTACCAGCGGCTGGCGTTCTGCCACGAGATCTTCTCGAGCTCGTCGTCGGGCACGTCGGCGGCAACTCGAGCGAGCTCCTCGGGTGCAGAGGGCCATGACGAGTCCGAATGGGGGTAATCGCACTCCCAGGCGATGTTGTCCATCCCGATCTGGTGACGGAGTTGGATCCCCACCGGATCGGAGATGAAGCAAGTCAGGAAGTGCTGGCGGAAGACATCACTCGGAAGTGCATCGCCGAAATCTTGGCCGGTCCAGGCCCTGTGCATGTCATAGGTGCGGTCGATCCGATCGAGGAAGTAGGGAATCCAGCCCGTTCCGCCCTCCGACAGGGCGAACCTGATGTCGGGAAACGCCTTCAGGACCCGGGACCACAGCAAATCCGATGCCGCGCTGCAGATGTTCATCGGCTGCAGGGTGATCATCACATCGATCGGCGCGTCTGCAGCGGTAAAGGCGAGCTTGCCGGACGACCCGAGGTGTATCGATACGACGACCCGCTCGTCGCAGACCGCCTTCCACAACGGATCCCACGACTCGTGGTGGAAGCTCGGATACCCGAGCGCCGCTGGGTTCTCGGTAAAGGTCAGCGAATGGCAACCCTTTCTCGCCACCCGCCGGACCTCCTCGGCACAGAGCTCCGGGTCCCACAGGACCGGCAGTGCCATGGGAACGAACCGGCCCGGATACGAGCCGCACCACTCGTCGATGTGCCAGTCGTTGTAGGCGCGCAGGACCGACAGCGCCAATTCCTTGTCGTCGCAGGATGCGAAGAGGCGGGCGCTGAACCCCGGAAAGGACGGGAAGTTCATCGAGGCGAGGACGCCTCCGGCGTTCATGTCCTTGATCCGTTCATGGACGTCGAAGCACCCTGGTCGCATCTCGTCGAACGCGGTGGGCTCGATGCCGTACTCCTCCTTGGGCCGGCCGGCGACCGCGTTCAGCCCGATGTTGGGGATCTGCGTGCCGTCGAACACCCACACATCACTGCCATCGGGCAAGCGTTCGACACGCGGAGCCCGATCCTGCAGGTTGGCCGGCAGCCGTGTTTCGAACATGGTTGGCGGCTCGACCAGATGGTCGTCCACACTGATCATGATCAGCTCATCGGGGCGCACGCATCACTCCTCACAGTCGGCCCTCCGGGCGGAGCTCCTCGGGAATCCAAGCTGGCGATCTGCGTTCCTTGAAGGCCATCCAGCCTTCGACGCATTCCGGCCCGGCCAGGCTCTCGTCCATCGACATCCGATCGTAACGACCATACCCTTCGTTGATCACCCGCTTGACGGCGAGCCGCGCCTGTGGCGCGCTTCGACAGCAAGCCACCAGGGCGGCATGGGCCTCCTCGAGCACCCGGTCATGCGGAACCACTCGGGTGACGAGACCCCAGGCGCAGGCTTCCGAAGCCCCGACCGTCCTACCGGTGAAGAGCATGTCGCGGGCTCGGGCCGGCCCTATCTGGGTCGGCAGGTATGCCGCGTAGCCGGTGTCTGCGATGCCCCGGTAGAGCTCAGGGCAGCGGAACGTGGCCGCCTCACTGGCCACCGCCACATCAGACAGCATTGCCATCAGCAGCCCACCACCCTGGCAGATGCCGTTCACCGCGCTCACCACCGGCTTCCGCGAGTTTCGGATCGCCTCGAACGGAACGGCATCCATGCCTAGCAGGCCCGCACCTCCCCAGTCGTCATCGCCGGCGCCGCCCAAGTCCCCGCCGGGAATGAACACATCGTCTGTGCCGGTCAGCAGCATCCCGGCCAGATCGGGATCGCGATTGACGACGTCGACCGCATAACGGACCGCGAAATACATCGATCCGGTCATGGCGTTGCGGGCCTGGGGCCGGTCCACGATGCAGTGGGCGAGCCGACCATGTCGTTCGAACCGGACATAGGGAGTCCCCAACCAGTCGCCCTCGGGTGGGCGCCGGAGTGTCTTCTCGGTCATCGGGTCGTGGCCTTCCCGGCGCAATTCTCAGGCCGGCCCAATGGGAATCTCATCTGTGGTCGCATCGAATCAACGTACTTCTCCGAGCTGTCCTCGTTTGTCCACTCCGCCGATCGGACCTATCCGAAGGAGATCTGGCGGTGAGCCAGCCGCCAGGCCTGGCCCTGGCACACGAACGTGTCGTGGTACATACCCATGTTGAGGATCGTCGGTGAGGTGGTCGTGTTCTGCAGGAATACGAAGTAGGAGTCGGCTGTGGCGCGATCCGCCGACTCGACGGTGACCGCGACAGTCGTTATGACGTGACGGCTCGAAGTGCCGGGACCGGTGATCCTCTCCGCCCGGCGGGCTGCGGCGCCAGCTCGGATGTCCGCCCGTCCCCGGCGAGGTGCACTTGGGAAATCCCACACCGAGTCCTCTGTGAATTGGCCCGCATACTCGTCCAGATCTCCCTGGTCGGCCAAGATGGCGATCCGAGCAATGACATTCCTGATCTCCAGTTCGGCTGCGATCCGGGCACCGACCTCTTCGCTCACCGGTCGGGCTCCAGGTCGGACGGGACCATGGAGCGAGGCGGCGCCTCGGAGCCGTTGATCACGCCCTCCCCAATGAGCTCGTCGATCACCTTGCGGTCGAGGTCCAGCACTGAGCCGAGCACCGACGTCGTGTGCTCGCCCAGGTGGGGGACATCGCTCTCGGGTCCCTCGGCCACCCTCGACATCTTGATGGGATTGCCGGCCACCAGCACCGGCTGGTCGACCCCGTCGGCCCGGCCCAGCTCCACCAGCATGTTGCGAAGTGCTACATGCGGGTCGGCGGCGACATCAGGGGCCGAACTGCACGGTGCGGCAGCGATGCCGTTTTCGGCAAAGGCCCGGGCCGCCTCGTGGTTGTCCTTGTCCGCCGCCCACGCCTCTACGGCCGGACGGATGACCGCTTCGAAGTGATCGCGCCATCCCTGGCGTGTCGCGAACCTCGGGTCGATGATCCACTCCGGATGCCCCACCAAGTTGGCCAGCCGCTCGAACTGGTGTTCACGGACCACCTGGAGAATGAACCAGCCCCTGGCGCTCTGGAACGAGTCGAGGATCAGCGGGAGGTTGAACTCCTCGTCCGGTCCACGGAACTGACCCATGGACCAGTAGTTGACGGCCAGGTCGCAGATCGAGACCATGGCGTCGAACATGGACACGTCGACGTGTTGGCCCCATCCGGTTGCTTCGCGGTGCCGGAGCGCGGCCAGCACCCCGATGACACCGAACAGCCCTGTTCCCGTGTCACCCAGCCCACCCACCGGGTTGATGATCGGGGATTGACCGGGGCGGCGCGAGTACTCGTAGATGCCGGTCATAGCCTCCGCCACGGAGGCGTAGGCCGGCCAATTCTCGTACGGGGAGAGCCCGTCGTTGCCGAACCCGGAGATGGAAAGGTAGATCAGCGCCGGGAGCCGTTCGCTCATCGCCGCGTAGTCGAGCCCCAGGCGGTTGGCTCTCCCAGGGCCCAGGTTCTCGCAGACCACATCGGCGTGGGCGCTGAGGTCGAGCACCAGCTCGCGCCCGCGGTCGGACTCCAGGTCGACCGCCACACTCTCCTTGCCCAGATTGTTGCGTAAAAATGTGGCACCGACCTTCTCGCCGTTCTCCCTCGTCACCGAGGGCGTCGCCGTGCGCCCGGCATCGCCGCGTCCGAGTTGCTCCACCTTGATCACTTCGGCACCCATCCGTGCCATCAGTTGGGTGGCGAACGGCAGCGCCTGCATCTGCTCTAGGGCGATTACGCGCACGCCGTCGAGAGGGCGGCCGAACATGAGTGCTTTCCCATTGGCGGTCTCACCCAGCCTCATCGTCGCCCCCCAAGTCGAGTGTGGTCACTCCCCGGCGGCCGAGACAGCTCAGCGCCGGTCGACGTCGAGCAGAAGCCGGGCGTTGCCACGCGCCAACTTGTCGATGACCGTCTGCTCGAGGTGGCCGAACTGGGCGGCGGCCTGGTGGCGGGTGTACGGCCAGGTGCCGTCCTGGTGGGGGTAGTCGCTCTCGAAGATCACGTTGTCCTCCCCCACCAGCTCGAGGAGCTCGACCCCCACCGAGTCCTTGAAGAACGTGGAGTAGATGTGATCCCAGTACATGGCCGAGGGCTTCTCCTTGGTGTAGCGCTGGCTTTCGCTCCACCCGCGATGCGTCTCCCACACGTCGTCGATCCGCTCGAGCAGGTAGGGGATCCAGCCGATCTGGGCTTCAGCGTAGAGGAGCTTGAGACTGGGGTAGCGGAGGAAGACCCCCGAGTACAAGAAGTCGGTCATGGAGCCGATGCTGTTCCCGAAGATGATTGTGCCGGCCACCGCATCGGGGGCGTCGGCGCTCGTCTGCGGAGTCTTCGTTCCCGAACCGATGTGACAGGCCAGAACGGTGCCCGTCTCGTCGCAGGCGGCAAAGAACGGGTCCCAATGCCCTGAGTAGATGCTGGGCAGCCCCAGAAACGTCGGCAGCTCGCTGAAGCAGACGGCCCGGACGCCGCGGGCGGCATTTCGGCGTACCTCGTCGGCAGCCAGCTGGGGGTCCCACAGTGGCACCAGGCACAGTGGGATCAGACGTCCTCCGCTGTCAGCCGTCCACTCGTCCACCATCCAGTCGTTGTAGGCCATGACGCAGAGCAGCGCGAGCTCCTTGTCCTGGCCCCGCAGGAAGAGCTGCCCGCAAAACCGCGGGTAGTTGGGAAAACACAGCTGGGCTTCGATACCGTTCATGTCCATGTCGGCGAGACGATCCTTCGGCTTCCAGCACCCGGGCCGCATCTGTTCGAAGGTGATGCCCTGCATGCCGATGTCGTCGGCTGGATAGCCGGCAGCGGCGATGAGTCGCTTGACCGAGTAGCGGTGGTCCTCGTAGAACCACCAGGCCACCGGGGGGCCCTCGGTGCCCGGTTCCTCGATGTAGCCGCCGCCGTCGAGGATCGGGGTCCCTCCGGGAAGGTATTCGACATGCGGGGCAATGTCCCGGTACTTGGCCGGGATCCTGCTCGTCCAGATGTCCTCGGGCTCCACCAGGTGGGCATCGAGGTCGACAATCGGCGGGATGCGCGCCACCAGCTCCTCGTCGACATCGGGCCGGGGGCCAAGGTCCGTGCTCACGGCGTACCTCCTCCACAGTGGCGATCGTCCGAGCCAACGTCCCCGTGGATCGCTTTGGCATATGATATATCTTTTTTCTGACGACTTCTCTCGGAAACGAGCATCAGTTGCGGGGGACCGTTCGCCACGGCGACGTCTGCCATGGGTCGGGATCGCGGGCCAGTCCGAGAACACGCTCGGCGATGATGTTCTTGTTGACCTCGGTGGTGCCGCCTTCGATGGTGTTGGCCCGGCTCCGCAGCATGCCCTTGACCTCGTAGGGAAGCGATTCGGCATAGCCGGCGTCCGCGCCTCCGGCCCCGCACGCCCCACCGTTGCCGGCGGCGGGCCAAGCCGTCGCTGCTGAACCGACCAGATCGGTGGCCAACAGCTGGATGCGCTGGTTGAGGTCACCCTGGTGGACCTTCCCGACCGAACTCTCCGGCCCCGGAGTCCGACCGGCCTTCACGCCCGCTCGCACCCGTTGGTTCGTCCAGTTGCGGATCCGCTCCTCGCTCAGCACCCCCATCAACTTCTGGCGGATGACCGGATCGTCCCAACCGCCCGGACGTCCCCCCGCAGCGACCTGTTTGGCCAGCGAGACCAGTCGCTCGGCACCTCCCCCACCGATCCGGTCCACGCCCCCCGAACCCGAGCCCGACACCATCTGGCGTTCACCGGACAGGGTGGCGTTCGCCACCTTCCATCCGGCGTTCACCTCCCCCACCCGCTGGCTGTCGGGGATCCGGGCCCCGTCGAGGAACACCTCGTTGAAGTCGATTTCCCCAGTGATGTGACGGAGAGGGCGGACCTCGACGCCCGGCTCTCGCATGCCGATCAGAAAGTAGGTGAGGCCCTGGCGCTTGGGCACGTCCATGTCCGTACGGGCCAGCAGCACTCCGAAGTCGGCCAGGTGCGCCCAGGTGTTCCACACCTTCTGCCCGGAGATCACCCACTCCTCACCGTCGCGGTCGGCCCGCGTGGCCAGTGAGGCCAGGTCCGACCCGGCCCCGGGTTCACTGAAGAGCTGGCACCAGACCTCCTCGTTGCGAACGATCGGAGGGAGGAAGCGCAACCGCTGGTCCTCGGTGCCGAACGCGAACAGAGCCGGGGCGGCGAGGCTGAGCCCCAACGGATTGAGGCGGCCGAGGTTGTAAGGCGCGAGCTCCATCTCGACGGCTCGCGCCTCGGAGGGCGTCAGCCCCGCTCCCCCGTAGGCCTCCGGCCAGGTCGGAACCACCAGGCCCGAAGCGGCGAAGACTGGGTACCAGGCTTCGTAGTCCGACCGAGTCCGGACCGTGCGGATGCCCGCTGCCCCACCGTCTTCCGCCGCTCGGCGCCATGTCTCGGGGACATTGTCGTTCACCCATCGCCGCGACCGCTCGGCCAACTCGTCGATCGGGAGTCCGGTGACGAACACCGGCGCAGCTTCGCCCGCCATCAGCGTCCTTTGAAGTCCGGCGCCCGGTGGTCCTTGAACGCGCTCAGCCCCTCCCGGAAATCCTCGCTCCGCGAGGAGAGCTCCATGGCGAACCCCTCGTTCCGCAGCTGATCCTCCAAGGGCAGCGAAGCACCGGCGTGGAGCAGCCACTTGGTGAGCCCGAGGGCGACGGTCGGACCGCCGACGAGCGAGGACACCACCTCTTCCGTCTCCCGGTCAACGTCGGCTGCGGGCACGGCCGCGTGTACCAGACCCCATTGCTCGGCCTCGGAGCCGCTGAGCTCGCGCCCCAGCAACAGCATCTGGCGGGCCCGTGCCACCCCGATGGCGCGGGGAAGCAACCAGGTTGCTCCGCTGTCGGGGGTGAACCCCCGAGACGAGAAGGGCTCCCAGAACCGGGCGTCGGCGGCCGCCACGGTGAAATCAGCGGCCGCGGCGATCTGCAACCCGATGCCGGCGGCCCATCCCCGGACGGCGCAGACCACCGGGACCTGCACCTGGCAGATCAGAGGAATGAGTCGATGAGCCTGGGACGGCAGGCGGCGCTGGATGGCGCCCACCCTCGGTCGGCGCTGATCGCCGGCATTGCGCGCCACGATGTCGGCGCCACCGCAGAAATGGTTGCCACTTCCGGAGATATGGATGACCCGGACGTTCTCGTCCCGTCCCGCCGTGTCCACCGCCTCGATGAATCCGGCCATCATGGTGTCGTCGACGGCATTGCGCCGGTCCGGCCGGTCGAGGCGGATCCGTAGGACCGGGCCGGACACCTCGATCGACAGGCCGTCGACCGAGCGATAGGCGGGGTCGGTCATCGCAGGGGTGCGGCCGTCCCGGCGGCGAAGTCGGCGGCGATGGCCTGGAGCGCACCGTGGAGATCGGTCGCCCCTCCGGGCGGCTCGGGCAGGACCACCGGGCCGTGCTCCCGGCTGGGAAGCAGGACGGTGGCATGGCCGGGTGTGGTGATCTCCTCCCTCTGGTTCTTCGCCCACAGCTCGAGCTCGACGGCGGGGCGTTCCCCTTCGGCCAGGTACTTCCGCCGGACCGTACCGTGGAGCCATTGGGTATCGCCCACGAAATTGAACTTGCGGAATTCGCAGTCGAGCTTCCACAGCCAGGCGTCGTCCCCCATCCAATCGGTGCACAGATGAATCAGCCAGGTTTCTCGCATCCTCCCGTAGTCGAAGGTGGTCGGGTTCCCCGCCCGCCGGGCAAATTCGGGGTCCCAATGGACCCGCTGCATGACGTCGGGGACGTTCAGGTCGTCGCGGTGGAAGAACCGGGGGATGCGCGTGCGGTTCTGGTAGCCGAGTCGGAGCGGCCTGACCCCGTAGAGGCCCATGCCCATTCCCACGTGCCAACAGATCATGTCGGTCACCGTGAGCGGTCCCTTCACCATGGGCCCGACAGCGTCTCCTTCATCGACGTCCTCCCACCAGCGCGGGACCGAGCCTCTCGCTCGTTCCTTCTCGTACTGGGCCCCGATGGCCTCGATCTCCTCGTCGGCATAGGGGCGGGGCTCGAAAGCATCCCTCTTCTCCTGCACCTTGCGGGCCTTGGTCCGCTCGGTGCGGATCATCAACCGGTACTGACCCGACAGGATGGTGCCCTCGTCGTCCTGGAAGACCTGGCCCGTCCACTCGTGGACGGCGCGTTCGGCGAACTGGCTCGGCTTGTCGAGCACGCCCACCAGAGCGTTGCGCCGAGCCATCCGGTGCCCCGGCCGGAGGGGAGCCCACCACTCGCGAGCACTGGCCGAGTAGAAGGCGTGCACCCCCCGGAGCGGGTCGCCCCGCATGAGCTCGCGCACGTCGGGCGCCACTTCGGACACCTCGTCCTCACCGATGAGTGAATCCCCGCCCACCAGGGGTGGCGGGGCGATCACCCCGTTCCAGACCGAGTTGCCGGCGTACTCCTGGTCCCACCACAACGGGTTGTCGTCCCCGTAGCACTGGGCGATGTGGCGGAAGGCGTCGACTCCCGGGCTCTGGTAGTGGGGGGGCACCGGGTGCGGCTCCGGAATGCCGATCCGCTGCCGGAGCCGCTCGATCGCCGTATCGGTGATCCCTCCCCCGTCACTCACGACGCGGCTCCAGGGCGCGCGAACCTCCGGTCACAGAACACGGAGTATGGCATACGCCCCGAAATGCGGAGCGGTCCAATAGGCCATGGGTATTGGGCGGCATTGGGCGACATCGTGCTTCGAGAATAGAATTTACTTCTACCATCGGTGCGACCCATCCGACTATTCGACCGCCATCCGATACCGGGCTGGACCGGAGAGGGACGAGCACCCCTGCCTTGACAAATCGAAATCCGATTCTAGTATGGGATGGCCGGCGGGCAGACCGGCCGGCGACAGGAGATCGTTCCATGGCAACCACCCCCGTCGAGACCGCCACCAAGGCATTCGACGCCGACAACCACTACTACGAGGCGACCGACGCCTTCACCCGCCACATCGACCCCAAGATGGCCAAACGGGCCATGCAGTGGGCCGAGATCGACGGTCGCCAGCGTTTGGTAGTCGGGGGAAAGATCTGCAAGTTCATCCCCAACCCGACCTTCGACCCGGTGGCCAAGCCGGGAAGTCTCGACGAGTATTTCCGCGGTAGGAACCCGAAGGGCAAGGGGATGCGTGACCTCTTCGGGGACCTCGAGCCCATCCGGCCCGAGTACCGCGACCGTGACGCCGCGCCTCGTCGTGATGGACGAGCAGGGCATCGACGGTTGCTTCCTGTTCCCGACCCTCGGGGTGGGAATGGAGGAGGCGCTGGCTGACGACACGGAGGCGCTGGTGGCCGCGTTCCACGCCTTCAATCGGTGGCTCGACGAGGATTGGGGCTACGCCTACCAGAACCGGATCTTCGCCGCGCCGATGATCACCTTGGTCGATGTGGATGCGGCGGTGGCAGAGCTGGAGGAGGTCTTGGCTCGCGATGCCCGGATCGTGTGCATCAAGGGCGGGCCGGCTCACACACCCACCGGGCTCACGTCTCCCGGCAATACCCGGTTCGACCCGTTCTGGGCCAGGATCGACGAGGCCGGGGTGACGGTCGGCATCCATTCGGGGGACGCGGGGTACGGGCGCTATGTGGACGACTGGGAGTCGTTCGGCGAGATGGAGGCGTTCCGCTACGGACCGCTCCGGTCGGTGCTGACATCAGACCGGCCTCCCTTCGAGACCCTGGCCGCCCTCATCTGCCACGGTGTCTTCGACCGGTTTCCGAACGTGCGGGTGGCCACCATCGAGTCCGGCTGCGAATGGGTGCTCAACCTCGAGAAGAAGCTCACCAAGGCCCACGGTCAGCTGCCGACGTCGTTCGCGTCGGATCCGATCGAAACCCTGCGCGAGCATGTCTGGGTCGCCCCGTACTACGAGGACGATATCGCCTCGGTGAAGGACGTGATCGGGGTGAACCACCTCTTGTTCGGCTCCGACTGGCCCCATGCCGAGGGACTCGCCGAGCCCCGGACGTTCGCCAACGACCTTCGCCAACACGGGTTCGACGACGACGAGATCCGCGTCGTCATGAACGAGAACGGGCGGCGGTTGACCCGGCCTTGGGCACCAGGTTCCTGAAGTAGTCCCGATCGCTCTGGGTAGGAGCTCTCCCGACATGGGTCACCGTGTCCACCTCCACCGCCTCTGCCCGTAGTGCTTTCGCCGTGCACCGTTCCTTCGGGCGGATAGCGAACGGGTCGAACGCAAAATGACGCATGGCGTTCTGGTGGGTGATCTTGTCGATCTGCTGGTCGGAGAGCGAGCCGAACTGGGCTTCGTTCACCTCGGGCCCATTCGGCCACGACGAGTCCGAGTGGGGGAAGTCCGACTCCCAGCAGACGTTGTCGATGTTGAAGTCATCGATCAGGCTGACCCCCACCGGATCATTGATGAAGCAGCACAGGACCCGCTCACGGAACACCTCGGCCGGTCCCATGCCGTCGGGGAACTGGTGGCCCGTCCAGCCCGAATGCCGGTGCTGGATGTGCTCGGCCCGCTGGAGGAAGTAAGGGATCCACCCGATGTCACCTTCGGTGAGCGAGACGGTGAGGCTTGGGAACCGCCACCAGAAGTCGGCCCACATGAGGTCCCCGAGGGAGTAGATCGACATGACCGACGAGAGGCCCATGGCCACCGACGGCGGGGCGTCCGGCGATGTCGAGGCGGACCGGGATGACGAGCCGACGTGGAGACAGAGCACCGTCCCCTCGTCCGAGCAGGCTGCGAACAGCGGGTCCCAGTAGTCGGTGTGGATCGACGGCAGAGAGAGGGCGGCAGGGTTCTCGGAGAACGTCACGGCGCGGCACCCCTTGGTGGCCAACCGCCGCACCTCGCCTGCGGCCTTGGCCACATCGAAGAGCGGGAGGATGCCACAGGGGATGAACCGTTCGGGGTACGCCGCACACCACTCGTCGATGTGCCAGTCGTTGTACGCCTTGATCATGATCTCGTTGACCTCGGGATCGGGCCCTTCATTCAGCACCTGGCCGGAGAAGCCGGTCCAGTTCGGGAAGTTGAGGCCGGCCAGCGTCCCTCCCGCCGACATGTCGAGTACCCGCTCGTGGACGTCGAAGCACCCCGGTCGCATCTCCGAGTAGTTCGAGGGGTTGACGTTGTACATCTCCCGGGGCTTGCCGGCGACGGCGTTGAGCCCGAGGTTGCGGCCCATCTTGTCGCCGTACCACCACTGCTGGTACCCCTGGTCGTCTGTCTCGACCCGGGGGGCGGCGTCCCGGTACTTGGCCGGCACGTGGCCCTCGAACATGTCAGGCGGCTCGGCGATGTGGTCGTCGACGCTGATCAGAATCATGTCATCTGCGCGGCATGGGCTGTGTCCGATGCTAGCCAGGCCACGATGCCCGCGGACATTCGAGCGGGCCAACGCGCTCGAACGCCACGCCCTCCCTGTCGCTCCGGTCATGGGGGACCACCATTGGCACACCGTCGGACCGAACCCATAGCCTCGTCCAAGTGAGCACCGCTGACGACTCAACGGAGCATTCCGACTCAACGGAGCATCCCATCGACAACCTGGCCTCCTTGTTGATGGACCACCCCTTCGGTCCGAACCAGCCGCTCCTCCACACCATCGACAAGACCGTCACCGCCGGGGCGGCCCGCGCCCAGGCTCGGGCGGTGGCCGACGAGCTCGTCGCCCAGGGCGTGCAACCGCGTCAAGCGGTCGCCGTCCAGCTCCCCAACGGTCCCGACGTCGTCATGGCCATGATGGGGATCTGGTTGATCGACGGCGTATTCGTGCCGCTCAACCCCCGCCTGCCCGCCGCCGAGCTCGAAAACGTGCTGGAGCCAACGGCGCCGGCCGCCATCATCGGTCCGGGCGGGATCCAGCTGCGGGCCGGGGCTCGCAGCTACGGGCCCGGGACCGGCTTCATCCTGTGGACGTCGGGTACGACCGGCAGCCCCAAGCCGATCCTCCACACCCACCACGCCTACCGCGAGCTCATCGACCGGGTGCTCACGCCCCTACGATCGGGCGGCGACCGCTCGGAGCGCCGGCCGTCACCCAATTTGATCCCCGTCTCGCTGGCCCTGAATGCCGGGATCTACAACACGCTCTTCGGGCTGCGGGCCGGGGCGCCCCTGGTCATCATGGACCGGTTCGAGCCGGCCACCTTCGCCGAGCTGGTGCGGCGGTTCGAGATCCGCTCCACCGTCCTCCCCCCGGCAGCCATCACCATGCTGAACGACGACGACGCCATCACCGACTTGTCCCCGCTGCGCTACGTACGGAGCATCACCGCCCCCCTCTCCCCTCTCCAGGCCCGTCGCTTCACCGAGGCGTTCGGCGTCTTCGTCCTGAACAGCTATGGCCAGGCCGAGGTGGGCGAAGTCATCGGGTGGACCGCGTCGGACGCCAAGTCCCACCCCGAAAAAGTGGGTGCCGTCGGGCGGCCCCACGCCGGCGTGGACATCAAGATCGTGGGTGAGACCGGCGAGATCCTCGCCCCGGGCGCCTTGGGCGAGCTGCGGGTGCGACCGCCCAACATGGCCAGTGGTTACGCCTCCGGTGCCGAGCTGTCCGACCGGATCGACGTCGAGGGCTACCTCGCCACCGGTGACCTCGGTCGCATCGACGACGACGGTTTCGTCTGGATCGAGGGCCGATCGAGCGACCTCATCAACCGCGGCGGGAACAAGGTGTTCCCTGATCAGGTCGAGGAGGTCCTTCGGCTCATGCCCTCGGTGAGCGACGCTGCGGTCGTCGGTGCTCCCGACGAACGCCTGGGTGAGGTGCCGGTGGCCTTCGTCGTGTCCAACGGCGAACTCGACATCGAGGAACTGATCGGTCTCTGCCGTGCCCACCTCACCCCGTACAAGG
This sequence comes from uncultured Acidimicrobiales bacterium, assembly GCA_963734435.1. GTDB lineage: Bacteria > Actinomycetota > Acidimicrobiia > Acidimicrobiales > RAAP-2 > Bog-756. The sequence goes on along the minus strand of CAVTHA010000015.1, from coordinate 112,967 downwards.
TCCCGGTCGAGTTCGTTCGGGTGGGCAGCCTCCCCCGCAACGAGGTGGGCAAGGTCCTCCGCCGCCAGTTGGCTGAGGGGTACCGGGTGTGAGCGGTAGCCACCTCGGTACCATTCGGGGCGGGTGAACGGTGCCCCATCCGTTCCGTGACGCGGTCATCGCCGGTGTGTTCAACACTGTCCAGGCCCGCCAGCTGCCCGATCACGATTCGTTGTCCATCGCCATCGAAGGAGCTCTCGGGGCCCTGGAGGACGCCGGAGTCGGGGTTGCCGACGTCGACGGGGTGATCGGCGAGCGAGCCGGCGAGCTGGTGTACGAGCTCCGCCTCGGGCCGTGCCGCCGGTCGGTCAACGGGCTGGGCATCCCCGCCGTTCTCGAGGCTTCGGCCCTGATCGCCACCGGTCAATGCCAGGTGGTCCTGGTGGTGGGCGGCAGCGCCGGCATCTACACCGATCGGGCCTACACCGCGCCGTGGACCAGGCCCACCAACGAGTTCGTGGTCGGCTACGGCATGTTCACGGCCGTCGAGTTCGCATTGATGGCCAAGCGACACATGTTGACGTTCGGTACCACGCCGGAGCAACTGGCCGCCGTCGCCGCCACCATCCGCAACAACGGTCACGTGAACCCGGAGGCTGTTTACTACGGGCGCGGTCCGTTCACCTCGGACGACATCCTGGCCTCACGCACGATCGCCGAGCCTTTCCACCTGCTCGACTGCTCCACCACATCGGAGGGTGGATGTGGCCTGGTCCTGATGAGAGCCGATCGGGCCGCCGACATGAGGCAGCCGGCGGTGTGGATCCTCGGTGGGGGGAGTGATGCCTACGGCCCTTCCTACCAGCACGGCCCGGTCTGGGACTTCACCGGTCGGCAGGGACAGGACGACCCGGCGGGCTACGTGGGCCGGCGGGCGGCCCGGGCCGCATTCGCCGCCGCCGGTCTCTCCCCCTCCGACGTCGACGTCTGCGAGCTCTACGACCCGTTCTCCTTCGAGATCATCCGCCAGCTCGAGGCGTTTGGGTTCTGTCCGGACGGAGAAGGGGGCGTCCTCGCCCTCGACGGCGCCATCGGCCCTGGTGGCCGCTACCCGGTGACGACGGACGGCGGAACCATGTCGTTCGCCCATCCCGGCAACGCCACCCAGATGCTCCAAAGGGTCATCCGGAGCGTGCAGCAGGTCCGGGGCACGTGTGCCTCTGCCCAGGTGCCGGGGGCCGAGGTGGCCCTGTGCTCCAACGGGGGATCGGGGGCCCTCTTCAGCGATGTCCTGCTGGTGGGGAGCGAGCGCCCGTGAAGCTGCTCTGTCCCCAACCTCCGGGTACTCCGACCCCGGTGCCCTCGCGGTTCTCCGCTCCGTACTGGGAGGGGTGCGCCCGAGGAGAGCTCCTCTTTCTCCGCTGTTCCGGCTGCCTCCTGGCCGTGGCCGACGCCCCCCGGATCTGCTGGCGCTGCCACCGCCGGGACCTGCGGTGGGAGGCGAGCCGGGGCCGGGGCCGCCTCTACAGCTGGAGCGTGGTCTGGCGTCCGCAGAGCCCGGCCTTCGAGGTCCCCTACGTCGCCAGCCATCGTGCAGCTGGACGAGGGGATCTTCGTGATCAGCTCGGTCATCGGCTGCTGCCCCGACGAGCTGGCCGAGGGGATGGAGCTGGCCGTCGAGTTCCATCGGATCGGCGATTCCTCGATGCTGCCCTATTTCCGGCCGGTTGGCCTCGAGCCGGGTTGACCCTCGCACCGACGGCGAAGCTGAGCTTCGGTCCAACGAAAACCCCGGTCGACTCCTGGGTCCTCAGGTCGAAGAAACCGCGCTCTTCACGTGGGTCTGGCCGAGATAGATGGCCGCGAGCTGATCGGGATCGAGCTCGACCCTCCGACCGGACCACACCAGCCTCCCCAGCTCGAGCAGCACGACGTCGTCGGCGATATCCAGGACGGCCTTGGCCCGCTCTTCGACGATCAGGAGCGTGACCCCTTGTTCGCGCAGCTCGGCAAAGATCCGGATCACCTGTTCGACGACCATGGGCGCTAGGCCCAAGGTCGGCTCGTCGGCCACGACCACCTTGGGTGGCTTGACCAGGATGGGCGCCAGGGTCAGCATCTGTTGCTCGCCACCGGACAGGTGGCCTGCGGCCAGGTGCTGGCGCTCCTTGAGGATGGGAAAACGCTGGTACGCCTGGGCCCGATCGTCGGCCTCGGGAAGCAGGACCGTCAGGTTCTCCTCGACGGACAACGAAGGGAAGACGCCTCTCGACTCCGGAGCCAGCAGGAGGTCCTTCGACCGCAGGTGCGCCGGCTCCCCGGTCACGTCCTTTCCCGCCAGGTTGATCACACCGCGGCTCGGCTCCATCAGACCGGCCAGCACCTTGCACAGCGTCGACTTGCCCGCGCCATTGGCCCCGACCAAGGCGGTGATCCTGCCGTCCCGGAGATCGAGGTCGACGTCGAAGAGGACAGGGGTCTCGCCGTAGGAAGCGGACACCGAGGCGAGCCGCAGGGCCACCTCCGGCCCGGGGGTGGACGGAATGTGAGCCGTCGATGCCGTCCCGTTGACGGCCACGCCGGCCGGCTCCGGTCGGAGGCCGTCGAGGCCGGCGGCAACGGTGGCGGACCCGACCATGGCCGGTTGACGCTTCGTCGCCCGACGTTGCTGGCGACGGAACGACATCTCCTCGGTGAGGGCGAGGATCCCGTCAGGATTTCGTGCCATCGTCACCGACCCCAACCCGAACAGTGCGGTCGGGATCCAGGTGGAGGTGGTACCCGACCACGAGACGAACGAGAAGTGGAAGCCCGATGACAGCACGCCGACCAGCAGGACACTGGTGATCCCGGCCACGATCGCGGCGCTGGGCCGCCTGACCCCCCAGAGGACCACGGTCGCCAGCCACACCAGTCCGACCGGGGTCGAGTAGGTCGTATTGGTCACGTGCTGATCGACCGTGACGACCAGCACGCCTCCGAGGCCGGCCAGGGCGGCTGACACGGCGAAGAGGCTGATCTTCACCGTCGTGCCCGAGATGCCTGACGTCTCGGCGGCCGTCTGGGAGGTACGGACCGCACTCATCATCCTGCCCGACGAGGAGCGTTGCAGATTGCGGATCACGAGGGTGATCAAGACCACGATGACCAGCAGTAGTACGGCCATCGACTTGTTGCTGGCAAAGCTGACCGGACCGAACGAAGGTCGTGGAATGACCCAGCCCTGCTGTTGCGGCCCGGCCAACCATGACCACTGGAAGAGGACGTTGTCACCCACGAACCCGAGGGCGAGCGTCGCCAACGCCAGCGCCAGGCCTCCCAGCCGGAGCGCCGGGACGGCCACGATGGCCCCCAGCAGCACGGCGAAGGCCACACCTCCGAGCAGCCCGACCAGGTAGGGCTGGTGATAGTGGCCGATCAACACACCGGCCATCAGCCCGGAGGCGGTCACGAATGCCGCCTGGGCCAGGCTGACGATGCCACCCGTCCCGGTCACGATGGTGAACGAGAGAAAGACCAACGACAGCGCCAGGCCCTTGGTGGCCAAGCCGAGCCAATAGCTGTCAGCACCGAAGTAGATGTAGATCAGCAGCCCGCCGAACCAGAAGATCCACGGCGCCACCCGCCGCCAACGGGGTCGGAGGGCGAGATAGTCGGGCGGAGGGACGTCATCGGACACCTGACCCGCCCGGCGGCCGCGCTCACGACCCCACACGGCCAGGCCGACCAGCAGCAGGACGAAGGGTACCGAGTCGCTGAATCCCGGAATCGACTGGGCGAACCCGGCGTAGCCGGCCACCAGGCTCTGGATCGCCCCGATACACAGGCCACCCAGCGCGGCCAGCGGCACCGACCGCAGGCCGCCCAAGGTCACGGCCGCCACGGCGACCAGCAACACGTAGAGGTAGGTGGCGGACGAGAGCGAGTTGAAGATCGGGGCGCCGGCCACCCCGGCAACCCCGGCCATGACCGTGCCCAGTACCCAGGCGACGGCGGACGTGCGGCCCCGGTCCACGCCGCGAGCCGTGGCCAGGTCCGGGCGATCGACCAGCGCCCGCATGCGGAGACCGAGAGCAGTTCGCTTGAGCAGGTACCAGAGGCCGATGGCCATGACCACGGCCACGATGCCGACGATCAGTTGGTCGGAGTCGACATACAGCACCGATCCGAGGTGCCAATGATGAGGCGGCTCGGGACCGAGTCCGGGTGCCAACGTCACCAGCGAACCGTCCGGGATGTTGAAGTGCCCGACCCCGATGAGGACAGCCACGACCCCCTGGGCCAGGGCGGGCAGTGCGATCAGCACACCGACCGTGGCCATGATCTTGGAGGCGTCGCTGGCCTGGGAGAGCTTCCTGAACACGAACCGGTCCAGGAGGAGGCCGAGGAGCGGGGCGAAGGCCAAGATCACCACTGCCGCCGCCCACACGTTGGACCAGTGCAGGCCGTTCTGAAGCTCGAAATAGATGTAGGCGCACGTGAACGCCACCGCGCCGTAAGCCAGGTTGAAGATCCCGGTCGTGGAATAGGTCAAGGCCAGCCCGACCGCCAGCATCGAATAGATGGCACCGGAGACGATCCCCGTCACCAGCAAGTTCACGAACTTGCTCATGTCCTACCCACCCGCGGCAGCCGTCGGGCCGGTCCGAATGTGGGACCGACGAGGTCGCACGGCCGAACGGGGCGGCTCCGCACTTGCTCACCCGAGATACGCATCCCGGACCTCCCCGTTGGCCTGGATCTCACCCGGCGTACCCTGGGCGAGCACCTCACCCCGCTGGAGCACGACGATGCGATCGCTGTGGGACATGACGAATGCGATGTCGTGCTCGACCAGCAAGACGGCGCAGGCACTGTCGCTCCGGAGTCGATCGATGACCTGGCTGAGACACTCGACCTCGATGTCCCCGAGGCCGGAGGTGGGCTCATCGAGGAGCAGGAGGCTCGGCGACTCGGCCAAGGCCCGTCCCAGCTCGGCCATCCGGGCAATGCCGATGGGCAACGAACCGGCCATGGCCTGCCGCACCGGTAGCAACCCGCACAACTCCAGGACATGCTCGACCTCGGCGCGGCGCCGACGCTCGATGCGACGTCGCGTCGGCAAGGCGACAAGATCGGCGAGGATGCCGCCCCCTCCGCCTTTCCAGTCGAGGGCGCAGAGCAGGTTCTCCTCGACGGTCAGGCGGCCAAACACCTGCTGGCGCTGGAAGGTCCGCCGCATTCCGGCCCGTGATCTCCACACCGCGGAACGGCCGGTGACGTCGTTCCCTTCGAACATGACCGTTCCACAATTGGGTTGGCGGAGGCCCGAGACGACGTCGAAGAAGGTGGTCTTGCCGGCACCATTCGGTCCGACGATGCCGAGCACCTCACCCCGCCCGACCTCGAGAGATACGTCCTTGAGGGCGACGACGCCCGAGAACGACACCCCGATCCCCTGCACCTTCAGCGCGTCGGCGCCGGCCGAAGGTCTCTCGATGGTTGCCGCCCGGTCAGAGTGCATCTGCGCGTCCCCCGATCAGCCTGACCCATCCGCAACGGCACCCACTACGAGATCCCCTCCCCCTCGTTTCACGCGCCGGACCCAAGGCCCTGTCCGATGGACACACATATCATATACATTGTGGAGGATCGCACAAGGCCGGCAGGACCCATTGGCTCCGGGTCGCCGCCACCGACACCGTGCCATCGGCACGATCGATCGCAGTGGGCCATCGGTCGGACTCCTCCGCCGTCCGTTCCGAATGGTAGATTGCCGCCGGTCGTCCGGCGGTTGCCAGCAGGCGCCGGGGAGCCGAGGAATCGGCCGGAGGACGGGTGACATGCTCGAGAACGTGCGGGTCGTCGACCTCACTACGGACATCGCCGGTCCCTACTGCACCAAGTTGCTAGCCGACGCCGGGGCCGACGTCGTCAAAGTGGAGACCGGGGCGGGGGACCCGTTGCGCCGATGGGGATCGGGAGCGCTGTTCGAGTTCCTCAACACCTCGAAACGGTCCGTCAACAACGGCGTCGTCGACCTCACCAGCGCGGCTGACATCATGGTGACGGATGCGCCGGTCGACCTCGACGAGCTGTGGTCGGTCAACCGAGGACTGGTGCTCGTCACGATCACCCCTTTCGGCTGCGAGGGACCGTGGGCGGACCATCCGAGCACCGAGTTCACCCTGCAGGCCGCGTGTGGATCGACGGGTCAGCGTGGCCTACCTGAACAGCCACCGGTGGCGGCCGGTGGTCGCATCGGCGAATGGGTCACCGGGACGTATGCCGCCGTCGGCGCTGTCGCTGCCCACCGCGAATCGGTGCGGAGCGGCCAGGGTGAGCACGTGGACGTGGCCATGCTCGACTGCATGGCGGTCACCATGGTCACCTACCCCTCCGTTTTCGCCTCGTTCGCGGGATGGCCAGCGCTGGAGGGCACCGGCCGGGTCATCGAGATCCCATCCATCGAGCCGACGGCTGACGGTTACGCCGTCTTCACCACCAACAGCGCCCAGCAATTCCACGACTTCCTGGTCATGATCGGTCGATCGGACTGGGTGACCGACCCGGAATTGTCCCAGGCCTCCAAGCGATTCGCCCGACGGGACGAATTCCTGGCCGCAGTGCGCGAGCACACCACCCGGCGCAACACGGAGCGGGTCTTGGAGGAGGCCTCCCTGTTCCGGATACCGGCTGGGCCCGTCCTCGACGGTCCGAGCGTCCCCGAGTTCGAGCAGTTCGCGGCGCGAGGGGTCTTCCAGCCGAGCCCTTCGGGCCGGTTTCGCCAGCCGCGGGTGCCGTACCGCATCTCGGACACCGTGCCGCCTCCCCTCCGACCGGCTCCGATCAACGGTCAGCACACGGGAACGGTGGCTTGGTCCGTCGACGGGCCGGCCGCCCGGCATCGAGCCGAAGAGGCGGGCGAGGCCGGCGATCACGCTTGGCAACTCCCGCTCGCCGGGGTGCGGGTCATCGACTGCACGGCGTGGTGGGCCGGACCGGCCGCCACCGACGCCTTGGCGTGCCTGGGAGCAGACGTCATCAAGGTCGAGTCGGTATCGAGGCCGGACTACATGCGCTTCGCCAGTACCCGATCACATACGGACGAACAGTGGTGGGAATGGGGACCCCTCTTCCATGCGGTGAACGTAGGCAAGCGGGCCATCACACTCGACCTGTCCCGCCCCGAGGGCATTGCCGTACTCGAGACATTGGCCACGACCGCCGACGTGCTCGTCGAGAACTACACCCCCCGGGTGATGGAGCAGTTCGGTCTGGGCTGGGAGCATCTCCACGGGATCAACCCCGACCTCGTGATGGTGCGTATGCCCGCCTTCGGCCTCGACGGACCCTGGCGGGATCGGACGGGCTTCGCCCAGACCATGGAATGCCTCACGGGCATGGCGTGGTTGACGGGCTTTGCCGACGGACCTCCGGTATTGGTGCGAGGGGCATGTGATCCCCTGGCCGCCATGCATTCCGTCTTCGCCACGGTGGTGGCCCTGATAGACCGAGGCCAGTCGGGAGGTGGAAGGCTCGTCGAATCGGCGATGGTGGAGTCGGCGCTCAACGCGGCTGCCGAGCAGACGATCGAGTTCGGGGCGACCGGGGCGGTGCTTCGGCGGGACGGCAACCGGGGACCGGAGGCCGCGCCCCAGGGTGTCTACCGCTGTTCAGGCACCGACCGCTGGATGGCGCTGGCCGTGACCACGGACGGGCAGTGGCAGTCGCTGCGCTCGGTGATCGGAGACCCCGCCTGGGCCCGCCAGGACGTCCTCGCCGATGAAGCTGGCCGCCGCCGGCTGCACGATGAGATCGACAAGGAGCTGACAGCGTGGACCGAAGGCCGCGATGCCGACGCCACGGCCGCGCTCCTGGTGAAGGCGGGCGTGCCGGCCGCAGCGGTGCTCCCTCCTGGCGAGCTCGCATCCAATCCTCAGCTCCGGTCGCGCTCCCTCTTCGAGACCGAACATCACCGCGTCACCGGTGACCACGAGATCCCGATGTTGCCGTTCCGCTACTCCCGGGTGGACCGATGGCTCCGATCGCCGGCGCCGACACTCGGTCAGCACAACGAGGAGGTCCTGGCCGAAATCGGCCTCTCCCCCGAAGCCGTCCGTCACCTGCGGGAGGAAGGGATCATGGGTGAGCGCCTTGCCGGTTCCTGACGAGAGAGCACCATGAGCACGACCGTCGAGCGCAGATACCGCGGATCCGGTTGGGATGCAGTGGTCATCGACCGACGGGGACCGGTCGGCTGGCTGATCTTCAACCGACCCGACTCGGGGAACGCCATGAACGCGGTGATGATCCAAGAGTTGGAGAGGGCCTGGGGGGAGCTGGACGCTGACCCCTCCGTTCGGGTCATCGTCAACACCGGGGAAGGCCGAGCGTTCCAGACGGGGCTGGACGTCGTCGAGCTGGCCCGTGACCCTGAGGCGCTGCGGGAGCAGTCGCGCCGAACCAGGCGGGCCGAGCTTCGTCTGACGGCCTGGCACAATCGGGTGGCAAAGCCGGTCATCGCCGCGGTCAACGGAGTGTGCGCCGGGGGTGGGCTCCACTTCGTGGCGGACGCCGACATCGTGATCGCCTCCTCCAACGCCACCTTTCTCGATCCTCACGTATCGATCGGCCAGGTCACCGCGTACGAGGCCATCGGCCTGGTCCGCAAGATGCCGGTCGAGGCGGTCATGCGGATGGCGCTGGTCGGCCGGTACGAGCGGATCGACGCCCGGCGGGCCTACGAGCTCGGCATGATCAGCCAGATCGTCGACCCGCCCGGCGACCTCCGTCAGGCCGCCCAGGAGCTGGCCGAGAAGATCGCCAAGAACTCCCCGGCCGCCATGGCCGCCACCAAGCGGGCCCTGTGGGGGGCGCTCGAGCTCGGGCTGACCGACGCCTGCCGGGCCGGGGCCACCGAGCTGGTCGCGCTGTGGGGCCACCCCGACCAGACGGAAGGGCCGCTCGCCTTCACCGAGAAGCGGGAGGCCCGGTGGGCCGAGCCGGCCGGCCGGGACCACCGACCAGAAGAAACCAGCCGGTGACCGGGCAGGGCACCGGCCAGAAGGAGGACCACGTGACGTATTCGACGTACGAGTGCCTGACCGTCGAACGCCGGGGTCGGGTGGGGTGGCTGATCAACAATCGCCCCGAGCAGCTCAACGCCATGAACACGTTGATCCGCGACGAATTCGCCCAAGCATGGATCGAGCTCGACCGCGACCCAGAGGTGCGTGTGATCGTGCACACCGGTGAGGGCCGGGCATTCCAGACCGGCGTGGATGTCACCGAGCTGGCGACGGACGGTGTCGGCATGGAGCGCTACCGCGAGGGGCTCGTGGATCTCGATCTCCACTTCACTGCGTGGCACCAGACAGCGTCGCCAAACCGGTGATCACCGCGGTCAACGGCATCTGTGCCGGCGGTGGGTTCCACTGGGTGGCCGACGCCGACATCGTGATGGCCGCCTCCGATGCGACTTTCTTCGACCCGCATGTGTCGATCGGCCAGGCCGTCGCCATCGAGGCCATCGGCCTGGTCCGCAAGATGCCGGTCGAGGCGGTCATGCGGATGGCGCTGGTCGGCCGGTACGAGCGGATCGACGCCCGGCGGGCCTACGAGCTCGGCATGATCAGCCAGATCGTCGACCCGCCCGGCGACCTCCGTCGAGGCCGCCCAGGAGCTGGCCGAGAAGATCGCCAAGAACTCCCCGGCCGCCATGGCCGCCACCAAGCGGGCCCTGTGGGGGGCGCTCGAGCTCGGGCTGACCGACGCCTGCCGGGCCGGGGCCACCGAGCTGGTCGCGCTGTGGGGCCACCCCGACCAGACGGAAGGGCCGCTCGCCTTCACCGAGAAGCGGGAGGCCCGGTGGGCCGAGCCGAGTTGAACGGATCGTAGGCCGATGAGCTCGAGGACGATCCCCTCCGTGGTCCGGGCCGCAGCTGACGACTTCGCCACGATCGAGGCCGTGGCGGACGGCTCGTTCCGACCCACGTTTGCCGACGTGGCCGCGTCCGTCGAGCTCGTAGAACGAGCCCTCATCGCCAGCGGCATTCAGCCCGGAGACCGGGTGGGCATCTGGGCCCCGAACCGGCTCGATTGGATCCTCACATCCTTCGGTGTATACGGCGTCGGGGCCGTGCTGGTGCCGATCAACACCAGGTACAAGGGCGAGGAGGCGGCCGAGGTCCTGCGCTCCGCCGACGTCAGGATGCTCTTCACGGTCACCGATTTCCTCGGGACCGACTTCACGGACCTGATCGCCGGGCTCGAGGGGCTCGAGGGCGTACAGGAGACCGTGGTGCTCAGCGGACCGTCCGCGGATGGGTCGACGTCCTGGTCGGCATTCCTCGAACGGGCCGAGCAGACCGCCCCGGCCGAGGCCCGGGCCCGGGAAGCCGGGGTCGGACCGGACGATCCGAGCGACGTCATCTTCACCTCGGGGACCACCGGCCTTCCCAAGGGCGCCGTCCTTCGTCACGGCGCCAGCGTGGACACCTACGACCAATGGTCGAGAGGAGTCGGCTTGCAAGAGGGCGACCGCATGCTGATCGTCTATCCCTTCTTCCACACCGCCGGCCTCAAGTCGGGGATACTGGCGGCGTTCATCCGCGGGGTCACCCTCGTCCCCCACGCCGTGTTCGAGGTCCGGTCGGTCGTCGATCGCGTCGCCGAGGAGCGCATCACCGTCCTGCCCGGGCCACCGTCGATCTTCCAGTCGATCCTCAACGATCCGGACTTCGACTCGTTCCCCCTCGATACCGTTCGGCTGTCGGTGACCGGGGCGACCGTCGTCCCGGTCGAGCTCATCGCCCGGATGAAATCGGAGCTCGGGCTGGACTCGGTGATCACCGCCTACGGCCTGACCGAGACCCACGGTACGGTCACCATCTGCGAGCAAACCGACCCCATCGAGACCATCGCCACCACCGTCGGCCACCCGCTCGAGGGGCTCGAGCTCCGCATCGTCGACGACGACGGGAGGGACCGGCCAGCCGGCGAACCGGGGGAGGTGCTGGTCCGCGGGTTCAACGTGATGAGCGGGTATTTCAACGCTCCGGAAGCGACGGCTGCTGCCGTCGACCCAGATGGCTGGCTCCATACCGGAGACGTCGGCACCTTGGGTGCGGGCGGCTACCTGCGGATCGTCGATCGCAAGAAGGACATCTTCATCGTGGGGGGTTTCAACGTCTCGGCGGCGGAGGTGGAATCAGTCATCCTCCGCCGCGACGACATCGCCCACGTGGCGGTGGTGGCGTCGCCCGACGCACGACTGGGCGAGGTGGGTGTGGCGTTCGTCGTCCCCCGACCAGGTTCGAGTCCCGATGCGGCAGAGATCGTCGCCTGGTGCCGGGAGCACATGGCGAACTTCAAGGCACCCCGACATGTTCACTTGGTCGACAGCCTGCCCACCACCTCCACCGGCAAGGTCCAGAAGGCGGAGCTCCGCCGGCGCGCCGAGGACCTGGTGCGGGCGGACAGCCCCTAAGCGGCGAACGGCCCTATGGCGTAGCCCTCGTATATGTAATATATGACTGCTCGTCGGCCGGAGGCGGCACCAGATCAGACGATGGCAAAGGAAGGTTGATGGAGCAGTTTCTGGCAGGGAAGGTCGCCATCGTGACCGGCGCCGGCCACGGGATCGGCCGGGGCCACGCCCTGGAGCTGGCCCGCCGGGGCGCGACGGTCATCGTCAACGATGTAGGCGCGGCGGTGGACGGGACAGGTGCCGGTCGCGACGCAGACCTCACTGTGGACCTCATCGACCAACGCGGTGGTGCTGCCATCGCCAACTACGGTGACGTGGGCGACGAATCGGCGACGGAGGAGCTCGTAGCCCAGGCGATCGACACCTTCGGGCGTCTCGACGTGTTGGTCAACAATGCCGGGATCGGGCGCGACCGGGCCATCTGGAACATGACACCCGAGGACTTCGATCTCGTGATGCGGGTCCACGTCCGCGGCACCTGGCTCATGTCCCATTTTGCCGCCATCCACTGGCGGGACCGGGCCAAGGCCGGCGACGAGGTCCGGGGCCGGATCATCAACACCACGTCAGGAGCCGGTCTACAGGGAAACTTCGGACAGTCCAACTACGCGACCGCCAAGGCGGCCATCGTCGGGCTTACCCAGACGACCAGCCTCGAGCTGGCCAGCATCGGGGTCACCGCCAACGCCATCGGTCCGGGCGGACTGACCCGGCTCACCGCCACCATCGGCGGACAGGGAGATGCCTTCGAGCCCGACGAGCTGGCCGAAGAGGAGTACCACCCCATGGACCCGGCGGGGAGCTCACCGATGGTGGCCTGGTTGGCCAGCGACGAGGCGCAGTACATCACCGGGCAGGTGTTCCGGGTCATCCACGACAAGATCTTCCACATGAAGGGTTGGCACGAAGTCGCCACCATCGCCAGCGGGGAGAAGCGCTGGGATGCAGAGAAACTGGGAGCCGTGGTCGGGACCGACATCTTCGGAAGCCGGGCCCCCGGGATCCGGGGATGACCGCCACCGAGGAGCTCCTCGGTGACGCTCTGCTCCACCGGACCGAAGAGGGGATTTCGTGGATCACCCTCAACCGGCCCGAGGCCGGCAACGCCATCACCGCCGAGCAACGCGACACGATCATCAAACTCATCGACGAAGCCGACCACGATCCGGTGATCCGGGTCGTGGTGATCGGGGCGACCGGCAAGCACTTCTGCACCGGCGCCGACCTTCGTGGGCCGCAACCCGCGAGCGACGCCGCCGACGACGTCGGCGACCAGCCCGTCGGCACCGTAATGCGGATGATCAGCGATGGCGCGCAACGCCTCATCGCTTCGGTCCTCGACTGCCAGAAGCCGGTCCTCGGCTCGGTCAACGGCACCGCCGCCGGGATCGGGGCACATCTCGCTCTTGCCTTCGATCTCGTCGTGGCCGCCGAGGAGGCCTGTTTCATCGAGGTCTTCGTACGCCGGGGGATCCTCCCCGACGGCGCCGGCGCCTACCTCCTCCCCCGGGTGGTCGGGATGCAACGCGCCAAGGAGCTGGTGTTCCTGGGTGAGCGCCTGTCGGCAACCGATCCCTCCTCCCTCGGCATGGTCAACCGGGTGGTGGCCGCCGACCAGCTGGCGGTCAGCGTCGCGGAGCTGGCCTCCCGCCTGGCGGAGGGGCCGACGATCGCCCTGGGTCTGGCCAAACGACTTCTCAACCGCTCACTCGACGTGGACCGCGCCTCAGCCTTCTTCGAAGAATCCATGGCCCGGGAGTTGGTGACCAGGACCGAGGATGCAACCGAAGGCATCGACTCGTTCGTGGAGCGGCGGGCATCTCGATTCCAAGGACGCTGAGCCTCGGTGTCCGGCGGGTCGAGCGTCACTCCTCCCAGTCGACCTGGTCGGAGCGGGCCGGTTGCCGGTGGGTGCGGAACGGGCACAGTGGCGCGTCGACCAAGAGGATCCGTTGCATCGAGGTGGTCTGCTCGAGTGACCGCTTGTTCCACTCGACGAGCGAAGGGTGGGTCCGGCGGACCCCTTCGAACTCGGCCCAGTGCTCCCAGGTCGGGATGGCCCAGAGCAGGAAGCATTCCGAGTCGTCGATCATCAGGGTCTCCCAGGCGCCGGCCAGCTCCCAACCGAACTCCTCGTAGACAGGGATCGCCTCCTGGGCCACGACATCCAGGAAGTGGGCCGATCGACCCGGAGGGACCCGGATCCACTCGAGGGCATAGGTCTCGCCGGTCACACCGTCCGCGCACAATTCGAGACTCGTCCGCGTCCACGGCGCCGGGGCCAACAGGCGATCCGTCCCGCCGGACCGGAAGTTCGCCGCCTTCGCCCACCACTTGGCCAGCTTGGGGTCCTGGAGGGTGGCGTGATTGAGCTCGTATCCGAAGGACGCAGCCATCCCGTGGAGGCCATCCTCCTCCCACATGTTGACCACCTGTGGCCATCGGCCGGTACTGCCGACCACTCCCCACACTCCGTAGCAGAGTTGGTTGCGCTCCTCTTGGGCCGAGGGACTGAAGTTGGCCGTCATGTGGTGCATGTAGTCGGCGCGGTGCGGGCCGGTGATGTCGATGAACTCGTGGATGTAGACCTTCTCGTTCATGGCCCGGCCATAGTAACCAAGCCCGCTCGGCCCACAACCGGCGACCGGGCCGTCTGCTCAGCTGCGCCCGCCGCGGTCGAGACCGTACTCGGCGGTGACCCGGCCAAGGTCAACGGTCAGACCCTCCAGCACGCGGTGAACGACAACTTCGTCTACCGGGTCCCGATCCCCGGGGGCATCGGGACCGAGTACCTCCCGGCGGCGGAGACCATCACAACCGGCTGCAGCACACTCGTCCAGGTCGGCGGGACGGCCTACAAGCAGATCGCTCCGTTTCGGTGCGGTGGCGTCTTCAACGTGCGGACCGGTCAGCGGGTGAGCGAGGTCGCGGGAAAGCCCATCTCGTAGTGGGCGACCGGACCGACCAGAATGGCGGTCAGACCGCCGATCTGAACGCCCAGATGGCGATGACCATCAGTCCAGGCCGAGGACACGCAGTGCGTTGGTGCGCAGGAACTTGGGCCAGACATCGTCCTTGAGGGCCACGTCGGGCATCTCGGTCATGATCCGTTGCAGGGAGAGACCCATGGGGAAGTAGCCGGCATAGATGAGCTTGTCGGCTCCCCGAGTGTTCGCGTAGTCGATGACGTCGCGTGGGTAGTACTTGGGCGCGAATGCGCTGGTCGAGTAGTGGAGGCCCGGCCACTTGAGCATCAGCTTCACCGCGAGCTCTGTCCAAGGTTCACACCCGTGCCGTGTGACGAAGACGAGGTCGGGAAAATCGAACATCACCTCGTCGATCAATTCGACATGCTGGCAGGCGGCCTTGAGGCGCGGCCCCGGAACACCGGCGCAGCAGAAGATCGGGATTCCGAGCTCCACACATTTTGCGTAGATCGGATACATCTTCTTGTCATTGATGGGCACCTGGGGAAACGTACCGGCCGGAAACAGGCCCACGGCGCGAATACCCCACGTCTCATAGGCTCGGACCAGGTTGTCAATGCCCTTCATCCCCTCATTCGGGTCGGCTGAACATGAGGGGATGAATCGATCGGGATGTTCCGCCAGGGCCTTGGACCCGGTACCGGTCGGATCATCGACGCCGATCAGACCACGCTCGATGCCCCATTGGTCCATCTCTCGAAGGGTGACGCCGATGGGATCGGTGGATCCTTCGAGATCACGCTCCGGCACGTCCTTGAACATGTACTCGGCCGGGAAGGCGAACTCCTCTTTGGACTGGACGTCCTTCGTCTGGCGGGTGATGAAGCGGTAGAGATCCCTCATGTCCGCCGTGGGAAAACTCAGCATGGTGTCGACGATCCCGACGTCGGTGGGCATGCTCATGGGGCAATACTAGAATGAGATTTCGATCAGTCAACCGAAGTCCGACCCGCCGTCGACGTTGAGGTTGGCGCCGGTCATATAGGTGTTGGCCGGCGAGCAGACGAAGGTGATCAGGGGACCGATCTCGTGGGGATCGGCGGCGCGTCCCAAGTGGGCCGGATGCCCGAAGTCCTCTCCGATCACCCGCATGGCGTCGACCAGGCTGTCGGCATCGACTCCCCGTTGGGGAGGAAGGGAGGTCAGGTAGGACCGAAGTCCGGCGGACAGGAACGATCCGGGGGACACCGTGTTCACCAGGATGCCCTCCGGTGCGAGCGATGCGGAGAGGTTCTTGCTCAGGCTCGTGAGCGCGGCCTTGGCTGCGGTGTAAGCGACCAGGCCGACCGCCTGGCGTTTGGTGGAGTGGGCCGAGATGATCGCAATGCGTGCCCAAGGCGCCCGTCTCATCAGAGGCAGTGCCGCACGCACGCACCGAACGGCGCTGAAGGTGCCGATGTCGAGCGTTGCCTGCCACTCATCGTCGTCGATGGTCTCGAACGGCCCGACCCCGACACCAACCGGTCCGGCTGCATTCACCAGGATGTTCAGCGAACCCCACCGCTCCCCCACCGTTGCGAAGGCACGATCGACGGTGACCGGCGAGGTCAGGTCCATGGCAATGCCGACCGCATCGGCTGAGCCCAGGCCCACGAGCGAACGGACCGTTTCGTCGAGCGCCTCTTGAGATCGGGCCATCACGGCGACCCGGGCGCCCTCCCTCGCCAGGCTCTCGGCTGCGGCCCGACCCATGCCCCGGGACCCTCCGCTCACAACCGCGGAAGCGCCCGCCAAGCCGAGGTCCATCGGTTCTTATTCCAACGGTTCGAAGAGGCCCTCGAACTCGAGCTTGCCGTCCCGAACTCGACCGTAGAGCAACCAGTCGCCCCGGAACATGCCGTGCTCGTTCGGGGCACAGGCGATGTGGGTTCGCGGCCCACCCGTCGTGCTGGGCATGAAGCGGATCCTCTCCAGCCCGTCCTTCAGGCCCGGACCCGAGAGCGTCGGCGCCCGGAAGAGCCCTTCGGCCAGGACCCGGGCGGTGTCGTAGGCCAGAACGGGAATGGCGTTCGGCCACATGGGTGGGCTCTGTCCGTAACGGGCCACGAACCGGCTGTGGAAGCCGTCGGTGAGCCGGTTGCTCGGGTCCAGCTGATCGATCCCGACCCAACCTTCGAATTTGTCGAAGCCCATCAGGTAGAACATGAACGCGGTGCCCATGATGCCGCGGTGGATCCCAGCCCAGCTCATCGAGGGCTTTGCGCAGCAGCCCCTGAGCCGCCAGCATCCCGTAGCCCATGTAACACAGGGCGTCGGGATTCGACCGTCTGAGAGTGTCGAGGTTGTCGGCGAGACGAGCCGGATGTTGGTTGACGGTCTCGAGTGCGACAATGCTGAGACCACGCCGTCGGCACTCCTGACGGAAGAAACGGAAGTATTCCTCGCCGTTGGGTGACACCTCGCTCAGGACGGCCACTCGCTTGTGGCCATGACGGGCGAGCCAGGACACGCACAGAGCTGCATCTCCGCCGCAGTCACCGTTACCCAGCCGGAAGCAGTACTCGCCGGCAAGCCGTTCGGTACCCGCCCAGCTGATCAACGGAACCTTCAATTCATTGGCCAGCGGACCAACGACGATGGCGTTGTCAGAACTGTAGGCGCCAGCAACGCCGATGCAGCCCTCGTCCACCAGGTACTTGAACCCCTCCATCGCATTGCGCGCCGATCCGTTCGGGAGGCCCTTCTCGGCGTGAATGACGAAGTCGACGGGTCGATCGATCAAGCCCTGTTCGGTCGCCTCGTCGAAAGCCATGCGGTGGATCTTGTCGTAGCCGCCGTCTGGGCCATCGAGCGCCGAACCAAGCCACCCGATCTTGATGGGGTCAGCGGTGCCGAGCCATTGGTTGTCCCTCTGTTCTTCTTCCATGGCTGCTCCTCCTGGTCAGGGACGACACCGGACCCTGTCGGCGAGCGATGTCCCGCCGCCACCCGCAGGGCTGGGTCATGCACTTCATAACATATGCGATGCCTACCGAATTGACCATCGACCGCCGGCCGAGGTCACGGTCGGTCCTCGGATCGGTGGGTGGCGATTGTCGGGGACCAGGCCACCGCCATCTCATCGGTCGTCACCAGAGTGGTGAGCAGCGAAAGGGTGTGATCGAGCACCTGCCGGCCGTACTCGACCGGCACACCCGCCACGGCGTCGGAGACCACCACCACTTGGTACGAGCGGTTCAGCGCGTCGAACACCAGGTTGGGAATGGCCACGTTGAGGGACACGCCCACGATCACCACCGTGGTCACGCCGTCGTTGCGCAGGAGGCTGTCGAGTGGCGACCCGGTCATCGGGCTCAGCCCATGGAACCGGGGCAACACGATGTCCCCGGGCTCCGGGCCCACTTCAACGACGGGTCGGACGGACGCCGATCCGGGCCTGTTCTCCATTCCCGCCTTTCGTGCCGCCGCGAACAGCCGGGCATTGTGGTTGGCTCCGAACTCACCAGCCAGGTTCTCAGCCGTGCAGTGCACCACCGGCACCCCGGCTCCTCGAGCTGCCCGCGCCACCGCGGCCACGTGGTCGGTGAGATTGATGCTGGCGCCAGCTGCTCCCAGCGCCGGAAGGCCCGCACCAGCACCCACCACCCCCTCCTGCATCTCCTGGATCAAGAGGGCGGTTCGGTCGGGAGCGATCAGTTGGGCCAGTCGATCTGACTGACGGCCGAGGTCGGCCGAGTCGGGGCTACCCATCTACCTGGACGGGTCGGGGTCGAACGGCCCGCGTCCCATCTGGTCCCGCACCGTCACCACCGCCGGATTGGTCAGCGTGCGGCGCTGCCAGTTGGCGCCATCCACGACCAGGGTGTGACCCGAGATGAACCGGGCGTAGGGAGAGGCCAGAAAGGTCGCCGCCCAACCCAGCTCTCGGAGCCGGCCGACTCGCAAGGCCGGCTGGCATGCGTCCTTCTCGCTGGTGCGGTCGAGATTGCCGGTGATATCGGCCGTCATGTCCTCGTGGGGGAAGAGCCCGGGGACGAGTCCGTTCACCTGAATGCCATAGGGCCCCCACTCCACGGCGAGGGTCTCCACCATGTTCTTCACCCCGGCCTTCGCTGCGGCCGAATGGGCGAAGCCGGGGCCACCCGTCCAGGCGTACGACGCCCCCACATTGATGATCGAGCCGGCGGTACGCAGCTCGAGGTGGCGGCGGGCGAACTCGCGGGCACAGAAGAAGGTCCCGTTGAGGGTGATGTCCACCACCGTGCGCCAGGCGTTGGCCGACATGTCCTCGGCCGGCACCGGGAAGTTGGCTGCCGCGTTGTTGATGAGCACATCGGGCATCCCGAATGTCGATACCCCCTGGTCGAACGCCGCGCTGATCTGGTCCGGGTCGCGAATGTCGCAGGCCACCGCAAGTACTCGGGACCCCGCTGCCTCGACGGATGCTCGTCCCGCGTCCAGATGTTCGGGCTTTCGACTGGCGATGACCAGGTCAGCACCCAACCGGGCGAACTCGGCGGCAATCGCCTTTCCCAGGCCGGTCCCACCACCGGTGACGAAGACACAGACGCCGTCATACGTTCCTGCGGGCAGTGCCGAGACTCCGAACGGAGGGGGCTCACGAAGTCCGATGGGTTCCGTCATCGTCAGCTCCCCGTGTAGCGGGGCGGGCGCCCTTCGGCCGACGCCGCCTTCATTTCGGCAAAGTCCGACGACTTGTTGATGAATGTCTGATAGATCAGTTCGTCAGCCATGGAGGAGCGGATCCCGGGCTCGCTCAGGTGCCGGAGGACCCGACGAGCCATCTTGACCGTCACCGCCGGCGCTGCGGCGATCTTGTCGGCGATCTCATGGGCGGTCTCGTCGAGCCGCTCGGGTTCCACCACCCTCGAGACGATGCCATGGGCAAACGCCTCTTCGACGTTCATGGGCCGGCCGGTCAGAACGAGATCGTTGGCCACGCCAGTACCGCACATCTCGAACAGCCGACCCACTCCTCCGGTGTCGGGTATCACCCCGTGACCGACTTCGGGGAGCATGAACCGCGTCCCCACAGCTGCGATCCGGATGTCGCAGAGCAGAGCCCGTTGGAACGATCCACCGATGGCCCAGCCCTGGATGGCCACGATGATCGGGGCGTCGAGGTCGAATATCTGCAGGATTCCCCGGTGACCACGGGACATCAGTTCGTGGTGGCTGAGCGAGGTGGCGTTGTTCCCGATCACCGAGACATCCCGACCAGAGGACCAGGCCTTTCCCTCGCCTCGCCAGATAACGGCGCGGAGGTCCTTGCGCTCTTTGAGCTCACTCAGGATCTCGAACAGTCGCAGGTCCATTTCGTCGTCGAACGCGTTCCGCTTCTCGGGATTGTTGTTGGTGATCACGGCGACCGGACCGCTGACCTCCAACGACACCTTGTCTGTCATGAGCGGGCTTCCTTCTCTCTGGGACTACGGGGACTGGGTTGAGGAGTGCGTCCGTCAGGACCGATACCGACACCGCCAACGGTCCGGTGGCAGGCCGAGGATGGGCTGGACCCCGATGGTACGTTGAATCTGGCTTGTCCCCCCGTAGATCGACGCCGCAGGCAAGCAGATGATCGATGCCTCCGGACTTGGATCGTTCCGTCGTACGGGCCACCATCAGCTGCTCCTCACTGAGCCCGACCCGGGCCACCACGCACGCCTTCGACCCGTGAAGAGTCAGTATCGTATTTGATATACCATCAACGTCGCCACGGGCAGCTCCGAGGCACGGATGGAGATTGCCCGACACAGCTCAGGCATGACCTAGCGGTCTCGCCCGGGTCGGGTGGCGAAGTGACCGCGGGAGGGACCACCCTTCAGGATCGCGGGACGAATGATCTCGAGCTCCAAGAGAAGGGATGCGACAAGGGTGGCCGACCGGGTCTGGAGCAGTGACGACCAGTTCACAATTCCATCCCTGTTCGAGCAGCGCCTTGCCGACGACCCCGATGGCGAGTATCTGGACGTGTGCGGCACCAAGCGAACCGCGTCAGAGGTGGTGCAGAGCGGGTGGCAATTGGCCGCGGCGCTGAACGAACTGGGTTCGGTGCAATACGACCGGATCGCCACCTTGTTGGAGAACTCGCCCGAGGCGGTCGAAGCATGGTCGGGCGTCGTGCTGGGTGGGCGCATCGCGGTCCCGGTCAACACGGCGTACAAAGGATCTTACCTTCGGCACCAGCTGACCGACTGCGGGGCCAAGGTGGTAGTGGTGGCTCGCAGTCTGGTGCATCGCGTCATCGAAGTCGTGGGCGAGCTACCGGACCTCGATCACGTCGTCATCGTCGACGACGCTTCGGCCGGGGACGATGCCACTGACGACCACACCGCGGCCCGGGCTCTCGGGCGGATTGCCCTCCACCGCTGGACCGATCTCCGTGGCGGGATGGCGTCCGAGCCGAAGGTGGTCATTCGGCCGTCGGACCTCGCCACGTTCATCTACACCGGAGGTACGACCGGCCCCTCGAAAGGGTGCATGCTCACGCACAACTATCACCAGGCGCTGTCACGACAGATCGGCATCTGCTGGCGCCGCACTCCCGAGGACGTGGTGTGGACTCCCTTGCCTCTCTACCACTTCAACGCCCTCACCACGGTGGTGGTAGGCACCCTGCTCTACGGTGGACGCGGTGCCATCTACCCGAGGTTCTCCGTGTCGAACTTCTGGTCCGAGATGAACCGGGTGGGGGCGACCATCACCTCCACCCTGGGCACCATGGCGTACCTTCTCGCTCACGACACCGACCGATCCGATATGCCGCGTTCCGGTCGCCCAGAGGCCAACCGAACCCTGCGGCTCATCGCTGCGGCCCCGATGCCGGTCGAGGTGAACGACGTCATCCGCAGCCGTTTCGGGGTCGAGACCTTCAGTGGCGCCTACGGCGTGACCGAGGCCAGCCTGGTCGCATGGCAGCCTCCCGGGGTCTCGAACAAGCCCAACGCGGCCGGCGTCGTCAACGATGACTACTTCGATGTCCGCATCTTCGACGACGACGATGTCGAGGTGCGGCGCGGGGTCGAGGGCGAAGTGGTCTTGCGTCCCAAACGCCCGCACGTGATGTTCGAGGGCTACTGGGGTCGGCCGGAGGTGACGGTGGAGACGAGCCGCAATTGGTGGTACCACACCGGTGACATCGGGCGGATCGATGCGGAGGATTACCTGTTCTTCGTGGACCGGAAGGCCGACTACCTGCGGCGACGGGGCGAGAACATCTCGAGCTTCGAGGTGGAGAGCGTGCTGATGACCCACGGCGGGGTGTCCGACGTTGCGGTGCACGCAGTACCCAGCCAGCTGACGGAGGACGACCTGAAGGTCACGGCGACCCTGAGGGAGGAGTCCTCCCTCCTACCTGAGGAGCTGTTCGAGTGGTGCGTGGAACGGCTGCCATACTTTGCCCTGCCTCGCTATATCGAGTTTCGCTCGGAGCTGCCCCGAAGCCCCGTCGGGCGGGTGCTCGAGCGCGAGCTTCGCGACCAGGGCGTGACGGCGACGACGTGGGACGCTGAAGCAGCCGGTGTCACCTACGAGAAACGCTGATCGGTGCCGACTCTCCATGCTCAAGAGCCCGTCTCGCTCGTCCTGGTCCACGGTGCCATGTCGACGTCGGTCATGTGGGATGAGGTGGTGGAGCATCTGGTTCACGATTCTCTGGCCGTCGATCTTCCCGGGCGGCGGTACAAGCCGGCCGACCTCGCCACGGTGACTCGCGCCGATTGGGTGCAATCCGTCCGCGATGACGTCGAGGCCGCAGGACTCGACCGTGTGGTCCTCGTAGGACATTCGTCGGCCGGCTTCGTGATACCTGGCGCGGCTGCCCTGTTGGGTGAACGGGTCCGCGCCCTGATCTTCGTCACCGCCAACGTCCCGGCCGAAGGAGGGGCCCCGGTGACGTTCATGAGACCGGACTTGCAGGAGCGGACGGCGGGCAATTACGACCTGATCGTCAAGCGCACCTCGGGGCGGACCATCGGCGGGCTGCGCCCGGGAGAAGCGCCCATACGCACCGAGCTGGAGGTGATCGAAAACGGCCCGACCGGGGGGATCGAGGCGCCGGGCCCATTGTTCGAACCGTTCTCCTGGGCCGGAGTGCCGATGCATCTACCGCGGACGTATGTTCGCTGCCTCCGCGACAAGGTCATTACGCCCGAGCTGGTCGAGACCATGGTTGCCAACATGGGTGGCTCCGAGGTCATCGACATCGAGGCCGGTCACCATGTGGCGCACACCTCCCCTGCCGAGCTCGCTGCCCTGCTCGATTCATGCGCCGGTCCGTGAATGCCCGACCTTGCCATCTCTCGCCGGCTCTGCACCGAAGAGCAAAGCCACCGCGTCGGACAGGTAGTCATAGAGGTCGGCGATCGAGAGTCGTCCAGCGGACCACGAGCGGAGCAGACTGTCGAACACGGCGTCGGCGGTGCGGACGATGACGCGGGCACGGTCGTCGTCTACTCCGTCCAGCAGCTCGAGGTAGACACTGGTCGTCGTCATGTCCAACCGGACGAGGATCTCGGTGGCGAAGGCGTCGGCCGAGAGCTCGAGCGAGGCGACCAGTCGAGCCAATTGCGGCTGATGCTGGAATGCCCGAACCGAGCGATGGAGCGCCTCGGTGAGCTTGTCTTGCGGGGAGTCGCCGGTCAGCGGACGTCGGGTGAGATTCGTACGGAGGGTGCCGGCCCACTTGACAAGCACCTCGGCGAAGATGTGCTCCTTGGACGAGAAGTAGTGGTAGACGGTGCCGAGGGCCACTCCCGCCTCTTCCGCGACATCCTTGACCTGAATCCGGTCGTAGTCGCGCCGCTCGAGCAGGACCAACCCGGCGTCGATCACGCGTTGTCGGCGGGCCAGCTGGTTGGCACTCAGGACCCTCGGCGAGACTGGCCCTGCCATTACGCCAACCTCGGTGTCGCCGATTTCCGCCGACGCCACGGTGTTCGGCGGTCTCCGACGTTGCCACGGGCGATTTCCACTAGAAGCAGATTCTATCTGGTGCGCCCGGAGCCGACGCAGCCTGGCAGCAACCCGACGGCGTACCCGCCGAAATCAGGTTCTAGTATGGCGCCATGAGTACTCAGGGTCGGTTGCGCGACACGCCCGCCTCGCACCGGTGCCGAAGGGTCCACCGACCATGAGCAGGTTTCCGTTCCCCATGCCGTTCGGATGGTTCAAGGTGGCCATGCCCGGTGAGATCCCGAGGGACACCGTGGTGACCCGACGGCTGTTCGGCACCGATGTGGTGCTGTGGCGGGATGCCGACGGCGCCATCGTCTGTCAGGAGGCGTTCTGTGCCCACCTGGGTGCCCACCTCGGTGTCGGCGGTTCCGTCGAGTCCAACTGCATACGGTGCCCGTTCCACGGCTGGGCGTACGGCCCGAGCGGGGACAACGTCGAGATCCCGTACGCCGAGCGGCTCAACGGCAAGGCCAAGCTGCGGACCTATCCGGCACGTGAGCACGCCGGCATCGTCTTCGCCTGGTACCACCCGGCTCAGGTGGCCCCGCTATGGGAACTGATGCCAGTTCCCGAATACGAGGATCCTGAGTACGGGCCCTACCAGGTGTTCGATTTCACCATTCGAACCTGCCTTCAGGAGATGGGTGAGAACGGCTTCGATCATGCCCACTTCCAGTTCGTACACAGCCATCCCAAAGTGGGTACCGTCGAGAGCATCGAGTTTCGAGGCTTTGATCGAACGGTGCTCACCTCTCAGAAATTCCCGTCTTCGAAGGGCCCGGTGGACGCCCGCATCGACATCTTCGGTCGAGGTCCGGGCATGGCGGTGACCCGCTATCGAGGGTTGATCGAGGCTTCGTTGATCGGGTGCAGCACGCCGATCGATGACGAGACCTCGCACCTCACGTTCCTGTTCTCGCTGAAGAACCCGGGCGAGGATCCCCACACGTCGAACATCGCTCGGGCGTTTGTCCGCTCCGTCACCTCCGAGGTCGGGCAGGACATCCCCATCTGGGAGAACAAGCGCTACCGCCCCTCTCCGGCACTGGCGCCCAGCGAGAAGCCCATCACCCAGTTCCGCAACTGGTTCAAGCAGTTCTACGTCACCGACGCCGGAGGGACACCATGACCGCCGCCACCCCCATCAGTGGCGACAGCTCGGCCTCATCCAGCGCTCCGACTCAACCCGACGATCTCTACTGGGACCCGTTGGACGAGTCACTGAAGGCCGATCCTCATCCGGTGTGGCGCCGCCTGCGCGATGAAGCACCCGTCTACCACAACGAGAAATACGGCTTCTGGGCACTCAGCCGCTTCGAGGACGTCGAGCGAGCTCATCGGGAGCCGAAGCGGTACAGCTCCGCCCATGGCACCGTTCTGGAGATGATGACGGACCAGGCGCAGCATGAAGGACTGATGATCTTCCTCGACCCGCCGGAACACACCACCCTGCGCCGACTGGTGTCCAAGGCATTCACCCCGCGGCGCGTCTCCGAGCTGGAGGCAGAGATCCGCGCCCTCTGCATCGGACTGCTCGATGCGCAGCGGGGACGGGACTGCTTCGACTACGTGCAGGACTTCGGTGCCAAGCTTCCCGCCAATGTCATTGCGGCACTGCTCGGGGTGCCGCCGTCCGATCGGGAGACGGTTCGTCACCACATCGACCAGATGTTCCATATAGAGCCGGGTGTCGGAATGGCGAACGACGTCTCTGCCCAGGCCGGCGGTTGGGTGGCCACCTATCTGTCGGAGCAGCTCGAAGAACGCCGTACGCAACCTCGCGACGACCTGCTCACCGATCTGGCCCAGGCTGAGATCGTCGATGGAGAGGGCGTCGCTCGGCGACTCGAGCCACAGCAGAGCACCGAGTTCGGGCTCCTGATCATCAGCGCCGGGACGGAAACTGTCGCTCGACTGCTCGGATGGGCAGGATTGCTGCTGGCCGAGCATCCCGACCAACGGGTCGACCTGGCCCATGACCCGTCGCTGATCCCCAATGCCGTCGAGGAACTGCTTCGCTACGAGTCTCCCTCGCCGGTGCAAGGCCGGTGGTTGAACGAAGCTGTCGAGTTGCACGGTCGGATGATTCCGGCCGGCTCGAAGGTGCTCCTCCTCACCGGGTCCGCCGGTCGGGATGATCGGGAGTACTCAGATGCCGACCGATTCGATATTCACCGCACCTTCAGGCTGCATGTCGGGTTCGGGTACGGCATTCATTTCTGCTTGGGCGCTGCCCTGGCCCGAATGGAGGGGAAGGTGGCGCTGGAGGAAACGCTCAAGCGCTACAAGACGTGGACCGTCGACATGGAACACGCACTACCCCTTCACACCAGCACGGTCCGTGGGTACCAACACCTCCCCATCTTCGTCCAAGTATGAAGCTCGGTCGCAGATCGGCCGCGGCGCTGCAAGCTCCCCTTAGCCCGCTCGGCGGAGTCCACCACTGACGCTTAGCTGTCGTCCCCGTGCCGGTTGGACCGAACGTGGGATTCGAACCGGTGACCTACCTCGGCAACGACTCTCGACCAGGTCTCCACGGGCCAGAGCTCGCCCACAGAATCCGCCGTCAAGCGGCCGGTCCATCGGACCGATAGAACCGATAGACAGCTGGCCGCTCTTCGACCCGAGCCGAGTCGATGCACGACGACCGAGAGGAGCCCAGACCAGGGTGTTACGGATGAGCCTTCCGATGGGCGCTTGAGATGACCTTCTCCGCACCGGCGGCAGCAGGGCCACCTCGGCGGTCCGGGACAGCGATACGCGCTGATGCTGCTCATCGGTTTCGCCCTGTTGGCCATTCAGACCTCGTGGCTGGTGGCCTCGGCATCTTCGGCGGGCGCCGATGGTCCGATCGACAACGGTCGGGTGCTCCTCAGCGTGTGCCCCGCCAAGAATTGCTCTGGAGTGCATGTCTACCTGGATTCGGCATCCAACCATTTCGGATCAGACGGGTACAGCTATTGCACGGCCGACGAGACCAGCACCGAATTCGACGTGACCAAGGACGGCGAGGCGCACACGCTGCACATGATCGCCAAGAACGGTGGAACGTGTTATGCCCGAAACAGTTACAACACCTGGATTGTGGCCGCCTACAAGGACGGACATCTCTTGGGACATACGTTGGTCTGGATAGGTCAAGACATTCCACTGGGGTTCAACAGCTACTACGCGAAATGCATCGGCAGTGATCCGTGGCCAGCATCCGAACCTCACCTGGTCTGTACCAAGGACACGTCGTACGGCGCCAGCCCTTTGTGGCTCAAGATCTCGCTACCACCCCCGCCGGGGCCGCCGGACTGCCCCTCATCCGGATCCTCGTGCTACGTCGAGATCCACGTGGACACACCCGTCTGTCCTACCTTCAAGGCCGACACCCTGACCTGCAAGGGATCGTCGAAAGGCACGCCGGGCTGGGTCGCCCAGCTTGGCGTCACCCAGTTCGGGTGGACGACCACCGACGGGCGTAAGAAAGTCACGTACTCGGCGGCCGCCGGAGGAGCCCCCTTCAGCTCTATCCAAGGACAGGTGCCCAATGCGGGGTCTGCCGACCTGATGGTCACCGAGGCATACTCGACCAAGGGCGCCTACCCTGCGTCTCGATGGCGGACGGGATCGACGGGACTGGCCGGCCGGCCCAACGGTCCGCTCTACATTGACTTCCACGCCGGTATCACTGGAGCCGACATCTACATGCACGGTTTCCTAGAGCGCATTCCCCCAAAGAGCTAGGCGCCGTTCCCAACCACAGGACAGCCGGTATCCACGCGCTCGGCTCCTTGCTCGCGGTCCCAGTGGTCAGACCGCCGCCCATGAGGTAGCGTTCGGCTGCTCCGGTTTTCGGATCGGGGTGGTGCAAGTTCAGCGAAGACCGGTGAGATCCCGGCGCTGTCCCGCAACGGTAATGCTCCCGCGAGGGGAGCGAGCCCGGACGCCTGACTTGCATCGACGCAACCTGTCCTCGGAGGAAGGGCGGTTCGTTCGATGCCTCGATCGGGCGTCGCAGCGGGCGCACTTCGTCCTCCGCGAACCGATGGAGGATGATCGATGTTCAAAGCAAGCCGTAGCTCGCTGCTCGGCGCCCTGGCGGTGCTGCCGCTCGGTGCTGGCCCTGGGCTGCTCGAGCGATCGGTCGACGGCACGTCCCGTCGCGCATCCCGGGACGACCTTCCCGATGACGATCCACGCCGCCAACGGCAAGGTGCACGATCGCCACGCCGACCGACGGCGATCGTGTCGATTGTCGCCGACGGCCACCGAGATGCTCTACGCCATCGGCGCCGGAAGCCAGGTGAAAGCGGTGGACAAGCTTCTCGGACTACCCGACAGGGCACCCCGATGACCAGCCTCGACGGGAACAGCCCGAACGTCGAGGCCATCGCGTCGTACAAGCCCGACCTGGTCGTGGTGTCTCAGGACTCGCTCGGGCCTCGACCACCAGGCTGCAGGCGCTCGGCATCCCGGTCCTGTACGTTCCGGCGGCGACCGACCTGAACCAGGAGTACCAGCAGTTCGATCCAGCTGGGCGAGGCCACCGGCCATGGCCCCAGGCGAGCGCCGAGGTCGCCGCGATCAAGTCGCAGATCGCGCACATCGTGTCGCAGCACGCCGAAGCCGCCTCGTCCCGAGACCTACTACTACGAGCTCGATCAGACCTACTACTCGGTGACGTCGTCCACCTTCATCGGCCAGGTGCTCGGTCTGCTCGGGTCTGAAGAGCATCGCCGACTCCGCCCAGGGCGCGGCCGCCAGCGGCGGCTACCCCCAGCTGAACGGCGAGTTCATCCTGAAGTCCAACCCCGACTACATCTTCTTGGCCGACACCATCTGCTGCGCCCAGTCCGCCGCCACGGTGGCCGCCCGACCGGGTTGGTCCACGCTGGCGGCGGTGAAGGACGGTCGAGTCCTCGGTCTGAACGACGACATCGCGTCCCGCTGGGGTCCGAGGATCGTGGTCCTGCTCCAAGATGTGTCCAACGAGATCAAACAGCATCCGCGAGCACGTCATCGTGAGCCGACACCGATCGTCGTGAGGACACGATGACTTACCGTGCTCTCGAGACCGCCGGCGCCGTCCGACTGCCGATCCCCTCCGGCCGGCCCCTGGACGGCTCGGACGAGGCGACCGTCCGGCTCTGCCGACGCCCGTGTCGCTCCGCCTGCCGATCCTGGTGCTCGACAGTCATCCTGGTCGTCGCCATGCTCAGTCGGCGTGGCCGTCGGTCCGGTGGACATCTCGCTCGGGGACGTCGTCGGCACGTTGCTGGCCCACGTTCCTCTCCTCCACTTCCACACCCAGGCCTCCGGCACTCGACCAGGCCATCGTCTGGCAACTGCGACTGCCCCGGGTCGTCCTGGCCGGGCTGGTGGGGGCCATGCTGGCGTCGGGCGGTGCCGCCTACCAGGGCGTCTTCCGCAATCCGCTCGCCGATCCCTACCTCCTGGGCGTGGCTGCCGGCGCCGGCCTCGGCGCCACCGTGGTCATCGTGTCCGGCGGCGACACCTCGGTGCATCCTGCCCGTCGCGGCCTTTCGCCGGGGCGATCCTGGCCGTGACCATGACCTATTTCGTCGGTGCCGCCGGTGGACAGGCGGACCTCGGGTCGCTCCATCGTGCTGGCCGGGGTGGCGGTTGCCGCCCTGCTGACCGCGATCCAGACCTACCTGCAACAGCAGCACTCCCAGCAGATCCAGCAGATCTACAACTGGATCCTCGGCAGCCTCTCGGTGGCGTCATGGTCGGACGTCGACCCTCATCCTTCCGTACGTGGTCATCAGCGCCTGGTCCTGCTCGGGTCACCGACGCATCCTCGACGTGTTCCGGGTCGGTGAGGACGAGGCCGGAGCCCTGGGCATCCATCCTGAACGGACCCGCCTGATCATCGTGGCTGCGGCCACGCTCGGCACCGCCGCCGCGGTCTCGGTGAGCGGGCTCATCGGGTTCGTCGGCATCATCGTGCCCCACACGGTACGGCTGACGACCAACGCCAGCTACCGGGTCGTGCTGCCGGTGTCGATGATCGGAGGGTGCGGCGTTCCTGGTGCTGGCCGATCTGGTGGCCCGCACGGTCGAGGCGCCGGCCGAGATTCCCATCGGCGTCGTCACCGCCTGCATCGGTGCGCCCTTCTTCCTCTTCGTCCTGATCTCGCGTCGGGCCCAGCGGGGAGTGCTGTGATGGTGAGCGGACAGGCCGTCGCAGCGACCGGTATGGACAGGGAGCCCCGGTCCGAGCGGTGCGGACACCGGCCGCCCGATCGCCCATGATCGCCTTCGATCGAGTCACCGTGCGGTTCGACGGCACGATGGCCGTTCGGGACGTGATCGGGATCGGTGCCGACGGGGAGTGGGTCGGCCTGATCGGCGCCAACGGAGCCGGCAAGACGACGCTGTTGCGCGCCATCGCCCAACTCGAGCGCCATGAGGGCGTCGTCAGGGTGGACGGCCATGTCACTCGGAGATCTGTCCGACGCCAGCGGGCGCAGCTGGTGGCCTACGTGCCGCAGAAGCCCGAGCTACCGGCGGACATGACCGTCATCGACTACACCCTGCTCGGGCGTACGCCGCATCATCGGCTACTTCGGTGCGGAAACTGCCCGACGACCGGCAGCCACTGCGCCGACCTGCTCGATCGACTCGATCTGGCGGCCATGGCCGGGCGGATGCTGGACGACACTGTCCGGCGGCGAGCTGCAGCGGGTCGTCCTGGCCCGGGCCCTGGCCCAGGACGCCCCGGTCTTGCTCCTCGACGAGCCGACCAGCGCACTCGATCTCGGCCGCCGGGTCGAGGCCCTCGAGCTGGTGGACCAGCTGCGCCGGGAGCGGGGACTCACGGTGGTGAGTGCCCTCCACGACCTGACTCTGGCCGGACAGTTCGCCGACCGCCTGATGCTCATGTCCGAGGGCGAGATCGTCGCGTCCGGAGCCCCGGCGCCGTGCTCCGGGAGGACACTGCTGTCCACCCACTTCGGTGGCGGGGTGCAGAGTCATCGTGACCGAGGACGGTGAGTCGATCGTGGTGCCACGCCGGACGGGTCACCACAGCCGGCGAGACGACCAGTGACCGGCGGGCGACGGACCGGGCCGACCCGATGAGTGACGATTCCACCGGTTCCGGTGCGCGGACAGCCGATCCCGAGCATGTCGACAAGCCGGCCCGGGGCGGGTCGACTCCGTCGTGCTGGTCAACACCGGAGACGGCAAGGGCAAGTCATCGGCCGCCTTCGGGGTCATGGGGCGCGGCTGGGCCCGCGGCTGGCGGGTGGGCGTGGTCGCAGTTCATGAAGAGCGGAAAGTGGAACGCCGGCGAACGCAAGCTGGCCGACCATCTGGGGGTCGACTGGTGGACGCTCGGCGACGGATTCACCTGGGAGTCCGACGACCTCGACGAGTCCGCGGCCAAGAACCGCCACGCCTGGCAGGTCGCCCGGGCCAAGCTGGCCTCGGGCGACTACGACCTGCTGATCCTCGACGAGTTCACCTACGTCGTCAACTACGGATGGGTCCCGGTAGTACGAGGTGGTGGACGGCAGTCACCGGGCGGTGGTCCGAAGACCAACGTCGTGATCACCGGGCGCAACGCACCGCCCGAGCTGGTCGAGATCGCCGACACGGTGACCGAGATGACGGTCGTGAAGCACGCCTACCAGCGAGGGATCAGACGCCATCAAGGGGATCGAGTATTGATCGCCTCCGAATTGCATCGGACGTCTGGAGAACGGACGCGGACCTCCCGTTGCGCCTCTGGCGGTTCGACCGCCCATTGACGGTGGTGTCGACCGCGCGCGTCCGGCGGTGGGATCGGACGGCGACGATGGATCGTCAATGCCCAGGTGCCTTCGGACTATGCCCGACGGGACCCCGAACGACACGTGGAGGAGCTCGCCGCCAGTCTCGGAGTCGACGGTCAAGGGGTGGGCATGCTCACCGCCGCCGATGTGACCCAGCCGGCCCGGTCGGAGGACGGAGGCGTCTCGGTGGAGATCACGGTCGGCGTCACCCACCCGACCTGGGCGGCTGCGGCTGCACCGGAGGGGTCGGACAGCTCCTCCCGAACGCCGGGGACGATCAACGTGGTGGCCTTCGTGCCCGAGCGCGCTGTCCGACGCCGCCCTGTTGAACGCCCTGTGCACGGCGACCGAGGCCAAGGCCCAGGCCCTGCTCTACGGCCGGGATCCCCGGGACCGGCACGGCTTCGGACGCAATCACCGTGGTCTGCCCCACGGGTCGCGCCAGACAACGTTCGGCGGTACCCGTTCGCTGTGGGGCGGGCGGCTGGCTCGTGCCGTATATGCGGCCGTGTTGGCCGGGTGCACGGCGCCAGCCCGGAGCCGGCGAGATGGGATGATCACCCTGGTGCTCGGTGGGGCGCGCTCGGGGAAGTCGATGATCGCCGAGCGGCTGGCGGCGCGCCATGACGCCCCCGGTGACCTACGTTGCCACCATGGCCGTGGGCGACGACGCAGACCTCGGTGCCCGGGTGGCCGCGCATCAGGCCCGTCGTCCCTCCGACTGGACGACCATCGAAGCGGGAGCCGACTTGGCCCGCACGCTTCGGCCCTTGGCCGGCACGGTGTTGGTCGACTCGCTCGGGCTCGTGGCTGGCGGCTCAGCCGGAGATGATCGTCGACGTCCGACGCGCTCTGTTCGGCGCTCGTCGACCGTCGGGGTGACACGGTGGTGGTCTCCGACGAAGTAGGCCTGAGCGTGCACCCCTCGAGCCCGCCGGGGCGCCTCTTTCGCGATGCTCTCGGATCGCTGAACCAAGCGGTGGCGTCCGTCGCCGATGCGACGTACCTGGTCGTTGCCGGCCGGGTGCTCTCCCTGGGCCGGCTGGAGAACTGCTGATGCGCCGGGCCCTGGCTTTCCTCACTCCCCTCGGAGGTGCAGCAACGCCCACTTCCCGTACCCTGGACTGGTTCCCGGCGGTCGGTGCTCGTCGTCGGCATTGCCGTGGGCGGGATCTGGTGGGCGGCGGGCCGGGTGTGGCCGCCGATCGTGGTGGGCGCGGTCGTCGTCGTCGCCGATGCGGCACTGACCGGCTGTCTCCATCTGGACGGTCTGGCCGATGCGGCCGACGGCCTCCTGCCCCCGATCGAGCGGCGCCGGCGGTTGGAGGTGATGCGGGACCCGTCAGTCGGGGCCTTCGGAGCCGTGACCCTGGTCGCCGTGTTGCTCCTGCGCTTCACGGCCTTCGCCGCCACGCCTCCCCGCCCCCTGGTCATCGCCGGTCTGTGGTGCGCATCCCGCACCGCCATGGCGATCATCGCCCGGACCCTCCCCTACGCCCGACCAGAAGGAGGCCTGGCGACGGCATTCGTCCACGGCCCGACCCCGGCACCGGGCGCCTCGGAGAGGGCCGGCCATTTGACTCCCACCGCAACCCTGTCAGCGGTCCTCGGACTGGTCCTGGCCCTGGCGCTGGTCCTCATCGGACGTGGGCTGCGTGGCCTGGTCGCCTACGGCGCGGCGGTGGTGGGCGCGGCCGGGGTGGCATGGTGGGCCCAGCGCAGGATCGGCGGCTTCACGGGGGACGTGCTCGGCGCGGCAGCGGTCATCGGCGAGACGGCGGGACTGCTCGTGCTGGCGGCCCGATGACCGGCGCCGGACGCCGTCGGCTCCCCCGGCCACTCGGGGCGGCGTTGGGCATCGTGCTCGACCGAAACCTCGGGGAACCCCCGTCCCGGATCCATCCGGTGGCGCGGTTCGGGCGCACGATGATCAGGGTCGAGGACACGCTCTACCGGGACAGTCGCCCAGCCGGCGTGGCCTATGGAGCGGTGGGGGTGGCGTTGGGCATGGGTACGGGAGCGGTTGCGCGATCCACCAGCTGGGCCACCTGTGTCGCCGTGGCCGGCCGCGCCCTTGCCGATGTCGCCGGCGAGATCGGCATGGCCCTGGAGGAGGGGAACGTTGTCCGGGCCCGGTCGCTCCTCCCCTCGCTGGTGGGGCGGGACCCGACCCGTCTGGACGGCCAAGGACATCGCCCGGGCCGTCGTCGAGTCGGTGGCCGAGAACACCGTCGACGCGGTGGTGGCGCCGGCCCTGTGGGGGGCCGTCGCCGGCCCGCCCGGTGCCCTCGGCTATCGGGCGGTGAATACCCTCGACGCCATGGTCGGCCATCGGTCCGCCCGCTACTCCAACTTCGGCTGGGCGAGTGCCCGGCTGGACGATGCCGCTGGGATGGGCACCGGCCCGGCTGACGGCGATCTTGGTGGCGCGTGGTGCGCCCCGGGACGGCCGGAGCCGTGTGGCGAGCGGTGCGCACGCAGGCCCCCGCCCACCCGTCGCCCAACGCGGGAGTGGCCGAGGCCGCCTTCGCCGCCGCCCTCGGCCTCCGGCTCGGGCGGCCTCAACCGCTACGGGCACGAGACGGAGCTCCGCCCGACCCTCGGGACCGGGCCGCGCCGCAGAGCCGGCCGACATCGGCCCGGCCGTGCAGTCTGTCGCTGGACGTCGGTGCCGCCCTGGCCGCCGGCCTCGGGATGGTAGGAGCGCTGCAGTGGCTCCGGTCGCACCGGTGAACGGATCCGGACCGCTCGTCCGACTGGCCGCGGCCGGAGCCCACGGAGGGGACGGCGCCACCGTGGCCGCCAGCCTGGGCATGGACCCCGACGCCGTGCTCGACCTGTCCCAATCGCTGAATCCGGTCGCCCCCGACCCCGTCGCCGTGGTCGCTCGCCACCTGGGCGCCATCCGTCGCTACCCGGACTGGCGTTCGGCTCATCCGGTCGCTGGCCGGGACCATGGGTATCGACCCGGACTGCCTCCTGTTGACCAACGGCGGCGCCGAGGCCATCGCCTTGGTGGCAGCCGAGCTGGGTGGTCGGGTGGTCGAACCCGAGTTCGCGCTCCATCCACGCGGGTCCGGCCCGCGTGTGGCGGTCCAACCCCCACAACCCGAGTGGATTGCTGGCCGCAGCCGCCGACGACGCCGACGTCTGGGACGAGGCCTTCTTCCCGCTGGCCACCGGTCGATGGACCAGAGGCGATGCCGGAGCGGTGGTGGTCGGCTCGCTGACCAAGCTCCTGGCCTGCCCGGGCCTGCGGCTCGGCTACGTGCTGGCCGACCCGGACCTGGTCGACCGTTGCCGACGACGCCAGGCGGCCTGGTCGGTCAACAGCCTGGCCCTGTCGGCGTTGCCCGAGCTCCTCGAAGCCGTTGACCTGTCGGCGTGGTCGTCGTCGATGTCCACCCTTCGCCGACAGCTGATCGAGGTGCTCCATGGGCACGGGCTGCGGACACGACCCTCCGACGCCCCCTGGGTCCTCGTGGAGAGCGGGGATCTCCGGACCGTCCTCGCCCCCCACGGCATCGTGGTGCGTGACTGCTCCAGTTTCGGCCTGCCCGAGGTGTCGCGGGTGGCCGTTCCCTCGGCCGACGGGCTGGCGCGGCTGAGCGCGACACTGGATCGTGTCCACTTCGACCGGCAGGAGCCAGCGCCGCACTGTCCGGCCCGCGGCGTGACGACCGGTGCGGGCGCCCACCGAGAGGGCTGGGGATGACGACCACCGGCGCCCTGATGGTTTGCGGGACGGCCAGTGACGTCGGCAAGAGCCAGATGGTGACCGCACTCTGCCGCCTGCTGGCCCGTCGGAACGTGCGGGTGGCCCCATTCAAGGGTCAGAACATGGCACTCAACTCCTACGTCACCGAATCGGGCCACGAGATCGGACGCTCGCAGGCCCTCCAGGCATGGGCGGCCCGGGTGACCGCGGAGGTCGAGATGAATCCGATCCTGCTCAAGCCGACCGGCGACCGCACCAGCCAGGTGATCGTCATGGGCCGCCCCGCCTCCGAACGGGATGCCGCCAGCTACCAGTCGTCGAAGGGCGAGCTGTTCGGGGTGGTGTCCTCCGCACTCGCAGTCGCTCCGGGCTCGGTTCGAGGTCGTCGTGCTGGAGGGTGCGGGCAGTCCAGCCGAGCCCAATCTGATGTCCGACGACTTGGTGAACCTCGGACTGGCCGAGTCCGCCGGCATCCCGGCCATCCTGGTCGGTGACATCGAGCGGGGTGGGGTGTTCGCCGCTCTGTACGGCACCATGGCCCTGCTGCCGGACGACCGGCGCAAGCTGGTGGGCGGGTTCGTGATCAACAAATTCCGCGGTGACCCCCGGCTGCTGCAGCCTGCCCTCGACGACCTCGGCGATCGCATCGGCGTGCCCTGTCTCGGCGTCCTGCCCCATGTGGGGGATCTGAGTCTGGATGCCGAGGACTCCCTCGCCCTGGTCGGACGCCGGTCAAGCGCTGCCGGCCCGCGGGAAGGGGACGGCATCGATATCGCCGTGTGCCGGCTCCCCCACCTGTCCAATTTCACCGATGTCGACCCGCTCGCCATCGAACCCGGGGTCGACGTGAGGTTCGTGGACCGACCTGCGGCCCTGGGACGTCCCGACCTGGTGATCCTGCCCGGCTCCAAGTGCACCGTGGACGATCTCCAGTGGTTGCGGGTCTCGGGACTCGGCGACGCCGTCAGCGCCGCCCGACGGGAAGGCAGCGCGGTGCTCGGGATCTGCGCCGGGTATCAGATGCTCGGTCGGAGGATCGTCGACGAGGTGGAGTCCGGCATGGGCGAGGTCGAGGGGTTCGGGTGGCTGCCGGTGAGCACCCGATTCCAGGACGACAAGGTCACCCGCAGGCGCCATGGTGTGGTGGGCGGGCTCCCGGTGTCCGGATACGAGATCCGGCACGGGTGCCCAGAGGTTGACGGGTCACCACCTGGCTGGTTCGAGCTGGACGATCTGGGCGGCCCGGAGCCCGAGGGCGTGGCCGACGTGGATGCCGGAGTGTGGGGAACGAGCCTCCACGGACTGTTCGAGGAGGACGTGTTCCGTACCTCGTTCCTGAAGGCGGTCGCGCATCGGCGGGGCAAGCGGTTCGTGCCCTCCGGGACCTCCTTCCACCTCGCCCGGGAAGGACAGATCGACACCATGGCCGATCTGGTCGAGGCGCACACCGATCTGGCTCAGCTCTGCGATCTGATCGAGCGGGGATCGCCATGAGGCCGTGGTGCGGGCTGCGGCACGGGGGAGCGCCTCCGTGTCCCAGGTGGCGATCATGAGCTGGGCCCGCCCGGTGCCTCTGGTCGGGGATGCCAGCTCCGCCGCCGAGCGGGGTGCCGACCCGATGGGTTGGGCGTTCTCTTCTGAGGACAGGGACGCCTTCTACGCCGTCGTGGCCGGCCGTCGCGACGTCCGACGGTTCAGATCCGATCCGGTGCCCGCCGAGGTGCTCCAACGGATCCTCGGTGCAGCTCACGCCGCGCCGTCGGTGGGGCACTCCCAACCTTGGCGGTTCGTGGTCGTGCAGTCGTCGGCCACCCGGGACCGCGCCGCGCTCGATGGCTGATCGAGAGAGGTGTCACCAAGCCGCAGGGATGGATGACGACGCCGCCCACCGGATGCTCGATCTCCAACTCGAGGGAATCCGCGAGGCACCTCTCGGGCTGGTGGTGTGCTGCGATCGCCGGGCGCCCCCCGATGGCGTGCTCGGGCGGGCCACCTTCGTGGACACCGACCTCTGGTCCTGTGCCTGCGCCATCCAGAACCTGTGGCTGGCCGCTCGCGCCGAAGGTCTGGGGGTGGGGTGGGTCACGCTGTTCCGTCCTGACGAGCTGGCCGCCCTGGTCGAGCTCCCCGCCGGGGTGGTCACCCTCGGTTGGCTCTGTGTCGGCTGGCCGGACGAACGTCCGCCGGAACCTGGCCTGGCCCGCGCCGGCTGGTCGATGCGACAGCCGCTCGACGACGTGGTGATCCAAGAGCACTGGCCCACCGAAGGCCCACCGCCCCCGGTCTCGCAGCTCCGGGGTCCCCGGCCCGAAGCCGTGGTCGGGGCCCGAGACGGCGCCGATGACCTGCTGACTCCCCTCGGGTCGCTGGGGGTCCTCGATCGGGCGGTTGACCGGCTCGCCACCCTCGGGTTGGCGGCCGACGCCCCGATGTGGGCAGTCGTCGCCGGCGCCGATCATCCCGTCACCAAGTACGGCGTCTCCACATTCGCCGACTCGGTGACACGAGAGGTGCTCGAGGCCACCGTGGCCGGAGAGTCCCTCGGCGCCACCACGGCCCGAACGATCGGCGCCGACCTCCTGATCGTCGATGCCGGTGTCCGGGGTGCGCCGGTCTCCGGGACGGTGTCCCTCCGACCTTTGGTTGGCTCCGGCGATTTGGTGACCGCCGATGCCTTGCCGACGACGGAGGTACGGCGGCTGGTGGCGGTGGCCCGAGAGGTCGGTCTCGGGCTGGGCCCCGGACTGGTGGCATTGGGCGAGGTCGGGATCGGCAACACCACCGTGGCCGCGGCACTGGCCGCTGCTCAACTGGGCCTCGATGTCCCTGAGGTGCTCGGACTCGGGGTGGGCGGGGACTCGGCCACTCTGGAGCGCAAGGGGGCAGCGATCCGGGAGGCGCTGTGGCGGGCCCGAGCCGAGCACGGACCACAGCTTTCGGACCCCCTCTGGGCCCTGGCGGCTCTGGGCGGGCCCGAATTCGCCGTCCTGGCCGGCGTAGCACTGGGCGCGGCGGAGGCCGGTTGTCTCGTCGTTCTGGACGGGCTGGCCACGTCCGTGGCTGCTGTGGCCGCCGTCGGTCTCGAGCCGGCGACCGCCGCCCATCTGGTGGCGGGTCAGCGGAGTCGCGAACGGGCCCACCAACCGGTGCTCTCGTACCTCGGGATCGAACCGCTGCTCACCCTACGGCTGCGGGCGGGCGAGGGGGTCGGCGCCATGCTGGCCGCTCAGATGGTGCTGACCGCGGCCACCCTCCGTCGGGACGTCGGACGGGTCGTGGCCGAGCCCGCCGGCCAGGGCGCCCGACGGTCACCTCCGGCCTCGCAGCCGGCTCGAGATCGGTGAGGTCGCAGACGTCGATCAGCGGGAGTGGGGCCCCACACCCGTGACCACGCCCACCTAGCAGCGATAGACGCGCTCGGCGTTCGCTGGCGAAGAGCTTCTCGCGGGATTCGCCGTCGAGGCCGGCCGTCACGGCGCTGAACGTGGCGTAGAGCTCGTCGAAGGTGCCGTACATCGCGTCGACGGGGAAGTTGCTGGCGAACATGCAGCGGTCGACGCCGAAGGCCTCGATGGCGTACTCGAGCCACGGGGCGAAGGCATCGACGCTCATGGACCCGAACGGCATGGCCAGGCCCGAGAGCTTGCACACGACGTTGTCGCCGAGGCCGGCCAGGGCGTCGATGCCGGCCTGCCACAGGGCGCGCTCCTCGTCGGAATTCGAGCGGGGCCATCCGGTGTGCTCGACGACGACGATCAGATCGTCGAAGCCGGCGAGCTGCGTCCGCCGCCGCCCGAAGCTGATCGGGATGGGTCATCAGCTCGAACACCAGGTTCCGCTCCTGCAGGGCGTGGAGCACGCCGGCGTCGGGAACCGGGCCCATCGTTGGCGCCCATCGGGCGGACCCCACGGAAGCGTGACGCAGTCATCTGCCGGTCGAGGAGCTCGACGGCCTCGGCCACCGTGTCGGTCGGCGGGAGGCCGCCGATGATGGCGTCGGGACCGCCGCTGGCGTCGAGCGTTGTCATCGAGCTCGATGGTCTCCTCGATCGAGTGACGACCGGTGGCGGCGGCGACGTTGACGAACTTCTCGACGTTCCACCCGGCCGCCTCGGCCCGATAGGTGTCGACGTCGAAGCGGCGGTACATCCTCGACGCGTCACCGGCGCCGCCTTCCGGAGGACGCGACAGGTACGGGTACCAGTCGGTGCGGGCGGGGTCCCAGAGGTGCACG
This sequence comes from uncultured Acidimicrobiales bacterium, assembly GCA_963734435.1. GTDB lineage: Bacteria > Actinomycetota > Acidimicrobiia > Acidimicrobiales > RAAP-2 > Bog-756. The sequence goes on along the minus strand of CAVTHA010000015.1, from coordinate 73,876 downwards.
TGGGCGTCGACGACGCGGGTGGGCTGGGCGGTCATCGGGCCTCCACGTGGGCCGGGTGGCCGGTGGCACCGACGATCTCCCGGAGCGTGGCGTCGAGCCAGTCGGGGACGGCGGGGCCGCCGTAGGTGATGCTGCCGATCGGTCGGGGGTGGCTGCGAAGGCCGAGCCAGCCGGCGCCGATCACCAGCTCGGCACCGGCCAGAGCCGTCGCCTCGGGGTGGCCGAGCAGGTGGGCGACGAGTTCACCGACCGGTCGGGCCGGCTTCCGCCTCCGGAGCCTCGATGCTGGCGGCGAAGGCCGTGACGCGCCCTTCGGTCGCGCCGGCGGCAGCTCGCGCCAGCTGGGCCGAGGCCTGGGCTCGACTGCGACCTCCGGCGGTGATGGCGTCGGTGAGGGTCACCAGCTGGACCGGGCGGGCGGCTGCCGGCGGCGTAGTCGGCGGCCGCCCGGGCCCAGCCGGCGTCGGTGTGGATGTGCTCGACGATCCCGCGGTGCTCGGCGAGCACCCGCTCCCAACCGTCCGGCCGAGGTGGCCGTCGGCTGACGACCGGCGGGGGCGACGACGATGGCGTCGATCGGCCCGGCCGCTTCGACCACGGAGCTGCAAGCGCCTTGGCGGCGTCGCCGAAGCCGTGCGCGACCTCGACGCGGTGGCAGGTGATGGACCGGGCCTCGAGCGCGGCGGTCAGCGACGCTGCCAACAGTGGGCGGTCGGTGACGACGGCGCAGGATCGCACGTGCGCCGATGCGACCTCGGCGGGGGCGGGCTCGTCGAAGATCGGCCCGAACCGGGGGTTGCCGCCGCCGTCGCTCGCCTGGCTGGTCTCGGCCGTGGCGAAGGCGCGGGGGACGACGGCCTCGAGCACCCGGGCGAGGGAGACCACCTCGTCGCTGCGCACCACCTCGAGAAGGCGGGGCTCGTCGACGACCGCCACCTCCGAGCCGCCGGCGAAGAGCACCTGGCCGCTGCACCACCCGAATCCGTCGCCGACGAGGTAGGCGCCGAGCGGCCCGAGGTCCTCGGGGCCCGGCATCGAGATGAACGAGATCCCGCCCCCGCCCGAGGTCCTGCCCGCCTGACGGGCGCGCTCGAGGGCGGCGGCGACCATCCGGGTGGCGGCGATGGGCGACATGGCGTTGACGGTCACGCCCGGCGGCGCCTGCCGGCCCAGCTGCCAGGTGAGGGCGGCGACGGCCCGCTTGGCGCAGCTGTAGGCGCCGGCATCGGCGGCCCGCCACCCCGAGCCCGGAGGTGACGCCGAGGATGCGGCCGTGCCCGGCGGCGGCCATGAGCGGCAGCGCGGCGTCGAGCACGTTGAGGTAGCCCCCGAGGTGCACGGCGAGCACCGCCAGCCAGTCCTCCTCGGTGCCCTCGGCGAAGTAGGTCTGCCGGGTGATGCCGGCGACGTTGACGACGGCGTCGAGCCCGCCGTGCTCGTCGACCAGCTCCCGGAACAGGCCGCGGACCGCCTCGCCGTCGGTCACCGACGCCGACGAGGCCCGGGCCGAGCCACCCGCCGCCACGATGCGACCGGCGGTGGTCTCCTCCGGCTCCGGGAGCCGCTCGGAGCCGTCGAGGGTCACGAGGGGGTCGACGGTGACGACGAACCAGCCGCCGCGGCCGAGCTCCTCGGCGATGGCCGCTCCGATCCCGCCCCCGCCGCCGGTCACGACGGCGACCCGCTGACGCGCGCTCACGACGCCGTCGACCGGACCTCGAGCTCCAGGCCCTCGAAGCGTGCCGGCCTCGAGCCACTGCTCGAGCAGCTCGCGGTAGCCGAACCAGTCGCCCATGCCCGCGGCCGTAGTTGCCGTTGCGGGGGTTCATCGCTTCCGGGTGGCCCTCGTTGTTGATGCGCGACGGCGTGCAGGCGGACATGACGGCGCTGCCGTCGACGAAGGAGTCGACGATCTTCTGCGTCCACGCCTCCTCGGCCTCGGCGCTCACGTCGAACACCTCCACGCCCCGCTCCTCGAGCAGCCCGACGGCGCCGCCGATGAACTCGGCCCCGAGCACGGCCAGCTGCGTGTAGTTGACGGTCACCACCGCCTGCTGCCCCGGTGCCGGCATGACGAACATGTTCGGGAAGCCGCGGCTCATCATCCCGAACAGGCTGGCGGCGCCGTCGGCCCACTTCTCGGCCAGGGTGACGCCGCCGCGACCGACGATCTCGTGGCCGGCCCGACGGAACAGCGGGGTGAGCTCGGCCTCGAAGCCGGTGCCGTAGATGATGCAGTCGACCTCGTACTGCTTCCCGTCGACGACCGGGCCCTGCTCGGTGATCCGCTCGATCCCGGCCGGGCAGTCGATCAGCGTGACGTTGGGGTTGTTGAACGCCGGCAGGTACTCGTCGTGGAAGCACGGCCGCTTGCAGAGATACCGGTAGTACGGCTTGAGGATCTCGGCCGTGGCCGGGTCGGCCACCAGCTCCTCGACCCGGCGCCGGTGCGCCTCCATGATCCGGTAGTCGAGCTCCTCGGCGCTGCGCAGGTACTCGGCCATCGTCATGCCCTTGCGTCCGCGGGGGGTGGTGGACGGCGGCGTAGTGGTGCGTCCACCCGTCGTCCACCTGGTCGACCTCGACGGGCCGGCCCAGCATGATCGCCTGGAAGTTGTCCATCCGGGCCCGCTGCCAGCCCGGCTCGAGCCCGTCGGGCGAAGTCGGGATCGGTGGGCCGGTTGCCCCGCTCGCCGATGGCCGACGGCGTGCGCTGGAACACGTAGAGGTGCTTCGCCGACTCGGCCAGCGGCGGCACGCACTGGATGCCGCTCGCCCCGGTGCCGATGAGGCCGACGACCTTGTCCGCCAGGCCGGTGAGGGGCTCGTCCGGGCCGCCGCCGGTGTACTCGTAGTCCCACCGCGCCGTGTGGAACGAGCGCCCGGCGAAGTCCTCCATGCCCGGGATGGCGGGCAGCTTCATGAGGTTGAGGATCCCGACGGCCAGCACGTACCAGCGGCAGCTGACCTCGTCGCCGCGGTCGGTGCGGATCCGCCACCGGGCCGCGTCCTCGTGCCACTCGGCGCGGGTCACCCCGGTGTGGAACAGGGCGTCGGCCACGAGGTCGAACCGGTCGGCGATCGCCTCGAGGTGGCGCCGGATCTCCTCGCCGAAGGCGTAGCGCCGGGTGGGGATGTAGTCGAGCTCCTCGAGCATCGGGATGTACATGTACGACTCGACGTCGCACATCACGCCCGGGTAGCGGTTCCAGTACCAGGTGCCCCCGATGCCGCCGGCCTGGTCGACGATGCGGATCCGCTCGATGCCGGCCTTGCGGAGCTGGGCGCCGGCGAGGACCCCGGCGATCCCCCCGCCCACGATCACGACATCGACCTCGTCGGCGACCGGGTCGCGCTCGATGAACGGCGTGAACGGGTCGTCACGGTAGCGGGCGAAGTGCTCGTCGGTCCGCAGGTCGCGGATGTCGGCGCGGCCGGGGACCAGCCGCTTGTCGCGCTCGGCGAGGTACTTGGCGCGGACGGCCTCGGGGTCGTAGCTCGGGGCCGTTGAATGGAACCCAGACATGGTTTGCATACTAGGTGAGGTCTGGCAATCCGACCCGCGGGGGCGGGAAGCACCGGGACTCCCGCGCCTGCCACTCCTGGTCCTCCAGAACCATGCCTGGGTGGCATCGATCACCTTCGGAAGTCGAAGCAAATACCCTCGGCCGCATGTCTCCATCCAAGCGTTCGCCGTCTCCGAGGTGAGGCTCGACACCGTGTGGGACCCGAACGATCACTGCCGCCAGTGCCCGAGGTCGATACGAAGCCCAGTTCAGGTGCCGAAGGGTTGGTGCCAGATCGACTCAGTCTTCGGTGGAATTGGGCGGATCCTCGTGGTTTGCAGCCAACACGCTCGCCAGCCCCTCGAGGTCGGCGACGGTAACGGTGAGCGCGGAGTGACCACTCCGGCGAAGCGGTGACGGAACCTTTTCATCGAAATGAATGCACACACCACCGTCGCGGTTCGTTCCAAATGTCAAACCGTCGTCGGCTCGCGAGGCCCGAACCCCGAACGCGGTCCACCACCGGTAGTTCCGAGTGATGTGCGCACCGGTGATGTTCGTCAGCGATGTTGACAGCTTGAAAAGCCCAAAGGTAGCCAGCAAGGAACCGTCGTCGGTGAGCGTGACGCCATCTTTTGAGCTTCGCAATCCGAAGGGGAGCAACAACGGCAAATAGCGCTTGTCGATGGCATAGGCGAAGTGTTGGGTCACTTGAGTGGGATCCTTCTGGTGTCGCGGAGCGGCGCAGGACTTCGAAGCTAGCCGCCCAGCTGCCTCCGATCATCGTCACCTGGGCAGCACCTGCCCAGGCCCTTGGCGGCCACGATCAGCTCCTGGGCAGCAAGTTCTTGATCAGATTGAGGCAGACGGCCAAGGTTGAGCAGTCCCCCGTACCGGAGGTCAGGCGGCCGGTTCTTCGGTTGTTCGGGAATGCTCGGTTCCGAGCTTCCGGGATTTCTTCTGGCGACGGGCCGGGATGGTATGGGCGGCATCCGCGTCACGAATTGAAAGTGACCACGGCAGCCCACCCACACACACGGCGGTGGCAACCAGGAACGTGATGTGGTAGGCGGAGAAATTCGTCGCGATGTGTCCATTGACCTGGTGAGTGGGACCGACCAGGACCAAGACGGTGGTCAGGAGGGCGATTCCGACGGCACCACCGAGTTGTCGCAACGTGTTGTACAACGTCGAGGCCCGTCCTGTATCCGCGGGCGAGATGGTGGCGAAGGATACCGCCTGACCACCGACGAACACTTGTCCAACGCCCAGGCCCATCCCGAACAGGAATAGCCGGGACCACCACAGACTGGTCGTGCCGGTCATGAGGGACATCAGTCCGATGGAGATGGCCATCCAGACGAATCCGAGGGTGATGTCCCGACGGGGTCCAAGCAATCTGAACAACACTCGGCTTGCCAACTGTGCTCCCGCCATAACGCCTATCGCCGCGGCGAAGGAGCTCAATCCGGAGGCAAGCGGGCTCAGGCCCCGGCCGTCCTGGAAGTAGAGGATGATCAGGAACTGAATACCGAGGAACGCGATACCGCTCATGACGATGATGCCGTTGGCGGAGCGAAACAGGCGGTTGCGAAGGAGCTTGAGGGCGATGATCGGCTCGGTGATACGCAACTCGACACCGATCATGGTGACCAGAAGGACCGCTCCGGCCGCGATGGTGGCGAGCACGGCTGGGGAACCCCACCCGTGAACGGGACCTTCGGAGATTCCGTACATCAACGACCCCAGCCCAACCCCGGCCAGTAGGAATCCGGGCAGGTCAAAGCGCCCTGGCTGGCTCTCGACATTCTGCCGCAGGAAGAGCAGTCCGAAGATGACGGCGCTGATCCCGATCGGGACGTTGATAAAGAACACCCAGCGCCAAGAGAACGCCGTGACCAAGAGACCGCCGAGCACCGGGCCCAATGCCGGTGCGACGACCGTCGGGATGGTGAGGATGGATGCCGCTCGCACTCTTTCCTCGGGAGGGAACGCTCGAAACAGCATGGCCAGACCCACCGGTGCGAGCATTCCTCCGCCGGCTCCCTGGACGACTCGGAACACAACCAGTTGAACGAGGCTGGAAGCCACGCCGCACAACACAGAGGCGATGGTAAAGACCAAGATGGCGGTCAGCAGAACTCGTTTCCCTCCGAAACGGTCGCCCAGCCAGCCGGAAGCCGGGATGAAGATAGCGAGGCTCACCAAATAAGCGATGGAGATGGTGTCGACCGACGTGGGAGTGACGGAAAAATCTCGACCGATCGTCGGCAATGCCGTGTTGACGACGGTGATGTCCATGATGCTTATGAACATGGCAGCGACGTAGACAACACCAACCGCCACCTTCTGGCTCACGCGTCCTGGCTGATCGACGACCATGGGTTCCCTTCAGGCGCCCGGCATGTAATGGCGAAGTATTGAAGGGTATCGGCCCTACAACACTGATCGATCTCGACCGCCGAAAACCCATTGTGGCGCTTCCGTCCGACAGCACAGTCCGACTGCTGGGGCGTTCACACTTCATTTGGCCAAGGTGGCGTAAACGCCCTGGGGTCGAACACCATGTGACGAGATGCGGCCGTCCGGCTCGCGAATCGGCGTTCGTAGTGAACCTGACATATCGATGTGGGACCCGAAGCAGCGTGCCGGCCAAGGCGGCGCAGCTGCTCGGGCGACAGAACTGGGCGCACGTGGCGGTGGACTAGCGCCGTCTGGCGACATTCGACGACGGCCGCTGTCAAACCTCCCCGCACAACCCGTCGGCGGCGTTCTCCCCGACCGGACCTGCCACCGATCACGCCTATTCCCCGGCCCGACGCCGTGACGGGCCATGCCTCGCACAACTGCCAGTCCGAGATATCTACGTCGGGACCAGCCCTACATCTCGGGTCTTACCTTCTTCACGACCAATTATTCGGCGAGTTGTTCACGTACCAGATGCCTGGTAGATGGCGGCAATCGACGAGTTCAGAGTGGCATCGAAGTCCTCGTCGCTCTGGTCCATTGAGAGTCGCTCGGTCAGCGCCCGGGAGAAGCTGGCGATCACTCCGGGGTTGCGAGCCAGACGAGCGTCCGCCTCTTCCCGGCTGTAGCCGCCGGACAGAGCCAGAACACGGAGCACACTCGGATGGCTCCTCAGGTCGGCGTAGAAATCGTCGATGTCGGGCAGGGAAATCTTCACCATGACGAACTGATCTCGTTCAAGCCTATCCAGCTGCTCCATGAGCGCCACCTTGAGCAACGCCTCAGCCTGCCGTTTCTCTGGGCTGTCGATGTCGATTTCGGGCTCGATGATCGGAACCAGCCGGGCGGCGAGGATCTGGCGGGCTACGCCAAACTGCTGCTCCACGACGGCCTGCACGCCAGCCAAATTGGCGAACTTGATAAAGGAGCGCATCTTGGTGCCGAAGACATCGTTGGTCCTGGCCCGGGACAGCAACGCATCGAGACCAGGTATCGGCCGCATGATTTGGACACCGTCTCTCTCGTCGGCCAGGCCCTTGTCGACCTTCAGGAACGGGACCACACCCTTTGCGTTCCACAAGTAGTCGACTGAGCTGCGGCCTTCGATCGCTCGATCCATGGTGTCCTCGAACAGGATGGCGCCAAGGATCCGGTCACTGCCGAAACTCGGACTGACGATGATGCGGCTCCGCATCTCATGCATCAGCGCGAACATCTCGTCGTCGTCGGCGTAGGCGTCCTGTGGGACACCGTATAGCTCAAGAGCCCTCGGGGTGCTGCCCCCGCTCTGGTCCAGAGCAGCGATGAAGCCGGAGCCCGACCTGATTTTCCGAAGCTGTTCGTCGTTCATGGGGCCTCCGAAGCCCAGTCAGCCGAACCCTAGCCAACCGGGAAAACCTGCCTCGCCAGAAGGATCCAACCATGCCGTCTCCTTGACCAGGTCCTGTTCGGTCGGGTGCGGCTTGTGGATGCGTTGGGGCGAGCTGGCTGGGCTGCCGGTGCCTCGGCTCGGCCTGCTGTGTGGCACCATCGATGTGGTCGTGGCCATGACCCGAGGAACCGAACGCACGTATTCAGCTCAGCCAACGGCGGCCCACTCCGGCGGGCAAGACAGACCCTCCACGTTTTCTTCTTCATCGACCTGCACTCCCGTCGGGTCATGATCGGTGCGGTCACCGGCAAGGCTGCGAACCTCCGCTGATGTACTCAGATCGCCCCCAAAATCTCGGAGGCCCGGGGTCACGGTCCGCACCGCCTATGCGGAACGCTTCGTCCGGACTTTTCTCAGCGATCGCACCGACCGGATCTTCATCCTGAGCGAACGCCACCTCGAATGGGTGCTCAAGACCTACGCCGACCACTGCAACCGGGAGAGGCAACATCGGGGCTTGATCTTCGAATACCAGCCGCCGACTCTCGGGTGACACCTTCCTGCGACGGCCACCGGGCCGAACTGGATGCCGTTCAGCGGATCCGGTAGACAGCTACGCCGGGTCCGGAACATCAGGACAATGGTGAAACTCCCGTGTACAACGGACCCGGCGCGCTTGGAGCAAGTATCGGAGGCGATCACCTCGATCTTGAGGTACGGCCGGGTCCGGAGCCTTAGGTCGGCGGAAACCCTCCCTCGACGGACCCGGCTTGGAGATCGTATGACGTGGGCCTTAGGCCCAGCTGTGAAGCGGCTGTGCAAGTCCCGCCGTATGCCCCTACGACCCCAGTCCCCAAGCAAGCGTCCGGGTCAACCCGTCGACCTCCTGTACACGTTCCGGCGCAGCACCCCTGACGGGTCCGTTCACTCCCTGCCCGGCTTGACCAGGCCGGACGTCCTCCGGTGATGTTGGGCGCCCGTGGCGCCCTCCTCCCTACGCCGCGTGGCCCGCCCGGTCATCGAGGTCCTTGGCGTGCACCGGATGGATGCCGTAGCCGTGGACGCCGAGATTTCGTGCTGCGCCACCGGCTGGCCATGCTCCGACGGCAGGTCGCACGTCCCCGCTTCAACTGGTCGGATCGGGCGCTGGTCGCCGCCCTCGGACGGCCCGGGTTCAACTTCCCCTCGAGCAGCTCCAGGATTACCGCGCTCGAACCACGCCAATAAGGCAACGGTGTTGTACTGGAGAGTATGGAACAGACCTGGTTCATCACCGGCTCCTCCCGTGGCCTGGGCCGCGCCCTCGTCCGAGCCGCCCTCGACGCCGGCGACCTCGTCGCCGCCACCGCCCGCCAGCCAGCGCAGCTCGAGGACCTCCTCGTCGAATACGGCGAGCGCATTCACACGATCGGCCTGGATGTCACCGACGCCCAAGCTGCCCGCTCCGCGATCGCGGATGCCCGCCGCCACTTCGGCCGCTTGGAGGTCATCGTCGACAACGCCGGCTATGCCAACGTCTCACCCATCGAGACCACCGACGACGACGACTTCCGCGCCCAGTTCGAGACCAACTTCTGGGGCGTCTATCACGTCTCCAAAGCGGCGATCCCGGTCCTTCGGGAGCAAGGGGGCGGCCTCGTCATCCAGATCTCATCTGTGGGCGGAAGAGTCGGCGGCTCGCCCGGGATCGCCTCGTACCAGGCCGCCAAGTTAGCGATCGACGGCTTCAGCGGGGTGCTGCGGGCGGAGACCGGGCCATTCGGTGTGAAGGTCATGGTCGTCGAGCCGAGCGGCTTTCGGACCGATTGGGCCGGCTCCTCGATGACTGTCCACGACATCCCCGAGGCCTACGCCCTGACAGTCGGCGCCATGAACAGCCGCGTCCGGCAGGGCTCCGACGGACCCGCAGGCGACCCGACGCGCGCGGCCGAGATCCTCGTACAGGTCGCCAAACGCCGCCACATCCCCTACCACCTCCCTCTCGGGGTGAACGCTGTCGAAGGCTCCATCCGTCTCGACCAGCTACTTCTCGCCGAGGACCGCAGATGGAGCGACGTGAGCCGTTCCGCCGACTTCAGTGAGCCTTATCCGATGGAACTCCCGGCCGACACGCCGAAGTAGATCGCCCATCGCGGTGTTGGTCTGTGACGCTCGTCGACATCGTCTCGGTTTGAACAGCCAGCGAATGGTTCGTCCAGTCGAACTCTGTGCGGACCGGAGAGGGTGACCGGCGGGGAAGACACGATTGTCAACGGTGCACAGTGTTCCGTCGGTACGCGAACCACAAATTCCTGATCACGTGTACCACCGGACGACCCGGGTAATCGATTCTGCCGTGGCGCCCGACGCCCTTCGAACGGCCTGACCATCACCACTTGACGATTGCGTTGGAATCGGCCGGGCCCTCGGACGACGTCGACGTCAGGACCCCGGACCGCCCATCGCTTCCATCGGATCGGCGGTCTCGTAGGATCGGCGCCCGAGGTCAGCCACCGCCGTGGCCACGTTCAGGCGCTCAACCGTCTGAGGCTGGCGGCAATAGACGTACGCGGTGGCACAAGCGTCGTCGACCCGTTCCACGACACCGAAGGTGAACGCACCGCCGGCGATGGGTCGCCACCCTTCACCGGCGAGCCGTCCGCTGTCCTCGATCTCTGCCATCTCGGCCTCGTGGCCTGGGGGATACAGCACGCCCCCGATTTGCTGCACCGTCACCTTCACGTCGGTCGCGTACATGATCGGATCAGGGAGGTGCCACCGGTACATCCCGACGAAATCCGGCTGCGAGAGCGGACCGGTTGCCTCAGGGGCGCGGACATCGAGGGTGCAGCCGCCGTAGGGGGCGGCGTGGCGCCCCATACCCCAGGCGCTCCCGACGTAGTCCTCGAGCCCGGTGCCGCAGATGGTGGGGTGCGATGTGTCGCCGTCGAGGAACACCTTCACCTCCCCTTCTCCGTACCAGATGCCCTCGTCGAGGATCCGGATGCCAAGGCTGCATCCGAGATAGCGCCCCGGCCCGTCCAACCCTTCGGTGATGACGAGATCGGAACCCATCCGCGTCGGATTCTCCCGGCGGAACGAGACGTGGAGATACCCGCTACTGGCAGACAATGCTGATTCCAGCGTGTAGTCAAACTGGTAGTACAGGACGGTCGGTGCACCCGATCCGTTCTCGAGCTCGACACGAATGTGACGGGCGAAGGGCATGGGGATGGTGCTGTTGAAGCCCCGGCCTTCGTTGGCGGCCACCAGGGCCGACGCGAAGGGAGCGGTCCGGCCGTGAGGTAGGCAGAACAAATCCAGAACCGGCACCGAGATGCTCGGCTCGTCGGAACCGTCGTAGAACACCTCGATCCAGATCGCTCGCAGCCGCTCCGGTGGAGCGGGAAGAACGGTCATCCAGAGGTGACGGATCACTCCAGGACCCTCGATGTCGGCGAGCACCACCCGCTCTCCCGCTCCGATCACTCGGTTGGGGGCACCCTTACGGCCATGAGCGGTGGTGCCTCCCGCCCCTCGCGCCCCAGTCGGGTTCTCGAAGGTGATGGCACGCGACTCGAGGGACGAGTCGATGAACGACGGATCCATGATATTTGTCATCGTCGCATTCTGGCTCTGCCACAGTCGCGTTGTCGCCACCATGAACGCCAGCGTCTGGGATGCTGGCGACACTCGAAGCACTGATCCACCGTCGGAGCCGCGGCCCGAAACCGGTGGCTCGAGGAGCAGCGACGTTGCGCAGATAGGGCGAGCGAGAGTCTCAGGCGGAACGTCGGTCCAACGAGATGCCGATCGTCGAGAGGGCGCCGTACCAGTGCTTGTCCTGCTTCGGCCGACTCGACCGGCCAGGGCGTCATGTCTGGACGGTCGGCGAACGTGACGCCCACCGACCCCACGATCGAGTCCGGATCAGGCGAACAGGAGAGCGCACCGCCCATCTCGAGTTCATGCAAAGCGTTCTCCCGGCCGTGGCCGGGCACGATGTCGAGCACCACGAGCCAACGACCGACCACCCGGGCCTCATGGCAAGTCTGGCCCGGAGTGGTGACGACAGCGTCGGCCGCCGCCACGAGCTCGGGGACCCGATCGGTGAGACCGAAGGGACGGATGCATCGGTGACGGGCTGCCGCCGCATGGAGACGGGCTTCCAGCCGCCGGTTGCCCCGGCCGAGGGACAGGTTGCTGCGGTTGAGGGGATCGTTGATGCGGCAAGGCGGTGGTGGGGCGTCTTACCGGAATTCTCCGTCGATCCCCTGGTTGCAGGGATGGACGCACAACCTGTTGGCGCAAGACGGCGACCTCGTGGCGGAGCATCGATCTCGTCGAAATAAAAATGTCAAGATGGAGTGGGATGACTGTCCCTTTGATCGACGACTACTGGACCCTGGAGCACATCGTCCCACTGTGTCTCCTCTGGCGCGTACACAGGCGAGCGCCGCGGGGTGATCAGTCCGGACGACGGAGCCCCTCTTCGGCGATTCTTTCCACGTTCCTATAACCGTTTGCTGCCCCACTGGTATGGGCTCTGGTGAGAAGCCCACGCCCCCGTTCGGCATCGCCTTGGGCCTTGCTTTCGAGAAGCATCCTTCCCCACAATAGGTCCGTCCTGGCGGCAAAGAATTGGGCACTCATCCGAGCGCTGATCTCGGCTGACTGAACGAAGTAGTCCTCCGCCTCCTGATAGCGACCGATGACGGAGGCTAGACCGCCGAGGTACATAGCCACCGGTTCCAGCGGAATCAGGCCGTTGAAACCCACTTGACCGTGATAGGGGGCGAGCAGGTCGAACAAGAGGGCTGCTGGCTGCGCCACCTGCAGCTCGATCGCTACCTGGGTGTATGTGATGACCCCCTCGAGCCACCCGATACCCATCGTCAGCGATGCGAACCCGTCGGCCGCGGCGGATTCGAGGAGAGCGAGGGCCTCCCGTTCTTCGCCGGCGTCCAGGTGTGCCGCCGCTAAGCCACCTCTGTAGCCGGGCATGCTCGTCTCGTTGGAAACCGAGGCGATGATGGGCAGGAGCTCCCCCAAACGTCCCTGTTGATGCCGCACGAACATCATTTGGGTGCCGTAGAAGGAGATGGCGTCGGGCTGTCCGCACTCGGTGCCGATCTCCAGAGCCTGGGTCGACAACGCCTCCGCTGTTTCGGGATCGCCAACGACGAGGGCCTCGGCGGCCTCATGAAATGTGGTGATCCACCTCAAGATGGGCTGTCGAAGCCTCTCGCTGAGTGAACGCATGAGGTCCAGGCATCTGGCGGACACTTGGACGTCGCCGGTATTCATGGCACTGATGCGCCGATAGACCGCCGCGAAGTACAAGTGATACGGATCCCCGAGCCCTTCCGCCAGCTTCAGGGACTCGATGGTGTCCGTGACCCGGGCCTCCAGGGTCGGGGGGGCCTCCAGCGGCTGCTCGACGAGATTGAGGACCTGCACAATTGCGGCGGGATCGGCAAGTCGCCGCGCCATGTCCTTGGCGCTGGTTGCCAGCCTCTGTCGTTCTTCGAGAGGGCTTCCGTGGGTGAGCTCGTTGCACAGTGTGGCGAGAAGCAGGGCTCGATCATTGCTGTCATCACGGGGCATCGCCTCGAGGGCGATCTCCAGCAGTGCCACCTTTTCACGGTCGACGACGCCCAGCGAGCTGAACAAGCCGCGATTGTTGGCCAAGGCCGCTTCCACCAGCCTGTCGGTCGCCTCGAGGTCCCTAGCCCCATTGGCGGCGTCGATGAGTGTCTCACGGAATGCTGGTACGCCGGCCTGGCGCTGAGCAGTCCCGAGACCGATGAGAAGATCGACCTTGAGCAAGGGATCAGGCTCGCGCTCCTGCCCGAGGAGTTGGAGAGCCTGAGAGTAATAGTTGACCGCTTCGTCTGGAGCCAATGCAGCCAGCGCGGCGTCGGCCGCCTGGCGTGCGTAATCGATAGCCTTGGAAACATCGACGGGCTGGGTGGCGCTGAACCAATGGTGGGCGAGCTCTCCCACCCTCGCTCCGGGACGATCCCCACAGATCGCCTCCAGGGCTTCACCGACCCGCCGGTGGGCCCGGGCTCGCCGCGTCGGACCCACGTCTTCATAGAGCGTCCGCCGGATGAGGGCATGGGCGAATCGGTACCGTCCCGGCGAATCCGCCTGTTCTCGAACCAGGGCCGCCGCCGTCGCCTGGTCGAGCACGTCGAGTAGGTCATCCTCGGAGGTCCCCGTGCAGCGGGCGAGAACGTCGAGGTCAAACTCGTGCCCGATCACGGCCGCCTGGGTCAGCACCCGCTGGGCACCTTCACCCAGCCTGCCCACCCGCCCGCCGATAACCACGCGCACGCTGTCCGGAAGAGCCGAATCTTCGAGCGAGACGACCGCCTCCCACCGCCCATTCGCGTCCTGGTAGATGGCCCCCGTTTCTGAGAGATGACGGAGGACTTCGCTCACGAAGAACGGGTTTCCATCGGTCTCTCTATAGACGGCATGGGCGAGATCCACCCCGCCGTCGTCCAGCGCGTGGCCGGCAGCGGCCTCCATGAGAGAGATCACACCGGTGTCATCGAGACCGGTGAGCTCGATGCGGCTAACACCGCTCTGCTTGTGAAGCGCGCCCAGGATATTCAAGAGATCATGGGAGTAGGACAGTTCGCTATCGCGGTAAGTGGCCAATACGAGTAGCCGCATGGGTAGTTCGGCCGTAATCAAGTGGCGCAGTAGCAGCAGGCTTCCCTTGTCCGCCCACTGCAGATCATCGAGAACCAAGACAACCGGGTCCGACTGCGACGCCACGGCCAACAGGTCGACTACTGCCGCGAACAGGAGGTAGCGCTCCGTGTCGGCGTCCGTGGCCGTCGTAGGAGGAAGGTCCTCCAACCTACTGGCAAGGACGGGCACCAATCGGGTCAATTCCGACCCGTGGGTGTCCACATGAGCTCGGAGCTTCTCTTCAGCGGCGTGAGTGACATAGTGCCCGACCGACTCGGCAAAGAGCCGGTACGGTACAGCGAGATCCTCTTCGCAGTGACCGAAAAGTACACAAGCTCCGTCGTCAAATGCAGCTCGGGCCGCCTCCGCCACCAAAGTGGTCTTGCCTACGCCGGCCTCGCCTGAAATGAGCACCACCTCGCGACCTTCGGCATGCCCGACTCGCTTGATGGCGGCCGACAGTGCTCCGATCTCAGATTCTCGGCCCACCACTCCGACAGATGGAGCTACCGCAAGAGGTGCCGGTATGGGGACGACGCCGGCCGCAGATCCACTAAGAGGCTCCCACGCCACCTCGAAGGTCTCTAGCGGGTCTGACAGGCCCTTTAGGGATAACCGGCCCACGGTATTCAGCTGGTGACGGTTCCGTCGACCGGCCATGGCTCGCACCACGTCCGCCGCCAAAATCTGTCCACCATCGCAGAACGCGCAGAGTCTGGCGGCCTCGATGACCGGGTCGCCGAAGTAGTCGTCATCCTCCCGAGTAACCTCGCCGCAGCTCAGGCCGACTCGCAAGCCCATCGAGTGCTCTTGGTGTCGGCTGTCTCGCTCCACGCCTTGCTGCATTGCCACTCCACATGACAAGGCCGCAGATGCCGAAGAAAACACCGCCATGAGCCCGTCACCCAAGTTCTTCACCTCGGTACCAGAGGTTTCGGCGATCGCCTGTCGGAGGATCGAGAAGTGTCTGCGACGGGCTTCATCGGCGCCATCCGGGGAGAGACGTTGTGCCAGCTCTGTTGAGCCAACTCCGTCAGTGAAAAGCACCGCCAAGTTCTCGATAGGCATCAGGTCCTCCCCTTCCGCCCGGGCGACATAACCCTAGCCCCGATCGTTCGTGCCTCGGCGTGGAGATGGACGACTGCGCCCTCGGTCACCTTCACCTTGAGTACCCGGGTGCAGCCAATCGACCAGCAAGTCGTGATCGATCTCACACCTGCATGTGCACATGGGAGATATGCCTGCAGCTCGGCTGGTCAGACCGTCACACATCCGACACCAACGGGACATCCCCACGCGAGAAGGCAATCGCCGTTCGAGCGCCGACTTTTGGGGCATGAACCATGGCGCCATCGCATCATGCGCCGGCTGGCTGAGCGTTGGGGTGCAGAAGGCGGAAGAGCCGTGAGCTGTAACCGATCAGGGACGCGTCGGTCAGTGCACGCGCCGTTGCGCTCCGGGGCAGGTTCATGAGCGGGCCAAGCTCGCCGAAGTAACTACCTTCGCTGGCCACGGTAAGGCGCTCCTCGGATCCTTCCGCCGTTGATCGGAACAACTCCACCTCTCCGGACTTCACTACGTAGACCAGATCGCTAAGGTCACCTTGGCTGAACAGCACTTGGCCGGTGACCAGCGTCACCGCTTGAGGTTCACGCTGAGAGTCGGGCAGATGCGGCACCAACTCGACCACCTTGTCAGCCAGCTGAGTGATGCGGTCGTCGTGGGTGGCGACGATGACAAGACGACCCGGTGCGGCGATTCCGCGCAAGAGCCGCAGTATGTCCTCGACCTGAAGGTAGTCGAGGTGAGCAGTGGGCTCATCGGCCAGTACCAGCGGTGGGTCTTGCACCAATGCACGAGCGATCGCTACCCGCTGTTGCTGGCCACCGGACATCTGGTCGGGACGGTGATGGCCGCGATCGCCCAGTCCCACTTGCTTGAGCAGTGCATCCGAACGTTCTCGAGCGTCACGGCGAGCAGTTCGGGCGAGGCGCAGGGGCACCAACACGTTAGAGCGGGCGCTCAGGCTCGGGATCAGATTGAAGCCCTGGAAGACCACCCCGACGGTGTGTCGGCGATAATCGGACAGGTTGGTGCCGGTCAGGGCCGTCACTTCTTTGTCGTCTAGAACGATGGATCCGGATGTCGGAGTAAGCAATCCGGCCAGGCACGAAAGCAACGTGGTCTTACCGCAGCCAGATGGTCCCAATAGGACAACCAACTGGCCATCGTCGGCGGTGAACGAGAAGTGATTGAGTGGGCGGACCAAATAACCACCGGAGGAGAACTCCACCGTCAGTTCGTGCGCCGTCAACATCGCCACCGGTCAGCCTCCGAACGCTGCAGCGGGGTCGGCGCCGGTTGCCCGGCGCAACGCGATCAAACTGGAGAGCAGGCCAACGATCACGGCGACAATCGGCAGGGCCAGGAAGGCACTCAGCGGGATGTCTACCGGCTGTGCAAAGAGACCGCCCATGAAGTTACACACGATGGCGGCAAACGCGGCAGCCCCAAGAGCCACGATCACGGCCTGGAGAGCCAGGCTGCCAAAGAGGGCCCAAGACGAAGATCCCAGTGCTTTGAGCACGGCGAAATCTCGAACGCGCTGGAGGGCAGACACATACAGCAAAGAGGCGATGATGATGCCGGCAACCACCCACATGAGGATCTTGGAGTTGTTGATGGACGAAATCGCTGGTCCGAGCGCGTCGAGGGTGCGCTGCTCAACACCTTTGTTGGTGAGCACCTGCAGCCCCGCAGGCACCGTCCGTGGCACTCCTTTGGTGACCACAGCCGTGACCAAAGGGCGCCCACCGAGTGCCAGGAGCTGGGCGTCGTGGAGGGGCATATAGACGATGGACCCCCCACCAAGCAGAGTCCTGTCAGTCACCTGTCCGACAACCTCGAAGCGCGTGGTACCAAGCTCGATGTCGCTCCCTACCGCGGCGCCCGTACCCATATCCACAACGACCTGGCCATGTCCCGAGAGTGGCCGTCCCGAGGTGACCTGCGGGTCGCCTAAACCCCCGACGGAGACACCTATGACGTTGACTGTCAAGATCTGGTTGCCGGAGCGCACGACTGCCTGGGGCAAGATGACTACGGGATCAGCTTTGCTCACGCCCGGCGCACGGCCAATCTGTGTGTCATCTGACTGCGGGAACACGCCCACCGCCGCGATGCGTCCGCCGGAGCTGTCTGTAAGGACCCATCTGTCGGCCCCAACGGCACCGACAGTCCGCGATGTCTCTGCAGTGAATCCACCGGCCAGCCCCGCCAAGAGAAGCGCCATGGCCATCACCACGCCGGCACCCACCACTGCGATCAGGAATTGGCGGTACCGGTATGCAAGATCCGCCAAGGTGACCGCCACCATCAGTTCGGATTATGACACAAGCGGCACTTGATGATCGGAGCCCACACAGCACATCTGGTCACCATCGAAGGCGGTAGCTTCAGTACTTCGCGGAACAGACCCCGCATCCAGCTTGACCCTCGAATCACAAATCCCCATCTGGTCCGATCAGGTCTGCGGTTCCCAGAGCTCTCGAGCCAGAGACGCCGATCGAGTCCCCATGGGTGGGATCGACGACCGCGCCGTCCCAGAGACGCGGTCGGGTGACATCGGGCGGCAGCCCCACTAAAGTGGCGCCTGTTCCTGGCACTTGATCCATGGGGCCAGGAAGTTGCTGAGAGGAGGTGGTTCCACCGGGCCAGATGAATCCACGCAACCCAAGAGGCAAGTCGCGGGGGATTGTCCAGGGACTGGACAGGCCTCAGATACAAAAGGCAACGGCTTGTAGTTTCGAAGCGTCTGCAGCGGACAAGCGATCCCGGAAGAATCGCTGAGTCGCCACTCCCCTCGGCGCTTGTCCTCTTGGGGAACAACTTATGAAAAACGCCCGGTTCCTGCGGCTGCGGGACGGGCGTTTTCGCGTCGTCCCCGAATCCGAACAGGCGATCTCAGCTCGAACGCATCTCGGTATTCCGATCCTTGTTTGGTGGGGCGCGAATGTAGGTCGAGGTTGATGTCGTGCCCTCGTTGGTACCGCCGCTATGGTCACAGCGCCGGACTCGCAACCTGCCGGCGCAAGACGGCGACCTCGTGAAGGAGCATGACGATGTCGATGATCAGGTCCTTTTGGTCGCCACGAGAGAGACGGACCAACTGAGAAGCAAACGACGGCAATGTAGAGGAAGCGGAGTACCGCGCTCCAGCTTCGTCGCCAAGATCAAAGACACGGAAAGACCAGGTCAATGGGTACGGATGACGTTTTGGCACCCACGGCACCAGCTCGGTCTAGATGAAGGGGTCGGCGCTCTCATAGCGCCTGAACATATCGATGCTTGCCGTTCCCTGTGGCCAAGTGTGCCTGGGCTAGTACCCGCTGCTGCTTGTGGTGCTCGTGGTCGATCTAGTCGGAGTTGAGGAACCTGACACCTTCACAACGGAGAACCCAGCCACGCCCTGCCCGGTGACGTGATCAGACGAGTCTTGCACGAACGTGTAGAGGGGTGAACCGTTGTACGTCACCTGGTAGGAGCCATCCGCTTGCTTCACTGCGCGGAGGGTTCCAGTCACGCCAGTGCCCCCGGTCGGCTTCGTGCTGGCGGGGACAGTAAGAGCCGGCCATGCCGAAGCGCAGCTACCCGTGCAGCTGCCGCTGAGAGTGTAAAGGGGCTTTCCGTTGCTGTCGGTCAGGATGGCACCGTACGTGGGGACAGTTACCACCTTCACGACCGCAGCGGTTCCGGCGGACCCGGACGAGGTCGAGGTCGGCGGGGTAGACGAGGTAGTAGTGCCGCTTGAGCTACAGGCCGCCGCCAAAAGCACGACAGCACCTAGACCACTCAGACAGAGGACCCTACGCCGGGCAACACCCCGCCAGCTTTGAGCTCCCCGCATTCCGCTCCCAGTCAGTTGTCCACGCGTCATAGCAGTCCCCTCCTGGGCTATCGATGATCGTCTACGGATCTGGGCAGCTCCTCATGGCTCTTGTCCAATGCTGCGCCTGCGTGTGAGGTCAGTCAAGGCCGTGAACGAAGCCGACCTAGTCTCTATCCGCCGCGTGTGTCCCAAGTCAGAACGGACAGTGCGTCCGATTGAGCCGCGGCATATAGCGACTACCCTCGAGTTGCTGAGTCCGTTGAGCGAAGGTCCGCCGCCTGAGCTCCGGGTCCGGCACCCTGGCCCCTTCGGGGGCGGGGCACGGGGGCTTGGGCCGAATGGAGTCCATATATCCCGTTCTGAACGGGGCCTATCACTGCTCCCGGGATCGGGGCCGTTTGGAATTTGATCGCCCTGCTGATGTCCTCGCCTCGACCCGATGCCCCACTTGGCGGCCGGCTCCTTGAACCTGCCCCGGCAGTCACCGGGCTCTCGGCAGTGGACAGCGTGGCCGACGGCTGAGTGGACGAAGCGGAAGCACCGGCCAAGGAGGACGCAGAAGGCTTCGGCGTAGTGGGCCTGGGCCGACGGTATCGCCGAGGAGAAATCAGCAGGCGGCGCGGCGCTCAACCTCGGACTCCGCCGGTGCGCACAGCCCAGAACGGAGACGACAAGATCTCGAAGCTCCCGAAGGCACCCACGAGGAAGACGGCCGCACTACCCGGAGCGGACTGGCTGGCAATGCCTGCCGGCGTCTTCGGCCCATTGAAGACTTCATTCGCACTGCAACCCGGAGGCTGTCCGGCGCCTACACAGATCAGATCGGGTAGTGGTGCCGACGTGTTGATCCCCACCAGATGCTTACCTCCCAACCAGGTTCCCGTGCTCCCGCCGACAAAGACGGCTGTGTGGTTGGCGTTCAGGATGAGCGCCATTGGACCCGAGCCGATACCCGGAGCGAACGCCTGATACGTGCCAGCTACCCAGTGGTCAGCGGTGACGGCACCCGCCGCCTGCCCGAACCCGACCGAGAAACCCGCGGTGACAAGCAGGATGACGAGGGCAAGCATGGCCGACCGATGTGGCTGACGGCCTGGAGATGTACGCAGAGCCCCTCCTCCCTGAAGTGGTCGTGTTCAAGGCTACGACGTTCTGCCGGGGTGAGGACTATGAACTTCCAAGGGGCTACAGGACCGGTACGTATCCGCCCCACTGCGAACGAAGCCGGGCCCGGAGCTCGGGGGCATTGGCGCAAGGATGGGTCGGATCCAGAGCGGGGTTGCCACCACTCTCCGGACCCGACGCTTGCATCGAAAGACGTCACGCTCGGATCGACCTGAGAGATGGCGCCGGTCCGGAGCTGAGGCCGGCGGAGACCCTAACTCGACGGGCCGCCGGTCAGGTCGACCGTGACCAACCGGTCAGTGAATCGCCAGCTGTCGTCGACCTTTTCGAAGGAGTCCGCGTACTGACCCGACAAAGTGATGACGATGCACCCAGCGGTCGGGTTCTCCAGAACGGTCCAGTAGCAGTGGGAGGAGGCGGTGGCGGCATCCCGCTCCACGTCGATGTTCAGGTTGGAGATGAGATGTTTCGTAGGGTGAGTGCCGACCTGGTCCAGCAGGTTCTCGTAGACCCGCCTCACTTCCGCCCTGCCGCGTAGAACGGAACCGTGGGGCAACGACCGCCAGGTCGAGTGCTCGAAGAGGGCAGCCACGGCGTCCACATCACCCATGTCGAGCAGGCGAGCGTAGGAGAGCACCAGCGCCGTGATCTCGTTGGCGTCAGACATCGCTCCTCCCTCGGTCGGTCTTGTCCCACGACCGTGAGGAATACTACGGACGAGAGAGGAGCCGGTCAGGCGCAGTTCCTCGACGTCGCCAGTCAGCGATGGATCGAGGTCGGAACGGCACAGGAAGATCGGAACCAGGACCGGGTTGCTCCGACCTCCGGCAACGCCTTCACCTCGGTCGCTGCCTCCTCGCCGGTGGTGGTCTGCACTGACAGTCAGCTCGGGTGCCGCGGGATCCCTTCCAGGGGGCTATGGCCGCAGGAAGCTGCGAATGCTGGCCGTGCTGCCGTCAGAACTGGCCTGCTCCTGTCAGACGAGCGTGGGACGGATCCCAGGGAGCTCCGCCAGGTCGAGCTGACGCTCGTCGCTTCGGATCAGCGTGCCGTTGACCATGACGTGTCGCATGCCCGTCGGCTCCTCGTTGGTCAGACGCTCACCGTTGGCCGGCAGATCACGTAGGCGGCGCTGCGGGCCTGGCGCCACCGTCGTCGGGTCGAAGACGGTGACATCGGCGGCGTAGCCGGGACGCAGGTAGCCTCGGCCTTCGAACCCGAACATATCGGCGGGCTCGCCGGCCAGCTTCCGGATGGCCCGTTCGAGAGGCATGATCTCCCGCTCACGGACCCAGATGCCCAGGAGGTCGGTGGGGCTCGGCGCATCGCACAGCTGGTCCACGTGGGCCCCGGCATCGGTGAGGCCCAGCACCACGTGGTCTTCGGTGAGCAGGCTCCCCACCTCGGCCACGTCATCATTGGCGATGTAGGCCCGAAAGCGAGTGGCGAGGTCCTCGGACAAGGCCAGCTGGCACATGACGTCCAGCGGACTGGCGTTCCGTTCACGGGCGATGTCGGTGACCCTGCGTCCCAACAGCTCGGGGAACCGCTCCGACTCCGATACCTCGAACGTCTCCCACCGTGGTTTCATGCCGGTCTCGCTGCTCTCCAAGTCCTCGTAGGCCCGTGTGCGCCACTCCTGGTCGCGGAAGGCCGCCTTCCGCACCTCGGGACTGACATTGATGAGCTCGCCGAAGACCTCGCCGACATTGAGGTTGTAGGCGTCAGCCAGGGTGAACTGCATGGTCAGCGGACGCGGCGTGACCTGTGGCCAGACGTTCACCCCGCGGGCCAGGGCCTCCTCGTGCAGTTGGACGACGGCGCGGTGCTTCCCGCTGGACAGGGCGAACAGCGGGCAGGTGAACGGCCGGCCGACCCGGGGTTGCCAGGTGAAGACGTCCGGGTACTCGCACTGCCATCCCGGGGTGGTGAGCACCACGCCCTTGCCGGCCTTCCCCACCGCCATGAACAGCGCCTCGACCTCGTCCATCTCGGCGAACCGGCTCGGCACCGGCTTGCCGTCGACGCCCCGATGGGCGAACGAGAAGCTGGTGGACAGCCCCGCCGCCCCCACCTGCATCGCCTCATCGACCAGCTGGCACATCCGCCTGATCTCCTCGGGGGTGGCGGCACGCTCGTAGGCGGCGTCCCCCATGACGTAGAGCCTCAGGGCGGTGTGCCCGATATAGGCGGTGAAGTTGAGGGCCGTCCCGCGCCGGCGCACCAGGTCGAGGTAGTCCGGGAATGTCTCGAACTCCCAAGCAATGCCGGCCGAGAGCGAGTCCGCATCCATCCCCTCCACGTTTTCGAGCGTGTGCACGATCACATCGTGATGCTCGGGGCGGCACGGAGCGATCGAGAAGCCGCAGTTGCCGGCCACCACCGTGGTGACCCCGTGATAAGACGACGGCTTGAGCTCGCGGTCCCAGAACACCTGGGCGTCGAAGTGAGTGTGGATGTCGATGAAGCCCGGGGCGACAACGCATCCGGAGGCATCCAGTTCGACCTCGCCGTCGAGCTTGGGGCCGATCTCCGCGATCAAGCCCCCGGTGATGGCCACGTCGGCCACACGGCCGGCATCACCGCTCCCATCAAAGATCGTGCCTCCGCGAATTACCAGGTCAGCTGCCATAGACATACTCCTTCGCATCTTCCGGGTAGGTGATGAACTCGATGAGGTTGCCGTCCGGGTCGCGGACATAGACGCTCGAGGCGACCACCCGGCGCCCTCCCTCCCGCTCGACCGGGCCCTCGATGATCTCCACCTCGGGCCGCCCCAGCAGTTCCGTCAACGACTCGTGGGAGCCCTCCCAGACCGAACACAGATCGCCGCACGGGGGTGAAGCCGCCGCCGCCCGAAGCGACACGTCCCCCTGCCATACCTCGGGCCGATGGAAGTTGATCATCTGGTCGCCGAGATAGACCTGCACGAGGTACCGGCTCTCGGCCACCGGCAGGCCGAGTGAGCGGTAGAAGGTGATCATGGCCTCGGTGTTCATCATCGGCAGAGCGACATGATCGAAGCCGAGCACAGCTCCGCCTTGGGTGAGGCCCGCCTTCTCAAGCGACATACTCGAAGCCGTACAGCTTGGCGCAATTGAGAGCGGTGATCTTGCGACGGTCCTCGTCGGGGAGCACACCCAGTGTCTCTCGGATCGAGCGTTGCGACTCTGGGAAGGTGCTGTCGGTGTGGGGGAAGTCCGCTGCCCACATGCACGAGTCGGCCCCGAGGTGCGGAATGTACTGGTAGGCCAGCGCCTCCTCTTCGAAGGTGGCGATGACCTGTCTCTTGAACAGCTCGCTCGGCGCCACGCTCGGGGCGTAGTCGATCTCGTCCCGGAGGTTCTCCCACTCCATGTCCATCCGGGTGAGGAAGTACGGCAGCCAGCCCACACCCGCCTCGGCCAGGACCAGCGTGAGGCCCGGGTGCCGTTCGAGGGCCCCGGAGAAGACCATGATGGCCAGCGCCTCGTCGAGCTGCAGGGGAAGCAGGGTGGCAAACGCCGCCGACTGCCACTTGCCCACCTGGTAGCTCAGCCTCGCTGACGCGCCTTCCTTGATGTGGAAGCTGAGCGGCAGTCCGGTCTGCTCGGCGGCCGACCACAGGCGATCCCAGGCCGGATCCCCGGCGTCGAAGTCGAACACGTCGATGATCGCCCCCCGGTGGCCCATCTCGGCAGCCCGTTCGAGCTCGACCACCGCCGCCTCCGGCGAGTGGCTGGGCAGGAACGGCAGGGCGCACAGTCGATCGGGAGCGAAAGCGTTGAACTCCTCGATCGCCCAGTCGTTCCATGCCGCGTAACAGGCGGTCTGGAGGTCCGGCTCGGGGATCGAGAGGGTCAGCGGGATGGGACCGTAGATGACCGAGGCCCACACCCCGTCGAGGTCCATGTCCTCCAGCCGCAGCTTCGGGTTGCTGACCCGAAAGCCGTCGTCCTCGAGGCCGGCCCGGCTCACGGCGCTGAGGGCCTGCAGCTTGTCTCCATGGGGCAGTCCGCTGCGGCCCAGGACACGGTCGTTGCAGACCCACATGGAATCACCGTCGCCCGTCACCACCCGTGGGCCCCGCTCGACCAGATCCTTGGGCAGCCGGGACTGCCACAGTTCCGGCGGAACCGCGCGCAGGTCGAGGTGATCGTCGCAGGAGTAGATGCTCGTCTCGTCCATCTCGTTGCTCCTTCCTGTTAAGTGTCCGATCGAGGGTTGGGCTGTCGGCGCGCCCGTGCCGCCCACTTAGGCATCGCCCGCTAGATCAGGCGGTACCGGATGGGTAGATGCTTGATGGCTCCGTTGACCGACGAGTTGAGTCGCTCCACCGGTCCCGACTGCTCGAACCACTCCATGCGGTCGATGAGGAGGCCGAACATGGCCATCAGCTCGGCCCGGGCCACGTGTGCACCCATGCACAGATGCGGGCCGAAGCCGAAGACCACGGGCTGGTTCGGTCGACGGTCGATGCGGAACTCGAAGGGATCCTCGAACACCTCCTCGTCCCGGTTGGCCGACGCCCAGTACAGCGCCACCTTGTCACCGGCGTGGATCTGCTCCCCGCGCAGCTCGCAGTCCTCGGTGGCGGTGCGCGAGAAGTAGCTGATCGGCGTGACCCAGCGAAGGATCTCCTCGACCGCGTCGGGCAGGAGCTCGGGATGGGCCTGCAGCTTCTTCCACTGGTCGGGGAACTCGCAGAAAGCCTGCATGCCGCCGGCGATGGCGTCACGAGTCGTCTGGTTGCCCGCCTCGACCAGGAGCTCGCAGTAGGTGACGAGTTGCTTCTGGGTCAACGGCACGCCGTTGACCTCGCTCTGGACCAGTTGGGTGACCAGGTCGTCCTGCGGGTCCTCGCGGCGCTGCGCCACCATCTGCTTGAAATAGCGGTGCAGCTCGCCCCGGGCCCGCATCGAGGTCTGCTCGGGGCTCTCGCCCGGGTAGCCGGTACTCGGGATCGTCCTTGCCGATGATCTCGTTGGTCCAGCGAAAGTGGTGCTCCCAGTCGGCCTGCGGCACGCCCAGAACCCAGGAGATCACGGCCACCGGATACGGTGCGGCGAATGTGTCGACGAAGTCGCACTCCCCGATCTCGCCACCGGTCGACGCCTGGTCGACGATGTCGGCGGCGATCCGCTCGATCTCCTCGCTCCGGGCCCGGACCGCACTGCGCAGGAACTTCTTGTTGGCCACCTGCCGCATAGGACCGTGCTGGGGAGGGTCGAGGTAGACGATCATCTCCGCCGGCTTCTCGATGCCGCTGAGGTCCATGTCCAACGTGATCCCCTGCGCGCTCGAGAACAGCTGGGGCTGGGTGGCCGCGTGCTGGACGTCGGCGTGCTTGGTCACCGCCCAGAAGGGCGGGTAGCCCGGCGGCTCGATGTAGGCCACGGGGGCCTCGGCCCGCAACCGGGTCCAGACGTCGTGCGGATAGCCGTGGAGGGCGAACCGCGTCGGGTCGACGAGGTCGAGTGGGTCGATGTCGAGGCTCATGGGCATGCTGGGCTCCTCTGCGGGCTGGGACGGACCGGCGACGCGCCGGGCGTGACCGGCACGGCCGTCGGTCTCTGCCGCTCGGTGACGTCGAGCACTCGGTGGCGACGGGTGTTCATGAGGCCCACGACGGCCGCATCTCCCGGCGTGCGGTGGCCTCGGAGACGCCCCCCAACACCTTGGTCAGCACCCGGTAGACCATGTTGCCCGACGGCCACTGGGTGACGATCTTGCCGGTCGCCGACCGGAAGTAGTTGTTGGTCATCGTCCAGGAGGTCCCCTCCATCCGCGACTGGAGCCATACGACCCACAGGGCCTCGAACACCGGCCTGACCTCGACGGCGCTGACCCGACGTCGCCGCATCCGCTTCAGGGCCCGGACCGCGTACTCGGCCTGCGCCTCGAGCATGGACACCAGCTCACCACCGTTGGTACCCGGACCGTAGAGCATGAAGAAGTTGGGGAAGCCTGGCACCGTGATGCCGAGATAGGCCCGGGGCTCGCCGGCCCAGTGCTCCCGCAGGGTCTCGCCCCGGCGCCCGGTGACCTCGATCCGGGCCAGGTAGTTCGCCGCCTGGAATCCGGTGGCCATCACGATCACGTCGACCGCCCGCTCCACCCCGTCGGCGTCGACGATGCCCGACGTGGTCACCCGCGACACGGCCTGCGGAACCAGCTCCACGTTGTCCGCCTTCAGGCAGGGGTAGAAGCGTGCTGGCGATCACCGGCCGCTTGCCGGGGTAGGGATAGGTCGGGGTGACGGCCTTCTGAAGATCGGGACGGTCGGCGAACTCCCGGGCGATGTAGTCGAGACAGGTCTGCTCCCGCTTTCGCGTGCAGCTTGGTCCCCGGGCGGAACGTGGCCGCCCCGACGAGGCCCTTCTCGAGGGTCCACCGCAAGGCGGCGCGGTCCAGCGCCCGTCGCCAGGGCCTGGCCAAGCGGTGGCGCTCGGCATCGGTCAGGTCCCGCTCCCCTTTGGGCATGACCCACCCGGGCTCCCGCTGGAAGACATAGAGCTTGCCCACCGATGGGCTGGATGGCCGGCACGACCTGGGTGGCCGTCGACCCCGTCCCCACCACGGCCACGACCCTGTCGGACAGGTCGTGCTGATGCTCCCACCGTGACGTGTGGAACTTCGGCCCCGCGAACTCCTCCAGCCCCGGCCAGTCGGGATACCGGGGGACGTTGAGGAAGCCGACGGCGCTGACGACCACGTGGCACTCGTCGACAGAGCCGGTGTCCAGGGTGACCGTCCAGACGTGGCGGTCGTCGTCCCACGTGGCCGACTGGACGGTCACGCCCAGCTGGAGGTGCGGGCGGAGGCCGAACTCGTCGACCGTCTCCTCCAGGTACGTCTGCAGCTCGGGCTGTCGGGCGTGGGTGCGGGTCCAGTCGTAGTGACTTGAACGAGTAGCAGTACAGGTTCGAGTGCACGTCGACCTCGGCACCCGGATAGGTGTTGTCCCACCAGGTGCCGCCGACCCCAGGCGACGACTCGTAGATCGTGAAGGTGTCGATCCCGGCCTGCTTCAGCTTCACGCCGGCACCGATCCCGCCGAGCCCGGCACCGACCACGACGACCCTGGGGGTCCCGGCTGGACCGAACAGATCCTGGGCGGTCGGAGACGACCGGAGGGCCGTCAGGTGCCACCGGCGGACCGAGCGCGGGTGAGCGCTCACTCGAAGGTGACCACGCCTCGGATGTTCACGCCGTCGAGCATGTCCTGATAGCCCTGGTTGATCTGGTCGAGCGGGTAGGTCCTGGTGATCAGCTCGTCCAGCTTGAGCTGACCCGACTTGTACAGGGCCAGCAGGTTGGGGATGTCGAAGCGCGGGTTGGCCGCACCGAAGATCACCCCCTTGATCTCCTTCTGCATCATGGCCAGGTCGAAGAGGTTCACGCTGGCCTCGAGCTGCGACTGGGGGGCCACGCCGGTGACCACACAGGTCCCGCCCTTGCCGGTCAGGGACAGCGCACCGGCCATCAGGTCCCCGTACATCACGCCCGGCACCATGATCACCGCGTCGGCCATCTGCCCGCGCGTCAGCTCGGTGACCATGGGCAGGGCCTCGTCCATGGACGCCGCGGTGTGGGTGGCGCCGAAGTCGAGCGCCGCTTCTGCTTGAACTCCACCGGGTCCACGGCCACGATGTTCCGGGCCCCGACCATCTTGGCCCCCTGCACGGCGTTGATGCCGACGCCGCCGACGCCGACCACCACCACGGTGTCGCCGGGCATGACCTCGGCCCGGTACACCGCCGAGCCCCAGCCGGTCGTCACCCCGCAGGACACCAGGGCCACCACACTCAGCGGCAGGTCGGGATCGACCGTCACCAACGACGCCTCGTGGCACACGCCGTGCTCGGCGAAGGTGCCCAGCTTGGACATCACGTTGAGGGGCTGGCCGTCGAGGTGGTACCGGATGGTGCCGTCGGAGATCTGACCGGGCGCGAAGGTGGCCGCACCCAGGTCGCAGAGGTTGGAGTGGCCGGTGATGCACATCTTGCAGCGACCACAGATGGGGAAGAAGCTGGCGGCCACGTGGTCGCCGGGCTGGAGGCTGGTGACGTCCGGGCCCACCTCGAGCACGACCCCTCCCCCTTCGTGTCCGCCGACCATGGGGAAGAGCCCCGCCCTCGGCGGTGCGCCGGTGCCCGCCTCCGAGCCCATCTCGCTCGACCGGAGATGCTCGTCGGAGTGGCACAGACCGGCCGCCTCCCACTTGACCAGCACCTCGTGCCGTCTGGGGCGGATCGAGATCGATCTCCTCGATCTTCCAGTCCTGCTCCCGGCCCCACAGGACCGCTGCGTGCGTCTTCATCGTCCCCCATCCTCTGGGCCATCCCCGGCTCGGCGGCATGGCCGCGGCGCTTGACCGACCCGCAGCTTAGTGTCACAGTACGACATGAAAGCAAGGGGAGGTGCGGGTGACGATGCAGAGCGCCAGCGACGTGTACTACGACCCGTACGACGTGGACATCGACGCCGACCCGTATCCGGTCTTCCGCCGGCTGCGGGAGGAGGCGCCGCTCTACTACAACGAGACCCACGACTTCTACGCCGTCAGCCGGTTCGACGACGTCGAGCGCGGCTATCTCGACCCGAAGACCTTCATCTCCGGGCGGGGCGGCATCATCGAGCTCATCCGGGCCAACATCGAGATGCCCTCGGGTGTGCTCATCTTCGAGGACCCGCCGGTGCACACCATCCACCGGCGACTGATGTCCCGGGTGTTCTCACCGAACCGGGTGGCCGCGCTCGAACCGCAGATCCGGGAGTTCTGCGCCCGCAGCCTCGACCCGCTGGTCGGCGCCGAGGAGTTCGACTTCATCGCCGACCTCGGGGCCCAGATGCCCATGCGGGTCATCGGCATGCTGCTCGGCATCCCCGAGCAGGACCAGGAGGCCGTGCGGGACAAGGTCGACGCCAACCTGCGCACCGAGGCCGGTCAGCCCATGGAGGTGTCCGAGAACTTCGTCCCCACCGACATGTTCGCCGAGTACATCGACTGGCGGGCCGACCACCCCTCCGACGACATCATGACCGAGCTCCTCCAGGCGGAGTTCGAGGACGAGACCGGGACGGTCCGCCGACTGACCCGGGACGAGCTCCTGACCTACATCAGCGTCATCACCGGTGCCGGCAACGAGACGACCGGCCGGCTGATCGGCTGGACCGGCAAGGTCCTGGCCGACCACCCGGACCAGCGACAGGAGCTGGTCGAGGACCGATCGCTCATCCCCAACGCCATCGAGGAGCTCCTGCGCTTCGAGACGCCCGCGCCCCACACGGCCAGGTACGTCGCCCAGGATGTCGAGATCCACGGCCAGACCGTGCCCGAAGGCAGCATCATGATGCTCCTCCCGGCATCGGCCAACCATGACGACCGTCGCTTCCCGGACGGTGACACCTTCGACATCCACCGGAGTGAGGGGAAGCCCCTGACCTTCGGCTACGGGATCCATCTCTGCCTGGGAGCGGCGCTGGCCCGCCTCGAGGGCCGGGTGGCCCTCGACGAGGTCCTCAACCGGTTCCCCACCTGGGAGGTCGACACGGACCGGGCCACGCTCGCCCCGACCTCGACGGTCCGGGGCTGGGAGACCCTCCCGGTCTTCACCTCGTGACTCCCGGGAGCGACCGGTGCGTCCGGCCGACCCGGCGACGCCGGAGGCGCGTGATGGGACTGCTGGACGACAAGGTGGCCGTCATCACCGGTGCCGGCTCGGGGATGGGCAAGGCATCGGTCAAGGTCTTCGTCCGTGAGGGGGCCAAGGTGGTGGCCGCCGACATCAGCGGTGCCGAGCAGGACACGGCGGCCGAGGTCGGCGAGGGAGTCCTCCCCGTGCACTGCGACGTCTCCAAGGAGGCCGACGTCGAGGCCCTGATGGCCGCGGCCGTCGAGGAGTTCGGCCGGGTGGACGCCGTGCTCAACGTGGCCGGCATCGCCGACGGCTGCGCGCTCGCCGACCTGACCATGGAGTTCTACGACCGGCTGATGGACGTCGACCTGCGGGGGGTGATGCTCGGGATGAAGCACGGCATCCGCACCATGCTCCCGACCGGTGGCGGCTCGATCATCAACTGGTCCTCGGTCGGTGGCCTCAACGGCTCCGCCTTCACCAGTGTCTACCAGGCGGCCAAGCACGGGATCATCGGCGCCAGCAAGTCGGCCGCCATCGAGTACGGCACCCAGGGGATCCGGGTCAACACCATCTGTCCCGGGTTCATCCTCACCGAGATCATGGCCGTGGGAGCCGAGGACTTCATTCCCGACATCGCCGCCAAGGCCGCCCTCAACCGCGCCGGACTGCCCCACGAAGTGGCCGAGGTGGGCGCCTTCCTGGCCTCCGATCGGGCCTCGTTCGTCACCGGTGCGGTCATCCCGGTCGACGGAGGTTGGTCGGCGAAGCTGGCCTAGCAGAATGAACGCCGTGAGCACCGCCAAGAAGTCCGCGCCGGATCCCCCGGTCCGGCCGGGACGCTCCTACGACGGCACGCTGCGCCGCGAGCGGGCGGCGGAGACGCGGGAGCGGATCCTGGTCGCCGGCTCGGAGCTCCTGCACCGCACGTCCGTCCGCGACTGGAAGAAGCTGACCGTCCGGGCCGTCGCCGAGCGGGCCGGCGTCAACGAGCGGACCGTCTACCGCTACTTCGGGAGTGAGCGGGGGCTGCGAGACGCGGTGATGCACCGCAACGAGCAGGAGGCCGGCATCGAACTGGCCGGCATGGAGCTCGAGGACATCGCCACGGTGGCGACCCAGATCTTCGAGCATGTCTCCCAGTACCCGAGGGAGCCTCGCCCGCCGCTCGATCCGACCCTGGTCGACGCCAAGCACCGCCAGCAGGACGCGCTCCTCGGTGCCGTCGCCGCCAGAGCCGAGCACTGGCCCGACGAGGACCGGATCGTCGGCGGCGGCCGTGTTCGATGTGCTCTGGAGCGTGGCCGCCTACGAGCGGCTGGTCGTCGACTGGGAGATCGATCACCGGCGGGCCGTCGAGGGGATCTCCTGGGTCATCGGACTGGTCGAGGAGGCCGTTCGGGACGGTCGGGGGCCGACATGATGCCCGCCCACCGTCCAGTGCCCGACGGCCGTCAACCGGCGGCCCCGTCCTTCCTGCTCACCTGGTCCATGGGGAGCTTGACGGACCGGGCGTCCGGCCACCGTCCCTCCGTCCACCGGGACCACGATGCCGGTGATCTGGGCCGATCGGTCGCCGGCCAGGAAGAGCACGGCCTCGGCCACGTCGCGGGGCGTCCCCTGGCGCTGCAGCGGCTGGTCGAGCTCGATGGTGGGGCCCAGGTCGTAGCTGGTGATCCCCGTCGGGATGTGGCCCGGGGCGATGCAGTTCACCCGGACGTCGTACTCGGCCAGATCGACGGCGACCATGCGGCTGAACTGGACGATCGCCGCCTTGGACGTGCGGTAGGCGATCGGGGGCCCGCCCCCGGTGAGGCCACCGATCGACGACGTGTTGATGATCGAGCCGCCACCGTGCTCGGCCATGTGCCGGGCGGCGCGCTGGGTTCCGATGATCACGCCGAACAGGTTGACGGCCATCACCCGGTCGAAGTCACGGAGGTCGTCTCGCAGGAAGCGGCGGAAGGAACTGGAGATGCCGGCGTTGTTGACCATGACTGCAGCCCGCCGAAGGTGTCCACGGCGAAGTCGACCAGCGCCTGGACCTCGTCGACATCGGACACGTCGGTCCGCCGGAAGGCCACGGCATCGCCGAGCCCGGCCGCCAGCGCTTCGCCCTCCTCGACGGCGACGTCGGCGACGACGACCTTGGCGCCTTCGCTCGACGAAGAGCTCGGCGGTGGCGCGGCCGATCCCGCTCGCACCTCCGGTGACGATGGCAACCTTCCCCGAGAGTTCCTGCGCCCATGTCCGGCGGTTCCTTTCGAGTGGTGTCCGGCACCGAGCGATGATCCCGGCTCCTGCTACCCCCGCCGTCTGCTCCCATGTCCGGCGCGGCAACCGAACATACCCCGGGCGGCAGACCCTCGACGTACCCACCCGACCTTCGCACCCATCCGATCAGGGCACCTGCCCATCACCACCCTGGAGCACCATTGAGCGACGAGCAGTTCGATTCCATCGACTTCTTCCGCACCGACGACCTCACGACAATCCCTACCCGTACCTCGAGCACCTGCGAGCGCAGTGCCCCGTCACCAAGGAGCCGCATCACGACGTCTACATGGTGACGGGCTACGACGAGGCCGTCGAGATCTACCACGACCAGGCGACCTTCTCGAACTGCAACTCGGCCATCGGGCCCTTCGCCAAGTTCCCCGTCCCGCTCGAGGGCGACGACGTCACCGAGATCATCGAGACCTACCGCGACGATCTCCCCTTCGGTGACCAGCTCCCCACCTTCGACCCCCCCAAGCACACCGCCCAACGCGGGCTCCTGATGCGGCTGATCACCCCGAAGCGCCTCAAGGAGAACGAGGAGTCCCTGCGGCGGCTGGCCGACGACCAGATCGACCGGTTCCACGCCCGGGGTGAGTGCGAGTTCGTCGGTGAGTACGCCCAGCCCTACACCATGCTGGTGGTCGCCGACCTGCTCGGCGTGCCCGAGGAGGACCATGCGGAGTTCCTCGAGAAGCTCATGCACCACGAAGCACCTGGAGATGACCCACAGCCCGCTCGAGTACCTCTACGCCCAGTTCACCCGCTACATCGAGGACCGGCGGCGCCAGCCTCGCGACGACGTGATGACCGGACTGGCCACGGCCACCTTCCCCGACGGCTCGCTGCCCCCGGTCGAGGACGTGATGAAGATCGCCTCCAACCTGTTCGCCGCCGGTCAGGAGACCACGGCCAGGCTCCTCGGCACCGCCCTCCAGACCCTGGCCGAGCGCCCCGAACTCCAGCAGCAGCTCCGCGACGACCGCAGCCTCGTCTCCCCGTTCATCGAGGAGACGCTTGCGCCTGGAGCCTCCGATCAACGGCACCTTCCGCCTGTCGCGGACGCCGACGACGGTGCGGGACACCGAGATCCCGGCGGGGAGCACGGTCATGGTCCTGCCCAGCGGCGGCCAACCGCGACCCACGCGAGTTCGAGGATCCCGACGAGCTGCGCCTCGACCGCGAGAACGCCCGCCAGCACATCGCCTTCGGCCACGGCATCCACACCTGTGCCGGCGCCCCACTGGCCCGAGCCGAGTCCAACGTCTCCCTGCAGCGCATCGCTCGACCGGATGGCGGACATCCGCATCTCGGAGTCACACCACGGCCCGGCCGGAGCCCGTCACTGGGAGTACACGCCCACCTGGATGCTCCGGGGGCACGACCGGCTCTACCTCGAGTTCACGCCCATCGACTGAATTGCGTTGGCCGTCAACTACTCGCCCATTTCCAAGAGAGGCCAGCGTGAAGAGACACCGTAGATGACCTGTCTCTTCCGGATCCCGAGCCTCGGAAGGTTCCTACACATTGATCTCCGTGGATGATCACCTCGTCGAGCCACCCCACATGTTCGAGGACCGGCTCCGAAGGGGCTCCAGCAGTTTGCCCCGCACGTCAGGGGAGATGTCGATGGCACCGTGGGCCCATGCCACTTTCGACCGGAGTCATCGGTGGTGTACACCTGGTCCTCCCTACCGGTCGGTGCTGATGGCCTCCGGCTCCGAACGGGCCGATGGCGACGCTGCGTGGGCGACGATCCGCTCCAGGTTCGATCGAGCTGGGCCCATCGTCGTCAGAAGTCGCCCCACGAGCGCTTGCTTCTCCGCGTCGCCGGACTCCACGCTGGCGGCCCCGGCTGTCGGGTTCAAGCGAGCCTTGTCCATCCATTCACGGATCCGGTTGTCGCCGAACCATTCTTCGCGGACCCGAAGGTCGGTCATCAGGTTGCGCGGGATGTCGGTGAGCTCCCCGGTAATGGGTAGAGGAGGGCAGATTGCATTCTTGCGGTCGTCACCATCGCAGACGAGCTCGATGAACGCGGCGATGGCTGCACTGTAAGTCGGTAGCCCTCCGTAGATGACGTACTGCAAGGTGATCCTCTTCTCGTCAAAGATCGGAACCGGTGAGCGATTGGGGATGCCGCGTGCCGTGCAATCCACGTAGAGGCAGTCGTCCTCGGTCGGAACCGTCCCATGCTCCATCACCAACGCGCCTCGCTCAATGCGGATGACGTGGCCGAGCCGGATGACATTGGTGATCGTGCGCAGCAACTCGACTTCGGCGACGGTCGTCGTGGCCGCCCGGAACATGGTCGGCCAGTGATCCCGGTCGATCCGCAGCATCTGATCGGTCGCCTCGAACCCCTGAAGGATGTCCTCCATGGACGTGGCCTGGGCAACCACCTCGAGCTGGGTGGCGAAGCTTCCGAGCGTCTGGAAGCTCCCCTGGAAGCTGGCTCTGTTGAAGAACCAACTGTCCCGCGGTCGAATCCAGACGATCGCAGATGGGTCGACGCCGAGTCCGAGCAGCCAAAGACAGGCATCAGCCCCGGTCTTTCCCGACCCGACGATCACGTAGGCGGCATGGCGACGATCTATCCTGGCCAGATCGTTGACCGGGACGAGCTCGACGCCCGGCGCGGCGGGATAGGCAGGGGACTGTGTCGATGGCACGTCTGATCCTATGTAGCCGGCGTCGACGACCTTCCGGTGGGCCCGTACCGCCAACTGAGCGCCCGTGAGCAGAGAGGTTACCCGACCATCCTCTGTGTACTCACTCATCGGGAAGTATGTGAAACGGCCCGACGGTAGGAACTTGTCCCGTAGCACCTGGTCGAAGTAGGCGCGAATCTCGTCACCCGTAGCGAGCTCGTATAGTCCGGCGTTCGGACCCCGCTCGTCCTTCCTCCCCCTCCCGAGCTCGGTCGAGTTCACCCCGTAGAAGCCGGAGGGTTGGTGAAGGCGAACGAACGAATAGGCATCGTTCCAGTGCCCACCCGGATGCGCTCGCCGGTCCACCATAATGACAGTGGCATCGGACTCCGCCAAGATGACGTCGACGAAGCTCATGCCGACGGCACCGCCCCCGACGACCACGTAGTCGGCCTCGAATCCGCCGTTACCCGTCATGGGCTGGTCGTACCCATTCGAGCTACAGTCTGGCCTCGAACACACTGTTGAACGGTGTTGCTGCCACCTTCTGGAACCGGCTGAATCCGGCGCGGGTGACGATGTCCCGGATGCGGGCCTCCCCCGCCTGGGCCCCGAGGGCCAGGCCGACCTCCTGGGACAGCGAGCATGGGGTGCAAAGCAGGGTGGAGAAGGCGTAGTAGGCGCGGCCCACCGGGTTCAGGTTGTCCTCGATCTGGTCCCCGGCCGCGGGCTCGACGATCATCCACGTGCCCTCGTCGGCCAACGATTCCCGCACGTGGGCGGCAGCCCCGGCAGGATCCCCCATGTCATGCAGGCAGTCGAACATCGTGACCAGGTCGTAGTCTCGGCCGGGAAACGACGACGCGGGAGCCCGCTGGAAGCTGACGCGCTCAGCCACACCGCCCTCCCGCGCCCTCCGGCGGGCAGTGTCGATCGATCCGGCATGGTAGTCGGTGCCGAGGAAGCTCGAGACAGGAAAGGCTTCGGCCATCAGCACCGTCGATGCCCCATGACCGCAACCGACATCGGCCACCGTTGCGCCAGCCTCGAGCTTGTCCACCACACCTTCGAGTGCAGGCAGCCACTCGGTCACCAGATGCGCGTTGTAACCGGGCCGGAAGAACCGCTCGCAACCCTCGTGGACATCGTCGACGTGGTCGTGCCACCCGATCCCGTCACCGTTGCGCGCCACCTCGGCGATCCGCGGCGAGTCGATCACCGAGCCGATGGCCATCTGGAAGAAGCCGGGAAGGAAGGCCGGGCTCGACGAGTCGGTGAGAGCCACGGTCTGCTCGGCCGGGAGCACGTACCGTCCGGTCACCGGGCTGTACTCGACATAGCCGCCGGCGGCCTGAGCGTTGAGCCACTCCCGGACATAGCGCTCGGCCGTACCCGTCCGCTTCGCCAACTCGGCCGAGGTGAGCGGGCCCGCTCCAGCCATTGCCCGGTAGAGGCCAAGCTTGTCCCCGAGGACAACGAGGGCGGAGTTGAGGGTGGCGCCGACTTCGTCGACCGCCTTGAATACGAAAGCCATGAGCTTGTCGGCGTCGAGTGGTGCAGCCTCATTCATTGTTGTCATCGGATTACCTCCTGGTCCCCTTCAGGTCGGATAGGCGAAGTGGTGGTGATGCTCCGGGCCTCGTCGCGCGCCCGGTCAGCGGAATCACTCACCGGTGGATGGGTCGATCACGGTCGCGACGCGGCTGATCGTGTCAGCCGGGAACCCACCGCAGCGGGCGTGCTCTTGCAGGATGTCCTCGTCGGGCGCGACGTAGACGCAGTAGAGCTTGTCGTCGGTCACATAGCTGGTCAGCCAGCGGATCTCCGGACCTAGCTCGGCGATGATCTTGTTCGACTTGCCGGCGAGGGCTTGCAGTTCGGCGGCGCTCAGCTCCCCGGCCCCCGGGAGCTCACGCTCGATCATGTACTTGGGCATTTGGACCCCCTTCTCTCGAGCTCCCCTTGGCATACCGAGAGCTTCTCGACTCCATACTGTTAGTATGGTATTATCCATACTGTGAGTATGGATGTCAAGGGAGGCGTCGCACCGGTGACGAGGCGTGCGGCACAGGGCGCCTCGACGCGGGCCGCCCTCGTCGACGCCGCACGCCGGCTCTTCGCCGAGCGTGGCTTTGCCTCAACCTCGCTGGACGAGATCGTGGCCGATGCCAATGTGACCAAGGGAGCCCTGTACCACCACTTCCAGGGCAAGGAGGATCTGTTCGCCGCCGTCTACGAGGAGGTCCAGCGCGAGGTCTCCGACCGGGTGGTCGCCGAGTTCCTCCGGCCGGATCCGTGGAAAGCCCTCGTCAAGGGGTGCGAACTGTGGATCGACGCCAACCTCGATCCCGTCGTTCAGAGGATCGTCATGCGTGACGCGAGGGCGGTATTGGCCTGGGACACGGTACGTGACGTCGAGGCTCGATACGGAGCGGTGCCACTGCGTGGCGTGTTGCGCCGGACAATGCGCCTCAAGAAGATCCGCACCGCTCCCCTCCGCCCACTCGCATTGATGGTCATGGGCGCGTTGAACGAAGGGTGCCTATTCGTGGCTGACGCGGACGACCAGGTCGCCGCCCGCGACGAGGTACGGACCTTGGTGGAGACGCTTCTGACCGGCCTCGCGGTTGGCTGTGCCAGCGATGAGGTGTGAGGAGCAGATGACCACGGCCGTGTCGCCGGCTGACTCGCTCGGCCGACTCGCTCGTCCCCGAGCAGCGTTCACCGACACCCCAACGACCACGGAAAGGTTGACATGGCCCTCTTTTTAGATCGACACGACGCCCCGGGTGCAACCGCATCGAGGATCGCGGCCGCGCACGAGCTCGACCTCACTGTCCAGGACAAGTACGGAGTCCGGTACCTCACGTACTGGTTCGACGAAAACCCGGGGGCAGTCTTTTGCCTGGCCGAGGGACCCGACCGCGAGTCCCTCGAGGCGGTACACAGAGAAGCCCACGGCCTAGTGGCTGACAGGATCATCGAGGTGGGTGAGGGGCCCGTCAGTGCGTTCCTCGGCCCCCTCCCCCAGCACCCTCCAGGAGAGGCCTACGTCGACTCTGCCGTCCGCGCCATCGTCTTCACCGACCTGTGCGATTCCACACGTCAGACTCAAGAGCTCGGCGATGAAGGATTCATGAAGGTCCTACACGAACACGACGATATCGTGCGGGGGGCGCTGTCCACGCGGGGTGGACACGAAGTGAAGCACACGGGCGATGGGCTTATGGCTTCCTTCACCTCGGTGTCGGCAGCCATCGAGTACGGAATCGACATCCAACGTTCGTTGCGACAGCGGAACGAGGAGGCTGTTCGACCCATTGAGATCCGCATCGGCATCAGCGTCGGTGAGCCGGTTACCGAGCTTGGCGATCTCTTCG
Organism: uncultured Acidimicrobiales bacterium; assembly: GCA_963734435.1. GTDB lineage: Bacteria > Actinomycetota > Acidimicrobiia > Acidimicrobiales > RAAP-2 > Bog-756. Next base: position 35,907 of record CAVTHA010000015.1, on the reverse strand, counting down.
GAGCGGTGGTTCAGTTGTCGGCCCGACTGTGTGCGATCGCCCCGCGCGGGGGCATTGCCGTATCGAGTGCGGCACGGGACCTGTGCCTGGGCAAACGATTCGCGTTCAACTGGATGGGTGCATTCGACCTCAAGGGGTTCCCGGATCCGGTCCCGGCATTCGAGGTTCAGATTGCCAGCGGTTGACGGCACTCTGCCGTTGACACCTTCGGGAGGCAGAGGTAGCCGGTTCAAATCCGGACAGCCCCAGGTAATCGGACGCCGTCGATTTCCACCTCGAGTGAAAAGCTCATCCGGACCCGGGTAATCAGCCGGCGCCGAAGCTGGGCCGACTGTTCCCACCACTCAGGCCACACGCATTGCCAATGACACCCTTCTGGTGCAGTCCAGTTTCGTGATGAGGACCGCCTCCCAGGCTCACCGGGGCCGCTCCCGAACGACCTCAGCCGGACTCTTGTCGTCGCGGAGCCCGAGAAAGCGCGGCTGCCGCAGCCGACCGTCGCTCGTCCATTCGGCAAATCCGATCTGAGCGACAAGCTTGGGTCGCGTCCAGTGCACACCGCGGGGGATCGGTCGGGCATCTACAAACACCGGCTCGGCCGTCTCCAGCTTCCGCAGCCGGATACCGAGGTCGTGGAGTGTCGCAGTCGTGTATCCGGTGCCGACCTTCCCGGCGTAGCGGAGGGAGCCGTGCTCGAAGTAACCGACGAGCAGGGCACCAAAGTCCGTCCGGCTACCGGCGGGATCGGTATAACCGCCGATGACGAACTCCTGCTCCCAGACGCACTTCAGCTTCAACCAGTCCTTCGAGCGGCCAGCGACGTACGGTGCGTCGGCGCGCTTGGCGATGAGCCCTTCCCAGCCGGATCGGCAGGCCGCCGCGAACCGCCGCTGAGAGTCGTCGCGCCAGGCCTCGGTGTGCTGCAATGCCGAGCTCGACCGGATCGTCCTGGTCAGCCAAGCGCGGCGCTCGACGAGTGGCTGATCGGTGAGATCCTCCCCGTCGAGTTCGAGGAGGTCGAAAACGCAGTACACGACCGGGTACTCGGCCAGTTGCTCAGGAGACGGCCTCCTCACCCCGAGACGCTGCTGGAGTCGAGTGAAGGACGTCTGGTCACCATCGAAGGCCACCACCTCGCCGTCGAGCAGGAGGTCCTGGCGGTGTTGAGTCGCTACAGCGGCGCGGACCTCGGGGTAGGTAGAGGTGAGATCCTTGCCGGTACGCGACTCGAGTCGCACGCCGTTGCCCACTTTGCGTACGAGGCAGCGCTCACCGTCGAGCTTGCGCTCCAGTAGCCAATCGTCGCCGAAATCGCGACGGTCGGTCAACGTGGCCAGCATCAGCGGGATCACGGTGTCATGTATCGTTTCACGTGGACGTCGAGCACGCACGTCACCAGGACATTGTTGTCCATTCAACGTGGGTGCGTTCGCTGACCTTGTAGTTGGGGTGGTCTATCAGGTCCGGCACCGCGTTCCCCGTGAGTGTTCTAAAGGACGGAGAGCTCTCGTCGTCCAGGCCACCGAGACCTTCGGTCGCCACGCCGCAACCATCTATGAACGGTCTGGGGGCCGATCCCATAGCACCGAGCTACGTCGGTGACGTTCGCCCCGTCGTTCAAGATCCCGAGCACGGTCGCATCCTGCTGTTCCACGAGATTCAACTCCGCCAGCACGTCGACGGCCGTCTTCACTTGGGACGTCGTCCAATGTGAAGTCCAGCGGGTCCCCCAACCGCGGATCGAGTGTCACTTATTACACGGAGCGGCCGGGTGCCGGCTTCGCCGTCCCGTTAGCTCTCGTCGGTCCGCAGGTGGTAGCCGATGACGACCTGGAGCTCAGCATCCACCAAGGGACCGGAGTGCTCCATGTGGAAGCCGAGATAGTCACCTCGGTCTAGCCGCATGTCCGGTGTGGTCCGGACATGGCGGGATACAGAGGACGCCGACCCGTCAGCGGGTGACCACGCCTTCAACGTGATCCGTAGGAATCCCCACTGTCCCGCTGTCGAGGGGTCGACGGCGACGTCGAGGTCCGACGGGTTGTAGACGGCAATAGCTCCGACATTGCTCGAGGCCGGTTGGTTCAGCGCGGCCTGAGGGGGTGCTCCGAACAACGGGGGTGCGCCGCGACCGACGGCACCGGTACAGAGCACCTGGAGTGGCCCCGGCCCTGGCACCGCCGGCCCCAAGAAGAGCATGGTGGCGATGTCGACTTCCACAGCGATCATGTGCATGTCGACCTCGACAGGAAAGTAGACGTCGGCGCCATTGTTGAACAGATCGACGAGCTCCCACCCGAAGGAGACCACGCGACGATTGAGCGGGGAGCGTGGCCCCGACCCCTCGGAGGTCACCCACCGCCGCCGAGCTCATAGGCCAGCACCATCTGCATCTCTCCTTTGACCTCGACACCGGAATGGTCCATGTGGAACATCAGGTAGTCGCCTTGCTGGAGGGCCATGTCGGGCTCGGTGTGAACGTGCCGCGACGCCGACGACGCTGTTCCATCCAGCGGAACCCATGATTTCAAGATGATGGACACGAACTTGTCCTGCAAGGGTGCGCCGTCGCCGACGGTGTAAATATTGCTCGGGTTGTAGTACGCCACCTTCCCGAAGTCGGTGGTGATCGGGGACTGCAGGTAGGCCGTCGGTGCTGGTCCATAGGCGGGAGGAGCCTGACGAGAGATGGCTGCCTGACACAGGACCTCTTGGAACCCCGCCGTCGAAGGCAGCGACATCAGCACAGTGGCCACATCGACATCGGCGGCTACGAGGACCAGGTCCTCGAGGACCTCGAAGGACACGTCAGCACCGTTGTCGTGGAGATCTTCAACCTCCCAACCGAACGATATCGACTGGGAGTTGCCGGGCGATAGTGCAGTAGGCCCCGTGGCCGCAGATGCCACGCCCGACGTCCCGACGATCGCACCCGCGGATAGCCCGGCGATGGCCAGCGCCCCACCACCGAGTAGCTGACGTCGCCCGACAGGTTCCGGCATCGGGCCACCCCCGTAGTTCCACACGATCGAGACTTCAGGTCCCCCTGAAGTCTATGGAGTACCTCTGCTTCGGGTACGACTCATCGATCTAGGTGGGGAGCAAAGGGCCCTCGATGCTGGTTGCGAACAGCCTCCCGGTACGGTCTCGAGGAGGTGGAGGTCGCCACGCTGCCCCTCATCTGCTCGACCTCAGATAATCTCGCTGACCTGGAGGACGGGCTTCATATTCGTGTAGTTCGCGACATCGGCCGATACCTGCGCTGACGCTTCGCCCGACAGAGCCGCATTCATCGCCTCGATCGACTCGAACCGAAAGTGGACGGCTGCGACATAGGGCCCATCGACCCCCTTGTCAATCTCGGCACGTTCGAGCCCCCAGGTCCGCAGAGCGAGCGGGATGTGATGGTCCCGGTAGTAGTCGTGATCGAAGACCGCCCCTTCCATCGTCGGGTACAGGACGCTGAGCCGTATCATGAAGCCTGCTCTCCTCTGGTCGGGCGACGCCCGAGCCTGAATGTGGGCGACTAGCTCTCCTTATCGAGTGGCCTCGAGGCCATCAGGTTGGCCTCGAGGAGGTACTCGGGCGGGCTGCCGTCGATTTGGGACGCTGCGCGCTCCCCGATCTTTTGTTGCTGTTGGGCGTGGGGGACAGTGATCCAGAACGTGTCGTTGCGGATCCCGTCGAAGCAGAGATCTGCCACCTCCGACAATGGCGCAAACTGTACCTGCATGCCGGCGGCCTTCATGCGATCGAGGTATGCGCCCAGCGCGTCGCGCCCTTCCTTCGGCGGTGCTCCCGGCCGGTCGTAGCGATCCGGACGATTGGCTCCAGGCCGCCAGATGCCGGTGTTGAGCATCCCCGGCGAATACGTAGACGGATAGAGCAACGATGCGCTGACCTTTGCGCCGATCTCGCGGAGTTGGCCCCAGAGGCATTCAGTGATGGTGGTGACTGCCGCCTTGGTGGTTGCGTAGACGGCGCTGTTGATCAGCGGCGTGAACCCGCCGTTGCTCGACGTGGTGTTCACGACATGGCCCTCCTCGCCCTGGGCGAGCAGGATGGGGACGAAGGCGTGGAGGCCGTTTACGACGCCCATGATGTTGACGTCGAGCGACCAGCGCCAGTCGTTGACATGGTGCTCCCACAGTTGGCCCTCGGATCCCGACCCGATCCCTGCGTTGTTGCAGACAACGTGAACTGCTCCGTAGCGCTCGAGGGTCGCGTCGCGCAATGCTTCGACCGACTCCAACGACGTGACGTCGGTGACCACGCCGGTAATCTCGATACCCCGGTCCGTCAACTCGCCCGTTGTCGCTTCGACCAACGCGGGGACAATGTCCGCCACGACGACTTTCATCCCCTCGGCGCCGAACCGCTCCGCCAACGCCCGCCCGATGCCCTGCCCTCCGCCGGTGATCACGGCGACCCTGCCGACGACGTCTCTCACGACGACCTCCCTTGTCTGACGAGCGGACATGCGGGCCGGGCACGCTTACATCGCAGTCGACCGCTTCTCACCCTAAGCAATGGTGGAAAACGAATGATTGCATATCATGTGTGATTGCAGTATAACGCCGTCATAGACCCAGGGGGTACCAGATGCAGCCACTCGCCGATGATCGCTACGTCGTGATCTCGTCCGACGGGCACGCCGGCGCCGAGATGCTCGACTACCGGGGCTACCTCGAACACCGCTACCTCGAGGAGTTCGATGCCTGGGCGAAGTCCTATGTGAACCCCTACACCGACCTCCAGGGGGAGACGGCCTATCGCAACTGGGATTCGGTGGTCCGACTCCGCGAGCTCGAGGATGACGGCGTGGTCGCAGAAGTCCTGTTCCCGAACACCATCCCGCCCTTCTTCCCCTCCGGCAACCTGCTGGCGCGGCCCCCGACCCCGGACGCCTATGAGCTGCGTTGGGCCGGCCTACGGGCGCACAACCGGTGGCTGGCCGACTTCTGTGCAGAGGCGCCCGGCCGGCGTGCCGGGCTGGCCCAGATCTTCCTCAACGACGTGGACGACGCCGTCGCCGAGATCAACTGGGCGCGAGAACATGACCTCTTCGGCGGGGTCCTCCTGCCGGGCGTGCCCCCTGACTCAGGACTCCCTCCGCTCTGCGCCCCTGACTACGACCCGATCTGGGCCGTTTGCCAGGATCTCGACATGCCGGTGAACAACCATTCCGGAGCCGCCGGCCCCGAGATGGGTGAACACCTGGCCTCCATGGCGATCTTCATGGTGGAGTTGGGCTGGTTCTCCCACCGGGTCTTCTGGCACATGGCTTTCGGGGGTGTCTTCGCTCGCTATCCCCACCTGAAGCTGGTGCTGACCGAGCAGTCATCGGGCTGGGTTCCCGCCACACTCAGCATGCTCGACTACCAGTACTCGCGCTTCACCGACGACGGCAACGCCGAGGCACACTTCGGCGCCGAGCTGGTCAAGGAGATCCCCGAACCGCCAAGCTTCTACTGGAGAAACAACTGCTTCGTTGGCGCCAGTTTCCTCCGTCCCAACGAGGCACCCCTCCGCTACGACATCGGCGTCGACAAGATCATGTGGGGCCAGGACTACCCGCACATCGAGGGGACGTACCCCTACACGACCGAGGCCTTGCGCTACACGTTTGCCGGGATCGATCCCGATGAGGTGGGATCCATGCTCGGAGGCAATGCCGCCCGCGTCTACGGCTTCGATCTCGAGAAGCTCGGCACTGTCGCCGGTCGGGTTGGCCCCCGCATCGGCGAGGTGAGCGTGCCGCTCGAACGCGTTCCTGCTGACTCCCATTCGCTTGCCTTCTCCGGAGGAGACGTGAAACCGTGGTGACCGATAACTACCTGATCATCTCGTCCGACACCCACGCCGGCCTTCCCGACGTCCAATACAGGGAATACCTCGAGCCACGGTATCGAGAGGCCTTCGACGAGGACCTCCTGGAGCGCGCCGCGGTGCGCGCCCCAATGAACGCCCAGGTGGAAGCGCTCGAATTCGTGAAGGATTGGTACGACGAGAACGAGGAGGGACTGCGGGGGGGATGGGATGCAGCTCGTCGCGACGCCGAACTCGAGGCAGACGGCGTGGTCGGTGAGGTCATCTTCCCCGATGCCGACGCGGTTTTGGGAGGGGCGTCGGCCCCGTTTGGCGCCGGTCTCGGCGCGAGTGGTGAGTACGACCCGACGCTCCTGATGGCAGGAGCACAAGCCCACAACCGTTGGCTGGCCGAATTGTGCAGCGACAGCCCGGATCGACGGTGCGGCCTCGCGGTAGTCCCCATCCTTCACGACATCGACGCCGCCGTCGTCGAGATCCGGAGGGCCAAGTCCTCCGGCCTCGGTGGCGTCCTCATTCCGGCGATGTGGCGCCCGTACCCTCCCTACAACGACCTCCGGTACGAGCCCGTGTGGTCTGTCTGTGAGGAGTTGGAAATGGTCGTCCACACTCATACGGGACCCGCACCGCGCGAGGAGATCGGCACCGACCTCGGCATCTATGCCAACGAGACAATCTTCTGGACGATGCGGCCGATGTGGTTCCTGCTGTGGTCCGGTGCCTTCGAGCGCCACCCGGGCCTCAAGTTTGCGGTCACCGAAGGGGGGTCGTGGTGGGCGGCCGACCTCTTGTGGAGGTCGGACATCGCATATATGAATGAGCATGCGACGAAGAAGATGGGGGACATCGCCCCAAAGTTGAAGATGCTCCCGAGCGAGTACTTCGACCGCAATGTCTTCATCGGGTCGTCGAACACGCGGCGCCGCGAGATCGCACGCCGCTTCGAGATCGGCGTTGGCAACATGATGTGGGGCAACGACTTCCCCCATCCCGAGGGCACGTGGCCTCATACGCGCGAGTGGCTCCGAGGGACGTTCTGGGATTGTCCTGTTGACGATGCGCGGCGGATCCTCGGGCTCAATGCCGCAGAGGTCTACAACTTCGACGTCGGCAAGCTGCAATCTCTCGCTGATCGTGTCGGGCCCACCCCGCAGGACCTGGGGCAGACCGGCGACGTAGACCTGGAGAAATGGAAGGGCGTCGAAGCGGCCGGTCGTTCGTGGTTGTCCCGGGTGGAGGCCGTTCCCGTGGCCGTCTCCGAGTAGCAGAGTTCCTTGGGCCCGATTCCGCGTGACTCGCTGTCGCCTTCCGTGGCTTTGCGGGAGCTGAGCCCGAGAATTTTTCACTGGGCGATGGTCGGCATGATCCGATCGTACGGTAGGAGGTAGAGCAATGGTGTCGATCCTTTCTCAGTACTGCATCAACGTAAGTAATCTCGACCGGGCCATCGACTTCTGGGAGAGTGTGATTGGTATCCCGGTACAAAGCCGAACGGAGATACCCAATACCAAGGAAGCGGTGCTGCAGTCCCCTCTTGGGGGTAGTCGGATGCAGCTTGCGCAACACCTCGACCAAGAGGGGCCGATCGACATGGGGACCGCCTTGTGGAAGCTCTACGTGAACACCGACGATTGCGTGGCGCTGTACGACAAGGCTGTAGCTGCGGGGTGCGAGTCGGTATCGCCACCCAGTCGTCTCGAGCGCTGGCCGGTGACGATGGCCTACGTGAAGGACCTTGACGGCTATCTGCTTGAGTTCGTGGAGTACCACGAAGGCACACCGGCCGGTGTGCCGGACCCTAGGGACTTCAGATAGAACTGCCGTCGAGGTGTTGACGAGAATCCGCCGTATCTGAACCCACAATCCAGTCTGGTGTGACCATGCGCCCGGGTGCGGACGTAGGCGACTTGGCTCTAGGAACCGAGGTGCAAAAGTCGTGGTGCAGAACGAAAAGACGGGCTCAGCCGGAGCAGCGAACACCGGTCATTCCGTCACTGAGGACAAGGTTCTTGCGACAGCCATCAAGATGATCGAGGAGAGCGGAGTCGAGGCGTTCAGCATGCGCAAGCTCGCTGCTCAGCTTGGTGTCGGGACCCCGACCGTGTATTGGCATGTCGGCAACCGAGACCAACTCTTCAACAGCTTGATCGAGAAGATCACCGACGAATTCGGTCGGATCACGCCCGAAGGTCATACACCGGCCGAGCGCATTGCGTCGATATCGAATACTCTTTTGCGAGAAGTAAGGGCACGCCCTCAACTCATCGCCCTGTCGGCGACTCAGGGCCGCGGCGAGGCTATCTTTACGAAGGCCCAGGCGGTGCTAGCGCACGAGCTGACCGCCGGCGGTCTGCACGGTGAAGAAGCGGCCTTCGCCGTCGCCACGATTCTGTGCCATCTCGGTGGATTCATCGTGCTCGAGGATGCACTTTCACCCGATTACCGAGTGCGGGGAGCACAGGTGTGGGCCGAACGGGACACCGAGATCGACGAGACCATGAGCACGACGCTTCAACAACAGATCGATCTCGACCGGATTTTCCGGTTCACGCTCGATGCCATCCTCCAGTCCATCCTGGGGAGCCGGCGCTCGTACGTATGACCGATTGACGAGCGAGCTCCTCGGGGTGGCGATAGTCCCCTCCACCTCCGTAGACGGGTCTGGGGACGCGAGACGACGTGCCGTTCACCGGAGTCGTTGGGATCTCGCTCACGTCGTAACTCCACTCGTTGGCGGATCGCCTCTTCGCAGGGGGCCGAGTCAGAGCGCAGGGGCCGATCCCACAAAGGCCGCGTCCCCGAAGGTGAAGATGCCGCCGTCGGAGGCCACCAGCCAGTAGCCGCCGCCGTCGGGGGTGGACGCCATGCCCACCACCGGCTGGTTGAGGCGGGTGGCCCCGGTCGACCCGTAGTAGGCGGCGTCCCCGAAGGTGAAGATGCCGCCGTCGGAGGCGACCAGCCAGTAGCCGCCGCCGTCGGGGGTGGACGCCATGCCCACCACCGGCTGGTTGAGATGGATGGCCCCGGTCGACCCGTCGTAGGCGGCATCCCCGAAGGTGAAGATGCCGCCGTCGGAGGCGACCAGCCAGTAGCCGCCGCCGTCGGGGGTGGACGCCATGCCCACCACCGGCTGGTTGAGATGGATGGCCCCGGTCGACCCGTCGTAGGCGGCGTCCCCGAAGGTGAAGATGCCGCCGTCGGAGGCCACCAGCCAGTAGCCGCCGCCGTCGGGGGTCGACGCCATGCCCACCACCGGCTGGTTGAGATGGATGGCCCCGGTCGACCCGTAGTAGGCGGCGTCCCCGAAGGTGAAGATGCCGCCGTCGGAGGCGACCAGCCAGTAGCCGCCGCCGTCGGGGGTGGCTGCCGCGCTGACCACAGGTCGGCTGAGTCGGGACTCGGCCATCGAGCCGAAGTCGATGGCGTCGCCGAAGGGGATGACGCCGCCGTCGCGGGTGATCTCGGCGTAACCGTCGCCCGAGAGGCTGGGGAGCAACGAAGTGACGCCGGGAGCTGCGACGATCAGGTCGGCGAAAGCAGGTAGGCCGAGCGCGGCCAAGTGGGCCTTATAACCGGCGCCATAGGGGGTGGGGTCGCCGTTGTAGTCGGTGACGAGCGACGGCGCGTTGCACGGCCAGCTGGGCCCGGCGTTGAAGGACCAGGCCATGTAGGACACGTTGTGGGCGTCTGCCCAGGGCATATAGGCATCAATGAAGTTCGAAGTGCAATCCTTCTCGCCGAGCTCGCCGGTAACGAAGGGCAGCTTGTGGACCAACGGCAACCATTGGTCCCAGGTTTTGGGGGACTTCGCCGCGTTGAAGTTATAGACGTGCACTGAGATGGCCAGCTGGCCGATCGGGTCGTCGGGCAGGTCTGAGCCGAACCCGAGTGGGTCGGCGGCGAAAGCGGTCCCGGCCACCATGATCACGTTGGTGGCCCCGGTAGAGCGCACGTCATCGATGAGCTGGTCGTAACCGGCGACTTGGAACCCACCAGCTACACATCCCCCGTGGACCAGACAGCTGAAGGGGAGGTCCCTGGGCTCGTTGTAGAGGTCGAACACGACCCCCTGGTGGCCCTTGAATGCGCTGGCAACGGACAGCCAGAAATTGGGGGCGTGGTCCTCATCAGCCATCACTGCCCCGCCGCCTGCCGTCTCCGAGCCCGGGGCGCTCCAGTGGAGGTCGAGGATGACAACCAACCCGGCAGCGTTGAGATCATTCACGTAGTTGACGATGGCGGACTGATAGGCGGCCCCGCCGAGCTGCGGGTAAGGCAAGTTGATGCCTAGCCAGCAGTCCTCGTTGAGCGGTACCCGGACGGCATCGGCGTGCCAACTCTGCATGGCAGCGATCATGCCGGGTGTGTCGGAGTTCGGGGGATCGAAGAATCCCTCACCGTCCACACAGGCGGATTCGGACCCGCTGTGGTCGACCCCGATGAGGCGGATGGATTTGCCGCTCGCGTCGACCAGCTGGTTGCCGGAGACCCGTACGGACACGGCTACCGAGGAGCGAGCAACAGCCGTCGCCGCAGACGCAGCCGGGCCGAAAAACAGAGCGGCGGCGGAGACCACGGCCACGGCAAGGGCCGGGCGGAGGAACCGGGCCCGGGTCCTGACCGCGGCCGGTGGAGATCGATGGGCAGCGGGAGTCATCGCGTTTCTCCCTCTTCTCGTCATCATCCGGCTCGAAGTTGAGCAGTTCAAGAGAAGGGCCTTACATCGACGCAGGTCCGGTTGAGTACACCCGGACGACAATCTCGGCACTCGGCGCGTGCGCCCGAGCCATGACTCCTAGGTGGCTTCGGGATTCCTGACCTCAGATGGAGCCAGCGGCGAAGGATGCCGAGATCGTGGTAGTCCACGCTGGCGAGGGAACGGCCACGACCTCGGCGGCGCCTGCTGCTGGGGAGGACAAGGAGCAACGCTTGTCCTAGAGCCTGGTTGGTGCCGAGCCCGATGCGACGGTCAGAAGCTCGGTCTGGTGAGTACCCTGCGATATACCAGGTAGTTGGCGCACACCCTACCGCCTAACTTCTCCGCCGTGCGACGGGAAGGCCAGTTGTCGTCCAGTACCAATGTGTAGCTGAGGTGGGTATTGCCTCGCTTCACCAGCTCGAGGTAGGAGCGAGCGGACATCGCAAGGTTCACCCCCCGTCCCCGTGCCAGCTCCCGCACCCCGATCCCGAGCATGTTGAGCCGCTCGTCGGGACGCAGCTCGCGCCCGTGAGCTGGGGTGGCCATCGTCGAAAGGTCCGGGATGCCGAGCACAACACCTACGGGATCGTCACCTTCATAGGCGATGACCGATACGTCGTAACCACCTATTGGGCCGATGAACCCGAACAAGTCTTCCCATTCATCCTCGGACTGGGGACTCATGCCCCAGTGCAGGGCGAAAGCCTCCTCCCAGACGGAGGCGAACTCTGACACTCGCTTGCCGTCATCGATTTCCGAGAAAGTGACCACCTTGAACCCGGCCGACTCCGCTGCCCGCAACATGTGGTCCCAAAGCTGGATCAGTTCAGGGGTGACCTCGATCTTGTAGTCGACCCAACCCTTCTCCGCCTCGAACCGAGCCTCCTTGAGCAGAGAGTGGTAGTAGGGAGGGTTTTGTCGCGTCGAAATGGGCGGCAGCAAGTCGTACGAGTCCAGCAAGTACGGCAGGTCAAAAGAGGGACCCATTCCGGTGCGAACTGCCTCGAGACTGTGACCCTTCAGCCAACCGCAGGCCTCGTTCAGCAGTGCTTTTACGGCATCTGTCGTGTCCGGGAGCGCTTCGAACATCACGATGTGCCCCAGCGGCTCCTCCCAGTGGTCGATGTAGCGCTGGTCGACTACGGCCGCGGCACGAGCGACGATCTTTCCTCCCGAGCGGGCAACCAGGGGCAGAGCTTGGCGACCCACGGCCACGGGCCCCTTACCCGTCAGCAGCGGTATCTGCATGTCGGGGATGGCAGGCCAGAACGCGGACCGCTCTGCATTCACCTGATCAGCAAAGAGACAGAACTCCCTCAGCTGCTCGTTGCCTCTTACCTCCTCGATGCTGAGACCCGATCTAACCACGGAGGCAGTCTGCCAAAGCTTGGCTAGGTCCGCTCGCGACGCGAGACCTGTCGGACGCCACTCACCGGCAGCGGAGGCACTCAGCATCTGCGCCTGGGACGCCGCATGTCAGCGCCCCGCCCCGCCGTTGGGCACACTTGTCTCACGTCGGCAGACTGGTGGGAGGGGACGGTCCAAACGCTCTTCACCCGTTAGGCAGACAGCCCCGGGGTTGCCGAACTTCCATTGACACATCTATATAAATCAGCCTATACTTATATTCTATGAGCAACGGGTTCGACGATCTCGGCGAGAGGTTGGCCGAATTGGCTGGGTTAGCAGTCCGGGCGCGGGGTCGGGATCTGAGCCTGACGGCCGTGTCGACCCTGGCGACCTTGGAGCGGACCGGACCACACCGGCTGACGGACCTGGCTGTGAACGAGGGAGTCACCCAACCTTCGATGACCGCCGTGGTGAGCCAACTGGAGAATCTGGGGTACGTCCAGCGTCGGCGCGACCCTGCCGACGGGCGGGTGGTGCTGGTCTCGGTCACCCGAGCAGGGCGGCAATACCTGCGGTCGTCGCGGCACGGTACCGCCTCGGTGTTCACAACTCTGATCGACAAGCTGACTGAGCACGATGTCGCGTCGCTCGATGCTGCCCTGCCCGCCCTTCGCCATCTGCTGGACCTGGCAGCAGATGGCCCGGCCAGAACCGGAGAGCGAACAGGAATCCGCTGATAAGGAGGCAATGACATGACTTACTCGCCCGGCGCAGTGCGCCTACCCGACTCCTCGACATTCGACAGGGCGCCGCCGAGCCGGTAGTCATCGTCGGCCTCGATGGTTCGCCGACGAGCTGGGACGCGTTCGCCTGGGCGGCTGGAGAGGCCATCCGCACACACCGCGGGTTGATCGCCGTCTACGCCGCACCCATGGTTGAGCCTGGCGCCGAGTTCGGGATGCCAATCGCCTACGGCGCCGCTGAGGAGGCCAGAGACGAGGTGGTCGGGCAGCTGAGGGACGAGGCCGAACGGCGGGCTCGTGACCTCGGAGTGCAACTCCGTTTCGTCCGTGAGCTTGGCGACGCTGCCCATGCTCTGACCCGGGTCTCGAGATCTGTGGATGCCGAACTCATTGTGGTCGGAAGGTCCTCCCAAGATACTCCACCACCTGGCGGGCTCACTGGGTCGAAGGCTCGTCTCCCGTCATGACGCGCCGGCGATCGTGGTCGTCCCCTAACCGTAGCTTCCGGATCGAGAGTAGGTCCGCTGAATCATGTTCACGTGATTCCGACAGGATCGTTGGCACCATCCTGAGTAGGTCCACGGTGGCCACTACAACCCAGTGGTTGCGGACCGCACCGGTGCCTGCGGCCGATCGTTCCCCTGCTGCCTGGGCCCCCCCGATCGGGTGTCTCGGTTGACGACCCGATCCTCGTCCGGTCATTGATGGCAAAATACGAAGCGATCCCGAGAGACGACGAGGCGAACCCGGTCTTTTGGACCCTTCAACCTGAGGTTACGGACAGTGGCTCAACGTATCGAGGACTACGCGATGATCGGTGATACCGAGACTGCGGCGCTAGTCGGACGAGATGGCTCCATCGATTGGCTTTGCCTTCCTCGCTTCGACTCAGGGAGTTGCTTCGCCAAACTGCTCGGAGAGAACCACCACGGCCGCTGGCAGATCATCGCTGATGACCATGTTACGTCCCACGTACGCTGCTATCGGAGCGAATCGATGGTGCTCGAGACCGAGATCGCGACCATTACCGGTGTCGTACAGGTCATCGACTTCATGCCTCCCCGGCATCATCATCCGAGAGTTGTCCGGATCGTTCGGGGCATTGAAGGTGAGGTGCAGATGCGGACCGAGTTGGTCATGCGCTTCGAATATGGGTACGACGTTCCATGGGTCCGGCGGACGGACCGCGGCCTCACCGCCATTGCCGGGCCGAACGCCCTTGTTCTCGACTCCCCCATCCGGCTCAAGGGCATCAAGATGCGCCACGAGGGAAAGTTCGCGGTTCAGGCCGGGGAGGAGCTCGCATTTGTCCTCGCCTGGTACCGGTCCAACGAGGATCCGCCTTTCGTGCTCGATACCGCACGGGCGCTCGAGGAGACGATGAAGTTCTGGCGGGATTGGTGTGCCGGAGTTCTGCCGGTGCATGGCGAATGGAATGATCTAGCATTGCGGTCGCTCATTACCTTGAAGGGCCTGACCTACGGTCCGACGGGCGGCATCGTCGCCACGGTGACGACATCGCTACCAGAATCCCTCGGGGGCGTGCGCAATTGGGACTACCGCTATTGCTGGGTCCGTGATGCGGCGTTAACCCTCGAGTCCCTCATCGAATCGGGCTTGCGTGAAGAAGCAGAGAATTGGCTGGCGTGGCTGGTACGAGTCGCCGCCGGTGATCCCAAACAACTGCAGATCATGTATGGACCAGCCGGTGAGCGTCGATTGACCGAACTGGAGGTCGACTGGCTCCCAGGATACGAGGGATCTTCGCCGGTGCGGATCGGCAATGCCGCTTCTGGGCAGTTTCAACTCGACGTCTACGGGGAGCTCATGGATGCCATCGACCGGGCTCGAAACCACGGTATCGCCGTTCACAAGGTCATCTGGCGAATCCAAGTTGCAATCATGCGCTTCCTTGTCAACCACTGGTCCGATCCTGACGATGGAATCTGGGAGGTCCGCGGTCCTCGTCGGCTTTTCACTCATTCCAAGGTCATGGCCTGGGTCGCCTTCGACCGCGCCATTCGCGGCGTCGAGGTCCACGGTCTCGAGGGACCGGCCGACGAGTGGCGTGTCGTCCGGGATGCCATCCACGCCGAAGTTTGCGAGAAGGGGTGGAACGCCGACGTCGGGGCGTTCACCCAATTCTATGGAGCCGTCGAACTCGATGCCAGCCTGCTGATGATGCCGCTCGTGGGGTTTCTCCCCGCAGACGACGAGCGAGTGGTCCGCACCGTCGATACCATCCAAGAGCACCTCACGGAGGACGGCTTCGTTCTCCGATATGAGAACGAATCGGGGGTAGACGGGCTGCCGGGCCGCGAAGGAAGGTTCCTCCCGTGCACCCTCTGGCTGATCGGCTGCCTCCGGCGGATGGGCCGGCTCGATGAGGCAACGACTATCTTCCGACGGGTTGCCGCCCTGGTGAACGACGTCGGACTCATCTCCGAGGAGTACGACCCCGTCCACCGGCGCTTGCTCGGGAACTTTCCCCAAGCCTTTACCCATGTGGGGATCGTGAACGCCGCCCGAGGCCTGGCTGCCTCACATGCCGCGAATCAGTCCTGAGATCCAGGCGGCCCACCCACAGAACCAACCGGGACCACTTCGGTTGGTCTCTGTCAGTCCGGTCGAAGGAGAAAGGGTGTCATCTAGGATTAGGCAATGGTGGGTGCGCCAGAGCCTCAGCGCCTGATCAACGCAAAGCGGTTCTTTCTGAGCTATTCGAAAGAGCACATCGACGACGCGGTACAGCTACTGTCGCCGAACGTTGTCTATACGGTGCCGGGACACCACAAGCTCTCCGGGGTGTTCCACGGACCCGACGAGGTAAGACGGCACGTCGCCGCATTGACCGATTACTCCAGGGGCACATTCGAGGTGCTGAAGTGGATGGATTGGATGGTGGGTGAAACTCACATCACTGCGCTCCAGTACGCCCAGGCGCAGAATGCCCGCAGGATCTATCGCGGGCATCACCTGTATCTTCTCGAGTCCGACTCCGACGGTCTTGTGTCAGATATCAAGGTCTTCTTCGAGGATCAAGCGGCGGCTGACCGGTTCTTTACGTAACGCTGTTCGGTAAACACAGCTGCAGACGTCCGTGCGAGACCATCCGCCCGAAGCCGATACGGTGACAGTCTGTAACCCAGCACCAAGACAACTGGAGTCCAGACACAACAGTCGGCATTGCCACTGATGCGTCGCAAAGGGTACCGGCGAGGAGCTGAATGCGTTTTGGCATGCACGTCGAGCCTCCCCTGCCTCAGGAACCATGCTCATCGCCAATGCAGTTGGCCACAGACTGGAATGGTCGGTGCCTCGCGATTCGTCACGCTCTGAGCGCAAGTCCATCTCACCCAGGGCGCACTTTTCTTTTGGCACCCTTCAGTACAGCAGTGATTGCATCTTTCCATTCCGCACCGCTGACTGCCCTATGGAAACCGTGCTTGGGTCACGTATAGGTCAAGATCCGTCCGGTGCTCAGGAGACGAGGGTGATGGTGAAGTTGGCGGATGCGGAGAGATGCACATGCTTGGTGTGATCAGTGACCGTCACGGTGACGGGGTAGACACCCGGTGCGGGGGGATGCTTGGTGAGCTTCACGGTGCCCGAGACGACGCCGGTCGAGGCTCCCAGCTTGAGTCCCTTGGGCAGGGCCCCCGTGGTCACCTTCCACTTGTATGGGGTGATGCCACCGGCAGCCTGCAGCGGATTGCTCTGGTAGAAGATGCCGATCGTCGCCGGTTCCGGGGTGATCGAGGTGATGGTGATCCCAAACGCCACCACTGTCAACGTGAAGGCCTGCGTGGCGTTTGGCAAGACTCCGTTGGCGGCGGTGATGGTGATGGGGTACGCCCCTTCGGCGGTCGGGGTGCCGGACAGCACACCGGCACTACTCAGGTTCACCCCAGGGGGAAGGGCACCCGATTCGCTGAACGTTGAAGCCGGTGTAGCCGAGGCCGATACCGTGAAGGTCCCGGGAGAGCCTCTAATGAACGTGGTGGCGTTGGCCGTGGTGATCATGGGCGGGGTATCGACGGTGAGCGGCGACGAGGCCGATATGGAAATGGGGAGTCCGTCGAGCGTTCCAGTCACTTGAACCTTGACCGTCTGGGGCCCGCTCACCGTCGAAGGGACGACGAAGGAACCGGAGAGGACTGGAGGTGAGAACACTCCGCTCGAGTAGCTCGCCGGCGTCACCTGAGCCTGTGACGAAGCCGGCACCGAATTTCCCTTGGGATCAACCAAGGTGACGGTCACCGTCGGCGATGAACCAGTGGCGCCTCCGAGGGCCGACTCGAGCTTGGCCAGTGTGGGCACCCACCAATAGGTCGTTGCCCCCGAGGCGTCAGAGAGGTCCACCTTCTGGCCCCGAGTGGCCGCCGTGGGCGAGAGGCCCAGCGTCGGGTTGGGCGGCAGCAGCGGGAATCCCGAGTATTCGAATAACGCGCTTCCGGCCCCGACGGGCTTGAAGGTGGTCAGGTCGATCATCGCCACCGCACAGCCGAGCAGACCGGAGTTGAACTCCGTCTGGGTGGGCGGACAGCCGGCATTGCGGTCGAGCGGCTGGAATGCGGGTACCGTCCAATCGAGACTGAGGTCTCCGTTCAGTCCGGAGATCGGGAGTGCCTCGGAGGCGAGGTCGAGCTCCGGCAGAGCCTTCAGCAACGCATTGAGACCGGCCAAGGAGACCACCTGACCCGAGAGGAGTGGGGCAGCAGCAGGATCGATACCCAAGAGAAGACTCGCTCCGATGACGAGGTACGGATGGAGGACTCCCATTCCGGTGCAGCTGATGGCGATCTTGCTACCGGCCGATACTCCGGTCACCAGGGGTAGCGAACTCCCATTGAAGGTGCACTGCGGCCCGGAAGTAGCTGCGGCCCGAGCACCCGTGCCGGTCAGCCCGACCGCAACACAGGACAACAAAACCACGCACAGCGCTGTCGCGAGCCTGATCGAACGAAATCGCACCATATTGGAACCCCCCTGCGTGAGCATGCCGCCTCTGATGGCAGCTGCTCTCGCCAGCTTATGGCACACCGGGTCGCCGTATTCAAGGAGTATGGCCGCTCAACCCGCGGACGCGTTGCAAACGAAGGTCGCGAAAACAAGAACCGCAGGTGGCCACACTCTCGTGTATTTGTCACGAGCTCTGGCACGTTCAGTCACGGTGTGCTCACGAGGTCCGTCGATCTGTCCCTGTAGAGGATCCATCAGACTGCGTCGATCACGCCGGCCCGGTCCGGGGTTACACCGTACGCAGGGCCTGGGTTGGCGACATCCTTACCGCTGACAAGGCGGACAGGAGGCCGGCCACAGCGCCGATGGCCAGAGCGTCCTCGAAGCCCCCAGCCCACGCCACCGGAGGGACGACGATCGCCCAGCTTTTCACCGAGGCGTAGACCGCGGTCGAAGAGCGCCCAGAGCGACCCTGGCCGCACCGCCAAGGACCGCGAGCAGTATCGCCTCGCTGAGAAATTGGGTACGGATCTGACCTTTCGTGGCCCCCAGGGACTGCCGTAGGCCGATCTCACTCCGGGCTCGAGGACCGATATCACCATGATGTTGGCGATGCCGACGTGTGGGTGCCGAGAATTCGATTGGAAGGCAGGCCGCCCAGTACGGTGCTGCTTCTTCTACCGCCGAGCTGCCGTAGGTGGGTTACACCATGTTGTTTCCGAGCCGAAAGATGGTTGGATGTCGTGAACCGCGTCACCAACTCCGAGGAGGGAGATCAAGCAAGATCGAAGCGATCGAGGTTCATGACTTTGTCCCACGCCACCACGAAGTCACGCACGAACTTCTCTCTCGAGTCGCCACATGCGTAGACCTCCGAAATGGCTCGGAGCTGGGAGTTAGAACCGAAGACAAGGTCGACGGCCGTGGCGGTCCACTTGATCTCGCCCGTGGCTCGATCGCGACCCTCGAACACGTTCTCACCCGAGACGGATGCCTTCCAATCCGTGCTCATGTCGAGCAGATTCGCGAAGAAATCAGTGGTCAGAGTCTCGGGTTGGCCGGTGAAGACGCCGTGTTGGGATTGCCCGAAGTTGGCGTTCAGGGCCCGCATGCCGCCGACGAGGACGGCCATCTCGGGAGCGGTCAGGTTGAGCATAAACGCTCGCTCGACGAGCAACTCCTCCGCCGACCGCTTTTCTCCTGCTCGGAGGTAGTTGCGGAACCCGTCAAAGGTCGGTTCGAGCACGGCGAATGACTCTACGTCGGTCTGCCCCTGCGAGGCGTCCGTGCGCCCCGGCGCGAATGGGACCGTAATGGCGTGGCCGGCGTTCTTCGCCGCTTGCTCGACGGCCGCGCACCCGCCCAGGACGATCACGTCGGCCAGCGAGACCTTCTTTCCGCCGGACTGTGAGCTGTTGAAGTCCTGCTGGACCTGTTCGAGGGTCTGCAGCACCTTGGCCAGTTCGGTCGGGTGGTTGACCTCCCAGTTCTTCTGAGGCGCGAGGCGAATCCGTGCCCCGTTGGCCCCGCCCCGCTTGTCGGTGCCGCGGAAGGTAGCCGCCGACGCCCAAGCGGTGGAGACTAGCTGAGAGACGGACAATGCCGAAGCGAGGATCCTGCCCTTGAGGACAGCGATGTCCTCCTCCCCGATCAGCTCGTAATCGACCGCGGGGACGGGGTCCTGCCACAGCCGCGGCTCCGGAACCCACGGGCCGAGGTAGCGCGAGGCGGGTCCCATGTCGCGGTGCAACAGCTTGTACCACGCCTGGGCGAAGGCTTCTGCGCACTGGTCCGGGTTCTCGTGGAAGCGCTTGGAAATCGGCCCGTAGATCGGATCCACCTTCAGCGAGAGGTCTGTGGTCAGCATCATCGGAGCGTGGCGCTTCGACGGATCATGGGCATCGGGTACGGTGCCCTGCGCCTCGGGATTCTTCGGAGTCCACTGGTGCGCACCGGCGGGGCTCTCGGTGAGCTCCCAGTCGTATTTGAACAGGTTGTCCAGGAACCCGTTGTCCCACTTCGTCGGTTCGTTGGTCCAGGCGCCATCCAGCCCGCTGGTGAGCGTATCGTCGCCCTTGCCACTGCCGAAGGTGTTCCGCCAGCCAAAGCCCTGCTCCTCTAGGGATGCACCCTCGGGTTCGGGACCGGCGTACTCCTCACCCACTGCGCCATGGGCCTTGCCGAAGGTGTGGCCGCCGACGATGAGCGCAACCGTCTCCTCGTCGTCCATGGCCATGCGGCGGAAGGTCTCTCGGATGTAACTCGCCGCGGCGAGCGGATCCGGGTTGCCGTTGGGACCTTGCGGATTCACGTAGATAAGGCCCATATGATCGGCGCCGAAAGACCCCTGGATTTCCCCGTCGCCGCCGTGGCGTTCGTCTCCAAGCCAGGTGTCCTCAGGTCCCCAGAAGATCTCGTCAGGCTCCCAGATGTCGGGTCGCCCGAACCCAAAGCCGAACGTCTTGAAACCCATCGATTCGTAGGCACAGTTGCCGGCGAAGATGATCAGGTCGGCCCAGGAGATCGTCCGGCCGTACTTCTGCTTGACCGGCCACAGCAACCGGCGCGCTTTGTCGAGGTTCGCGTTGTCCGGCCAACTGTTGAGGGGGGCGAAGCGCTGAGCGCCGCTGCCGCCACCGCCTCGGCCATCGGCGATGCGGTACGTGCCGGCGGCGTGCCAGGTCATCCGGATGAAGAGCGGCCCGTAGTGGCCGTAGTCGGCCGGCCACCATTCCTGCGACGTCGTCATCACCTTGAAGATGTCCTGCTTCAGCGCGTCGAGGTCGAGGGTGTTGAACTCCTCTTTGTAGTTGAAGCCCTCACTCATCGGATTCGACAGAGGCGAATGCTGGTGCAGAATCGAGAGATCCAGCTGATTCGGCCACCAGTCGCGGTTCGACATGGGCCGATGCTGCGTGGGAATCGGGGAAGGGATGACTGGGTTCTCGCTATCGCTGCCTCTGTCAGACATGTCGGTCCTCCTACTCTCTCGCAGCATCCTTCTGATGGCTGATTGCTTGTGAACACTTGGCGCACAGGCCGCGGAAGATGGCCTCGGCGCCTGAGATGGTGAAGCCGTGACGCTGGCGCGCCGAGAGGCTCAGGCCAGCGACGTCGCAGTGCACGTCGCGCATCGCCCCGCACCTGGTGCACACCAGGTGATGGTGGGCGCCGGTCGCGGGGTCGAAGCGAGCCGCGCCTGTCCCCACGTCGAACTGCTGGATCTCACCGAGCGCCACCAAGTCGTTGAGGGTCTGGTAGACGGTGCGCAACGAGATCGTCGACATCTCCTCACGGAGGGACTCGAAAACCGCATAGGCGGTCGGATGGGAGCCGTTGCCGTGCAGGACCCGGAAGATGGACTGGCGTTGGGGTGTCACCTTGAGACCCCGATCGCGAAACAGCTGGGTCAACTCCGTGGGCGTCTTCATCGTTGCTCCCTGGGCAGCAACTATCGTTAGGCAGCAATGATAGAGGTCGCAGCCCCCACGTGACGATCGAACGCCTCAGGGACCGGCAACGCCCGGTTTCGAGCCGCTCCTACTACAGATGTAGATGAAGTCTCAGTGCCAGTGGCCACGGGAGCTCATCCAGGGGAGCGAGGGCCCCTATCAGCACAGGCAGCCGCTTGTCCGTGCGTGTCGAGCACCGCGGCCATAGGTGCCGCAGGTTTACACGCACCTGCACATCTTGGGCCAGAAAGACCCGGCAGAATGGCGGCGTGCCCGCCACCCGCCGGAGCATCTCCGTCGGCGGCTCCAGCCGCACATATCTCCTCGCCGAGCCGGCCAGCCCGCCGCGCGCCGTCGTGCTCGGCCTACACGGCACCCGATCGACGGCCGACCGGCAGGCGCGCCTCAGTCGGATGGAGGCTTGGGCGGGCGAGCAGGGTGCTGTCATCGCCTTCCCCGAGGCCGTGCTGCCGATCGGGACCGGGTACCAGTGGGATCCGGAGACGGACATGCCGTATCTCGTCCAGCTGACGGAGACGCTGATCGAGCGGCACCACCCGCCGGCGAACCGGATCTGCATGACGGGCATGTCCGGCGGAGCGCGCATGTCGTGCTGGTTCGCGGCCGACCGCGCCGATCTCGTGAGCTGCGTCGGCGCCGTCGCTGGCCTGCGGGCTATCGCCGACCGGCCGCTGGCGCGGCCAGTCCCGATCGTCGCCTTCCACGGCACTGCCGACCGGATCAACCCCTACGCCGGCGGCAACACCCCGCGCTGGGACGAGAGCGTCCGCGCCGCCGCCGAGCACTGGGCCGCCGCCAACGGCGTCCCGCTACAGCCGACCGAGGAGGCGGTCAGCGCGACTCTCACTCGCACGACCTACGGCACCCCGGGCGGCACCGGCGAGATCACCTTGTGGACGGCCGCCCTCGCCGGCCACACCTGGCCGGGCAGCCACCTCGGCATCTTCCTCCGGCTCCTGCTCGGGCGGACGAACATGGAGATCGACGCGACGAAAGAGATCTGGGACTTCGCCGGACGCCACGCCGGCGACCCCTGAGCGGCGCGCCAGAGAGCGGTTCTCGGTCGACACTCCTGGCTGTGGGACACCCACTGCCGACGATCGGTCCTGAGATGCCATCCTCACCTCGGTCTGAGCGCCGACGACATGGCGCCCCTCGACTGGAGCCGCTTGGGCGCCACCCAGCTCGGGTGGTGCCTTCCTTCGTGTTACTGGCAGCCGGTGGTCTGTATCTGTGGGGGACATGGCGGGTCAAGCGGATCGAGGTGACTCCCTGGTCACCCCTCCAGACGGGAGCGTTCCTCAGAGGGCTGCTCGTCGCCTTCGTCGCCATCGAAGGGGTGATTGGGGCCTACGACGGCCAGGTGTTCTACGACGACATGATCCAACACCTGATGCTGGTCATGATGGCCGCAACCCTGTTCTCCATGGGAGCCCCGCTCGATCTGCTGCAACGGGCCAGCGGTGGCAGGATGCGCCGGGCCGTCGACGCAACCATGGGATCGAAGGCGGCGGAGGTCGTCGGCCATCCGGTCTTCGCCTTCGTGGCTTACGCCGTCTTTATCCCATTCACCCGTCTGACCAGCTTCTACAACTACACGCTCAAGGACGTGGGCCACGACGCTGAGCGCCTCGGCTTGCTGGTCTTTGACTACCTGTTTTGGTGTCCGGTGGTCGGAATTGAACCATCCCGCCACCCGTTGTCACCACTCCTTCAGCTCCTCTACCTGGCGCTGGCTGTGCGGGTGGACACGTTTACCGGCCTGGGTTTGACCGCAAGAACGCGCGAGCTGCTCTCGTTCTACAACACGTTGATTCGGGGCTGGGGACCTTCGCGCCTCACCGATCTGCACGTCGGCGGCGCGATCATGTGGGTTGGCGGCGATGCCCTTATGTCCATCGCCATGATCCCCGTCGCCATACGTTGGGTGCGGGTCGAGGAGCAGCGGACACGCGAGCTGGGCGCGGAGCTGGACCGAGTTGAATCCGTGAACCACTAGCGTGAAGAGATTCAAGAAGGGGGCGTCCATCCACTGACCAGGAGTAACCCGAGGCGAGACACCTGGTGCCAATGCATGCGCAACCAGCTCGGATCGAGTTCCGGCTCCTGTGCCAGGTAGCCCACCGTGAATCCGGGGGTGAGCCTGGCCTCGCCGGTGAACCCATCGTCCACGCCCGCCATGATCTTCAGCAGCGAGGACTTCCCGGAGCCATAGGTACCGATCACCCCGATCTTGGCCCCCGGGGTAGAAGGAGAGGTT
Source organism: uncultured Acidimicrobiales bacterium (assembly GCA_963734435.1). Lineage (GTDB taxonomy): Bacteria > Actinomycetota > Acidimicrobiia > Acidimicrobiales > RAAP-2 > Bog-756. Next base: position 12,591 of record CAVTHA010000015.1, on the reverse strand, counting down.
GATCCCTCGCAGTACTTCCCGGTCTGGCATGACACTGGCCGCACCCGCTTCGCTCAATAGGCAGTGTCGTACACTCTGCTGTGGTTGTTCCTCCGCACCCGAAGATGCGAGCGTTGTCCAGTTACCTCGAAAGTCGGATTGAACTGTTGCTATCCGGTCGGGTGTGACGAGCCGGTGGTCTCACAGGCCGAGCCTCGCTCCCCTCATCGAACGACTTCCATAGAGCCCGAGAGCGGCAGCAATGGGCCTATTGCGTCGTGGCTGACTCGGCACAACACCCTCCTGACGATTGTGGCAGCCTGCGTTGCTCCCGCCCTCTACCTCGCGTTCGTCTCTCGGTATGCCGTCAACTCCTTCAACGGTGACGACTGGTCGGTCGTCCTAGTTGTCCACCCGGCTCTCCACGGACACCTAACGCTGACCGCACTTTGGTCCCAGTACAACGAATCACGGCTCTTCCTCGGAAATGTCGTGGACGTCCTTTTCGGTGTCGCGGATCGGCTCGACTTGAAATCGGTGGTCTACTTCTCCGCCGGCGTTTACATCGCTTCCTTCGGCATACTGCTGTGCCTCGTTCGGCGTTACCTCAGACGACCGCTTACTCCGATTACCGTCATCGTTCTCGGCGCCATCTGGTTCAGCTTTGCCGACGTAGGGAATTCGCTCTGGGCGTTCCAGGTGTCGTGGTATCTCACTGTGTTCTTCTTGATCTCCATGTTGTTTGCCTTGCTCGCGCCTAGCCAGCATCCTTCACTCTGGTTCTCCATTGCCGCATTAGCGGCCGTCGGCGCTTCTCTGTCCACAATTCAGGGTTTCTGGTGTTGGCCGCTCGGCGGGATCTGTATCCTTTGGAAACAACCCTGGGCACGCCGAGCACACATAGCGATTGCCGCATGGTTGGGCATTGCGGCGCTCGCCGTTGCTCTCTACCTCCCAGGGTACGACTTCGGCAACAACGGTTGTATCCCTGCGACAAATTGTTCGCCTGGAGCTTCACTGCATCATCCGCTGACGGCTTTCGGATATTTCTTCGCCCTCATGGGTAATGTTGCCCCAGGGGGAGTTCCCTTCTATTTCCCGCCTCGAGCATTGACTCGCTTCGTAGTCCTAGGGTTAGCACTGTGTGCAACAGCTCTGTTCATCCTCGTACAATCGTGGCGGCGGCGAGCATCCGATGAGCGTTTGCCACTTCCCCTGCTGCTCATCGGGTTCTCCATGGCGTTCGACGCAACGATCACCTTGGCTCGCAGCGCTGTCGGGGTCGAGGGTGCCGTAAACAGCGACCGTTACGTCATGGCAAATCTGATCCTCCTCATCGGTATCGCCATCTACGCTTTGAAACACATTCCACCGCTCCGGGTACCGACAGGTCGTGGAGATCTCTGGATGTATGCGCGTTGGGCAAGTGCTCTTGCCCTAACGGTCCTCCTTTTCGCACAGGTCAAGGATTCGACCGACTTTGGTTTGACGAATGGCCGACTGAACGATGAGGCCATGCAGGCATCAGCTCGGTTCTTCGTCAACCTTGACCGGATACCGATCCAAGATCGGTCCTGTGAGCTAGCGGGAGTGCTCTTTGGACAACCGGGCTCAATGCCCTTCTTTGTCCAGAAGCTCCGTGGCGCCGTCGAGGACGAACTCGGTCAGTTCAACCCGAATTCCTATCGCTCCTATCGGGAACAGGGCTTCGGCAAGCTCTCACCGAACTGCACGAAGGGTACGTCCGCCACCAAGTCACTGACCTGAACCAGCAGTCTCAAGGGGCGGTTTCGAGATCCACGGACTGTGTTGCCCTGCACAACGGGCACCAGCCGGGCTGGCATCCTCGAGGCGAACGGAAATGGAAGAATGCAGCCGTACTGGTCACCAGTCCCTCGCGACGAGTACGGTGCGTTGAATGCGGCGGATATTCCCAACCAGGGGCAGAGAACGGCGGGGCCCGGCCCGTCCTCTCGTTTCGCTGTTCTTGCTGGTCGGGGTCCTTGTTCCGCTCACGTTCGGGCTGTCGGCGGCTTCCGCCACGACACGCCACCCATCCGCCACACGGAATGTCGCCCCGTTCCAAATTGCAGCGACGGGGATCCACGCCAGGGCGCAGAGGGCGGCGAAGTCGATGTTCCCGGCCACCGGGTATTTCTCCGTGGCGCAGAAGGCTGGTCGCTGGTATCTCGTGACGCCGCAGGGCGATCCGTTCTACGCGTCGGGAATCGACAGCGTTGCCACGGACGGGTCCGGGACCGACCAGGTGACCGGTGTGTGCCCGTACTGTCAGACGGTGGCCAAGGACTTCCCGAGCACCAGCGCGTGGGCGACGTCGACACTGGCGCAGCTTCGGTCATGGGGATTCAACTCGCTCGGGGCGTTCTCGGACAACGCGGATTTGGGCTCCAAGATCCCGTACGAGGTCCAGTTGACCATGGCCAGCGGCGACGATTGGTTCGCTCCATCCTTTGTGACCAACGCCGATGCGGTGGCGGCGAGCCAAGTGGCACCGTTGGCCAACGACCCGAATGTCATCGGCTATTTCACGGACAGCGAGCTCGACTGGGGGCCCCTTCTCGGTTCGGGTCTTGGCACATACCAATCGACCCTGGCACAGTATCTCCAGCTGCCAGCGGGATCACCCGGCTTGGCCGTTGCCCAGCAATACGAGGGCAATCCGAGCGGCTTTCTCTACGCCTTGGCCACCAGGTACTTCTCGGTAACGACGGCCGCGGTTCGGATGTATGACACCCACCACCTGATCCTTGGAGTCAAAGCCGAAGGTCAGGAGATCGAGCCGGCTCTCCTGAAAGCGGCGCAGCCCTACGTCAACGTGTTCAGCATCGAGGACTATGTACTCTGGCCCGGATTTGCCCAGGCAGTCGACGCCGTGTGGCCCCCCTATCTGCCAGTCTCCCAGGACCTGTCCACGTTTTCGGCCGATTTCAATGGCCCCTTCATGATCGGTGAGTACGCCTTCATGGCCTATGGGCCTTACTCGAACACGAAGCCAGGTATCTACAATGTGGCCCCGAATCAGCAGGTGCGAGCCAACCAGTACGAGAACTTCATCGCTCCGTTGTACGAGGACACGCCATCGTTGGTGGGCGACGACTGGTTCCAGTACGTCGATGAACCGATAAACGGCCGGACGGGCGATGGAGAGAACGACAACTTCGGGATGATCGATGTGAACGGCAATCCGTATCCGGACATGGTTGCCGCCACCCAGCTCATGCATTCGGTGGTTGCCAATGAGAAATCGTCATCCGGCCCCATCTGCGACTCATGGGCCACCAGCGGATCGGGTGCCGTTTGCACCGCGTTCATGCCCTCATCATTGAGTTCCGCTTTGAGCATCGTCACCAACACGCTACCCGCCGGTACCGTGGGTAGGAGCTACTACTTCGGGGGCGTCTACGGTGCCGGTGGCACCCCAGGCTACAAGTACTCCCGAATCCAGGGCTCTCTCCCCAAGGGGTTGACGCTCAACGGTCGGACGGGACTCATCACCGGCAGCCCGAAGTTCTCGGGAACCTCGACCTTTACCGTCGAGGTGTCCGATTCGACTGGCTCCCTTGCCGTGTCACCGGTTCTGTCCATCAGGGTGGCGCCCGCTGTGAAGGTATCGGTGTCGACCGCCACTCTAAAGGGAGCGAAGCAGAGCAAGTCTTATTCCGCTGGACTGAAGGCCACCGGCGGAACCAAGCCGTTCACCTGGTCGATCACCGGAGGGGCGTTGCCGCCGGGCCTGACGCTCAGCCCCACCGGATCGATCAGCGGAACGCCTTCAGCGTCGGGGCCGTTTCCCTTGACTGTCCAGGTTTCGGATGCTTCGAATCCTGTGGAGACGGCAACGGGGAATCTGACCCTCACCGTCAGCCCCTGAGGTCAAACCCCCACTTCAATTCGACGTAGAGAGTCGGTTCTAAGGTGAGGCGGGGGGGTCGTTTCCAATTGGTGCGTCGTTGCCCGACTCCCGGACCGAGTGCCCAAAACGATCAGGGAATGGGCTTAAGCCTGGACCGGCCCTGGATCGGAATCTTCTGACGGCGGGGAACGGCAAAGGGTGCGGTGGGCTTGCTGCCGCCCTCGATGATGTCGGGACCCGTGCACTCACCATCCTGAGGCGAGGCGGTGACGAGCGGGCCTACCGGGGGAGTCGTCGTGCTGTCGGAGGCGAGAGGCAACCTCGGCACCTTCGTGATGGGTGCGCCGAGGGAAGCGAGCGAGGACGTGAGATCGCCAGTCTGAGAGCGTCGCCAGGTGGAGATGTTGGGGGCGGTGACGCTGAACAATGTCTCGAGGAACCGCAACTGGGAGGTGTGGTCGAACGTCTCCGAGCTGACGTAGCCGCCGGCCGAGAACGGCGATACGACCAGCATGGGCACCCGAACGCCCAGCCCGAGCGGTCCCGTGATCCCACCTACTCCGGCCGGAAGAGGATTGACCGTCAGGTACTCACCCGGAGTGCCCGGCGGGAGCCAAGGGAGGTGGGAGGTGGTCGAAGAACCCGTCATTCTCGTCGTACATGATGAAGAGCACGGTGCTTGCCCACACCTCGGGATTGGAGAGCAGCGTGTCGAGGATCTGCTGGGTGTACCACTCACCAAGGGCCGGCGGAGCCGGCGGGTGCTCGTCGTAGCTGTCAGGAGACATGATCCACGACACTTGGGGGAGGGTGTTGTTGGCCACGTCTGCGGCGAAGTCGCTCTGGCTGGGGTTGGTGCTCGTGAGGCCGCCCGTGACGTTGGGACCGTAGTAGTTGAAGGCGTTCTGGTAGAGCGGCGACGACGGGTTGGAGACGTATTGATTGAAGTAGATCAGGACGTTCTTGTTGATGAAGAGCGGGCTGCCGGGCTGGTAGAGGGATCCGTACGGGTTGTACACTTCCAGCTGATCCCCTTGGCCTGGAGCACTTCGGGCATCGTTTCCCACGAGCACGTGCCCTGCACGGGGCCCTGTAGCGAGGCTGTATCCCAGACCGGGCCTCCGGCGACGCCCGCCGGGTCGATCGATCCGGTCAAGGACATCAGCCGGTTGGGATGGGTCGGGCCGAGGATCGAGCAGAAGTAGTGGTCGCAGATGGTGAACTTCTCGGCGAGGTCGTAGTAGAAGGGCAGGTCGCCTCTCTTGTAGTAACCCATGGTGTCGATACCGAGAGCGCCTTCATATCGGCTCGAGGTGTGGGTGGACACGAAACTGTCCATGGCTCCGTTGTTCACCGAACGCGTGCTCGGCGACCCATGAGTGATCGAGGTCGTACGTACACTCGGCCTGGTGCCTCGTGTTCATGTGAAACGGGAGGAGCGTCGATTGCAGGCCTCCCGGCCACGACTGGGTGAACGCACCCCGATTGGTGGCATCGTCGTAACCGGCCACGCCACCCATGGTCCCGAAGTAGTGGTCGAACGATCGGTTCTCCTGCATCAGGAAGACCACGTGCTTGACTGCTCCCAGGTCACTGCCTGCAGATTTGACCGCAGCTGCCCGCTCGACAGTGTTGCGCCCTGTGGAGCGCACGTGGCCCAGCCGGGCCATACCGAGGGCAGCCGCCCCTCCAATGCCGCCGGCCAGTATCTGCCTGCGGTTGAACACCCTGTCTGACACGGTCCCCCAATGCGACGGCTCGGACCGCCACTACGACCCAGCCTAATCAACTGTCAGGAATGATGCCGATTTGATTGTCGGGTCTTCGCGTTGAACTGGGGAGCGTGACGTGGGAAGAGGTCCACTAACGCGGCCAGAGGTCCCGCCATCGTTGTGGTTGTTCGACGACCACACGAGGAGGACCTCTGACTATCGATGACGCTATCGGCCACGCCGAGGCCATGCTGGGACTGGACGGGTTCCGAGTGCTCGAGGTAGATCGGAAGCCGGCGGAGATGACCGTGACCGTCGAGACCACGGCTGACGTCGCAGGGTGTGCGACCTGTGGTGTCCGAGCCAAGGCCCAGGACCGGCTCCGGGTCGACATCAGAGACCTGCCGTGCTTCGGACGCACGGTTCGGCTGGTGTGGATGAAGCGCCGGTGGCGTTGTGCCGATCCGGACTGTCCAGCCAAGACCTGGACGGAGGAGACCGAGCACGTCGCGTCCCGGACGGTGCTCACCCTGCGAGCGGGGGCCGAGGCCACCCGCCAGGTGGGCGAGTTGGCCATGCCGGTGGCGGTCGTGGCCCGAGAGCTCAGCGTGTGCTGGTGGACGGTGATGAACGCGGTCGTCCTCCACGGCACCCCGCTGGTCGACGATCCGAAGCGGGTCGGGAAGGTGAAGGCCCTCGGGATCGACGAGACGTCGTTCCTCTCGGCCAACTCGGAGCGTTCGACCATCTACGCCACCGGGATGGTGGACCTCTCCCGCCGCAAGATCATCGACATGGTGGAAGGGAACGCGGCATCTGACCTGCGCCGATGGTGTGCCAGCCAAGACCCGGCCTGGCTGGCGGGCATCCGGGTGGTGGCCACCGACCTGGCCGAGAGCTACCGGGCCGGCACTGCTCCCCATCTCGACCACGCCATCCGGGTGGCCGATCCCTTTCATGTGGTGCGGGTGGCCAATCGCTGCGTCGACAAGGTGCGCCGCCGGGTCCAGAACGAGACCCTCGGACACCGGGGCCGGAAGCACGACCCGCTCTATCGGATCCGGAAGCTCCTGTTGAAGGGGACCGAACGGCTCGACCAACGAGGACATGACCGTCTGCTGCTCGGATTGCGCATCGGTGATCCGCACGACGAGCTGCTCGGCGCCTGGCTGGCCAAGGAGTCGGTCCGTGACGTCTATCTCACCGACGACCCGAGGGACGCTGCCGTGTTGCTGGAAAAGGCGATCACCGGTTGCCGGGCCGATGACGTCGACGAGATCCGCTCCCTCGCCGACACCTTGCAGCGATGGCGGAAGGAGATCCTCAACCACCACCGGACCGGTGCATCGAACGGCCCAACCGAAGGACAGAACTTCTGTGTGAAGCAGGTCAAGCGGGCCGGCCGGGGCTTCACCTCGTTCGAGCACTACCGCCTCCGGGTGCTGCTCCACGCCGGCGGTGTCACCTGGCCACAGCGTCCTTCACCGCCCCGGATCAGAACCCGCTCTCCCCAGTTGAACGCGTAGACCCACTTTAGCCTCTCACTTCGCTGTGACTTGCAACGTCGATGAGAGCGGACCACCGGGGCTCGAACCCGCAATCCTTACCTTGGCAAGGTCAATATGCCCAACTCCCCTACCTGCATCTTCGGAAATTAATGCAGCATGATCGCTAATTTCGGTTAACCGCAATGAACCCCGCCTAACCGTAGTCGTCAATGGCCCGTGCACATTTTGTGCAGCGCGACTACGGAATCTTGCACCACGTGCACCACAGAAGAATCCTCGGAATCAGTTCTTCGGGCGCCACCATACCCGCACGGTGACAACTTATTAGTTGCTTCGCGTTCGCGTCGCTCACGACGCCAACCGCCTTGAAGACGGAGTAGAGAAGGGGGACGCATGACCCTTGGAGAACACCAGATGGTCGTGGGCGGGCGAACCTCGAATATGGCCGTCCCGTCCTTCATCCGCACTTTCCAGGGTCTTCCTGGCTTCTGCAAAGACGCGACTCACTTGCTACTTAGCACTGTTGATTGATCCCAACGTTAAATTGAAACGAAGGGATTATCTTTGATGTAAAACCGCCACTTGCGGTCCATGGCTCGGGTGATACCTATCCGGGTACTGGCGGTTATCTGGGATGGTGCTAGCGGTTTATCTAACGACAATGTTATCGGCTCTCTGGTCAAATCATGTCCGTTGAATTCCAGTCCTATCGCCAGGGCCTCACCAACCTTGCCTGGTCCATTAGTGAGCATCTTCTCCTTTCTTACGTTAGGTCGGTTGGCTTTGATTAGCTCCAGTCCGCTCTCGGGCTCTACGGCCCTTATTAGAGCCGCAGAGGCATGGCCCTCGGCGCCAGTCACGATGTTCATGCAGCAATGTATTCCGTAGGAAAGATAGACATACAAATGGCCAGCTTCCTCGAACATCACGCTATTCCTCGGCGTAATTCCCCGGTAGCTGTGACTAGCAGGATCCAATTCGTCATAGGCTTCCGTCTCAACGATCATGCAGACCACCCTCTGGCGCGCAAATGTTCGACTCAGATGACAGCCCAGAAGGCGCTTCGCCATTAGGTCTGCACCGCCGCTCAACGCTTCGCTTAGCTTTCCCATGCATCAACAATCGGCCGAAATTCGTTCCATACGAAGAAACCCAGCAGGGCGCTCGCCACCGCCAAGGTGTGGGCGTCTGCGGGCGCAACAGAAAGCCTACGTGAAGACCTGGCGGAGCCCGTTGTCTCTCAGGCCCCCACGACGAGGGACCGCGCCTCTGCGGAGCCGACCACAAGATCGTGAAGATCGCCGCCCACCTCGAGTCGGCTCGACTGTTCGACCCCGCCGATCCTCATCGGCTCAAAGCCCGCCGTTCGGATCAAGTGCTCGACTTCGTCGCTCCCATGCTCGTCCTCGGACACGTAGAACAGAACCGCGGGCTCGGGCGACCGGTGGCTCGAGGACTCGAAGAGATCGGCCGACATGGTGCCGAACGCAATGGCAAAGCGTGTCCCGATCGGCAACCACCCAGCAACAACTTGGCCCGATGACTGCCCTTCCGGTAGGAGTCGCACGACCTTGCCTTGTGCGTCGAGTCCGACCGGATTGCTCGGAACGACGAGAGACGTGTCTCCCAGCGCGTCGGCGATCTCGTCGATGACGTCTTTCAACACGGAAAACCGCAGCGCAAGGACGACGGCATCGGCTCCCTGCAAAGCGCTCCGGTTGTCGAGCGCGACGACCGCCGCTCCGCCGATTGCCGCGGCCAGCTTTCGCGCCGACTCCTTGTCGGCGCTCGAGAGCTGGAGGGCCTCGCCACCGGCAGCAAGCTGACGCGCGATGGCCGATCCGATGCCTCCGGTGCCGATGATCGCCGTGGTCATGATGGAGACCTCCGCCCCGTCAGGAAGCTCACTCCGACTTGCTCGATGGCCATTGATCGGGGAACCAATCTCCCCCCGGGTCCGTCGTTTGTCCCACTTCGATCAGATGACCATCGGGATCGCGGATATAACAACGGATTTCGTACTGGTGCTGCTTCGGTGGCGTCAGGAATTCCGCACCGCGCGCGCTCCATTCGGTGTACACAGCGTGCATGTCCGTCACTCGTATATTGAGGAAACTGCTGACCCGGTTGGGATCGGCGGGCGTCTCAAGGGTGACCTCCGGCTTGTCGTCGGTCGGCCCTCCGCCGACGTTGATGATGATCCAACTGTTCGACAGTTGGACATACGTGAGCCCTCCGGGTCCGGAGAACGCATCCCTGCCCCCGAGCACATCGGTGTAGAAGCGGCGAGAGCGCTCGACATCGTCCGACACGATGAAGTGGGCCAGCACGATTCCCTCTGGGGGCGTTGGGAGCTCGTCGGCGGGCGTACTCGATGGCCAGTGATCGGGCACCCAGTCCCCCTGCGGGTCGGTGGTCTGCCCCACTTCGATCAGGTGACCATCGGGATCACGGATGTAGCAACGGATCTCGTACTGGTGCTGCTTCGGGGGCGTCAGGAACTGAGCACCCCGCGCGCTCCATTCGGAGTACACCGTCTCCATGTCCTTGACCCGGATGTTGACGAAGCTGCTCACCCGATTTGGGTCGCCGGGCGTCTCCAGGGTGACCTCCGGCTTGTCGTCGGTCGGGCCTCCGCCGGCATTGATGACGATCCAACTATTGGACAGTGCGACGTTGGTCGGCCCTCCGGGGCTGGAGAAGGCGACCCGGCCCCCAAGGACTTCGGTGTAGAAGCGCCGAGAGCGCTCGACGTCGTCCGACACGATGAAGTGTGTGAGCAGGATTTCCTCTTGGGGCGGTGGGACCTCGGCCATCTGCTACCTCCGATGGTCTTCCACGGTCATAGCCGTGCCATCTGCGCCTGCATGGGCTGCAAAGGCGGCGGCATTTTGGCGATCTCCATTCGAAGGGTTTTGAAAGCCGAATCGAAGATGGTCGAGAAACTCGGGAACGGCTGGATGACGTCGCTCAACACCTCCAACGGAACGCGGGCGCGTATGGCGAGCGTCGCCTGCTGGAGCCACTCGCCGGCCTCGGCTCCGAGGGCGTAAGCGCCGGTCAACCGGGCGCCGTCGCTGAGCAGGGTCAAGAATCCGTTCGACTGGGCGTACTGGTGGCTGTACGTCGCGGTCTTGGACACGTCGGTCAAGAGCGTTGTGCTGCTGTAGGGTGCCTCCGCGGCACCGACGGCGGCCGCCTGCGGATCGGTGTACGTGACGCGCGGCACGGCTTCGTAGTTCGTCGGGTGGCTCTCTCCGGCGATGTTCGCCGCCACAACGTCTCCCTCGTACTCGCCGACGTGTGTCAGGGGCCAGATCCCGTTGACATCCCCAATGGCCCAAATGTTGTCGCCGGCACGCAGATACTCGTCCACCACGACGCCGTGTGGGTTTGCCTCGATACCGACCGTCTCGAGCCCGATCCCTTCGACACGGGGACGGCGGCCGGTCGCCACGAGCAGTCGCTCTCCTTGTACCGAGGTCCCGTCCGAGAGCCTCAGGACGTAGTCGCCGCCGTCGCGCGAGGCCTCCGCGGCCTGGACTCCGAGGTGCAACTCGATCCCGTCCCGCCGCAGTGCCTCGGTCAGAGCCACGCCGAGGGGGGCCGGCTCTCGTGGGATCAGCCGATCGGCGCCCTCGACGAGCACGGCCTGACCACCGAGCCGCCGTACCACCTGTGCGATCTCGACACCGGCCGAGCCACCGCCGAGCACGATGAGGCGGCTGGGAACCGTCTTCATGGCCGTCGCTTCGCGCGTGCCCCACACGCCGACCAGGCCGTCGAGCCCCGGAATGGGTGGCACGAAAGGATCCGCGCCCGTCGCTACGACGACATGCTCCGCCGTGTGGCGAGTGCCGTCCACGTCGACCACGCCGGGCCCGGCGAGCCGGCCCACGCCCCGGACCAGCGCGATGCCCCGATCCGCCAGCCATTTCTCCTGTCCCGCATCCGAATAGCCGGACACCATGTAGTCCCGCCAGTCCAGCGCCGCCTGCACGTTCACCTCGGCGCTGGCGCCGACGTCGCGGGCGCCCTGGACCGCCTCCCCCGGACGCAAGAGGGACTTGGACGGGATGCACGCCCAGTAGGAGCACTCGCCGCCGACCAGCTCCCGCTCGACGACGGCGACCCGAAGCCCACGCGCCGCGATGGCCCCGGCGCAGTGCTCGCCGGGCGCACCGCCGCCCAGCACGATCACGTCGAAATCGCTCATACAGGAAGCTCCTGGCCGCTCTGTTCGCGCACCATGTACTCGGCGTAGCTCTTGTGGTCCGGATCCGGCCCGTTGACCCGATCACCCGTCCCCTCAGGGTCGAGCTGCGCTCCGGGCGCTCCGGAATGGAACACCCCACTGACCGTGGCTCCCCGGCGGCGAGTTCGTCGCGCTCGGCTTCGATGTCAGACACGATCAGGTACAGGCCATGGGCAGATCCGGGTGGCGCCCCCGTGATGTGGGTGCCGAACTGCACAGAACACAGCGATCCCGGTGGCGTGAATTGCACGACCCGGAAGCCGTTGTCGAAGGAGAAGTCGGCGTCGAGCCTCCAGCCGAGGCCGGCGTAGAACGCCTTGGAGCGATCGGCGTCGGCCACGGGGATGACGACCGCCTCCAGCTTGAGATCGGCCGGCTCGCTGCTCGGCGATCCGCCGGGTGCGCTCTGTCCATCGACGGTGCTCATCCGACTCTCCTCTGTCTGGTCCCGAAAGGATTGTCGCACCCTGGCGAACGCCTTGCACCTGAACCATCTGTCGCACTCGGGGTTCGACGTCGTTCCAGCGTGCGGGGGTCGAATGGCGATGCACGGGTGCACGTCTCAACCATTTCGCCCGGCCGGTGAGCAGCTCGAGATTCCGCGTGGTCGAGAACCCGAACCGAGGACGGACGCCCCCACTGCTCGCAGGGTCAGCGTTTGATGCCGATGCTCTTGCCTTCGGTGTACCGAATCGGCTCCTCCAGCGTGTCGACGAGGAATTGATCCCGGTCTCCTCGTTCCCACGCCTCCCTCAACCCCGGAGCTGTCAAGTCGAAGTCGGGTCGAATTTTCTTGAACACGCCCCTCAGATCTACGTGGAGCTCTGCCATCGTGGGCCGGCCCCAGTACCAGTATCCGTTGTAGATCTTGTAGATCTTGAGTCCGGGCTCGAGGACGAACGTGTGGGGGATCATCGGATCGTGCGGCTCATCCGTGAACTCTTTGATGTCCAGATCCTTCTGGACGACCCGATCGGGGTCCGACAGGAACGGCCACGTGGCGCCCAGCGCGTCCCGGAACTCATTGATGTTCAGCTGATTGTCGGTCGAGATGAGGGCCAATCGCGTGTAAGCATTCCTGAACTCGGGATACACGTCGACTATTTGCCCGACGAACTGGTGCTCTTTGGGATCGAAGCCGCCACGGGACAGATGGAGCACCATCGGGTTGCCCCCCTGGAGCTCCGACAGGGACCGCCGTCGGCCGGATTGATCGGCGAGCTCGTAGTCGGGAAACGTCTCGCCTTCACGGATGTCGCTGCG
>CAVTHA010000014.1:0-50431 GCA_963734435.1 uncultured Acidimicrobiales bacterium | reverse complement strand
GGCCGGCCCGAGCGAAACTACGCATTTCAAACGGGCCGACTGAAATAGTTCGCAATTCACTTTTGTCGGACCGACACCTCGCCGCAAGGCCGAAGGATCGGTCCCGGCACTTTCTCCTGACCGTTCTGCTTCTCGGCTACGATGTGTACGCGGCGATTCTTCTGCCAGCAGCTTTCGTCATGTTCGGTGCAGACCGGATTTTCCTTGCCGTAGCTGACCGTGTCGAGCTGGTTGGCGGAGACGCCGGCGTTCACCAGATAATCCTTCGCGGCTTTGGCGCGCGCATCGCCGAGCGCGACGTTGTATTCCGCCGAGCCGCGCTCGTCGCAATATCCTTCGATCTTCAGCTTGTAACCGGGATACTGCTGCAGAATCTCGGCCAGTTCCTTCGAATCGGCGGCCAGCGTGCTGATGGCGTCGCTGCGCAGAGTGTGTTGATTGTAGTCGAAGTAGGCGTCCTGAATGCGGCCGATCAACTCATCGATCCGGGCGCGCGTGGCGGCGTTGGGATAGTTGGAAGGCGTGTTGACCGCGCCACTTGCTGGGGCGGCGTCTGCGCTGCGCGGGCGCGGAGTGAGGCGGGCCGCGCGCGGAGCGGAAGCGGCGGGGCTGCGGAGGCGGCGGCGTATTGCCACGGCGACTTGTTTCTTTGCGCAGGCGGCGCGGCAAAGAGACAGAGCGCCGCGACGGCGATCATATTCATGTATCGGAAGTTTGCATTCTGCGATTGAGCTTCATGGATCTATTGATACCGCGCATTCGCGACGGAAAGACCATCCTGTCGAGACAGGATTTTGACGGCCGAGCCGTTTTCGACTACACTGTGCTGAGGCTGGGAGGATGCGCACCTTTGCTGAACTATGGCCGAGCGGGAAACTGCGCCGGATCAGCTTGCGCGGCGCGGCCCGCCCTGGTGCTGTCCGTCGGTTTTGGCGGCCTGATCCTGTTTATTCTTGCCGCCGCGATCGGCACGATGGTCCTTCTGGACCGCGTGCGCGGCGATGAAACGCGGATTCGCCAGGCATTCCTCGACCGGCTGCGCACGCTCGAGCAAATCCGCTCCGAGATTTATCTTTCCGGCACCGACATGCGCGATTTCCTGCTGTCGCCCGGCGCCGGCGGCGTGGACGCGCCACGCGCAGGATATCCTGGCCATTCAGAGCGCAAACGCAGGCCGCGCTGGACGACTTATGCGCGCTCGCTCGATCCGGAAGAGCAGGATGCGTTTCAGGCTCTGCGATCCGAAATCGACGACTGGTGGCAGGTCTTTGCAGACCGCGTTTCAATGGACGCCCGCGGAGAGGGAACCGGCTTCGCTATACCTTCTTCTACGAGCAACTGGTGCCCCGGCGCACGACCATGCTGCAGATTGCGGACCGCATTGCCGAGATCAACGAGCGCGGGCTCAATCGCGCCGAAGAGCGTCTTGCCGCATCGGCGGAGAACCTGCGCTGGTCGCTCTATCGTCACCTTCGGCATCGCGCTGCTGGGCGGCATGGTGCTGGCGATCGCGACCACCGCTCTGACGCTGCGCCTGGAACGCGAAGTGGAGCGGCGGCTCAAGGAAACCCGCGAGCCCGCGCCGATCTGCAGGCTCTTTCGGCCCGGCTGGTGCGCGCGCAGGAGGATGAGCGCCGCACCCTGGCGCGTGAACTGCACGACGAAGTCGGGCAATCGCTTTCCGCCATCATGATGGAGGCGGGGAACGCGCGAGTGCGCCGCGATGTCCGGCTGAGATGCGGCGACCGATCGTGGTCGTCGATGGGGACGATGGCGGAGAAGACCGTGAACGTGGTGCGCGACCTGGCGCTTGCTGCTGCGGCCTTCCATGCTGGACGATTTCGGCCTGGTGCCCGCGCTCAACTGGCACGCCCGCGAAATGAGCAAGCGAACCGGGCTGAACGTGCGTAGTCTCCGCCGACGACGATATCGGACGATCTTCCCGACGAGCACAAGACCTGCATCTACCGGCGTCGTACAGGAGGCCGTCAACAATGCGGCGCGCCACGCCAACGCGCGCACACCTGGAGGTCGCCGTGAAGAGCGAAGGCGGCCGCGTCACGTTCTCCAGGTGCGCGACGACGGCGTGGGCTTCGACACGCGATTCGTGCGCGGGCTGGGACTGCTGGGCATGGAAGAACGCGTGCGCCGGCTGGGCGGCGATCTTCGCCTCGATTCGCAACTCGGGCGCGGAACACTGATTTCGGCGGAACTGCCGCTCGCGACGATGGCCCGACCAAGCAAGCCGAGCGCAGCAAGCCGCTGTCGAACGGCCGCTGTCGAACGAGCCGCGATCGACGGAAGGGCTACGATGCCCCCATCCGCATCCTGTTGGCTGACGATCACACCGTGGTGCGCGACGGCCTGCGCGCGCTGCTCGAAAAGCAGCCGGACATGACCGTGGTCGCCGAAGCGGCCGACGGCCGCGAATGGTGCAACTGGCCGAAGAGCATTCGCCGGACGTGGTGGTGATGGATATCGCGATGCCGAACATGAACGGCATCGAGGCCACCCGGCGCATTGTGGCGGCGCATCCCGCCATGGGCGTGGTGATTCTGAGCATGCACCAGGATGAGAGCTACGTGCTGCGGTCGCTGAAGGCCGGCGCGAGCGGCTATCTGCTGAAAGATTCGCTGCGCGACGACGTCATCGAGGCGATTCGCACGGTCGGCGCAAGGCCGCTCGTTTCTGACCCGCAAGGTGAGCCGCATGCTGCAGGAGGATTACATCGAGCAGCTCCGGCGAAGGGCCTCGAAGACAGTTACGATCTGCTGACCGACCGCGAACGCGAAATGCTGCAGTTGTGGCGGAGGGCCGGGCGAATAAGGAAGTGGCCAGTTTTCTCAACATCAGCCTGACCACGGTGGAGACGCATCGGGGCCATATACTGCGGAAACTGTCGCTGCACGGGACGGCGGATCTGATCCTTTACGCGGTGCGGAAAAAGATCATTTGTTGAATGTGTGCAAGAGCCGTTGACAAGCGGCCAAAGAGAATTTTAGTAGTCAATTCAACACCTTGCGCACAAGCAGCGCTCCAGCTCATTTTCCATGTGATCTACTCAAATCGGGAAAGGGCTATTTCACCAGCCTTTTCCCGACAGTTTTCTCCTCGGCCGAGGAACGTCGCAATACGGTGGTGATGGACTCCCGATGGTTTCGTCCAAGGGAGACTTTGGATTCGAATCCATAGATTCTGTCTCAGGCATACCCCGAAAGGCGGACACCAAATGGGCGGTTAACAGTATCGAGGTGTGTTTGAGTGGGTCGGGCCATCCAGCCTGTCGAACGCTTCCGCCTCGGGGCCGTCCGCATTGCTGATGGCCAGGTACGCACGGCGATAAGTCCGATTGCCCCTGGCCGTCTGCGACGAACGTGTGGGAGTAGTGCGACACGGTACATGCGGCTATCAGCCGCGTTTGTTTGCGTTGGCGTGGGCCATCTGAAGCCGCTGCCTAATCTTCGATTAAAGAGGAGAACAGCGTGCGTAGTTCCTCACGCGCGCGCTTTGACGACCGCGAGTCCGATCGCGCGCACCGGTGAAATACCCGAAAACGCTCCACCCACCGCATACAACGCCTGCGGCGAGAATCGTCTTTCGTTCGAGTACCGTAAGAGCGGTTCCCAGTTCGCCGGATGCATTTTCGCGCGAAAGCGCTCGAGGCCGCGGAAATTGTAAAACCGGTTCGCATGCGCGCGGGCAATCGACATCAGGCCGCGGAGCCAGGTGCTGCGACACATTGGCGATCTCAGGGAGTCCGAGATCTCAGACGTACTTGGCATTTCCCGAAGCACGGTGTCGAGCACCCTGAGCGATGCCCATACCCGTCTTGCCCATCTGCTGGACGACCAACCATGTATTGAGGAGCACTGATGTCTGAACTGAGTCATATGGCCGAATCGCTATTGGAACGTCCCTTGGTGGCCGCTCCATCAATCGAGGAGCTTCAACGTCGTACTACGTGGCGGCACCGTCGGCGTGTCGCCATGGGAAGCCTGACGGTGGGTGTCGTGGCTCTCGCTGTTCTCCTTGTGGTGGTGCTCGTGCCTTCGGCGTCGAGTCCCAACTCCGAGTTGCGAGGTTCGAGCACGTTGACCGCCTACATCCAGCAAGGGGTCTCGATCCCGGACTCGACTCTCGAAGCGGTCGGACTCCCAGCATCGGTGACTCCGCCGTCGTCGCTCTCGGGTCAACAATCCCTGACGGACCAGGGCAAGCCTGCGATCGTCTACGTAGGAGCTGAGTTCTGCCCCTTCTGTGCGATGCAGCGCTGGGCGCTGGTGGTCGCCCTCTCCCGATTCGGCACTTTCTCCCATCTCGGACAGACCATCTCGTCGTCGTCGAGCGACGTGTTCCCTGGCATCCAGAGCTGGAGTTTTGCTGGATCGAGCTACTCCAGCCCCTCAGTGACCTTCGATCCGGCGGAAATCTACTCCTCGACGCCCAGTTCCAAGGGCAACGGCTACGAACCGCTTCAAAGCCTGACGCCGATACAGAAGCAGGCATATGACAGCTACGACAACAACGGAGGCTTGCCCTTCCTCGATATCGCCAACCACTTCGTGTCAGTTGGTGCTGCCGCTTCACCGGCGGTTCTAGAAGGAGTGAGCCTCGACCAGATCGCATCCGATCTCAGTGATCCGTCGAATCCAGTAGCGCAAGCTATCGATGGCACAGCGAACTATTTCATCGCAGCCATTTGCTCCGTTACAGGGAGTAACGCAGCACCGATCTGCTCGGCTCCGATGATCTCCCAAGCACAGGCGACCATGGCGTCGCATCCGTTCAACTCGAACGCTGGTTGACCTCTATCCCTCGGGTCCGTCGAGCGAAGGACAGCCCGCCACACCCATCGCTGTGGGACCGGCCTTCCGATAGCCTCCATGCGCCGGGTCCGTCGTAACGCCGGTTTTCCGCCATTTCCAGGTGTTCCGGACCCGGCGCTACCCTTTGGGATGTGCGGAAGCGGTGGATTGAAGTCGGTCGAGCGACCAAACTAGCGATCGTCTCGACTGCCGTCTGTGGCATTGCCGTTGTAGTAGCAGTCAGCCTCATACTGAGCACAACCCCGGCGAAGTCTTCGACAACGTCGGCACCGCATGGACCGGTTACGTCCGCCTCTCAGGCGATCCAACTTGCCAGTCAAACGGGGGAAGTGTCCGGAATCACATCGAGTGCTGCCAAACTGATGCCATTCGGTCAGCTGAATACGGCAACTCCAGGGGTCTCAGTCCCAGGTGCGGGCGAACCCGCCGGTTCAGAGGTTTGGGCCGTTGTACTAATAGGAAGAGTGCATGACGTCGGGCCTGATGGTCCTCTGACACCTCTTGATGAGGATGGTTGGACGATTGTTGCCATTGATCAAACGTCAGGCCATGGTGTGGCTGTCTTTGGAGGCACCGGTTCCCTGCCCTCCTACTATCAGACGCTCCCCGATACCTCTCGGGGTGGCAGCCTCTGACATGCCGGGCCGGTTCAAGTCGTGATGATGCGAGGAATCGCTAAGACGGTCGCTGGTCTATTCGCTGTAGGACTTATGGCGGCGGCCTGTTCTTCACCAAGCTCACCGAGCGTTCAGCCGAGCAGGTCAACGG
Organism: uncultured Acidimicrobiales bacterium; assembly: GCA_963734435.1. Classification (GTDB taxonomy): domain Bacteria; phylum Actinomycetota; class Acidimicrobiia; order Acidimicrobiales; family RAAP-2; genus Bog-756. Next base: position 44,837 of record CAVTHA010000014.1, on the reverse strand, counting down.
GCGACGGATGTCCGACCCATCTGCCCCCGAATGAGATCTGTTCGAGCTTCAAACCCGACCTCGACTCTTCGTCGGGCTACAAGATGCCGCACCCCCGTGCGCCAACAACCACGCTCCCAGCACCGGCACCCTCACCGACATCAGTATCCGTCCCGGCCAGTGCCAACGCTGTCACACAAAATTGTCAATATTGCGACCGCCGGGATTGTGGCTTCGGAGAATTCCGTCAGCCCTGCTGACTACGAGAACGCAGGTGCCGGTGCTCGCTATGCGGCATCCCAGCTAAACGACTTGATCTATCCAGCAACGGCCCAGGTAGAAGCAGACTCATTGATTACCGCACTACGGAACATTTCGATCGATTCGACGAAGGCAGTACCCGTACCGGGTGGGGGGAACTTGATCATTCTCACTCAGACGTTCAGAAGCGACCTGACCATCGTGAACGCTGATGTCGGTACTTTGGTTGACGACCTGGGATAACTGTCGCTGCTGTGTCCCACTACGCCGAAGCCTTCACGTCCTCCCCGTCAACTGCTTACGATTCGTTCACAACAGCATCGATCACGGTGGATATGCCCTGCCCCCGCCCGGCACATGGGGACGGCGGCGTTCGGCGGCTGGGAAGAGCAGCCATTGAGCAGGACGGCCACAATGGAAACAACAACCGTGGCCAACGCTCTGCGCTTCACGGCGTTAATGGTCGCAGCCCAGGTCATGAGGTGCCCATCCTGATGGAAGAGGGATTGCAAGAGGTCATCGTCGCTCACTTGGTCAGACGCCCCACGTCGACGAGGAGCAATATTCAGGCCGGGGCAGTCGGATGGACCTCCACGATTCGCCGGGAGGGCGGACCTGGCGCCGATCCTGGCACCATCGAGTTCGTCAAGTCGAAGTCCTTTCCCTCGTGCCAGTTGCATTCAGTCAGCTTCATCAACCCCAAGGGCTGGACGATGCACGTGCTCATCAAGACTTGGCGGGAGCATGACGGGACTTGGCGAGTTCGTTCTTGTGGCGGAGGAGCCGGACCCCATCCACATCGAAGCCGCCCTTGGGTGAACTTCGCTGCCGGGTTCGGCCATCAGGACTTCACGGGAGGTGGGCACGTAGTCGGGGACGGAGCCGAGAATGCAAGATCGGTTCGACTGGCATTCGCCAATGCCATTGTGATCGAGGACACCATCGATAACGGAGTGGTGCTCTTTTTCGAACCTCATGCCGTTGTGGCCCCAGCCGAGGTCTCCATTGTTGATAGTGGAGGAGCGGCCTTGGTGACCTACAGGGAGTTCGATGACTTCGCTCCTTGAGCCAGAGCGCCACCTGGAGGCTGGGTCAGAAGTAGGGGAGACGACGTCAACTGAACGAATCTCTCCGACGTAAGAGAGGTGGGAGACTTGGGCGAACTGGTGCGCAACATCCATGGAGAGAAGATGCTCGCAAAGTGGTTCGGGGTACCGCTGGCTCTTTTCATGGCTATGGCTGCGGGTTGTGGCGGTGCCTCCTCAACATCTGGACCGGTGCGGGGCAAGGTAACCGGGACATTCGTGTTCGCTGGGGGTCCCCCTCCGGGCCTTCCTCGACCAATATCGGGCGTCGTCACCTTCACCGGTTCTGGCGGGAGTGCAACGGATGTGACCGTGGGCCCCAGTGGAACGTTCAAGCTGCAACTCCCCGAAGGGTCGTATTCGCTGTTTGGCCACTCACCACAGTTTGGCGGCCTGTGCACCGGAGGAACCATCCAGGTGAGAACGAAGTCACCTGCCATTGCACAAGTGGTTTGCTCCGCTCCCTGAGGACCACGACTAGCGGCCTTCGCGGTCGGGAGCCCTGCTCCCTATCGATCCAATCTTCGCTGCCGGATCTGCGCTGCCTTCATCGCACCACGTCGGGGACACTCACGTGCCATTGCGGCCCAGCAGATCTACCGTCGATTGTCGACCGTGCGATCGTGCAAGGCATCGGACCTTCAGCGCTAGGAAGAGGGCACGTAACCGTGGGCCCCATCGGCTCTCTGTCACTCGATCGTAAGAGAAGGCATTGCTGAGGACAGACGGGGCACTTCGTCCCAAGTCGGAGCAATCACGCCCTGCTCATCAGGCACATCATTTTTTATTCAACACCACTACGAACCCTCTTCCATTCCGAGGTTGGAAGCGGTTGGAATGCAGCCGAGAAAGCGGTTCCAAAGGCCATTAAGCGGTTCCCAGACCTCCGGAACCGCCTCCGGGAACCAAACCGGGAACCGCTGGGAACCGCAAGGAATCACCCCTGGTCCCAGCACCACTATTGGTTCCGGAACCGCTGGGAACCACAACTGTTCCCCGGTTCCCGTTTGTGTGTTCCCGTTAGGGAACACCAACGGACGGGGTCGCTTGGAACTAGTGATTCAGTCTGATGATGTCCAGGGAACCAGGGAATAGTGTTTAGGTACCAGCAAATGCTTCTCGGTATAAATATGGTTCTCGGCCACAAACATCATTCTCGGCACTGACAGGAGTTCCTCGGCTCGCAGAGGTTCGTCCCGGGTTTGGATGGAGTATTCCTAGTTCTCCCCCGGCTCTAGGGCGTCCTCCATTTCTTGGAGGAGCCTCGCCCCTACCTTGCGGCTCTTCACCGCAGCCGCCACCTGTTGCTTCCGGCGACCCTCTCCACCGCCCGAAGAGCATCAGTGGCATCCCGAATGGTGGTCTCGACCGGTACCTGGAGGCTGTTGAGTAGCGCTATCACCTCCTGAGTCCCTTCTGGGAGCCCACCATCGAGGAGGACATGCCGGAACTGTGCGGCCCCATTTTCTCGACGGAAGATCACCTCGGCTGGGATCCAGGGCACCCGGGTATGGGTGCGCCTCAGGACAACGAACTGCTCCTCATCTCGGGTGGTCAGCTCGAAGACCACATCGACATCATCATTCTTGGCCGAGCTTCCTCGCTGACCGGCAGCATCACTCTTCCCGGCATGATCCAACCGGGCCAATGCCACTCCCATGGCTTTGAGGCGGCGTCCGGTATGCCGGTAGAAGTCCCGATAGGTATCGGAATCGTTCTCGCCCCCCTCGACCACCCGGGACATAGTGTCGATGACGACCAGATCTGCCTGATGCCTGGTCACGATGGATTCCAGCATGGCTCCACCAGCGGCAGTATCGAGAGTAGGTAGTGAGGGCAGCATGTAGTAGGCCAGCCCAGACAGCTCGTCCTGTTCGCCGTACCCGAGGTCGTCGAGCCTCTCTCTGACGTCCTCAGTGGTCATCTCCATATCGAGGTAGACCACCCGTATCGGTGGTTCAGGTAGTTGTCCGAAGACGGGGCGTCCAGTGACACCGGCAGCCACGGCATCGAGCACCAGGAGGCTCTTACCGGTCTTAGCCTTGGCGTACAGTGCGGTCTGGCGACCCTTCGCTAGGACCGGTCGGAGCAGCCATTCTTCTTCCGGTACCTCGGTGCTCCAGAACTCACCCCAGTCGAGGCGTTCGGGGAGGGCACCCGATTCATCAGGTTGGCTATCCTACAACTCATTCAGCTCCAGCATCACCTCATCGATGATGTGCTTCTGATCATCTCGGGGCACTTCATCCAGACGACTCAGCGTCATCTCCAGTTTGCTCTGAAACTGAGAGTTGATAAGCCATTGCCGATAATCGGTCCCGTTGCGGTCAGTGGGGCCACTCGCTGCTCGGCCATCTGGTTGAAATGCAATGGTGGTGAGCGGAGGATCCGTCCTGACCTCATCAGGGGGCACCTGAGGAACAGTCGATGCTTCGGTGCGGACGGAATCATTCCCCGTGATAGGTAGTCTTCGGTCGAAGAGCATCAGTGCACCCCCGACCCGAGCTTCATAAAAAAACGAAGCCCAAGAACTAAAAAGGCCCACCTCAAAAGGGTGGGCTGGGGACTGCGGGTACTGCTCTGGTAGTAGGTCACCTTCCTGGATGACCTCCCTTCGTTGTGGAATTTGGGGTGCAACGAACCCCGGTCGCTCACATCTGGTACCTACCATTTTACCATTGTGGATCCTGATCTGTCGACGGCAGGTTGGCTCACGTGGTCAAATTGATGGTGACGTTCCGGCGTTCCCTTTCGATTCCCCGGTGGCTCAGCGGCTTGGTAACCGCACTGAGGATGGCTCTTGGCGGCGAGCGATCGTGACCGTGGCACCTTCACGGACTTGAGACCCCATCGACAGGCATCTTCGGGTGCCATCGGTGGGAGATTCGTCTTTCTTAGCTAAAGGGCTCGTCCAAAGGTGCTGGTCAGAACTGCGGACAATAGCCGCATTGTTAAAACGAAGATTTAGCTAAATTGGCTGGTCCTTTAGTAAAGGGACATCGATGAATGGAGATGTGCGCCTTCACCCGTATGCGGTTACGATGTTCCTCGGTATGACCGAGAAGCAGTCGCACGTCGAGCGAGCCGTGGTGCTGGCTGACCAGACGGACGTACTGGCGGAGAAGGCGAAGACCACCTTTGCCCAGGCCATGGATTATCGGGACAAGACTGATGAGCGACGAGTGCAGTGCGCTATGGAGATCCTGGCGGCACGTGACGAAGACGGCATGAGTGTCTCGGCCATCTCCCGGGCGATGACAACTCCGGAGAAGAAGCGCAGCCGCAAGTGGGTCGACCATATGGTGGCATGGGCAGAGGAGGGGTGCGCCAATAGCGCAGGCCCCTACGCAGGGGAGTTCCCTCAGCAGCAGGCTCAGGTGAAGGTGAAGGTGTTGAAGAGCCTGACCGATGACGACGTGATCGAGCAGGTGTCGACTCGGGCTGGGGATGAGTTCTTCGTCGCTGACCTCGTCCGGGAGGCGAGCAAGATCAACCGCCAAGCGGTGGCATGGGCGGTAGCGGAGAGCCCAGACATCGTCGCCGCCGTCCAGAAGCTTCTTACTGAACAGCCTGAGCGGAAGAAAGGACCTCGGAGTAGGCGTCTCCTCTCTGACGTCGCTTGGATGGCGAAAACGGCTGGACGGATCACTGACCTGGCGGGCCAGTACCACCTCGACCCCGACCATGAGTACGGTCCACTGACCCTCAGCCTCCTCCTGCTGCAGTGGCAGATCGCTGCCTACGCCGTAGAGGAGCAAATCCGGGAGATCGAGGAGGCGCTACGGCGAGCTAGGGCGGTAGCAGGTACTCGACGGGCGAACGATGAGGTCGAGCCCGACCTCTACGAGATCCTCGGCGTGGCACCCACCGCCGACCAGAAGGAGATCAAGAAGGCGTACCGGGCACTGGCGAAGGATCTGCACCCCGACGTCAACCCCGATCCCGAAGGAGCAGAGCGGATGAAGATCATCACCCTGGCTTGGGAGATCCTGGGCGACGAGGCGAACCGGGTCTACTACGACCAGCGCAGAAAGCAGCCCGGGACGCACGTGTACCCCACCGGGACTAGGCATCGTAGGGCTAGCTGAGGAGTGGAACTATTGGTTCCAGTCAACACCCAGCTCAGAGTGCGGCAGTATTACTGCCACTGCCACTGCCACTGCCACTGCGGTAGATGCGGCCCTAGAGCCTGGGCAGGTATCCCCCACTCGGACCTGAATGCACCGACACGAAGATCATCGGCGACGGTGACATCCTCACTGAGCCATGGTGATGCAGTCGAGATCCAAACCACGGCCACCACGATGCAGCGCCTTGTCGATCACCACCGCAGCTAGGAGCTTCCTCAGGTAGGAGCGCTGCTCCTCGATGGTGCCTTCCAGGTGGTCAGGGATCCTCGTCTCAAGCGGAGCATGCGCCCCGAGGCAGCCTCGCAAGCCTCGACTACGATGACCGTTCCGGTGTAGGAATCGATTCAGCGTTGCTACTTCGGTTGCTACTTGAAATGATTGGCTCGGAGGGAAATAGCCCTCTGAGCAGCTACGGGGGCGTAGCTCAGCTGGTAGAGCGCTTGACTGGCAGTCAAGAGGTTCGTGGGTTCGAGTCCCATCGCCTCCACTCAAACACACAGTTCAGAGAGTCCTAGTGCCTGGGGCCGCGAATGGGCTTCAGCCGTCGTTGCAAACCAAATCGCAACCCTCCGGTCTTTGCGGAACTGTGTGGAACGCTTCCTTCCACTCTCGGAGTCGGGGTAACCACTGTGCCACCGCCGAATCCGCTTCCCGTCCTTGTCCCTACCGAGATCGAGCACTACCGAGTAACTGTCACCTTCTTCGCAACGAAACCGCGAATGGTCTACGGCGTGTGCGTTAGGTTAAAGCCACCTGCTCGACGCCTTTCACCCCGTGGATTCCTCAGATGCTTGCCCGGCTGCGGGCCGGAGCTAGGCGTGCTCCGGCCCTCAACGTCATCTAGCGTGCCATTCAGCAAGGAGGTGAGTCATGCTGGCGAAACTGATCGAAGGGAATCGCTGGCAACCGCTGGCTGCGACGGGGACGGTCATCGTGGTCGCCGCGATCATCATCTTCACGCTAACGGGCGGGGGCAGTCCGGCACGACTGCCGACACCTCCTCGCGTCGGGACGGCGGCCAAGTCCGGTCATGGCAGCCCGTCGCAATCCGGCCAGTCCGAGACCTTCACCCCGTCCGAATCCGCCCGGCTAACCGGCTGCTCCGCGTCGGTCTCCGACCCGCGACCGCCGCAGGGCGCGACCGCCGAGACGGTCACCATCGTGTCCATTGCGGGCGCCCAGGTGCGCGTGGAAGCCGACTACTCCCACACCCACAGCGTCCACACCGGCTCGGCCGACGTCTCGGGCAAAGTGTCGCTGTCCCTGCCCATCAACCAGGCGACACCGGGGGTCACCGTTCCGGTCAAGGTCACCGCCACGCTGGCGAGGACCAAGGTCACCTGCGGCTCGTCGTTCACCCCGGTGTCGGCGGCGCCCCCGTCCACGCTCACGTCCGCCAGCCTCTTCCCGCTGGTCTCCAAACTGCTGCCGGGCGTCCCGACCCTGGCCCAGCTCCCGGCGCTGCCACCGTCGACGACCAATCCGGGGGCACCCCCACCGCCGGTCGTGCCACCACCGCCCCCGCCCCCGCCGCCGCCCCCGGCGACTCTGACCGTCTTGACGTCGTCGCTCCCCGCCGGACAGGTCGGCACGCCCTACAGCGTCCAGCTCCAGTCGACTGGCGGCACGGCTCCCGTCTTGTGGACGGCCAGCTCGCTCCCGCCCGGCCTGACGGTGACGACCGGCGGCCTCATCAGCGGCACCCCGACCACGGCTGGCTCGGCCGCCGTGACGGTCACCGGCACCGACTCAGGATCCCCGACGCAGACGGCGAGCGCCACCTTGAGCCTCGCCATCGCCTCGGCACCGCCGCCGCCCCCGGCGACCCTGACCGTCTTGACGTCGTCGCTCCCCGCCGGACAGGTCGGCACGCCCTACAGCGTCCAGCTCCAGTCGACTGGCGGCACGGCTCCCGTCTTGTGGACGGCCAGCTCGCTCCCGCCCGGCCTGACGGTGACGACCGGCGGCCTCATCAGCGGCACCCCGACCACGGCTGGCTCGGCCGCCGTGACGGTCACCGGCACCGACTCAGGATCCCCGACGCAGACGGCGAGCGCCACCTTGAGCCTCGCCATCGCCTAGGCACCGCCGCCACCCACACCGCTGCCGACGATCCCCTGATCCTCTGGCCCCGGGCGGCGCTGGCCGAAGGTCTGCGGCGCCGGGCCTCTGGGCGGCGCGCCAGGAGTCGAACGTGGAGACCAGATTCAGATTTCAGGTCTGAGCAGCGCCATCTTCACTCCGGTAACACCCCCTACGTCAACGTCGTATTCAACCGAAACCCCTTCGCGGGCACCTGGGTTGTGGGGCAAGACGTAGGTGTAGGACCTACGTTGCGACTCCTGGTGCAGGAGAAGCGGAAACTTCATCGTCTCGGGAAGCGATGACACCAACGAAATTCTTGGCAGTGATAGTTCGGCCGACCAGGTCCCATCTGTAGCGGTCACGCTGTCCAATACGCAATCGAGTTTGAGTCATCGGGGTGAACTGGGTGGGAAGCCGCATCTCCGAACCGGCGGACTGGGGCACCCTGGGTCTAGTTGTTGACGGTGATAATGATGCCTGCGCTTGTGCCGCTCAGGCCACCGGCATAGGAGGCGACGCTTTGAAGGACGTAGGAGCCGTTGGGGACTGACGTCGTGTTCCAGCCCCCCATCCAGCCGTAGTAGGTGAGCGTCGAGCCCGAGATCGCCTTGTCCGTGTAGCGGTCAGGGCCACCGCTCAACTCGTACTGGACTTTCGTCACCCCCGATGAGGCGCTGGCGTCGAGGTACTGATTGCCCGACAGCGTGGCGCCGTTCGAGGGAAGGACGGCGGCGGTCGCGGGGGGCGGGTCGTTGACCGTGATCGTGATGCCAGGACTCGTGCCCGAAACGCCACCGGCATAGGAGGCCACGCTTTGAAGGACGTAGGAGCCGTTGGGGACTGACGTCGTGTTCCAGCCCCCCATCCAGCCGTAGTAGGTGAGCGTCGAGCCCGAGATCGCCTTGTCCGTGTAGCGGTCAGGGCCACCGCTCAACTCGTACTGGACTTTCGTCACCCCCGATGAGGCGCTGGCGTCGAGGTACTGATTGCCCGACAGCGTGGCGCCGTTCGAGGGAAGGACGACGGCGGTGGTCGGGGCGTAGCCCGTCCCAGATTCGATCAAGGTCTGAGTGGTGGTCGTGGATTCGTCGGACGTGTTGCCTACCGCTTGACATGTCGAATGTCCACACGAGACTGAGGCAAAGTCGTCTCCCGTACTACTTGGGTTCGGGCTTGAGACCACAGACCAACTAGCGCCATCCCAGTCTTCCACCAATGTCTGATAGCTATAGGTTCCGTTTCCAGCGGCTCCCACCGCGACGCAGTCATTGACGTCGAGACAGGCGATACCCGCTAAATAATTGCCGGTGGTGCTCGGGTCGGGACTTGGAGCGATCATCCAAGCACTGCCATTCCATACTTCGATAAGAGTCGAATACGAAGGCCCTTCTCCGGAACCGCCAACAGCTTCACAAAAGTCCGACGAAGCGCAGGACACTCCATTCAAGAAGCTGAACGGGTTGGCGGGGTTCGGACTGGAAACAAGCGACCAGCTAGCGCCGTTCCATTCCACGATGAGGGTCTTTTCGCTGGAAGTACCCGTGGACAAGAACCCCACTGCCTGGCAGTTGCTGGGCGCGATGCAAGAAACGCCGTACAGGCTTGTACCGGAACCTGACGGAACCGGGCCAGTCAACAACCACTCACTGCCGTTCCAGGACTCGGCCAGTGGCTGATCGCTGGACGTGATTCCGCCATTGGTTGAATCTTCGCCTACCGCAATGCAATGGGTCGAACTCGTGCAAGAAACGCTCTGAAGGATGTCATCCAACCCGGTCGGACTGGGTGTTGGAACCACTGTCCAAGTGGAGCCATTCCACAGCTCGGTCAGCGTGATATGACTGCCGCAACAACCTGAAAATCCAACCGCCATGCAAAAAGTAGCACTGGTACACGAGACACCGAGCAGGGAATTGAGGATGGTGTCCGGATTGGGGCTGGGGATGATGGACCAACTGGTGCCGTTCCATCGCTCAACCAGAGTCTGGACAGTAGCGCCGTTGGTGGAATAGCCAACCGCCGTACAAGTCGGCGTTGAGCTAAGACAAGACACACCGTAAAGGACGTCGCTGCTGGCGACGTCAGGGCTCGCAGTCACCGACCACGTCGGTGCGGCCTCAGCAGACCCTGCGTTCCATCCGATGCTTCCGAGCGTCCCAGCGATCACCACGCACATGACAAGGATCGCCGGGCGAATCGTCCGGCCAAGACATAGGTCTCGGTAATCTGACCTATTGACACATCTGCGGACGTTGGCGTCAGATGAAGTTGAGGCCTGCATAGATTCGCTGCTCATGCGCACAGGGTCTCAGTATTGAACGCCGGTCGCAAGCAGAACACGGGGCTTATCCCGCTGTCTGGGAGGACGAGTTGGTCGGATGGCAGACGAGAAGAATCGATGACAACGATGGCACCCCGAAGTACACGTCTGCGGGCTACGCCTGGTAACCCGCAGGCCATTGCTGCAGGGCCCACATATTTCCGTCTGGATCGGTGAAATAGGAATAGAGAACTCCACCCATGTCCTCGACTTCGCTCAGCTCTATGCCGCGCTTGGTCAGAGCAGCTCGGGACGCAGCCATGTCTTCGACTACCAGGTGAAGACCCTTGATTAGACCAGGCGCCATGTCGGTGATTGGGCCCATTCCTGTACCAAAGACGATGGCGCAGTTCGACCCCGGCGGCGTGAACTGTACGACTCGCATCGCGTCCGTAACCTGGGTGTCGCGCACATTTCCGAATCCGACTTGCTCGTAGAACGCCTTCGCGCGGTCGACATCAGACACAGGGATCGGCACGAGTTCCAGCCGCATGTCTGGTACTGCGGACTTATCTGCCATTGATCTGACCTCCTCATCACCATCTAGCTGCGTTATTCCCCTAGCGGACGGCTCCTGTCAAGCTGCGTCTCAGTTTCCCATCACCTGAGGGTTTGACGTTCTACGCGAGGAGAAGTCATCGGAGATCGTCAACGCCGAGCCTGTCCCAAAAGGTGCCGGAGTCGGGACAGTCCCGGCGATGATGTGACCTTCGGGAACTGAGTCCGACCCTGTGAGCGCTAAATGTGAAGTCACCTCACAGAGGGCCGGGAAATGGTTCCGCATCCTGGCTAGGGTTGGCTCAACGGCCATCGCGGTTGCCAGTCCCACCTAATGAAGCAGGGACACATGAATCCAACCTTGGATCAGACGTATCGTGGCTTCCTGGCGGTGGGACGCAGCGTCCTCAAAATCGGTGTAGCGGCGTTGCTGACTCTAACGGTCTTGATAGTTGTGGCCAGCCCACCCGTCAGCGCCACCAGGGTGCCGAGGGTCAAGAAACCAGGAGCCCCCACAGCGGTCACTGCAATCGGCGGTAATGGCGGCATAGCGGTGTCATGGACGGCACCAGCATCTGATGGAGGTTCCCCGATCACCAGCTATACGCTGACCGCCTCGCACGGTGGTCAGAGCCAGATCTGTTCTACGTTTGCCGCCACTTGCGCGGTGACCGGTCTCACCAATGGACGCCGATACACCGTCAAAGTCCAAGCTTCAAACGTTATTGGCTTGGGCAAAGCTGCGCGTGTCCAAGCGACGCCGTCGAATGCACAGAACTGTTCCTTCTTTGCCCCTAATGCCAATCTCCAAGCTTGCGACCTGACCGGCGTCAACCTCGCCTTTACCACCCTGAGCGGCGCCGACTTCACCAACGCCAACCTCACCGACGCCAACCTCACCGACGCCAACCTGACAGGCGCCAACCTCACCAGTGCCAACTTCACCGACGCCACCCTGACGACCATCCTCACCAACGCCAACCTCACCAACGCCGATCTGTCCGGTGCCGACCTGACGGGCGTGATTTCGGAGGGGATCACCGGAACGCCGTCTGTTCTTCCCCCGGAGTGGTTACTCGTCAACGGTAACTTGGTAGGCCCCAAGGCCAACCTGATCGGCTCCAACCTGACTGATGCCAACCTCACCGACGCCGACCTCTCCGACGCATTCATGGATGAAGTCAATCTCACTGGCGCGGACCTGACAGGAGCGACACTTTCGGGTGTCATGTGGCATGACACAACCTGTCCCGATGGGACAAACAGCGACAATGACGGGGATACGTGCGTCAATAACCTCGGCTGAATCAGCTTGCGTCGGCCCCCGATTACGGCCCGGGAGCCTCTTCAGCGTTCGGAGGCGTGAGCTATCAGACATGTGCCTGGTCGGGGGCGGTGCATATCCGGCCGGGCCACAATGAGGCTTGGCTGTGCTGGTCCATGCAACTCAGCACCACGCCAGTTTCGATGGGAAGCTCTGGCCATGCGCTTTATCGTCTTGGGTGCTGGGGCGATTGGCGGCGTCATCGGAGGCCGTCTGACCGAATACGGACATGAGGTGGTCCTGGTCGCCCGAGGTCAACACTTCGACGCACTGTCCCATGGCGGCCTTCGACTCGAATCACCCGAGGAGACGACCATGTTGCCGGTCCCAGCAGTGGAGTCACCCGATGCCATCGACTTCCGGGATGACGACGCCGTAATCCTCGCCACAAAGAGCCAGGACACCGCCGATGCAATTCGTGCGCTTGCTTCCGTGGCCCCAGCCAGACTACCCATCTTCTGCGCTCAGAACGGAGTCGAGAACGAACGGATCGCCTTACGGTTGTTTTCAGTGGTCTATGGCATCTGCGTGATGTGCCCTGCAACACATCTTCAACCAGGAGTGGTTCAAGCTCACTCCCACCCGGTAACCGGGTTGCTCGACGTGGGACGTTGGCCACACGGGAAAGACGTCTTGGCTCACGCTGTCGCCTCGGCGTTGAACGACTCGACGTTCAACTCGGAGGTGCGATCAGACATTGCTCGTTGGAAGTGGGGCAAACTCCTTATGAATCTGGGCAACGGCATTGAAGCCGTCTGCGGCGGAGCCGCCCGCTTTGGTGAAGTCGCAAAGCTGGTACGGCAGGAAGGCGTCGCTTGTCTGGAAGCAGGCGGGATTGACTACGTTGGAAAAGAAGAGGATCTTGTCCGGCGTGGCGACCTTCTGAGAGTTCGACCGGTAGGAGACCGGCCCCGCAGGGGCAGTTCCTCCTGGCAGAGCCTGGTTCGCTCCACGGGCGCTATCGAAACCGACTATCTCAATGGAGAAATCGTGCTGCTAGGTCGCATGCACGGGGTGCCGACACCAGCCAACGCTCTTGTTCAGGAGCTAGCCAACCAGCTTGCACGTCAACGAGCTGAGCCGGGATCAATCGGGGAGGGCCAGCTCCTCGACATGCTGAACAGCTCAACCTGATGCCGATCCGATCATCGTAGAAATGCCGTGGCGTCACCTCGCTAACGACGCTCCGACCTCGACGCTTTCACGGGACTGCAGGATTCTCTCCTATGCAGACCGATCCCTTCCGAACCTCTCGTTGGCTACCGACAGGCGGTGCCTCACTTCAGCCTCTGCATTCTCGATCTCTTCAATGGGAACGAACCACCGGACGACTGCACCCATCACATCAGGACCGCCGCCCATCATCCAATCCACGGGACCCTCACGGTCCGACACGGCAGCCATTTGAAAGATCTCAGCCCATACGATCTCGGGCGTGGCGCTCAATTTCCATTCAACCTCTACCCTGTCACCGACCTCCTTGACAGTTGTTCTGTCGACAATTGTGATGGGTTCGCTCGTCATCTTGGTCCGACTCCTAGATAGCTCCGCTCCCTAGGAATCGGCAGAATCCAATGGTGCTTTAGCCTGAGCACACGTGCACAGTGGATCCGAGCAGCTGCCGGGCTCCAGAGCCATGTCACCGAAGTGATGGCGTACAGCCACACCTACCCGGCGATGCTGGGCAGAGTCCTGCAAATGAACATGCCCTTCTTTGGTGGACTCCGTGGTTCGTCTGAATGAGCCGCCTCGGCTTGGTGGTCTTCGACTGCGACGGATTCTCGTAGACAAAGAGCGCCTCGGTTCTAGTGACCGGGTGTGCTTCCGCCTGTGGGGGCCAGTGCTCGGCTTCCTACGAACTGGACGTTCAGTTCCACTCGGGGACCCCACCTGCAGAAGCCTCCGCCGTCCTCCAATCGTGTCGGCACTTTCCAACGGTCATCAGCGTTGCTTCGCCAAGCGTCAGCAGGTCGGGACTTCTTGTGGCCAAGGTCGAGACCCGGGATTTTTTGCGCACCGCCAGTACTCAGCCCCTGCTTACGTGTTTGACGGGATCACCGTCCGTGCAATCGGCTGCTGGCCTGACTGATTGCACCCGGATCTAGGCGTCTCTATCTACCGGTCGGGGCACTTGTGGGTGTCTGACTTACCCGGGCTTAGTGGGACACCGGGACGAGTCGCTACCCTCGCCGCAGGCGTTGCCTATTCCGAACGGGGCAGCTCAGACACGATGCGGAACAAGTCGGTCATGGCTCTGCGTGATTCGCTTCGCAAATTCATCGAGTTCGCTCTCCAAATCCAGAAATACTCGCCTTGGTGACCCTGCCTTCTTGGCACGAGGGCTGGCGTCCTCAATCGGGTGCATGGTTGCGAAGTCGACCGACTGACACCACCATTCCGTGTGTACAGCGTCGTTGCGGAGGCTCCGCAGTTCTGCAGCATCTGCCCTCCACGTTTGAATCGGGTCGACACATGTTCTTACACCTGACAACCTGCTATGGAGTGAGAGCCTTGCGGGGCGGCACCGAGAGTTCGAAGGAGGGGTGCCGCATGGAACAAGTTCGACCAGGTCAAGAGCAGGTGCAGCCGCTAACGGTGGAGCAATTGAGCCACGGTGAGTTGGCTTCACTCGCGGGAGCATCTATTAGCAGGCCACGTCATCGATCGAGCCGGCATGCCGCTAGTGATCCCGCACGGGGTCGCCTTCATGCGCGACGTAGCCATTGAAGAATGGATGGGTGCGAGCCCGGTCTACGCGAAGCGAATGCAGCAGCTGCTGAACTTCGAGGGCGACACGGTCGAAGTGGCGCTGAAAGGGTTGCAGTTCGATGTGGGATCACCACCCGAGTTCATGGACTTTCGCTTCGCCGTGCAGGACGCGCACCACGGCACCTTCCATCTTGATCACTGCGGTGCGCTGATGGACGTCGAACCAATGGGAGACGAGTACGTGGTCGCCATGTGCCACGACATCGAGGACCCGACATTCGACGCGACAGGGTGGGCGACCAACTCCCGCATGCGCATGCGTCCTGTACATCGCCCACCGCGCACGCCAGTCGACCGCCATCCACACTGCGCCTGGACGGTCACGATCGACGAAAGCCTCGACCCAACCCCTACGCCCGAGCGAGCAGTGGAAGTCGGTAGATCGCAGGCGGCTCGCCTGCCCCTCGCCACCATCACCGGCCCCTTGGACGACGGATTCGCTGATTACCACCGACCTCTCGATCCGGACCTGCGTCATGAGGACTTCGCCTCTGGAACGCTTCGGGCAATCATCGACGAGATCGATCTGCAGGGCCACTTGCTCGCACAATCCTTTGCCAGAGCCGTCGCCGAACGTCTCTCGCTTGAGCAGACCCGCGACGCCGTGGTCCGCCAATTCATCGGGGTGGCTGGCTGGACAGCCGAGCGAATCGTCCAGACCTATGCGTTGGAATCCGACCTCGTCGACGTCGCAAGCGTGTTCGAACTGCACCCGGCGTTCCTCCCACGGGCCTATGTCGACTGGAACGTCGAGCTTCGGGACGATCTGGTCCATCTCCGGCTCGGTGAGTGTCCGGCCTTGCGGGAGGTTGAGTTCCCCTCGTGGATCGGCGAGCTGTACGCAGGTAGAACCGAGGCTCTCTCAGCCATCGCGACGGCAGTTGACCCTCACTTCGCTATTCAGGAACTCGGGCCTGGGCACTGGACGGTGTCGCGCAGCGACGTCCGGTCGGAAGAGCTTCCCGAAGTCACCATCACGAAGTTCTCCACGGCAACGAAGTTCCGTTTCAACGCGTGACGCAGGTGATGGAGCGCAGGGCACGGGGCGACCATTGAGCTCGCCCTTTTGATCGACCGCGACTGCGACAATCTCGGTCGGCTACATCGCAATCAAAGTTGGGTATTCACCCTGAAACTCTGGAGGTTCCTTGGGAGAAAGGGACGGAAGCTTTGCATTGGGCAGCACCGTCGCCCTGTGAGTTCCGGGTCGCCACGAAAGTACGGTCGTACCCCCGACCGCTGCGGCAAAGAGCCGCCCACCGCTTGACCAGGAGACATTCTCTGATCCGTAGTTGGGGTTGAGCACTTCCCTGGTGCCGGGAAGGAGACTGACGGCCTGGGTCCGCATATCCAACAGCGCCACGGCAGTGGGATGCACTTGCGGCCACCAGCCTCCGATCCCGACCCCGAGGGCGAGGGTGGAGCCATTGGGTGAGAATGTCCCGCCGTCGGTAATGATGACACCGGTGGGCAGCCGGATCGACCGCTCGACCCCCGTTTGCACATTCGTGAGCTGGACCGTGCAGCGTGGTAGGCAGTAGGTTCCGGTCGTCCACGCGACCACGTCTCCCCTTGCCGCGAACACATTCGCTAGAGGCAGGATGCGCGTGACGCGATTGGAGATGGGATTCCAGATCTCTTCCGCATTGGGGCCGATGGTGGCAACGGCCAAGACAAGGCCAGCATCGACGACCTGACCTGTGGGAAACCAAGTTGCGTCGGCAGGTAAGGCGATTGGCGCGCCGAGCTGATGACCGGAAGTGTCGACAAGTCGGACCTCGCCCTGCTGAAGGCCATTAGCAAGGCAGCCGACGGTCGCCGCACACGGATCGGACCAGATCCAGGCTTCATTGGCAGTCGGTCCAGGAATGACCCGCAACGAAGGACCGAGGTCGACCGGTGGACCCTGGAGGCCTGGCCGATAGAGCCACGCCGTATTGCCCCGATTCAGAAGGAGCGAGGTTCCGATTTTCACCAGGGAGAGGTCGCTACCTCCCCCCTCGGGTGCGGGCAGGGGCAAGGACCGAGTTGATCCGGTATCTGCATTGATCACTTGAAGATTGTGGTAAGCGGCGACAAGCGTTGCCCCTGAAAGACTGCCAGCAACTGGGGGTGGCCTCGAGTCCGACGGATGCGAGCGTGCGCCTACTCCTGGTCGTACCAGAACCCCGATCAATAGCGGCGCCGCGGCAAGAACGACCGCCACTGAGATGGTCCCCGACAGAAACCAACGTCGGCGACGGTGCCGACGTGCCTCCTTGATGAGAGCTTCGATCGGCTGCTCGGCCTGTTCAGTTGCCAGTTCAGCTGGACGAACTGGCAACTGTAGGCTCATGGTGCTACCATAACTGTCATCATTTCGAACGTCAAGGTCGACCGCTCCGATCCGCTGGCACTCCACGAGCAAGTGGCCGCTGAAATCCGCCGCGCCATTGCCGACGGAGAGATCGGTCCGGGTCAACGGATGCCGCCTGCCAAAGACCTAGCCGCGATTCTCGGTGTCAACTCCAACACCGTCTTTCGCGCTTTACGTCTGCTGCGCGATGAGGGGCTCCTTGAGTTCCGCCGCGGACGAGGAGTGACTGTGGCGGGCACAGCGGAACGCACCGCAGTCGTTGTTCGGGCTCGGGAGTTGCTGGACTATGCCCGCCGTCAAGGCTACCGACCGAATGAGCTGATCGAAATCATCGAGAGCCTGCCATGAACGGTCACCCGCTTCGCTGACGACGACTCCCCCATTGCATCATCGAATCCAACAATCCAGCTTGGGCGCCTCTATCACCTCTCCCCAAATGTCAGTTGAGTTGTGTTTATCCCGTTTGCAGCCACGGCGATCGATTACGTATGCAGCCGGAGTCCCACATCGAACTCGACCCTTGATGATGGAGGTCGTTTGCCCCTCGGTCCACCTCAAGAACCCGCCTCAGTGGGCTGCAATCCCCCACCCGCACATATGTGATGGTGCGAGGAGCCGTCGAGCAACCTGTTAACCCACCCACGGGGTGGCTCCCCGGGGCATAAAATCAGGCGATCGGAGACGGACTCGGCAAGGAGTGGGGATGGCTGAACCCGGGCGGCTGGTGGCGGTTATCTTTGAGGTTTCCGACCTCGATGGTTCGGTGGCTCTCTACCGAGACGCATTCGGCTTAGATCTTCATCCGGGTGACAACGGGGTTGACGACAGGTGGATAGGCGGGAGTCATGCCGAAATCTCCTGGAGAGAGGGGGCCTACCTTCACTTCGCTCTCTATCCGGCCAAGGACCAGCCGACTTCCGGCGCTCAGATCACTCTCTCGGTCGACAACATCGAAGATGCTCATGCAGCGGCAGTACGGGCAGGCGCTCGTGTCCTTCACGAACCTCGCAGCGAGCTCTGGGGCCAAAGCGGACGCTATGAAGACTTCGACGGAAACGTCATCGAGTTGACCCAGCGTTCATAATTGACAGAGGCGACCTGCGGCTATACCAGTACGCCGGGACTGTGGCCCGCTCCGGTATCAGTGGGCAGGAGGCAAGGGTCGACGATACGGCCACTGAGTGGGTCAATTGCGAACCACCGTCACCTGGCACGGTGAATCTGTATGACTTTGTCGAAAGCGTGGGCGATGACGACGGCACCTGAGGTATTCGGATCGTCGCCGAAGCCTTCGGTCGCTCCGCGGTGACAAGTGCTGTCGAGCAGTGTGCAGGCCCGTTTGACAGCGACCGGGACGAGACCCCACCGGGAGTGCACGAGCTGTGACATGTCCTGCACATCGAACGCCCCTTGCACATCGGCTACAGGTGACGATGCTGCGACGTAAACCTGTTCCATGTCGTTGTTCAGAATCGTGAGTCCCGCAATCGCTTCGGTGGCCAGAGTTCGCGCTGGTCCTGGTGGGGCAAGCCAGTCACCCAACAGTGGGTCGTACTCATTCATGCCGACGATGGGCACCTGGGGACCCGATGCCTGGCGGAGTCCGGCGAGTATCGACGCCAAATTGGCCTGCATGGTTGCCAAGCCGTTGACAAGGCAGGTCGAGGGATCGGATGCGTCAAGGCATCCAACGACATCATTCCCACCGCTGGAGTCGCCAAGGGCGAGGTAGTACGCCGTCGTAGTGATGGAGGTCAACTTTGCTGGTTCGTGCGTCCGCGTTGCACCCTGCGCCTCCCCAGCGCCAACGAGAGCCGCACCTGCCGCCAACGCCGAAGCAGCCGTCAGTGTCCAGCGCACCGTGCTCACGGAAGACTCTCAATCATCCGAATCACCTCGTCTCGTCGGTAGCCCTGGGTGCGGCAGTACTCGATGAGGTCTCGCACCCGTTTCACCACGGCGCTCTGCTCGGGAGTTCCGGCCACGGTGATCCCCCGGCCTCGCTGGAAATCGAGGAGCCCCTCCTCCCGGAGGATGTGCAGTGCCCGTAACACCGTGTTCTTGTTGACGCCCAGCACTGCGGCCATGTCCTTGGCCAACGGCAGGCGCTCCCCTGGACCAGCCTCCCCCTCGGCTATGGCCCGGCGGATTTCCGCAGCCACCTGATCATGCAGCGGAGTGGATTCGGTCCGGTCGACCTTGACATCAAACATGGTACTAGGCATAGTAGCTCTATGGGTTGGGGATTGCGAGACCGGTGGTGACGCTCATTTCGGAGCCGAAAGCAGAACCAACCATCGATGATGCTCAGCTTTTGTTCATTGAGGCCAAAGCGCGTCGGCGACAGAGGTGGGTGCGTGCGGGCATCGTGGCGTCGATCACGATTGTGGTCCTCGGTTTGGCAATCGCCTTCGTGTCTCTGCGCAGTCGAGGAGGCTCAGTGACACCAGCCGTCATCCCCGGATCCGTCGTAGGCGCCGGTCATGCCAGGGCCGACCTGAGTCTTCGCCCCGCCCTCTGTTATGCGCCGCCGTTGACCCTGTCACTTGGACAGTCCCCGTCCACCGGTCCGCTGCCCACATGCTCGCTGACCAGTCAGTTGTCGACTTCCAACCTCCAAGTCACGCCAAACCCCGACAAGATCGATGGCTACACCAGTAACACCAACGTCTCACCCGACTCCCAGTTCGCCACCTACCCGTCGACCTCGCCGACGAATGACAAAGAGAGTGCCACAGTTCTGTTGCCTGGCAGCGCCGCCTCGGGCGGCGGTCGTTACGTCCTCGGGCCGGCCGGACTCACCAACACCGCGATCATGTCCGCCACGGTCCAGCATGTGAACGGGCAGTGGGCGATCAATCTCGATCTGACCGGTGAAGGCGCCTCGCAGTGGGACGCTATGGCCCACCAGCAGTTCCATGCGATCGTCGGTATTGATCTCAATGGTCAGGTGATCTCCGCCCCGATCACTCAACCCGCCCAAACCTCGTTTACGCCCTTCAATGGACAAGTGCAGATCTCCGGCGGATTCTCGGAGACGCACGCCAAAGCCATTGCCGCGGAACTCCGATAGTGGCAGTTGGCGGGTAGACGACATGGATCGGCAGAGCGTCTCATCGTCGGATTTGGGCGACCGCAGGTGATCCACGTCTTGTCTGACCGACCCACCCGATCTCGGCGACGGCCATGAAGGGAAGCATCCTAGATTCGGAGGTTCCGGTGGGGCGCACCCCGGCTGACCGGACGACCCCCAACCCAGAGGTCCTCTTCCGAGAGGCAAGGCAACGACGGCGTCGGCGCTGGTTCGTCGCTGGCCTCTCCCTCGTGGTGGTGCTGGGGATGACACTTGGTTTCGCTATCGTTGGTTTCGGCGGACCGGCCCAAACGACCAGCACAACCCGGTCAGGCGGCGGAAGCCAGCCGAGTGCGCCCCCCGTTGGCGGGCAGAACTCGACCGTTCCTCAGGTCACGCTCGGCATGGGTGCGACGTCTATATATTTCGCGAGTGCTGAGCGCGGATGGATCGCCACCGGCTGCAGTGCCTTCTGTCTGGAGTCGAGTCCGGCCTTGGTCACAACCAATGACGGCGGTCGGACCTGGAGACAGCTGGGGACACCGAACATCGGTTCGGTCCCGTCCTCGGGAGTGATCTGGTTCTATCTAGGCGGCAAGATCGAGGTCCGATTTCTGAACCGTCAACGCGGTTGGTACCTACAAGCTGGCCAACTGTGGACGACCGGGGACGGGGGATCGAGGTGGAGCCTGACGAAGACCACCGGGCTGGTCACCGACCTTACGATTGCCGGCGACAGTGCCTGGATCCTCACCACCCATTGCCCGAGCCCAGTCCAGTTGAGCTGTTCGAACCTCAAACTGTCCCGGTGGACACCGGCAGACCGAACGTGGATGTCCGTCACCAAGACTTTCTCGTCAGGACGAGCCAGTCCGACCAACATCACCCTCACCCCAGCTGGCAGTTCTGTGTTTATCTCGGCGCGGGGAGGTGAGTATCGGGTCGCCGCCAATGGCGCAGTGACCTCGGTGAGCACCGCCTGTGGACCGATTCGGGGATTGACAGCCGATCAGCTTGTCGGCATCTGCAATGTGGGCGATGATGCCTCACTGGTCAAGTTCGCGGTGTCAGCGGACCACGGCAGGCATTGGACGCCGACGCTCGGCGGTCCTCCTTACCTCCCAGGGCGCACCGACTGGTCGGGCGCAACCCTTACCAATGGGGCCGGCACGATCTGGTACGTGGTCGGAGGCGCGACGCTCTGGCGAACGACTACCTCGAGGAAAGCCTGGATTCGCGTGTACCAGACGCCAGCGGCTAGCACAGACGAGCTGTACCCTCTCCTATTCGCGAGCCAGTCGACCGGCTACATGGGTGAGAGTGGCAGTACCGGGAATCGCCTCCTCAAAACCACTGACGGCGGCCTAACCTGGAAAACGGTATCGGTGTCGTAGCGCCGCCTTCGAGATTCCGACGGCGAGCCTAAAGGTGGGATGGGACCTGCGCCTCTGGGCGCGTTGGTGACCGCCGCTGTGACGTGTCGCTCAGCCCGATCACATGCGCACCCACTGGTGAGTCCTCCATGTTTCGCTAGGAAGCGTTTACGGCAGCCGCAATCGCGACGTGTCCGGCCGCATTCGGGTGGAAGCTTTCGGCGTCTCCAGTCCCGACGATTTCATTGAACCACGATCCGGTGGAAGTCGTGTACGGGTTACGGAACATAGTCGCCGGGTGCACCACGTTGCACAACGTCCGACCGGCAAAGCCCGCGGCTGGATTTACGGCCACGATTCTTGGGTTCCCGGTCGCGGCCACTGCTGTCGAAATCACACCGTTCAACCTGGTCTCGAAGCCCGACAGCGCAGCAACCGAGGCGGCGGGCAGTTCCTTGTTGAAACTGAGCAGACAGTACGGGGTGGTGATAGCTGCAGGCAGGACAGGCGGATACAGCACGACCCGAATCTCTGCGTTCGGGGCCAGTGTGGCGATCTGGTTGTACAGACTGGTCAGGCTCGGCGCATTCAGAGTCCACGTCACGGTTTGGCTGGCGAAATCACGACCGCTGACAAGAATGCTCGGCGTGCACCCGGGACAAGGGGTTGGCCCGGTGACCTGCACCCCGTTACGGACCAGGCGTTCTACTCCCCCTCCGGCCAAGATTGGGAACATCGGTGTCCCGAGCCTGGCGATTGCCGCCGTGCAGACAGCTGGGGCGGGGGTTGTGAGGCCCCCGATGCAGGCGTGGGCGATCGCTCCGAAGTTGGCGTCATTTCCCCCGATGGAGATCGTCACGAGCTTGGCATTCTGGTTGTTGAGGTGGCCGAGCTGGACAGCTTCATTCCATTGCCCCTGACCTCCGAGGGCGAAGGGACCCGCGACGTTCGCCAACACTGCCCCGCTGCAGGCCCAAAACTGAAATCGATTCGCGGGCACGCCAAACCGCGCGGCGACCAAACTCGGGTAGGCCAGCGATGATCGGTGGCACTGATTCCTGTCGATGGGGTGACCAGTTCCCACGGCCGTTCCGGGCAAGTACGGAGGGGCTCCCTCCCCCGAAGAGAACGAATCCCCCAGCGCCACATAGGTCCCACCCAGAGGATTGGGAATTGCCGCCGCCCCGGCAGAGCTGGCCGTCGCCACGACCGCCGAGGAGATTGCCAACGAAACCACCAATACAGCGAGCCGAAGGCTTTTCATCCCGTCCCCCCAGACGATCCGCACGGTACGCACTGCCGTTCGTAGCAGGGAGTGTGGACACCGTCAAGCGACCTCGACTCCCCGCCGAGATTCCAAGGGGCACGACCGCCACTGCACCCCGGGATCGGCATCACCCCCGGATCGAGACCTTTACGATTGTCGGCGGAGTCAAAGCTGGTGAAGAAATCCACGCGCCGGGCTCCCAGTAGTCCCCCGATGCCAGCTTGGACACGGAGGAGCGCCAGCCCTGACGGAGAGACGTATTTCCCGTCCGGGACGAACCATCCTGGTCCATCGCTCCCATTCGTGGACGGGCGCCTCGATCCGCACCGCCTTCGGCTCAGGCTTTAGGCCTCACGTGTCAGCAACGGCGAGCATCAGAGGTGGTCAACTTTATATGACTTACCTATGTGGTCCATTGTCGGATGTAGGTGCGAGCCCTCACCGCCTGATCGATTCGATCTACAAGATTGTGGCCGACCTTGTCGGTCAGGGTCCGATCGCGCATCCACGCACCCTCTGGCGCCTCTCTGGCGACCATTTGCATGATTGCCACTAGGCCAAAAGATGCAGAGACCAGTTCGCCGCAATAGAGCCTGAACGTCGGATCGGGACAACGGTGAGCCGCAAGCCACGACTCGGCATGGCTGCCTGCTGCATCGAGCTGATCACAAAGTGCCCTGACCAAAACAGCAGGTTCGTCGGATGCCGAGATGAGGTTGTCCTCTGCTGCCATCAGTGCGGCGAGTATCGGCCGCGCTTCGGCCACCCAGCGGTGCATAGCTGGTCGGCGTTTCATTCGATGGACCCGGCTCCCGGTGACACCGTCGCCATCTTGCCGGCAATCCGTGTGACATGCCCAGATCCGCACTGTCCGCAGTTGAGTTGGCACGCGCCGTGGCCTCTCGAATGACACACCGATCGTCGGTCTATACCTCGGTGGCTGCGACCACCTGGTGGCCGGCGCCGTCGAGTCACCCAGGGACGAACCATAGGGGGTCTCAAGCACAAGATTTGCCAAGCCCACGAGCCCCGGTACACCGGTTGGCAGATCCAAGATTCGGCACCCTGGTCGATCGTCGCCGTGCGTAGAGTAAGCAGCGGCAGTATCTGGGAGCCCGAGGAGACCGCAATGCCATACAGCGTCGCAGACACGCCGTTCTCCACGACGGAGGAGGCCCGTGCCGACATTGCTGCTCGGGGCTGGCATGCCCTGGAGTACGACTTGCCGGCTCAGGAAGATGAGCTGCACTGGCATGACTATGACTCGGTGACCTTTGTCCTAGACGGTTTGTGCCGGATCGTATTTGAGGACGGCAGCGCAATGGAATGTGGACCCGGAGCCGTGATCGAGCAACCGTCGCGGGTAGTGCATCGTTCAGGGAATTCTGCGTATCGAGCCATCTTTGGATTCAGCGTGAGCCTGGAGGAAATGACGTTGCCCATCTGCAAACCGGTCGCAGATCTGGAGAGTCGAGTGACACCGAGCTGAGTGGTCGCGACCAGTTGGGTGGCGTGGTCACCTCGTAGTGAAGACCGCCGGTCGGTGCCCACCGCCAAACGCCCGTATTGCGAGCGTCGACAGCCGCAACTCGGCGGCCAACCTGGCTAAGGGGCCGGGTACTTTGATATCTGGAGTTCCTACACGTCCAATTTCGCGTCTGGCCGGCCACTCAAACGTTCATCTGGAGATACCCGACAGCTGTTGGTAGGAACCACTGTCCATACCCATGTGAATAGTACGGACGGGGAGCTCTCCTGATTGGCGTGATATCGAGGGTCAATGGTTTCAGATCACCTTGGAAATGGTGAGAAGGCCGGTCGCCAGGAGGAGAAGGTCAACGGCCCACGCGAAGTGAGACGGTTCCATCGACGCTCCGATTCTGGACCCCACAACCAGGCCCGCCACGCAGGGCAAGAGCGAGGTGGCGCCGAGAACGACATCAAATGCGGTGACCAGTCCGGCCAGAGCCAGGAGGGGCAGCCCAAGTAAATTGGAGATGAGGAAGACGGCGGAGATGGTTGCCCGAAAACGATCTTCAGAGAAACCGCTCCGACGGAGCTCGTAGACGAGCGGCGGCCCACTGGTGGCCAGCGAAGTATTGATGATGCCGCTGGCGAAACCCATTGCCATCGTTGTGGAACGACGAGGCTCCACCGGTTCGGGTCGAATCAAGCGAGACGAAATGATGATCCAGACCGCAGCCAAACACGTCGAGATACCGAGGACGAGCCGGAGCGTCGTGGCTGCAATCAGGCTCAAGATCAATACCCCGATTGGCGCACCGGCTATGGCACCGACTCCCAACCGGCGGGTAGTGGACCAGTCGATGTGTCGACGAAGGCGCATTGCCAGCCAGGCGCAGGTGACCGTTCCGTTGAGGAACACGATCACCACGGCGCTCTTGGTCGGCACCACGAACGCCATAAGCGGCACTGCCAGCAAAGCGAACCCGAAACCAACGACCCGCTGCAGAACGGCCGCAGCAAACACGATGGCTGCCATAGCCGCGACGGTGCCGATCGTTATCACGTCGCGAACCTAACGGGGAATCGCCAAGTCGTTCGCCAATCACGCCAGGGCCGTGAGCACGGTCGAGAATGGCCTCGCCTCTGGGCGGGCATCGTTGACCTCGATCGACCCGCGTCCGGCGCCCAGCAAACAGCAGAGGGTCGTTCTACGACGGTAGACAAGTCAGGACGCGTTGATGAGGCTCTGTCGTACGTCGGCAAGAGCCTGCAGCACGTACTGCGGGCAGAAGTATTTGGTAGCAAAAATCGCCACAAGGTAGGACTCAAAAGGAGTCAGTTTGCGGTTCTGGAGTGAGAGCAGAACTTGCTGCGCGCTCTGATGTCTACTGAGGTCACGGCAGCTGAGCATGCCGTCGGCCATGACGCTCCCGTCGGAGTCATCGGAGAACGACCCCCGCACTCTACGGAGAAGGGAAAGATAGGCCGCTTGAGGTTGAGCGGGAAGGTTCGGGTCGTCGTTGTAGAGCACCGCCTCAGCCAGAGCCGCGGCCGGCACGCCCTGCGCAATCTGGGGAAGTCCACCGTTCGGAAAGGCCAACAGGTCGACGTACAAGCGGCGCTGCGCCAGGTCGCCTGACTGTCCGGGTGCCAACCCGTGGTGAACCATCCAGATGAGCCCGCCGGCCTGGAAGAACTCCTCGCCCCCCGGGCCTGGATCGCTCTGACTTCCGGTTGCCGTCGAAGAAAGCCAGGCGTGGTCGAGCGGCTTGGTGCATGGTCCAATGACCGATGTGCAGCGGGCAATGCCGATGCCGTAGTCATCGGTACCCCAGAGGTTGGCGGAATAGAACAGCCACAAGTTATTGCCCGACTCGAGCATGGAAGGACCTTCGACCAGGCCTCCTTCCCACGGTTGGGACGCTCCGATCAATCGGTGCGCAGGTCCGACAACCGAAAGGCCGTCTGCCGCAAGCTCCTGGGAATAGATGGTGGTGGGCAGACCGCAGCAGTCGCCGTCGCTCTTCCACAACAGCCAGGGCGTCCCGTCGGCGGCGATGAAGATGCTCGGATCGATAGCGCCACCCTCAGCGATGGGACATACGAAGGCCGACGACGAGTCATCGACGAACGGGCCGGCGGGGTTGGTGCTGGTTGCCCTCGAGATACACATCGCACTGGATGGCCCGTTGGCGGTATGGATGCATCCAGCGGACGCTGGGTCGGCCAAGCATACAAAAGGTATCGTCGCCGGAGTCGAGTAGTACATGACATAGGTTCCGTCGGGTCGGGTCCAAACGGAGGGCGCCCACTGGAAGCCCGACACCGTCCATTTCGGCAACTGGGGAAGAGCGTCACCGAGGTAGCGGCCCTCGAATGCCGAGGCACGAGCCAGCTCGATCACGGGAATGTGCGCCGCGGGTGCGTACTGTGTGGCCGTCGTATCGGAAGCATAGGTAAACACGGCATCGGGTGTCCTCAACGCAAAGGGGTCGGCAAAGTCGCCATTGAAGATCGGGGTGTCATCACGCAGCCCGCTCAAGACATCGAGTTGGACTCCGTCCGCCTTTGAGGGATCGAGGGCACGGGGCCCGAGTGTTGGGGCGCGTCCGGTGGGCGAGACACCTGGCTGGCCGGCACGGGCTTTCGGTTCGATCGAAACGTTCAGGGGCGAGCGCTTCTGTCCATTGCTGATGAGTGGGGACCCGCACCCCACGAGAAGGCTTGCCGTTATGACCAGTGCCAGTGCGGATTGGGCAACGGGGCTCCGATCTGTACCACCTCTCCTCCGCACGGAAGCCAGCGTAGAGTGCGTGTGCTTCCCACCTGGGGATTCGACAGCCGATCGTTCCTGTCCCTCCGGGGACTTGGTCACACTGTCCGACCGCGACGGGTGAGGTGGCCAATGAAACCTCAACCTTCGAGGAGCAGAGAGAATCGCTCTTGGCGAGCCCGCGGTCTCGCCGCCTAAGAAAAGTGCGTCGTCGGGCGCTCCACCCGCTCGCCGTCGACCATGATGTCGACCTTCTCGTTGTAGAAGGCGATCAGACCGGCAATCGGGAGCACCTGGCGCGTCGGGAAATCGTAAGTCCACGCGACGTCGCTGAGGACCCGATCCTCGTTCCGGAACGACCAATAGCCGGTGGTCCGCCCCTTGTACGGGCAAGATGTGGCCGTAGGGCTACGAACCAGGTGGTCGAACAGCACCTCGGTGCGATCGAAGTAATAGCGAGTCGGAAGTCCGGTCTCGAACACCATCACGGTCGAGGACGATCGAGCCACATCGACAGCGTCGATCGTCACCCTGACGACACGGGTCGACCGCAAGGCGTCGACCCGTGTGTACGGGTTCCGAGGGTGCACGAAGACTTCCTCGTCCTCCTCGAACCAGCTGTCGAGCGCAGACCAGTCGATGTGGACCTTGCCTCTGATTCCATCGACCTCGGAATCGGGATAGAAGTGCGCGGCACCCGGGCGGTGGTCACCCCCGGCTCGGATCCCATAACGATGGGCAATTCCCCAACGCAAGGGTTGATCCTGTCGTTCGTCTACCAGCAGCTTGGGGTCGATATCTGTCAGCGGGATGTAGTACTGCGGATAGAAGGGCCACTCCCACACGTAGACCGCCCTGGTCGTATCGACCACGACTCGATTGCCCAGGACGCCTCGGATCCGACGAGGAACCGGCTCTACCCGGTTGCCAGGGAAGACCGGTTGGGGGTAGTCGCTCACCGGTCCTCGACCTGGCTCAGATTTCTGGCTCATTAGGAAGTGAACTGGGGAAGCCAGCGGGCCGTCGCCACCAGCAACTCGTCAGTCATGGCGATGAGCTGTTCGTATGGCAGGTGCCCGGCCAGCTGATCGGTGAGCATGGCTTCGATCACCCGAGTGCGGTCCCCGGTCAACGCCGCATCCACGGTGAGCTCCTGAGATGTGGAGATCTGGCGCAAGTACTCCCCGAGAACCGATCCGACACTGGCTGTGTCTCTTGGCTTCACTCCCGAAGCTCCGGTGACTCCTATGCACTCCACCACGACGTCGTCGGGCAGATTCTGGACCTGACCACGATTGGGTAGGTTCATCGGCAGATGACGCTCCGAGCCCGTGGCCACACCTGCGATCAGCTCCGCCACGAGCTCTCCTGACGGCCACGGAGAGATCTCGTCGCTGGCCAGGAGCTGCGCCAGCTCCCGGTCGTCTGCCGCCTTGTCCTGCTCATGGCCAGCGAGACCGTAGTGGTGCACGCCCCAATCTCGCCCGAAGTCCGATGCACAAGTGACGAAGCCCGGGAAGAATTCGGCAACGTGGGTATCAGACGCTCCGGGCAGCACGCCAAAGCGTTGAAAGAGCTCGAACTTCAGACGGTTGTTGGCAATGACATCCGCCTTGGTCCAGCCGTCGCCCTCGGACACCTTCCTCCAGTGCATTCCCTCGGGGGGCGCCATCCAAATCGACTCCGGACCGTGGGCCGCCGGGTCCGCCACGATCGATCGAAGCATCGCGAACCCGTCGCCCCCATCGACGTCGAGCTCGGTTACCAGCGGCAGATGGTTGACGCCCGCGGAGACCGGGTCCACGCTATGCATCGGGGCGTCGAAGAGAAGGCTCATCGAGAACTTCAGCCCCACCAGCTCGTTGCACAGGCCTACGACCCTGATCCGCGACTCCCGGCCGGCCGCACGGCAGAGCGCGGTCAGAGGATTGCTCACGTTCACCAGCAGTGCCTCAGGACAGTGGCGCTCCATGGCTCGAGCCACCTCGGCGACGACCGGGGCGCTGCGTAGCGCACGGGCGATGCCGCCGGGCCCCACGCTGTCGCCCACTGGCTGGCGAATGCCGTAGCGGGCGGGGATCTCGAGATCGTGACGCATGCTGGCGAACCCACCGACCGACAGCGCCACGATCACCACGTCCGCGCCCTCCAGCGCCTCTCCGACCACCGTGGTGGAGCGTACTGACAGCCCGATGGACCGAACCTTGGCGATGTGTTCGGCGACCTGCATCATCACCGGGAGGGCGTTCGAGTCGATGTCCATCAGCGTCACGTCGACGTCCTGGAGCGCATCGGTATTGGCGAAATCGACGAGAAGCCTCGGAGTCCAGTGCGTACTACCCCCTCCGACGATGGTGATTCGTGGTGTGCTCACGCTTCGAACGGTAGCGCCGCCGCTCTGTCGAGGGAAAGGTAAGCAATTCGCGACGCGGCTAGTCCCAGTGGACCGACCAGCTGACCGACCCTCCCCGGTGGCCCATGACCGTGAAGGTTGCCCATCCCGACGACAGATGTGCCGGCGCCGGGGACCCGTTTACCTGGCACTCGACCCCCTTGGCCCCGGACGGCACGGCGACCTGGAGAAGCAGCCGACCGGTGGCCAACGGACGGATGTAGCCCTCCAACGCACCACCCCGCCGGGCGACACCGATCGTAGGAAAGCGTACGGAGAAGCTGGGCAACGGAAGGTGAGGCGAGATCTGATATCCCTGCTCGGTCGGGGTCACACCGGCCAGCGTCAGGGCGTCCATCACCATCCACTCCGGCTGTTCGGTGTTCTGTCCCTCGTAGTTGGTGATGCCGAGGACACCACCGCAACGGCCAGGGTCACTTGAATAGAAGGACCAGCAGGTGTCGTCGATCGAGGTGGTGCCGACCCATTCGTCGGGGAAGGAGGCGGCGTGAACGGCCAGTGTCGAACGCTCGTACTCATCGAGTGCCAGCGAGCCCGATCCCGGCACCTCAGTCCCCAACACGCCGTAGGCCCAGGTGAGCCACCCGTCGGGCTCGTACCAGGTACCCCCGGGCCACACTGCGTTGTTGTCGCCTTCGCCGGTGCCGGCGAACCCTGTCTTCTCGGTGACTCCAGGATCGTCACCGGCTGGGCTCAGTGAGGTGCCGATGAGGTCCGGGCCGTGGATGGTCGGTGGCGCTCCGATCCCGTCGAGGTACCGGCGGATGTTGGCCACCAGGGTGGCCGCCTGGCTGGGACTCGGAGCGCCGGCCAGGATGGCCCAGGGCTGCGGCTCCAACCAGATGGCCCCTGAGCCGAGCTGCTGGTTGCCGGCGAAGCCCCGCGCGTACCACCCCTGCCCGGTCCACTGTGTCTTCAGGGTGGTAAGGAGACTGGAGGCCGCCTGGCGCAGCTGCTCGGCAAAGGGGTGGTCACCGCGCAGATCGGCGACGTCGGCCAGCAGTGGATACATGTAGGCGCACTGGGCCACCACGAGATCGGATTCGGTCATTCCCGAGTAAGCGGGGAGGAGGTCCGACCAGTCGCCGAGCGAAAGGGCCTCGTACTCGCCATGGGGCCCGAGCAGGGACTGTTGGTGGATGAACGCCAGTTTCACGTGCTGCCAGAGGCTTGTGGACATCGACGACTGGTAGAAATGGACCGAAGTGCCGAAGAAACCAGTATCCCTGGTGGCCAATCCGTAGGTCGCCGCCGCCCACATGAACCAGAAATCGAAATCGTCGGAAGTCCCGAGCTCGTAGGCGGTGCACAGGTTGGTCGACCCGTAGGGGAACTGTAGTGTCGATTGGGGCTGGAACTGAGCGGAATAGATGAGGATCTGGCGCGCCAAATCCGGCTCCATGTAGGAGAGGGGAACCGCATACTGGAGCCAACTTCGCGTCCCCCAATTGTCGCCTTCCTCATACTGGTAGTAGCCGCCCTGGGTAACGGTGTGTTGACCGCACACCTGTTCGTCGACCGTGGCTGACCGCAAGAGGTAGGCATCCCAGATGAATTCGCGGGAGAGCCATTGAAGACCGTTGCCGAACGACGCCTTCGGCAGGGTCTGCACCCACCGATGCTCGCTCTCTGCGAACGGATCCTTCGCGTTCCGGTACCGGGCCACCAGCCCCGGAATGGCACTCGGTTGGGCGTATCCGTAGAGATATCGCAGTGTGACGGTCTGACCTGGGGCCAGACGATGCTGGCTTTGCAAGGAGAAGAGGGTGGTTCCCTCCGTTCCGTTGGCTACGGGTGGGGCTCGACTGTCGTCCAGTCGGTCTTGCACGACGCCCTCGGGACGAGACACGGTGCCGTTCCCGAAGAACGAAGACTGCGAGGTGGCATGCGAGCTGGTACTGCCGGTCAGCTGGGTCAGAAAGATGGAAAGCGGTGTGTTGTCCCCGTCGAGAGGCTCTTGGGAAACGGCGAGTGTCCGGCCGACGTCCGTCGAGGTGGGCGACGAGATACCGCGGTATTGCCCCCGGTTCTGGACGAAAGGGTTCACGTCCCAGTACTCGAACCACGACGCGTTCTCCGGGTGGTCTGAGCTGTTCGTGATGCTGACGTCATGAATGAGGACAGGATCGTTCCCGAACGGTGCGTAGACGTTCTCACGCACATCAACGCCGGATGCTGACACCGAATGACCGAAGTAGCCGACCCCGAACGTTCGCTGCGTGGTCGCGGACGGAGGACGGTCGTCATACAGCGTGCTGATGACGTTTCCGTCGACGTTCAAGCAGCCGTAGCCGCCACCCATGTGCCGGTGTGAGGGATCGATCTGGTTGACCCACTGGGCCAGTCGGTCCTGACTCCAGAGCTCTGTATAGCCATGATTGAACGCGTCGGCTTTCACCCGGTCGTTCCCCACCTGGCTCCAAGCGTCATTGCCGCCCGCCAGCTCCGCCTGGCGGGCGATCGGGTCCGTCTGTTGGTCGACGGTGTACCGATACGCCGGTAGGCCGAAGGCGTCGACGGCCCAATAACCGAAGTTCCGCTCCCGTACGTGGAGTTGATCGGGGGGACCTGTGCGTTCCAAGAGAGGGCTTCGTCCGTCGGGCTCGAGGCCCCAGCATCAGAGGTCCGGGTGGACACACCGACCGTCGATACGAGCACGACGGCGGCGATGAGAGCGTTCCGTCGTTTCCGTCGAGGTCTCATGCCAGCGATCGAGAGTCGGGGGTCGTCGTCAGTCCCGGCGGTCCATTGCCACAAGCGGGACAAGCTGGACAACCTAACTGAGCACATCTTTGCGATTGAACCACCACCAGGCGACCGCCAAGAACACGACAACGTAGGGGACCTGGAGAATGACACCCCGCACGATCTCGGCCGTCTGTGCATGCTGCAGGAACAGGCCTTGCCAGGCATTCAAGTAGTGGGTCGGGTAGACGTAGCTGGTTCCGTTGAGGGCCGAGATGTTGTTGAGGATCTGGGAGACAACGCCGAGTCCAACCCCACCGGCCACCGCGGCAAAGGCTGAGTCCGACATCGTGGACAGCATGAAGGCGAAGGCTAGATAGGCGGCTTGGCACCACGCCACATAGATGGTTGACAGCGCGAGGCGACCGAGGGCGCTGCCCTGTGAGAGAAGGGTGAGCGACGGGGTCGTGATCGGATGCCAACCGAAGGCGAGAGTGCCCGCCAGCAGTCCGACCACCGGGACCAGGAAGGTTGCCACCAGTGCCAGCCCACCTGCCACAGCAAGCTTCGAGCCAAGCACGCGGTTGCGGGAAACGGGACGAACCAGGAGGTAGCTGAGCGTCCCCCAGTTGGCTTCCCCGGAGATCGTCTCCCCAGCGAACAGAGACACCACGACGATCAGCAGGAATGCACTTTCCCCGGCCAATGCGGCGATAGGTATGTTGATGCCGGACGCCGTCAAGTCGAAGAGCCCGAGATCGCGACCCTTCGGAGGATTTGCCTTGAAAGAGACGGTGAAGATGATGGGGATCAAGGCGACGAGACCAAGCCCCACGTAGGTGCGGAGTCGGAACACCTGCTTGCGGGCCTCGACCGTGATCACGGGCGCTCCAGCAGTCCGATGAAGGCATCTTCGAGATGGTGCCGGGCCGTGATCGTCTCAACGCCGACACCCGCCTCCACCAGCAGGGCAACCACCTTCTTGCGCTCGATCTCGTCGAGTTCTACCGACAGTCCTCGACCTTCGGGCACCACCCTGCCGACACCGACGACCGAATCGAGGACCGTTCTCGCCCGCGGGACGTCGTCTACCTCCAGGTAGACGATGGTCGTCGCCCCTGAGAGCTCGGAAACCGTACCCGCCGCGACCAGCCGTCCTCTGTTCATGACGGCGACGTGATCGCAGACCTGCTCCACTTCGCTCAACAGGTGGCTCGACACCAGCACGGTCGTCCCGCTCTCGGCGGCGCGACGCAGGACTTCTCGCGTTGGCGCATCTGCTGTGGATCGAGACCGTCGGTCGGCTCATCGAGCACGAGGAGATCGGGCTTCCCCAGCAGGGCTTGCGCCAGCCCGAGGCGCTGGCGCATGCCGTGGGAATACGTCTTGTACTTGCGGTCGGCAGCTTCCCCGAGGTCGGCGATGTCGAGCGCTTGGCCCAAATTGGCCTCTACCATCGGGGCTCCTCCGGATCTCCAGAACAGTTCGAGGTTCTCGCGTCCTGAAAGGTGAGGCACGAAGCCTGGCCCCTCGACCAGGATCCCTACCCGTTGGAGTACGGCCGCGCCCGGAGTAACGGTTTCGCCAAAGACGCGGACCCGACCCGAGGTGGGATGGATCAGCCCAACCAGCATCCGCATGGTGGTCGTCTTGCCGGCTCCGTTCGGACCCAGCAGCCCAAAGACGCTGCCGCTGCCGACGGTCAGGTCCAGATGGTCGACCGCCACTACGTCGCTGGCATAACGCTTGGTGAGGTCCTCGATGACGATGGGGTCGGTCTTCACAACACTCGGCTGTGGGCTACGAGACGTCGTCCAGGGGAGCCGACGAGGTCACCAACGTGTCGAGACGGGCCAGAGTCAGCTCCATGTCCCGCCGGGTCTTGCCGGACCAGATGTCGCCGAGTTTCAACAGGAACCGCTGGTGATCGTGAGTGATATCCCAACTCTCGCTGACCAGGGTGCCCGCCTCCCGGGGATCGAGCTCATAGCGCCAGATCCGTCCGGCCACGTACCGCTCGAGTTTGCCCTTGGGCCCCGTCTGCCAGGCGATGACACGGTTCTCCTCGAATTCGACCACCGTGCTCACCGTCGAGTATCGAACCCCCATCTTCATGGACATGCCGAAGGTCATTCCCAGGGCAAGCCGGGTCGAGCGTTGGTCCCGCGTTCCCCGGAGCATGCCCGAGCCGTCGATCTCGGAGTGCCTCGACGGGTCCGCAAGAACATCGAAGATGACCTCGGGAGAGGCCCGGATCATCCGTGAGACGGTCAGTATCAAACCATCCATTGCGATACTCCCGGTCGTCGTGGGTGCCACCGGCTCCGTGCCGTGCTGCGATCAATTTCAGGATCCCGGAGCAACCCTACCGCCCGGAGCTACCATCCCCCAGTAGCGAGTGTTCCCTCCCCGGTTCTGCGGCGGCGCTGCTGTACTACCCATCAGAGGTTGCCGTCGGACGAACATCGAACGGAATGGCTCCCAACGGACGCGATGAGCTTTCCTCATGGCGATCGATGTTCGCCAATGATTGGAGTAGGTCGGCGCGAGAGGCCGACGATGACCGCTTCCACGACACTTGCATGCGAGCGCCTCCCATGGGCGCATCACCGATATGCCACGTCCCGCTGGTCGCCGACACCACAGAGTCCGCGATGGCGAGTCCGAGCCCCGCACCTCCTGGCTGGTCAGACCCCCGATGGAACCGGTCGAACACCAGCGGCCGATCCTCAACCGCAATCCCCGGACCGGTGTCGTCTATCCGAAGAACCACACGATTGGCCGTAGACCGGACGCCCACGTCCACGTGGCCGCCCTCACCGGCAAACCGGCACGCATTGTCGACGAGAACCCCGACCAGACGGTCGATCCACTTCGGGTCGGCCCAGATCACTGCCGGTTCAACCGGCGTCGCCTCAAGAGTTAGCTCGACGTGTCGCGCCGTCGCCACAGACTGAAACCGCTCGACGGAGGACATGGCAACGGAGGCAACGTCAGTCAGAGCATCATGTTCGACGGCCGTTTGCTCGTCCATACGCGCCAACCAGAGCAGGTCCTCGACAATCTGCCGGAGTCGGTGACCTTCCCCAGTGATACGACGTAGCACGGCTTGATATTCCTCCGGCTCGCGTGGCCGGCTGAGCGCCAGGCCGACTTCAGCGTCGATGACACTGAGCGGAGTCCTCAACTCATGGGATGCATCGGCCGTGAATTCGACCTGACGGCGGTGGATGAGCTCCAACGGCGCCGACACCCGTGCCCCGATGACCAATGACCCTACAAAGGTGAGGACAAGCAGCACGATGCCGAGCACGATCTCTGGCGTAGCGAGCGCACTCTGCACGCGCACGATCTGAGCAATGCTCTCTCCGGCAACCAGGAACGCGCCTCCCACTGTCTTCTTGGCGGCGAACCGGAACGGTGTCCCCGCGATCATGACGGTCGTTTGTCTCTCACTCCATGCTTGTCGTGGCAGCGACGGGGACCCTGGAGTGAGGGCCAGGCTGCTCCCCGAGTGGCTCACTGCCCAGACGAATCGGGGCGCGTCATCGATGTCGTGGTCTGCATCGCCGGTTGACGATTTTCCGACTGCGATATGAGCGGGGGTCTTGATTGGTTCGGCTAGTCGCTCATTGAGGCGAGTGTCGGCTGTTGCCGTGAGCCGGTGATTCACCAGGACGTTGAGGCTGAGGACGCCCAAGACGTAGAGCGTCATGACCACCGCTGTGGCTACGATCGCGACCCGGACCGCATGGAGCTGCGGCAACCGCTTACGGCCTGCGGAGCCGGCGCGGGTCATTCGGCAACCATCCGATAGCCAGATCCTCGTACCGTCTCGATCCGAGCCTCGCTATCGCTGATCTTCATCCGAAGCCGCGCCACGTGAACGTCGATGGTGTTCGAGCCGACTGCGTCCGCTTCGTCATCCCACACGTGGAGAGCCATCGTCCGTCGAGTCACAACGGCGGGTTGGCGACGAAGCAGGAGCTCCAGTAACCCCATCTCGGTTGCCGTGAGCGCGATGACATGATCGTTGACACGTACCTGGCGCAGGTCCGGGTCGAGGATCAGATCGCCACACTGGAGCCGGGGCCCGATCGAGATGGCTGGTCGGCGCTGCAGCGCCCGAAGCCGGGCAAGGAGCTCGCCCAGGTCGAAAGGCTTGACCATGTAGTCGTCTGCACCCACGTTCAGGCCGGAGATCCGATCGGAGGCTGTATCGCGGGCCGTCAGCATGAGCACAGGCGTATTGATTCCACCCTGTCTGATCTGGGCCACGACGTCGACACCGCTTAGTCCCGGCATGCGCCAGTCGACCACGGCGACCTCGTAGTCGGAATGGCGAAAGTAGGCAAGTGCAGCATCGCCGTTGCCCACGGCGTCGACAACGTACCCGTTCTCACGCAGCGCGCGCACGAGCACCGAACGAAGGGAGGGATCGTCCTCAGCCACCAGGACTCTCATCGCCGGCTAGTTCCACTTGCCGGGCGCACCCCACCGGCGCGGCGACCCCGGCTGGGCCTGGTCAACACCCCCTGAACCGTCCGATTCCGCCGTCGTGGTCGGCACATAGGCCAGCTACACCTGCTTACGGACGAGGGACAGCGCCAAACGCGGGCAGCTCGTGACCGCCCGCTGTGCGTAGTCCAAAAGGTGGCTGGGCACAGGGTTCGGATCAATGATGGGGTACCCCCAAGGGTCCAGCTCGACCCACTCCGGGACGATTTCCGCGCACACCCCGGTGCCGTCGCAGGCAATGGGGTCAACGATCAGTGTGAAGCGGTAATCGCTCACCGGTTCCGGCTCTGCCGCTGGAGGATCGGGAGAAACGGTGGCGCCGTCGTGTGACACGGACCGCGGCGCAGGTGGATGTCGGCGTGCTCACTGAAGACGTCCAGAGCCGACCGTACGAATCGGGCTACGCCATCCGGGTGCGCACATGCACCACGTCCCTCGACAAGCTGGCACAGGGCGGGTATGCCTGAGACGCCGAGCCGCAAGCGGCTCGGCTCGGCGACGAGGGTCTCCATAGTGGTAGCGAGAACAGCCAACCCGTTGATACACGGACCGCATTGACCTGCCGCTTCTCCTTGAAGGTACCGAACTACCCGACTCACTTCGAGAAGAGGGCACAGGCCCTTCGGCAGGAGCGCTACCACCCCGGCGCCTATCGACGAACCATTCTGCCGTGCCGTCTCCTCGGTGAAGGGCATCGAGAGCGCTTCAGCCGAACGGATCCAACCGCCACCGTAGCCACCGAGGAGCACGCCCTGAATCGAGCTGGACGCATCTGGATCAAGTCCGAGCGCATGGCCGAGGGGCG
This sequence comes from uncultured Acidimicrobiales bacterium, assembly GCA_963734435.1. Taxonomy (GTDB): domain Bacteria; phylum Actinomycetota; class Acidimicrobiia; order Acidimicrobiales; family RAAP-2; genus Bog-756. The sequence continues at coordinate 7,656 of CAVTHA010000014.1, read as the reverse complement.
TGCCGAGCGCTAGCTCGACGATGCGAGGCTCCGGCCACTGCCCGCTGACGGTCAGGAGTGTGGTGCCCGGTGACTCCGCCGTTCCGGCTTCCCGGAACCAGTCTGCGCCGAAGCGCGCGATCAGGGACGCGTGGGCGAGCGTCTCGACGTTCTGGACGAGTGTCGGCCGACCACCGATTCCACGATCCCGCACCGGCCGCAGTGCCACGAATCCGGGGGTGTCGGGCTTCAAACCGTTGATCGTGTTGACCACCGCGGACTCCTGACCGGCCAAGTAGCGGCCGGAGGCGACAACGGTGTCGATTGCACACGAGTCGAGACCCCTGCGAGCTCGCTCCTCGATGGCTCCGGTCATCACCGCCAGCCCGGAGCGGGGCACGTGGACGAGGACTTGGGATGCGCCGACGGCGGCCGCGGCGAGCATCGCGCCGTCGAGCACCAGGTGGGGCTGTTGGGTGATGAGAAAGTGATCCTTGCGGCTGGCCGGCTCCCCCTCGGACGCGTTCGCCACGACCACTGGGCGCCTCAGCCCGGTGCTGCGCACCGATCGCCACTTGGTGCCGGCCGGGAACCATCCACCGCCTCGGCCGCGCAGCCCGCTCCGACCGATCTCATCGATGAGGGCCGATCCGCGGCCAATCGGGGGCGGCCCCCACCGGTCCAGATGCTCGGCCAGGCCGACGCCACCACCGGGCACTCCGGGAGCACCCAGCAGTCGGGCCGTACCCGGCGGAGCGATGGCTACGCGGTTCGCCAGGTGATGGCCTCCGCGGGGCGAGCCAGCCAAGGAACCGGCTCTCACCGCCCGCTCCCCGCGCCCGACTCCGTCGCGCCGGTCACCGTCCCTGAGATCTGACCTGGTGTCCCATCCAGGGAAAGCGCTACGGTCAGCACATCTGAAGTCGGTGCGGACAGCTGAGCCGTGATGTTTCCCCGGTTCAATCCGATGACCGAGCCGTGAAGACCTCCGAAATCGACCGTTCCCGAGGACAGGATGAGGCCTCCGCTCTGCAGTGCCGAGCCGTTGAGGGTGATGACGAGGGTGGTGGACGATGCGTCGTTCAGATGCAACGTGATAACCACCTGCGCATTGCCCCGCGAATCCGGGCTTGTCTCGGCCTGCGTCCCGGTAACGGCGTAAGAGAACGGAACCGGTGGAGTGCCGGCGGGACCCGAATTGGCCGGAACAACGGCCGAGCTGATCGACGAGGCTCCGACGGCGTTCTTGCGGGCGATCTGAGCGAGAAGGGCGGCCGAGGTGCCGGAGCGGCGCGACCACCCCGGACGAAGCGGCCCCAGAGCGGCAAAAACCACCAGGGCGATGACGGTGACAACCGCCCCGATCGTGGCGGCCACTCGCTTGGACAGCCGGAACTCACGACCGGTGGCCACACGCCAGACGATCGAGAGGAGTACGGCCACGCCACAGACGGCTTCGATAGCCAGCACAAAGGGCAACGAGGAATCAGATCCGCTACCCAGGGCGTGGAACATGGCGATCGGCCAACACAGGTAGGCCAGCCAGTGCACGAAGCGCCACGCCGGGTAGCGGATGCGGCGTCGCAGCGCGCTGGTGACCAAGACCGCCAGCAGAAGATCGAAGGTCAGGGCCCCGAGTCCGATCCACACTGGCCGATAGGGGGAATGGAGAGGCAGAAAGGCATCCACGAAACCGATCGGTACATAACCGTCGCTGACCGTCGTCACGATGTGTACGCCCACAAAGGCCACGCACAACAGAGACAAGTTGCGGTGGACGGTCTGTGAGAGAAACCGTGGCCAACGCTCAGCGGTCCACCCGACCGAAGCAACTACGCCGATGACCACCGTCGCCGTGAGCAAGAGAAGGGCTACGAGACCGGTCGACCGGGTCAGGTACCACAGCGCCCGGCCGTTGGAACCGGAGACGAGCGGGACGGTCGAAGTCACGGTGCCGTCCCTGCGAGGTTGGCCGACCCAGCCAGTTCGTCTGTGCCGCTGCTCGATGGGACATCGACCGTCTCGGGTGGCCAGCCGGCGACGGTGATCGTTGCGCCACTCCCGACAGGGATCAGACGGGCCGGCAGATGCCGCTCCTCGAGCCAGGTGACGGCTGCCTCTCCCAGTACCATCGCCGCCGTCGATGCAATGTTGGCGTCCGTGCACGATGCCGCTGCTACCGTCACCGTCTTCCATGGGCTGTCAACGGGAAGCCCGGTCGCGGGGTCGAGCAGATGATGGACCTGGTGGCCCCCGACGGCCCAGTGGCGACTGGAGATCCCTGAGGTAGCCAGCCCCCCTGAGGTGATGGACACCGTGGTCGCCGCGGAAATGTCGCCGCAAATGTCGGCAATGCCTACCGCGAAGCCACCGTCAGGCACCGGACCGCCGACGGCGATGTCCCCGCCCAGCGACACCAGTGCACCGCAACCGAGACGCGACACGATGGCCGAAACAGCCCGATCGGCAGTCCACGCCTTGGCCGTGGCACCGAGGTCCAGCAACGTGCCCGCCGGCAAAGTGACCGTCGAGTTCTCGGCACAGAGCCCAATCGACCGCCATCCGGGTACCACACTCGACGATGGGAGATCGTCGGCGCGATTCGGCTCCATCAGGCGGAAGTCCCGGTCATAGCCGATGCGCACCATCGCCGTTCCCACGGTCGGATCGACTGCGCCGTCGGTCAGTCTCGCGGCCCGCACGGCGACGCTCACCAAATCGAAGAGATCGGCGCTCACTACAACCGGTTCGGCCTGGTTGGTCGTCCGGCACAATGTGCTGATCTCCGAGTCCGGCCGGAAGCGGCTAGCCACGCCGTCGACTCGTTCCAGCACCTCGTTCAGCATGCGGGTCGCCTCGACGATCACTCCGGGGTCGGTGACCACGAGCTCCACTCGCGTCGACCAGGCAGTCGAGCTGTGTAGGGCGAACCTTCTCGACCGATCCACTTCCGAATTCCTGATCAGGTCGATCCGCTGATGACCGGAGCCTGCCTGCGCGTCGGCGTCGGAGGATTCACGGGCGGAGCCAACGAGCCACCCGACTGCCCGCTCTGGCCGCTGTTGGATTGGCCGCTGTTGGATTGGCCGCCCTGGCCGCTGTTGGATTGGCCGCCCTGGCCGCTGTTGGATTGGCCGCTGTTGGATTGGCCGCCCTGGCCGCTGTTGGACGGGGACAGCCCCGGTTGAGCACCTCCGGAGGCCGGCTGAGACCCCGCGGAGGTGCTCGGGGTGTCACTGGTGGCGTTCCCGTTGGATGGCCCCGAGGCGTGTCCCGGCAGGGCCCGGCTGACATAGAGAGCAATGGCGATGGCAGCCGCAACCGAGGCCACGGTTACGGTCTTGGTGATCGAGGTGACCCGCCGGAAAGCCGCATCTCGCTGGGCGCGAGCATGCCCAGCCGATGCCCGAGTGCCGGTCGGTGAAGCTTTCGAAGAGCCAACCTGCATCCCGCCCAGAGTAGAAGTCCATCCTTACGACGGGATGACAGCGAACCTAAGAAATGTGGAAGAAACCCGCAGCTCGGGCCCGGTACTCATGCCCTCCTAGGGGCATTCCACTGATCCTGGGCCAATTCGGCACCCCCCGTTGCCGATGGCTCCGATTCACCACAGTTCGTGCCGCCCCGCCTCCCGGGGCCTTACGGGGCTCACGGACTGGGACGAACGGTTCAAAAGACGCTGCCAGTCGACCAATGGCAGCAGCACAGACATCAACCAGCAGCATCACTTGAAGCGCGATCGACCAAGGTGGACGGAAGATCTGGCCCAGACAATCCCAAACTGCTTGCCAGCGTGCCACCGGCTCCGTGCCGTGCTGCGATCATTTCAGGATCCCGGAGCAACCCTACCGGTAGGAGCGATGCCGCCCCGGCCCGACCGCTGCTAAAGGGGTATCTTGGACGGCATGGCCAGAATTTCCTTCCCGGAGCGCGGGTACGGCGAGCATGTGGACTGGGCGCTGATGCGTCCCGAAATGGCGGCGGGAATGGGAGCGTTGTCCCAAGCCGTCTATGGCAACACCCAGTTGTCCCTGCGCGAACGGGAGGCAGACGCGTTGGGTGATCGCCCTGATCAACGACTGCGCAGTGTGTCGCGACACCCGGGCCCGCGAGGGTGCGGCGGCCGGCGTCGATGAACCGTTCTATGCCGAGGCGGTCGACTGGCGGACCTCCGGCGCATTGAGCGACCGGGAGCGGATGGCGGCTGAGTTCGCCGAGCGCTTCGCGCTGAGCCACCAGACCATGGACGACGAATTCTGGGCGAGGGCACAGAAGATATTCGCCGATGACGAGCTGGCCGATCTCACCATCTGCTGTGGGATGTTCCTCGGCCTCGGCCGGGTCATGGCTGTCGTCGGGGTACCAGCTCCCGAAGAGCGAATTTTGGTCTGACCCGCTCACTGCCTGCCCGCTGTCAGTAGACCGAAGTACGCGCCGCCTTCACCGGATCGGCTCGGCCACGATCAGCCTGAGTGATCCCTCGAGGGTCGGCTGTCCTCGAAGATGGCCGTAGGCCTCGTCCCACGCACCTGATTGCAGGTCGCGGCGGAGCTGATCGACCGCACGCTCAGCGACCCCCGGTGTCACGAATCCCCAGGCCGACTGCGAGGCACGGACGTCGCTGTCCAGAAACAGCTCTGGCCGCCCGTAGTACGCCTCGGTGAAGCCATCGGTGCAGTCGATTGGAATCGGCACCGGCGTCACGACCGACCTCCCCCCGAGGAGGGCGCAGATCCGATCGATGGCCGGATACCGGCGGCGCTCCGCCTCGATCAGCTCGGGAACGTAGCCGGCAAGCCAGAAGCGGTCCAGTGCGTCGCCGTCGAAGGTCAGGATGACCACCCGGTCGCGGCTCACCCTCCGGACCTCCCGCAGTCCCCGGTCGAGATGACGCCACTGATGAAGGGTCACCATGGCCATGGCCGCGTCGAACGAGTCATCGGCAAACGGGAGGTCTTCTGCCACGGCGTCGATGGCGGGGAGCAGACCCACCGGACGCTGTGATCTCATCGTGGCTGAGGGCTCGACGGCCGTCACCTCCAGGTTGGCCGGTTCATACGACCCGGCGCCGGCTCCGACGTTGACCACGGAGCGAGCACGACCGAGGCCCTCGTGGACCAGCAGCTCGATCCGCGGATCGGGACGTCGCCGAAGCGAATAGCCGGAGCCGTTGGTCTCGTAGTCGAAGTCGCCCGCCGGGCCCATCGCCACGAGCCTATGAAGCAATGCTTCGCTCGACCAGCCCGGTCCTTTCCGATCGGCCTGGCGCCACCCTCAGAGGCGATCGTCGGTCGCCCCGTCCTGCCGGCCATCAAAATAGCGGTCGAGCACCTGCTGGAACGCAGTGTCTCCCGGCGACGCCCGCATGAACAGCGTCATCGACGAGCGCAGCTTCTGAGCATCCAGGCTGCCGAATATGTCCTCGGCCGTCCGATTCGATTGATCGAGAAGGATGGCGGCGCACTCATGCAGCCGGGGCCCGAGCGTGGTGTGTCGGAGATAGGCCTGTGCCTGCTCCAGCGATGAGATGGCGAACCTTCTCGACATGTCACTCTGGCCGAGCCCGGCGATCTGTGGGAATACGAACCACATCCAGTGACTCGTCTTGTGGCCACGGCGCAACTCGCTGACGGCGCGCTCATAGGTGGCATTGGTGTCCTGGGCGGTCACGAAACGCTCAAGCTCGAGACTGTCGTCCATTGATGATCGCCCCAACGGGAGGAGCCAACCATCCAGATCGTAGCGGTGCGACCGGAAGTCGTCGATGGCGCGGAGCACCGGAACGCCCGCCAGAGAGATCGACCAGGCAGATGAAGGGAGATCCGTGCTGCACCACAGATCACGAAACGTTGGGGGAGAGTTAAGACAGTCGTGACGAACGCTTCACTCAGCCCGAGTAGAACCATAGGAGTCCCGAGCGCAGAGAAGCGGCGCTCACGGCACGGCGGCTCTCGGCGTCCTCGGGACACAATTCGAGGAGGTATCACCGTGATGGGGCAGGGTCACGAGTACCGGGTCTTGGCGACCAGATTCCGCGATTGGTGGTTGGTCGAGATACCCAACCTGGCCACTCATGCCGAGTGCCGATTGTTCACCGATGTCGAGCGAACGGCCCGGGAAGCGATCTCCCAGGCGCTCGACATCGAGCTCGATGCCTTCGATGTCGCCGTCGAGCTGCAGCGGGCGTGGCATTCGGTGCTGCGAGGCGGCGCCTGAGCTCGGGGATCCGCGGATCTCAATGCTTGCTCGACTTCGGCTCCTGCGCCGGCATGCGCTGCAGCGACGGGAGGGGGTAGGGGGGTTGGTCGGTGGCCACTCCCAACAGGTCGCCGCTCGAGCAACCCTTGGAGGCCACATAAGCAGGATCGTCGCGAGTGGCAGGAAGGGCGGGTAGGGAAGTATCGGGATGGCCGAGGTTCAGAGTGGCGGTGAGGTCCCCGACCGCTTGCCGTCGCCAGCCCGAGAGATTCGGGGCCTTCACCCCGAACCGCTCCTCCAAGAATCGGAGCTGGGACGTATGGTCGAGGGTGTCGCGGCAGATGCGTCCGCCACGGGCAAAGGGCGAGAGCACCAGGAGGGGCACCCGGAAGCCGAGGCCGATCGGTCCGGCCACACCGTCAGCGTCGGCCGGCAGCGGGTCGACCGTGAGGAATTCCCCCGCGGTCGCCGGCGGGGCGACCGGCGGGGCGACGTGGTCGAAGAACCCGTCGTTCTCGTCGTACATGTGGAACAGCACCGTCTTCGACCAGACCTGGGGATTGGACACGAGGGCCTGGAGGACCTGATCGGTGAACCACTCACCCAGAAACGACGGTGCCGGGGGGTGCTCGTCATAGCCAACGGCAGTGCTGATCCAGCTCACCTGGGGCAACGATCCGGAACGGACGTCGGCCGTGAAGTCATCGGGGAAGGTCGGGGTGAAAGCCTTCTGGTAGAGCGTGGAGGTGGGGTTCTCGTACTGCGAGAAGTACGGCAGGACGCTGTCGGTGGTCATCCCGACCTTGCGCATGAGATCGATGCTGTAGAGGGGTCCGGGGGGGTTGTAGTACTTCCAGCTCACGCCGGCGTCCTCCAAGACCTCGGGCATCGTCTCCCAGTGCACGCTGAAGAGAGCCGCCGGCGACTGGTTCGTCTTGAGGACCGGTCCACCCGCCTTGCCGGCCGGATCTATGGTGCCCGACATCTGCATGAGCCGGTTCGGGTGTGTCGGGCCCATCACCGAGCAGTGGTAGCCGTCGCCCAGGGTGAAGGCGTCGGCCAGGGCGTAGTAGAACGGGAGGTCCTCCCTCGTGTAGTACCCCATGGTGAGTGTGCCCTGGGCCGGGCCTTCGTTCTGAGGTTCAGTGTGGACCCGGACGAACGAGTCCATTTTTCCGCCGTTGCGGCAAGCGTGTTGGGGTCCCCAGTCGTGGGTCAGGTCGAACGTGCAATCGGCGATGTCGATGTTCACCGTGTCGAGGTGGAACGGCAGCAGCCTGCCGACGGGGACGCTGGCCACATTGGCCGGATACGGCTGGGCAAACGGTCCGAGGCCGTCGGCGGGGTGGTCGTCGAAGCCTCGGACGCCCGGGTAGGTTCCGTAGTAGTGGTCGAACGATCGGTTCTCCATCATGAGGAAGATCACGTGCTCGACCGCCCCGAGATCGGAGCCGGCGGGCGCCACCGCGGCTGAGCTCG
>CAVTHA010000013.1:0-139475 GCA_963734435.1 uncultured Acidimicrobiales bacterium | reverse complement strand
AGGGTGTGACGGATTGGCTGGTGACGGAGATGGCGAACTGAAAGGTCGAACGGATCTCACAGATCCGCGCCAAGAACAGCAGAATTGCAGAGCGAATTCGGTAGAGAGCAAACCCGACCAAGCAACTAGAGAGCAATCCGAGAGAACCGGGACAGGCTCTCGGATCTAGCATCCGCAACGATGCCCGCCGTGCGCCGCTTCTGGGGATGGGGTTACGAGGGCGAGGGTCTCACCCGTGCGCAACAGTACGAGTTGGGGACACGGATGCAGCTCTTGCTCGGGGACGATGCGCTCGAACCGGTCGAACCACCCGGGTCGGCGGAGATCGCCCTTGACCGACCCCGGATGGCGCCGCCATCGACGCTGGCCGAGTGGTGTCGGGTCGACGACCTGACCCGAGCTGGCCACACCTATGGCAAGTCCTATCGGGACGTCGTGCGAGCCCTTGAACGCCGATGGGAGCGACCGCCTGATGTCGTCGCCATCCCGCCCGACGAGACCGGTGTCGTGGCCGTACTCGACTGGGCCTCGGACGTCGGCGCGGTGGTGATCCCCTACGGCGGCGGCTCCTCGGTGGTCGGTGGGGTCGAGGCTCCGCCTGACGACGATCGACCGGTGGTCAGCTGCGATCTCAGTCGCCTGGACCAGGTGCTCGAGATCGACCGCACTTCCCGCGCCGCACGCGTCCAGGCCGGCGTATTCGGGCCCGACCTCGAGGAGCAGCTCCGATCGTCTGGCTTCACCCTGCGGCACTACCCGCAGAGCTTCGAGGTCTCGTCACTCGGCGGATGGCTGGCCACCCGGTCTGCCGGGCATTTCGCCACCCTGCACACCCATATCGACGACTTCGTCGAGTCGATGCGGGCCATCACGCCGAAGGGAGTGTGGGAATCGCGGCGACTGCCCGGTTCCGGAGCGGGGCCGTCACCGGACCGGCTCATGCTCGGATCGGAGGGGACGTTCGGAGTGATCACTGAAGCGTGGATGCGCCTACAGGACCGGCCGCGCTTCCGAGCGAGTGGGGTTGCCCGCTTCGACTCCTTCGACGCCGGGGCCGAGGCGACGAGGGCGCTCGCCCAGTCAGGGCTGTGGCCGTCGAACTGCAGGCTGCTCGACGCCACCGAGGCGCTCATCAGCAGCACCGGCGACGGGTCCGCCCATCTGCTCCTGGTCGGGTTCGAGTCAGGTGATCACCCGGTCGAGGGCGCCCTGTCGCGGGCCGCCACCATCGTCGGTGACCACGGCGGGTCCCTCGAGATGCGGAGTCCGGGCCACAGCAGGGAGAACAACACCGGGCGCGACGCGGCCGATCGTTGGCGATCCGCCTTCCTCCGGGCCCCGTACCTCCGCGACACGCTGGTGAGCCTGGGTCTGATCAGTGAGACGTTCGAAACCGCCGTCACGTGGGACCGCTTCAAGCCGTTCGTCGATCGCATCCGGTTGGCGACCGAGCAGGCGCTGCGGTCGGTGGGAGCCTGGCCTGGGCTGGTCACGTGTCGCCTCACTCATGTCTATCCGGACGGCGCCGCACCGTATTTCACGGTTCTCGCACCAGCGCACCGTTCCGGTCGGCTTGACCAATGGTCGGCGGTCAAGGCCGAGGTGATGGATGTGATCGAAGCCGAAGGTGGCACGGTGACCCACCACCATGCGGTCGGCCGGGACCATCGCCCGGGCTACGACCGACAGCGCCCTGAGCTGTTCGCCGCCCAGCTGCGTGCCGCCAAGCAGGCCGTCGATCCCGACGGGATGCTCAACCCGGGCGTCCTGTTCGATCTCTGACGGGGCTGGGCGAAGGCTCTGACGGGGCTGGGCGAAGGCTCTGACGGGGCTGGGCGAAGGCTCTGACGGGTCCGCGGCGAAGCCACTGACAGGGCCGCGCCGAGGACACTGACGGGCGACCGCGAGTCATGATGGTCGTCGTGGTCGAGCTGCCGGTGGAGGAATTCGAGCAACTGGTCTCCGACGCGCTCGAGGGGATCCCGCCGCATCTCCGCCGACACATGGAGAACGTCGCCGTGTTGGTCGATGAGACCAGCCCACCCGGCTCACTCCTAGGTCTGTACGAAGGGATTCCCCTGACCCGCCGGGGCAACTCCTACACGGCCTCCGTTCCCGACCGGATCACCATCTACATGGCGACCATCTGCCAGAACTGCCACACGTCGGCGGAAGTGGTGGAGATGGTGCGCAAGACGGTCATCCATGAGGTCGGCCACCATTTCGGCATCGATGACGGCCGACTGCGGGAGCTGGGCTGGGGATGAGACAGATCAGGCTTCGGGCCGACGCCCGAGGTTGCTGGCGCGCTGGCGTAACCGGTCGACGTGTTGGACACGGCCTGCGTCGCTGGTGAAGAGGACGTCGTTGTAACCCTGACCCGGCCCGATCATCTCGAAGGTCATGGGAGGCACCAGGGAGAGGTACAGGGCTCGCCGCCCCCTGGCGTGCGGATCAGTGGGCGGTGGGGCGGCGTGGAGGGTGTGCCCGAAGTGGACGGTCACGTCTCCGGGCTCGGTGGTCAGGGCCACGACGGGCAGCCGTTCCGATTCCCGTGGCCCGGGGAGCCGAGACGTCCCGAGGTGTGAGCCGGGGATCATCTGCAGTTGACCTGACTCGGCCGTGGCCGGGTCCAGCTGGATGCCGACGTTGAGCATGGGGCACTTCACCGGATGGCCGCCCATGCCGCAGTCGCGATGGAATGGGAGATCGGCGAGGCCCTCGGTGGCGCCTGGGACCTTGATGACCACACCGTTCCCGTCCAGCCTGTCGGGCGCGTCACGCAGATCGGGTCCAGTGAGCTGGGCGATCCGAAGGAAGCGATCGTCCGATCCCAGAGCAGCCACCCGCTCGGACCGATCGTTCAGGTAGTTGACCCGGCTGCAGACCTCGTGGCCGTTCACCGTCGTCCACCACGAGCGCCGGTCGTCGGGGCGAGCCTGCGCCACCGCCGCGACCACGTCCTGCCGCAGAGCCTCGATCTCGTCAGGCTCCATGACGTGGCGCAGGTGGAGATAGCCGGCCCGCCCGAGGAAGTCCGCCAGCTCGGCCTCCGGCTCGTCGAGGGTGAACGCCCGACCGACCTCGAGATGCTGGCCGTTTGCGTCGAGCACCGGCGGAGGATCGTCGATGTCGTAGGTCTGCTGGCCGTCGAAGGCTCCGCGCAGGGCCGGCTCCCACCGCACCAGCTGCCCGAAGCTGCCCCGGGTCACCGCCAGCTCCTGGGCATAGAGCAGAGCGAACGAGGAACGGAGCTCCCACCGAAAGGCCCGCCATGGCTCATAGGCCATCTCCGTGACGGTGTGAGCCCGGCCGATGCCCGGTTCGACCGAGAACGACCGTCCCTTCGGGACATAGGTGTACGACCGGCCATCGTCGAGCCGGAACGCCAGCGGCTCGACAACGGCGAGGTCGGAGTCCGAGAACAGCGGACCCCAGGCGTCGACGAGCGACGGAAGCTCGTCCCGGTGGAACCGGTCGAAGTCGACGTCGCTGAATCGTTCGCTGTCCACGCTCGTCAAGGTAGTCCTGGTCGGGGAGGCTTCGCCTGGGCCGAATGGTTCACCGCCGACCGACCGAATCAGGTGAGGCGGGACACAGCCAGGGAGGCGGCTATCAACACGACCGCCCAGGCCGTGGCCCGCAGGGCCCGCTCGAGGGGGTCGAGCAGCGTGACCGGGTTGACGGGGACCGAGCCCCCGTCGGACAGGGTGATCGAACCCTCCACCTGGGTGGCCCGGCGCCGGAGCAACCGGGCCGGGGTACTGAGCGCCCTCTGCGCCGCGGACAGGGCGAAAGCGCCGGCGGCGGCGATCGACGGGGCCACCGCCAGGGTGCCGGTCTGGGCCACGTAGGCGGTGAGGACGGGAAAGGCCCCCCAACTGGCGGCGAACCCGGCGTCGTTGTGGAGGGCTCCGCCGAAGAGCTCGAAGTTGTAGCCGACCACCAGCACCGGGCCGACGACCAGGAACGGGACCAGCGCCCACCCCACTTGGATGGAGCCGGCGACGCCCAGGGCCATGGCACCGACCAGGGCGACACCGGCCACCGCCAGGAGCACTCCGGCGGGGATGTGGGTCCGCAACGGCCGGCCGTGCAGCTCGTCGAGGGCGTGGGCGGCCAGACCGACGGCGAGGAAGAAGGCGATGAGGGTGGCGATCAGCCTGGTGGTGTTGACCACCGGGGCGAGGCACGCGCCGATGACCACGTACGCCAGGTGCCAGGAGGTGTAGGGCGGATGGAGGATCGTCCACCAGTCCCGCCACCCTCCGCCTCGCGCCGCGTAGTACGCCGGCCGGGGCTCACCGTGCGGATCGGTCGGCTCCCTCGGCGGCTCCCTCGGCGGCTCGGCCGGCGGCTCGGCCGGAGCCTCAGCCATCGGCGCGACGCCCCCACATGACCAGGCCGCCACCCAGGCTCATCCGCCGCACGCCCACCTCGACGAACCCGGCCCGCCGCCATGCCTCCACGGTCCAACCCACCGGGTACCGACGGTAGTGGTCCGAGATGTTGGGCCCGAGGAACCGGCCCACCTCGAACCACGCCCTTCCTCCGGTGACGAGCCCGGCCACCGGGAGCACCATCCGGGTGTAGCCCCACCACCAGAACCGCCAGAACCGGCTCTTGGGCAGGAGGAACTCGAGGCTCGCCACCACTCCGCCCGGCTTCACCACCCGGGCGAGCTCGGTGAGCGTGGCTTGCGGATCGTTCACGTAGCGCAATAGATAGGTGAAGGTGAGGGCGTCGAAGGTGTGATCGGCGAACGGCATCTGCTCGGCCCGGCCCGCCACCAGCTGGACCTGGTCGGCCTTCCCCTTGGCCGCGACCGTGCGGCGGCCCTGGCGGAGCATGTCGAGCGTGAGGTCGATGCCGACCACCCGGGCCGCGGTCCGATCGGCCAGCTCGAGGGCCACGCCGGCCGGCCCCGACGCCACGTCGAGGACGAGCCTCGGATGACCGGGCAGGATGCGATCGACCATGGCTCGCCGCCACCGGCGGTTCTGACCCAGTGAGAGCCACTCGGCCAGGCGGTCGTAGCGGTCTGGGAGCGGCGTGAAGAGCTCCTGGGCGAACCGGTTCGGATCGACGGGCTCCAGGGTCTCCACTCCACCTCCTCGGATGCGAAGATCTCACCGTAGGCGGTCGACGCCCGGGAGGTTCGATTGAGCTCGAGGCGATTCGACGCGCTGGTGGTCGGGGCAGGTCCGGCCGGCAGCATCGCCGCCACCGTCCTGTCGAGGGCGGGAGCCGATGTCGCGCTCGTGGACAAGGCGCGGTTCCCGAGGGACAAGGCGTGTGGGGACCTCATCGGACCGAGAGGCCTCCAGGTCTTGGCTGACCTGGGCATCGCCGAACCCCCCGGCCCCGATGTCGGCGACATGGTCGTCGTGGGCCCCACCGGTCGCCGGGTCAGGCTGCCGTGCTTCGACGGCCGTTCGTACCCGGGTCGGGCGCGCGCGGTCACTCGAGCGGCGTTCGATGACGCCCTGCGGAGCGTCGCCCTGGAGGCCGGCGCCGTTCCCTTCGAGGGCCGGGCCGATCAACCGGTCGGTTCCGTCGGCGCCGTCGAGGGGTTCATGCTGTCCGGAGGCGAGGAGATCCGCGCCGACTTCGTCGTGGGCGCCGACGGGGCTACCAGTCGGGTGGCCGAATGCGCCGGGTTGCTCGACTCCCGTCGCGTCCTGTGGGGCTTTGCCGTGCGCCGCTACCTCGACCAACCGGTTGACCTTCCGACGATCGCGCTCTGGGAAGCAGAGCGCTGGACGGCCTTTCCCGGCTACGGCTGGATCTTCCCCGGCTCCGACGGCCTGGCAAATGTGGGCGTCGGGATCGGAACCCTGGCCGATCGGCAAGGCGGTTCCGAGGCGGTGCGGGTCCTGCCGGCGTTCCTCGACCACCTCACCGGTCTCGGACTGCTCGGGACACGCCCGCAGGAGTCGGCTCCGCTCCGTCGTCTGGGCGGTTGGCTCAAGATGGGCATGGTCGGGACCACCCCCGCCTCCGGCCGGGTGTTGCTGGTCGGGGATGCGGCGGGCTTGGTGAATCCCCTCCAGGGAGAAGGCATCGCCCAGGCCATGACCAGCGGGCGGGCGGCAGCCGAGGCCATCCTCCACTGTCCGGCACGGGCGGCGACCATCTACCGGGACCGGCTGGCCGGCGCCCATCTCCCGTACCAACGCATCACTGCCGCCGTGCATGCCGCATTGGTCCCGCACCCGAGGGCGGTGGCCACGGTGGGCCGCCTGCTCACCGCGCCGGTGGTAGGCGACGCGCTGGCCGGAGGCTGGGGGATCTTCTGGAACGAGCTCCTGGCAGGGGCGGCTCCCGGTCCGGCCCGGAACGTGGCCGCGGCCGCCACCGCTCTCGGGCGTGCGGTGACGACCCGCACCGAAGTTTCCAGGTGGTTCTCCCGGTGCTACGGGCCCAACGGAACGTCGGCTAGCTAGCCGGAGGTCTCGGTGTGGCCGTCGAGGTAGTCGGCGAGTCCGGATGGGTTGGCGAGGGCAACGAGATGGCCACCGGGGATGACGTCGATCGCGATGTCGAGCCGTTGCCGAGCGACCTGCCGTTGGAATTCGACCGGGAAGAAGCGGTCGTCCCGTCCGGCGACGACAAGGGTTCGGACGTTCGGCCAGTGAGAGAAGTCACAGGACTGGCCGAAGACGATGTCGGCCTCGGGCCGGTTGTGCCCCTCCGCGGCGGCCACGGTCTCGGCCGGGACGTCGTGGAGGAAGTAGGTGGCCAGGTCGAAGGCGGACGGATAACCGTGTTCGATGGCCGCGGCCAGGCGGGCCTTCTCGACCCCGGTATTCGCCCACCAGTCCCCGGCGGTCTCGCCCGGACGCGGAATCATGGGGTTGACCAGCACCAGGAGATCGACGTCGGTCCGGTCACAGACCATGGGCGCGGTGAACCCGCCGAGTGATTGGGCTACCAGTACGGCGTCTCGATGATCGCCGATGGCCGCCAACACCGAGGTTGTGTATTCGGGCAGGCCGGCGGCGGGATCTGCTCCGGGAAGATCGACGGCGATGGCCTGGCGGCCGCCAGCGGTGAGCTCGGGGACGAGACGGTGCCAGTACCACGCGGCCCCGCCAGCTCCAGGGACCAGTACGAAGAAGCTCATCGACGACTCCTACCCATCGCAGCCCGGGTCAGCCGGCCGGCTGTCGGAGTCCGACCGGCTTGGACAGAACCTGCACGAGAGAGACAGACAGACGCAGACAGATAGGCACGAGTGTCGGGCCTTCACCATGGAGCGGCGGGGGCGTCCGTCGCCTTGACCACCTCGATGGTCGGCCGATCGGGAACCGTGTCGGCCAGGAACCACCCGGAAGGCCAAAGCGCCCTGGGCGTGCCCTGCCGTCGACACCGCATTGGGGTGGACCAGTTCGTCCCGGGCGATGACGGCAGTGACCGTGCCGTCCACGTTCGGGACGGCTGCGCCGATGTTGATCGAGGTGCGCCCGTCGGTGAGGACCTCGGTGGCGAGAAAGGGATTCCACACCACGAGGTTCCAGAATCGGCAGTCCGGCGGTCGGTGGGTCACCACGAGCGCCTCGTCCGGTCGGATGCGATAGCTGGCGAACGCATAGCAGGCGTCCCGGGCCGACCATCCGAAGTTGGCGTCGGGCACTTGGTAGGGGTCGGCGAATTCATTGGCCAGTTGGGGGGAACTGTGACCGAGGGACTCGACCGCTTGCCGGGGTGCCACGCTCAGCGGCACGGTCATGAACAGGGTCTGGACCCACTCCAGTGCGGCCCGAAGGCCGGCCGCGGTAACCGCGTCGGTCCGCCCGAGGGGATCGGGTGGGTCGAGCGCCTCGATCTCCCAGGTGACCCGACGCCCGACCGCCGGGTCGAGCTGGTAATCGCGGGTGAAGGCCACGTGGGTGTCCTCACCGAGCTCGATGAACGGCCCGGTGTGGCCCGGCGGACGGCTGGGTCCCATCAGGAACGAGAATCGTCCCTCGCCGTCGATGTCCAGGTCGGTGTCGTTCACGATCCCGACGATCCGGTTGGACCACTGCCCCGGCGCCGGCTCGTTGTACACGGTGAGCGAGAAGTAGGCGCTGTCCCCTCGCTGTCCGCCCACCCGGTAGCGGCGGCCAGGGTCGAGCGGCGCTAGGGAGTAGTACGCATCGGTGTTGTCCCCTCCCCATGCCCGGTCGCGCCGGAAGGGCGTGTTCACGTCGACGAAGACCGGACGGCTGGCATCGGCGTAGAGGTAGACGTCCAGGGCCACTCCGAGGCCCACGGTCAGCATGCGGTAGCCCTCCGCCACTGCCTGCTCGTCGGTCACCGCCCGAGGACCCTCGAGGAACTGACGATCCAGCTCGCCGAGTCCGGCCAGCAGCTCTCTCCAGGCCCGGGTCGTGTCCCACGTCCGTTCGCTCATGTCAGGATTCCTCTCGGTAGGTGGGCGACCGTCTGAAATCTACGGTGGGACGGGGCTCGGGGGAGAGGCATGTCCGACGCAATCCGTATCGAAGACCTGGCGCATCCGACCTTCTCGCCGGAAGTGGGCGACATGCTCGCCGGCATGGCGGCGCTGGCGGATGACTGCCCCCTCGATGCGGCCCACCTGCACCGACGGGCAGCCGGGGAGACCGGGCTCACCGACTTCGGGCTCCGGGACTACGAGGAGCGACTCGAGGTCCTGCTCGGTGCCCTCCGCCAGATCGACCAGGTCACGCCGGCCGGCCGGGTGGTCTTCTACTCCCAGATGCTTCAGTTGCTGAAGAACCGGCTCCTGTTCACCGATCTGCTCGCTCGCCACCCGGAGATCCATGGCATCGCCCTGGCGCCACCCATCATCATCGTCGGCCTGCCCCGTACGGGGACCACCCACCTGCACAACCTGTTGGCCTGTGACACCGCGCTGCGCTCCCTGCCTTACTGGGAGAGCCTCGAGCCCATCCCGCTGCCCGCCGAAGATGGAGTGGAGCCCGATCCCCGGCGCCAGCGCACGGAGGCGAGCGTGTCGTTCCTCAACCAGGCGATGCCGCTCTTCCCGCTGATGCACGAGATGACCACGGACCACGTGCACGAGGAGATCCAGCTCCTGGCCATCGACTTCTCGACGATGTTCTTCGAGACGCTAGCCCCGGTGCCCGACTGGGAGAATTACTACCGCTCCCACGATCAGGCGCCCCACTACCGCTTCCTGCGCACGATGTTGCAGGCGCTCCAGTTCACCCGTGGCGGGGACCGGTGGGTGCTGAAGTCACCCCAGCATCTCGAACAGCTACCGGTGCTGGCCGAAGTGTTCCCCGACGCCACGGTGGTGGTGACCCACCGGGATCCCGTGGATGTGGTGGTGTCGATGGCCACGATGGTCGCCTACACCGCCCGGATGTACACCAATCGGGTCGGCACGGAGGAATTGGGTCGGGCCTGGGCGGATCGGATCGAGGACCTACTGACGGCGTGCATGCGTGACCGGCATGTGCTGTCCTCGGACCGATCTCTCGACGTCCGGTTCGACGACTTCATGGCCGACCAATTGACCACGGTCCGTTCGATCTACGAGCTTGCTGGTCAGCCATTCGGCCAGACAGCTCGAGGCGCGGCGGAGGAGTACCTGGCTGAGCACCAGCGAGGCCGGCTCGGGAGGATCGAGTACCGGGCCGATGAGGTCGGCCTGGACGGAGAGGACCTCCGCAAGCGGTTCTCCCCGTACGTTCAGCGGTTTCTCTGAGCGAAGTCCTGGGGTGAGTCGGTTGTTGGAAGCCGCCCGGGCCAGCGTCGAAGTCGAACGCGACCAACCCAATGCCCCTACTTCGCCGCTGACCGATGGGCTCACCGAGCGGGAGGCCGATGTGCTGGCGCTGATCGCCGACGGGCACTCCAACGGCGAGATCGCCCGGGAGCTGTTCGTCGCCGAGGCCACGGTGAACACGGCGGCCTGCCCATCGCCGGTGCCTCGCCGGCTGAACACCCTCCCGCACCTGGTAACCCATCGGGTGGCCGAGAAGGGTGGGAGGGTCGAGGTCGACGCGATGGCGGGGTGGCGTCGCACAACGTTCAGCCCGCTCCGCGTGACGCCGAATCGCGACGCCGGGGTTGCGGTCTCGAGAGCGGGCGACGGTGAGAGCGGGCGACGGTGAGAGCGGGCGACAGTGAGAGCGGGCGACAGTGAGAGCGGGCGACGGGAATCGAACCCGCGTTCCAAGCTTGGGAAGCTTGTGTTCTGCCTCTGAACTACGCCCGCGTGCGTGGGTCACACTATCGTCTGTCCGGCATGGTTCTCTCTGACCGATCCATCCGAGAAGCCCTGGCCGCAGGCCATATCAAGATCGAGCCGTTCGACGAGGGTTGCATCCAGCCCTCGTCGGTCGACCTGCATGTCGACCGCTACTTCCGCCTGTTCCGCAACCACACCAGCCGGGTCATCGACGTGCGGGAGAGCCAGGAGGACCTGACCGAACTGGTCGACACCGGGGACGACCCGCTCATCCTCCACCCGGGCGAATTCGTGCTGGGCTCGACCCTCGAGCAGGTGACCCTCCCGGACGACCTGGTGGCACGGCTCGAGGGCAAGTCCTCCCTCGGTCGGCTGGGCCTGCTCATCCATTCCACCGCCGGGTTCGTCGACGCCGGTTGGGACGGCCATCTCACCCTCGAGCTGTCCAATGTGGCCAGCCTCCCCATCACCGTCTACCCGGGTATGAAGATCGGCCAGATCAGCTTCCTCCAGATGACCACCGCCGCCGACCATCCCTACGGGTCAGAGGGCCTCCGGTCGAAGTACCAGGGACAATGGGGACCGACACCCAGCCGGTACGCCGACAATTTCGTCTCGTGATCGGCGTTCGGTCTCCGGCGGTCCGGCGCTCCGGCGCCTCGGCCCAGGTCCGGCGGAGCCGGACGTTTGTTACTCTTCAGTAACCACTTAGGAGGATCGCAGTGCCGCTCAGACTGGCCGTAGGACTCGGGATCACCGCGGTGATGTTCGCCATCGCCGGCCGCCGGCTCTTCTGGCTCTACCGGCTGATCTCGGCCGGCCATCCCGCCGTACCCTCCCGCTTCAAGGACGTGCCCAAGCGGGTAAAGGCCGAGCTGGTCGAGGTCGGGGGCCAGAAGAAGCTCCTGCAGTGGACGGTGCCCGGCCTGGCGCACGCCTTCACCTTCTGGGGCTTCACCATCCTGCTCCTCACCATCATCGAGGCCTTCGGGTGCCTCTTCGATCGCGACTTCCATATCCCGCTGATCGGCCAGACCGCGGTGATCGGATTCCTCGAGGACTTCTTCGCCGTGGCCGTCATCGTGGCCCTGCTGGTGTTCGTGGCTATCCGGGTGAAGCATTCCCCGAAACGGGAGAATCGCCGCTCGCGGTTCTTCGGCTCTCACACCGGCGCGGCGTGGCTGGTGCTGCTCATGATCTCCGGCGTGGTGGTGACCCTGCTTCTCTACCGGGCGGCCCAGGTCAACACGGGCAACTTCCCCTACGGCTGGTGGGCGTTCGCTTCGCACGTGGTGGCCAGAGCCCTCGCCCCGCTGGGCACCGGAGTGAACAGCGTGATCGAGACGGTGGCTCTGTTGGCCAACATCGCCATCATCACCGGGTTCCTGGTATTCGTCTCCTATTCGAAGCACCTGCACATCTTCCTGGCCCCGATCAACGTGGCCACCTCCCGCCGCCCGCGGGCGCTCGGCGCGTTGGCCTCCACCCCGGACATGTCCATGGAAGACGTGGCAGACGAGGACGAGGTGGTGTTCGGGGCCGGCCGCATCGAGGACTTCTCGTGGAAGCAGATGCTCGATATGGCCACCTGCACCGAGTGCGGTCGCTGTCAGTCCCAGTGTCCGGCCTGGAACACCGGCAAGCCCCTCTCCCCGAAGCTCATCATCATGGACCTGCGGGACAATCTGTTCGCCTCGGCCGAGCGCGTCATGGCCAAGAACCGTGCCGCCGGGGTCGAGGTGGACAACCTGGTCCCGTCGATCATCGATCCTGACGTCCTCTGGTCCTGCACCACCTGCGGCGCCTGCGTCGAGGAGTGCCCGGTGGACATCGAGCACATCGACACCATCATCGACATGCGCCGCTACGAGGTGCTGATGGAGTCCTCCTTCCCCACCGAGGCCGGTCTCATGCTCCGCAACATCGAGAACCAGGGGGACCCCTGGGGGCTCGGGTCCTCCAAGCGGACCGATTGGCTCAACGCCCTCGACTTCGAGGTCCCGGTCATCAGCGGGGCCATCCCCGACGACATCGAGTACCTCTACTGGGTCGGTTGCGCCGGCGCCCTCGACGAGCGGGCCCGCAAGGGCGCCCAGGCTACGGCCCGCATGCTGCACCGGGCCGGCGTGTCCTTCGGCATTCTCGGGCCCCGGGAGAGCTGCACGGGCGACCCGGCCCGCCGGCTGGGCAACGAGTACCTGTACCAGGAGCAGGCTCGTATGAACATCGAGACCCTCGGGACCACCGGGGTGAAGAAGGTCATCGCCACCTGCCCGCACTGCTTCAATTCGCTGGCCAACGAGTACCCCGCCCTGGGCGGGGACTTCGAGGTCATCCACCACAGCCAGCTCCTCGACCACCTGGTTTCGACGGGCAAGCTCACCCCGGGCGGCGGGTACCAGGGCACGGTCACCTACCACGACCCCTGCTACCTGGGTCGGCACAACCGGGTCTTCGACGAGCCCCGGTCGGTCATCGATGCCATCCCCGGGGCCAACCAGGTCGAGATGCGCCGCTGCCGCGAGCGCGGCTTCTGCTGCGGCGCGGGCGGGGCCCGCATGTGGCTCGAGGAGAACATCGGCAAACGGGTGAACATGGAGCGGACCGAGGAGGCGCTCGGCACGGGGGCCGACGTGGTCTCGACGGCCTGCCCGTACTGCATGATCATGCTCGACGACGCGGTGCGGGCCAACGCCAAGGAGGACGACGTGCGGGTGCTCGATCTCTCCCAGCTGCTCGAGGAATCGATGGACTGATTGACTCGACCCGGTCCGCCGATCTGGTCCGCCGACCCAGTCGCTCAGACCCTCAACTGCTCAGTCGTAGGCCAGAGCGTCGACTTCGCGCAGCCGGTTGGCCATGGCGGCCAGCATCTTGCGGGCGATGGTGGGGACCGTGTTGAGGAGCCCGTTGAATTGACGTTGCGACAGGACCAGCAGGTCCATATCGGTTTCGGAGACCACCGAGGCCGACCGGGGATGCCGGTCGAGGAGGGCCATCTCACCGAAGTGGTCGCCCGGTCCCAGGGTGGCCACCTTCTTGTCGTTGCGGGTGACCGACGCCTTGCCCGCCACGATGAGGAAGAACTCGAGTCCGATCCTTCCCTCCTCGACGAGGACCTTCCCCTTGGGCACTTCGATCTCGTCAAGCGAGCTGCGGATCTTGCGGAGTTCGGACCCGGTACAGCTGGAGAACAGCCAGATGCTCTTCAGGTCCAGGGCCTTGGGACGCGCCGCCATGGCGGCGAGGCTACCGCAGCCGATTCCGGCCTGCCCGGGTCGAGCGTTCGACGGCGAGCTGGGCACACGAGGGCCGCCGCGCCGGGGCCGCGACATCGATTCTTTTGCCGAGCGACGACGGCTACCATCTCGTGATCGCCGGTGGCCGACCCGGGTCGTGGGCGAATCAGCACTTGGGCGATGGATGCCGATGACCACGACGAACCCGACCGTTCCGAACGGACCCGTTACTCCTGGGGCCGTTCCCGCCGGGATCGTTCCCGCCGGGGCCGTTCCCGATGGCGGTGACCTGACAGCCGCGGGCGAGCCGACGGACCGTCCGGTCACGACCCTTCGGGGAGCCGGCGTCGATGTCGACGTTCGATGGGTGGCCTGGGTGCTCATCGGCGCCGGTCTATTGGCTCTGGTCGTCACCAGCGTCGTGCTGTTCGTCACCGGGGCCGAGAGGAATGCCCAGATCGACCAGTTCCACCAGCATGGCGTCGTCGTCGACGCCACGGTGTCCGGGTGCATCGGGCTGATGGGGGGCAGTGGGAGCAACCTCGTCGGCTACGACTGCCGGGCGACGTTCACCCTCGACGGACACCACTACAACGAAGGCTTCGCCGGCAACACCACTCCGCTGACCGGCGCGAAGTTCCGGGCGGTGACCGTTCCCGGTGACCCTGCACTCCTCGCCACAGTCGCCACCGTGGCGAGCGAGCAGGCCTCGTGGCGAGTCTTCATCCTCCCGACCGTGCTCCTCCTGCTCGCCCTGGCGCTGGCCCTCTCTGCCGCGTTGCTCGTTCGTCGACGGCGCCGCGCCCACTGACGCGAACCTGGTTCGTGACCAGCCGAAGCTGATAGCTAGGACCGACGCCACAGCTTCGCCCCGGGAGATGGTGCGCGCTAACCTGCACCATGCCCGGAAGCCTGTGGGAGCGTTGGCGCGACGCCATGGTCAGGCCGGCCGACTCGGCGGACGCAGGTCCGAACATCACCGGGGGCGAGTACCCGACGACCGTCCCCGAGCTCGAGGCGGCAGTCAAACGGGCTGACGATCGGGAACGCCTGATCGGTCTCATCGCGGCTCCGATCGCGGCGGCGCTCGGGTTCATCATTTCGGCCAGCCTGGTGGCCAACGACCCGAAGTCCCTGCTCAGCAATGGTGCGATCAACAAACTGCACGTCAACCCGTCGCTGTATGTCGAGCTTGGCGCGGTGTCAGTGGCCCTCGCCCTGGTGATGCTCGTCACGGCCTGGCTCCGGAAGCGGCTCTATCTCGCCATCACCATGGCCCTCTACGGGCTCTCCATCTTCAACCTGCATTTCTGGGGATTCGGACTCCCCTACATCTTTGCCGGGGCTTGGCTGCTCGTCCGCTCCTACCGTCTGCAGCAACGACTCAAGGTGGCGCGGGCCGCCGCTCCGGCGACGGGGCGCGGCTCGTCCAACAAGCGCTATACGCCGCCAACCTCTCCGGGAAGGGCGACCAAACCAAAACCCGGCGGGGAACGCAGGGCCGGCTGAATCGAACCATGCCGGCGTCTTGAGCCGGCATAGGTACACCAACGAGTGCGCCTGGCACATGGACGGTCCCGCGCGCTGTCGCACCCGGCCGCCGCCACGGCGCCAGAGGGTACACGTCTCGGTCCCGACGCGTCGACCGCCTTTGACCTGGTCCTTCGGGCCAGTTCACGCGTTGGTAACACGGGCGTGACCGTGCCGTAATCCCCGACCTGCATTGTTTGCGGCAGCAGGACACAACTCCCTGTCTTGGCCTTGGCGCCCCTCGTGCCTCAGTCGAATGTTGACGGTGGTGCAGACGGCGGTCATCTCACGAGAGGAGCACTCAACCCGTGCTAGCTGCAGCAGTGACACAGGTTCCCTATCCCAGTTGGCTGAACCCGGCCGACAACACGTGGCAGATCACCGCCGCCACGTTCGTCGGACTCATGAGCCTCCCCGGCCTGGCCGTCCTCTACGCGTCGATCGTGCCGAAGAAGTGGGCGGTCAACGTGCTCGCCATGATGTTCGCCGGCTTCTCGCTGGTGCTCATCGGCTGGGTGCTGTGGTCCTACAAGATGGGATTCGGTGCAACCTCGGTCGGAGGGGGGGTGCACGACGGCGTGCAGACACAGCTGACCGGTGTGGGATGGGTCAAGCACTTCTTCGAGAACCTGGTCGGTAAACCCGGCGGCATCACCGACAGCGTGGGTGAACAGGGCCAGGCCGTGTCGGCGGCCAACACAGTCATCCCGTTCCACTTCCCGACGTCCTCGCTCGCCTACTTCCAGTTCGTGTTCGCGGCCATTACCCCGCTTCTGTTCCTCGGGAGCGTGCTCGGTCGGATCAAGTTCCTGGCCTGGTGCCTGCTGGTGCCACTGTGGTCGACCTTTGTGTACGCCATCGACGCGTTCCTGCTCTGGGGCGGGGGCTATTTCGCCCAGGAGGGCTCGCTCGACTTCTCGGGCGGTTTCGTGATCCACATGTCGGCCGGTGTGTCGGGATTCGTGGCCGCCTGGGTCCTCGGACCGCGGCTCCTCCGTGATCGACAACACGCCTTACCCAACAACCTGGTGATGGCGGCGGTCGGCGCCGGCATCCTGTGGCTGGGCTGGAACGGCTTCAACGGCGGTGACCCGTACTACGCGGGAGCAGACGCAGCTGCCGCCGTCGTCAACACCAACCTGGCTACCGCCGTGGGTGTGATCGTCTGGATCGCCCTCGACGCCTGGCTGACCAAAGAGAAGAAACCGACGTTCCTTGGTGCTGTCAACGGCATGATCTGCGGCCTGGTCGGGATCACACCATGCGCCGGCTGGGTCAACGGGCGAGGGGCCATTGCGGTCGGGGCCATCTGTTCCGGCGTCGTCTGGGTGGCGTGGAACTTCCTGTCCAAGGTGCGCCCGTTCTCCAAGGTGGACGACGCCCTGGGGGTGGTCTACACCCACGGAATCGCCGGCTTGTTCGGCGGCTTGTTACTCGGGATATTCGGTGACCCGAACATGCTCGAATACGGCTGCGGCCATCTGGACGCGGCCGGGCAGGTCGTCGCCACCACGGCGAACCAGTACGCGGCATCTGGCGGGAAATGTGTGCCGTTCTCGGTCAACGGCCTTATGTACACCGGCTCTGCCCACCAGCTGTGGGAACAGTTCCGGGCCGCCGTCTTCGTCATATTCTGGTCGGCGCTGGTTACGTTCATCCTGATGAAGCTCATCGGCCTGGTACTCCGAGGAGCGAGGTACAAGGATGAGATCCTCGAGGTCGGCGACCTGGCCATCCACGGTGAAGAGGCTTTCCCCGAGGAGACATTCGCCGAGCGGGTCGGGGCCTTCTCGATGGCCGGTGACGAGCCACCTCCGTCCTTGGCCGGGGCCAAACCGGATGACGGCTCACCACCTGGTGGAGCCGGGTAGCTGACAGGACCACTACGACCGAATCCCTGAAAGGAGAACAATGAAGCTGATCGTGGCGGTGCTGAAGCCGTTCAAGCTCGACGAGGTGAAGGAGGGCTTGAAGAGCCTGGGGGTCCATGGTCTGACCCTGACCGAGGCCCAGGGCTTCGGACGCCAACGAGGCCATACCGAGGTCTACCGGGGAGCCGAGTACGAGGTCGAGTTCGTACCGAAGATACGGCTCGAAGTCCTGGTGGACGATTCCCAGGTCGACGAGGTGACCTCGACCATCGTCGACAATGCGGGAACCGGGAAGATCGGTGACGGCAAGGTCTGGGTGCTTCCCATCGAGGAGGTGATCCGGGTTCGCACCGGAGAGCGGGGTTCAGACGCGCTCTGAGGTCGTCGGCTTCGCCCTGTCGACGGGTTGCGGCGGCGTTGTGGGACAGAAGGACCTGAACGACGGATGGCCGGCCCTCATGGGTCGGCCATCCGCGCACCCGGCGTGGTGACGAACCTCGGAGTGGGCGCTCAGCCGGCCTGGCGGGCCACGGCCTCAGCCGCGACCCTGGCCGCCTCGGGGTCGCCCAGGTAGTCCGCCGAGCGCACGGAGAGGTCGTCGGCCAACTGGTAGCGGAACGGGATACCGGTCGGGATCTCGAGGCCGACGATGTCGTCGTCGCTGATCCCGTCCAGGTGCTTGCGCAGGGCGCGCAGGCTGTTGCCGTGGGCCACCACCAGCACAGCACCGCCTCTCGATCCCTCGGCCAGGAGATCCGGCACGATGACGTCGTCCCAGTAGGGGAGGACCCGGTCCACCACGTCGGACAGGCACTCGGTGAGGGGGAGGAGCGAAGCGGGCACGTCACGGTAGCGGGCGTCACCCGACGGGTCGTGCTCGGTGCCCCGGTCGACCGGAGGAGGCGGGACCCGGTAGCTGCGCCGCCACTCCTTGACCCGGGCTTCGCCGTGCTCGGCCGCCGTCTGGCGCTTGTTCTTGCCTTGCAGGGCGCCGTAGTGCCGCTCATTGAGCCGCCAATGGCGCCGCACCGGCAACCAGCTCCGTCCGGCGACTTCGAGCGTGAGCTCGGCGGTGCGGATGGCCCGGGTCAACAAGGAGGTATGCACGATGCGCAGGTCGAGGTCGGCCTGGTCGGCCAGAAGCTCTCCCGCCTCACTGGCCTCGGACTCTCCCAGCGGGGTGAGTCCGACGTCGACCCAGCCGGTGAAGAGGTTTTCCGCGTTCCACTCCGACTGTCCGTGGCGCAGAAGTACCAGCTCGGGCATGACCAGAGCGTAATCGTGCAGGCTCCCGGGACACGATCTCCGCACTGTCGGGAGGGCTCGTTGACGAGCTGGATGGTCCCGCGGTCCGGGACTGCTGGACGGACCTCAGAAGACGGGCCCCTCAGGAGGTCATGCCTGGACGGCTCGCTCCTCGGCCTCCTCGCTTATCCGCTCGACTTCCACCGAAACGTGCAGTCGATGGGAGCCTCCTCCGCCCTCGACCGATCCCCTGAGGGGAGAGACATCCCAGTAGTCGCGACCCCAGGCGGTGGTGACGTAGGAGCTATTCGCCATCTGGTTGTTGGTCGGATCGAAGTCCACCCATCCCCAACCCGGGAGGTAGACCGCGGCCCAAGCGTGAGACGCATTCGAGCCCACCAATGCGTCTCGCTCGGACGCAGGCGGCGTCTCGATGTACCCGCTGACGTAGCGGGCGGCGAGACCGATCGACCGAACGCACGCGATCATCAGGTGAGCGAAGTCCTGGCACACACCTCGCCGGTGCTCGTACACCTCCAGCAGCGGGGTCGTGACCGAGGTGGTTCCGGGCTCGTAGGCGAACTGCCGGTAGATGCGGGAGGTCAGATCGGATGCCGACTCCAGCACCGGACGCGAGGGTTGGAACGCGGCCTTTGCGTACTCGGCGAACACGTCGTCGGCGGGCACCAGCCGGGAGGGAGCTCGATATCGCCGAGCCTCCCGGCCCGCCGCCTTGCGATCGACGTCGAGCATCATGCAGACGGACTCCCACGGCGGTCCGGACGGGGCAGGCAGCGGGGTAGCCGTGACGACCTCGCTCGTAGCCTTGACCGACAGGACGGTGAAGCCTCCCCGAACCGAAAAGATCGTGACCCGATTGCCGAACGGATCGACCGTCTCGCTGCAGGCCACCGGCTCAGGAGTCACCTCGAGCTCGTGACTGAGGCACCGTTGTCCATTCTCGGTCCTCGGCCGCAGGTGTGCCTCGTTGTAGGCATGCTCGACCGGCCCGTCGTACTCGTAGGTGGTCAGGTGGGTGACCCGGCAGGTCATTCCCCGGCGTCCATCGACGTCGGCTCCTTCCATCTCGCGGATTGTGCCCGGATTGCCGATCACGTTGGGGGACCGGCCGGCCAGGACCAGGCCAGGCGGGGCCGGGTGCACCGCCCCGTTCCCCATGGGTGAAGCCGGGCGCTCGGGCACGGGAGCCGGGAGGAAGTAGGACCCGGAGACCTCGTCGTGGAGGTTGGCGATCGCGCTCTGCAGCACGATCAGGAACGACTTGAGGCCGATCGGGTCCAGTTCCATCGTCGGCGCGGCGGCCACCGCCACCGAGGCGTCCGTGCACCGCTCCAGCACAGCCTCGCTCCCCGGCAAAGTCTTGACCAGGTCCCGTAGCTCGGTGAGGCAGGTGTTCACCGAGCGTGGCAGGTACTGATCCCGGAGGAGGAACTCCACCAGGACCCCGGCGTCCCGACCGGTCGGGGTGGCGCGTCGAAATGGCTGGTACGACGCAAGGGAGCGGAGGATGGCCCGGTGATGGGCGTCAAGGTACAGGTCTTCTCCCGATGTCGCGGTGGCGTTGTTGGCTCGTGCCGCGAGCACCCGGCAGGTCATCGAGGCTCGCTCCAACTGTTGGCCGATGCGGAAGAACGAGAGAGCCTCATCCCGTCGCATGGTCCCCAACAGAACTCCGTTGATGCGGTGACACTCGTCGACGACGGTGCGAAGCCATCGCACCCGCTCATTGCGGGTGTGTACTTCAGCCTCGCTGTTCTTCAGCGAGGCCCAGAGTTCGTTGGACAGCTCCCACACTTCTCTCGGAGCAACCGGCCGGGCTTGCCGGAGGTTGCGTCGCAGGTTGTAGATCGACGCCATGACCGAGCCCGGGTTGCTCTGGTCGAACAGTACGAAGCCGGTGATGCGGTCCTCCAACGAAGGCGCCGACCAGGTGGAACCACGCCCGGTGTTCGCCTGAGGGAACTGCTCGACGAACAGATCCGCCGAATCGGTGATATCGAGTAACGGCGCCCACCCCACATCTTCGCCGACCGGAAGATCGATATGGGTCTCGCTGTGCACGCTTGCCACCCGGGCGATGTCCTCCGCCCGCTCGAGATAGCGGCCGGCCCAGTAGAGCACTTCGGCCATCCGGGCCAGCAGTGACACCGGCCTCTCACGTATGAGGTTGCTCACTGGGTCATCACAGGACTTTCGAGTCGGATCCGTTTCGGACGGACGGATCGTGCGCCGGAGCCGGGGTGGCCTCCTCGTCGGGTGCATCCGGACGTACCGTCGGGGGTGATTGAGCTCACCACCCAGGTGTCCTTGCTGCTCCCCCCCTGTGACGAGTTCACGACCAATGATCCCGACGACCGGGCCACACGCGTGAGGCCCCCCGGCGCCACGAACGCGCCGGTCGGTCCGAGGATGGTGAAAGGCCGAAGGTCGACGTGGCGGGGTTCGAGCCGACCGTTGACCAGGGTCGGCATCGTCGACAGGGAGATGACCGGCTGGGCGACCCAGTTCCATGGATGTCGTTCGATCCGCTGCGCCACCTTGAGCAGCGCATCGGGACCGGCCGCCGGCCCGATCACGACTCCGTACCCTCCTGACTCGGTCGCCGGTTTCACCACCAGGGTGTCGAGGTGGCCGAGAACGTAGCGGCAATCGGCGGGGTCGCCACACCGCCAGGTGGGGACGTTGGCCAGGATCGGCTCCTCACCGAGGAAGTAGCGGATGATCTCAGGCACGAAGCCGTAGATCGCCTTGTCATCGGCCACTCCCGCACCGGGAGCGCTCACGATGGCGATGTTGCCCGCACGCCATGCCCGCATGATTCCGGACACCCCGATCAGCGAGTCCAGTCGAAACACTTCGGGATCCAGATAGGCGTCGTCGATGCGCCGGTAGAGCACGTCGACCCGTTCCGGTCCGTCGATGGTGTGCATGTAGACGACGTCTTCGACGACGACGAGATCGCCTCCTTCCACTAACTCCGCTCCCAGCTGCTGGGCCAGGAAGGCGTGTTCGCAGAAGGCCGAAATTGTTGACGCCGGGCGTGAGGATGGCGACGGTGGGATCGTCGACCTCGGGCCGGAGCCGGGTCAACATCTGGCTAAGCCTGGCGATGTAGGGATCCACCGGCTCGACGCTGTAGCGCCGGAAGAGCTCCGGGAAGACCCGCTTGGCCACCATCCGGTTCTCCAGTAGGTACGACACCCCTGAGGGAACCCGTAGGTTGTCCTCCAACACATAGAGCGTGCCGTCCTCGCCGCGCACAAGATCACTGCCGCAGATGTGGGCCCAGATCCGGCCGGGCGGATCGGCACCGACACATTCGGGTCGGAAGTTGGGTGATCGGACGACGACGTCGCCCGGCACCACACCGGCCTGGATCGACCGCTGGTCGTGATAGACGTCGTCGATGAACAGATTGAGGGCCCGGAGTCGCTGAGCAAGACCGTCTTGGATCCGCCTCCACTCGTCGGCATGGATGAGCCGGGGGATCACGTCGAACGGCCATGGTCGGTCGATGCCCGAATCGTCACCATGGATCTGAAAGGTCACCCCGATCCGACGTATCTCCTCGTCGGCCGCGGCCTGTCGATCGTTCAGACCGGCGTGTCCGGACAGGCGCAGGGCAGCTACCAGCTCTTCGGCGATCGGCCTCGGCTGCCCGTTGGTGCCGAGCAGCTCGTCGCAGCCCCGGCCGGGGCGGTACGAGGAGAGGACCACGTCAGACTCACCAGGGTCGATCTGTCCAGTCGACAGGGCCACTAGGTGGACGGTAAACGGAAGGGGTGAACGGCCTGGGTCCGCGTCGTTACGACCCGGTTAACTAGTGGGCGGGCCGGTGGCGCCCCCGGTCGACGCCCGGATTCCCGGCGGGGGGGTCCGCGCCCCGGGCGCCGAGGCCCCCGATCGAGCAGGGGGTGGACCGCCGGGGGTGGCCGACCCGTTTCTCGTCCCGACCGTCAGGTGACCCAATCCCGCTTCTGAACTGGACTTTCTTCCCGTGGAGGGGGGCTGGCCGGTCCGGGGACAATTGAGTATCAGCGGGATTAGTAGAAAACTTGTATACAACGCACTCAAGTTTGGTATAGTAGTCGCAGGACGAAGAGCACGAAGAGCAGGACGAAGAGCAGGAAGAGCAGATCCAGAGGGTGCCTGCGGCAGGGCCGGCAACAACTGTGGAGTCATGAAAGAGGCGCCCGAAGCGGGCGAGAAGCAGGAGGAAACAAGATGGCCAAGGCCGTAGGAATCGACCTCGGGACCACCAACTCGGTGGTGTCGGTGCTGGAGGCCGGCGAGCCGGTCGTCATCCCCAACGCCGAGGGGGGCAGGACCACACCCTCGGTCGTGGGCTTCGCCAAGTCGGGCGAGGTACTCGTCGGCGAGGTAGCCAAGCGTCAGGCCATCACCAACCCGGACCGCACCGTCCGATCGGTCAAGCGGCACATGGGGACGTCGTGGACGATCGACATCGACGGCAAGAAGTACACCGCGCAGGAGATTTCGGCCCGGATCCTCGGCAAGCTGAAGCGCGACGCCGAGGCCTACTTGGGGGACACGGTCACCCAGGCCGTGATCACCGTGCCCGCCTATTTCGACGACGCCCAGCGGACGGCCACCAAAGAGGCCGGTGCCATCGCCGGGCTCGAAGTGCTCCGGATCATCAACGAGCCGACGGCGGCGGCGCTTGCCTACGGACTGGACAAGGAGGGAGCCGACCAGACCGTGCTGGTGTTCGACCTCGGCGGCGGCACCTTCGACGTGTCGCTCCTCGAGATCGGCGACGGCGTGTTCGAGGTCAAGTCGACGGCGGGGAACTCGCACCTGGGTGGTGACGACTGGGACCAGCGGATCATCGACTGGCTGGTGAAGACGTTCAAGGACACCGAGGGTGTCGACCTGTCCACGGACAAGATGGCCACCCAGCGTCTGCAGGAAGCGGCGGAGAAGGCCAAGATCGAGCTCTCCTCCCTGCAGGAGACCCAGATCAACCTGCCGTTCATCACTGCCACTTCGGAGGGCCCGAAGCACCTCGATCTCAAGCTGACCCGGGCCAAGTTCAACGAGCTGACCGCCGACCTGGTCGACGCCTGCAAGGGCCCCTTTGACCAGGCCATCGCCGACTCGGGACTGTCCAAGGCCGACATCGAGCATGTGGTGCTGGTGGGTGGTTCCACTCGTATGCCCGCCGTACAGGAACTGGTCCAGCAGATGACCGGCAAGGAGGCCCACAAGGGCGTCAACCCGGACGAAGTGGTGGCCATCGGGGCCGCCGTGCAGGCCGGTGTGTTGAAGGGTGAGGTCAAGGACGTCCTCCTCCTCGACGTGACGCCGCTGTCTCTCGGGATCGAGACCAAGGGTGGCGTCATGCACCGGCTCATCGAGCGGAACACCACCATCCCGACCAAGCGCAGCGAGGTGTTCACCACCGCCGACGACAACCAGCCCTCGGTGGAGGTACACGTTCTTCAAGGCGAGCGCGAGATGGCCATGTACAACAAGACCCTGGGCAAGTTCCAGCTGGTCGACCTGCCTCCTGCTCCCCGGGGCGTACCGCAGATCGAAGTCACCTTCGACATCGACGCCAACGGCATCGTGCACGTCTCGGCCAAGGACCGGGCCACCGGCAAGGAGCAGTCGATGACCATCACCGGCCAATCGTCACTGGCCAAAGATGACATCGAACGCATGGTGAAGGACGCCGAGGCCCACGCCGAGGACGACCGTCGCCGCAAGGAGGAGGCGGAGGTGCGGAACAACGCCGACACCCTCGTCTACCAGACCGAGAAGCTCCTCACCGAGCAGGGTGAGAAATTCCAAGGTGACGAGAAGGACAAGGTGGAATCGGCGCTCGGATCGCTCAAGGAGGCGTTGACCGGCTCGGATGTCGAGGCCATCAAAACCGCCACCGAGACGCTGCTGACGGCCAGCCAGTCGTTCAGCCAGCGGCTCTACGAGGAGGCGTCGAAGGCGGACTCGACCGCCCCGGGCGAACAGGTGCCGGCGGACGACGCCTCTGACGACGAGGTCGTGGACGCCGAGATCGTCGACGACAAGGGCTGATCGCCGATGACCGGCAGGAACGGGTCGGGTCACGACGAGGTGGAAAGAGGCCCGGATGCCGAGCGGGTGTCCGGGCCCGGCGAGCCGGAGGGGCGGGATGAGCCCGCCAGTGGCCGAGGCGGTTTCGTCCCATCGGATGACGCCGGCCGACTCGACGAGAAGCCGCTCGAGGTGAGCACCGAGATCATCGACGGGAACGCGCTCGAGTCCGACGCGGTCGCCCTGGCCTTCGCCCAGCGCGACGAGTATCTCGACTCGTTGCGTCGGTTGCAGGCCGAGTTCGAGAATTACAAGAAGCGGGTCATCAAGCAGCAGGCCGACCAGACGGCCCGGGCCGCCGTCTCCCTGCTGGAGAAGATCCTCCCGGTGCTCGACACGTTCGACCTGGCCATCGAACACATGGGCGACCCCGGATCTGTCGACGGCCGCGCCCTCGATGCCGTCTACAGCCAGTTGCGCGACGTCTTGACCAAGGAGGGTCTCGAGCGGGTGAGCCCGATCGGCGAGCGCTTCGACCCCAACAACCACGAAGCGGTCGGCCACCTGCCGGCCGACGTGGAAGTGGATGTCGACGACGGCGACGGGTCGGCCACCTCGGACCCCGAAGGGGGTGGAGGCGGGGACGGCGAGCCGGTCGTGGCCCAGGTGATGCGCCCCGGGTATCGCTGGCGCGGCTCGGTGCTTCGCCCGGCCATGGTCATGGTGCGCGGCTGACCCCGTCGCCCGAACAACCGAGAAGCGGGGTCATCAGGCCGTGAGGAGGCCCCGTAACCAGCAGGCCGTAACCAGCAGGCCGTAACCAGCAGGCCGTAACCAGCAGGCCGTAACCAGCAGGCCGTAACCAGCAGGCCGAACGCACAGTAGGACGACAGAGGAAACGAGAGACGACAGCGGTGGCGCCCCAACGCGAATGGTTCGAGAAGGACTACTACAAGACCCTTGGCGTGTCCTCGACGGCCACCCCCAAGGAGATCACCAGCGCGTACCGGAAGCTGGCCAAGAAGCACCACCCCGACACCAATCCGGGTCACGAGGAAACGTTCAAGGAGATCTCCGCCGCCTACGACGTCCTCGGTGACCCCGATCGGCGGAAGGAGTACGACGAGGTCCGGGCCATGGGCCCGGCCGCGGCCGGCGCAGGGTTCCCGGGCGGGTTCGGGAGTGGCACCTTCCGGGTCGAGGACATGGGCGACCTCGGCGATCTGTTCGGTGGTCTGTTCGGCCGCGGGCGCCGGGGCGGGGGTGGTGGTGGTCCGCAGCGGGGCGCGGACGTCGAGACCGAGCTGCACCTCTCCTTCGAGGACGCGGTGAAGGGGGCGACCACGTCGGTCAACGTCACCACCGACGTGCGCTGCCATACGTGCTCGGGTACCGGGGCCGCCCCCGGCACCCAACCGGTGACCTGCCCGCGGTGCGGGGGCTCGGGCACTCTGCAGGACAACCAGGGCCTCTTCTCGTTGAGCCAGATCTGCCCGCAGTGCGGGGGTCGGGGGACCGTGGTGACCACTCCGTGCCCGACGTGCTCGGGGACCGGGGTCGAGCACCGCAACCGGACGGTCAAGGTTCGGATCCCACCGGGCGTGGAGCACGGCCAGCGCATCCGCGTCAAGGGACGCGGTGCGTCGGGTCGTGGCGGCGGTCCCAACGGCGACCTGTATGTCGTGGTCCAAGTGGACCGGCACGGGATCTTCGGGCGCCGGGGTCGCAATCTGACCTTGACCGTGCCCGTGTCCTACGCCGAGGCGACGTTAGGCACCACGCTGACCGTTCCCACCCTCACCGATCCGGTCACCCTCCGCGTCCCTCCCGGCACCCCGACCGGGCGGACCTTCCGGGTCAAGGGCCGGGGTGTGCCGGCCGGCCGCAAGAGCTCGAACGGCGATCTGCTGGTCACCGTCGACGTCGACGTCCCGGACAAGCTGACCGACGAGCAACGGTCCGCGGTGGAGGCCTTGGCCTCCGTCATCGAGCCACCTGAGCGGCGCCTCGGGAGCGTGTCATGAGCGACGACCGGCGCACCCGGGCGGTGTATGTCATCTCGGTGGCGGCCGAGCTCACCGGTGTGCATCCCCAGACGCTGCGCATCTACGAGCGCCGCGGGCTGGTCGACCCCAGCCGCACCGAAGGGGGTAGCCGCCGGTTCAGCGAGCAGGACCTCGACCGGTTGCGCCATATCCAGAGCCTCACCACTTCCGGGGTGAACCTCGAGGGCGTGCGCCGGGTCATGGAGCTCGAGGCCGAGGTGGTCCGATTGCAGGCCGAGTTGGAGACCACCAGGGCCGAGGCCCGCGAGGCGCTGGCCATCACCCACCGCCAGTACCGCCGCGAGCTGGTGCCGCTGAGACAGATGCCGGTCCCGACGAGAACGCCCCGTCGGTCGGCGCCGGCTACGGGAGGAACGACCCAAGCCACAGGCACGGCCGGAGGCAGAGGAGGAGCGCGATGAGCATCAACCCCGACCGCTGGACGATCAAGACCCAGGA
This sequence comes from uncultured Acidimicrobiales bacterium, assembly GCA_963734435.1. Taxonomy (GTDB): domain Bacteria; phylum Actinomycetota; class Acidimicrobiia; order Acidimicrobiales; family RAAP-2; genus Bog-756. Next base: position 112,843 of record CAVTHA010000013.1, on the reverse strand, counting down.
GGCCTTCACCGGCGCCGTCGAGCGGGCGCGCGCCGCCCACAACGCCGAAGTCACCCCGGAGCACGTGCTGGCCGCCATCCTCGACCAGCCCGAAGGGATCGCCGGCCCCATCCTCTCCCGGATCGGCGTCGAACCGGCTCTGGTGCGCGAACGGATCGAGGGTGAGCTCGGCCGCATGGCCCAGGCCTTCGGGGGCGGAGAGCCGGGCGTGAGCCGGTCGCTGCGGGATGTCTTGGCCGCGGCCGAGACCCAGCGCGCCGACATGGGCGACGAGTACCTCTCCGTCGAACACCTCATGTTGGCCATGGCCGACCGCCTCGGTGCCGATCGCGACGAGCTGTTGAAAGCCCTCCGCGACGTGCGCGGCAGCCACCGGGTCACCTCCCAGAACCCCGAGGAGACGTTCCAAGCCCTCGAACGCTATGGCCGCGACCTCACCGAGCTGGCCCGCCAGGGGCGCATGGACCCGGTCATCGGAAGGGACGAAGAGGTGCGCCGGGTCATCCAGGTACTGTCCCGTCGCACCAAGAACAACCCGGTCCTGATCGGCGAGCCCGGGGTGGGCAAGACGGCCATCGTCGAGGGCCTGGCCCAGCGCATCGTGGAGGGCGACGTACCCGAGGGGCTCAAGGGGAAGCGGGTCATCGGGCTCGACATGGGCTCGATGGTGGCCGGGGCCAAGTACCGCGGCGAGTTCGAGGAGCGGCTGAAGGCCGTGCTGAAGGAGATCACCGACGCCGAAGGGGAGATCATCACCTTCGTCGACGAGTTGCACACCATCGTCGGGGCGGGTGGCGGTGCCGAGGGGGCGATGGACGCCGGCAACATGATCAAGCCCATGCTGGCCCGGGGCGAGCTGCGGCTCATCGGTGCCACCACGCTCGACGAGTACCGCCAGTACATCGAGAAGGACGCCGCGCTCGAACGCCGGTTCCAGCAGGTGTTCGTCCCGCCCCCGTCGGTGGGGGACACCATCGCCATCCTGCGTGGCCTGAAGGAGCGCTACGAGGTCCACCATGGCGTCCGCATCCAGGACGCCGCGCTGGTGGCCGCCGCCGTGCTGTCCGACCGCTACGTCACCGGTCGGTTCCTGCCCGACAAGGCCATCGACCTCATGGACGAGGCGGCCAGCCGCCTACGCATCGAGATCGACTCGATGCCCACCGAGCTCGACGTGGTCACCCGGCGCCTCCGCCAGCTCGAGATCGAGCGGATGGCCCTGGAGAAGGAGACCGATGCGGCCTCGGCCGAGCGGCTGGCCCGGCTGGACGAGGAGATGGCCAACTTGGCGGAGGAGTCGGCGGCCATGACCGCCCACTGGCAGGCCGAGAAGGAGGCCATCGCCACCATCCAGTCGCTCAAGGGCGAGCTCGAGCGTCAGCGCGGCGAGGCCGAGCGGCTGGCCCGCGACGGCAATCTGGCCGAGGCGTCGGAGATCTCCTACGGGGTGATCCCCGAGCTCGAGCGCCAGGTCGAGGCGGCCACCCACGCTCTCGACGAGCTGCAGAAGGAGCAGCGCTTCCTCAAGGAGGAGGTGGACGCCGAGGACGTGGCCGAAGTGGTCAGCCGGGCCACCGGGGTGCCGGTCAGCCGGCTATTGGAGGGTGAGGTCGAGAAGCTGATCCGCATGGAGGACGCCCTGCACGCCCGGGTGGTCGGCCAGGACGAGGCGGTGTCGGCGGTGGCCAACGCCATCCGGCGGAGCCGGGCCGGGTTGTCCGACCCCAACCGCCCGATCGGGTCGTTCCTCTTCATGGGGCCGACGGGCGTGGGCAAGACGGAGCTGGCCCGGGCGCTCGCCGACTTCCTGTTCGACGACGCCCGCGCCATGGTGCGCATCGACATGAGCGAGTACTCCGAGCGCCACTCGACGGCCCGGCTGGTGGGCGCCCCGCCGGGCTATGTCGGTTACGAGGAGGGAGGCCAGCTGACCGAGGCCATCCGCCGCCGCCCCTACGCCGTGGTCCTGCTCGACGAGCTCGAGAAGGCCCACCCGGATGTGTTCAACATTCTGCTGCAACTGTTGGAGGACGGTCGCCTCACCGACGGGCAGGGCCGGACCGTCGACTTCACCAACACCGTGCTCATCATGACCACCAACATTCCGGGCGAGCCCATCGAGCACTTCAAACCGGAATTCGTCAACCGCATCGACGAGATCGTCCGGTTCCATCCCCTCTCGGAGGAGCATCTGGCCCGGATCGTCTCGATCCAGCTGGATGGGCTGCGGGCCCGTCTGGCCGAGCGTCGGCTGAGCTTGACGGTCACCCCGGCGGCCGAGGGCTGGCTGGCCAAGGCGGGCTACGACCCCGACTTCGGAGCCCGCCCCCTCCGCCGGGTCATCCAGCGCGAGGTCGAGGACCCCTTGGCCATGGCGCTCTTGGAGGGGCGCTACCCGGAGGGCTCGGTGGTGACCGTGGACGACGCGGACGGAGCCATCACCCTGGTCTGACCGACCCCGCCGCTCCCGCGGCACCGGTGGACGCCGCCGGGCGTCGGTTGCCATCATGTGTCGGTGGAGTGCCCGGGCCGAATCGCTCACCAGCCGGTCGTCGGTGGTCAGGCCGACCGGCCGCCTGACCCGGGCTGAGACGGGCGTCCGTGGTCTCGGAGGCGGGCCGCCGTGCTGACGCCGACCCTGCAGCGATGCTGACGCCGACCCTGCAGCCATGCTGACGCCGGGCGTCCGGCTATGGTGACACCGGCCGTGTCGAGCGGAGCGGTCACCATCCGCATCGACTTCCAGAACTTCCTGTCCCTGGTCCTCGCCGTCCTGTTCGTGATCGTGCTCGGCCTGGTGAGCAACCGGCTCATCGGCATCAAGGTGGGCCGCTGGCGGTCGATGCTCACGGCCTTGCTCGGCACCCTGGTCGGCCTGGCCGGCGCGGCGGCCGTCGCCCACGGGCCCAACGACCGGGACGTGATCTACGCCCTCACCGCCCTGTTCGGGGTACTCGCCACCATGGTGCTCCTGATCATCCCCGAGGCCATGGCCCGCACCGGGGTGGGGACCGCGCCGTCGCCGCTCGAAGCGCATCTGGCTGCACCCGGTGCGGTGGGCCCGGCGCACCCTGTCCCCGGTGTCGAGGTCCTTCGAGGTGCTCGGCGCCGCCCGCCGGCGCGGGCTGGCCCGGCCCCAGTATCTGTCGCCGGCTGCCATGGCCACCGAGGAGTTCGGGCAACGCCTGCGACTCACCCTCGAGGACGCTGGCGGGATGTTCGTGAAGTTCGGCCAGATCGCCTCCACCCGCAGCGACCTGTTGGCCGCCCCGGTGATCGACGAGCTCTCGCGGCTGCGGTCCGACGTCCGGCCCATCCCGAGCGGCGAGGTCCGTCCCCTGGTCGAGGCCGAGCTCGGCCAGGCGGTGGAGGAGGTGTTCGCCTCGTTCGACTTCGAGCCGCTCGCCTCGGCTTCCATCGGGCAGGTGCACCGGGCCGTGCTCGCCGGCGGCGAAGCGGTGGTGGTCAAGGTGCAGCGGCCCGGGCTCGACGAGCTGTTGCGCCGCGACGCCACCGTGCTGCGCCTGGCCGCCCGGATCGCCGAGCGGCGGGTCCCGGCCGCCCGTGACTTCGGCGTCCGTCAGCTGGCCGACGAGCTCATCACGAGCATGGACCACGAGCTCGACTACCTGCGCGAGGCGACCATGTGCGAGCGGCTGCGGGCCACCATGCGCCACGACGACCCGGCCGACGACGTGGTGCGGGTGCCGGCCGTCTTCCACGAGCTGTCGACGGACCGCCTGTTGGTCATGGAGGAGGCACCGGGGCGGCCCATCGACTCCGAGGGGGCCGTGGCGGCCAGCGGTGCCCCCGCCCATCTGCTGGCCACCGCTTTGCTCGACTGCTTCCTCGAGCAGGTGTTGCGGGGCTCGGTGTTCCACGCCGACCCCCATCCCGGCAACCTGATGGTCGACGAGTGGGGCCGGCTGTGGCTGCTCGACTTCGGGGCGGTCGGGCTGATCGACCCCTCGACGCGCCGCGCCCTCGAGGACATGGCCGTCGGCATGACCGCCGACGATCCGATGGTGGTGGCCCGGGCCGTCCGGTACCTGGCCGGTGACAGCACCGCCGACCTGCGCACGCTCGAGTCCGACGTCGGCCGGCTGATGGTCGAGTCCTCGGGCGGCTTCGACCCCGCCCTCATCCACCAGGTGCTCTCGGTCATGGTCCGCCACGGTCTGCGGGTACCTCCCTCCATGACCTCGCTGTCCCGGGCCCTGCTCACGTTGGACGGGACCCTCCGGGTGATCGATCCGTCGTTCGTGCTGGCCACCGAGGCCGGCGCCGCGGCCGAGGCACTGGCCGTCCCCGAGGGCGACCTCGACGGCGACCTCGTCCAGCAGGAGCTGCGCCGTGCGCTGCCGGCCCTCCGCACCTTGCCCGAGCACGCCGACGAGATCGCCACCCAGCTGCGAGCCGGGCGGCTGACCATGCGGGTCGAGCGCTTTGCCGGCCGGGACGAGGCCGTGGTCGGCCGGTGGATCGACCGGGTCCTGATCGGGGCGTTCGGGGGCATCGGCCTGCTGGCCTCGGCCGTCATCCTGGTGGCGGCCGAGCTGGCCGGCACCCGCGACATCCGACTCTCGCTGCAGGCCATCGGCTTCATCGGCCTGGTGTTCTCCTCCGTGCTGTTCATGCGGGCGGTGGCCCAGGTGCTGCGGCGCGAGCGCTCGGCCGTCGAGTGAGCCGATCGAGGTGCGGGGTACACTGGTGTGCAATCCGCTTTTTGCCACGGAGGAGTGACGCGTGCCGGCAACCGTCGTCGTCGGGACCCAGTGGGGTGATGAGGGCAAGGGCAAGCTCACCGACCTCCTGGCCAAGGAGATGGGGATGGTGGTCCGCTACCAGGGCGGCCACAACGCCGGCCACACCATCGTGGTGGACGGCACCACCTTCGCCCTCCAGTTGGTGCCGAGCGGGGTGCTCTACGACCACATCACCCCGGTCATCGGCAACGGGGTGGTCGTCGACCCGAAGGTGCTGCTCGAGGAAGTCGACACGCTGAGCGCCAAGGGGATCGACACCTCGAGGCTGCTGGTGAGCGGCAACGCCCACCTGATCATGCCCTACCACCACGAGCTCGACCGGCTGACCGAGCGCTACCTCGGCAAGAACAGCCTGGGCACGACCAAGCGGGGGATCGGGCCCGCCTATGCCGACAAGTCCTCCCGGGTCGGGCTGCGGGTCCAGGACCTCCTCGACCCGAAGATCTTCCGGCAGAAGCTCGACGTGGTGCTGAAGGAGAAGAATGCCGTCCTGGCCAAGGTGTACAACCGGCTGCCGCTGTCGGCCGACGACATCTGTGCCCAGTACCTCGACGAGCTGGCGCCCCGGGTGGCCCCGATGGTGGCCGACACGGTCGGCCTGGTCCACGACGCGCTGGAACGCGGCACCCACGTGCTGCTCGAAGGGGCCCAGGCCACCTTCCTCGATCTCGACCACGGCACGTATCCCTTCGTGACCTCCTCCAACCCGGTGGCCGGTGGCGCCTGCACCGGGACGGGCGTCGGCCCTCGCTACATCGACGAAGTCATCGGCATCGCCAAGTCGTACGTGACCAGGGTGGGCAGCGGCCCGTTCCCCACCGAGCTGCTCGACGAGACCGGCGACACCCTGGTCGAGCGGGGCCGCGAGTACGGGGTGAACACCGGCCGCCGCCGCCGCCCCGGTTGGTTCGACGCGGTCATGATGCGCCAGGCCGTCCGGCTCAACTCCCTCTCCGAGGTGGCCCTGACCAAGCTGGACGTGCTCGACACGTTCGACACGGTCAAGGTGTGTGTGGCCTACGAGGCGGGCGGCGAACGGTTCACCCACCCCCCGTATCACCAGTCGATCTTCCACCAGGTCACCCCGGTCTACGAGGAGCTGCCGGGATGGAGGACCGACCTGTCGGCGGCCACCGAGCTCGCCGACCTGCCCCAGGCGGCCCGTGACTACGTGAGCTTCCTGGCCGAGCAGATCGGCACCCCGGTGCGCCTCGTCGGGGTCGGGCCGGGGCGCGGCAATTCGTGCGTTTCGCCGCATGAAGGGTCACGGTCTGAAGGGTCACGGTCTGAAGGGTCACGTCATGGAGCGTCGTGCCACGGAGCGTCGCAGCAGGAACAGACCGGTCCCCGGCTACCGGCCGAACGGGTCGGGTCCAGGGTGACCACGGTCTGTGTGGTGGGCTCGGGGGGGCGGGAGCACGCCCTGGCCCTGGCGCTCGGGCGTACGGCCGATGTGGTGGTGACCCCGGGCAACCCGGGCACCGTTGGCGTCACCGCCGAGGGCCACCGCGTCCATCAGCGTGCGGTCGCCGGCCGAGGACATCGAAGCCGACCTCTACGTGATCGGGCCGGAGGCGCCGCTGGTCGACGGCCTGGCCGACCGGTTGCGGGCCGCCGGGCGCCTCGTGTTCGGGCCCGGAGCGGACGGGGCACGGCTCGAGGGGTCCAAGGCGTTCATGAAGGAGCTGCTGGCCGAGGCGGGCGTTCCGACCGCCCGCTACCAGGCCTTCACCGACCCGACGGCGGCCAAGGCGTTCTGCCGGGGCCTGCCCGGTCCGTGGGTGGTGAAGACCGACGGACTGGCCGCGGGCAAGGGCGTGCTGGTGACCGACTCCCTGGCCGCGGCGGAGGCCGACATCGAGGCCAAGCTCTCCGGTGACGCCTTCGGGCCGGCCGGACGACGGGTGGTGGTCGAGGAGGGGCTGACCGGGCCGGAGTGCTCCCTGCTGGTCCTGTGCGACGGCGAGCGTCTCGCCCCTCTCGCTCCGGCCCAGGACTTCAAGCGGCGGGACGATCTCGACCGCGGCCCCAACACCGGCGGGATGGGCGCCTACTCGCCGGTCCCGGCCGTCCCCGACCGGTTGGTGTCGCACCTGGTCGACGAGGCGGTCGCCCCGCTGGTGGCGGCCCTGCGGGCCCGGTCCATCGACTACCGCGGGGTGCTCTACGCCGGGCTCATGCTGACCCCCGACGGCCCGAGAGTCCTCGAGTTCAACGTCCGCTTCGGCGACCCCGAGGCCCAGGTGGTCCTCCTCCGGCTGGAGAGCGATCTCACCGGACTGCTGGCCGAGGTGGCGGCCGGCTCGCTCCGGACCGAGCCCCGATTCGAGCCGGCGGCGGCGGTGTGCGTGGTGTGCGCCGCGCCCGGGTACCCGGAGGCGCCGAGGACCGGCGATCCGATCACCGGCCTCGCCGACGCCGCCGCCATCGAGGGGGTCACCGTCCTGCACGCCGGCACGGCGTGGGCGGGCGACCGGCCCTCGGAGTCGGCCACCGCCGCCGATCCCGACCCGGCCGGGCCGGAGAGCGACGGTGGCCCCGAAAGGGTGCTCACGGCCGGCGGCCGGGTGCTCGGCATCACCGGGCAAGGGACGACCATCGGCGAAGCCCGGTCCCGGGCCTACGCCGGCGTGTCGGCGGTGTCCTGGCCGGGCATGCAGGTTCGTTCGGACATCGCCCTGGTCGCCGCCGCCGCCGAGACCCAGCCGGAACGAGAAGGAGCCGCACGGTGATCCCCCGTTACGCCCCGGTCGAGATGGCCGCCCTCTTCTCCGACGAGGCCCGCCTGGCCATGTGGTTGCGGGTGGAGCTGCTCGCCACCGAGGGCTGGGCGGCCATCGGGGCGGTCCCGCCCGAGGCGCTCAAGGCCTGCGAGGCCCGGGCCCCGGAGGTCGACGCCTCCTTCGTGGCGGCGGTGGCGGAACGGGAGCGGACCACCGACCACGACGTGGCCGCCTTCGTCGACGTGGTGCAGGCGGCGATCGGCCAGCCCGAGGGGTCCTGGATCCACTACGGCCTCACTTCGTCCGACGTGGTGGACACCGCCCTGTGCGCCACCCTCACCGAGGCCGCCGATCTCCTCATCGAGGCGGGCACCGGGTTGGTCGGAGCGCTGAAGGCCCGCGCCGTCGAGACCATCGGGGTGCCGGTGACGGGGCGCACCCACGGCATGCACGCCGAGCCGACCACGTTCGGGGCCAAATTCGCCCTGTGGGCGTTGCAGGCCGGCCGCGACGTCGAGCGACTCCGGGCCGCCCGCCAGCGGGTGGCGGTGGGCAAGCTGTCGGGAGCGGTGGGGACGTATTCCAACATCGACCCCCGGGTCGAGGAGCACGTGTGCCGGGCGCTCGGGCTGACCCCGACCCCGGCCACCCAGGTGGTGTCCCGCGACCGCCACGCCGAGTACCTGTGGGCCTGCGCCTCGGTCGGCACCACCGTCGAGTCCATCGCCACCGAGGTCCGCCACCTGGCCCGGAGCGAGGTCGGCGAGGTGGAGGAGGCGTTCAAGCCGGGCCAGAAGGGCAGCTCGGCGATGCCCCACAAGCGCAACCCCATCCTGTCCGAGCGGCTGTGCGGCCTGGCCCGGGTGCTGCGCGGCTACCTCGCCGCTGGCCTCGAGGACGTGGCCCTCTGGCACGAGCGGGACATCTCCCACAGCTCGGTCGAGCGGATCGTGCTCCCCGATGCCTCGACCCTCGCCCTCTACGTGCTGCAGAAGGCCACCGGACTGGTCGAGGGGTTGGTGATCCACCCGGAGCGGGCGCTCGCCACGCTGAACGAAGGAAGCCTCGGACTGGTGTTCAGCCAGTCGGTCCTGCTGGCCCTGGTGGCGTCGGGCTCGAGCCGGGACGCCGCCTATCGCATCGTGCAGCGCGACGCCCGGCGGGCTTCCGACGAGAGCCGGCCCTTCCGTCAGGTGCTGGAGGAGGACCCCGAGGTCACCCTGGGGCCGGCCGCGCTGGACGAGGCCTTCGACCTCACCCGCACCCTGCGCCATGTCCACCGATTCACCGACGCCTTGGAGGAGCTCCCCTCATGACCACCACGCCCACGGCCGAACCCCTGCGCCTCATCCAGTCGGGCAAGGTCCGGGAGCTCTACGACGCCGGCCGAGGCCGGCTGCTGATGGTGGCATCCGACCGGATCTCCGCCTTCGACGTGATCATGGTCGAGCCCATCCCCGACAAGGGCCGGGTGCTCACGGCCATGACCGCCTTCTGGCTCGACGAGCTGGCCGACCTGGCCCCCAACCATCTCATCAGTGCCGACACCATGGCCTTCCCGGCCGGGGCGGCCGCCCTGCCCGGCGGCCTTCCGGGGCTGGCCGGCCGTTCGATGCTGGTCAAGCGGGCGGACATGCTCGACATCGAATGCATCGTGCGCGGCTACCTGGCCGGCTCGGCCTACAAGGAGTACGAGCGCGACGGCACCGTGCACGGCATGGCCATGCCGGCCGGCCTGCGCCACGCCGACCGGTTGCCCGAGCCCATCTTCACCCCCTCCACCAAGGCCACCGAGGGCCACGACGTCAACATCGGGATGGCCGAGGCCGCCGACCTGGTGGGGAGGGAAGCGGCCACCGCCGCGTCCGAACTGTGCCTGGCTGCCTACTCCCGGGCGGCAGCCCGAGCCGAGGAGCAGGGGATCGTCATCTGCGACACCAAGTTCGAGCTCGGTTTCATCGACGGGGCGCTGTCCATCTGCGACGAAGTGCTGACGCCGGACTCTTCTCGGTTCTGGCCCGCCGACAACTGCGCGCCGGGGACCAACCCGCCCTCCTTCGACAAGCAGCCCCTGCGCGACTGGCTCGAGGGCCAGCCCTGGGACAAGCAACCGCCCCCGCCCCCCCTGCCCGACGAGATCGTGACGGCCACCTCCACCCGCTACATCGACGCCTACCAACGGGTCTGCGGCCGCCGGTTGTCCGACTGGTACGGAGCCTGACGGTGGCCGGTACACCGCGCTTCTCGGTGCTGGTCGAGGTCCGGCTGCGGGAGGGGATCGCCGACCCGCAGGGGGCCACCATCGAACGGGCCCTACCCGCCCTCGGGCTCAGCGGGGTGACCGCCATGCGGGCGGGCAAGTCGTTCCGGTTCGACGTGGCCGCCGCCGACGAGGCGTCGGCCCTGGCCCAGGCCACAGTGGTGGCCGACCGATTGCTGGCCAACCCGGTCATCGAGGAGTCCTCGGTGTCGGTCTGCCCGACGGCCGCGGCGGCCGGAGCCCGTCCCGGTGGGGACCCCGGTGTCGCCCGGGGCGGGGACCCGGGGGCCTGATGGCGCCGCGGATCGGGGTGGTGGTCTTCCCGGGGACCAATTGCGAGCACGATGCCGTTCTGGCCCTCGAGCGGGTCGGGGCCCGGGCCGAGCTGGTGTGGCACGGGGACCGCACGGCGCCGGGGTTCGACGCGCTGGTCGTCCCCGGCGGCTTCGCCCACGGCGACTACCTGCGCCCCGGGGCCATCGCCCGCTTCTCACCGGTGATGACGGCGGTCAGCGAGTTCGCCGCGTCGGGTGGTCCGGTGGTCGGGATCTGCAACGGCTTTCAGGTGTTGACCGAGGCCGGCCTGCTTCCCGGTGCGTTGCAGAAGAACCGCGGGCTTCGCTTCCTCTGCACCACGGTGGCCACCCGGGTCGAGTCCTCGGACTCGGTGCTGACCCGGGGGGTGGCGGTGGGCACGGAGCTGCAGCTGCCCATCAACCACTTCGAGGGCAACTACACCTGCGACGCCGAGACCTTGGCCATGCTCCGCGCCGAGGACCGGGTGGTGCTGCGCTACACCGACAACCCCAACGGTTCGATCGATGCCATCGCCGGGGTGTGCAACGAGAGTCGCACCGTGGTCGGGCTCATGCCCCACCCCGAGCGCGCCTCGGACCCGCTCATCGGATCGGTGGACGGGCTGGTGCTGCTCGGTGCCCTGCTGCGTTCGGTGGCGCCCGACGTCAGTTCCCCGGAGGCAGCCACCGTCGCCTGACCGGCTCAGGGGGATTGTCCCGGGCCGGCTGTCCGGGCCCGGCCCGCTCCTCCGAGCCGCTCCTCCGAGCCCGATAGGGACCGATGCGGCTCCCGCCCGCCACGGAGGAAGGCCGACGGGTGGGCCCGATGAGAGCTGCTGGTGGCCGGACTCAGCCTCGAGTGCGCGGTATCCGCGCCTGTTGGAGCACGTTGGCACTGACCCCCACCGTGCGCCAGGCCGAATAGGAGATGCCCTTGCGTTCGCCGTAGACGCGGGCCACCTTGATGAAGCTCTTCTCGAGTGCGCCGAGGTCAACGGTCTCGCCGGTGTGGGAAAGCTCGGACTCGAGCCGCTGCTTCTCTTCCACCATATGGAGCCGGGCCAGCGGATCGGCGGTGGGCAAGGAGGCCTCGATGGTGTTGAGGCGTTTGCGGATGGAGTCCGGGGTCCGCTTTCGGCCCCTTCGCGGCTTGCTCGACTCGAGCGCCTCGAGGTACCGACGGACGATCCGCCCCTCTTCCCGGCCCTTGGCCAGTGCCGCCTTGTGGTCCGCTGACATAGGAGTCTTTTTGCGAGGTTTCGCCGTGGTTGTAGCTGCCATGACGTGAGCCTTCCAGAGTTGACCATTTGAGGGCAAATCGCCGGATCCGTGCCGCCGGTCAGGAGCGGGGAATGCCGGCTGATTTGGCGGAGCCGACCGCCACCGACGCCGCCCATGAGCGTTTAAGAACGTCTGCCGTATTGGCGGGCCACCGACCCGAATCCGGCGCTCATTCGCGCCCTCGCGAATGCCGCTCGTGATCCACCCGGGACCAACCCGGGATCGGTATATGGGCCAAACGGGGGCGCTCCGGTCGGGGCCGGCGTCCGTCGACCTGCCGGCCCCGCGGCCGTGGCCGGGTACGCTCGGCGGCGATGGAGGCGCGTCACCGAGAGGCCGATCCGGTGACCGCGGCGGAGCCGATCCATCGGGCCCTCGGCCTCACCGACGGCGAGCGCGACGAGGTCGAGGCCATCCTGCGGCGTCCCCCAACCATCTCGAGCTCGCCCTCTTCGCCGTGATGTGGAGCGAGCACTGCTCGTACAAGTCGTCGCGGGTACACCTCAAGCGGCTCCCCACCGAGGCACCCCACGTGCTGGTGGGACCGGGTGAGAACGCCGGGGTGGTGGATGCCGGCGACGGCATCGCCGTGGCCATCCGCATCGAGAGCCACAACCACCCCTCCGCCGTCGAGCCCTATCAAGGGGCGGCGACCGGAGTGGGTGGCATCCTCCGGGACATCTTCACCATGGGGGCGCGGCCGGTGGCCATCATGGACCCCCTCTTCTTCGGTGACCCGGACGAGGCCCGCCAGCGCTGGCTCATCGAGGGGGTGGTCGGCGGCATCTCGGGGTACGGGAATTCGGTGGGGGTGCCCACCGTCGGCGGCGAGCTCACCTTCGACCACTGCTACGCCCAGAACCCACTGGTCAACGTGCTGTGCATGGGCGTGCTGCCGGTCGAGCGGCTGGTGCTCGGGCAGGCGTCGGGGGTCGGGAACCTCGCCGTGCTGCTCGGCTCGACCACCGGGCGCGACGGTATCGGCGGGGTGAGCGTGCTGGCCTCGGCCGGGTTCGGGGAGCACGGCGACGGGGCCGAGGAGGCCAAGCGGCCGAGCGTCCAGGTGGGCGATCCCTACGAGGAGAAGCGGCTCATCGAAGCCTGTCTCGAGCTGCTCGACCTCGGGCTGGTCGTCGGCATCCAGGACCTGGGCGGGGCGGGGCTGGCGTGTGCCACCAGCGAGACGGCCGCCCGCGGCGGTGTGGGCATGGACGTCGACGTCTCCGCCGTGCCCCGCCGCGAGCCCGGCATGGCCCCCCACGAGGTCATGACCTCGGAGAGCCAGGAGCGGATGCTCGCCATCGTCCGGCCCGACGACCTGCCCCGGGTGGAGGAGGTGTGCCGGCGGTGGGAGGTGCGGGCCGCCGTCGTGGGCCGGGTCACCGGGGCACCACCGGGGGAGCCCGGTCGGCTACGGGTGCTCGACGGTCCGGACGGGGCGGTGCTCGCCGACCTGCCGGCCACCGCCCTCAGCAACGACGCTCCCGTCTACCACCGCCCGTTGGCCCGGCCCGCCGACCACCAGGCGCGGGCGGTCGACGACCCCGGCGCGTTGCCCGCCCCCGACCAGTGCGGTGACGACGTCCTCGCCCTGCTGGCGGACGCGTCCTGGGTGTACCGGCAGTACGACCATCAGCTCTTCCTCAACACCGTGGACGGTCCCGGCGGCGACGCCGCCGTGCTCCGTCTGGCCGCCCCCGGCCTGCCCCGGTCGGAGCGGGGCCTGGCGTTGTCCACCGACTCCAATCCCACCTGGTGCTCGATCGATCCCCGCGCCGGGGCGGCGGCAACGGTGGCCGAATCGGCGCTCAACGTGGCCTGTGCCGGGGCGCGTCCCCTGGCCGTGGTCAACTGCCTCAACTTCGGCAACCCCGAGCATCCCGAGGTGATGTGGCAGCTGTCCGAGACGATCGACGGCATGCGCCAGGCGTGCCTGGCCCTCGGGCTGCCGGTGGTCGGGGGCAACGTGAGCCTCTACAACGAGAGCCACGGCTCCGACATCCACCCCACCCCGGTCATCGGGGTGCTCGGGCTGATCGACCGGTTGGTCCAGCGGCCTCCCGGCCTGGACCTGGCCGAAGGCGCCGTCCTGGTCCTGTTGGACGAGAGCATCGGGGCCACCACCGGCCCGTCCGGGCCGCCCTCCCTGGCCGGGTCGCGTTGGGCGGTCGAACGCCGGGGCCACCGCAACGGGATCCTGGCGGCGCTCGACCTGGCCGGCCACGCCCGACTGATCGACCTGGTCCAGAGCCTGGTGGCGGAAGGGGTGGGCGGTGCCGACCCGTTGTTGGTCGGCATCCACGACGTCTCGGGGGGCGGCCTCGGGGTGGCGCTCGCCGAGCTGGCGGTGCGCTCCGGCATCGGCCTGCAGGTGGCCGGGGTGGGCGACCACCACGAGCTGTTCACCGAGGCCCCGTCGCGGGTGGTGGTGTGCACCACCCGCGGGAGCGAGGTGATGGCCCGGGCGGCCGGGGCCGGGGTGGGGTTCCGGGTGCTCGGCCACGCCGGGGGTGATCGCATGGTGGTCGAGGGTCTGGTGGACCTGTCTGTGACCGAGGCCGTCCGGGCGTGGCGGGGCCGGTTGCCCGACCTGCTGGACGAGCTGGCTCCGGCGGTCGGCGACTGACTCGGAACGCCGGGGGCCTGGGCCCCGCCACTAGGCTGGAGTGGCACGGTGAGGTGGTTTTGTGGCCTAATCGTGGCGCCAGACGAGACCGACGACCCCCGGTGTGTGCGGTGACCGACCCATGATGGAGGCCAAGGAAGCATGCGGCGTCTTCGGGGTCTACGCCCCGGGGCGGTCCGTCGCACACCTGGTCTTCGACGGCCTCTACGCCCTGCAGCATCGGGGCCAGGAATCGGCGGGCATGGCGGTGAGCGACGGCGACGTCATCACCGTGATGAAGGACATGGGCCTCGTGACCACGGTGTTCGACGAGCGCAAGCTGCGGGGGCTGCGGGGGCATCTGGCCATCGGCCACACCCGCTACTCGACGGCGGGGTCGAGCGACTGGATGCACGCCCAGCCGGCCTACCGGGGGGTGGGGCGGGCCGGCTTCGGGTTGGCCCACAACGGGAACCTCACCAACACGGTGGCCCTGGGCGAGTCGGCCGGCATGCTGCCCGGCCTGGTGTCCTCCGACAGCGACCTGGTGGCCGAGCTGCTCAGCCGGACCTTCCCGCCCGACGTGCCCGACCAGGCCGGGGCGGAGTCCGGTGACGATCTCGAGCAGGCCCTCCTCTCGGTCGTCCCGATGCTGGAAGGGGCCTTCTCCCTCGTGCTCCTGGACGCCGACCGGCTGATCGGCGTCCGCGACCCGAACGGCTTCCGTCCCCTCTGCCTCGGCCGGCTGGAGGCGACCAGCGAGTTCGGGACCGGATGGGTGCTGGCCTCGGAGTCGCCGGCCCTCGACGTGATCGGCGCCACCTTCATCCGGGAGCTCCAGCCCGGGGAGATGGTGGTGATCGACGGCGACGGGGTCCGCTCGCAACGGCCGTTCCCCGTCGAGCGGCTCGACCCCAAGCTGTGCATCTTCGAGTTCGTCTACTTCGCCCGGCCCGACACCAAGCTCTACGGCAACGAGGTGCACGGAGCCCGGCGCCGGATGGGCCAGCTGCTCGCCTCCCAGCGGCCGGTGGAGGCCGACATGGTCATGGGCGTACCCGACTCGGGTGTGCCGGCGGCGGAAGGGTATGCGGTCGGCTCGGGCATCCCCTACGGTCAGGGGCTGGTCAAGAACCGCTACATCGGCCGGACCTTCATCGCCCCGACCCAGGCCGAGCGGACCAGCGGCGTGCGGCGCAAGCTCAATACGCTGCGCGAGAACATCGTCGGCAAACGGCTGGTGGTGGTGGACGACTCGATCGTGCGGGGCACCACCACCAGGGCCATGGTCACCATGCTCCGCGAGGCCGGGGCCCGGGAGGTGCATCTGCGCATCTCGTCCCCCCCGTTCAAGTGGCCCTGCTTCTACGGCATCGACACCCCCGACCGGGGCGAGCTGCTGGCCGCGGTGAAGTCGCCGGCCGAGATGGCCACGTACCTCAATGTGGACTCCCTCGAGTTCCTGACCCTCGAGCACCTGGTCACCGCCATCGACGCCCCGGGGGCCGGTTTCTGCAACGCCTGCCTCACCGGTCGGTACCCGGTGCCGGTGCCGGTGCAGATCGGTGAGCCCGCCGCGCTGAGCGGGGCGGTCGGCGGTCGGGCGTGACCGGGGCCGCCCCCGATCCCAACCCCGACCAACCCGTACTCCCCGGCCCGACCGATCCCCCCGGGTCGACGGCCCGCTCCTCCCCGAGCGACCCAGCCACCTACGCCCGGGCCGGGGTCGACATCGGTGCCGGCGAGCAGGCGGTCGACCGCATCCGCCCACTGGTCGCCTCCACGGCGCGCCCCGAGGTGGTGGGTGACCTCGGCGGGTTCGGCGGCTTGTTCGAGCTGGCCACCGGCCACTACCGCCGGCCGGTGCTGGTGGCGAGCACCGACGGCGTGGGCACCAAGTCCGTGGTGGCCGAGGCGGCCGGTCGGCTCGACACCATCGGCATCGACCTGGTGGCCATGTGCGTCGACGATCTGGTGTGCCAGGGGGCCGAGCCCCTCTTCTTCCTCGACTACCTGGCCGTCGGCGCCGTGGACCCGGACCGGATGGCCGAGCTGGTGGGTGGGGTGGCCGAGGGATGCCGCCAGGTGGGCGCCACCTTGCTCGGCGGGGAGATGGCCGAGCACGCCGGCGTCATGGGTCCCGGTTCCTTCGATCCGGTCGGTTTCGCCGTCGGCGTGGTCGAGCGGGACGACCTCCTCGGACCGCACCGGGTCGAGGTGGGCGACACGCTTGTCGGCCTGCGCTCACCGGGTCTCCGTTGCAACGGGTACACGCTGGCCCGTCACGTCCTGCTCGAGCGGGCCGGCCTCCCGCTCGAAGGCCCGGCCTGGCCCGGTGCGCCCGAGTCGCTGGCCGACGAGCTGCTCCGGCCCTCGGTGATCTACACCCCGGCGGTGCGGGCGGCGATGGCCGTCGCCGACGTCCATGCCGCCGCCCACGTCACCGGCGGTGGGCTGGAGGGAAACCTGGTCAGGGTGCTGCCCGACGGAGCTCGGGCGGTGGTCGACCGCAGCCGCTGGGCGGTGCCGCGCATCTTCGAGGAGATCCGCCGCCTCGGGCCGGTGTCGGACGAGGAGATGGCCGGCGTGTTCAACCTCGGCGTGGGCATGGTGGTGGTGGTGCCCGAACCCGATGTCGATGCCGCTCTGGCCGCGCTCGGGGCAGCCGGGGTCGACGGGGTGCCGATCGGCCGGGTGGAGCGGGGGGACCGCGGGGTGGAGCTGGCCGGAGCGACCCGATGGCCCCCGGTCGGGACCGGAGAGGCCCGTTCGGCGTGACCACGTCCCTCCCGACCACCGAGTTCGAGGAGCTCCGCCAGCACCTGTTGCGACACTCGGTCCAGCGCGGCGACTTCGTGCTGAAGTCCGGACGCCGCAGCCACTGGTTCATCGATTCGAAGCAGACCGTGTGCCGGCCCGAGGCCATGCTGCTGGTGGCCGACGCGGTCATCTCCGTCCTCCCCGATGACGCCACCGCCATCGGGGGGCTCACCATGGGCGCCGACCCGGTCGCCTTCGTCACCGCCGGCGTGGCCGCCTCCCGGGGTCGGTTGCTCAACGCCTTCAGCGTGCGCAAGGAGGCCAAGGACCACGGGGGCGGGGGGCGGATCGCCGGTGCGCTCGATCCCGGGGACCGGGCGGTCATCACCGAGGACACGGTGACCCGCGGCACTTCGCTGCTCGAGGCGGCCCACGCCGTGCGGGAGGCCGGGGCGGTGCCGGTGCTGCTGGTGGCGGTGGTCGACCGGGGCGGCACCGTCGAGGCCATGGCGGCGTCCGAGGGACTGCCGTTCCGGGCGTTGCTCACCGCTCCCGATCTGGGCTTCGGGTACGAGGGCGGCTGAGCCCTCGGCGTGACTGGCCGCGGCCGGCGGGCGAGCGGTTGTCGAGCCGCGACCCCGGAGCGACGCAGAACCGATCGTCAGCCCAGCCGGGTCAACACGATGGCCTGCTCGGGGCAGGCGACCACGCACAGCCCGCAGGCCCGGCAGTCGTCCGCCCCCGGCGTGTAGGCCGACAGCATCCCGTGGGCCCGTACCTTGAGGCGGGCCAGCCGCCCGAGCGACCGGTAGTCGGCGTCGTCGATGCGGCGGACCTCGAAGACGTCGTTCGGGCAGACATCGATGCAGTCCCGCTGGCCTTCGCCGCGGGCGTGGTCGATCACCGGCAGGTAGGTCCCGGTCGGGGCCGAGCACCGCTCGCCGGGGCGATCGGGATGGGCGGCGGCCTTCCGTTTCTTGTCCAGCCGGCCCGGTTCGCCGGTCACCGCGCTTGGCCCGGCTGATCCGGTCCCGGGGTCGAGCTGCCGTCGGCCAGCACCAGGTAGATGCGGCGGCGGGTGTCGGCCAGGATCTCCCCGACCGTCTTGATCTGCTCCTCGTTGCCCGTCCGGGCGACTTGCCAGATGGCCGCGGCCGTCTCGCTCATCAAGCCCTTCAAGTCGACCAGCGACCGGTCAGCACTCTGGGCGGCCTCCTCCCACGGAGGCGGGCCGTCCCCGGCCGCCTCGGCTTCGGCCCGGCCCTCGTCGGTCAGGCTGAACACGCGTCGGCCCTCCGACTTGTCCGCGGTGACCAGGCCCTGGTCTTCGAGCGCCTGCAGGGTCGGGTAGACCGAACCGGGGCTCGGCTGCCAGACGCCGCCGCTGCGTTCGGTGAGCTCGGTGATGATCTGGTAGCCGTGCATGGGCTCCTCGGCCAGCAGGGCCAGGATGGCCGCCCGCACGTCGCCCCGCCCCGCCCTCGGCCCGCGACCGAACATGGGACCTCCGAAGCCCGGTCCGAAGCCGAAATGGCGGGCCAGCCGGTCGGGCCGGCCTCGACCCCGTCCCCGGCCGCGCCCTCGGGAGATATCCCCCAACCGGTCGAACCGGTCGCTCTCCGCCTCGGGGCCGTAGCCGTGCTCGGCGGCGAATACGTCGAATGCTCTATGTCCGTGATGTCCGTGCATCTGTCCTTCTCCTTCTTCGAGTTGGGTCGGTCCGGCCGGCCCGCCCGACGAGTAATGGGAGCGCTGACGACTGCTCTCGTACGATCACGATATATCGAGATACGGTCGGTGTCAAGGGGCCGCACCTCCGTCCTGGTCAGTCGGGGCCGGCCCGAGCAGGGCGACTCGCTGGGTCGGCGCTACGCCAATGAGATCGAGCGCCACTACGCCTCGTAGTCTGCGGCCGGGCGCCAGAGGAGTAGCTCGATGGCCTGGTGGCGTTTGCCGCCGGCACCGGGGGCAAAACGACTCACTGCGAGTCGGTGGGCGCGTCGGGCCGACCCAACGGGTGGGCTGACAGCCGCTCGTACACCGAGCCCGGCCGACCGGGTCGGGAGGAGTAGACGCCGATCTCGGTGACGGGAAAGTCGGCGGACAGGCGGACACCGGCCAGCTCGGGCGGTCCCCGTCGCCGACCGGCGGTCCGGGCCAGGGTCAGATGGCCGGCGAAGGGTGGTTCGTTCTCCGGCCCCCAGGGCTGCGTGGCCGGACGGACGGCGGCGGCCAATCGGTCGAGTCCGGCCACCGGCACCCGGAGGACACGCCGCCCCGGGAACCACTCCGTCGCCGGTCCGAGCTGGGCAACCGCAGGCTCCCTGGAGTCAATCGTTTCGAGCGCCTGCTCCACGGCTGGGATCACCTCCCCAGGTGGTGCTTCGCCCAGGAAGCGCAGGGTCACGTGCCACTGCGCCGGGGAGGTCCACCTGAGGCCGGATCGGTCCGGTCGGGGCAGGGCGGCTACCAGGTCGGCGACGGCGTCAGGCAGGGCGACGGCTACGAACAGGCGCACCCGGTCATTGTCCCGCTCTCCGACCGCCAAAGCTTTGCTCTCCGCGCTACCGAATCTGCCGCTCCCGGGCCGGCGGCGACGGCGACGGCGAAGAAAGCGAAGGGATTGTCCGCTCGGTACAGTCGGAGTCGTTGGCAGCGTTTGGCTGCCGGCCGGGGAGGAGTCATGGCCGACGAGCTGACGGCGACGGCGGAGCGAGATGCCGTGCTGCAAGCTGCCCGGGAGCTGGCACCGGTCTTGGCCGAGCGTGCCGGCGAAGGCGAGGCTCGGCGAACCATGCCCGACGACCTGGCCGATCGGGCGAAGCGCGCCGGGCTCTTTCGCCTGGCCCTGCCCCGCTCGCTCGGTGGCCTCGAGCTCGATCCGGCGACGATCGTGGTCTCGTTGGCTTCTGGCCTTGGGACGGCTACAGAGAGAAGGCTTCGATCAGGCCCTGGAGCATCCCTCCGTCGACCAGGACGTCGATGCCGGAGACGAAGGAAGCCAGGTCGGACAGGAGGAACGCCACCATCGCCGCCACCTCGTCGGGTCGCCCCACGCGCTCGAGTGGTGTCTTCTCCAACATGATCTTCATGATCGGCTGCTGCTCCGCCTCCTGGCGACCCATCGGCGTGTCGATCAGACCTGGTGACAGCGAATTGACCCGTCCTCCGTGTCGGCCCCAGTCCACCGCCGCCCGGGCGGCCACGGCGATGACGCCACGTTTGGCCCACGCGTAGGCCATACCGCTGTCGCCGAAGCGGGCCGCGGCGCGGTCGAGGAAGCCCGCCGCCCGCGGCTCCGATACGAGGGCCTGGAGCCCGGCATCGATGCCTTGGAGGGCCACCTGGTAGGCCGAGCTGGAGGAGAAGCACACGGCGGCCGAACCGGGCGTGACCAGCGGCTCGAAGGCATCGAGGAGCAGCGCCGTGCCCACGAGGTCGACCTCGAGGACGCGCCGCGCATCGGCCATCGACGGCGACACGCCTGCGGCATGGGCGAGCGCACGGAACGAGCCGAGCTCCCGCGCCTTCTCTGATAGGTCGGTCACCGCCGCCGGGTCGGAGATGTCGCAGGCGATCCCGACCGTCCCCTCTATCTGTGGCGCCTCCAGGTCGACGGCGACGACTCGATCAGCAGAATCTCGCAGGCGCTCGACGCAGAGCCGGCCCATCCCGCTCGCCGCCCCGGTGACCACCGTGACCGTCATGAGCCCGCCTCCAATTCGTCTTCGGGACCGGGAGGCCCGGGCCGGCCGCTCGGCCGCCACCGAGAACCTAACGTCCGGCCGTGGCCGACCAGGGGCGAGTGTGGTGCGCCGCCCATGCTCGGCCGATGTCGTACCTAGCGATCGGTACGGAACCGAGCTCTCGAACGATCGCCATGCACCCCGGGACGGGCGTCGTACTCGGCCAACCTCGGATCTCTCGCCGTTCCCGCGGCTGATTGACGGCTCACCGTGGTGGATCGACCGGTTCGCTCCCGCCACTGTCGATCGGTGGTCCGGACGGGTCAGGCGTCCCGGGTGACCATCCGCCACGCCCCGAGGATCGTCCACACCACGATCCAGCCGACGATGACGCCCACCGCCACGGTGGTGGACTCGGTCACCAATGTCATTCCGACTCCTCCGTTGTGCGCTCCGCCGAAGGCCGACGGCAGACCGCCCGGTTCGAGATGGGTGGCGGCCAAGCCCACCAGGCCGCGTTGCAGGTTGACCAGGTGGGGAACGTTGGCCCGCGAGAGTATGGGCGTCAGCACGATCTCGAGCACGATCAACAAGATCACCGGGACGGTCCGCTGCCCCATGAGGGACGCCAGACCCAGCCCGACCAAGAACCCAATGGCCGCATACAACTCGATCCATAGCCCCGCCTTCACCATCAACGCCATCGACGGCGAGAGGAAGTGTCCCGAGTAGTCCCCATAGTTCTGGTCGGCGATCTTGACGGCCTGGGCCCGGTTCGTCGCCGGTGACGTCGGCCCGGGAGCGGGCGACCCTGGGCCCACCTGGATGGCGCCAGCCCCCGGTCCGTTGCCGCAGGGCACCCGGGCGGTGACCGGGCCGTCGTAGTTGAAGTTGCAGATCACCTGGTCCGCATGGTCGCCGGCCCAGGTCTCGAATGCCGAGTGCGAGAGCCCGGGCGGCACGGTCACCCCCTGGTAGTCGAGCTGGGTCGGGGCGGCGAACACGCACACGGCGCACACGATGGTGAAGCCGACTGCCACCAAGGGGACGATGATGGCCAGGCCCGCCGGGATCCGGGCCAGGTAGAGGGCGAGGCGCGAGCGGCCGGTCACCACCAGGTGCCGGAACATGCCCTCGGTGAGGTCAACTGATCCGGCGGTGCAGCCGAGGGTGGCGGCCACGATGAAGCCGAAGATGAACATCACCCCGGCGACCAGGCTGGAGAAGATGTCGTAACCACCGGCCGGTCCGTAGGAGTGCGGCGCCAACGCATGGGCCAGGAGCCGCACGGCGAGGAACACCGTAGGAATGCCGATGTTGACCAGGATCAACGCCATCATGAGTCCCCGGCGTTTCCGGAGCTCCATGATCCGAGTGGCGATCATGGCACCGTTGGGCACCCAGGATCCCCGATGGTCGTGAGCGGTCTCGTCGGGCGCCGAAGGAACGGGGTGGGGCGCCGGGCTGTCGGTCACGGTGGATGTCATTGCGGGTGCCCCCAAACGGGTCGTCACATCGAGGAACCAGGACTCGAGCGAGGCGTGGATCTCCTGGAGGCGGTAGACGGATACGCCCCCCTCGACCAGGAGCCGGTTGACCTCGGCCACGATCTCCCGATTGGTGCCTGCGGCCAAGCTGAGACGTAGGCCGTCCGGGCTGACGAGGACGTTGGTCCCCCATTTCGTGCCGGCCAGGAGGCCGCCGGCCCGGTCGGGTGGGGAACAGTCGACCTGCAGCTCGAACGCGGAATCGCCCAGCAGCTCCGAGATCGGCCCCTGCCGGATGACCTTTCCACGGTCGACGATAGCCACGGCGTCACAGGTCCTCTCGACCTCGTCGAGCAGATGCGAGGACAGAACCACGGTGCGGCCCTCGGCGACGAGGGACAGGATCATGTCGCGCATCTCGCGCATGCCGGCCGGGTCGAGCCCGTTCATCGGCTCGTCCAGGATGAGCAGTTGGGGGTTCCCGATCAGGCAGGCCGCCACGCCCAGGCGTTGGCGCATCCCCATGGAGTACTTCGACACCTTGTCGTCGGCGCGATGCCAGATACCGACGCGCTCGAGGGCCGGTCCGATGCGGTGGCGCGCCGCCGGCTCGCGGGCGGCAGCCAGGATGCGCAGGTTCTGGCGTCCGGTCAGGTGCCCGTGGAAGCGGGGCTCATCGACGATGGCCCCGACCCCGGCCAGAGCCTTGTCGCGGTGTCGGGGGACCGGATGGCCGAGTAGCGACATCGTGCCGGCGTCGGCGTGGGTCAGCCCGAGCAGCACCCGGATGAGCGTGGTCTTGCCCGCGCCGTTGGGGCCCAGGTAGCCGAAGGCGCATCCGCGGGGGACGAGGAGCTCTACGCCGTCCACGGCGACGTTGTTGCCGAAGCGCTTGGTCAGCCCGTGAGTCTCGACGGCCCAGTGGCCCTCGTCGGACTCCGCAGTCGAGGTGGCGGGCAGGGTAATTGTGCTCATACGCTGGATGTTCCTCCCTCTTCCCAGCATTCCGGGAGAGTCGATCACGCCGGACTCGGGCCGGCGACCTGTGACTTGCACAGCAAGATAGCAAACGGTAGCTTGTGGTGCATGGCAAATCCGGAAGGGCGGCGGAGTCAGCTGCTCCGGGGCGTCCTCGACCTCTGCCTGCTGGCGGTGATGGGGGAAGGGCCGGCCTACGGCTACGAGATGACCAAACGGCTCCGGGCGCGTGGCCTCTCCATTGTCGGGGCAGGGCTCGATCTATCCCCTCCTGGGTCGCCTGGAGCGCGATGGCCTGGTCGAGACCCATCGGGCAACGAGCAACGGAGGCCCGCCCCGGAAGTACTACAGCCTCTCGCCCGAGGGCGAGCGGGTGCTGGAGGCCGGTGTCGGCGAATGGCAGGCAACGCGTGACGCCGTTGATGGTGCCCTTGGTCTGGTCAGAACGGAGGTAACGCCGTGAGTGAGTTCGTCGAGGAGTGCCGCCGGGAGTGGCGGCGGCTCGGGGTCCCCGATCCGGTGGCCAACGAGATGGCCGCCGACATGAAGGCCGACCTCGAAGAGGCCGAGGCCGAAGGGGGTTCGGCGGAGGACGTACTGGGGAACAGTGCCTTCGACCCTCGACGGTTCGCGGCGGCGTGGGCGGTCGCTCGAGGCGTGACCAGCCCGCCGACGCCCGAGCCTTCGTTTGTTCGGCGGCCCCTGGCGATCGCCCTTACCGCACTCCTCGGAATCCTTACCATCGGCGCCGGCTTGGTGCTTCTGGTCGGTTCCCGTGGTCACTCCTTTAGCGTCGCCGTTCGCGGCATGGTCGCCGGTCCCGGGCCGGCTCGGGTGTTCGTACCTGGCCCGGGGCGGGTCGGGGTCTTCGGTCCGCTGGGTCCGCCATTCGCCAGGACCCAGATCGCAGGCCTTGACGTCTACCCCCTGGCCGCGATGCTGCTCGTCATCGGCATCGTGGGCCTCGGACTGCTGGCTGTTCTGTACTGGTCGCCTTGGTGGGGTCGCCACCGACGAGGGCGCCGACGGACCCCCAGTTGGAACTGATCAACGGGCCGCCCCTCGTTTGCCGTTCGATATGGCAGGGGTGGGGCACGTCAGAGCGCTGAGCGCAGTCGTTCAATGTCGAGAAGGTGATGTGTCGCATCGTGGACGACGTGACGGGCGATCCAGTGCGGGTCGACGGAGGTTCCGTCGAATCTCACGGTGAGCAGCCAGTCGTGGGGGGAGAGTTCCGATAGCTGCCGGCTCAACGAGCGAGCCCCATGGTCGATGCCATCCAGGGCTGCTCCGACATCAATGGGTCGGGGCTGAGCAGCGAACCGGGGCGGCGGCGACCCTCCAAGGTCGGTTCCGGGCTGTGAGAGGGCGGTATCGAGGAGGAACCTCATCCCGAAGAGCACTTCCCGGACGTGATCCGCGTACTCGGCGATGGACCACATCTGATGAACGGGTCTCCGAAGCTGATCACTGGGAGTCAATCCATCGAGAGCCGTAGTCCATCGCAAAGGCAGGCGCTGGATGGCTGCGATCGCACTGGCATCGCTCCAATCATCAGAGTCGAAGCCGCACTCTCCGCACCGCTCGACGCTCACCTTCCCGATTCTGCCCTACGGGCTCGGCCTGTCCCACCTTCCCGTCAGCGTTATGAGCCGGATTCGGCCTAGCCTTTGTGGAGCTGAAGGGGGAGCGATCTTCGAGACCCACTCGTCGTCGGGGCGCCGGGTTCGGGCGCTGAGAGGTTTCGGGCCGTTGAGTGCCCTGGTCTCGTTGGCCATGGCAGCCACGATGACCGCCGCATGCGCAAGTTCTCGACAGACCTCGACCAGTTCGGCCCCTCGTTCCACCCCAACCGAGGTGTGGGCCAACATGGCCAACCACCTGAACATCGATCCAGACGTCGTTTCGTGCCCGACCACCGGGCTCTGCCTGTTCACCGGGAGCACCCCGGGACCAACTCCTGGCCGCAATGAGCAAGCAGTGGCCGCCAGCACCGGTCCGTTCACGCCCGGAGCACGCGTCACCGGGCGCATCACGATGGCTTTCCCGGGGGTGAACACTCCGTTGTACGTGTCATGTCCGAGCGCGACGCTGTGTGTGCTGTCGACACCCTCGGCTCTCTATGCCACGAGGGCGCCGCTCTCCGGTCCTTGGATCCTTCAACGTCCGAGCCAATCAGACGAAGGATTTCAGGGCATCTCGTGTCCCAGTCCGACCTTCTGCGCTGCGGCGACAGGTCACGGCGTGGTTGTCTCGACGTCGCCCATGGGGGGTCCGAGCGCTTGGTTGGCCACGGATCTGTCGGAGGCAGGCGGAGGGATCGGGACCATTTCCTGTCCGACGTCACATGAATGTGTCGCCGGTGGATCCGGTATCGGCGGAGACTGCTTGGGCGGTTTGATCCTGACGTCGGCTGATCCCGCAGGCGGCGCCTCAACCTGGATCGGCGGGCCAACGACCCACTCAAACCTCGCCCAGCACTGTGGGCAGTACGGGATCGACGGCCTCTCGTGCCCGACAACTTCCTTTTGCGTTGCACACGTCGTCGCCGGAGATCCTCTGGTGGCGACCGATCCGACCGGGGGTATCTCGGCCTGGAATTCCGTTCCCTCGTCGTGGGCAATCCAGGGCGCCACGTGGTGCGATGCCAAGGGAACCTGCAGAGTGAGTGGCTCGGGTACCTTCCAATCAGCGCCCGGAGCCCCTGGGCCCAGGGTGGCCGGTTTGCCCCAATTCCTGGTCTCCTGCCCGTCTGTTTCGCTGTGCGTTTCGGTGGGGGGCGTGGGGGCGTCACCCCTGAAGCTGAAGGTGGGAGACGCGGCTTCTCCACCGGACGAAGGACCGTAGGTACGTGGGGTCCAAAGCGTAAGTGGCGTGGGTAGCCGTGGTCGACCCACCACCAAGACCTTGCCACCTGCCGGCGGTATGGCTACCCGGCGACCGCCGATCGCCCGACCACCATGGGGGCGCGCCTGAGTCGAATCGGTTGAAGTCCACAATCGGAATAGCGTAGGTACGTGGCCGACCTTCCTCACCAGAGCGGGGGCGATCTCTCCATCGGTCCGAACCGGACGGTTGAGTTTGACGCTTCCTACGAGGGCACACCCCCTTGGGACATCGGACACCCGCAGCCGGCGTTCCTGGCTCTGGCCCAATCGGGTGTTGTGGTCGGTCGAGTCCTCGACATCGGATGCGGTACGGGCGAACACGCGCTGATGGCCGCCCATGCCGGTCTCGATGCCACCGGGATCGACTCGTCGCCCAAGGCCATCCAGCTCGCCCAGACAAAAGCCGGGGAGCGAAATCTTGATCCGAGATTTCAGGTGGGCAACGCTCTCGACCTCGAGTCGCGTAACGAGCAGTACGACACCGTGTTGGACTGTGGCCTGTTCCACGTATTCGATGACCGAGACCGGGCGAGCTTCGTCAGAAGCCTCCATGTGGCCGTCGTTCCTGGGGGTCGCTACTTCATGCTCTGTTTCAGCGACCGACAGCCCGGCGACTGGGGACCACGACGAGTCAGCAGGGCTGAGATCGAATCGAGTTTCGCCGACGGTTGGCGCATCGAGTCGATCGAGGCTTCCAGGATCGAGATCACCATCGACCCCGAAGGCGCACACGCTTGGCTTGCGGCTCTCACCAGGAGTTAGGGCTCACCATGTTGAGCCGAAGGTCGGGTAGGCGACCTACCGACACTACGTTTCCGGTGGTCGGGCGCGGCATCGATCCGCGGACCTCACGCTTTTCAGGCGCGCGCTCTACCAACTGAGCTACCCGACCTCGCCCCGGCTGACCGGGGTGGCGGACCTGACGGGATTTGAACCCGCGACCTCCGGCTTGACAGGCCGGCGTGCACTCCAAACTGCACCACAGGTCCCCGAACCAGCTGGATCCCGCTGGGGACTTGCCGCACCCCCAACGGGATTCGAACCCGTGTTACCGCCTTGAAAGGGCGGCGTCCTCGGCCGCTAGACGATGGGGGCTCCAACCCGATCAGGGCTTTTGGAGACTAGCAGAGGCGTCACTGCGCTCCTCCGGGTAACGCATGGTGACCGGGCGCCTCCGGGGCAAGGCATGATCACAGCTCCCCTTCGGGGGAACCCTCGTCGGGAAGCCCGGCGGCGAGCACCTCGATCATCAGGTACTGGAGCTGGCCGAGAAGCTCGTAGAGCGCGTACTCGGGTGCGGTCGGGTCCTCGGCATCGGGCGGCTCCATGTCCTGGGTCACATCGAGGCGGGTCCCGAGAACCAGACGGAGCGACTCGATGGCCGACAGCCACGAGTGGAGCTCCGACTCGCTCAGGCTGTCGGCGTTGGACGTTTCGGCCAGGACGGCGAACGCCTCGCGGTGGTGGCTGATCAGCGCGTCTGTCCACCAGCGCCCGGTAGTCGCGCTCGACGTCCTCGAAGCCCGTGGTCGGGTAGGCCGGCGGGAAGAGGCGCTTGGTCATGGGATCATCCGACCCGAGCAGCGGGGAGAGCTGCTCGGACATCGTGACCAGCACGGCGCGGACGCTGGGATCCAGCTTGACGGCGTACCGGCCGTCACGCTGCCGCCGGATGGGTGCGCTCACGACGACTGTTCCATGGTGGCCCACAGCCCGTGCTCGTGCAGCCGGAAGACGTCGAGCTCGGCCCGCTCCCGGGGCCCCGAGGTCACCACGGCCCGTCCCTTGTGGTGCACGTCGAGCATGAGCTTGGTGGCCTTCTCCTTCGGCTGTAGCCGAAGAGCTTCTGGAAGACGTAGGTGACGTACGACATCAGGTTGATGGGGTCGTTCCACACGATGACCAGCCAGGGCCGGTCGGTGAGCTGGCGTCCTCGGCGCCGTCCGGCAGCTCGACCTCGACCGGGCCGGACCTCGGTGCCGGCGAGCCCGTCATCCGGACGCCGGACCGCTGGTGCGGGTCACACCGGGCTCCCGCAACGCCGGTGGCGTCAGCCGGGACGGCCGCACCCGTCGCTCACCGGCGGCCGGCGCCGCCCCTCCGTCCTCGGTCCCGGCTCGAACGCGCTCGGCCGTCGCCGGGACGGCAGGACCGGCGGCCACGGGTCCGGACACTTCCGGTCGGTGGTCGGACAGCCCGTCGTAGAACCACAGCATCGCCGTCCACACCAGCGACGCCCCGAAGCACGTGGACCCCGACCAGGACCGCGGGCAGATGGGTGAAGTACTGCGTGTAGCCGATCATCCCCTGGCCCACCATCACCGCCAGCAGGACCCGGGCCCGCGTTCTGGACCGACGTCGGGCGCGTCGCTGCGTCGAGGAGGTACAGGATCGCCAGGGTCAGGACCGACGAGGCACAGCACGATCTCGGGTGGATGCGGGTCATGTCCTCCAGGCGCGATCGGGATGCGCTTGGCTCCCTTCCCCCCGGCGTGGGGGCCGGCCCCGGTGGTGGCGGTCGCCGGCCGCCAGCACCCAGCAGCGGTCATGGCCACCGACCGGCGCTCGGGTGAGCCCTTGACAGCCGGGACGCGCGCCCACCGTCACCCGTCCACGGTCCGGGCCGCATCGGCCGGCCCCGCAGGGCGAGGACGAACCGCCACGGTCAGCAGGCCGATGCCCACCATGAAGTGGGTCATGACCACGTACGCGTTGAGCTTGGTGTAGACGACGACGGCCCCGAGCACGGCTTCGCCGAGAACCCACCGAGGACCAGCCCGCCCGACAGCCACCCAGGTCGGTCCGGGCCGGCGCGGCGGAGCGCAACGAGCGGCCACCAGCGTCACGGCGGCGGCGACGCACAGCACGACGACCACCACGCGGTTCCCGAACTCCATAGCGGGGTGGAGGACAGCGCCGGCGTGAGCCGGTGCTGCGAGCAGGTGGGCCAGTCGGGGCAGCCGAGGCCGGAATCGGACAGGCGCACGGCCGCCCCGGTGACGATGTTGAGCACCACCATGGCCAGGGTGAACTGGCAGAGCGTTGAGGAAGGGGCGGGGTCCGAACGGAGGGGATGCACCGGTTGACAATCGTACCGGCCGCCGCCGAGCCCCGACAGTGGGACCCTGGGCATCCGGCCGAGCCGTCGGACGGGCGAGCAGCGAGCCGCGAGCAGATCCGGCCCGCACTGCCGGCCGATGGCCCGCCCGCCGTAGGCTCCGTCCGATGCCTCGCTGTCTCCCGCGGCCTTCCGCGCATCCGGGCGGCCGGGTGATCCGCAGCTACGTGGCGCTCACCAAGCCGCGAATCATCGAGCTGCTACTGGTCACCACCCTTCCCACCATGATCGTGGCCCAGCGCGGCCTGCCCTCGCTCGGGCTCATGGTCGCCACCCTGGTCGGTGGGACGCTGGCCGCCGGTGGCGCCAACGCCATCAACATGGTACATCGACCGCGACATCGACAAGCTCATGCACCGCACCCGGAACCGTCCCCTGGTCACCGGCGAGCGTCACTCCCGCGGCGGCGCTCGTGTTCGCCGTCATCCTCGAGGTGGCCGCCTTCGCCGAGCTCTGGGCGTTCGTGAACCTGCTCTCGGCCGTCCTCGCCGTCTCGGCCACCGTCTTCTACGTCTTCGTCTACACGCTGTGGCTGAAGCGCACCTCGACCCAGAACATCGTGATCGGCGGCGCCGCCGGGGCGGTCCCCGTCCTAGTCGGTTGGGCGGCGGTCACCGACCGCCTCGGGTGGGCCCCGCTCGTGCTCTTCGCCGTCATCTTCATCTGGACCCCGCCGCACTTCTG
Organism: uncultured Acidimicrobiales bacterium; assembly: GCA_963734435.1. GTDB lineage: Bacteria > Actinomycetota > Acidimicrobiia > Acidimicrobiales > RAAP-2 > Bog-756. The sequence goes on along the minus strand of CAVTHA010000013.1, from coordinate 83,311 downwards.
GGCTCTGGCCGTCAAGTACCGCGACGACTACGCGCACCGCCCGGGTCCCCATGCTCCCGGTCGGTGGCCACCATCAGGCGCACCGCCACCGCAGATCGTGGCCTACACCGTGCTGCTCGTGGCCGTGACCCTCCTCTTCGCCGCGGTGGGCCACATGGGGGCGTCTTCTACCTGACCGTCGCCGCTGTGCTCGGAGCTGGTGTTCCTGTGCCCTGGCCGTCGCTCTTCCGCCGGGCCACCCCGAAGGTGGCCATGCAGCTGTTCCAGCTACTCGATCACCTACCTGACTCTGCTGTTCGTGCTCATGGCGGTGGCCGTCTTCGTCACCCGTTGAACCTGCGTCACTCGCCGAACCGACCCGGCCCGTGACCGGCGAGCCGATGCCACCGCCATCCGGTTCCGGGAGGGACGCCGACCCGCCGGAACCGACCGAACCGGGGGCGCCACCGGAGAGCCGACCGGCACCGCGGCGGTTGCGGGCCCTGCTGATCGGCACGGTCATCGCCGCCGGCCTGGCCGTCTTCCTGTTCGTCGGTCTCGGCACCACCTCGGGCCGCGGGCCCGGGTCCGGTCCGGTGGTGGCCGTCGGTGACCGCGCCCCGGGGTTCTCGGTGCCGTCGCTCACCGGTGGGCCGCCGGTGGACCTCGACGCCCTCGGCCCGGCCCGCCGCCGTCCGGTGGTGCTCAACTTCTTTGCCTCGTGGTGCGCGCCCTGCCGGCAGGAGACCCCGCTGCTGGCCCGCACGGCGGTGGCCGAGCGGGCCCGGCACGCCCCCGTGCAGTTCATCGGCGTCGACGTGGCTGACTCGGCCAGCAACGCCATCCCCTTCGTCGAACAGTCGGGGATCACCTACCCCGTCGGTGTCGACGCTTCACTGCGGGTCGCCGCCACCCTCTACGGCCTCAACGGGGAGCCGAGCACCTTCTTCATCGACTCGGCGGGCCAGGTGGTGGACCACGTCATCGGCCCGGTCGACCAGGCCCAACTCGCACGTTGGCTCCACCGGCTGACCTCCTGACCCGCCCGGGCGGAGAGCCGTGGTTCACTCCCAGCGAAAGGTCAGACCGGCGGCCATCGGTGCGGCCACCGCCCACACCACCAGCACCACCCAGTCGCGGGTCGACACCGGGCCGCCCTGGCCCAGCGTGGCGTGCAGGGCGTCGGCCAGCGCCGAGGCGGGCAGCACCTTGGCCACGCCGGCCAACCAACCGGGCAGCTTGCCGAGGGGGATCAACATGCCCCCGAGGAGGAGCAACACCACGAACAGGGCGTTGACCACCGCCAAGTTGACCAGGGGCTTGAGCCGGCCGGCCAGCAAGAGGCCGATCCCGCCGAAGGCGACGGTCCCGAGCACCATGGCGGCCACCGCCGCCCCGACCAGGACCCCGCCCCCGGGGCCGCCCGGGTTCCAACCCACGCCGTAGCCCACGGCCACCAGTACCCCGGCCTGTACCAGCTCGACCCCCACGATGGCGGTGATCTTGGCGGCGAGCAGGCGCGGACGGCCGAGCGGCGTGGTGCCCAGCCGCTTCAGCACGCCATAGCCGCGTTCGAAGCCGGTGCCGATGCCGAGCGCGGTCATGGCCGTCGACATCACGGCCAGCGCCAGAATGCCCGGCACCAGGAAGTCGACCGGATGGGGGGTGCCGGTGGGCAGCACGTGCACCCCGGAGAAGAACAGGAGGAAGAGGACGGGGATGCCGAGGGTGAGAAAGACGGTCTCGCCGTTGGTCGCCAGCATGGTGATCTCGGCCCGCAACTGGGCGGTGAGCGGTCTCATCGGTGGTCGCCACCGGTGATGGCCAAGTAGGCCTCCTCCAGGGATTGGCCGGTGCGCAGGTCCCCGACGGCCAGGTCGCGCTGGGCCAGCCAGGCGGTCAGCCGGGCGACCACCCCCGGTACCGGGGTGCCGTCCGCCACACGCACCCGGTAGGAGCCGTGGGCCTCCTCGACGACGGTCGTGCCCGGCCCGATGGCCGCGGCCAGCCGGGCGGTGTCGATGGACGGCTCGGTCGAGAAGCGGACCGAGCCGTCGGACGTGCGGGCGGCGAGGGCGGCCGGCGACCCCTCGGCCAGGGCCCGGCCGCGGTCGATGATCACCACGTGGTCGGCCAGCCGCTCCGCCTCGGCCAGCTCATGGGTGGTGAGGACCACGCAGCGACCGAGCTCCCGCTGGCCGGCGATGATGTCGCGCACTTTGAGGCGGCCCTCGGGGTCCACACCGGCGGTGGGCTCGTCGAGGAAGAGCACCCCGGGCCGGCCCACCAGGGCCAGGGCCAGCGAGAGCCGTTGTTGTTCGCCGCCGGACAGCCGTCGCCACGGCGTCCGGCTGACGTCGGCGAGGCCCACCGACGCGATCAGCTGATCGGGATCGTCGGCCCGGTCGTAGTAGCGGGCGAAGAGCCTGACCACCTGGCGGGCGTTGAGCGAGGGATAGATGCCTCCCCGCTGCAGCATGACCCCGAGATGGGACACCAAGGCGGCACGGTCGCGGCGCGGGTCGAGGCCGAGGACCCTCACCGTGCCGCCGTCGAGCCGGCGGTAGCCCTCGAGGGCTTCGACCGTGCTGGTCTTGCCCGCACCGTTGGGACCGAGGAGGGCGAGCACCTGGCCGTGGTGGGCGGTGAACGAGAGGCGGTCGACGGCGAGACTCCGGCCGTACCGGACCACCGCGCCGTCGCAGACGACGGCCGGTGGTCCAGCCGACGTAAGGGCCTCGTTCACGGGAGGTCACGCTACCGTTGTGCCCGTCATGATCGACATCCGCCAGGCACGGGAAGACGAGCGCGTCGGTGAAGGCGGCGCTCGAGCGGCGCGGCGTGGATGCCGGTGAGGTCGACCGGCTCCTCGAGTTGGACGAAGCCGCCCGATCGGCCGTCGGTCGTCGCGACGAGCTCCGGTCACAGGTGAAGGCGCTCTCGAAGCAGGTCGGCGCGGCCCGCAAGTCGGGGGAGGCCGCCGCCGCCGAGACGCTGGCCGCCCGCAGCCGGGCTCTCGGTGACGAGGAGCGGTCGCTCAACGCCGCGGCCGAGTCCGCCCAGGACAAGGTGCGCCGCTCCCTCCTCCTCCTGCCCAATCTGCCGTCGCCCGACGCCCCCGACGGCGCCGGTCCCGAGGACAATGTGGTGGCCCGCACCTGGCCCGAGCGCCCGCCGGTGTACGCCGATGCCCAACGGAAGCCTCACTGGGAGGTCGGGGCCGAGCTCGGCCTCCTGGACATGGAACGCGGGGCCAAGCTGGCCGGCTCGATGTTCCCACTGTTCCGCGGCGCGGGTGCCCGGCTGCTCCGTGCCCTCACCTCGTTGGCGCTCGACCGGCACGCCGATGCCTTCGAAGAGGTGCGCCCGCCCACGCTGGTCCTGACCGACACCATGGTGTCGACCGGGCACCTGCCCAAGTTCGGAGAGGACGCATACCACATCGAGCGCGATGACCTGTGGGCCATCCCGACGGCCGAAGTGCCGCTGACCTCGATGTGGCGGGGCGACATCCTCGATGAGGCCGATCTCCCGCTGCGCCTGACGGCGGTGACCGCCTGCTTCCGACGAGAGGCGGGCGCCGCCGGTCGCGACACCCGGGGCTTGCTGCGGGTGCACGAGTTCGACAAGGTGGAGCTGTTCGCCTACGCCACCCCCGAGCAGGCTCCCGCCCTGCACGACGACATGGTCGGGCGGGCCGAGTCGTTGCTCCAGGATGCTCGGGCTCCAGTACCGGGTGCTCGACCTCTGCACCGGAGACCTCGGCATATCGTCGGCCCGCACTTTCGACCTCGAGGTCTACGCCCCGGGCGCCGACCAGTGGCTCGAGGTCTCCTCGGTCAGCTGGTGCACCGACTACCAGGCCCGCCGGGCGAACATCCGGTACCGGCCGTCGGGAGGGGTGCCCACCCTCGTGCACACCCTCAACGGGTCGGCACTGGCCTGGCCGCGCGTCTGGGCCGCACTGGTCGAGACGGGTCGCCGCCCCGACGGGTCGGTACGTGCTCCCCGACGTGCTCGCCCCTTACCTGCGGGGTGAGACCGTCATCCCGGCCCCCGGTTGACGGGGTTCCACATGGAGGGGACGAGGTGCTCGGTCGGCGGCGCCAGTGGCGTCGAGAAAGCTCGAGCCGGCGGTCGGTCGAGCCGGCGGTCGGTCGAGCCGTCAGTCGAGCGGCGCGTCGAAGCGGTAGCCGACTCCGCGGATGGTGGTGATCAGCTTGGGTGAGGATGGGTCTTCCTCGATATGGGTGCGCAGCCGCTTGATGTGCACGTCGAGGGTCTTGGTGTCGCCGAAGTAGTCGGATCCCCATATGCGGTCGATGAGGACGTCGCGGGTGAGCACCCTTCCGGCGTTCTCCATCAACAGGGAGAGCAACTCGAACTCCTTCCGGCGCAGATGGACGTCCTCGCCGCGGATGAAGACGAGATGGCGGTCGGGGTCGATCTGCACGCCACCGGCTTCGAGGACCGATGTCCCCGGGCCACCGTCGGGACTCGGAGCCGGTCCCGTTGGCGTCGCGCCCGTCGTCCCGCGACTCTTCGCCCGGTGGGGTGCGTCGCAGCACGGCCCGCATCCGGGCCACCAGCTCGCGAAGGCGGTATGGCTTGGTCACGTAGTCGTCGGCCCCGACCTCGAGGCCGACCACGGTGTCGATCTCGGTGCCCTTGGCCGTCACCATGATGATCGGCACCGACGACCGGGTCCGTATCGACCGGCACACATCGATGCCCGACAGCCGCGGCAGCATGAGGTCGAGGAGGACGAGGTCGGGCTCGAGCGAGGTGAACAGGCGGAGAGCCTCGTTGCCGTCGCGGGCGACGGTGACTGTGAACCCCTCCCGGGTGAGGCCGATGACCAGCGCGTCGATGAAGGACTCGTCGTCCTCGGCCAGGAGGACCTTGGTCTGCGATTCGTCGTCGGTGGCCGGCTGCACGCTCATGCCGAGTACTCCGGAGGGCTCGGGAGGATCAGGGTGAAGGTCGAGCCCTCCCCTCGCGGGAGTCGACCTCGACCCGGCCTTGGTGGTTGCTGGCCACGTGCCTCACGATCGAGAGCCCGAGCCCGGTTCCGCCGCTGTCACGGCTGCGCCCGTGGTCGACGCGATAGAAGCGCTCGAAGATGCGTTCGAGGTCGCGGGTGGGGATGCCTACGCCGGTGTCGGCCACGGTCAGTTTGATCTCGCCGTTCGACTGGTTTCCGGACAGGCTGACCACCGCGTCCTCGTAGGAGAAGGTGACGGCGTTCTCCAGGAGGCTGTGAATGGCCGAAACCAGCTGCCGCCGGTCGCCGATGACATGGACCGGCGGTTCAGGCTCATGGAGTTCGATGGTAATCCGCCGATGCTCGGCTGCCGAACGGACCCGTTCGATGGCTTCGGCCATGACCAGGTTGACATAGATGGGCTCCCGGGGCGGATCCTCCTCCGACTCGATGCGGCTGAGGTCCAACAAGTCGTCGATGATCCGGCTCACCCGGAAGGCCTCGGCGTGGATCCGGGAAGCCAGGCGCTGGGCCACCTCGGGGTCGGGCTCGACGGTCAGGGTCTCGGCCAGCAGCCCGAGGGCTCCCATCGGGGTCTTGAGCTCGTGGCTCACGTTGGCCACGAAGTCCCGCCTGATCTCCTCGAGACGGCGCCGTTCGGACACGTCCTCGATGATGGCGATCACCCCGAGCGGTCGCCGGCCGTCGTCGATGAGCCGGGTCCGCACGGTGAGGGTCTGGCGGGGCGGGCCGTAGAGGTCGAGGGTGCGTTCGGCCGAGCCGTCCTGCCAGGCGTTCTCCAGGAGCTCGGTCACCGCCTGGGCGGCGAGGGCGTCGCCGTGGCGGTTGTTCATGAGGCCGAGGGCCCGGGCATTGCGGAAGGCCACCTCCCCGTCCTCGTCGCAGACGATCACCCCCTGGGGGAGGGTGTCGAGGGCCCGTCGCAGCCGGATGGCGTCCGAGCTGGCCTCGGTCACCGCCTCGGCCGCCTCCCCGGTCACCCGCTCGAGGTGCATGAGCACCGAGTCGACGGTCCCCTCGTCGGGCGGCTCCACGCCCAGCCGGTTGGACAGGGCGGTGAGCCGCTGCTGCAGCGCTCGCCGACCGGCCCGGCGCCCCTGCCGCAATGCGATGAGGACGGCGAGCACGGCGACCACGCCGAGCACGATGTACCCGATCACGTACGACTTCACTGCCCAAGCATGACAGGCCAGCCCGGGCGTGTCGGTGACGGTTGCGATGCGTGCCAAACAACATAAAAAGACAAGAAAACTATTGAAATAGCCCACGACCGTTCGTACGCTGACGGGTCATGGTTCCAGTCCTCACCACCACCACCACCGCCACCGCCACCGCCACCGGGGTCCCGCTCTCTGCCGGTGGGCTCCGGCTCACCCCCGCGTGGCCTCCCGGTGGCCGCCTGCCCACCGTCGGGACGGCCGGAGGCCGGCTGCTCGCCGACGTGGTCACCATGACGCCCAACGCCGGTGACCTGCCCGGGGGCGATGTGCTCCAGAAGCTCATGAACGGCCTGGACGGGTGGGCGTTGGCGCTGGCACTGGTGGGACTGGTCGTCGGCGCCGCGGCCTGGGCGCTCGGGTCCCACGGCCAGAATTACCAGCAGTCGTTCGTCGGTCGCCGGGCCGTGCTCATCTCGGGGTTGGCCGCCCTGCTCATCGGAGCCGGACCGGGCATCGTCAACTTCTTCTTCAACGCCGGCACGGGCGTGCACTCCCCGTGAGCGGGCTGGCGGCGGTGCCTGCCATCCCGGCAGGCGGCTGCCCGTCGGCAGCGGCCGCCCTCGGCGGGGCGGCGTTGGGGCCCGTCTGCCAGGTGGCCTCAGGAGTGGGCGGCCTGGCCGGTCCGGCTGTCTCCCAGCTCGCCGGGGCGGGGGTCGACAGCGTGCTCAACGGCCTCGGCAGCTGGGTGGCCGCCGGGGCGACCTGGCTGCTGGACCAGATCGGTGCGGTCATCGGTGCCACCACCACGGTCGACCTCGGCGCCTCGTGGTTCACCGCCCACTACGAAACGATGGCGGCGTTGGCCGCCATGGTCATCGCGCCGTTGCTGTTGCTCGGCATCATGCAGGCCATCTACCGCCAGAACGCCTCGATGCTGACGCGTTCGGTCCTGGTGCACGTGCCCCTGGCCATCCTGTTGACGGCGGTGGCGGTCAAGTTGGTGCAACTTGGTCTGGCGGTGACCGACGCCATGAGCTCGGCGGTGTCGCAGGGCGCCGGGCTCGACGCCGGGCAGTTCATGGCCACGGTCAGCTCGGCGCTGTCCGGGGCGCAGGCCACTGGCTCCGGAGCTCCGGCCTTCATCCTGTTCCTCGGGGCTCTGGCCGTGGTGTTCGGCGCGGTGATGGTGTGGATCGAGCTGCTGGTGCGGGCGGCCGCCGTGTACGTCGCCGTACTCTTCCTCCCACTGGCCCTGGCCAGCCTGGCCTGGCCGGCCATCGCCCACTGGTGCCGGCGCCTGGTCGACACCCTCGTCGCCCTGGTCCTCGGGAAGTTCGTCATCGTGGCGGTGCTCAGCCTGGCGGCCGGGGCGCTGGCCGGGGGGAGCGGCTCGGCGCCGGCCGGGGGTAGCGGCTCGGCGCCGGCCGGTTCCAGTGCAGGCCCGGGAGCCTCGGTGGGCGGTGGCGGATTCGGCGCCGTGCTCGGCGGGGCGGCATTGCTCCTGCTGGCCGCGATGTCACCCTGGGCCCTGTTCCGCCTGCTGCCCTTCGTCGAAGCCGGTGCGGTCGGTCACCTCGAGGGGGTGGGTAACCGGGCCCACCAGGCGGTGGCCACACCGGTGCGGGGGCTCGCCCAGGTGGCCATGCGGGCTGCAGTGGCCGACAGTGCCGTCGGCGCCGGGGCGGGCGCAGTGGGAAATGTCTCCGGTATCGCCGGCCGGGTGGCCGGAGCCGGGCTGTCAGGTCCGGCCGGCCGAACGGCCTCGTCCCGCTCCGGCCGGTTCGAGGACACCCCGGACCCCGGGCCGTCCTCGGCCGAGGCCACCGGGGTGGGGACGGCCGACCCACCGGGACACTCCATTCCCAGCTGGGAGGTGAACCCTCGGGCCACCGCCCTGGCGCGCTACTACCTCGAAGGTCTGGACGGCGGGCCCGAGGCGACCGAGGGCGGCGGGACGAGCGGCACACCAGGAGCGGAGCCGATGCTCGTTCCTGCACCTGGGGCCGAGACACTGGTGGCCGCAACGATCGGCTCCGGTGCTACCGGTCCGGGCGGTGCCGGGCCTCGACCGGGGGGTCCGGGCTCCGGCGCCGTTCCTGCCCCGGTCCAGTTGCCGCGCGCCAGCGGGGCCCGCGGTCCCGTCTGGTTGGGCCAGGACGATCTCGGTCCCCGGCTCATCGCCGGCCGGGGCGGGCCGCCCGGTCCATCGTCGGGTCCGGGCGGCGATGGCTGAGCCCTCCCCACCGGGTCGGGTGGAGCGGCCGCGCTACCGCTTCCCGCCCCTCGAGAAACGCGGCGTGATCGCCGGGTGGCGCGGCGGGCAGATCGCGGTGGTGGCGCTGAGCCTGGTGGTGGCGGTGCTGGCCGTCCGGTCCCGCCCCTCCGTCGGTGGGATCGCCCTCGCCCTGGCGGCGGTGGGGCTGGGTCTGGCCGTCGCCTTCTGGCCCATTCGAGGGCGCACGGGCGAGCAATGGCTGCCCCTGGCCGTCCGTTGGGTGTGGGGGAGCGTCGTGGGTGATCGTCGTCAGCTGGCCCCGGGGCCGAAGCGGGGACACCGGGCCACGGTCGGCCCGGCCCCGGGCGGCGGACCAGTGGCGGTCGTCCACGACGGGTCGGTGGCGTCGCCGGCTCGGGGAAGGCGGGGGGTGTTCAGTGGGCTCACCCTGGCCGGGGTCCCGATCGGGCCCGGCCGGTCGGGACCGGAGATGGCGGTGGTGCTCGACGCACCGGCTCGTACGGCCACCGCCGTGCTGGCGGTGTGCGGCCACAGCTTCGCTCTGCTCGGTCCGGCCGATCAGGACTCGCGAGTGGCGGCCTGGGCCCGGGTGCTGTCGACCCTGGCCCGGGAGGGATCCGAGGTCCACCGGGTGCAGTGGGTCGAGTCGTGCGTCCCCGACGACGGGAGCGCGGTGCGCCACTACCGGGACGCCAGGGCGATGCTCGGAGCCGACTCCCCGGCCGGCCGCTCCTACCGGTCGCTCATCGCCGAGACGGCACCCTCGACGCGCCGACACCGGATGTTGGTGGCCCTGTCCCTCCACCGGTCTCGGTCGTCGCGTTCGATCCGGGCCGCGGGGGGCGGGACGGTGGGGACCGGAGCGGTGCTGGCCCGTGACGTGGTCTCGTTCCGCCGGGCCCTCGAAGGCGCCGACGTCGGAGTCGAGGGTGTAGTCGGCCCGGCCGCGATGGCCCGCCTCATCGGAGCCCGCGTGGCACCCACCACCGGCCCCGGTGGCCCCGGCCCCACCTGCCCCGGCCCCGTGCCGGGCCTCCCCGGTCCCGGCGCCGGCGAGGACCGGCCGGTCCCCCACTGGCCCTGGCCCATGGCCGTCGAACCCAGCTGGGACGCGGTTCGCACCGACGGCACCTGGCACGCCACGTACTGGATCGCCGAATGGCCGCGGGTGGACGTGACGCCCGACTTCCTCGGACCGCTGTTCTTCTCCCCTGTTCGCCGCACCATCGCGGTGACCATGGAGCCGGTGAGCCCCAGCCGGGCCGCCCGGCAGGTGGCCCAATCACGGACGGCGGACCTGGCCGACGGCGAGCTGCGCCGCCGGGGCGGGTTCCTGGTCACCGCCCGTCACCTCCGTGAGAAGCAGAGTGTCGAGGACCGCGACACCGAGCTGGCCGACGGGCACGCCCAGTACCGGTTCTCGGGGTACGTGACGGTGACGGCCGACTCTGTGGCCGAGCTGACCGACGCCCGGGCGGCCGTCGAACAGGCGGCCGGGCAGGCGAGGATCGAGCTGCGGCTCCTCTACGGCGAGCAGGACGCCGCCTTCACCTGCTCGTTGCCCCTGGGGCGTGGATTGTCGTGAGGGCGTCGGGTCCCCGGGTGCCGGCCCACGTGACCACCACCCGACACCTGTGTGCGGCCTATCCGCTGGTGGCCGAAGCCGGGCTGGGCCACGAAGGGGTGCTCGTCGGACGTGACGTTCTCGGAGGCTCGTTCGTGTACGACCCGTTCGCCCTCTATCGCCGGGGGCTGATCACCAACCCCAACATGGTGGTCATCGGCCAGATCGGCCGGGGCAAGAGCTCCTTCGTGAAGTCCTACCTGTGGCGACAGTCCGTCTTCGGGCGCCGGGCCTGGGTCGTCGATCCGAAGGGCGAGTACGGGCCGTTGGCCGAGGCCTTCGGCGTGGCGCCGGTGGCCCTGCGGCCCGGCGGATCGGTCCGCCTCAACCCGCTCGACACCGGCGATCAGACCGTCGAGGCGGCGGGTCCGGGCGTCGACGACACCGTTCGGCGCCGGGTGGCCCTCACCTCGTCGCTGGCCGTGGCGTGCCTGGGACAGCGACCTGCAGCCTCGCGAGAGGGCGGCCATCGACGCCGCCCTCATCGACGCCTCGGAGCGTGCCGGCCGGGCCGGGATGCCGGCCCCGACCCTCCCCCAGGTGGTCGACGCCCTGCTCGACCCGCACGACGACGCCTCGGCCGCCCTGCGCACCACACCCGCCTTGCTGCTGGAGGACGGTCGGGACGCCGCCTTGGAGCTGCGCCGGCTGGTCCACGGTGACTTGAGCGGGATGTTCGACGGTCCGACCACGCCGGGGTTGACGCTGGACGGGCCCCTGGTGGTCCTCGACCTCTCGGCCGTCTACCACTCGCCCGCGCTCGGCGTGCTCATGACCTGCGCCGCCGCCTGGCTGCAGAGCGCGGTCAGCTCGGTCCACCGGGACCGGATCATGGTGGTGGTCGATGAGGCGTGGGCCATCCTGTCCAACCTCGGCGTGGCCCGGTGGCTCCAGACGTCGTGGAAGATGTCGCGGGCCCACGGGGTGGCCAACATGGCCGTCCTGCACCGCCTGTCCGATCTCCGCGCTGTGGGGAGCGAGGGCTCGGTACAGGTCAACCTGGCCGAGGGCCTGCTGTCCGACTCCGAGACCAGGGTGGTCTACGCCCAGTCCCCGGGCGAGGTCGGCCGCACCGAGGATCTGCTGGGCCTCACCGACACCGAGGCCGAGCTGGTGAGCCAACTGCGCCGCGGCATGGCGCTGTGGAAAGTGGGTCGCCGGTCGTTCCTGGTCGACCACCAACTGGCCACGGCGGAGCACTGGTTGACCGAGACCGACCAGGCCATGGTGGACCACCAGATGCCCGAACCCGGCCGGTGAGCTCGGTGGCCGGGATGGGCGGCGCCATCGGGTTGTGCGCGGTGGCGGGGGCCGTCCTGTCCAGCCGTGGGCCGTCCGGTCAACGGTGGCGAGGTCCCGGGCGGCCGGCACGAGGCCGGTCGGAACCGGCCCGATGGGCCCGTCCCAGCGACCTCGGACGGCTGTCGGCGCCGGGGCGTCACCGTAGTGGGCAGCCCGGCGCCGGGCGCTTGGTCCTCGGTCGGTCCGGGCGGCACCTGCTGGCGGCCGAGCCGGCCCAGTCGGTGATCGTCTTCGGGCCCACCCAGTCGCACAAGACGTCAGGGTTCGCCGTTCCCGCCGTGTTGGGGTGGGAGGGGCCGGTGGTGGCGGCCAGCGTGAAGGCCGACCTGCTCCAGCACACCGTCGGCCGCCGTCGCTCGCTGGGTGAGGCCCTCTGCTTCGACCCGACCGGCTCCACCGGCCTGGGCTCGGTCTCCTGGTCCCCGCTGCCCTCGGCCCGGACTTGGCCCGGGGCCCGCCGGGCGGCGGCCGCCATGACCGAGGTGGTCAAGACCGGCGCCGGCCCGATGAGCGACGGCGACTTCTGGTACACCACGGCCGCCCGGATGTTGGCCCCCCTGCTGTTCGCCGCCGCCGCCGGCCGCCTCGGGATGGACGATGTCGTTCGCTGGGTGGGAACCGAGGAGGAGACCGAGGTCCTCGACCTGCTCCTGACGGCCGGGGTTCCGGAAGCGGTGCACCTGGCCCGGTCCACCTTCGGCAAGGAAGAGCGGCAGCGCAGCTCGATCTACACCACGGTCGAGACCGTCCTCGAGCCGTTCGCCGGAGCCGAACGCGCTCGCCCCGGCCGTGCCGTCATCGACGCCGCCACCCCGGCCGCTGTGGATCCCGCCCACCTCCTGTCCGGGCCCAACACCCTCTACCTCTGTGCCCCCGCCCATGACCAGCGCCGGCTCACGCCGCTGTTCGTCTCCCTCCTGCGCCAGATCGTGGAGCACGTCTACGACCGGGTCACCATGACGCGACGCGCCCTCGACCCGCCGCTCCTCCTCGTCCTCGACGAGGCGGCCAACATCGCGCCCCTCACCGACCTCGACACGTTGGCGGCCACCGCCGCCGGCCACGGCGTGCAACTGGTGACCGTCTGGCACGATCTGGCCCAGATCCGCGCCCGGTACGGGCCCCGGGCCAGCACCCTCGTGAACAACCACCGGGCCAAGCTCTTCCTCTCGGGCATCTCCGACCCCGACACGCTGGACTACGCCAGCCGGCTCATCGGCGAGGAGGAGGTGATGATCCCGACCACCACCACCGGCGGCCGGGGCGGACCGAGCACCACTCGCTCGCACTCGGTGCGGCGGCTGGCCCCGCCCGACGCCCTGCGGCGCACGCCGCCGGGACAGGGGATCCTGGTCTACGGCGACCTTCCCCCGGCCCGGCTCACGCTCCGGCCCTGGTACGCCGACCCCGGGCTCCGGGCCGCCGCCGGGGTCGGTCGGGCGCCGCGCCGGCCACGCTGGCGACGCCCCAGCCCCACCGACGCGTAGAGCGGCTGGTGCCGACCCCGATCGACCCCCGGTCGGGTGGTCGGTACGATCGACACGGTGACCTCCGCTACGACCGACCCGGCTTCGGCCCGGCCGGTCTTCGACCCGTTCGACCCCCACTGGGCGAGCGACCCCTTTCCGCTCTACGCCGAGCTCCGCCAGCGGGCGCCGATCCACCGCAACGAGCTCGGCTTCTGGGTGGTGGCGCGGCACGCCGATTGCCTGGCCGTGCTGCGCGACCGGCGGTCGAGCTCGGACAGCCTCAACGTCGCCGTCGAGCGGATGCCCGAGGGATTCCGTACGCCCATCGCCGAGGACGACGAGGTGGCCCGGGCCATGCTCGAGATGCGGCCCTTCCTGTTCCGCGACCCACCGGACCACACCAGGTTGCGCGGGTTGGTGTCCAAAGCCTTCACCCCGAAGGTCGTCGAGTCATTGCGGTCCCGGACCCAGCTGGTGGTGGACGAGCTGATCGACGCGGCGTTCGACGCCGGGGAGGTCGACCTGGTCGAGGCCTTCGCCTACCCGTTGCCGGTGCGGCTGATCTGCGACCTGCTCGGTGTGCCGCACGAGGATCACGACCGCTTCAAGACCTGGTCGGACGCCTTGGCCCGGGGTCTCGATCCCGACTTCCTCCTCAGCCCCGAGGTCATCGAGGCCCGCGGCGAGGCGATCCTCCGAATTCTCGCAGTACTTCTTCGAGTTGCTGGCCGAGCGGCGGCAGCGCGCCAGGGGAGGACCTGTTGAGCCGGCTGGTCGAAGCCGAGGACGGCGCCACGGTGCTGAGCGAGGGCGAGCTCCTGTCCACATGCATCCTGTTGCTGGTGGCCGGACACGAGACGACGGTCAACCTCATCTCGGGCGGCATCCTCGCCCTGCTGCGCCACCCGGACCAGTTGGAGCGGTTCCGCACCGACCCCGACGTCAACCGCACCGCCATCGAGGAGATGTTGCGTTACGTGTCGCCGGTGCAGCTGACCGGGCGGGCCCTCCTCGAGGACTGCGAGTTCGGCGGGGTCGAGTTCCAGGCGGGGGACTTCGCCATGTTGCTCATCGGCTCGGGCAACCACGACCCGGCGCAGTTCGAGGACCCCGAGGCCTTCGACATCGGCCGCAATCCCAATCCCCATCTCGGCTTCGGGTTCGGCATCCACCACTGCCTGGGGGCGCCGCTGGCCCGTATGGAGAGCCAGGTGGCGCTCAACGCACTGGTGCGGCGGGCGCCGGCGCTGGCGATGACCGTCGACGACGTGACCTACAAGACCACCGTGGTCCTGCGCGGTCTCGAGTCCTTGCCGGTGTCGATGCGCGGCTGAGACACTCCCCGCCCGAGCGGCGCCGTCAGCAGCCGGCCGCCGGGACCGCGCCCTCAGCCACGCCATCAGCGAGCGCCGTCAGCAGACCCGGCACGAGCTCAGGTGCGGGCGGCGCGGTCGAAGACGGGCTGCAGGTCGTCGAGGGCCCGGCGGACGTCGTCGACGCCGAAGGGCAGCAGCATGGCCGCCACCGCGTCCACCCCGGCGTCGGCGTACCGTCCGGCGATGTCGGCGTCGAGCGGCCGCATGTAGGGGCACACGGTGATGGTCAGCTCCCGGCGGGAGCGTCCCTGGTCGGCGAGGAGGCGTTCCAGGGTGGCCAGGGGCTCGGCCAGCTCCTCCGGTGGGCGGTTGAAGGAGTGCCATCCCTGACCGGCCCGGGCCACCCGGGCCAGGGCCGCCTCGCTCTCCCCGCCGATGTGGACCGGCGGATGGGGCTGTTGGACCGGCTTCGGCCACATCGAGCAGGGGTTGAGCGAATAGAACTCCCCCTCGTAGGCCGAGGTCTGGTCGGACCAGAGGGTGTTGAGCACCTCGAGGTACTCGTCGGTGCGCCGGCCCCGACGCGGCCACGACACGTTGACCGCCTTGAACTCCTCCTCGAGCCAACCCACCCCCACCCCGAAGTCGACCCGGCCGTCGGACAGCCAGTCGAGGGTGGCCACCTCTTTGGCCGTATAGACCGGGTTGCGTTGGGGCAGCAGCACCATGGCCGTGCCCAGCCGGACCGTGGACGTCAGAGCGGCCAGGAACGAGAGCGTGGTGAACGGTTCGAGCAGCCCGGTGTCCGACGGGACGGGAATGCGCCCGTCCTCGGCATAGGGGTAGGCCGAGCTGTAATCGTCGAACAGGACCACGTGCTCGCCGACCCAGATGGTGCCCACACCTCGTTGCTCCGCCTCGGCCGCCACCACGGCCAGCAGCTCGGGCGTGGCGAACGGGCTGGCGGTCGGTACCCAGAGATCGATGCGCACGGGCGGGTTCCTTCGGAGATCTCAGCGGGGCGAGCCGGGCTCCACCAGCGGCCAGGGCCGCTCCCGCTCGGCGATCCGGGCCAGGTCGAGCAGGAGCTGCTCCTCGTGGTGGCGGCCGATGACCTGCAGGCCGACGGGGAGGCCGTCGACGGTCCCGGCCGGGATGGAGACGGCCGGGCTGCCGGTCAGGTTGGCCGGGATGGTCAGGGCACCGTTGTTGCCGAGAGCGGTGTTGAATCCGTACTCGGCCATCAGGTCGACATCGCCGACGGTGGTCGGCATGGGCCCTTCGGCGCGGAAGGCCACATCGGGGTTGGTGGCGGCCAGGATGAAGTCGGCCTGCTCGAACAGGTCGGCCATGTGCTCGTTGACGTCGATGCGGAGCATCTCCGCGGTCCCAGCCGTCTGCACGTTGAAATTGTGGGTGGCGATGTTCATCCCGAGTTGGATCTCGGGCATGAGGTCGTCGTTGCACGCCGGGTAGCGGTCACCGAGGGCTCCGGCCAGGCCGACGAGATTGGACATGGCCCACTCCAGCCCGACCGGCGGGAATTGCACCGCCACGTCGACCCGGGTGAGGCGGGCGGCGACGACGAGCGCCTCGGCCGCCTCCAGCACCAAGGCGGCATTCCGGGGCTCGACGATGGCCGAACCGAGGTCGATCGAGACCACCGCCCGCTTTCCGGCCAGGTCGAAGGAGTCGAGCCCCTCCTCCCATCCGCCCACCCGGGGCAGGCTGAGGGTGTCGCGCCGGTCGAAGCCGTTGCAGACGTCGAACCACCGGGCGGTGTCGCGCACCGACCGGCGACACGCACCCGAGCACCACCGTGAGCGGAGGTTGCAGGGCACGGGGGCCCTTCGGGATGCGCCCGAAGGTCGACTTGAGGCCGAACAGGCCGGTGAAGCCGGCCGGGATGCGGATCGAGCCACCACCGTCACCGCCACTGGCGATGGGCACGAGACCGCCGGACACCGCGGCCGCCGAACCGCCCGACGACCCGCCCGGGGTGCGCTCGGGGTTCCATGGGTTGCGGGTGGTCCCGTGCAGCTTGCGTGTGGGTGCAGTTGATCCCGCCGAACTCGGAGGCGGTGGTCTGGCCGGTCAGGACGGCGCCGGCGGCGCGCAGCCGGGCCACATGGGTCGAGTCGTGGTCGGCCACCCGGTCCTTGAACACCAACGAGGCCTCGGTGTAGGGCCACCCCTCGACCGTTTCGAGCTCCTTGATGCCCATGGGCACCCCACCGAAGGGGAGGGAGACGTCCACCGAGGCGGCCCGGTCGCGTGCCGCCTCCACGTCCAGGTGGCTGAAGGCGTTGAGCCCCGATTTGTCGACAGCCTCAACCGAGGCGTCGAGGGCTTCGACCGGGCTCAACGCCCCGGTTCGGAAGGCGTCCACCAAGGAGCAGGCGTCCCCGGACCAGGCTTGGTCGATCACGCAGGGGACGCTAATAGCAACCGTTCCGCCATGCGACCCCTGTCTCGCTTCCGGGCGTAGCGTTGGTCCATGCACGATCACGAGGACCGGGGCTCCCCGGCGGACCCGCCTGACGGAACGGCGGCGACGGGCGCATCGCCGGGAGCAGCCGCCTCCGACGCCGCGGCCAAGACCGAGCCCCGGCGACCCCTCACGCTCGGGGTCGACATCGGAGGCACCGGCCTCAAGGCTTCGGTGTGCGACGCCGACGCCGCCATGGTCGCCGACCGGGTGAAGGTGCCCACCACCTACCCCATGTCGCCCGACAAGCTGGCGACCACCCTGACCAAGCTGGTGGCGCCCCTGCCAGCGGCCGAGCGGGCGTCAGTCGGGTTCCCGGGCATGGTGCGTGACGGGCGGGTGTTGTCGGCGCCGCATTTCTCGACCAAGCACGGGCCGGGCAGCGCGGTGGACCCGGACCTGCTCGGGCTGTGGTCGGGGTTCGACCTCGCCACCGCCCTGTCCGAGGCGTTCTCCCTTCCGACCAAGGTGGCCAACGACGCCGATATCCAGGGCGCGGCGGTGGTCAGCGGCCACGGGCTCGAATTCATGATCACCCTCGGCACTGGGTTCGGCACCGGGCTCTTCTACCGCGGCCAGCTCATGCCCCATCTCGAGATCGCCCACCAGCCCTTCCGGAAGGGCGAGACCTACAACGAACAGCTCGGGGAGGCAGCCCGCAAGGAGATCGGGGAGGAGCGCTGGAACAAGCGCGTCCAGAAGGCCATCACCATCCTGCGGGCAATGCTGTACTTCGACCACCTTTACATCGGTGGCGGCAACTCACGGCGGGTCTACCGCCAGCACCTCGACGACGACATCAGCATCGTGGACAACACGGCCGGCATCGTGGGTAGCGTGAAGTTGTGGTCGGGGAACCACGTGGGAGTCAACGAGGCGCCCGACGGCTAGCGGTTCCATCTGGCGGGGTCGACCTGGCGGGGCCGTCGGAGCGCGACGGAGCCGAAGAACCGCTCAGGCGTGCCAGCGCCTCCAGCGACGCTCGATCTCCTTGAGCTCCCCCTTCCAACCCTTGCGGGCCCGGTCCGCCGCCTCCCGCTGCACCCGGACCAGCCGACCGAGCGGCTCACTTAGGTCGGGCCGCTGGTGGGCCAGGTCCTCGAACCAGGCGATCGACGAGGTGGCGTCCATCAGGTCGCCCAGCTTGACCTGCAGCCGCTCGGCCGCCCGTGCCGTCTTGCGTGCCGGGCCGCCGTCGATGAGCGCCACCGTCTCACAGCCGTAGCGCAGGTTCTTCGACCGGATGCGCACGGCGTGCAGGTTGGCCGTGCTGGGGTCCTTGCCGGCGGCCCGGGCCGCGCCGCGCAGGTCGTGCCACGACCGGCCGAGCATCGGGGGCAGGACGTCCTCGGCCGGGCGACGGGCCTTGGGCTTGAAGTCGGGACCGTCCCACAGCACCATCATCTGCTCGGTGAGCTGGAAGCGCCGGGCGCCGCCCCGGATGGCGGCGATGTCGGCCATCACGTCAGCCAGCCGGGACGAGAGGACGGACTCGATGTGGAGGATGTCATAGGGATCGATGACGCCGGGCCCCTTGCCCACCACGATGTCCCGGATGATGTGCAGGTCGCGCGAAAGGCCGAGGCAGCGCCCGTACCAGGCCAGCTCGGCCCGGAGGGAGGTGCCCCAGCTGGGATCGACGACCAGCCGGAAGGTGCGCAGGTTGGAGCGGATGCGGCGCATGGCGATCCGGCTCTGGTGGATCCGCTCGGTCTCGGTCCCGCGCCGGTGAGCCTGCTCGGGCGCGGTGGTGGTGCTCTGGGCCCACAGCGGGCGGGGACCGGTACGGAAGCTCGTCGAATCGACCGATTCGCACGGCTCGGGTGCCCCGGTGGGGTCGGTGTCGAGGTCGTTGAGCAGGAAGGTGCGGGCTGAGGTGGCGAGCACCCGGTGGAGCACCATGCCGGCCGTCGGATGGGCCAGTCCCTCGCCACCGGAGATGTCGAAGCCCGGGCCCGCCAGGGGACCAGTTGCAGGCTGCTGTCCCTCGGGTGCCGGCCCGGCTGCCATGACGAAGAGACCTCCTCGTCAAAGACTACCGGGGGCCGATCTGGCGCTCCTGGACCGTCACCCTGGCCGGCTGGTCGGTCACGGCCGGCGTTCGAACCGCCATGGCGCGCCCGGGGCGCGGTCCGGCCCGCGGTGCCGTCTACGGTGATCCCGTGCGAGCCGTGACCATCGTCGACGGGGACCTCCGGTGGACCGAGCATCCCGATCCCGAGCCCCGGGACGGCGAGGTGGTGGTGTCGGTGGCCGCCGCCGGGCTGAACCGTGCCGACCTCATGCAGCGCCAGGGCCTGTACCCGGCTCCCCCGGGCTGGCCGGCCGACATCCCGGGCCTCGAGTTCGCCGGTCAGGTCGTCGGGCTGGGCCCGGGGACCGGGGCGACCTCGGTCGGCGACCGGGTCATGGCTCTGGCCGGCGGCGGGGCGCAGGCCGAGCTCATCGCGGTGCCCGAGAGCGCCCTGCTCCCGGTGCCGGAGGGCATCTCCTGGGCCGAGGCCGGCGGGTTTCCCGAAGCCTTCTCCACGGCCCACGACGCCCTGTTCACCCAGGCCGGACTGCAGGCGGGCGAGCGGGTGCTCATCTCGGGGGCGGCGGGCGGGGTGGGGACCGCCGCGGTGCAGCTGGCCCATGGCGCCGGGGCCTACGTGGTGGCTTCGGTCCGGGCCCGCCATCTGCACCAAGCCGTGGCCGGGCTCGGCGCCGACGCGGTGGTCGAGCCCGAGGCGGTTCCCGACCACGGCCCCTACGACGTCTCCCTCGAGCTGGTCGGCGCTCCCGGCGTGGCCGCCGTGCTGCCCCACCTGGCCCCCGGAGGTCGGGTGGTGGTGATCGGCGTGGGGGCCGGGGCCAAGGTGGAGCTCAATCTGTTGACCCTGATGGCCGGCCGCTCGACCATCGGGGGGTCGATGCTGCGGGACCGTACCACCGAGGAGAAGGCGGCAGTGGCCCGGGCCGTCGAGGAGCACGCCCTGCCCCTGATGGCCGGAGGCCAGGTGCAGGTGCCGGTGGCCGAGCAACTCCCGATGGAGAGCGCCGCCGAAGCCTACGAGCGGTTCGCCGCCGGCGGGAAGTTCGGGAAGATCGTGCTGGTGACCGGCTGAGCCTCCTCGGGGGCCGCATCCGGGCCGCATCCGGGCGGAGTCCGGGCGTGAGGCTGCTACTTCGAGACGATCACCGACGAGCCGTGGCCGAACAGCCCCTGGTTGGCGGTCACGCCCACCCGCGCCCCCTCCACCTGCCGTCCCGAGGCCTGCCCCTGCAGCTGCCAGACCAGCTCGCACACCTGGGCGATGGCCTGGGCCGGGATGGCCTCGCCGAAGCAGGACAGGCCCCCGCTGGGGTTGACCGGGATGCGGCCGCCGATGGCGGTGTCGCCGTCGCGCAGCAGACGCTCGGCCTCACCCTCCTTGCACAGCCCGATGTCCTCGTACCAGTCGAGCTCGAGGGCGGAGGACAGGTCGTAGACCTCGGCCAGGTCGAGGTCCTCGGGTCCGATGCCGGCCTCTTCGTAGGCGGCCAGCGCCACCGACTGTTTGAAGGTCGGGCCCACCGAGGCGGCGGTGGCGGCCGAGTCGGTCGAGAAGTTGGGCATCTCGATGACGGTCTGGGGGAACCGGGGCGTGACGGTGGAGACGGCGTCGACGGTCACCAGGTCGCCAACCCCGGCGTGGCGTCGGGCGAACGCCAGGCTGGTGAGCACCAGGGCGGCCCCGCCGTCGGAGGTGGCGCAGATCTCGAGGAGGCGAAGGGGGTCGGCCACCATGGGGGATTGGAGCACCTCCTCGGCGGTCACTTCTTTGCGGTAGCGGGCGTGCGGGTTGTCGAGCCCGTGCCGGGCGTTCTTGACCTTGACCGCGGCGAAGTCGGACTCGGTGGCGCCGAAGAGCTCCATGCGCCGCCGGGCGTAGAGGGCGAAGTAGGCGGGGTTGGTGGCTCCGAGCAGGTGGAAGCGCAGCCAGTCGGGATCGTCGTGGCGATCGCCGCCGACCGGGGCGAAGAAGCCCTTGGGGGTGGTGTCGGCCCCGACCACCAGGGCCACGTCGCACAGCCCGGCCAGGATCTGGGCCCGGGCGTTGGCGATGGCCTGGGCCCCCGAGGCGCAGGCGGCGTAGGTCGAGGACACCCGGGCGCCGGTCCAGCCGAGGGCCTGGGCGAAGGTGGCCCCGGCCACGTACCCCGGGTAGCCGTTGCGGATGGTGTCCGCCCCAGACACGTACTGCACGTCCGTCCAGGCCAGTCCGGCGTCGGCCAGGGCGTCACCGGCCGCCGCCAGCCCGTACTCGACGAAGTTGCGGCCCCACTTGCCCCAGGGGTGCATCCCGGCCCCGAGGACGGCGATACGCCGGTCGTCAAGCACCGGTGGGCTCCACGGCATGGTCGGCGTCGGCGAGCGGACGCCACTTCCACACCAGGTACTCGTGGTCGTCGTCCTCGTAGAGGGTGTCGAGGACCACCTCCACCTCCTGTCCGACGCGCAGCTGGTCCACCCCGATACCGCCGACCACCTGGCCCATGACCACCATCTGCTCGACGGCCAGCTCCACCGCGGCAATGGCGAAGGGGACGTAGGGATCGGCTGCCCGGTACGGATCCGGAGGTTGGTAACGGGCGTCGGTGTAGGACCACACCGTGCCGGTCCGGCTGAGGGCGGTTTCGGCGAATTCGGTCCCCGTGCACTCGGGGTTGCGGCAGAAGAAGGTCTCCTGGGGGAAGGCGAAGTTGCCGCAGGTGGTGCACCGGCTCCCGAGTAACGCCGGTGACTGCTCGTCGAGCGTGAACCACCCCTCTACGGCGGGCACCCGGGCTTTGGTCGACGGCACAACCGGATTCTACGCCCGGATGGTCCTGGGCAACTCGGCTCCGGGCAGCTCGGCTCCGGTCAGGACGCCGTGCCGCCCAAGCCGCCTCGGGCCCGCGACTCGGCGATGCGGGCGGTGTCCCATCCGAGGACGTCCTGCAGCACGGCCTCGGTGTGCTGGCCCACGGTCGGGGCCTGCTCGGGTGTAGGCAGCTCTTCGCCCACGAACTTGATCGGAGTCGGGAGCTGCTCGGCGCCTAGCTGCTCCCGGGAGAACCAGTGGAACCGGTCGAGGAACTGGGGATCCTCGGCGATCGTCTTCGGGGAGTTGACCGGGCTCACCGGGAAGTTGGCGGTGGTGCCGAAGTCGATCCATTCCTCGGCGGTGCGGGTGAGGAAGATGGTGCGCAACTCGGAGCGCAGCTCGGTGTTGTTGCGGGCATGGTCGGCGAACTTCGAGCCGGGCCAACGCTCGAACAGGTCCATGCGGTCGATGGCGGCGCAGAAGTTCCTCCAGAACGCCTGCTCGGAGGCCATGAACAGGACGTAGCGGCCGTCCTTGGCCTCGTAGACCTGGTAGCGGACGCCCTCGACCATGCCGGCGGTGCCGGGTTCGCGCCGCTCGTAGTTGTCGGCCTTGTTGCCGGTCACCTCGGACTCGGGGCGCTCGTAGGCCTTCCAGGTCTCGCTGCGGTACCAGTCCATGGCGGCAGCCGCGTCGGACTGAGCCAGTTCGAGGAAGGACCCGACGCCGGTCTCCCGGGCCCGGAGGACCGCGGCCAGGATGCCGAGGGCCCCGAAGAGCGGACCGGCATGGATGCCCATGGAGGCGTGCTCGGGGAGGTAGGCGAACCCCTCTTCGTTGACCTGGGGCGAGACGATGCCGGCCCAGGTGTCGAAGGCGATCCCGTGGGCCGGCAGGTCGCGGTAGGGACCGGTCATGCCGTATCCGGAGATGGTGCAGAAGACCAGCTTCGGGTTGAGCTGGCGGAGGTGCTCATAGCCCACGCCGCGCCGGGCCAGGCCGCCGGGGCGCATGGCCTCGACCACGACGTCGGACACCGTGGCCAGCTCCTTGAACGTGGCCACGTCCTCGTCATTGCGCAGATCCATCACGATGCTGCGCTTGCCGCGATTGACGTGCAGGTGCATCAGGGAGACGCCGTTGATGATGGGCCAGGTCATCTCGCGGATGTAGTCCCCTGCCGGCGGCTCGACCTTGATCACCTCGGCGCCCAGATCGACGAGCGGCATGGTGATGGCTGCCGGACCGAGGGCCGAGCATTCGACGATGCGGATGCCGTGGAGCGGAGCGTCGGCTGACATGGTCTCTCGGAGGCCTTTCGAGCGAGTGGGGCTTGGTTGGTCCCCTTGGGGTAGGGACTGTCGAGCGCCCGCGGCCCGGCCGGATAAGGGCTGATTCGGCGGGCGGGAACAAACCGATTGTATCTGACGACCCGTCAGAACATCTCGGGCCGGCCGTCTCTGGCCGCGCTGGTGCCCAGGGTTGTCTATGGGTGCGTCGGGTAGAGTGGGCATTCGCTTCGGCCTGGTCCAAGTGCAGCTAATCGGTCAGACTTTTCCTGCCCGGGTGCAGGGCCCGGAGCACCAGCGCTCGTAGCTCAACGGACTAGAGCATCTGACTACGGATCAGAAGGTTGGGGGTTCGAATCCCTCCGAGCGCGCTTCGTGCGTAGTCCCAGGCTAGAGGTTACAAACGACCGCTTGGTGGGAGCCGGGATCCGCCACCCACCCCTACATCTCTCCCTACTTTTCGGGCATGGCGTGGGGGAAGGGCACGATCCGCGAGCGCCAGCCCGGCGTCTGGGAGATCCGTATCGCCGTCGGCCTCGATCCGGTCTCGGGACGCACGGCGCAGCGCTCCTTTGTCTTCCGCGGTGACATCGGGCAGGCCGAAGCGCGCCGGCAGGAGTTGGCCGCCGAGTGGGCCGAGCGCCGAGCCATCCGCCGCACCGCCCCGTTCTTGACCGTCGGGGAGCTCCTCGAGCGTTGGCTCGGCGCCCACCACGACTGGCGTCCGGCCACCGGGATTTCGGCCCGCTCCGACGTGATGGCCCTGCGGGCGGACCGGCTGGCGGCGCGGCGGGTGACGACACTGACGCCCGAGGTCGTGCCGGCCGCCATGGCCTGTTGGACGGCGGTTGGCACCTCGGTGGCGGTGGTGTCAGGGCGTTTCCGGGTCCTGCACTAGCCCGTCGGGTGGGCGCACGTCGAACGGATCGTGGACGTGAGCCCCCTCGCGGGCATGCGCGGACCCACCCGGCCCGGGACCCGGCGGCATTTCAGAGCTGAAGAGGTGGTGCGTCTGCTCCGGAGCTCCGAAACGGGCGTGGCGGAAGCGGTCGCCGATCTCGATGACAGTCGCCAGGCCCGGGCGCGGCTGCACAACGCCGAGCACCTTCGTCTGCTCGTGCGTCTGGCGGCCGACTCAGGCGCGAGGCGGGGCGAACTTGTGGCGCTCCGGTTCGGTGACCTCGACGGTCGGCTCCCACCATCGAGCGAGGGGTGTCCGGCGAGGAGCTGGGGCCGACGAAGACCGGACGCACCCGGCGGCTCACCCTGGGCCGCAGCACGGTTGCCCTCTGGGAGTCGACGGCCAACGGATGGCGGGAGCGACTTCCCGACGGAGTGCAGCTGGGTGAGTGGGTCTTTCTCGGCCGAACCCACCCACCACATCCGGCTCAGGGTTGCGGCATCTGGGGCATAACGGTTGACGATACTAACGCAATACGTTACTATTCCTCATGCTGAACGACGCCTCGTTCAAGGATGGCGACACCAGGAGGGTCTGGCAGCGACTGGCTGTTGGGAAGTTCGGGCCAGACGTGCAAAGGGTTGCTTGGCGCAGGCTGGCCTACCTGAACGCTGCCGAGAGGATCGGTGACCTTGCCGTTCCACCGAGCAACAGGCTCGAGAAGCTGAAGGGTGATCGGGCCGGCCAGTACAGCATTCGGGTCAATGATCAATACCGAATCTGCTTCATGTGGGCCGCCACCGACCCCAGAGACGTTGAGATCGTCGATTACCACTGAGGAGGGACGATGCCGAAGACCGAGAGACCGATGATGACCCCGGTGCACCCGGGCGAGATGCTCAAGGAGGACTTCTTGGATCCGCTCGGGGTCAGCCAGTACCGGCTGGCACAGGCCATCGACGTTCCACCCCGCCGCATCAACGAAATCGTTCACGGAACTCGTCGGATCAGCGCTGACACGGCCCTGCGCCTCTCGCGGTACTTCGGAATGAGTGACGGGTTCTGGATGAATCTTCAAGGGCACTATGACATCGAGATCGAAAAGGACCGACTCCGGTCGAAGCTCGCCGACATCGAGCCACTGGCCAGCTGATTGCTGGATTGGGTTGAAAATATCAATCGTCGCTGGCATCCGCCACCGGTCGCCCCGGATCATCCAGAGCTACACCGAAGCCGCCGAGCTGCTCGCCACATTCCTTCTGTGACCCTCTGGAACCGAACGGAACCTGTCACACATGCAAGGCCCCGATGCCACCATCCCGTCCTTGCGGCTTTTGATGTTGCGGTCCGACGATTCGAACTGTCCGCGGGGTGCTCCGGCGCGTTGACGGGATTTTTGACGTCCAGGGCACCGATGGGGACCGGCTGTACTCATGTGGGCGCCGTGGGGATTGCTCCCATATTGCACGGGTGCAGATTGGCGGCCCGCACCGCCCAGTTACGTCAGCCAGTCAGCAGACCGTCCAACGTAGGGGGTTGCTGGCCGAGCGCCGCCGCCACCACTCAACGAACGGCGGGGCGAGCAGCCACAGCTGCGCCGCCGACCGAACCCACCAGGTTCCAGCCGGCGCCCGACGCGCACCAGTGCAGCACCCGGCCGAAGGGGATGCGCGGCCGCGCACGCGGGGGAAGGTGGGCCGGTGCCGAGGAGGAAAGCAGCACGCCAGACCACAGCCGGGTGCCCGGCGAGGAGTGGCGCCAACCATCGCCGCCGGCCAGGCCCGCGGTTCGACGCGGAGAGGCCAGAGGTCGCAGGCGAAGAAGCGATGAGGCGTCGGCCTCCAAGGCCGCAGAGTGCTCGCGTCGGGCACGCGTCACAAAGTCCCGCGATGTTCACCGAACGCAGCCGAACCGCTCCCCTCTGTGGTAATCCGTTCGTTCCCCGCTCGGGGTCTCGATGCCTATTCCGCTCGTTTTCGGCGGATCTTGCTGCATTTCCAGTTGTCAGGTCGCCTCCTGCGTGTTACACAGACCCCACGTGACGAACGGCGGGGTAGCGAATCCAGTCGGCGCGAGGGGGTGAATCGCGAGCGGGTGTCGGACCGAGGGGGAGGAATGTTCCATGCGAGCTGATAGGCCGCATACATCGCGGTCGGTTGTCTCACTGTTGTTGGCTGCGCTCATTGCCATCGCGACGATGTTGGGCGTGCTGGCTCTGACATCTGTAGCGAGTGGTGCTGTAGGGCATCACCACAGCTCGAGTGCCAGAAGCAAAGCATCCGATCCGCAGCTCGAGGTCTGCAACGTCGCGAGCGACACCGGTCAGAACGGTACGACCCGGCCCATTCAGGAGGGCCTGTGGAACGGTGGTTACTTCACAACCTATCCGCTGACCGCGGCGCCTAGCCCGGGCACTTGCGGAGGGCCGCACACGTTCGCCGCCGGCGCCCTCGTCGGTGTCGAGCAGGGAACGCTGGGAGCGGGCGCGGGTACGAGTGTGCGCGTGACGATCACTGCGTCCAACGGCACGATCGCCGCTTCGGTCCCGAGTATCGACCTGGCGGTGGTGCGGGTCGGCTCATCCGGGCTGACGACCGTGATCGTCGACGACGACACGCCGCCACCTCCCGCCAAGGGAACCCTGGAGCTCTGCAAGTCGCCCGCCGACAGCTTCGTGACCGGACAGGTCTTCAACTTCACGATCACCGCTCCCGGCTACTCGGCCTCGCAGAGCGTCGTCGCCGGACCGGGAAGCTGCAACGACATCAGCAACGTTCCGAGCGGGAACGTGACCATCACCGAAGCGCAGAAGTTCCCCTACCGGCTGACCAGTGTGGCTACCATCCCGTCGAACGCGCTGGTGAGCTCGAGTCTCCAGACCCTGAGCGCGGTGGTGACCGTCGACCCGACGCAGACGACCACGGTCTTCTTCACCAACGCCACCCTGACCGGGTACGCCAAGGTGTGCAAGGTCCTGCGCAGCGCGGCGGACAACGGGCTCGCCGGCCAGACGTTCACCTTCGACGTGTCGGCCACGTTCAACGGTTCGCCGGTCCCACGTGTGCCTTCGACGATCTCGGTCACCGCGCAGTCGTTCGGCAACGTGCCCTGCACGTTCCTGACCAACAATAGGAATGGTCACCTGCTGCCCCTGCCGCTGGGCACCATCGTGACGGCGACCGAGGTTGTGCCGAGTGACGCAGCCGTGACGGCTACCACGATCAGTCCCTCCAACCTCGACAATGGGAGCACGCCGGGCACGGCCGTGTTCTTCGTCGGGAACAGCGGTACGAGCGGGGCGGGCAACCTCGGGGCCGGAACGGTGACCCAGGCCACCTTCACCAACGAGGGACTCGGCCGGATCAAGGTCTGCAAGGCCTCGAGCTCCATAGCCACCGGGACCGTGTTCAACTTCACGGTCGGCGGCGGCGTGGGCCCGGTCTCGGCCGGTGTCAATTCGTTCTGCTCGCTGTCCTACACCTTGCCGGTGGGGACGGTGAACATCAGCGAGACCCCGGTCGCCCACGTCTCGACGACGTGGTCGGACACCCAAGGTGAGTCCGGAAAGGGGACGACGCGCGACGGTGACGGTGCCGTTCAACGACGAGAACCAGGTGACCTTCGACAACGAGATCAACACCGGGAAGCTCGAGGTCTGCAAGCAGCAGATCTCGCCCGAGGAGCACCTGCTCGACGGCGTCTCGTTCAACCTCACCTATTCGTGGACTGGTGGGCCGGCGCCGGTGACGGTCAGCCTCCAGCCCGGCCAATGCACGAGCTCGATCGTCGTGCCGACGCTGACGCCGACGCTCAGCCCGGTGCACATCTCGATCTTCGAGGGAACGGTGAACGTTCCCCTTGTGAACCTCGAGAACGTGACGGTGCAGGGTCCGGACACGGTGATCAGCGCAGCGGCGCCGCCCAACCACCTGGTGGGCACCGGCGGGTCCAACTCGCCCAATGAGGTGCTCCTCAGCCTGGAGGGCACGTCCGACGTCAACTTCATCAACGGGCTCGTCGTCCCGCCCGTCGGTTAGGCAATCGGCAGACCAAAGGAGCGGGGGTGCTTCGTCGAGGGACGAAGCACCCCCGCTTCGGTCTTTCTCGGGCCCATGAACTCCGGAACGGTTGACGAACCCGTACCCGTGGTCTCCCGCATTCGTCCGGTTCCTCCTCGGGTACCGGCCCCAGCAGCGGAACCTCGAGGGGATCGAGCCCGTCCCGACCTCGGGCGGCTCCTCCGGGTCCGGCGGTTCGGGCTCGTCCGGCAGTAGCGGCTCGGGCTCCTCCGGGTCAGGCGCTCGGGCTCCTCCGGTAGCAATCCGAATGGCGGGGGGACGAAGGACACGCTGCCCAGCCTCTCGGACCAGTTCAATGCCGACGTGACGTCGTTCAAGTCCGCCGCCAACTCGGCTCAGCACGGGGTCAACTCGGCTCAGCACGCGGTCAACTCGGCTCAGCACGCAGTCGGGCAACTTCCGTCGAGCGCCTCCGCGAACGAGATCGCCCCGAGGGTCGCGCCGTTGATGACAGCGGCGACGACGTTCCAGGCCTCAGCTGGTCAATCTGCAATGGCCCCCGCCAGGACGCAGCCCGACACACAGAGCCTCAGCGAGAACCTCGGCAAGCTGACCGCGGTCATCGAAGAGGCGCAGCTGTCGATCGGGTTCAGCTACGAGCGACTGGGCGCGCGCTTCCCCCGCCTTCGTCCATGGCCGTCGAGGCCACCAAGACGCGGGCGCCAGACGCCCGCCGGGAACGGCACACCGCTGGTCCGTCGGATCGCGTCTGGGCCGTCGGATCGCTGTCCTCGCTGACGCACACGGCCCTCGCACGGATGATTGGTGGGTGGCACGGTAAACGGAAGCCGACGGTCGAGTCATCGTCAAAAATGAGGATGTGGCACCACACGAGACCGTCGCTTAGGGTGCCGGGACATCCTCGCGGCGGCCCGGTCCGGCGCACTCCGCTGTCGGACCCCGAACACCGGCACGAGCGGAACGGAGCAGCGTGCCGGGCCCCGCCACACCCCGGCCCCGTAGGGGACAACGTCGGCCAACCACCAGAACGTCCAGCGCAGGGGGTCGATGGCCGAGCGCCGCCACCACCACTCAACGAGCGGCCGGGCGAGCACCAACAGTTGCGCCCGCCGAGCCCGACCAGGCGCCGGCCCCCGGCGCTCGCGCAGCACGGCCGAGGGATGCCGGCCACCACCGGCGAAGGTGCCCGGCCGAGGATGAAGCAGCACGCCGGCCACGGCCGAGCCCGACCAGAGTGCGCCAGCTCGCTGCCGCCCGGCCCGCAGCTCGACCAGCCCAGCGCCCAGGCCGAAGGGGCAGCGTCCCGGCCGCGGTTCGACCGGGAGGCCGCAGGCGAAGGTCGATGAGGCGCCGGCCCCCAAGGCCGCAGAGAGTTCGCGTCGGGCACGGGTCACAAAGTGCCCGCGACGTTCACCGAGCGCAGCCGAACTGCTTCCCTCTGTGGTATTCCGTTTGTTCCCCGCGAGGTCTCGCTGCATTTTCGGTCGTTTCGGCGGATCTTGCTGCATTTCCAGTTGTCAGGTCGCGTCCGGCGTGTTAGACCGACGGCAGGCGGTGAACACTGGGGCGGGCGGGATCGAACCCGTGCGGGGGGGTGAATCGCAAGAGGGGCTCGGATCAGGCGGAAGGAATGCTCCATGAGAGTTCAAAGACCGCGATCGGTCATCACACTGTTGTTGGCTACCCTCATTGCCGTCGCGACGACGTTTGGCGTGCTGGCTCTGACATCGCTGGGGAGCGGTGCCGCAGCGCATCGCCTCAGCTCGAGCGCCGTAAGCACAACATCCGAACCGCAGCTCGAGGTCTGCAACGTCTCGAGCGACACCGGTCAGAACGGTATTGTGCGCCCCATTCAAGAGGGCCTGTGGGCCGGTGGTGGCTTCCTGAGCTATCCGTTGACCGCCGAGCCTAGCCCGGGCACTTGCGGAGGGCCGCACTCGTTCGCCGCCGGCACCCTCGTCGGTGTCGAGCAGGGAACGCTGGGCGCGGGCGCGGGTACGGGTGTGAACGTGACGATCACTGTGTCCAACGGCACGCTCGCCGCCTCGGTCCCGAGCATCGATTTGGTGGTGGCGCGGGTCGCCTCATCCGGGCTGACTACGGTGATCGTCGACGACGACACGCCGCTGCCGCCCGGCCAGGGAACCCTAGAACTCTGCAAGTCACCCGCCGACAACTTCGTGACCGGACAGGTCTTCAACTTCACGATCACCGGTCCCAACAACTACTCGGCCTCGCAGAGCGTGGTCGCCGGACCGGGAAGCTGCAACGACGTCAACAACGTTCCGGGCGGGAACGTGACCATCACCGAAGCGCAGAAGTTCCCCTACCAGCTGACCAGTGTGGCCGCGATCCCGTCGAACGCGCTGGTGAGCTCGAGTACTCCAGACCCTGAGCGCGGTGGTGACCATCGACCCGACGCAGACGACCACGGTCTTCTTCACCAACGCCACCCTGACCGGGTACGCCAAGGTGTGCAAGGTCCTGCGCAGCGCGGTGGACAACGGGCTCGCCGGCCAGACGTTCACCTTCGACGTGTCGGCCACGTTCAACGGTTCGCCGGTCCCAGGTGTGCCTTCGACGATCTCGGTCACCGCGCAGTCGTTCCCCAACGTGCCCTGCACGTTCCTGACCGATACGCATGGGCGACTGCTGCCCCTGCCGCTGGGCACCATCGTGACGGCGACCGAGGTTGTGCCGAGTGACGCAGCCGTGACGGCTACCACGATCAGCCCCTCCAACCTCGACAATGGGAGCACGCCGGGCACGGCCGTGTTCTTCGTCGGGAACAGCGGTACGAGCGGGGCGGGCAACCTCGGGGCCGGAACGGTGACCCAGGCCACCTTCACCAACGAGGGACTCGGCCGGATCAAGGTCTGCAAGGCCTCGAGGTCTATCGCCACCGGGACCGTGTTCAACTTCACGGTCGGCGGCGGCGTGGGCCCGGTCTCGGCCGCCGTCAATTCGTTCTGCTCGCTGTCCTACACCTTGCCGGTGGGGACGGTGAGCATCAGCGAGACCCCGGTCGCCCACGTCTCGACGACGTGGTCGGACACCCAAGGTGAGTCCGGGACCGGGACGAGCGCGACGGTGACGGTGCCGTTCAACGACGAGAACCAGGTGACCTTCGACAACGAGATCAACACCGGGAAGCTCCAGGTCTGCAAGCAGCAGATTTCGCCTGAGGAGCACCTACTCGACGGCGTCTCGTTCAACCTCACCTATTCGTGGACTGGTGGGCCGGCGCCGGTGACGGTCAGCCTCCAGCCTGGCCAATGCACGAGCTCGATCACCGTGCCGACGCTGACGCCGACGCTCAGCCCGGTGCACATCTCGATCTTCGAGGGAACAGTGAACGTTCCCCTTGTGAACCTCGAGAACGTGACGGTGCAGGGTCCGGACACGGTGATCAGCGCAGCGGCGCCGCCCAACCACCTGGTGGGCACCGGCGGGTCCAACTCGCCCAATGAGGTGCTCCTCAGCCTGGAGGGCACGTCCGACGTCAACTTCATCAACGGGCTCGTCGTCCCGCCCGTCGGTTAGGCAATCGACAGACCAAAGGGAGCGGGGGTGCTTCGTCGAGGGACGAAGCACCCCCGCTTCGGTCTTTCTCGGGCCCATGAACTCCGGAGCGGTTGACGAACCCGTACCCGCGGCCTTCCCATCTCGATGACGGAGGTCCCCCACCGGTTGTGGCTGGCAGGAGCCGTTGCGCTGCTGGCGCTCACCGCCAGCGCCTGCTCGTCGGGTATGTCGTCGTCCTCCCCGGCGACGACGAGTGCATCGAAGGGCGCGAGCGGCGGGGCTGACCGGCAGGCGCCCGGTTCCTCCTCGGGCACCGGCCCCAGCAGCGGAACCTCGAGCGGATCGAGCCCGTCCCCGACCTCGGGCGGCTCCTCCGGATCCGGCGGCTCGGGTTCGTCCGGCAGTAGCGGCTCGGGCTCCGGCGGCTCCGGCACCTCCGGGAGCAATCCCCCTAGCGGGGGGACGAAGGACACGCTGCCCAGCCTCTCGGACCAATTCAACGCCGACGTGACGTCGTTCAAGTCCGCCGCCAACTCGGCTCAGCACGCGGTCCGGCAACTTCCGTCGAACGCCTCCGCGCAGGAGATCGCCCCGACGGTCGCGCCGCTGATGACCGCGGCGACGACGTTCCAGGCCCAGCTGGTCAATCTGCGATGGCCCGCGGGGACGCAGCCCGACACACAGAGCCTCAACGAGAACCTCGGCAAGCTGACCGCGGTCATCGAAGAGGCGCAGCTGTCGATCGGGTTCGGCTCCGCCAATCAGTTCCGTTCGCAGCTGTCTTCGGCGATCGGTGCCGTCGACGGCGCCGTGAGCTCGGTGTCGGCCCAGACCAGCTGAACCAGTGGTGGAGGCCGCCCGTCGAGGAGTGCCGGCCGGCGCCCGTCGGCTGATCCAGAGCCCGGCTCAGGCGGCCGGAGTCGCCCGCTGAGGGCCGCGCTGGACCGCCCGCTCTCCTTTGACGAGGGGTGCGGCCGGGACGAGCTACGAGCGATTCGGCGCCCGCTGCCCCCTGCCTTCGTCCATGGCCGTCGGGCCACCAACATGGCCGTCGGGCCACCAAGACGCGGGCGCCAGTCCGCCGTTACGTACAGGCCGCGGCGCGTGAGGCGCTCCTACACGAGCACATCATGCGCACCAGCAAAGAACGTGGGCCGGGCGCAGTCGCAAGTCGCACATGGCAGCAAGCCAGCGCTGCCGCTCGCCTGGCTGCCCGCCTTGGTAGCGATCTAGGACTAGACCCGATCCGCCATGTTCGCATCCGAGCGCTGTCGGTTGCCTCCGACGTTGGCGAACAGTCGCGGTCTTGCCTGTTTTGCAAGTCGAGGAGCGAGGCGATCAGGAAGCGCCGACGCCGATGGCCTCCCGCCGACGCCGACACGCCCAGACGACCCCAGCAGACGCCGCTTAGCTGCCGCCAGGATGGCCCTGAGACGCCCCTTAGCCGCGTTCTAAGGCCGCAAATAGTGGGTCTGGTATATGGCCTGCCCCGAAACCAGTTGTTACCGCACAGCTCTCAAAACACCAGGTCAGACGACTGACCCCCAGGAGCAAGAGTCGATGCCTAGTTGCCTGCATAGTTGCCTGCCCGGCGATGGCTGGGTGACCGAAGCCAGGACCGCTGACGGGTCGCTTGTCGTGCTGCCACTCGTCGGCTGGCAGGTGATCGGCTGCGAATGCTACCCACAGCCGCGCTCACTCGACCCAACCACCATCCGACCTCACAGACGCGACGACAAACGACTGATGGTCGTTACGCAAGCCCGTCATCCCTTTACTCAGACCGGTGGCAACTACCGGCCACGGTGTCTGGACCAAAGGCACCAGGAGGCGCCGTCAACAGCGTCTGATTACTGCCGTTTCGCTCGTTCCTGACCTGCGAAAGTCCTGGTTAGCACAGCGTTTCGTCGTTTCTTGCTACGGATCAGAAGGTTGGGGGTTCGAATCGCTCCGAGCGCGCAGTCTTATATCCGGCGGTGCCCGATGAACACCTCGGTAACCATCCAACTCGGACTCGACGGCCACTATCCACTGGTGTGGTCGCCACCGGGCAGCATCGGCGCTGGCTGCCAGGTCGAGTTCCAGCGGGATGAGCACGCGGCGTTGAATATCGTTGAGCGGGTGATGGGAATCGACCGTGATCATGAGCTTGGACACCACGTACCTCCGAGCCGCACGCCACTTACCGTTGGCAGTGTCCTCACTGGGATCTCGACGGTGGTCGGCGGTAGCTAGTTCAACCCGCAGATCGCCTTCAGACCCATGGGCCAAGAGGTTTGTCCATTCCCACGAGGCCACGTATTGGCGGTGCGCCTCCCTGAATTTCAGCTAGCTGGCCTAAGAGGAACGCCTCGCAGTCACCGAGGTCCTCGTCATGACCGAGCCTCAGACCCCGGTGGACGGAACCGGGCCTGGTGATCAGGTCCGCCGCCATTGACGTTTGGCGCCGACCAGGGAGCCACTCGAACCAGCCCACAATGATCAGTGGTGAAGCAACGTGGTCAGGTCCAGGGCAGCCTCAACCAGGGGCATTGTTTCGAGGACGCGCCCATGCCTAACGGGATCCTCGATGGAATGAAAATGCACCCGAACCCCGAATCCCAGCCGTCAGCCCACTGTCTGAGCCTGGCCACCGCCATTTTAAAACGGGAGACTTCGAATATCCAGCGCCGGAGCGAGCCTCGGGCGGTTGCGATACGCCTTCCCACATATCCGGTTGGAGCTGCGTTCGAGACGACCTGCCCCGCGATCCCCCGGCATCTGATTCGCACCAATCCTCAGAGCGCTGACCTGGGATTACTACGGATCAGAAGGATGGGAGTCGAATCCCTCCGAGCGCCCCTCTCGACCACCCCTCCGAGCGCGCTCCAACCTTCGCCACCGCATTACCTCTACACCATTCGAGGGGTTGCGGGCGGGAGCCCGGCGAAAGCTGACATCCTGCTCGCCACCCGGCGTCCACGAAGAGTGGAACCGGTTCTGAACACAGCTGCCCCGGCGACCATCTAATCGCCCGATTCTTCAGACCGCGGTTCCCGCCCCGATTCGTTGAGACGCGCGGTCGTGTCGATGACCGGCCCCGATCCTGTCGGCTGATCAGTCCGCCAGACGACGAAAGATCTCGTCAGGTTGGCCCGCCGCTCTCGGCGTTTGGGGCTGATCGCCAGGAGGAGTCGATCGACGGCGAGAACGATCAACCCAATCACCACGACTGCCGCGACAATGCCCAGAACGATCAGACCGGCAAAGATGGCGGCCAGTACCATGCCGACAAAGATGGCGAGACCGACCATCGACCCCAGGCATCCCACGCCCTGTCGTTGTCGCGGCGATGACATCCTGGCCCTCAACCTCCGTAACGGAGGAGCTCGCGGAGAATGGGAACCGCAACCCGGTCCCTCGGTGGCGGCGGCAATTTCCTTGGATCAGAAAATGGCGGCCAGCCAGGTGAACCGATGCCACAGCCCGAGCGCCTCGATTTCGTCTCTATTCGCGTTCCAATCAATATAGGGTCGGGAAACTCGACCGATTCCCACTGAGACCCACTGAGCCGTGGAGTGGGCCTGGTCGGGCCCTGATGTTTGTCTGTGGCTGATGTAGCCTCGACTGGCATGACGCTTTGGGGCGACGAACTCGAGGCGCTCCGACCACAGCTCCGCGAAGAGGCGGCGAAATTCATCGCCTCTCTGCCTTGGCAGGAGACCAGCACGGCGACCCTGTCTCTCCAGGAGCGGGTGGCTGCGCACCGCCGCGTTACTCTCGGCGGCCCGCCGTCCGACCGGGCGGTGGACCGCACGGTCCAGGGACCGGCCGGGCCGATTCGGCTTCGCACGTTCGGGCACCAGCAGCCTGAGGGGGTGCTGTTCCATATCCACGGGGGTGCCTGGATGGCGGGGTCACCCGAGATGATGGACCTGCTGCACGAAATCATGGTCGACACGTGCAACGTCGCAGTCGTCAGCGTTGACTACCGCTTGGCCCCGGAGCACCCGTTTCCCGCCGGTCCGGACGACTGCGAGGCAGCGGCCTGTTGGTTGCTCGAGCACGCAGCCCAAGAGTTCGGTTCCGATCGACTTGTCATCGGAGGCGAGTCCGCCGGCGCGCATCTCGCCGCCGTGACCTTGCTCCGCATGAGGGACAAACACGGTGCCGCCGATCGCTTCCTCGGCGCCAACCTCGTGTTCGGAGCGTACGACCTTTCTCGTACGCCCAGCCGAGCGCGGCGTGGGGGTCGCAGACGGTACCGACATCCTCGATGGCACCGGATTTCCGATCGACCTCTACCTGCCGGAAATGTCCGCGGAGCAGCGGCGCGATCCTGACGTCTCACCTCTCTACGCGGATCTCCGCGGGTTGCCGGCTGCGCTCTTCTCGGTAGGCAGCAACGACCACCTACTCGACGACTCGCTCTTCATGGCGGCCCGCTGGGAAGCCGCCGGCAATCGGAGTGAGTTGCTGGTCTATCCGGACACGCCGCACGGGTGCATCGCGCTGCCATCGGTCGCCGCGCACTTCTTCCCGCGACTCTTCGAGTTCCTTCGCAACTGTCTCCAGACGTAGGCGAGTGATTCGGCGTCTCCGGCGGATGTCCTACCAGGCGTAGCCCTCGGGGGCGGAGCCCGGTCCCGGGAAGAGCTGGTCCAGCCGCTTCAGCACCACGGGTTCGAGATCGATCTCGAGCGAGCGAGTGCTCTCTTTCGAGCTCTTCCATCGTGCGGGGCCCGATGATCGGAGCGGTCACGACCGGATTGGCCAGTAACCAGGCCAAAGCGACGTCGGCCGGCCGCTCGCCGAGCTCGGAGACAGCTTCTCCCACGCGTCGATGGTGTCCCGCAACCAATCGGCAGCTGCCTTCATACCGTCCTCTGCCCGCCGACCCTCCGTGGCCGCAGCGATCGATCCGGCGAGGAGTCCTCCCCCCAGAGGGCACCAAGGCAGGATCCCGACTCCGTAGGCCTTACAGGCGGGGATGACCTCGAGCTCGATGGCGCGGATGTTGAGGTTGTACAGGCTCTGCTCCGACACCAGGCCGAACGTGTTGCGCTGACGGGCCGCCTCGTTGGCTGCGACGATGTGCCAGGCGGCGAAGTTGGAGCTTCCGACGTAGATCACCTTTCCCTGGGTGATCAGAAGATCCATTGCCTGCCAGACCTCTTCCCACGGCGTGTCTCGATCGACGTGGTGCATCTGATCGAGGTCGATGTGGTCGGTCTGCAGCCGCCTGTGGCTCGCATCGCACGCATCTCGAATGTGGCGAGCTGAGAGCTGGGAGTCGTTGGGCCAGTCGCCGGCCACATCTCCGTACACCTTTGTGGCGAGCACCACCTTCTCTCGCCTGCCGCCGCCCAGGGAAAACCACCGGCCGAGGATTTGCTCGGTTTGGCCTCCCCCGTAGCCATTGGCGGTGTCGAAGAAGTTGATCCCCGCATCTAACGCCCGATCCATGATGGCGAAGCTGTCGGCTTCTGCGGTCTGCGAACCGAAATTCATCGGCCGGGTGTTCGCCGAGGCACTGACCAACGGCGAGCGGTTCTCGGGAGCGATGGCGACCCTGAGCCATGCCGGAGAGAGCGAAGTTGGCCAGCACGTTCGCTCCGAGGAGTTCCTCCTCGCTGTCCGATTGACCCCGATGTCCGGCCTTTTCGGGCGTGGGGATTGAGTTCGCCACTTGAGGTAAGGAGGGTCTCAAAAGGGGGTCGGAACCAATCGCGTCCTCCAGTTGCGCTCTTCCCTTGTATCCAACGCACACTCTTTGAACGGAGACCCGATCTCAAAGGTGCGTGTCGGCGGAAAGCCCGAATGCATATGGTTGGGTTCATGTACTTCCCTAAGGACCTATCCGGCGGCTACAGTTGACTGCTACGAGGCCGACGCGGAGAGGCGCCAATGCAACCAATGAACTCCTCCTATCCGGCAACACTTACCTTCGATCCCCCCGACAGAGTCGCCAACTGGCGACCGCTTCTCAACTGGTTGCTTGCCATTCCGCATTTCATAATCTTGTACGGGTTGCGGATCCTTGCCGAAGTTGTCAGCATCATCTCTTGGTTTGTCATCCTTTTCACCGGCGAACTCCCTGAGAGCTTCGCCAATATCCAGGCCATGTACCTGCGATATGAGATCCGCGCCTATACGTACGCACTGTTCATGCGCGAGGAGTACCCGCCGTTCACGTTTGCGATGTCACCGACCGACACTGGTGAAGAACCCCGGTTGCGGGTGGATTTCCGGCCACAGCTCACAGACCGCGACCGGCTCACTGTCGGGTTCCGCATCATCCTCGTTATTCCGCATCTGCTCGTACTGGCCGTACTGGAGATCGTCGCGACGATTCTCGCCGTGATCGCGTTCTTCGTTGTGCTTTTCACCGGCCATTGGCCCGAAGGGATGCGGTCTCTCGTCCTCAATGTCACGCGCTCGGTACCTTCGCGTCCAGACCTACTTTCTGCTGCTCACTGACGAATATCCGCCATTTGCCCTCGAGCCACCGGCAATGTAGCTGTAGGCATCGACTCGAGCAGCCAACACCGGCTCAGGCATCAGCTGCAATATGGCTCCACCGAGTGACGCGTGTAGTGCAATCGGAGATCAGCGAGGAAATCCCGGGGTGTCCATGAATCTGGTCTGGGGCAGCTCGTCGCCTTCTCTCCCAGGAGGGAAGGGCTCGTTCTCTCACGGGCAGGCCATGTCCCGCTGAGTAGGTTAGGCGGCCGATCCGCGCAGCAGGCGCCCGGAACGCACGCCGGTGTCGGCGTCGTTCCTCCGGGTGACCTCGCCGTTGACCAGTGTGGCAAGGTAGCCCCGCGGCAGGTTGGAGGATGCGGCTCTCGCCGGTCGGGAGGTCGTGGCGCAGGACCGGAGGGCGGACGGACAAGCGATCGAAGTCGATGACGTTGAGGTCGGCACGCTTGCCGACCTCCACCGTCCCCCGATCACCGAAACCGTAAAGTTCGGCGTTGCCGCCGCTCAACTTGCGGACCAGGAGCTCCAGCGGCAGTCGCTCGCCCCGGGTGCGGTCCCGGGCCCAGTGGGTGAGGTGGAAGGTCGAGGCCGAGCAGTCGGAGATGAGATTGACGTGCGCGCCGGCGTCGCCGAGACCGGTGACCGTGTCGGGGTCGAGCAGCATCTCACGGCAGACCTCCAGGGTGCCATCGACGAAGTTCGACCCGAGGAGTGCGTAGAAAGCGGTGCCGTTCTCTTCGAGGAGCAGGTCGTACATGTGCTCGACGGGGTCAATCCCGGTGGCTGTGGCCTGCGCCCAGACCGACCGGTCCAGGGTGGGCTCGTAGTCGACCGGGTCGCGCAACGGGAAGGTGACGGGTAGTGCAGGGGCGAAGAGTTCGACGACCAGGGAGGAGAAGTCATTGATCCCGGCGGGCCCGGCCGTCTCTCCGAGGATGGCACGGCGCACTTCAGGTCGCCGCATCTCGGCGACCCGCGCGGCGAGGGGCAGGTCGGCGATCTTCCGGTAGGTGGGCCGCCCCATGAAGAGGTGGTACGTGTCCAGGCTGGTCATGATGGTCACCGACCTCGGGATGACCTGGGGGCGCAATCGGGCCCCACCCCGGTTCGGCTCGCGAGGCGGCGTCCAGCACGATCCGCCAGTGGCCCGGGTCCTCGAAGAGTTGGGCCACGGTGAATGTGACCGGGCA
Organism: uncultured Acidimicrobiales bacterium; assembly: GCA_963734435.1. Taxonomy (GTDB): domain Bacteria; phylum Actinomycetota; class Acidimicrobiia; order Acidimicrobiales; family RAAP-2; genus Bog-756. The sequence goes on along the minus strand of CAVTHA010000013.1, from coordinate 44,496 downwards.
CCCTCCGGCCCGGGCCAGCGACTCGAGAAGCGGCACCTCGTCGATGGGCCTGGCTCGCTCGCCGCCAAGGCGCTCGAGGGAGCCGATGGTGCCGGCCACGATTGCCTCGAACACGCCGTGGCCCGCACCGCCCATGGCCCGGGCGAAGGCCAACAGCTCTGCTGCTGGGGCGTAGGTGCCGGGTACCGGGCGTCCCGAGCGGGCCTTGTGGCCGATGGTGCGGGAGGTGGAGAACCCGACCGCTCCGGCGGCCATGGCCCGACCCACGATCGAAGACATGGCCTCGATGTCCTCGGCGGTGGCATCCTCGTTGGCTGCGCCGCGCTCGCCCATCACGTAGAAGCGCACGGCTCCGTGGGCGACCTGCGCGGCGATGTCGAGGGCGTACCGTCTCGACCGCCAGAGAGTCGAGGTACTCGTCGAAGGTCTCCCAGCGACCCCAAGGCATGCCCGCAGTAAGCGCGGTGCCGGGGATGTCCTCGACGCCTTCCATCAGGTCGATCAGCGTGTCCTCGTCGCCGGGACGCACGGGAGCGAACCCGACGCCGCAATTGCCCATCACCAGCGTGGTTACGCCGTTGGAGGCCGAGGGCTCCAGCACGTCGTCCCAGGTGACCTGACCGTCGTAGTGGGTGTGGATGTCGACCCACCCCGGCGTCACCAGCGCACCGTCGGCGTCGATCGTCCGGGCGGCCGGGTCGGACAGCGAGCCGATCTCGACAATCCGACCGCCACGGATACCCACGTCTGCTCCGTACGATGCCGAACCGGTGCCGTCGACCACGGTGCCACCCTTGACGACCAGGTCGAGCATGGTCCCTCCTCGCTACCGACTACCGGGCACTCCTGATGAGCTCACCTCGGCGACCCGCGCACTCTAGTCGCGCGTCCGGCATTCGTCATTCCTCCTCACCGCCTCCGGGCGGGAGCACTTGATTGTGACGACCACCTTCGATTCGGGCGTCACAGTCAGCGGTGAGACCCAGCACGCAACCCCGAGTTGATGCTTTGAGCGCGAGAACTCCTCAGCCGCCCTGGATGAGGCCGATGGTGTTGCCGTCGGCGTCGGTCACCGTGGCGATGCGGGTGCCGGCGCCGACGTCCTGCGGCTCACCGGCGAGCGTGGCGCCGGCCTTCTGTACCTTGGTGAGCGCGACGTCGAGGTCGGCGACACGGATGTACGGCACCGGTGCGGTCAGGCCCTTCTCATGACCATGGGGGTCGAGCCCGATCTCGACACCACCCACGTTGAACCCGACGTAGTAGGGCTGGTCGGTGTGGGGCTCGGTGCCGAGCAGGGCGATGTGGACAGCCTTGGCGGCGTCGAGGTCGCGGACGGGATGGACGATGGATTGGAGAGTGTTCATACCCTTGTGACGCACGCCGGTCGGCGGATGTGACAACGAGCGTGCCGGTCACATCCCGGGGGCGGCGTACGTCATTAGAATGTGACCATCATGGACGTGACTCGACTGACGCACCTTCGACGCCGAGCGACCTCGGCTGACTGCGATCGCCATCCGGATACTCGGGTCGGAGGCCGATGCGGACGACGTGCTGCAGGAGGCCTGGCTTCGGCTCTCCCGCACCGACGACGTCGACGACCTGCCCGCCTGGCTGACGACCGTCGTGACCCGGCTGTGCCTGGACCACCTGCGCAAGCGACGTACCAGGTCGGAGGCCGAGGCCGAGGTACCCGCCGACCCCGCACCGGTCGACCCGGAGGCCGACGCGCTGCTCGCCGAGAGGATGGGCGGGGCGATGCAGGTCGTCCTCGACACCCTGGCGCCGGCCGAGAGAGCGGCGTTCGTGCTGCACGATGTCTTCGGCTATCCGTTCGACGAGATCAGCGCGGTCCTGGGGCGCTCGGGTACCGCCGTACGCCAGCTGGCGAGCCGGGCGCGGCGCAAGGTGCAGGGCGCACCGGAGCCGGCCGCGGCGCAGGCGGCGCGCGCCGAGAGCCGCCGCGTCGTCGACGCGTTCCTTGCCGCAGCCCACGGCGGGGATCTCGCCACCCTGCTGTTGCTGCTCGCGCCCGACGCGGTCATGCGTGCCGACCTGGTCGGACAGCAAATGGGCACGGATCCGGTGTACGACGGCGCGGCCGCGGTGGCCGCCCGGTTCAACGGCGCCAAGGGGGCCGTACCTGTCGCCATCGACGGCGACCCCGGCGGCGCCTGGATCCTGGCCGGGGCGGTCAAGGTCGCCTTCGCGTTCCAGGTCGAGGCCGGCCTGGTGCGCGAGATCGAGCTGATCGCCGACCCAGACGTGCTGGCGACCTTGGACGTGGTCCGAGTACGGCGTTCTCGGGGTGGGTGAGGAGCCGCAGATGATGACTGACCCGGTGCCGGGCAACGATGTGACCGGCGCCGGCGCTTTGGTCGGGCCATCGACGCTCTACCAATCAACGCCACAGCCGCCAACGTGCGTTGACGGCCGAACACTGTGAAAGGGAGAATCATGAAAACAATGACCTGTAAACAAATGGGTGGGCCATGTGATGTACCGATCCGGGGGAATACCGCTGACGAGGTTATAAAAGCTGAAGACAAGCATTTGAGAGAAATGGTCGCCAGTGGTGATGAAAAGCACACAAGTGCCTTGAAGGAGATGAAAGGCAGGTGGAAGAATCCGATCTCCGGATTGGGGTGGTATAGGAGAACCAAGCGTGCTTTTGCTGCTCTTCCCGAGGACTGATCAGAGATCGACGATCCCCGCGAACTCGCCGAGCGCCCATGGATCACGTGTCACCTCGCATCGAGGAGGTGCTCTTGGTTCGGCATACCGAACACGAACATCGTCCACTGGTCAGGAGCTGGCCGAGAGGGTGGATCCGGAGCTGACGATGCGAGCATCAACGTGGTGGCTCCGGCCGACCACGCGTTGCCGCTGAGCGAGACCTTCTAGCGACTCGTGCTCCTCGCCGAAGGGATGGTGTACCGCCGGCGGATGCCCGGATCACGGGTGCCCGCCATCGTTTCTGCTTGCTCAACATCGGCCTCGACCACATGCCGCGGCCCGTCTGATTCGACTTCGAGTGGGAGCCCGTTCCGTTCATCGATCGTGGTCGAGCGTTGCCGGCTGACGAGCACGCCGGTCCGGACGCTGGCTTCACTGGCGTCGACCCGCCTTCGACCTGCCTCGCTAAAGAACAGATGGAGACTCGATGAACACGACCACCAGGACGGGCACGCACTCGGCTGCCCGGCACGTCGCCGACAGCCACGATCTGATCCGCGTGCACGGCGCCCGCGAGAACAACCTCAAGGACGTCAGCGTCGAGATCCCGAAGCGCCGGCTGACGGTGTTCACCGGCGTCTCCGGCTCGGGCAAGAGCTCGCTGGTGTTCGACACGATCGCCGCCGAGTCGCAGCGGCTGATCAACGAGACCTACAGCGCCTTCGTGCAGGGCTTCATGCCGACGCTGGCGCGGCCCGAGGTCGACGTGCTCGAAGGGCTGACGACGGCGATCATCGTCGACCAGCAGCGGATGGGTGCCGACCCCCGCTCCACGGTCGGCACCGCCACCGACGCCAACGCCATGCTGCGCATCCTCTTCAGCCGGCTCGGGAAGCCGCACATCGGCTCGCCCAACGCCTTCTCCTTCAACGTCGCCTCGGTCCGGGCGAGCGGTGCGATCACGGTCGAACGCGGTGCCGGCAAGACCGTGCGAAAGACCTTCACCCGCACCGGCGGCATGTGCCCGCGCTGCGAAGGCCGGGGCACGGTCTCCGACATCGACCTCACCCAGCTCTTCGACGACTCCAAGTCGCTCGCCGAGGGCGCGATCATCATCCCCGGCTACACCGTGGACGACTTCTTCGACCGTGCGGCCCTATCTCGAGTCGGGCTTCCTCGACCCGGACAAGCCGATCCGCAAGTACACCAAGAAGGAGCTGCACGACTTCCTCCACCACGAGCCGACCAGGGTGAAGGTCAACGGCGTCAACGTCACCTACGAGGGGCTGATCCCCAAGATCCAGAAGTCGATCCTCTCCAAGGACCGCGAGGCGCTGCAGCCGCACATCCGGGCGTTCGTGGACCGGGCGGTCACCTTCACCACCTGTCCCGAGTGCGGCGGCACCCGGCTCAGCGAGGCGGCCCGGTCGTCGCGGATCGGCGAGATCAACATCGCCGATGCCTGCGCGATGCAGATCAGCGACCTGGCCGAGTGGGTCCGCGGCCTCGACGAGCCGTCGGTGGCGCCGCTGCTCGCCGACGCTGCAACAGACGCTCGACTCGTTCGTGGAGATCGGGCTGGGCTACCTCTCGCTCGACCGGCCGTCGGGCACGCTGTCGGGCGGCGAGGCGCAGCGCGTCAAGATCCTCCACCTCGGCTCCTCGCTCACCGACGTCACCTACGTCTTCGACGAGCCCACCACGGGCCTGCACCCCCACGACATCCAGCGGATGAACGACCTGCTGCTGCGGCTGCGGGACAAGGGCAACACGGTGCTCGTCGTGGAGCACGAGCCGGAGACGATCGCCATCGCCGACCACGTCGTCGACCTCGGCCCCGGCGCCGGTGCGGCGGGCGGCACCGTCTGCTTCGAGGGCACCGTCGAGGGGCTGCGGGCCAGCGGCACCCTCACCGGCCGCCATCTCGACGACCGGGCCGCCCTCAAGGAGACGGTGCGGACGCCCACCGGCACGCTGGAGATCCGCGGCGCGACGACGCACAACCTGCGCGACGTCGACGTCGACATCCCGCTCGGGGTGCTCGTCGTCGTCACCGGCGTCGCCGGCTCCGGCAAGAGCTCGCTCGTGCACGGGTCGATCCCCGCCGGCGCGGGTGTGGTGTCGATCGACCAGGGCGCGATCCGCGGCTCGCGACGGAGCAACCCGGCGACCTACACCGGACTGCTCGACCCGATCCGCAAGGCGTTCGCCAAGGCCAACGGCGTGAAGCCGGCGCTGTTCAGCGCCAACTCCGAGGGCGCCTGCCCCAACTGCAACGGCGCCGGCGTCATCTACACCGACCTGGCGATGATGGCCGGCGTCGCCACCACCTGCGAGGAGTGCGAGGGGAAGCGGTTCGAGGCATCGGTGCTGGACTACCACCTCGGCGGCCGCGACATCAGCGAGGTGCTGGCGATGTCGGTGACCGAGGCCGAGGAGTTCTTCGGCGCCGGCGAGGCGCACACGCCGGCCGCGCACGCCATCCTCGACCGGCTCGCCGACGTCGGGCTCGGCTACCTCAGCCTCGGCCAGCCGCTCACCACGCTGTCCGGCGGCGAGCGGCAGCGGCTCAAGCTGGCCACCCACATGGCCGAGAAGGGCGGCGTCTACGTCCTCGACGAGCCGACCACCGGCCTCCACCTCGCCGACGTCGAGCAGCTGCTCGGCCTGCTCGACCGGCTCGTCGACTCCGGCAAGTCGGTCATCGTCATCGAGCACCACCAGGCGGTCATGGCGCACGCCGACTGGATCATCGACCTCGGCCCCGGCGCCGGCCACGACGGCGGCCGGATCGTCTTCGAGGGCACACCCGCCGACCTCGTCGCCGCCCGCTCCACCCTCACCGGCGAGCACCTCGCGGCCTACGTCGGCATCTTGGCCGACGGAAACGCGGCGACTGAACCGAGTCGTACTTCAAGTACGAACGCCAACAAAGTCAGCCGCTGATCGCGCTCCATATTCGACGCTGGCGGGATATCCCCTTCAACTCCTGTGCGCCCCGGTCCTCAAATTCGATACCAGAGCCTTCGACCAAGTCCACGACCACTTCAGATACGAGGACCTCCCCAATTGATGCGGAACTCGCGATACGAGCGGCTACGTGGACAGTGATCCCCCGGATATCGCCGTCACTCTTTTCAATCTCGCCCGTATGCAGCCCGCTCCTGACTTGAATGCCGAGGCGACCGGCGCCATCCCGCAAGGCCAATGCACAGCGAATCGCTCGCGAGGGCCCGTCGAAGGTGGCGATCACTCCATCCCCGGTGTCCTTGACGAACTGTCCGCCAAAGCGGCTCAGATTGCGCCGGACCAGCTCGTTGTAGTCCAGGAGGATTTGGGTCCAGCGCCGGTCGCCCAGTCGTACCGCCGTCCTGGTTGAGTCGACCATGTCAGTGATGAGGATGGTTGCCAGTACGCGGTCCGGTCCTGGCTGGTAACGCTCTCCTGTAATGAACTCCTGGATATGGTCCACGAGCCCGTCGAGGTCCCCCAGAAATGGGACGACATCGTTACCCGGCAGTTCTACAAAGCGGGCTCCGGGTATGCGCTCGGCAACGTATCGGCCGTGATCCATGGTTGGGGCAATTGCGTCCCGACGGTGGAGAACCAAGGTTGGCGCGGTGATGCGGGGGAGCAGGTGGCGAAAATCGACCGTGGTATTACGCGCACTGAGTACGGCGGACACGGCCGGAGTGGCGCCGCGCATTGACGCTCGTGACCACCAGCGTTGAAACTCCGGATCGTCGGCTGCGCTCGGAGCGAAGAGGCGCAAATCGCTCAGTGCCTCAGTTGTCTCGGCGTCTCTGTCGGGGTCAAGTCCAGCCCGGAACTCGTCCATCAACGCCATCGGGATACCGATGGGATAGTCGTCTGCCTCGATGTATCTCGCCGATGAGTTGACCACAACCAGCGACTGAGTCCGCTCCGGGTACTCGGCAGCGAACAAAAAGGCCGGCAGTGACCAGCCTGAGGCGCCTAGCACCACGACCCGGGTCGCACCGACCGCGTCCATCACCGCCAAGGCGTCCTCGACCCAGGTGCGATAGGTGATCTCGCTGATGTCCGGGGGAGTATCCGTCAGGCCTACTCCACTCGGGTCGAAGCGGATGAGTCGTCCGCACGAGGCGAGGCGCTCGGTATAGCGCCGCCACTGAGGCTGCTCAGCCGTCTCATCAATGGAGATGTACGTGCCGAAGCCGAAATCCAAGATGTACTTGTCGCCCTCACCCCATACCTGATAGCCGACGTGCAGGTCACCTCGGCGGGCGTAGCGCGTCTCTGGCTGCTCCATCATTGGTCAGTCTCTCGCACTCGGCGGTCGATGGAGCCGGAAACGAAGCGAGCCAATCTTTCGTTGGTGCAGACGAGGGTGGGCATCGACTCGTTCTGCGAGCTCGTTCCGCCGGCACGGCCATAGTCGGCTGCCGCATGGGCCTCGGGCTCGCTCCATTCACGCACGCTGCCTGGAGGTGCCCACATCGATCAAGATTTAATCGTCCGTTCATCATCTTTGCTGCCAGAAACATTGCAGACGGCTCTGATTGGTCTCAGACTGGCGTGAGTCCGGCATTTGAGGTTCCGAACCGCTGAACCAGCCGGGAAGGGGAGGAGACAATTATGCAGAAACGCAGTTCCGCTGAGGTCGTCAGCCTTGCTGCGGATGAAGGGATCGAGATCGTCGACCTCCGGTTCTGCGACCTACCCGGTCTGATGCAGCACTTCTCGATTCCTGTGCATGCGCTCACCGAGAGCGCGTTCGAGGAGGGTTACGGGTTCGACGGCTCGTCGATCCGAGGATTCCAGGCCATTGAGGAGTCAGACATGATCCTGCTCCCCGACCCGACAACTGCGGTCATCGATGAGTTCCGGGAACACAAGACGTTGAACTTGAACTGCTTCGTCCATGATCCCGTCACCGGGGACAGCTACAACAGAGATCCTCGCTATGTCGCTCTGAAGGCTGAGCAGCACCTCAAGACGACTGGGATAGCCGACACCGTGTACTTCGGGCCGGAGGCGGAATTCTTCATCTTCGACGACGTCCGCTTCTCCCAGGACCAACACTCTGCCTTCTACCAGGTCGACTCCGTCGAAGGCGTGTGGAACTCGGCTCGCGAGGAAGGGCCCAACCTCGGCTACAAGCCTAGGTACAAAGAGGGGTACTTCCCGGTCCCCCCGATGGACCACTTCCAGGACATGCGCTCGGAGATGGTGATGGCCATGGAGCGGCTCGGGATCGAGATCGAGGTCCAGCATCACGAAGTCGGCACCGCCGGCCAGGCCGAGATCGACATGCGCTTCGATACCCTGCTCACGATGGCGGACAAGCTGATGCTCTACAAGTACATCGTGAAGAGCGTGGCGCAAAAGGGGGGCTGCACGGCGACCTTCATGCCCAAGCCGCTGTTCCAAGACAATGGCAACGGCATGCACGTGCACCAATCCCTGTGGAACAAGGGCGAGCCGCTCTTCTACGCAGATACCGGCTACGGCGAGCTTTCCGATGTCGGCCGGTGGTACATCGGCGGCTTGCTGACCCATGCGAGGGCAGTGCTCGCCTTCGCCGCACCGACGACCAATTCCTATCGACGGCTGGTACCCGGATACGAGGCGCCGGTCAATCTGGTCTACTCGCAGCGGAACCGCTCGGCCGCGTGCCGGATCCCTCTCTACTCCAAGAGTCCGAAAGCGAAGCGCGTGGAGTTTCGCTGCCCAGATCCCTCGTGCAATCCCTACCTGGCCTTTTCAGCGATGCTCATGGCCGGGCTCGACGGCGTGGCGAAGCAGATCGAACCTCCGGACCCGGTAGACCAAGACCTGTTCGACATGCCGGCTGAGGAGCTGGCGAAGGTCGGACAGGTTCCCGGTTCGCTCGATGAGGCGCTGGCTGCGTTGGAAGCCGACCAAGATTTTCTGACCGAGGGCGGTGTATTCACCGACGATCTCATCGAGACGTGGATCGAGTACAAGACGTTGAATGAGGTCGACGAAGTCCGCCTTCGGCCGCATCCGTGGGAGTTCATGCTCTACTACGACATCTGATCTGCGATCATCGGAGCCTCCCCTCCGGGCGTCTCCCATTGTCGTCAGCTGGGCCCTCTGATGGCGGTGTGGAAGCGTCGCTCGTTGCGGGCGAGCCCGCTGTTACGGTGGCCTGCCATGGCCGAATCGTTGCCCGGTCCAGGGGAAGGTGAGCCCGCCGAGCGACCACTGCCTCCGAGACCCGCTGACTGGCCACGAGACGATCGGGTCCAATGGGGGGTGGCGTCGAAGAGCGAGCACCGCTGGCCGGCCTCGGTCGCGGTAGTGGTGGCGATCGTGCTCCAAATCGTCCTTCCCAACCGGGTCACCGAGGGTCTCGGGCCACGGTGGCTCATTCCCGTCCTCGAGGGCGTGCTCCTCCTAGCCCTGCTCGTTGCCAATCCGGGCCACATCGACCGAGAGTCATCCCTCCTTCGGGGGATGTCACTGATTCTGATCGCGCTGATCACCCTGGCGAACGTCGTCGCGCTGGGCGAGCTGGTCAATGCCCTCCTGGAGCACACCACTGCGGGTGGCCGGTCCCTGGTATTCGCCTCGGTGCCGATCTGGCTCACAAACGTCATCGCCTTCGGGCTCTGGTACTGGGAGCTCGATCGAGGTGGTGTCGCCGCCCGGCTCCGCCAGGATCACCGCCGCCCGGACTTCTTGTTTCCGCAGATGTCCAATCCAGGGTCTGCCCCGGACTGGACGCCAGACTTCCTTGACTATCTCTACACGTCATTCACCAATGCGACTGCGTTCAGCCCGACCGACACGATGCCTCTCACCGCTTGGTCCAAGCTGTTGATGATGGTGCAGTCGTTGGCGTCGCTCCTCACGGTGGCGTTGGTCGTATCGAGGGCGGTCAACATCCTCAGGTGACCACTTGGCACCACTTCCGGTCCCCAGATGGACCTCTCTACCCTGGCAGGTAGGGCGGTGGCCGTTCCTGGAGGTTCGTTCGGCTTCAGCAGGGGACCCCGTCCCATGTCGAAACCGCGCCCGCGACCAGCTGGCTGATGCTGCTCTCATTGGTCAGCCCGATGAAATTCGTTGGCGTTCGGGAAGCCCACCCTCTCACGGTGCCGTGCCCGTCGGTCGTTCAACCGTTCTTCCGACGTTCGGGGGGAAAGGGTCAGAGGGGGCAGCCTTCTATCTCAACCTCTGAATGTGAGGGTGAGGAGAAGGAGGTGGCTCGGCCGGACGATCCTCAGGTCTCGCCGAGGGCGTGGAACTCGGCGAGGACGTCCTTCCCGTTCTTGCGCTGGGCACACCAGTACTCGACCTCGCCGAGGGCGGCTTGCCGGCCCGCTTGCCGGCCAGGCCCGAGGCTGTCGGCGAGGAGGGGGGTCCAGATGCGCTCGATCAGATCGGACCCGGTGTGCGTACGGCCGGATTCGCCGATCCACGTCCGGTCCCGCATCTCCGATAGTGCCGTGCGGAGATAGCCTACGTGGGGAGTCTCGTCGGCCCGAATGTAGGAGACCAGGCGGGCTGCCTCCCCGTCTCCGTTCACCAGCTCAGTGTCTGACATCCAGGTCTCGGCCCAAGCGAAGGTGTGAAAGGCCGAGATCTCGATGAAGAGGACGCGGATCATCAAAGCGACCATCAGCTCGAGATCCTCGGGGATGTCGGTTGGAAGGAGCCGGGCTGCGCCGGCGCCCGGGCGGCCTGGTCCGAAGCCCATGCGAGCCAGCATCGCTTCGATGTCGAGGTCGTCGATTGGACGGTCGAAGGCGATGTCGCGTGCCGCGAACCACATATCCCTGTGCCCCGCCTCTGTCCCGAAACCGGCTTCGTCTCGGCCGTGTGCCTCGAACAGTCCGCCCCCCAAGTGATCGATTGCGGTCCCGTCGATCTCCTCGACGAAGTGACGCTGTAAGTCCTTTGGTTTGAGGAGCCGGATGTTGGCGCCGTAGCCCTCGACCGTGCCGATGCGAGTCAGCGTGGCCATCAACGGCTCGGGAACACCCGCCCGGATGAGGAATCGGGCCTGCTCCACGTTCGGGAAGGACTTTTCCCACAGCTCCAGCCGTGCGTCGATCAGCTCAGTCGAGAAGCGCTGACAATTGAGGTCGCCCCAGGCATCGATCGCCGGGAGCCGAAATTTGGTCCGCGGCGAGACATAACGGCCTTCCTCATCAAAGCCGCCGTGGCATCTCACCCCACCGGCGATTAGGGGTTCGGTGATCTCGATATCGGCCAGGAGCTCCTCCTCGGAGTACTCCACCTGCGCCGTTTCCATGGGCGATCCTCCTGTCCCGGTCCCAACCAGTGTACGAGGCTCATGTCGGCGACCGTCTGTCCGGCCTTCCGATGGGCCGTCGGGCCCGACGAGATTGCGCCGACCAGGGACATGAGCTCGGGGTCCACTCGCGACCAGCAGCACTCCTAGGGTCGCCGGATTTGTGTCTCGGAGGCCCCAGCGATGATCACCGGGCAGGTGGCGACTGCCCCTCAGTAGCTGGCGCCGGCCGCCAATGCGAATGCAATCAGGCGACACCCTCCGGGGGCGAACACCACCTTCGACCGGCCGACTGCACGAGCTGGAGGAACCCCACAGCTGATACCCGCCTTCAACGACTTACCGGCCCTTTGGTGACCGAGTTACCGACTTTGCACGCCTACGTCCTCAAGTATGACGAGATAGCCGCCGGCGTAAAGCTGGAGACAGTTGCGGTGATTTACGTCCGACTGTTAGCTTCTGGGCCGGCGTTCAACGCCTGCCAGATGGGGGAGGGGGCTCTGGGGTGGGGCTTGGTCGTGTAGCGCGTTTCCGAATCATTCGCCGTCTGATCCCGGCACTGCTCGTTGCGGCCATGATCGCCGGGATCCTCGAGCCGCTGACGAGTGAGTCGGCCAATGCGGCCTTGTTGTTGAGCATCACCGTTGCGCCGACGGCCGCCTCCATCGCCGCCGGTAACACGCAACAGTTCACCGCCACCGGCCATTACTCCGACCTCAGCACTCAAAACCTGACATCGAGCGTGACCTGGTCGTCGTCGCTCACCTCCTTTGCCACGGTCTCGAACACCTCGGGCTCCAAGGGCCTGGCCACCGGGGTCGCAACCGGTGCCTCTACCATCACGGCCACCTCCGGGCTCATCTCGGGAACGGCCGTGCTGACCGTCACCCCGGCCATACTCGTCGCCATCACCGTCGCTCCAACAGCCGCCTCCATCGCCGCCGGTGACACTCAGCAGTTCACCGCCACCGGGCACTACTCCGACCTGAGCACCCAGGACCTGACCTCGAGCGTGACCTGGTCGTCGTCCCTCACGTCCTTCGTCACCGTGTCGAGCAGCGGCCTGGCCACCGGGGTCGCCACCGGTGCCTCCACCATCACGGCCACGTCGGGGCTCATCTCGGGCGCGGCCGTGCTGACCGTCACTCCCGCGGTGCTCCTGGCCATCACCGTCGCTCCAACAGCCGCCTCCATCGCCGCCGGTGACACCCAGCAGTTCACCGCCACCGGGCACTACTCCGACCTGAGCACCCAGGACCTGACCTCGAGCGTGACCTGGTCGTCGTCCCTCACGTCCTTCGTCACCGTGTCGAGCAGCGGCCTGGCCACCGGGGTCGCCACCGGTGCCTCCACCATCACGGCCACGTCGGGGCTCATCTCGGGCGCGGCCGTGCTGACCGTCACTCCGGCGGTGCTCCTGGCCATCACCGTCTCGCCCACGGTCGCCTCCATCGCCGCCGGTGACACCCAGCAGTTCACCGCCACCGGGCACTACTCCGACCTGAGCACCCAGGACCTGACCTCGAGCGTGACCTGGTCGTCGTCCCTCACGACGTTCGCCACGGTGTCGAGCAGCGGCCTGGCCACCGGAGTCGCCACCGGTGCTTCTACCGTCACGGCCACCTCCGGGCTCATCTCGGGCGCGGCCGTGCTGACCGTCACTCCGGCGGTGCTCCTTGCCATCACCGTCTCGCCCGCGGTCGCCTCCATCGCCGCCGGTGACACCCAGCAGTTCACCGCCACCGGGCACTACTCCGACCTCAGCACCCAGGACCTGACCTCGAACATCAGCTGGTCCTCGTCGCTCACGACCTTCGCCACGGTGTCGAACGCCTCGGGCTCGAAGGGGCTGGCCACCGGGGTATCCACCGGCGCCACGACAATCACCGCCACTTCCGGTCTCGTCTCGGGATCGGCCGTGCTCACCGTCACCCCGGCGGTCCTGTCGAGCATCACCATTTCGCCCACGGCGGCCTCCATCGGGGTGGGAGATACCCAGCAGTTCACTGCCACCGGGCACTACTCCGACCAGAGCACCCAGGACCTGACCCCGAGCGTGGCCTGGTCATCGTCGCTGACATCCGTTGCCACCGTGTCCAACGCCTCGGGCTCTCAGGGACTGGCCACCGGGGCAGGGCCTGGGGACACGCAAATCAAGGCAACTGACGTCGGAAGCGGGCTGCAGGCCGTCGCAGACCTTACGGTGACAATGTTGAGCATCACTCCCTCCTCTGGGCCTCCGAGCACACCAGTCCAGATCAGGGGCGCCGACTTCCCCGCAGGCCTGGCGGTCAAGGTCAAGTACGTAGTCGGCAGTAGATGGCACCGATTGTGTGCAGTGACGACCGCGTCGGACGGCACATTCGCGTGCAATGCGACCATCCCCAAGGTGTCCCGCGCCGGAGCGATAGGCCAGCACACCATCCTGGCGAAAGGAAGGGCGCGGCACCATCATGCGGTCGCTGCCACCACGACGTTCTCGCTCATTGCCGGAGCGGCTCCTGCTCCGGCATCACACAGCTACTCTCCAAGCCTCGGTTCCCAGGCCCGGGTTATGTCAGCGCCGCCCCAAGGCATTCAACGGAAACGGATACGACCGGTGGCGTCACCTCGGCAGCTTTGGATCCATCGCGGAGCGAAGGCCTAGCCTCCAGCATCCCGAGCTCCTGGACGCTTCGAAGCTGCACGTAGTGACCGTCCCAGCAGGGAGCCTCAGGCCCCGTTGGCTGAAAATAGGACGTTGGGATTGAGGATGCGCGACGGGTCGAGCGCCCGCTTGAGCTCCCGAAACATCGCCAGCTCGGCCGGCATCCTAGAGAGGGACAGCCACTGTTTCTTTGCCGTACCGATGCCATGCTCGGCGCTGATGCTCCCTCCGTACTCCGCCACCAGCCGGAACACCACGTCGTCGACACGGTCGTCATCCGGAAGAAGGCCGGTCACGTTCACGTGGATATTCCCGTCCCCGACGTGACCGAACAGCCAGGTGCGAGTGGCTGGATCCATGGCCTCCACCACTCGGGGGACCCGATCGATGAACTCGGCCATCGATCTTTGGGGCAGGGTGACGTCCAGCTTGTGCGGGGGCCCCAAGGTGTTGATGGCCAGGGTATGGTCCTCGCGCAAACGCCACAGCTCAGCCCTACGAGCGGGCTCCGCGGCCACGGCCACGTCGGCCACACCAGCCGCACCACCAACGGCATCGGCCAGCCGTTCCGTGGGATCGGTCCGGTCGGCTGCTTCGACCAGCAGGTAGGCCGCATGGCTGGCGGTGAGGGGCGCTTGGAGTCCGTTCACCGAGCACACCAGCTCGAGTCCCGCGCGAAGAACGAGTTCGCAGGCATCGAGGGAGCTGAGCGACCGCCGAAGGAAGGTCGCTGCATCGAGCGCTTTGGCTACGGTCGAGAAGCCCAGGAGGGCCGTCGTGTGGAACGGCATCGGGGGCACGAGTCGCAGACGCGCCGCAGTGACAATGGCCAACGTCCCCTCACTGCCGCACAACAGCCCCGGCCAGTGATAGCCCGTGTTGTCCTTTACCAATCCTGCGAGATGGGACACGACCGCACCCGTGCCCAAGACGGCCTCGAGTCCCATCAGCTGGGCCCGTGTGTCGCCGTAACGGAGGACGTGGATGCCACCGGCGTTGGTGGCCACCATGCCGCCCACGGTGGCGGAGTCGCGGCTGGCTATGTCGATCCCGTAGGACCAGCCGGCGCCAGAGGCGGCCCGCTGCAGTTCGGCGAGGCACACGCCAGCGCCGACGGTGACTTGGCCGGCCCGGTCGTCCACCGGCTCCAGTCCGCGTAGCCGCTGGAGGCTGAGGACCACTTCGCCTCCGAGGGGCACGCTGCCACCGACCAGGCCGGTGTTGCCACCCTGGGGAACGAGGGCGAGGCCGAGTTCCCGGCAGACCGAGACGACGCCCGCCACCTCCCCCGTCGACTCCGGTCGGACCACGAGCGGCGAGTGGCCGACGAACCGGCCCGTCCAGTCGGTGGTGTACGAGGCGACGATCTCGGGATCCACCACAACGGCGTCTGGCCCAACGGCCTCCCTGAGTCGGATGGCGGCGGATTGAGGACGAGCCACGATCCCCACACTCTGCCTCAGGTTCGACGTCGGGGAGGTCCGGGGCCGCAAATGAGATGGCACTACCTAATGTGACTCGACACGTGTTTCGGAAATAGGAATTGCTACTCGAGTGCCTCTTCCAGCGCGAGCCGACCGGTTGGGGCGGGATCGGCGGCGGGTGATCGGGCGAGCGAAGGCTCTGTCGTCTCCCCGGCCAGGGCACGCCGTGACGGCAGGGTGGCCATGGCAACGACGCCGGCGACGACCAAGATGCCCGACGCGATTGAGATGGCCAGGGAATAGCCGTCAGTGAGCGCAGCTGCGGTGTGTGTTGGCGTCCGAGCCGAACCGGCCAGGAGGGCGGTCGTCCGGTTTGCCGCCACGGTGGCCAGTGCAGCCAGCCCGATGGAGGCCCCGACGGTACGGGAGGTATTGAGGATTCCCGACGCCAGCCCAGCGTCGGCGCGAGGCACTCCGGCGGTTCCCGCCACCGTGACGGGTGTGACCGTCAGACCCATGCCGAGCCCGATCAAGATGAACGGTGCGAGGAGATCAGCGGCAAATGTACTGCTGGGCGTGATTCGGGTGAGCCAGAGCAGCCCGCTCGCTCCCACGAGGGTCCCGATGAGGATGAGGGGACGAGGACCCAAACGGGTGACCAGCCGAGCTGTCACTTGGGCCCCGGCCGCGATGAGCAGGGTCTGTGGCAGGAAGGCCAGCCCGGCCTGCAGCGGGCTGAAGCCGAGCACTCGCTGCATGTAGAGCGTCTCGAAGTACCACGAGCCAAACATGGCGCAGAACAGGAGCAACATGACCGCGTTGCCACCCGCCACCGACCGGGAACGGAAAATGCGAAGTGGCACGAGTGGGGCACGAGAGAACCGTTGCTGGATGACGACAAAGGCTCCCAGCAGGGCAATGGCGACCGCCAGTGGAATCAGGACCTGGGGCGAGCCCCAGGAGTAGCTCTCCGTGCGGACGATGGCGTACACCAAGGCCACCAATCCGCCCGTGACGGTGACAGCACCCGCCAGATCGAGATGGCGGTGGGCAAGATCGCCACGCGACTCCGGCAGGTAGCGACGGGCGGCGATCCAAGCCACCACGCCGACTGGGACGTTCACGAACAGGATCCAGCGCCAGCTCAGGAAGTCCGTGAGGATACCGCCGAGGAGCGCGCCGGCGGAGGCGCCGGCGGAGGCGACGGCACTCCACACTCCCAATGCCCGTGCTCGGGCGGCACCCTCGGAGAAGGTGGCGGTGAGGATGGTCAGAGTCGCCGGGGCCAAGATCGCCGCACCCAGCCCCTGCAAGGTACGGGCAGCCACCAACCACGTCTCGTTCTGGGCCATGCCTCCGAACAGGCTGGCCGCGACGAAGACACCGAGACCGATGAGAAAGATCCGTCGCCGTCCGAACAGATCGGCCGCCCGGCCACCCAGAAGCAGGAACCCGGCGAAGGTCAGCGTGTAGGCATTCACGACCCACTGCAGTCCGGAGGGGCTGAACCGCAGGTCTCTCTGAATCGACGGGAGCGCCACGTTCACAATCGAGATATCGAGGACGACCATGAACTGGCCTATGCAGACGAGTCCCAGCAAGAGCCATTCGGGCACGGATCGCCCGGGGGATATCTCGATGGTGCGGGCCCGACGGGCAGAGAGCGGAACAGTACGGGTGGTGGTAGTCATGTCCTTCCTTCTGCCGGGCGTCCGGGCCTGCTGCCATTGCGAACCCCCCCACCAGGGCACGCACTGCTCCCACCCCCCAATGGCTGTGGTCAACGTGGGCCAGGCGGCTGGTATTCCACACGATGGGTGTGACCTTCTCGGATTGCGGGACAAATTGGCGTGAGCGGTGACCAATCCCGGGATCCCCGGCGTCGAGGCGGCGCACCAGGCCTACGAGGAGGATGAACGGGGGTGGCCGTCAGCTGGAACAGCTGAGGGCCGACGGCAGGTTCGGTGGTGTCCGGGTCGACCTAGTCGGCCGTCGACTGGGTCCAACTGCCGGGAGCGAAGCCCTCCAGGAACTCGCGACGGTGGAAGAAATACCACTTGTCGTCGATCATCCCGTACCTGTCGAGATAGCGCCCCCAATGATCGAGCCCTTTCCCGCTGAGGACCTGGTAATAACAGCGCGATGAAACGTCCTCAGGCCCATCGACGTCGATCTGCAGGGTGCTCGTGTGGTGCCGCACGATGATGGGCTCCGATCGGCGTCGCAACCGGTCGCTGACACCGGTGAAGATGGTCCGGATCTCCTCACGGCCACGGTACGGTCGTCCATCGAGCTCCATGGTGGCGTCAGGAGCGAAGCATTCCAGCACTTGATCAAATCGGCCGGCGTCTGCATTGGCGTTGTACCGGGCCACCAAGTCGCGAACGCTCTCCCGGGCTGTCAACTCCCACCGTTCCACGTGGCCCCCTTCATCGGGTAGAGGCTTTGCCCCGGACTTTTCGAAGACTGAGTCTGAGCGGACCGAATCTAGGCTTTCGCCCCTTCAGCCGGTGGATGACAGGACTACACAAACAGCCCCGGGTTAGCGCAGCCCCGGGTTTATCGCACCCCGAGAGGTTCCTCGGACTACGTCGGCGGCTTGCGGTTTGGACCCACGACGGCCGGCGCCCCGCTTGGCGCCCATCAGGCGAGAGCGTGCAGAGTCGCCCGGGGGGTGGAGGTCAGATTGATATCAGATTTGGTATCATAGGGGAGTGAACGCAGCCGTACTTCTTCAGGAAGCCCGACACCGGAGCGGCCTCTCTCGACGGGAGCTTGCCCGGCGTGGGGGCACGTCCGCCTCAACGTTGTCCGCCTACGAGAGAGGCGCCTCCGTACCTTCTGTCGCGACCCTCGGGCGCCTTCTCCGAGCTGCCGGATTCGAGGCCGAAACCAGTCTGCGGACCGTACCGGCAGATGACGAGCGGGAGCGTGCCCAAAAGATAGAGGCCTTATTCGCTTTCACCGATGTCCTGCCACGAGCGCAGCGAAGGCCACTCAGGTATCCAGCATTTCCCGCTCCGAAGATGGCCCGCCGGTGAAGCCGATCCTCGATGCGATCGTCGAGCTGCACGATGGGCTCGATGCAGCCGGAATTCGTCACGCGTTCGGTGGCGCCTTTGCGTTGCTGTGGTGCACCGGGGAGCCAAGGACGACCATCGACATCGATCTGAACGTCTTCGCCCCCCCGACAGAAACAGAGCGAGTGCTCGATGCCTTGCCAAAGGGGATCGTGGCCCTTGAGAGCGATGTGTCGGCTCTCAGATCTGATGGCCAGTGCCGACTGATGTTCAGTGGCATTCCGGTGGACATCTTTCTCGACACCTCCCGCTTCCACGACGACCTCCATCTCCATGTCGCTGAACACCAGCTCGTCGATCGTCGCCTCCCCTTCCTCGGGTGCAATGACCTTGCCGTGTTCAAAGCGTTCTTCAACCGACGCAAGGACTGGGCGGATATCGAGGAGATGCTCCGGACAGGGCATATTGACGTCCCGTACATCACGGGAGTGCTGACCGACTATCTCGGTCCCGACGATGAACGGGTCCGTCAACTTCACGTCATACGCGACGAGCACACTGGCCCGGTCGACTCATAAGCACTGTCTTATCCGACAGGCAAGCGGTCAGATGACTGAGCTGAATCCTCGATCGCATACGAGGATTGCTAAGCCAGAGGTCGCAATAACTCTGGATCTAGAGACACCTGGACTAGATTGCCAGGACTCTATGAACCAGAAGAGAACTGTTCTCGCTCTCGCTGCGGTTCTGATGGCATCGGCGCTCGCCATTGCGGCCTGCTCGAGCTCGCCTGCTTCGGACACGTCGACCACCACGTCGAGCCCAGTTCAGACGACGGGCCCGACATCAAGCACCACCCAGAGGAGTTCAACAACCTCTCACGCGGTCAATGTTCCTGTGACGAACCAAATCCGACAACAACTGGTCGCAGCTGGCGCCGCCTTGAACAGCCTCCCCGCATCCGAGTACACCGGTCTGGCGCCGGGACTCACCTACTACGCCTTCGACCAGGCAACGGCCACCTACTGGGCGGGGGCCCGACTGGTTCCGGCACCGTCCGTGGATCCTTCGAACCCGACGCAAGCCCAGATCTCGTCTCAAGATGCGGGCTCCTACTATCTCTTCAAACTGCCGCAGCGTGGATCGTGGACGGCGTACGCGGCCGGAAACGTCGGTCCGGACGCACCCTGTCCGCTCACAGTTCCCGACGACGTGTTGGCCGTGTGGGGATGGCCAAAAGGAGCCTGCCGACCGGCGAACAACTAGGAGCGCCGCCTCGGTGGCCGTCTTCGAGTGCCCACCACGTCAGGTAGGCTGGACGCGGTTGGAATTGTCCTCGGTTCGCAGTGGCGGTCCTGGATCGGTGTAGGCAGACTGGGCCCCGTGGATCCCGTCGTTAGAAGGTTGCGGCCGGAAGAGGGTCCGGCGTTCCGGCGGTCGGTGAACATTCCGTTCCTTGAACCGTTCGCCGGTGACCCCGATCAGGTGGCGGACTCGGAGATGTGGGCGGCTACCTTCGAGCTGGATAGGGCGTGGGTGGTCGATGCCGGAGAGCGATTCGCCGGCAACGCTGCCATCGACACCTTGAATGTCACCCTCCCGGCCGCGCCCAGTCAGCCATGTCCGACGATTCCGATGGCGGGGGTGACCGCGGTGGGAGTCCATCCCACCCATCGCCGGCGGGGCTTCCTGAGTCAGTTGATGGCGGCGATGCACGACGACGCCCGGAAACGGGGTGAGCCGATCGCCGGGCTCGAGGCCGCCGAATCGATCATCTATGGGAGATTCGGGTACGGACTGGCGGCCAACGTCGCCAAGTACTCGATTGATAGCCGGGCTTCGTCATTTGCTGTTCCGGCGCCCGACATCGCTCTGGCGCTCGTAGACAAGGACGAGGCCATCAAGGTCCTGCCCGAGATCTTCGACCGGCAGCGCCGCACCCGAGCCGGCGAAATCAACCGCAGCTCTGGCTATTGGACTCAACACCTCGTTGATCGTCCGCATCACCGTGACGGATCCTCGGCCCGCTTTCACGCAGTATGCGATGAGGGGTACGTGTTGTACCGGGCCAGCCGGGACACAGACGTGTTTCAGGGCAATCGCTCAACCATCGTCATCGAGGACCTTCGCGGCGATACGGCCGACGTCGAAGCAGCGCTCTGGCGTTTCGTGCTCGACCTGGATCTGATCGGTCAGGTCCACGTCAAGCGCAGTCCGGTGGACGAACCGGTTCGCTGGCGGATGGCCGATCCGCGCCAACTACGGACCGTTGCCATCGAGGACCGCCTCTACGTACGAATCCTGGACGCCGCTACCGCATTCGAGGCGCGTGGCTATCAGGCTGAAGGTCGCCTGGTGCTCGACGTGCTTCCACCCACCGTGCAAGAGGGGGAGATCGACGCCGCCCCTGGCCGCTGGGTGCTGGAGGCCGGACCGGATGGCGCCTCATGTCGCCGGGCCCGTACGGGAGAGGAGGCAGATCTCCGCCTCGACCTGCCGGCCCTGGGCACTCTCTACATGGGCGGGTTCCCAGCTTCGCTCCTGGCCGCCGGTGGCCGCATCGAAGAGCTGAGGGCTGGTGCTCTGTCAGTGGCCGACGCTCTCCTCACCACTCGGCCCTCACCGAGAAGTGGGACCGGATTCTGAATGAAGATGAACGTCGGCCCTGAATCCCGATCATCAGGGCGTACCGCATTGGCCAATGAGGGTCCCACCAATTTCAGTTGAGCTCGAATCTGATTCACGCTCCAGCCACTCCCCCTGAGTGATTCGGCCGTCACTTCCGCTCGTCCTCAGGCACAATGGTCGTTGTGTCTCTGATACCACCCACCGGCCCAGGAGGCCCCCGCCTGTCCGACAAGGACCGTGAGCGGGTGATCGAGGTCCTCAAGAGGTCGTGTGCTGACGGACGCCTGACGCTGGACGAGTTCTCTGAGCGCGTTGACGCAGCGTATAGAGCGCTCTCCGTGGGCGATCTTCCCCAAATTCTCGCCGATATCCCTCATCCCTTCGGTCCCGATTGCGCGGGCGTGCTCGCCGGCGAGGCCGGTTACTCGCCGGTGCCGGTCGAACATCAGCTCCCCGCACCCGCCGGAGGCCGAGAGGCCACCCGGTGGACGGTGTCGATCATGGGAGGCTCCCAACGACGGGGACGATGGCGACTGCGGGAGAAGACCAATGCGGTTGCCATCATGGGCGGCTGCATACTCGACATGCGAAACGCGGAGGTCGAAGGTCCTAGCGTCGTGGTTCGAGCCACCGCCGTGATGGGCGGCATCGAGATCATCGTCCCCGAGGGCATCGAGGTGGAGCTCGGCGGTGTGGCAATCATGGGTGGCAAGGATGCCCGACGTCTGAAGGCCGTCTCACCGCTGCCAGGATCGCCGGTCATTCGTGTCAAGGCGTTCGCCTTCTGGGGCAGCGTGAGCGTCCGGAGTAAGCCGGCGAGCGCGCCGGACAGTGAGGGCCGGGTTGAGGGCCCGAAGGACCCTCGTCTGATCGACGTCGTTGCAGAAGGACCGGCCAGTTCGGGCGAAGATTTTGAGGCAGTGAGGGACTTGCCCGATGGCACGGTGACGATCATGTTCAGTGACATCGAAGGGTTCACTTCGCTCACGGAGCAGTTAGGCGATCGGGGCGCCATGGAGATTCTGCTCGAGCACAATGCCATTATCCGCCAGCGAATCGCTAGCTGCGGTGGGCATGAAATCAAGGCGCAGGGAGACGGCTTCATGGTCGCCTTCAGTGGTGCCAGTCGTGCTCTGCAGTGCGCCGTCGGGATTCAGTCTGACTTCGCCGCTCGCAACCGTTCCAATCCCCACACGACCGTTTACGTTCGTCTCGGCCTCCATTCTGGTGAAGCAGTCCGCGACGGCAATGACTTCATGGGCGGCGCGGTGATCTTGGCCGCCCGAATCACTCAGGAGGCGAAGGGCGGAGAGATCCTTGCTTCATCGGTGCTCAAAGAGCTTTGCGATCTGAGCGGTGAGTTCCAGTTCAAGGATGGTAAAGACATTCATTTCAAGGGTTTGTCCGAACCTCGCCGGGTCTATTTGGTGACGGCTACGGTCCACGATGAGAACTAGTTGCAGTGAGCTCTGTGAATGCCAAGGAGTGATTGGATCTGAGTCTTGCGGGTCGACGATCAACTGCTCCGCCCCGGGTACATGCCGTGCGACCTGGCCGCTCCGACGCCGCCGACGCTCAGACCCGGAGGTGCATGTACCAGGGATAGCTGACTGGCAGACGTGAAACCCTGCTCAGCGACTTGGCCGACTCGAGAGGCAGGGCAAGGTCGAATCCAGCCAGATTCTGGCTCAGCTGATCGATGTTGCGTGGACCAATGATGACCGATGTCACCCCGGGCCGGCCCAGCAGCCAGGCGAGGCTCACCGCTGTCGCCGTCGCCCTTAGCTCGGTGGCAACCTTGTCGACTTCCTCCACGATCTCGAAATTACGATCGGTGAGCGTGAGCATCCGCATGCCCTCTGCTTCCATGTCCGAACCTCGGCTCAATCGGCCATCGGCCGGCAACTCACCACCTTTAGCGTACTTCCCGGTGAGCATCCCGCCACCGAGAGGACTCCACACGATGACTGCCATCCCGTGACGAGTGGCGGTCGGGAGTATGTCGCGCTCGATGTCCCGCCAGATGAGCGAATACTGTGGTTGCAGGCTGACAAGGTGAGTGCCCCCGATGCGTTCGGCTGCCCATTGCGCCTCGACCAGTTGGCTACCGTAGAAATTGGAGCACCCGACATAGCGGACCTTTCCTGATCGGACAAAGCCGTCGAGGGTGGCCATGCTCTCCTCGATCGGTGTGTCGTGGTCCCAGTTGTGCAGCTGGTAGAGGTCGACATAGTCGGTACCGAGCCGGCGGAGGCTGTTCTCCAGGGCGCGGGTCAAGTGGGAGCGCGAGGACCCCCGATCGTTGGGTCCGTCCCCCATCGCGTTGAACCCCTTGGTGGCGAGGACGATGTCCTCGCGTTTCTTGGCGATGGACCGTCCGACGATCTCCTCAGAGCGACCGGCGTTGTACACGTCCGCCGTGTCGAGGAAGTTGTGCCCGGCGTCGATGAAGGCGTCAACAATCCGCTGGGATTCGGCTTCGTCAGTTCCGCCGTCTGTGTTGCCGAAAGTCATCGTGCCCAGGCACGCGCGCGAAACCTTCAATCCGGATCGGCCTAACGTCAGGTAGTCCATGACCTGCACGCTAGCTTCGATCCGTCTCGACATTCCTGCCCTCGGACCCTTCTACATGGGCGGCTTTCCGGCTCTCTTTCGCACGCCGTGGTCGCCCGCCGCTGACCCTTGGAGTGACGTGAATGGACTGCGGCTAGAGAACCCTTGCTCGTGAATTGCTCCGTCGGTGTGTGCGAGCGAGCTGGGGACCACGTAGGACACGACCCGGGCGAGCATCGGTAAGTTCACCTGACGCAGCAATCTCTTCGCCGCCAACCAGGGTTGAGACATAACCCTCGGAGCGCTGAATTAGCCGGCCCGCACCACCGGGAAGATCGGTGACCTCTTCCGGGTGGAGGAGACGTAGATGGTCGTAGTCGATGATATTGAGGTCAGCCTTTCGGCCCGGTTCTACGAGGCCCCGATCCAGTAGTCCGTAGAGATGGGCGGGATCACGGGTGAGACGCCGAACGGCTGTTTCGAGCGGGATGCGACGGCCGCGAGTCCGGTCACGGGTCCAATAGCTGGCGAGGTAGGTGGTCATGCTCGCATCACAGACCAGGCCGACATGGGCGCCACCGTCGCCAAGGCCTTGAACCGTCATCGGGTCGTTCATCATGTCGGCAAGCCCGTCGTAGGAGTCACCGCCATAGTTCAACAGAGGCAGCAAAAGGAAATCTCGTCCTTCCGATTCAAGCATGGCGTCGTAGCCGACCTCCCACGGGTCACGACCCTCGCGTCGCGCCACTGATCCAATACTGGCTTCGGTTACCGGCTCGTAGTCGAGCTCGCTACCCAATGGGAACAGTCGATCGAAGGCTCGTCGACCGATCTGGTCCATGGCGAACGGACCGGTGTGGTCTGGCTTGTCATCGAGGATCGATCTTCGAACCTCCGGTCGGCGTAGAAGCTTCACTCGTTCTGCGAGCGGCAGCTCAGCGATAGCTTGGTAGGTGACCCGGTGCCGGAATGGGTTCAGGCGGGATTGATGCCCCATAAGGACACCGAAGCAACGGCAGGCGACCTGCGGGTGAATTCGAGCGCCCCGGTGGTTGGCGGCACGTACCCGGTCGAACCAAGGCTTCCACCGGTCGATTTCTCTGTCCTGTTGCATCGCCAGAAAGGTCAGTGGAACCCTGCTCCGAAGGCCGAGCTCGAGCATCCAGTCGAGCTCCGTGTCCATTGCATCGTCAGCATCGCCAGCGATCAAGCCGCCCACGCCGGAGGGCACTACTTCAACGACGCCGTGTCCATTGGATTGGACAGCGCCGACGAGAGCCGCGAGCTCGTCCTTGGCCGCATAAGTGCCTGGGACCGGTTCGCCGTGCACGGTGCGATGTCCCGCCGTCCGTCCGGTCGAGAACCCCAATGCTCCGGCGCGTAGCCCCTCAGTCAAAGCAGCGACCATCGCTGCGATGTCGTCGGCGCCGGCGTCGTCACGAGCTCTCTTACCCATGACGTACGAGCGGAGAGCGGCGTGAGGAACCTGGGTACCGAGGTCGACGGCGTGAGGTTGAGAGTCGAGGGCGTCGAGGTACTCGTCGAAAGTCTCCCATCCCCAGGTCATACCTTCGCTGAGAGCAGTCCCAGGGATATCCTCCACCCCTTCCATCAACTCGATGAGGGCCTCGTGCCCGTCCGAGCGCACCGGCGCGAAACCGACACCACAATTGCCCAAGACTGCGGTGGTTACGCCGTGCCAACAGGACGGTGTGAGGTGCGGATCCCACGTCGCTTGACCGTCGTAGTGAGTGTGGATGTCGACAAAGCCAGGGGTAACCAGAGAACCGTCAGCGTCGATCTGTCGGCGCGCACGGCCACGCACCTGGCCTACCTCGACGATCAGCCCATCGGAGACGGCAACGTCCGCGGTCCGTGCGGGCGCACCGGTTCCGTCTACGACCAGCCCGCCGCGGACAACCAAGTCGTGCATGATCGCAGAGTTTACGCTCAGGTACCGATCGAACGCCTCGACCGAGTGCGGTATTGGTGGAGTTACTACCCTGATGACCATGGGTGCGCCTGACACGCCACGGTCGAAGGAAGCACGTGATCTGACCAGACCAATGGTCTCGCCGATGCCTCCGGTCGCCACGTCACTCGGCATGCCCTGGGACGTTCCGATCGCTGACCCGGTGCAGACCCTGGCCGAAGTGCGGAATGCCCTTGGCGACACATTCGTGGTGGACAGTGGTGACGATCGGTTCGTGTTCACGTTTTCACCGTCGGGGGTTGCCGGGTTCTATGCGCTGCCCGAGAGCCAGGCCAGCAAGGGAGTCGCCGATTGGCGGATGTTGCGGCGGAAGCTCCCGGACGAGATATTCGTTGGTCGACGAGTGCTGCCCCATGAACTCTTCGGACGTGACGACGTGACCACCTACCTGGGTAACGTCGAGGCTGCTCTTGATGCCACGGTTGCCGAGCTCGGCAGTTCCGGGGAAGTGGATCTGTTCGCACTGACCAGACGCTTGGGTCACCGGGTCGGCCTGGCATCGTGGGGCGGTCCCAATTCCGCCGTGGGTGAACGATTCGACCGGCTTTCGGTGGCGTTCGATGCGCTCGATGGCGCCGAGTCGTTCGTCCATCCCGATGCGATGTTGGTAGTAGCGGCATCGGGAAAGTCGGCGGAGCGCAAGGCGCTGGCGGTAGTAACCGAGGAGTTGGGCGAAGCTCTGAGACAGCTTCCGGGTAACGAGGCAGGCCACCCCCTCTTTTACCGAATCGCGCAGGCTTGGGCGGATCAACCGGCCCAGGAGTCGATGGTCGGTGTCGCCCTAGACGTAGCACTGATCCACGTGGCTTCCATGTCCAATCTGTTTGCGGCACTTGGCTGGGCCATAGTGGATCTTGTCGCGCACCTTGACCAAGCAGAGCGCGTGCAGGCCGGCGACCGGGTGCTGGCAGAGATGTGTGCCCTTGAGTCGATTCGGCTGGCTCAGCGATCCATCATGGCGCGCTATGTGCTCTCGCCAGTATCTCTCGATGTTGGAGATGTCGTTCACGAGATTGGCCCAGGGGCCACGGTGGCGACGCTTCTTCCGCTCACGAATACGAGCGCCGCACCTGGGTTCGACAAGTGGGACCCGAGCCGCTGGAATCGGCGGCGGTTGGCCGACGGCTCTCAGCTCGCCGCTGTTGAGCTCGTCACCTCTTTCGGCCATGGGCGTCATACCTGTCCCGCCCAACCCTTTTCTCTGGCTGCGATGACCAATGCGACAACTCGCCTTCTTGCTGAGTTCGAACTGGATCCAGGCTGGATTGGTCGACCCGAATCTCTACGCGCTCAGATCGGGGGCGTGGCACGCTCCGCTGAGCCATGTTTGCTCCGGTATCGCCGCCGTTGAGTTCGATTTCCATTGCTGCTGAGCACACCGCCCAGCCCTCCGTTCAGGCGAGGGGTTGGATCTCTCCCAATCAATCGAGGCGACAGTCACACCCGGTGCAGCTGAGGGTACTTGCTCACTCCCGAGTCGAACCTGGCTCCCGCGCCAGGAGCGCGTCGATCTTGTCCAGCAGCTGGACGAACTCGATCTGCTTGGTGTCGTAGTCGTCGCAACCCGCAGCGAGGGCCCGTTCATGGTCGCCCGACATCGAATGGGCAGTCAGTGCGATCACCGGGATTCGGGAGGTGAGTGGATCGGCTTTGAGCTCACCCGGAGCTTGCCATCCGCTGACAATCGGAAGGCTCAAATCAAGCAAGATCAGATCTGAATGCGCGGCCTGTGCTGCCGTCAAACACTCCGACGCCGTCGATGGCGGTGGTGACTCGATGCCCGCGCAACGGGCAATCGGCGTCCGCTGTCGCTATGCAGCGTGCGCTTCAAAGTGTCAACGAACGTAACCAGAAACGCGATATGGCTGGAGTCGCGATGGGCGTCGGTATCACCACTGGCGAAGTAGTCGTCGGCAACATCGGCTCAGAGAAACGCTCGAAGTTCACCGTCATCGGCAGCGCCGTGAACCTCGCGGCACGACTCGAAGGCCGAGCCGGCGCCGGCGAGATCCTGATCTCGCCGGCTACCTACGAGAAAGTTCATGTGCTCGTTGATGTTGAGCAGCTACGTGAACTGGAGCTCAAGGGGTTTAGTGGAGCCGATCGCCGCCCGCTGTATCTCGGCCATACGAGGTCCACACGCCATTTCGATCCACGGCCCATGACGGTGACGCGATCAGTTGGCGTCGATCAGCCGAGATTGTTGATGCACGTATTCCCGTCGCCGTCGCTGTTCGTGCCGTCTGGGCAGGTGGTGTTCGACCAAGTGACGCCGGTCAGGGTGACGCCGCTGAAATCGGCACCATTGAGGTTTGCATCGGTGAGATTGGCATTGCTTAGGTTGGCAGCGGGTAAATAGGTTCCTTCGCCATTCAGTTGAGCGCCGCTCAGGTTGGCACCGTCTAGGTCGGCACCTGACAGGCTGGCACCGTTCAGGAAGGCGTTGGCGAGGTCTGAGCCAGCCAGGTTGGCACCGGTCAGTTTGGCACCTGTCAGATTGGCACCTGGTCCAACCAAGTAGCCGTTGGCGAGTAACCAGCCACTGGGAAGAGCCGATGGGGACCCGATGATGCCACCCGAAGACACGTCATTGAGATCGGCGCCGGTCAAATCGGCGCTGGACAGATTGGCGCCGGCCACGAAGCCGTTGGCCAAATCGGCACCGGACAGATTGGCGCCGGCCAGGTCGGCGTCATCACCGACCAAATAACCGTTGGCGAGAATCCAGAAGGCGGGAAGATTTGACGGTGTCCCCGTGATCCCCCCTGAAGACACGTTGGTGAGATCGGCGCCGTACAAAAGGGTGCCGGCCAGGTCGGCGCCACTCAGGTCGGTACCTGTCAGGTTCGCGCCCTCCAAGTAGGCGCCAGGACCAACCAAGTAGCCGTTGACGAGCAACCAGCCGGTGGGAAGGGCGGACGGTGTCCCGGTGATTCCACCCGAGATCACGCCAGTCAGGGTCGCCCCGGTCAGGTTGGCACCGCCCAGTTTGGCTCCGGTCAGGGTCGCTCCAGTCAGATTGGCGCCGGCGAGGTTGGCACCGGTCAGGGTCGCGCCGGTCAGGATGGCGCCGGGACCAACCAAATAGCCGTTGACGAGCAACCAGCCGGTGGGAAGGGCGGACGGCGTCCCGGTGATTCCACCCGAGATCACGCCGGTCAGGGTCGCACCGGCCAGGTTGGCGCCGCCCAGTTTGGCTCCGGTCAGGGTCGCTCCAGTCAGATTGGCGCCGGCGAGGTTGGCACCGGTCAGGGTCGCGCCGGTCAGGATGGCGCCGGGACCAACCAAATAGCCGTTGACGAGCAACCAGCCGGTGGGAAGGGCGGACGGCGTCCCGGTGATTCCACCCGAGATCACGCCAGTCAGGGTCGCACCGGCCAGGTTGGCGCCGGCCAGGTTGGCACCGGTCAGGGTCGCGCCGTCCAGGATGGCGCCGGGACCAACCAAATAACCGTTGACGAGCAACCAGCCGGTGGGAAGAGCGGACGGCTTCCCGGTGACCCCGCCTGATGTCACGCCGGTCAGATTGGCGTTGGTCAGATTGGCGCGTTGCATATTGGCACCAGTCAGCGTGACGCCGGTCAGGTTCGTGCCTTCGAGATCAGCGTGTTTCAGATCAACTCCCGTCAAGTTTGTAGGAATCTCTGCTACCGGTTCTTCGAGAGGGGAGAGGTTTGCGCCGGACAGGTCGGCTCCGGCAAAGTCGGCGTTGCTGAGCTGAACACCATTCAGCTGCAGGTTGGATAGATCCACATCTTTAAATACGCTGCCGGTGAGATCGGCTCTACTACACCCTTGAATGTCGAGATTTGACTCTGGCGCGCATGCACTGAATACATCCCCTGCCAGGTTTGCGCGGGTGAAATTGGTGCTCGACATGGACGCGCTACCGCAGGCGGACACATACCCGATGCCGTCGCCGAGGTTCATCGTGGTGCATGCGGAAGTCTTTGCGCCAGACAGATTGGCATCAGTCAGGTTGTCATTGGTGAAAGTGGCGCTCGCGCACATGGACCCTCCGTAAGGTTGCAGTTCGAAGGCGCACGTGACTAGAGACGCTCCGGACAGATTCGCGTATCGGAGGTTGAGCGCGGTCAGTGTGGATCCCGCGAAGTTGGCGCCAGGGCACTCCGTAAAATGGTTCGCGGTGGGGTGGGCGACGATGGTGCAGCCATCGATGATGACTGTCCCGGCGTAAGCCGGAGTCGAGCTGGCCCCCACCACCGTCATCATGGCGAAGAGCAACGCGACAACGACGCCGCTGGCGATCAGATGGTGGCGCTTTCCATCACGAAGACGGCCACTGCGTTTAGCTTGCCTTGGCTCTTGGAAATCACTCCCCAGGGTGATCTTGTTCGGGCACGTTCGCATCGTGACCCCCTTCGGGCCAAGCTATCGAAGGCGTAGATCCAACTCACCTCAGCCTTAGCCGTTGGCTCAGTTCATTAGATCACTTCTCTGTCCTCTGTGCCTTCGCTTCGGTCAGAACGTGTCATGACGCGTTGGGTCAGAGGCCGCTCCGGCTTCCCATCTCGATGGCGGAGTCCCGAATTCCCGGCTTCGGGAGGAGATCAGCTCAGATCTATTTGGAGCCTCAGCTACTCAGGCTGAGAACTCTTCCGTATGTCAGGTCAATGATGGGTCGATTTGCAAGAGCTCAGCTGTTTGCCAATGAGGAATCCTCCTGATGGCAACGGAGACTGTCCGATTGATTGCGACCACCTGACGCTAGGAGACCGTAGGCGGAGGGGGTGTCCCACCGGTGGTTGATAGCTTGGGTGCCGCTCCGGGGGAGCACCACTTCCCTTCGGACGCCTGCCACCAGCCGGGTCCTTGAGACGCATCGCTCCTAATTCCTCCGGATCCGCCGACGGGCGTGACCCGCCAAAACGCTTTAGTGGTTCCGCAGGGCGAGAGCGTTCTGGAAGAGGCTCTTGGCTTTGGGCACTCTTCGGAGCCTGCTAGTACTGTCTCGGGTGGCTACGGCGGACGAACAAGGAGAAGAGCCAAATGGCAGTGTTCAATGGCGCGTTCCCGATCCTTCCCGGCAAAGAACAAGGAGGCAGGGACTTCGCGACTGCGTGCATGGGGGAACGCCGCAAGGGTTTCGAGGCGCAGCAGGCCAGGTCGAAAATTGTCCGGGAGACTTGGGCCCTGCAGGAGACCCCGATGGGGAGCTCCATGTTGGTGTGGTTCGAGGCTCCTGACGTCGAGAAGGCGTTCACGGATCTCGCCACCGCGGGGGACGAGTTCTCCACCTGGTTTCGTGGCCAAGTCAAGGATTTGACTGGCGTCGACCTGGGCGCTCCTCCCGAAGGCCCGCCCCCCGACGTGCTGGTCGACTGGACCGCCTGAATCACGCCCTCCCCCTGGGGAGAGATCACCAGCGGCGAGACGGTCTCCGGTGCGACGAGCTCACAACGTCCCCTTTCGCGCGGCCATAACGAGGCGGCCAGGGGTGGCATAGGTACTGTTCAGCCATGGTCGATGGCTGACGTGCTCCCGGCGAACGGGGGCACCTGAGTTCGCTACTCCAATCCAAGGAGCTGCAGGCCACCCCATCAGGCGTAATAGTGGGTCACCACCACCACCACCACTTGTCCGATCGATGCGACGGTCATTGTCCTCTGCCAGCTTTCGATCCGGGCGCGGCAGCGTTGATTGACCCCGATGCTTTGACAGGGTTCTCTAGGTCTGCACGCTGAGGAATTGCATCCGGGGCTAAAGCTGACGAGTTGCACACAACAGGCTCTGCGCGTCGAAGTGGAACGTGACGTGAAGGTAACGCCGCGTCCCATTTTCATTGCCTTGCGTTCGGGTAGCAGAAGCCGACACTTTGCAGATGTCGGCATGACTCACAGTTAGCTACCTATGAGCTGGTCCAGTTCGAACGGCCCAGAAGGACAAGGACGCCAAGACGTTCGACCCCACCGACTCGATCTCTTGACCGGGCTCCTCCGGGGTGGCGATGCCAGTCGGAGTCTTAGGCCCGGTGTCACTGAAGCTAGCGAAGCAGAGCGGGGGTTGACCCAGAAAGAGGCACAAAGTGGACGAGTCCAAAGGTACCTGGTAGCTCACACTGATCGTAACCACGTGGTCGTGCGTGCTCGCGGTCCACGTCCCGGATGTGGAGGAACCGGGAAAGTTGAGTATGTGGTCCGGCGACAAAACAACAGTGGCTGGGGTGGTCCCTGCTTCGAACGTGAAGACCTGGTACGTGCCCGCATCCCAATGTCGGGTGGTGGCAGCAGCGGATGGAACAGAACCGAGCAATGACGCGGCGGATACGAGGATCGGAAGCAGGACGACCACCGTAAGAGATCTTCGTATCATTACGGACACCTCCGTTTGCCCCGTAGAGACATGAGTGACGTTCCATCACTCCGCACCCACGACGCGATAAAGAGTCTATCTGGCCGTCACCTGCCGTTTCGACGTCATCCGTCCCGCGTCCATATGGCCTTGAAGAACGGTCACGGGGACTGTCCTGGGCAGCCGCGGCCCAGATGGGGGCAAGGGCCGGAAGGTCATCGTGAACATTGGAACGGCCCAATCACCTATCCCTTACCCCAACATGGGAGTGTCCGCGGCAGGATTCGAAACCTTGTCGATCTGGCTCCGGCGGAAGCTCAGCTTCGACGTATGCGATGAGTTTCGCTCAGCTGAGTGTCGCCAACGGCTGAAGAATGACCCCTTATCACCGCCCGAAAGCTGACCCCCCTTCCCGGTGATCCACCACTGAGCGTGCTGGATCACAGACCCTGGCTGCCTGGCCGGCCAGGGAGGAAGGAAATGATCAACGTGGACGACTGGGCTGAGATCCGTCGCCTGTATTTCGCTGAGCACCTGGGAGTCAAGACCATCGCCCGGCAGCTGGGCGTGGCTCGCAACACCGTGCGGACGGCCGTGCGGGGATCTGACCCGCCGAACTACCAGCGCAAAACGAAGGGCTCGCTGGTCGACGCTGTCGAGGCCGAGATCTGCAAGCTGCTGAAGGACTGCCCGACCATGCCGGCGACGGTGATCGCAGAGCGCATCCGCTGGGAGCACGGCATCACCATTCTGCGGGACCGGGTGGCCGAGCTGCGCCCACTCTTCCGACCACCCGATCCGTGCCAGCGCACGTTCTACACACCTGGCGAGCTGGTCCAGTTCGACCTGTGGCAACCCGAGTACCCCATTCCGCTCGACTTCGACCAGGCCGACAAGCTCTGGGTGGTCACCTCGGTCAGCGGGTACTCGCGCTTCATGGCGGCGCGGACGGTTCCCACCCGAGCGGCCCACGACGTGCTCTCGGGCATGCTGCGCTGCTTCGAGCAGATCGGAGCGGTCCCGCGCACTGCGGTGTGGGACGGCGAAGGCTGCATCGGCCAGTGGCGACGCGGCAAGGAGTGCTTTACCGAGGAGTACCAGCGCTTCCGGGGCACGCTCGGGATGGGGGCACGGCTGTGCAAGCCGAACGACCCCGAGGCCAAGGGCATGAACGAGCGGGCCAATGGTTACTACGAGACCTCGTTCCTGCCGGGACGTCGGTTCTCCGACGTCGACGACTTCAACGAGCAACTCACCACCTGGCTCAAGAGAGCGAACTGCAGGGTGCACGCCACTGACGCGGGCCGTGCCGGCCGAGCTCATCTATGAGGACCGAGGCGCCATGCGCCCCTTCCCGCCGGTCCTGCCTGACCCGGCCCAGCGTTTCTCCACCCGGCTGCCCCGTGACCACTACGTCCTGCGTCGACACCAACGACTACTCGGTCAACCCCCGCTTTGTGGGCCGGCGCATCGAGGCCCGCGTCGACCTGGACTCGGTGGTGGCCACCTGCGACGGGGTCGAGGTGGCCCGTCACCAGCGCTGTTTGGCCAAGCACCGCACCCTGCTCGACCCCACCCACGCCATGACGCTGCGTCTCATGCGGGTCGAGCAGAGAGCGGCAGAGGTCTTTGCCGACGCCGTCGAAGAACGCGACCTGTCCGACTACGACAAGGCGCTTGGGGTGGCGTGATGGTGACCAAGACCAAGGCCCCGAGCGACCTCGGCTATCTGTGCCGGGCACTCAAGGCACCGTCACTGGCCAAGTCGGTCGAACGACTGGCCGAGCGCGCTCGCACCGAGAGCTGGACCCACGAAGAGTTCTTAGCCGCTTGCCTCGAGCGTGAGGTGGCCGCCCGTCAGTCCAACGGAGGCGAGATCCGCATTCGAGCCGCTCGCTTCCCGGCCCGCAAGACCCTCGAGGAGTTCGACTTCGACCACCAACGGAGCCTCAAACGCGACGTCATTGCCCATCTCGGTGCTCTCGACTTCGTCGAAGCCAAGGACAACGTCGTCTTCTTGGGCCCACCGGGGACCGGCAAGACCCACCTGGCCATCGGATTATCGGTCCGGGCCTGCCAGGCCGGGCACCGCGTGCTCTTCGGCACTGGGGCCCAATGGGTCGACCGTCTGGCCGAGGCCCACAACGCGGGGCACCTCCATGACGAACTCACCCGGCTGAGCCGCTATCCGCTCATCGTGATCGACGAGGTGGGCTACATCCCCTTCGAAACAGAAGCGGCCAACCTCTTCTTTCAGCTGGTCTCGGCCCGCTACGAGCGGGCCAGCACCATCGTGACGTCCAACAAGCCCTTCGGGCGTTGGGGTGAGGTGTTCGGCGACGCCGTCGTGGCCGCCGCCATGATCGACCGCCTCGTCCACCACGCCGAGGTCGTCTCCATGAAGGGCGACAGCTACCGCCTGAAAGACAGAGATCTCGGGAGGACGCCTACAGACGACGACCAATGACCGTGGACCCGGCCGGGGGGTCAATTTTCAACCGGTGGCAGGGGGTCAATTTTGGGCCGGTGTTGACACTGAGCAGGTGAGAGTGGCTCTGCGAGCGTGGCCGCCAGCAGCCACCAATTGGTCAGTCAGCGTTGCCGATGTGAATTGAGTTCCAAGTCCGCAACGGCGCCCGTGTCACTGCTCGTGTCCTCCCTCGAAGACCTGAGCACGCGGACAAGCCGCACGCGCAAAGAGGTATCACTTCGAGTTTCGCCGCATACCGCACGCATTGAAATGAGACCGCTTCGTTGCAGAAGGGCATGGGCCCGACGCCTGCAAGCGGTCCGGGTGACCTCCTTAGGGAAGCCACCTTCGACACAGATGTTCCGTACCGCTTTGAAGGGACTGCTCCACCCGGGTGTTCGTGGTCCCTCTGGCCGGGTTGGACGGATAGCCGGGAGGTGGCGCATCGACCAGACGCAGTCTGAGTCTCTGCCGCCTTGGAGGTCGTCGACGCGGACATCGCCTCTCTGGCGGCCTTCGCCACGACGCGCCCGGCGTCGTGACCCGGCGCTGATCTGGGCCGATCCCAAGCACTCACAGGTGAATCCAAGGTGACTCCCAGGGACAAGCAAACGCTTGTTGGACCGAGCTACGGTTGGCGACGCAGTGGGGGATGCCCGATCGGACGATTCCCGGAACAGACGAAAGGGGAAGCAATGCGACGAATATTGCTAACGGTTGCCGCGATTCTGATTCCGGTTGCCGGTGTCACGCTGGGATTCGCCGGCACGGCTGGAGCAGCTGGCAAGCTCCAGTGCACTTCGCTCACCGGAAACGCTTCGAGCACCGTTACCCTCAGTGGGTGCACGGGAGGCAACACCGGGGGCAGCTCACAGCCAGTGAGCTCTGGGGCGCTCGCAGGCGGTGGCACAATTACTTGGGTTTCCGGGACGACCACCACGATCGCCGCTCCGACGCTGACCACTCTGAGCCCGAAGCACTGCCCAGGCTACGTCAAGAACGCATCCAGCGAACCCACCGCCGAGGGCTTCATGGCCACGGTAACCGGGGACACCGGTAACGGCATGCTCATCCCAGCGGCAATCAGTGGTGAGGTGTGCGTTGGGACGGACGGCTCGATTACCTTGTTGAAGACGGTGAAGGTTTCGTGGACGTCGAGCAACATCGTGTGCACCACCATCACGGGTAGCGTGTCTTCCAACGTTTCAGTCAGTGGATGCAGTGGGGGCGACACCGGGGGCGGCTCGCAGCCGGTGAGTGCTGGGACGCTCGCAGCCGGGGGGACCATTCCTTGGCTCTCGGGGGGAAGCATCACGATCAGCGCTCCGGCATTGACTGCTGCGAGCGCGAAGCATTGCCCGGGCTACGTCAAGAACGCATCCAGCGAACCCACCGCCGAGAGCTTCACGGCCACGGTCACATCCGACACCGGGGACGGCCTCAAGGCGCTCCCGGGTTCGGCCAAGGGCGCGGTGTGCCTTGGAACGGACGGCTCCATCACGGCCCTCAAGCCACTCCAGGCCAAGTAGCAACGGCTGCCAAAGAGCCAGTCGCCTCCGGGCGACCGGCGTGGTTCGGCAGTTTCGGGCCGACTCGTCGGCGATTGCACTGGTCCGGCAATAGCTACGAAGGAACCCCGCCTCTAGCGAGGCGGGGTTCCTTCGCGAGCACTAAGGCGGCTCCATGAAAGTCGGTCGGGCTCTGGTACCCGCAGCTTGAGCAGCTGAGGCGCCCTGCGAAGTTGCAGGGATGCCGAGCAGACCTATCGTCGCACGGCGGAAGAGCTGCCCCGCGCAGCCCGTGATCAGCGGTCCGCAGTAGGAAGATCTTTAGCGAATTCGATGAAGGGTGCCGGCGGCAGGTACTCGGCGGGGATGTCTTCTGGGTGCTGATAGAAGTCGACGTCGAAGACATTGGAGACGCCGGGCGCCTCGACGATGCCACTGAGCCCGGCGTCAACACCCGCCAAGAAGGCCTGCTTCCCGTCGGTGGCACCTGAGGCGAGCGACTCGTAGATTTCTTTAGAAACCCGAGCAGTGAGGCTGTAGGTGCAGCCGTCCGCTGTCTCCCCAACGCGGCGACCGATCATGCAGTGCCGTTTGCCATCGTCGATGACGTAGACAGCTGCATCACCAGCGCCGACACAAGCACGGATGCGGTCCGGATGCCCGAAGAGGTGTGGCCATTGCTCGTGCCGACGGTCCTTCATTGCCCAGAGCGGGCTCGGGGGAATCACACCTTCCGGCTCGTCCTCCTCGAGCGGCGTTGCGTCGGTGGGGGCGGTCACAGGAAAGGTCGACGCCGCGGTCTCCGGAGTGAAGTGGAGCTGTCCGTCCTCCCTGGACTGGAATGTCCCGACATCTCGTGGGTCTTCTTTTTCAGCCATCGCTGGGTCCTCTCGTTGGGAGGTCGCACACTTGTGTGCCACCCTGATTGAAGCTCGCTGATGTGCCACGATCGGGTGCCACTCTGCCCGACAGACCGTCGCCGGTGCATCCGAGGGTATCCCGAACCAGGTAAGGCGGTTTGCCGACCTGGCCGACCGAACTGGTGGACCCACTCAGCTGAGGTATTCGCCTTTGCGGTCTGGTCAGCCGTCGACTGTCGACCGTGCTGGCATGCCTGAATGGGACCCGTCTCATGAAGCGCAGCGGGCTCAGACTCTTCAGCTGAGGTGGCTAAGTCGAATCCGCAGCTTCATAGACTGAGCACGCTCGTAGCCTCCGTAGCTGATATCGGACTAATTCAGCGAGGTCGTAGCGTCGTCGAGCGACTTCCTTGCATCTGCAAAGAACTTCTTGTCATTCCCCTCAAACGGGCGCTCCGGAGCCTGAAATCCCAATTGCAGCAGGCCATCCGCGCTCAGGACGTCACAGACGGCGGACCCGGTCGCGCCGGCGCCGCCGGTCACGACCGCAACTCGCTCAGATGCCACGTAGCTACCCGCCGGTAAAGCGAAATTCCGCCTGCCACGGATCGTCCGAATGGACGACCTCCCAATAGCGCTCGGCGATGTGCTCAGGGTCAAAGTCGGTGCCGGCAACGATCTGTCCGGCGATCGTGAGGGTCGCCACGCGGATACCATCCGCCTCCAAATCGGCTCCGAGCATCGTCGCCGCCGACCGAAGGGCGGCCTTGCCGAGGGAGACGGTCGCCAGAGCCGGGATGGGATGATCGGCAAACCCGCCCCCCGTGACCATGATGGTGCCGGAGCCGGCGGCTCGCATGGCTGGGGCGGCCACCTGGGCGACGACGATGGCACCAATCACGTCGACCGCGTAGGCCGCCTGCAGGTGGGCGACGCTCGAGCTCAGCAGTTGGTCCGGAGCTCCCATGACCGCGTTGTACACGATGAGTCCTGGTGCACCGTGCCCGCGGTAGAGCGCACTCATACGGTCACGCAGGCCTTCGGGATCGCTGGCATCCGCTGAGATGGTGTCGATTTCGGCACCGGTGTCAGCCAAGTTGTCGGCAAGCTCGTCGAGGCCGTCCGTATTGCGAGCGGCCAGGGTTACTCCATAGCCTCCGACGCCGAAGCGACGAGCAATCGCCAGTCCCAGACCAGGCCCGGCTCCGACCAAGAGCAGGCGACGGTCGTCGATCGAGGCACCCGAGTCGCTTGCTGGATCGTCGGGCATGGGCCTTCTTCCTTTCGCGCCAACTGGCTTGGGAGCGGGTTCCGCTCGGTGGACCACTGAGGCCGCTACATCGAAGTCTACGTACCCCGGATTGGCAGGTGCTCGTCGCTACAACCGTCTTTACACACCCTTGTAGAGGCGGGAAGCAACTACGAGGTCGACAACCTACGGAACGGAGTCCACACGTGCCCAGTGTCTCATTCACACGCCAGGGACACCCAAGAGATCGGCTGAGCTCCGGCTTGCGCAACGCAGCGTCACGTCAGACTCCGTCGCCAAATGACTGAGTCCGACGTAGCGCCAAATGCGTGCACACGATGCGGGGCATCGAAGGACCGCTTGAGCTCAAGCTGAACCCGGCAGCGGCGGTCGCTGACGTCAGGCCGGTGGCCCAGAGCCCAACGTGACTGAGGCGGTTTGGGTCTGACCGGACTGGTCGGTCCACTGGAGCTGCACCGTATCGCCAGCGTGTTTCGGCTCCAACAGATTGCTGAGGTCGGCGGGCGAGTTGACCGGTGACCCATCCAGGCTCACAATCGTGTCGCCGGCCATCACGCCGGCTTGTCCGGCGGCCGAGTTCGACAGCACCTGGGAGACCACGGCCCCCGACGACTCGGAGCCGGCACCGCCGCCAAAGGGCCCTGTCCCGGTGTCCGACGAGGGGGAGATGCCCAGACCGAGGAAGCCGGTCGAACCGATGTGGATGACCGAGGAGGCCTGTCCGGCCACGATCTTTTGCGCCACCGACAGGGCGGTCTGGATTGGGATGGCGTAGGCCTGGCTCGTCACCTGGTACTGGGAGCTGGCCGGAGGCGGCGGTATCCATTCCGATGACCTGGCCTTGTGCATTGACCAGTGAGCCACCGGAATCGCCTGGTTGGATCCCGGCGTTGATCTCGATCAGGCCGCTCAGGTTCTCGGCGTTGCTCCCGCCCACGTCACTGGCGGTGATGGACTGGTCCAGGGCGGTGATTGAACCTCCAGCGGCACTCGGGGTACCACCAGTGCCGCCGGCGTTGCCCACCCCCACCACGGCCTCGCCCACCGCAGCGGTGGTGCTGCTGGTCGAGATGGTCTGCAGGCCGCTGGCATTGGATAGCTGAACCACCGCAATGTCACCCGTCCGGTCGTAGCCCACGACATGGGCCTGGTAGGTCTTGCCATTGCCAACATCGGTCACGCTGATACTGGTGGCACCGTCGATCACGTGGTTGTTGGTCAGAACTTCACCGTTCGAGGTCAGCACCATGCCGGTCCCGGCTGCTGCCGCATTCTGGTAGCTGAGATTGGTGTTGATGTCCACCAGAGCCGGGGAGACTTTGGCGGCGGTGCCTGAAATATCCGCCGGGGCCCCGGTGGCGGAGGAATTCCCCGAGCCCGAGCCAGACGAGGACGAACCGCCCGATCCGTTGCCACTCGACCCGGGGCCGAACGGGAACGAGCCGTTCCCCTCCGATCCTTGCGACCCGCCCGAGCCGGCGACCGGACCTGCCGACACCACGGAAGGGGATGAGGAGGACCACGCGAGATGGCCTACGCCTACCCCGGCCAGGATCGCGACCACCAGGGCCAGCGTGGCTAGCGCCATCACGAAGCCCTTGCGGGGCTTGGCCGGCGGCGTCGGACCTCCGAACGCCGGCGGTGGCCATCCTGGATACGGCGGGTAACCGCCCCCGGAATTCCAGGGCGGCGGGGTGGGCGTCCCGCCCTGCGAAGCGTACGAGCCAGGGCCGACCGGCGGTATCTGGCCGGTCGGCGGCGGCTGACCGGGCCAGCCATAGCCGGCCGGCACCGTTGGAAGCGGTACGCCAGGTGCCACCTGGCTACCCGCCGGTGGCAGAGGGATCGCCGACCCGTGCTCGGTATGAGTGTCAGCGCCACTCGCAGGGGCCCAGCTGGTCCGTGCCGGCGCGGCGTGCTCTCCGGTCGTAGGGTCCGCGTTGTCGCTCATCTGCCTCCACCTTCCGATTGGACCTCTTGACTAGATCGACCTCTGTTTGGGCAGGTCGATCCCATGTGTCCATTAGACACGGGCGGGCTAAGGGCACAATCAACGGCTCCTATGAAATTCGTAAATTCGCCCGCTCGTCGGTCAGGCCGTGAACGAGGTCGGCATCAGACAACTACGACCCTGATCGAGCCAGGAGCTGGGAGGAGCTGGGAATCGTTCGCCCCCAGCCCAACCTCTACGACCACGGATTGGGCGCCCCTCACCCTGGGGGTAGCTGATCTCAGCTTGATTGGCCGAGCAACGATCAAATGATCTGGGCTCAGCCTCCTTAGCTGAGATCTCAATAAGCGCCCCGCTCCCTGCGATAGGGGCAGGTGGCCACCCACGGGGCCGACGATGACCTGTGGACACCAGAGGGTAACTACCTCACATTGGGGCCAGGCAATGGGTTTCGCAACCCGGCTAGAGTTCAATGGATCGCCATTGCGATTCCGAGCCCCACCAAATGAAGGAGGGGCACATGAGTCCAACGCCGGCTCACACGCATCGTCGCCTTCTAGCGATGGGCCGCAACGTTTTTAGGCTGTGCGTCCCGGTGTTACTTGCTGTGGCTGTCCTGACGGTTGTGGCCAGCGTGCCGGCCAACGCCACTAGGGCGCCCAGGATCAAAAGGCCCGGAGCCCCTACCGCGGTCACCGCAATCGCTTTCGACCCCGGCGGTGCAGAGGTTTCATGGACGGCACCAGCTTCTGACGGCGGTTCCCCCATCACCGGCTACACGGTGACTGCCTCGCATGGTGGTCCGACTTGCACGACGACGGATGCCACAACTTGCTCGGTGACTGGCCTCATCGTCGGGCGTCAATACACCGTCAAAGTCCGAGCCTCCAATGCCATTGGCCTGGGCAAGGCTGTGCGCGTCCAGGTGGTGCCGCCGAATGCAGCGAACTGTTCTGACTTCGGCCCTGACGCCAGTCTCGAAGGTTGCTCGCTGCCCGGCGTCGACCTGTCCGGCGTCAACCTGACCGGCTCCAACCTCACCCAAACCAACCTCAGTGGCGCCAACCTCACCGGGGCCAATCTGTCCTACGCCCAAATGACCCAATCCAACCTCACCGGTGCCAATATGACCGGCGCCAACCTCACCGGCGCCAATCTGACCGGCGCCTACCTCTTCGGTAGCCGCTTCATCCCTAGCGCCAATCTGACCGACGTCAACCTGACTGACGCCAATCTCACCGGCGCCGACCTGGCCGGCGCCACCCTCACGGGTGCCACGCTCACCGGTACCGACCTCACTGGCGCCAACCTGGGTGGCGTGTCCTCGGGCGGAATCACCGGAACGCCCTCCCCCTTCCCTCGGGCTGGTCACTCGTCGACGGTTACTTGATAGGTCCCAGCGCTTTCCTGCCCGGAGCCGACCTGTCCGGCGCCAACCTCACCGGTGCCAATCTGACCGACGCCTATATGTCCGACGTCAACCTGACCAATGCCAACCTGACCGGTGCCAATCTGTCCGGCGTTATTTCGGGCGGGATCACCGGAACCCCGTCCGCCCTTCCCTCAGACTGGTCACTCGTCGACGGTTACTTGATAGGTCCCGACGCCAACCTGTTCGGCGCCAACCTCACCGGTGCCAACCTGACTAACGCTGACCTGACCGGCGCCAACCTGGGTGCCGGCAACCTGACCGGCGCCAATCTGACTAATGCCAATCTGAGTGGCGCCAACCTGGGTAGTTTGACCTCGGGCGGGATCACCGGAACGCCGGCCGCCCTTCCCTCAGACTGGTCACTCGTCGACGGTTATTTGATAGGTCCCCCCACGAACGAGGGTGCTGACAACCTGACCGGCGCCAACCTGGCCGGTGCCAACCTGACTAACGCTGACCTGGCCGGCG
Organism: uncultured Acidimicrobiales bacterium; assembly: GCA_963734435.1. Taxonomy (GTDB): domain Bacteria; phylum Actinomycetota; class Acidimicrobiia; order Acidimicrobiales; family RAAP-2; genus Bog-756. The sequence continues at coordinate 3,015 of CAVTHA010000013.1, read as the reverse complement.
CCGAGCTGCGTAGCGCCAACCTGACTGGCGCCAATCTGACTGGCGCCAATCTGACTAATGCCAGTCTGAGTGGCGCCAACTTGAACAGTGTCACCTGGGCCGACACCACCTGCCCGGACGGCACGAACAGCAACAACGACGGCAATACGTGCGTCAATAACCAGGTCGACTGACCCAGCTTTCGATGGCCCCGGTTTGCGGTCGGGGACCTTTGGCGTTCGGATGCGTGTGGTATCCCGGTTGTGCCGGTCAGTTGCAGTTAGCGATCGGCAAGCACTTATCCCTCGATAACGCAGCCACAGCCGGCGTTATGCAGCAGCCCATCCCAAGCGAGGACCGGCATCCGGAGTGGATCTACTGCGCCGGCGATTCGCTGCGTTGTAGCCATCGCTTGGGTGGTGGATACACGAACCTGGCGATCGTCGCCGACACCCAGCAGAGGCTCCAGCCAGCGAACACCAGGAGAACGTTGTGGAATGTTCCGGTCTTCGCCTTTGCGGCAGCGAGTGCAAGGAGGATGCTCAAACCAGGAAAAAGCCGACGCTGTAAACCCAATAGTTCCGCTGCTTCAACATGTGACTCGACTCCCTCGTCAGCCAACACGCCCATTGTATTCTTAGAGGGAGATCACTCATTGTCGGCGGGATTCGCCGATCCCTCCGTGGTGCACCACGACGCAGAGTGCCCGTCGGTGCGGTGTGGTTCGCCCACCGGGACCGAGCCAAAGTCTTCCCAGTTGCATATTCCGAAGGTTTGATCGTCGTTTGATGCGTGGATCGGCAACGCCACATGTGAAGGAAGTCCAGTTTCAAGCGCCATGGCTTCAGCGGATTGGGCATGGCTGTCGAGAACTTGGCTCCCGCCATCCCGCCATTGGACTGACACCTCGAATAGGAGGTAGTCATGCCAACAGCGAAAGACAGAGGCCCGATCCTGAGCGCCCTAGGCGTTGGGGCCGGTATCCGAGGGAGTTCCGTCGAGACGTGATGGACCCAGTGCTCCACCAGCACCGATGATCACCTGGGGGCGCGCTGTGGCGTTCGCGGCCGCGGCGATGGTCCTTACGTCCTGCGGTACGTCACCCCAATCCCACGCATCCTCGCATTCGGTGGGCCCGACGCCGACGGTGCAGTCTCCGACGGTACCTGACGACAGGAGTCCGTCGAGCTCGACCGTCCCGTATGGCCTGGATCTCGACCCGGCCAACCCCGACATCGGTCTGTCCCGCGTTCCCCAGGTTCTCCAGATCATCCACCAAGCTGGTGCGACGACCGTGCGCACGGGCGGCAACTGGCCTACCGAGGAACCGTCACCCGGGCACTACGACTTCTCCGAGGTTGACGAACTCTTCTCCCTCGCCAGGACCGACGGGTTGACGGTGCTCTTCGAACTCGGGAGGGAGCCCGTGTGGGACGCGGTCGGAGGAAACATCAACGCGCCGCCTTCGGACTGCGACTCGCCGACGGCTACGTGCGCGTCGGTGACCCAGTACGTGCAGGCTCTTGTCGGGCACGCCGTTCCGGAGGGCCTTCACTACCTGATCGTGCGCAACGAGCCGCAGGACTTCGACAAGAACTGGGTGGGCGGCGATGCGGCGACCTACGCCCACTTCCAGCATGTCGTCTATCAGGCTGCCCACGCCGCAGACCCCGGAATCGAGGTGCTCAACGGTGGTACCGAGGCCACTACTCCAGCGCTCCTCGGCAGCCTCGCTCCTCAGGCCGCCCAGGACGCCAAGGCCATCGCCTTCGCCAAGGCACTGTACGCCGACCCGTCGTGGTGCGACTCGCTCGATGTCCTAGACCTCCACGTTGGCGACTTCGGTCCGGTTTGGTCCCCCGAGATCGTCGATGCCTCGGAGCAGGCCCTCCAGGACTGCAACGGAGGAAGGCAGGTGCCCGTATGGGTGACGGAGGTCGGCTACCCCTCGACACAGGCCCTCCAGGCGTCCGCCGTCTACGAGAAGGAGCTCGACGGAAAGTACCAGGGGGGCGAGGTCGGTCAGGCAAACTTCCTGACTGATACGTTCTCCGCCCTTGGCAGGGACCCCAACGTGATCGGCATCAACTGGACGTTCACGATCGACCCGAACACGAGCCAGACGCCACCAGCCGGAGCGAGCCAGATCTTCGACGATGGCTTCGGAGCCGGACTCGTTTATTCGAGCTTCCACCCCAAGGCCTCATACCAGGCCTACCGGCAGATCGCAGCAAACCACCCACGCCATTAAATGTCACGTGCCTGTCGTCACCTATCGAAGGGCACGTCGAGGGCACGAGCTCGGTTGGTCCTGACCGGCGCTGGAGCCATCGCCCATCCTGAGCTAGGAGAATGTGGTGGAGGAAATGGGACTATGTTCTAACCCCCTCGTCGATAACCGCCCCGGTCCCGGTGATCAGGAATGCCTCAAAGCGGAATCTGATCACTATCCATCGCTCTCCTTCGCGACAGTGGGATCGCCGGCCCTGGGCCGGCGCAGATCGGTGCGGTGAAACTGGGGGCCGGCAACGGCGCCCCGTCTGTGTGACACGGTCGCACGAACGGGTCGACTCCGCTCTTACTTACGCAAGGCCGATCTGCTGCCTCTGAACAGCGGAGTCCCAGAAGGCCGAGATGACGATGAGCTGGTCACCGGCCCACTTGCTGGTCTGGGCGAACTCGAGATGGAACGCCTTATTGGGCGACGAGGCCAACCTGACCGACGCTAACCTCACTGGTGCAAATCTGACCGGCGCCAACCTGACTGGAGCGACGCTGTCCGTGTCACTGGGTCGAACACCACCCGCCCCGACGGCACCAACAGCGACATCGACGGTGGTACCTGCGTCAGCAAACCTCGGCTGACTTTGTGATGGCCGGTTAGGCCTGGGCGTTTGCCATTCGGAGGCGTCAGGCTGTCGCACTCGTGTCGGAGTGGGTCACCGCCCCATTGTTGTGGGATAGGGCGGGTGGTAACGCAGAGGACTATCGACCAGAGCCTTCCACCAGACCTCTCCAGCTACCCGAGGTACCCCT
>CAVTHA010000012.1:0-61848 GCA_963734435.1 uncultured Acidimicrobiales bacterium | reverse complement strand
ATCGTCAGACAGGTTCTGCCTGCCGTGCTCAGAACAAGGCTTGGTAGTCCGTGGTCGGGTCCAGCGTCAGCTGGCGGAGCGGCGAACCGTCCACGCCGATCGCCCTGAAGGACGTCACGACCGGCCACGAGCAGGATGACTCGCCACCCCTCGTAGGCGCGTCCCACGCCGATGTGGTGTAGCCGTCCGTCGTGGCGGAGCGTCACAGTGCCGCCACGACCCACCTTGTCGCGCCGAAGGCGGTATCCGGTCACGTCGATCCGAGGTCCCTGTGGCGACACCGTCTCGCGGGACCGGAAGGCGGCGATCGGGGTTCGCCGGTTGAGCGACCGATGGGGACGCACCTCGTTGTAGTAGGCGACAAAGCGGTCCAGTTGGGCCTGGAGCTGCTTCTTCGACTCGGCAGGGTCCTGCTTGGCCAAGAACTTCTTCAACGTCTGATGGAAGCGCTCGACCTTGCCGCACGTCTGGGGGGGCGGTTTCAATGGGTCCGCGCAATTTCTCGGTGAGCTGACGAAGCTCCGGCTAACCGAGGAGGTCCCAGGTGGGAAAGCCACATATGACTGCGGAGCAGCGTGCCATGGCACTGCGTCTGCGAGCCAAGGGGTTGAACTTCAAAGAGATTGGCGAGGAGATCGACGCGTCGCTGCAGACTGCGTGGAACGTCGTCATGAAGGCACCGACACGGACGGTGAAACCGTTCAGCTGGATCGCCGGGGCCTGGGCGTCTGACGATCGCTGAGCGGGAGGAGATCAGCCTCGCCCTCCGGCGTGGGGACACCCTCACCTCCATCGCCAACGAGCTCGGCCGTGCGGTCAGCACGATCTCTCGAGAGGTGTCGGCCAATGGCGGCCGTGACCACTATCGGGCGTGGCGGGCGCATGACCGGGCTCACCAGTGCGCCCGTCGGCCGAAGGCCCGCAAGCTCGCCTCTCCGCAGCTTTCGGTGCAGGTGACCCGGTGGCTGAAGAAGTGGTGGTCACCCCAGGAGATCGCCCGGCGCTTGCGCCTCGAGTATCCCGACGATCCGATGATGTGGGTGAGCCACGAGACGATCTACAAGTCCCTGTTCGTCCAGGGCCGAGGTGAGCTGCGTCGGGAGCTCACTCGGTGCCTGCGCTCTGGTCGTGCCCAACGTCGACCCCAGGGGCGGGTCGAGACCCGAGGGCACATCCCGGGGATGGTGATGATCAGCGAGCGTCCCCAGGAAATCGAGGATCGTGCCATCCCAGGACACTGGGAGGGCGACCTCATCATCGGGAAGAACGGCGACTCCCAGGTGGGCACGCTCGTCGAGCGATCCACTCGCTACGTGATGCTCCTGCATCTTCCCGACGGCCGCTTTCCCGTCCAGGTGGACGCAGCCATGCGCCGGGCGATCAGGCGCCTTCCCAAGGAGCTCTTCCAGACGATCACTTGGGACCAGGGCAAAGAGATGCACCGGCACGCCGAGTTCACGGTCGACACCGGCGTCCAGATCTACTTCTGTGACCCTCGCAGCCCCTGGCAGCGGGGCTCGAACGAAAACACGAATGGCTTGCTGCGCCAATACATGCCGAAAGGCACCGACCTCTCGACGCTCAGCGCTCAGGACCTTTCCCGCATCGCCACGGAGCCTCAACGACCGACCACGCGAAACGCTCGGATTTATGAAACCATCAGAGAAGCTCGCCGAACTTCTTGCGCTCACTGGTTGAAACCGCCTGGCGAAATATCTCTTGACCTGGAAGACGCGTGCGGCTGGAACAGCCCGGCAGAACCACGATGACGGGAAATCCATTCTGGAGACGTTTGCCAAATGGCAAATCCCTGCTGATCAGAAGTGGTCTGAGTTTTTGGCTCGCATCGACGGGCAGGGCGGCGCAGCCGTCATAGAGACTGACAATCAGGCGGGCCTCATGGACGGAACGTCCAAATTCACGACGTGGCTTGAGTTCGACCTGATCCCTATGGTTGACATCGTGGATGGTGTAGCCATGCTCGGCAAGGGTGCGGAGTTCCGCGAGTCGGTCTGATTGGCTCTAGCTCCTCTTCTCCTTCCTGGTGGGGCACATGCTCCTTGCTTTAGCGGGGTAGCCCATGACGGTTTCTTCATCGTCGTGGTTGTCCCACAGCGGTTAGGTCGGACGGCTGGGTACTTAAGTCATCGTCGAAGCTTGAGCAAGGATCCTGGCAGCGCACGACTCGGAAGTCGCGTGGCTCGTGTCAACGATCATGTCGTACACCACGCCTTCATGGACAACGGCCGACTGGGATTCAGCCAGTCCCGCTACGCGATCTGGCCGCAACACCTCCCTTGCTCTTGCGACTTCGCGGTCGCACTTCACGCCGACCCACAGCACCCCCAGTCCATCCCAGACCGTTCGCAGCCGTTCCTGACTACCTCCGCCGTCAAGAAATACCTCGTCAACGATGACGCCGGTCCCGCTGGCAGCAATCGCGGCAACGCCGATGTACCAGGACGCTTCAAGGGTCCGCCACCCTGGACCGACCTCGACCTGCCCGGTTTCGCCGATATGAAGCAGAGATCCATCCTCGATCCCCTTGTCAGGCATCGCCCTTATCAGGTCATCGATCCCGAGTAGCAACCACGGTGTCGTCAATGATGCTTGAAGACACCGAGCGATCGATGTCTTGCCTGACGAAGATACGCCGTTTAAGACGATGGCCTGGGTGTTCACAGGGGCAAGGTAACACTGTCCCTACCTGCCGGGTGTAGGTGTCACTGGTCGGCACCGACCCGTGGGCAGATGGACTCGCTCGGGTCTGCGGACCGGCCGGCATCGAGGCTACTGACCGGCTTCGTACGTTGAGGTGTTGCGTCCCGTTCGCAGCTGTGCCGGCTCAGTTCTCAGTTCCGACGCAGCGTTGTGGTCAAGGCGCCAGCCGTCAGGAGGAGGAGTGGCGACCCTCCTGCGGCGGGCGGGACGTCCCTCAGACGAGGAGCGCCTCCAGCTGGGCCCGATCGGGGCCGGGAGTCATGTATGGCGGGTTGGCCATCGCCACTTCAAGCACCCGGTCGAAGGCGCCTTCGCGCCTGGCCACCTCCATGGGCAGCGTGATGCAGCCCGCCTGCTCGCCGAACCAGGTGAGGACCTCGGTGTCGTAATGAGCCGCCGAAGCGAAGGCCCGGAACCCCGACACCATGGGATCGGTGGGATCGTGGGGGTCCGGGAGAGCGAGCCGGTAGGCCTCTACCTCCGGCCCGCGGACCCGGTCGAACTGGACGGTGGCGTCGTGCCACGGCGCCGCGTGGACCTGCGTCTCACGGTCCCAAGCCTCAGCCATGCCTACGGGATCCTCCAGGTTGCCCGTGATGACCGGGGCGATGTCCACTGCGTGCATGATGCCGAGCGTCACGCCGCGCCCGAGCGAGGGGTTAGTGAATCCCCAAGCGTCGCCGATCGGCACCATCCCGGTGGCGCACGGTCGGCCCTCGGCCATGAAGAGCCGGGTCGTATTGGCCGTGGCAGCCATAGAGATGACGTCGCTCATCGGTATGCCGTCGGCCCAGTGCCCATGATTGGGCAGAGAGCGCACCACCCGGTCAAAGACCTCGGGGTCCCGGACCTTGCGCATGGCCTTGTCCCTGGGGGAATGGTAGAGGGTGACAGACCGGTAGCCGTGGTCCCCGGGCATGGTGAGGACCGTGATCGACCCTACGGCGGCCAGGAGGTCGCCGCGTACCTCGGGCAGGTGTCGGATCGCGGTAATAGCGGGTGTTGTAGACGAAACCCACGTCTTCGACGCGCTCGGCCGGCGCCGTGCCACCCGCGGCCGCAATCATTGCCGGCACCGGGCTGCGCCGTCCGGCCGCGTCGACGACCACGTCTGCCACCAGCTCGTCGCCTTGCCGCGTCCTGACTCCCACAACGTGAGGCACCCCGTCGAGTACTGACGAACCGGTAAGCAACTCCGTCACCGCCGAGTCGTTGCGGATCTCGATACCGGGAGTGGCCCGGGCCGCGGCCACGAAGGCGTACTCAAGGACGGGGCGTCGACAGGTGGTGATCGTCTCGAACGGTGAGTAGTCGCGGTCGCCGAGGCCGCCGGGGAGGAGTTTGGCCTGTTCCTTGACGAGGTTGAACCGCACCGCTCCCGCCGCCTCGAGCTGCTCTGTCACCGTCGGGACGTGTTTGTCGAGCAGGGCCCGCCCACCAGGCTGCAAAAAGTGGACCTGCCGGAACTGGGTGACGCTGCGCCGCTCCCAGGAGTCCCAGGCCGCATCGGCCGAATCGGGAGCAGCGGGGTCGCGATCGAGCACCACGACTTCGAGCCGTTGCTGGGCCAACAACATGGCCGTCGCCAGGCCTGTCGGACCGCTACCGATCACCACGACGCGAGCCATAGCGCCGCTCCTTCCCGCCCCTGGAGGGGCCGCTCTTCCGTCTTCGAGACGGCACCTCATCGCCGCGCAATCCCCGGACGGCAGGAGTCGCCGAAGAAATGGTACGCCAGGGATCGATACGCTCGTCCCATGATCGTCTTCCTCCACGGGGTCCCCGAAACCGCCGCAGTCTGGGACAAGGTCCGGGCACGCATCGATGCCGAATCGGCCGCCCTCGCCCTGCCGGGTTTCGGCTGCTCGCGCCCGGTCGGCTTCAGTGCCACCAAGGACGAATACGTCCAATGGGTCCTCGGCGAGCTCGACGCGCTCACCGGGCCGATCGACCTCGTCGGCCATGACTGGGGCGCCGGCCTCACCTATCGGGTGGCGACGGCGCACGGGGAACGGCTGCGGTCGTGGGCGGCCGACGTCGCCAACATCATGCATCCCGAGTACGTCTGGCACGACTTCGCCAAGATCTGGCAGACCCCCGGCGAGGGCGAGAAGTTCTTTAAGGATCAGTACGCCGCCCCGGTCGAGGTCCGTGCCGGGGTCTTCGAGGCCTTCGGCGTCTCCCCCGACGACGCCTTCGCACTCGCCGAGGCCGGCGATGAGACCATGGCGTCCTGCATCCTCGACCTGTACCGCTCGGCCGTACCCAATCCGCACCATCGACTGGAAGGACGCGTGGGGGCCCACCGCGGCACCCGGCCTGGTCATCCATCCCACGTCTGATCCCTTCGGCGACGAGGAGAAGTCGCGGCAGGTGGCGGAAATGCTCGGTGCCCGCCATGCTTCCCTCGATGGCATTGGCCACTGGTGGCCATTGGAGGCGCCCGATGCCGCTGCCGATCTCATCGGTGAGTTCCTCGAGTCGGTGCGCTGAGTGCCTCCGGCGTAATCTCCACACCGACTGAGTCTCTCGTCGATTCCCCGGGTCTACATGGGCAGCTAGCTAGGCATCCTCGGAGCCCGACCAGTGTGTGCCGATACCGGCGGGTTCTGGGTATCCGAGATCGGCGGGAGAGGGTCGCCTTGGCGGCGACTCGGATCAGTGGGTCTTTCCGAACGTAGGCTCCATCTGTGGAGGACTACCTGGGCGTGCGGCAAGGTGAGCGCGAGACCCTTGGTGGTTTCCTTGACTGGTACAGATCGGTGGTCGAACGAAAGGTCGATGGCCTTACTCCCGGGGACGCGAAGCGGGTGAGGACACCAAGCGGCATGTCTGTTCTTGGGATTCTCAAACACCTGGGCTGGGTCGAGCGGGGCTGGTTTCGCGAAACATTTGCCGGTGAAGACGTCCCATCGATAGATGTGGATGGTGACAACTCGGCCGAGTTCGCTATCGGTACCGACGATACCGTCGAGTCTGTTATTGCGTTCTACCGAGCTGAAGTAGAGGAGGCGAGACGCATTGTGCGTGAAGCACCCTCTCTAGATGCCCTGAGCTCCAAGGAGACGAACTACGGGGAGCACGTAAGGCTTCGGTGGGTCATCGTCCACATGCTGGAGGAGACTTCCCGCCATGCGGGTCATCTTGATCTGATGCGAGAGGAGATTGACGGCCAAGTTGGAGATTAGGCGCCTAGCTGAGGTGAGCAGGCCGTTCTCAACCCATGAGCTGAGGTGTTGGATCGGGATCCCCACGGGGCTGTGACGGACGCAGGCGAGGGGAAGATTGTCCCTGAATGGAACATCGATTGCGCGTCCTCCTTGGATGTTGCCTGCGTGAAGCCTGGCGTCAAGAGAGTGATCGCGCTCTGCTGGATGATTTTCAACTCGGGTCAGATGACGACCTAAACGCCACGGAAGCCATGAAGGACGGAGATGGTCAGTTGTGACCCGAGTCAGAATTCCACTGACAGTAAGCAGCCAGGGTCCCGAGGATCTCATCCGCCGTCTTGTGCCCACCCTGTCCTGCTTGCTCCGGCGTTCCGCTGTTCTGTCCCTCGTTTGGGAGGCGGGAAGACCGGACCCAAGCGGGCATGCCACCTAGGCTTGGGGGGACCCCGGGTATTTTCAGCACCGCCACGAGGCCAGACTTCCGGGGTCGCAGGCAGGAGGATGCAGCTACGGAGTGAGGGCCGGCAGGCATGACCAGGAGAGCCGAGGATCCGGTGGCTCCGTGAGCGACAGCGAGCCCAACAGCACCGGCGACGGGCCGGGTGGGGATGACCTCTCGGATCCCGGGGCGGCAGGACCAGGAGGCACGACCACGGCGGCGGCTTGGCCGCTGGCCCGCCAGGTGCCCTCCCTCGACGAGGTGGCCCCCATCGCCGGCGCCCCACCCGAGACGTCTGAGCCGAGCACGCCGGCCGGGACATCCGCCCTGCCCGAACCGTCTGCGGCGTCCCAACTATCTGGGGCGTCGGTACTCGCCGATGCCCCGTCACTTCGGCCGCAGCATGCCCAGCGGCGACGCAACCATCGAATCATCGTCTGGTCGTCGGTGGCGCTACTGCTGGTGGTCGTAGTCTCCGCTGGCCTGGTGGCGGCCCAGCGGATCGAGCGCCCGCTGCCCCAGCCCAGAGTGACGGCCGGTCGACTCACCTCTTCGGTGGTGCCTGGATCGGCCCTGGCCCCCCCTTGGCCGGCCGCCGGCCAGGCCGCGGTGGCCATCCCGGCGCTGGGCTACGCCGAGCAGTCCGGGCCGGAGCAGCCGGTTCCCATCGCTTCCCTGACCAAGATGACCGCCGCACTGGTCGTACTGCGCGACCACCCGGTGACCTTCGGCAGCAACGGTCCGACCGTCATCATCACGCCGGACGAGGCGGCCCAGTTCGACGTGGACTTGGGCAATGACGAGACCAACATCCCCCTGCAGGCCGGGGAGACGCTCACCGAGCTGCAGCTCCTCGAGGCCCTCCTCAACCAGTCGGCCGACGACGTGGCCTACACCCTTGCCGTCTGGGACGCCGGCTCGCAGCCGGCCTTCGTGGCCAAGATGAACGCCCTGGCTTTCTCGCTCGGCGCCGTCCACTCCCACTACGTGGATGCCAGCGGCTTCGATCCCCAGTCGGTGTCCACGGCGGCCGACACTCTACGCATCGCGGCGGCAGGCATGGCCATCCCGACCTTCGCCAGCGTGGCCGGGATGGCCACGGTGAACCTGCCCGGAGTGGGCACGGTCCGCAACATCGTCAGCGAGATCGGCACCGACGGGATCGTCGGGGTGAAGTCCGGCTATACCTCCCAGGCGTCCGGATGCATGGTGCTGGCCGGGTTCCGGTCCGTCGACGGGCGCTCCGTGCTGGTGCTGGCCTCGGCCCTGGGTCAACGGGAGCCGGGCCCGGCTGCTCGCCTATCAACCACAGCCCCGTCCGCAGCGGCCCCGGCCCCTTCGGCGGCACCGGCGGCCCCGGCCAGCACCACGACCACCGCGCCCTACAGCGCCATCGAGGCGAAGTACCCGCTCCTCTACACCGGGCCCATCGTCGAGCACCTGCTCGACGATTCGGAGGCAGCCGTCGTGTCGGTGCCGGTCGTCACCGCCGGGTACACCGTGGGGACCGCCAGCACCCAGTGGGGAGGGGCCCGGATGGTGGTGCCGGTGGTGGCTGCACAAGGCGCCTGGCTGCTCGGTGTCCCGGGCCAGCGGGTGGCCGCCACCATTTTCTCGGTGCCACCGCCCGGAGCGAAGACCGACACCGGGCCGGCGGGCGCGGTCCGGTTCACCCTGGGACCCCAGACCGAGACCGTGCCGGTGCGGCTGGTCCGCCCTGTTCCCGATCCCGGCTGGTGGTGGAAGGTACTGCACAACTAGTGACCCGGCCGGAGTCCTCCGTCTGGCAGGAAACGACAGGAGGACACCCCATAGGAGGCGAATTCGCCGACAAATGCAGCTTTACGACGGGATGCCGGGCACGGGTTCTGCGTGTCAATATCGGATGGCTTCGCAATGGCCTGAGGTCGCCCCGTCTACAGCGCGACTACGGGCAAGCTGGTCGGCGGCTGTCCTGCCCTGGACAGGGCTTTGCAGGTGATGCCAGGAGGCCAACCCGGCGGCGGCAGAATACGCGGAGCATCTATGACAAGGTCCCACGTCGCAGCTCCTCGCAGATCGGCCGTGCTCCTCGTAGCTTTCGGATTGGCCATCTCCGCCTGTGGCACCCCCGGTACGTCCCCTGCCACTTCTACGAGCGCGTCGGGGCCAAAGACAACCACGACGTCGGGGACGACCGGCTATGCGGCGACAGTCACATCACCCGGGGCCATCGACCCCGCGGCGATCCCCCTGGGCGATGGATATCTGTCGACCGGTCCCAAGGTGGGCTACGTCGATTCGTGCCAGGCCTCGTTCCCCTCCATCGGAGGAGCTCAAGTGCTAGGTCCCTGGATCAACACGACCGCCAGGACGTGGGACTCGCTCACCAAGACCGATGTTCAAGGCTCGGTTAGCTGGCCCTCAGCAAGCTATTCGGTGACCCTGTCGAACGGCAGTCGCATCATCAAGACCAACGATCTTCCCATCGACCACACGACGGGGACCTTCCCCATCGCCAGCACCGACCCCGCTTTCGCGTACGACCGCAATCCGAATTCAGTCGAGGCACAGTCGATCACCTGGTCAATTCCCGAGAACCCGACAGCCGCCCTGTCACCATCGTGCACTTCAGACGGACCGATCGGAGTTCTCGACGATGGTGTGCTGCTGTTCAACGCCCTCGACGGCGAGGGTCGAGACGCTGGAGCCCACGAGGTCCTAGACAGCTGTGACGAGCACCCACAGATGGGTAACGAGCTGCATCATCACTTCGTGCCGTCGTGCATCCTCGACAGGGCGACCGCCAGCTCGACCCTGGTCGGTTACGCGATCGACGGCTATGGCATCTATGTCGAACGCACCTCCGGTAGCCACTTGCTCACCAACACGGATCTCGACGCCTGTCACGGACGCTCTTCCGAGGTGCGCTGGGACGGCAAGGAGCAGGTGATCTACCACTACGACGCGACGCTCGAGTATCCCTACACGGTGGGATGCTTCCACGGCACGCCGATCAGCACTGGTGTGGGGTAGTTGCTGGTCTAGGTGTACACCCGAGCATCCCAACTGGACTGGGCGGGATGTGCCGCTACCCGGCGCGTCCAGGTGTCCTGATCGCCGGGTCTGAGCACCACTATTCGGACCCGACGCCTATCAGGCCCTGTCGGCGGAGATCGATTTCGAGGTCCGCAGCTGACTCGAACCTATGTGGGACAAACCCTCTGTCGGCAGCAGCCCGCAGATTCGCGTAGTTGTCTTCGATGTAGAGGGTTTCGTGCGGAACGAGACCGAAGGTGTCGATGAGCAATTCGTAGAACGCCGGGTCAGGCTTGGCCAGCCCCACTTCCCCAGAGACAACAGCTCCGTCGAACCATCCGAGGAACTCGTAGCGGCTCTTCGCCATCACCCAGCTTTCCGCGCCCCAGTTAGTCGACGCCACGAGCGGAACCCGCCGACGATGCAGCTCGCTCAAGAGGGCAACGGTCCCGTCGAAGGCACCGCCATACATCTCGACGAAGCGCTTGTCCCATGCGCTAATCTCCTGCGCCCACTCGGGATGGGCAGCGATGAGTGCTGGAATCGTGTCCTCGTACGGGACGCCGAGATCGTGTTGGGCGTGCCACTCGGGTGAGCACACGTCGGCAAGGAAATGCTCCATCTGCTCCTGGTCGGGAATGATCTTGCGATAGAGGTACCTCGGGTCCCAATCGATGAGAACACCGCCGACATCGAAGACAACCGCACGGATTCGAGGCGCTCGATCCCGACGCACGGTTGACAGCGTAGACAAACGCCAGGTGAAGGGAGATTCCGGGTGATCAAGCCACCGACCGTGGGTATCTGGAACGCCGGGTGGGTGGGACGATCGGTTGGTAAGTTCCTCCGGTGAGCAATCCAAGTCTGGCTGGGGATGCACATCGAAACCGTACGGACCTGATCGTTGCTTTGCCTTCTAGGGGGTGCGGGCAATCCTGTGCATTCAATCCATCACTCCGCCATCCATCCAATGATGACCGGGAACGCGGGTTCACCTCTTGAACAAGCGGCATGTGTTCGACGGCCCTGCGAACCAGTTGGATCAGCGAAAGCCGCCTCCAAACCAGTAGTTCGAGTCCACTATTGCTATGGAATCGACACGCACCTCGATCACCGGAAGGTCTCGACTCAGCTCGACCAACCAACGTCCCGGGCATCCAACCCGTGGTCGCCGGCCAAAAGTGGTACGGCGTCCGCATGATCGAGATTGTTACTTGTCTTCCCGTCTGGGTGGCCGGGGGGGGGGGTGCCCCAGTTCGCCGGGTCTACGACATGGGCAGGCCCTTCCAGGGCAACTGACAACTCCGGTTGGATTCGCCATACTTATGTGATGGACACGCTGCGCCACTCCGGTTCAATCATCATCAAGCGCTCTCCAGAGGAGCTGTACGACATGGTCGCTGACGTGACCCGCATGGGCGAGTGGAGCCCAGTTTGCACGGCCTGTTGGTGGGACGACGGGGACGGACCGCATGTCGGTGGCAAGTTCACTGGACGCAACGAGCGCCCAGAGCGAACATGGGAGACGCGCTCGGAGGTCGTCACAGCAGACCGTGGCCGCCAGTTCGCCTGGGTGGTGGTTGAGCCGCCTACTAGCGCTCGTTGGGGCTACTCATTCGTCGCCGTGGACGGAGGGACCGAGGTCACTGAAACCTGGGAGCTACCTCCCGAGGGCTCAGCTTTCTTCGAGAAGATGTTCGGTAACGATGCGGCGAAGCAGATTGGCATACGCAGCGACGGGGCGAAGAGCGGTATTGAGGCGACGTTGGCTGCCATCAAGGGTGCGGCCGAGGTCTGAGCTGCTGGCTTGTCCTACCTGTCCCCGAACGGTTCCGTGGGACACCCGGTGGGCCTCTCACGCTTCGAGATCAGATCGACTGCTACAGGCAAAGGCCAAGTGGTCCAGACCGATTCGACGCTCATTGAACGCAGTCGCGTCAGCCGAGTCAGAAAACTCGTGGAGTCCGACGAGAGTGTTCTGCTCGATCTGAAAATTCGTGAGGTCTTCGCACACGTGTGAGGCATTTGGGAAGTGCCCCTAAAGCGCCTACCCAGCCGCCTCACAGAGGATGGTTTACGAAGAACTTCCACATCAGTTGGTCCGCCGAGATAGCAAAGGTCGTCTTTCCGACGATGGATTCAATCGCAACCATGGCATCGCTTCCCGCCCATATGTGGCCATCACCGCTCTCGCGGTAAAGCTCTACAGTGGCATTGCCAGGACAGCGGTACGCGATCAGCGTCACACCGCTGGCTACATTCGATCTCTTCGGGGATTTGGAGCAGCCATTTCGGGCTGCCCAACGAGCCTCTTCAACCGGAATGGGCAGAATGCTGGCCGAAATGCCCTTGGCCTCCTTTGAATCGATATGGGATCCGAGCGTGCCCACCCCATTTGGTGCGGGCAAAGTCTTGGCAGCCGGGCCGACTCCGCCCTCATAGGGAACGAAGGGGTCCGCCGTCCCGTGAAACGCGATCACTGGAACGGGCCGAGCTGGATGACACCCGGGAGGGGCTTGGATCCCAGCCACAGTGGCCACCGCCGCAATCTTGTCCGCATACGTGCAAGCCAGTGCGGACGCCATGAACGCCCCGTTTGAATACCCTGCGACGAACACTCTGTGCCTGTCGACACAAACGGTGCGAGTGAGGTGGGTAATGAGGTCTCCCAGAAACTTCTGGTCAGCACTTCCAGGAGTGATGACCCAGTGCTGCACTGCTTCGTTCACCTGGGGTGTGACTGTGATGAATCCGTGACTCGACCCGTAGTTACCAAGGCCCGAGAAACTCGCCTGTATCGCAGCAGTTTCGGAATAGCCGTGGAGATCAAGAATCAATGGCAGAGGCCGTTTTGGGGACACACCGGACGGCATCTCAACTAGATAAGAGCCGTTCTCGCCAGCGGCGGAGAAATCGAAGGACTTCTGACCCTGCACGGTCGGGTCCCCCGAACCACAGCCAGAAGAGGATTGCGGCGGCACCCCAGCGGAGGCCGGGGTAGAACTCGATGTCAGCACGCAGCTAACAAGGACAGTTCCCAACAATGCGATGGCCACTACACATTTCTTGATCGGCACGGACGCAATATAGGACTTGTGTGTGGCCGACGCAGAGCCCAGCGTTCCCGATCGCCCTTCATCAGATCAGGTCGGTGGGACGGCTGGCTAGGGTGCCCCACCGGCCCTTCGGGGCGAGGTTCAGGCCCGGACGGCTGAGAGGCATATGGCCGGGTGCAGCGTCGAGGACGATGTCGACCGACCGTGTTACCGGTGACGACGGGATACTGACGACCGACCACCTCCCGAGCGAAGTCGGGATTCGGGAGTGGCCTCCATTCACCGAGGAGATCCACTCAGAATTCTGCTGAGTCCCTGCCTGCAATGCCAGCGAGGTATTCCCTGCGGAGTCGACGGGAGTTCATTTCGTGCTCCCCACTCTCACACGGAACGATCGCCCCAACTTCCCAACGTCTGTGTCGTCTCCTTCTGCCCTGAAGACTTCGCTTTCGGGACTCCACGGACCACCCCCGACATTCACGGTGGAGATGGGTTCGATGTTCTCAACGGTAGTGCCCGGGTCCTCAGAGACGAGGGTGTGGATTGGACTGGTCAAGCTTTCGTGGCCAACCCCTCGAACATGTAGCCCGTCGGCTTCGGACCCTTCATGTAGAAGTTGTCCATCCGGGAGAAGGTGAACCCTGCCCGCTCGATGAGTCGGTCGATGGGCCGGTTGAGATGACACCCTCCCGCCCACCGGCGCTGGAAGGGGGTGAGGCGGTCCTGCGCCTTGGCCACCTTCGGGTCGGGTGAGCGGCCATGTTCGGCGAAATGCATCTGACCTCCCGGGCGAAGAACTCGGTGGATCTCGCCGAGGGCACTGTCGACGTCTGGAATGGTGCACAGCGTCCAGGTAATGAGCACGTGGTCGACGCTCCCGGCATCGACCGGAAGCGCCACACCATCCAGGCCGACATATTCCACCGGTACCGGGCTGGCGGCCACCCGCTTGGCGGCCAGCTTGCGTCCTACCGTCGCCGGATCAACGGCGAGCACACGCTCAACCTGGGTCGGGTAGTGCGGCACGTTGAGGCCCGAGCCGAATCCGACTTCCAAGACGTCACCGGTTAGCCCGACTGCAACGCGAGCCCGAATCATCGTGAATTCCTTCCCGGCGAGAATCTTGTCCACGACGCGAGGAAGGATCTGGTTGCCGTAAAAACCCACCACCGCATTATGTCGTGCCGACTCCGGTCGGACACCCAGGGTGCTTCCGACCGGCACATCGGTCGATCGGCGACAAGGGCGGTCTCTAAGCACCCTTCCGGCAAAGGCTCACGGATCTGGTTGCCCTCGTATAGTTGGAGGCTGAACAACCCGCGCACCATTGGGAGACGTCATGCCGAAACGACCCGCGTTGATCAGCGTGCTTCCCGGACTGGTAGTGCTATTCGCCTTCATAGTCGGGTTGGCCGCAGTACCGGGTGTTAGCCAGGCCACGGTTTCGCCTATCAAGAAAAAGCCCATCTACTACGTGTCGCTGGGCGACTCGTATTCCGTTGGCTTCCAGCCCACTGCGATCAGTCCAACTGATCCGACGGGAGGAACATCCGGCTATACCGCCTACGTTGCCCATCAGGAGCACTTGACGCTAGAGAACTTCGGGTGCGGTGGTGCAACTACCTCGTCAATCATTGGCCGAGTTGGCTGTGGTGATCCTGCTGCCCTCCACCCGGTGCTCTATCGCACGACCACGCAAGAGCAGGCCGCGTCTGAACTTTATTGCCGTCCATCCCGGTCAAGTGGGACTCATCACCATCTCTATTGGAGGCAACGATGTGACCGGTTGTACCCAGTCCGACCCAACTGCCGCCGCGGCATGCCTCACCGCCGCGGATAGTCGAATCACGACCAACCTCACCGGCCTGATTTCCTCCCTGAACGCCGCTCTATCCGCCGCCGACGATACGGCCAAAATCGTTGGTCTGACCTACCCCGACGTGATCCTTGGTGCCTGGGTCAACCCAGGGGGTGCTGGCGCCCAGACTTTGGCCGCTGAATCGGTACAAGCGTTCGATCTCCTCATCAATCCGACGCTCAAGAGCGCCTATACATCCGGAGTTTCGAATGGCCTCTTCGTAGATGTGACAAACGCGCCCTACCGGGAAGCCACGTCTGGTAGCAACACGCCCCTGACCTTGACCCAGAAAACCAGGAAGTATGGACTCATTCCCGACGCAGTACACGAGATCTGCCAACTTACCTACTTCTGTTCGCTCCAGAATATTCATGCAAATACCCGCGGATACAGGTTTATCGGATCGCTGATCGTGGCCGCGCTCCAGCCCACCGCCTCCACATGACACGGCAACGATGACTCGGGAAACCCCCGCAGTCGGAGCGACCTGTCCTCAGCCGCCGGCCGTGAGGTTGGTAGCGATCAGACACTGCGTGGACGGCCCCAACTGGGGACTGCCCCTGACCCCGGTTCTAAGGTTCGACGGTGGTCCAACCCCGACGACGAAGCTCGGCAGCGAGCTGGCCGGCAGGCATGCGACGCATCATCTGCTCCTGAGCGGACAATCGCCATGTCGGGACAGCAACTGGGGTGCTTCCGTTGAAC
Source organism: uncultured Acidimicrobiales bacterium (assembly GCA_963734435.1). Taxonomy (GTDB): domain Bacteria; phylum Actinomycetota; class Acidimicrobiia; order Acidimicrobiales; family RAAP-2; genus Bog-756. The sequence goes on along the minus strand of CAVTHA010000012.1, from coordinate 46,881 downwards.
TCTCTATCTTCTAGCTGGCCGATGAACGCCTCCGCCTCGCCGCGCGTGAACTTGCCGGCGGCCTGACGCTGGGTGAACCCCATTGGCCCGCGTGCGTCGCGGAAGTCGTTGTGGCCAGCGTCTTTGAGGAGGTCCAACAGCTCCTGGACCCGCCTCGCCGATGCCTGTGGGCCTGACTGTTGACCGAACGCCATGGTTGGCATTCTTACTGATGTGACGGCGGGACGCCGTCTCCACCCGGAGAGGTGACCTCTCGACGACCCGCCTGCATCCCCGAGGATTCAGGGCGCCGACCTGAGTGTCCCAGATCGGAGGCTCTATTTACCAGATCGGAGGCTCTATTTCGGGAGCTGGGAGGTGTGTAGGCCCTGATGTTGCGCGCACAAAAACTTCGGCCAAGGCTGTAGTAACTCCGTCTGTGTCCAGCGGACAGTCTCATCACGAATGGATGGCCCCAGGGCCCCGGCTCCGGACCGGCTCGAGCGGGACACGTCCACAAAAGTGCCTGGGTCAGGGCGTATCCGGCAACTGAAGGTAGGGGCACGGGCCACTACTCCTCGCCAGAGAATCGCTCCCACGCCGACTGTCGAGTCATCCCCAACGACGTTCCGATGGCCGCCCAGGTAGCGCCAAGCTCTCTCGACCTCTTCACGAAGCGAGCGAGATTGCTTTCGACCTGTGCACCCGCGGCCGCCATCCGAGGGAGGCTCGCAAGCACTCCGTCGAGGTCAAGGTCCTCTTCCCAAGATGTCAGCTCTGGTGGCAAACGAGGGCGGGCTGCTGATGATCTGGCGACATAGATCGACGCACTCATCACAGATGTAGACCCCCGGACCGGCGACCAACGTTCGCGACCTCGTCGTCCGGTTTCAGGCAGAACGAGCAGAATGTAGTTACCCGGTCCTCGGTGACGGCCATGAGGTGCTCCTTGCGTCCGCCAGCTCCTGACTTGTCAGGCAGCACCTTACAACGTCAGGGACCTCCTGACAGGAGGAACTTGCAGACTGCCCCGCTCGTGGCTGATCGAGACTGTGAGCAGACTCCGCGGCCGCTCCATAGCTTGACTGGCTTAGCGAAGTCTCGACGGCTCAGCCAAACGAGCTGAGAACTGGCTCACTCGCTCAGAGCTCAGCCGCGGGACCACCTCTCGGAGCCGGTCCCGAAGGTGGTCGGCCCGGGTGGCTCTCGCCATCCACAGCTGCGAGCTGGGCAACTGCCATGGTCGCAGCTGTCGAATTGAATCCTTTCCGAAGTCGTGCCATCTATGGTTTCTTTGGTGGGTTCTCTCCACTCGTATCAGCGGTCATGGGGGACACGCGTGGGGTTCGTTTTTCTCTTGCTGGGAGCACTCGCCCTCGCGGGATTTGTTGGGTCAGTTCTGGGTCCTCACTTCAAGGCCGCATCGAATTCCCCGACAACTTCCAATGCGGCACGTCCCCCATCGACGACCACGTCGACGGTGGCACATTCAAGCGTGAGGGTTCTTGTCACAAATGGCACGCAGGAGCCCAACGCCGCGGCCCACTTCACACAACAGCTCCAGCTGCAAGGATGGAATGTTGCGGTTCCGAAGAACACAACATCGGCGGCATCGAGTACGACGATCTACTACGCCCCGTCCCGGCAGCAGGCGGCAGCGCTGGTTGCCTCCGAGCTCGGGGTGCCAATGACGGCAGTCCAACCGCTAGGCGCGGGCGTACCAGTGGCGAGCACGGCCGGACTCGACGTGGTCGTGGTTATCGGGTCTGACCTCGCCGGTAACGGCTTCCCGGCCACCACGGCCCCTCCTGCGGCGACCACGGCCACCACGGCCACCCCTGGTCCGACCAGCTGATCGCACTCAGCTCTCCGGCAACCGCCTCTCGGGGGATCGGACCAAGGGAGCCCAGCGCCCAGCGTCAGGCTGAACCCGGTGAGAGACAAGGTCCGCCTCGAGGTGGTCACGAGAGGAAAGACCGTCTCCATCTACGAGCGTCGACCGCACTGGCAAGGGAAGCCCGTTGAATGGTCGAATACACGGATCGCCCAGATTCGCCATGGGGGCGATGGCACCTGGACGCTCTACTTCGGCGACCGCTACGAAAAGTGGACCAAGTACGCCGATCTCGACTCGAACCAGCCCATCGACGTAATCATCAACGAGCTCGAACAGGACCCCACCTGCGTCTTCTGAGGCTGACACCGGTCGGGGCGGAGAGGTAATGCCTGCACGCCTTCCATCACGCCAGGCCGAAGGTCGATACTCCACCACTCGGCGGCGACATCACCGGCTGTGCACCCTGCGACGCATCTAGTCGAAGGAGTTATGGGTCAGGTGACGCCAGCCTTGCCTCCGTACTCAGCTACTCAAACTGAGAGGCAGCGCGACGACTGCAGGAGGATGGGACGTTTCTGGCTTGCCGAACAACTGCGGTCGTTGAGCTCTCCACGAAACACCCTTGGTGGGCTTGTGCCTTCACATCAGCCGTCGTCGCCACTCCAACCGAGTTCGTCGGCGAGCAAGAGGAGCACCCGGTTGGGTAGCCGTTCGCCGCGCTCGAGAAGCTTGAGGCAACCCTGCACGTAGACCTTGCGGGCACTCTCGATGCCGCGAGTCTGTGGGCGTTCGGCGACCGGTGGACGGATGCCGATGACCTCTGCAAGCTCGGTCGGTTGGTCATCGGCATCGGTCTCCTCGAACAGCAGTTCGATGGCGCGGAGCATGTACCTCCTGGGCGGCGAGCCCTGCTCCCATCGGGCCACTGACTGCTGGGTTACGCCCAGTCGATCGGCAAGTTCGCGCTGGGTCATGCCGCGCTGGAGGCGATAGATACGAATCCGCTCGGCGAGCCCATCGGGGGGCTCTGAGTACTCATTTGTATCCATTAATTGTTGAGGCTACTTCCGTGCTTGTGGGGTTGACAAGGCCGGGGCTCGTAAACGGTTCCATTCCGTGTCGAACTACATAGATGTGGTTCACTCGCTGTGGATAAGTGTCCACCCGACCCACAACGTCGCCGTTGTGTCCAAGGACCCCCTCGATCTCAGCTGGTCGCGCTCGAGTACTGCGCCGTTTCGGAGCACCGAGACAGGCCCGTCCTCACTCACGGCAATGACTGTGGCCAACGGATCGTCGTGGCTGTAGCGCAGGGCGGCGGTATGGCGCATGCCACCGAAGGGTGCGACTGCGTGCTCAGCCACCGCGCTGGGAACTAGCCGTACTCCGAGGCTGCGAAGGAATCCCTCGGGGTCGAACACGGCCGCTCCGTCGATCTGAGCAAGCGCGTGGCGCAACGGGGCGAGGTGGGATGCAGTGCGGATACCCAGCGACGGAGGTGGCGGGAGCCGTTGCTCGATCGATGGTCCCGGCCCATCATCCGATCGATAGATCAGCAGCGCGCCGATGCCCATTGACCCGAGGTCATGGACGGCGAACCGCAGGATTGCTTCGACCACCTCTCGCTTGCCGTCGAACGTCCCCGCCGTCAGCATCTCGATCCACCTCGCCAACGGCGGTTCGTGATGCCAGGTGAGCCCGTTCCAACGCATCACTCCGAATCCACTCACAATTTCGAACCGCGCCGGTGGGGTGGCGCTGCACGATGGTGGCGCCCGTCACGTCAGCGAGTACTACGAGATCCCGTTCGGAACCGGCGGGCCGGTCGAAGAGTAGCCACTCGTCATCATGACCTACTGAGCGACGAAGCAGCCAACTCGACAATCCATCGACGTATCGTCGCGTGCCCCGATGGGCCCTTGACCCACAGGCGTGTGTGAGATCTCGAGTTGTGTCCTTGAACACCAAGTCTCCGCATCGGTCTGAGGGTCGAGAAACGTTCCGGTGCTTGGCACGTGCCGCTCGTGGACTGGAGGTCGCAGGGCGAGGTCGACTTCTTCCAACAGCATCATCTGGAACGCCGGGCTTCCGTGGGCCGGCAGACCGCTCTCCACGAGCTCCTCGGCAAGGCGTCGTAGCCGATTGGCTGTCACCGGGCTCACCAGATCGGAGACCCTACCCTTCGCGCCGCTGGCATCGGTGGGGCGAACAAGCGGCTATTGGGTGCCGCTCGGAACGGTTGGCTGATCGATCGGAAGCCACACCTGGAAACGGGTGTCACCCGGTTTCGACTCGACCCGGATGTCCCCGTGGTGCCGCCGGACGACGATCCGGTAACTGATGTCGAGGCCGAGGCCCGTGCCCTCACCGACATCCTTGGTCGTGAAGAACGGCTCGAAAATGCGGCGCTGTAATTCCGGAGCGATGCCGGGGCCGGTATCGCCAATCTCGACCATGATGCAGTCGCGGTCGCGAGAGGTGCGAATCTTCAGCGTCCCTTTGCCTCCCATGGCGTCCAATGCGTTGTGGAGAATATTGGTCCACACTTGGTTGAGCTCACCGCCCCGAGCGCAGATCTTGGGTAGCGTCCGGTCATAGTCCCGGACCACCTTCACCCCTGACTTGAGCTGGTGGGAAAAAATGACCAAGGTGCTGTCGAGCCCTTCGTGAATGTCAATCTCCTCGAGCGGGGCCTTGTCCAGATGGCTGTAATCCTTCATCGCCCCGACCAGCTCGGAGATGCGGCCGGCCGAGCTTCGTATCTCACTGACCAAACTCTCGGCGTCGAGGACACATGAGAGCCACCGAAGAGCGTGACCTGCCGACGGGCCCGTGCCCGCGATGACACGGTCGATCCATGCTTCGTCCAAGCCGGCAGCTGCCAGCGTGGGCGCAAGCTCCCAGGGATTCTCCACTCCGGCCGACTCGAGGCGAGCGGCCAGGGCATCCTCGAGATCCCCGCTCTCCAGCGCCGAGAGGCTTGGCGCTGAGCCCAGACGCTCGATCGCCTCGCTCAGCAGGTCGATGAGCTGGTGGAGCTCGTTCTTGCCGAGCGTCGGTGCCAACTTGATCATGACCTTGCGGCCCTCTTGAAGCCGACTGCTGAGCGCTTCGGCCGCGCGCGCCTCGGCGGCCGCTGGGTTGTTCAGCTCATGAGCCAAGCCGGCGGAGAGCTCACCCAACGCCACCAGCTTCTCTCGCTGTCCCATCAGGGCCTCGGCGTTGCTCATGCCGAGGAAGAGACCGTCCAGCAGATGCACCGCCATCGGGAACCAGGTCTTGAGCACGTAGGCGAAGTCGTCACCTCGTACCTTGAACAGGCGGGTCGGAGCCACGACCCGCAGACTGGAGACGTAGGACTCGTCTCGGGAGGCACCAATGAACGCCCGCGTCGCCCCGGCGTAGGCCCCGGGCTGACGTAGCGGTCGACAGAACCACATTCGTGCCATCGAGTCGTCGGACCAGCTGCACCTCGCCTTCGAGCAGGACGTAGAACGACTCGGCGGGATCACCCTCCTCATAGACATTGGCTCCCGAATCGTGCGATTCAACGGTGCCATGCTGGACGAGCCAATCCAGCTGCTCATCGCTGAGGCTCTCGAAGAGGAAGGTGCTCCGAAGCTCCTCCCTGAGACCGGTCACTTCGGCGCTCACAGCATCTCCAGGTAGCGGTGAGCGAGAGCGACCGCCATCGCGCCCTCGCCGACCGCCGAGGCCACCCGTTTGACCGACTGACCGCGGACGTCCCCCGCCGCGAACACCCCTGGGACACTGGTCTCCAAAAAGTAGGGGTGCCGCTCGAGCGGCCAGTTGGCCGGGAGCTGTCCGTCAGTGAGGAGGTCGGGTCCAGTCAGAACGAACCCATTCTCATCGCGGATGACCTCCTTGCCCAACCAATCCGTGCATGGGGCGGCACCGATGAAGACGAACAACCACGAGGCCTTGACCTCCTCCTCTGCCCGAGTGGCGAGGTTGACCATCCTCAAGCGTTCGAGGTGATCGCCGCCGCTGGCCCCGATCACCTCGGTACAGGGCCGCACGTGCACGTTGGGGAGATCGGCGATCTGCTGGATGAGATAGTGGGACATCGATCGTTCGAGGCCCTCGCCTCGCACGACGAGGGTGACGCTTCGAGCCGTTGCTGAGAAGAACACGGCGGCCTGACCTGCCGAATTGGCTCCACCGACGATGTAGACATCCTCGTCCCGGCACGACTGGGCTTCAGTGGCGGCGGCCCCGTAGTAGACGCCGCTTCCGGCGAAGTCATCAACGCCGGGCGCCCCCAACCGTCGGTAGGCCACGCCGGTGGTCAGCAGCACGGCATGAGCGGAGAGCTCGGCGCCATCGGCCAGGCGGACGACCCGAGCCGATCCGCATACGTTCAGGCTGGCCACTTCCGAGGTCAGGAGCATCTCCGCTCCGAACCGGCGGGCCTGGGTGGTCGCCCGCCTGGCCAGGTCGCCTCCCCGGATACCTGACGGGAAGCCGAGATAGTTCTCGATCCTGGAGCTCTGGCCGGCCTGGCCCCCGATCGCCTCCCGCTCGACGATCACCGTGCTCAGTCCTTCGGAGGCCCCGTAGACGGCGGCCCCGAGGCCGGCGGGCCCAGCCCCGATGACGATGAGGTCGTAGAACGGGAGGGCGGGCGCCGACGAGAGTCCGAATGCGTTGGCGACCTCGACCATCGAGGGAGCCTGCAGGGTCTGGCCGGTCTCGGTGATAACGAGAGGCAGGTGCTCGGCATCACCGTCATTGGCGGCCAGCAGTCGGGAGGCTTCGGCGTCACGTTCGAGCTCGAACCATGTGAACGGTACTTGGTTGCGCGTCAGAAAGTCCTTCACCGCATGTGAAGGCGCCGACCAGCGGTGGCCCACGATCCGGATGCGGTCGTCTGATGTGAGCCGATCCTGCATTTTCCAGTCCTCGAGGAGATCATCGAGGACGGGGTACAGCTTCTCCTCGGGTGGGTCCCACGGCTTCAGCAGGTAGTAGTGGACGTCGGCCCGGTTGATGGCCGCAATGGCCGCCTGGGTATCGGCGTAGGCGGTGAGGAGGACTCGACGGGCCTTGGGATAGAACTGCCGAGCTTCTGCGAGAAACTCGACGCCGGTCATCTCCGGCATCCGTTGGTCGGCCAGCAAGAGGCCGACCCGTTCATCGCGGAGCTTCAGTTCTTTGAGGACTTCGATGGCCGCCGAACCTGACTCAGCGCGGCGAATCCGGTAGTCCTCGCCGTATTGTTGGCGCAGGTCACGGGCTAGGGCCCGGGACACCTCGGGGTCGTCGTCAACCGTCAGGAGGATGGGGAGCGGCATTCGGCCCATTGTCGCGCGGACCCTGAGGCGCCGAGCCCGGTGAGCCAAGCCCGACGACAGCCCAATACTGACCTGCAGTTTTATGGAGACGCCGGACCGACCAGCTCGCTGAGCTGCCAATGGAGCCGGGTACCATTCTTGGCGACGGAGCGAGACGTCGGTCCCTTTGGAAACCACCACCAAGGGGGACCGCCACTATTCCGTGGCCGACGACGCCTTCCCATTCCGTGCCCACCGTGCTCGAAGCAGCGGAAGGACTTGTTGGGCCAGGCCCGAGATCTGCTGGCGAACTTCGACGGGAGCAACGCCTGGCAGATGGACGCGTAGGTTGATGGCGTCAGCGCCGGCTGCAACCCAGGTGGCGTAGAGGCGATCGACCATCTCGTTGGGGTCGCGAGCGACGATGGTCTGGTCCTCGGCAAAGTGGCCACCATCTCCCGCATAGGTGTCATAGACGGCCTGTTGGCGTTCTATCAGTTCGCTTCGGGGCTCACCGATCCAAACACGACGGATGATCACCTTCGGCTGGGTCCCCCGCCCGCGTCATATGCATCACAGATCCTCTTGAGCTGCTGAATCGTCGACATCCCTTCGGCCAAGATGCCCGCCCCACAGGCAGCGGCTCGTCTGGAGGCTGCCACCGAAGAAGCCGCGCTCAGCACCGGAATCGGTGAACGCGAGCATTCTCGGAGCGCTCGATCGCCCTCGAGTTCTCGCAGATCGCGGCCCTGAAGCATCTGGACAATCCGAGGTAGCCGTTCCTTGAACAGCGGCACTGCATCAACAAGTCGAACGCCCATCGCCTCGAAATCAAGCGGGAGCGCGCCTGCGGCAACCCCAAGACCTACCCGGCCTGGGTGCCGCGCCCCGAGCCACGCGATCTCCTCGCAGACCTGGCCCACGGGACGCAGGGGCAGAAGTAGGGGGCAGGGCGCCACCCAGCCGGACGCGGTCTCTTCGAGGATGAACGCCGATATTTGGAGCGGGTTGGGAAGGTAGCCCGCAAATCCACCGTGGTGTTCGCTGGTCATGATCCCATCGAAGCCATTGGAGAGACCCAGCTTCGCCTGGTCGCATATCTCACGAATGATGCCGCGAGCATCGAGCTCGTTGTGAGGGTAGAGCCGGAGCGAGATTGAGCCCGGTTCAAAGGGTGCGCTGGACGTCACGGCTCATGTGGGCACCGTGAGGGTGGATTTGCGCCCCCCGGGTGCACATTCGAGCGGATCAGCTGCGACGAGGGATCGACGAGGATCGTTGCGATCACCTCGCCCGGGACCCACCCGATGTAGGCGCTCCGCCCGGCTGACCGATCGCATCCGGACTGAAGGGCGACCAGGAGCCGGTGTCGACGTGGTTCCCAGCGTCGACATCGAGCAGGACGCCGGTTATCGATCGCGCTTCCTCGGATAATAGGAAGGCAACCGCAGCCGCAATGTCCTCGGCTTCAGTAAGTCGCCCGAGAAGCAGATTGCGGCCAGCTGCCTCACCCTCATCGGCCCCCCAGATATCTCTGGTGGCGTGGGTCTTGGTGAGCCCAGGGCTGACTGCATTGACGCGCACGCCGTGTCGACCGAGCTCGTGTGCCAGGGTACGAGTCAGAGCGTTGAGTGCTGCCTTAGCTGCTGCATAGGCCGCCATCGAGGGCGTCGTCTTCTTCGGTGATCCGCTGGAGATGTTCACGATGGCTCCACCCTCGTCGGCCAAGCCCCGGGCCATGGCCTCACGTATGAGTGACAGGGTCGGCCAGGTGTTAAGAGCCATGGTCGCCATCAGGTCCTGTCGCGTCAAGGTGAGGGCCGATCCCACGAAAGGCGCGCCTCCGACGGCATTGACAAGAAGATCGATGCGGCCGAACGCCTCGATCGCCGTATCGACGAGAAGGGCTGAAACGGACTCGTCCTCGGCGGCGCCCATGCAGGCGACGACGTCAAGGCCCTGGTTTTGCAGGGCCCCCTCAGTTGCACGCAGTCGCGACGCCGAGCGCGCATTGATGACGACACGTGCGCCTTCCATTGCGAGACGGCGTGCCGATGCTGTCCCGATCCCGGGGTCTGTCGACGCGCCGGTTACGATCGCCACCTTCCCATCGAACCGGTGGCCAAATGTGTGTTCGTCCACTGCTCTCCTTCAGGGAGTTCCGGCGATGTCCACTTGGTTGTGAACCTAGGCGAATCGGGCGACCGGCGTCACTCTGCCGGCGGGCCCCATCGGCTCGTACGGGGTGGCTAACCACTCCGTCCGGCGAGGCCTCGGGAGCGGCGGCGTCAGGTGCGAAATTTCAAGTTCTTCCTCATCCCAGTCGATGTTCGAGGTTGGGCAGACCTTCGTAACTGAGTAGTTGGGTAAGGGCCTTTGACGATGGTTCAGGAAGCATCTCTCTGTTCGCCGTCACGACTCTCCGGCGGCGAACGCGAAGCGTGTGGCCATCTTGCCTCGTACCGGTGGCCGGCCCCTCGCCGGAGCCTTGGTCGGGTCGCTTCGGTCGGCCTCCTGCTGACGGTGGCACTGGCGGCCTGCGTTCTGGTCTCGTCGCCTGCCGGCAGCAGCACCGCGATCCCAACGACGACCATCTCGCACTATGAGGCGACTGTCGACCCCACCACGCTCGGCGCTCAGGGAAGTGCTGCAGGGCGTGCCGATGCCCAGGGCCTGGCGATCTTGGACTTCGGGCGACCGGCCGTCGACGGCTCGATGGTGGGGACCATGGACTTCGGGGACAACTTCATCTCCTTCGGGTCCATCGTCGCCGCCACCTTCAGCTACATCCGGGGCTACTTCCTCGCTGCACCCCCACACCTCCGCCTAGATGTGGCCATCGGGACGAACAACAGCTGTGGGACCGGCCAACCGTGCGGAAGCATCGTCTGCGGTTGCCAATTCGAGCCGCCGAGCTTCGTCGCTTGGGGCGCTCAGCAGGCGGCAGCCGTGGAGGAAGCCCAATCGGAAGTCAGTTCACTCAGGCGTCATTCCGGATACTCCGACCTCGTCACGGTGATGGCTGGAGATGACGCCGAGCCCGCCTTCGATCCGGGATATCAGAACACCTATGACCTTCTCGCTGGATATGCCGGTGCCGTGGGTGGCTTCCAACCGGCCATGATCGACTTCGGGTCCGCAGAAACCGGTCACTGGTCCAATGACCAGCTCCTGCAGATTGTCGACGGGTTCAAACCGGATGTGGCAGTGCCGGAGGTCTATTCCAGTTCCGAAGTTGCCTCCTGGGGTTCACTCGTCTCATATGCCAAGTCACGCGGGCGCTGTCCTCACCGTCTTCGGGGTCTTGGCCAATACTGCCGGCGGCTACAGCCCCGAAGTCGGATACAGCTCGCTCTTGAGCACGATTCAGCCGATGACGGGACAGACGGCCATCCGGTGGTCTTCGGACATCACCCACTAACCGGCCGCCGGGCTCGGGTCAGATGCCGGCCAGTTGTTGCTCGAGCGCTGGACCCGGCCCAGCCGGGTGTCCTCAGCTGCACCCGCTGAGGGGGGAGATGGACGGCAAAAATCTCGCACCGGCGGCGTGGGCAGAGGAGCGCCTCACCGGCGTAAACGGGAACTGGCCCGATACTGGGTGGATGGAGCTGGCTAAGGTAATTGTTCATGACGAGAAAGAGACATTCGAAGGTGCTCAAGTCTCGTCCGGAATCAGCTGCACCCGGCGTGTGGGAGATCCTTGAGTCTCAGTCTCCGGAAGGTGCGGCTCGGGTCCTCAGCTTGTCCGAATTGGACGAGGCTGTTCGAGCCAACAGACATCGTCGACGACGTGGGGGCGGCACGGGGGGAGGAGCCGAAGCTCCGCCCCCAGGCGCATCCGCCGGGGATTTGCTGCGCGACGATCTACGCCGTTAGAAGGCTCGCCCGACCATTGGGCATTCAGTCGACAGTTCGCCGAACTGGATGGTCAGAGCTCGTCCCAAATGGGGTCACGCTTGCTCATCAACGTGTCGGCTGCCTCCTGTGGATTCCCAGTGAACATCGCCAGGACCTGGGTCCGGTTCTCGAGCTCCTTGGCGTGGCGCAGACTCGGCGCGTCCAGGGCGGCGTTCAACCCAATCTTGGTCTGCCAGACCCCTAAGGGGTTGTTGGCGGAGATGAGCTCCGCCATGGCCAGCGCCGCGGCGATCAGCGCATCGGGCGCGACGATCTGGTGCACGAGGTGGATTCGATGTGCCTCGTCCGCCTCGATGATCCGTCCGGTCAGCATCAGCTCCCGGGCCACACCGGCGCCGACGATCTTTGGGCAGCAGGTAACTGGTGCCCATATCCATAGATGACAGTCCGGCCTTGATGAAGACCGAGCCGAAGCGGGCGGCGGTCGAGGCGATGCGGACGTCGCAGTGGAGGGCGAACGCCAACCCGCCCCCCACGGCGGCACCGTTGACGGCGGCGATCACGGGGATGGGGAGCTCGTAGAGGCGGGTGTAGAGGTCGGCAAGTCGCACCTGGGCGTCATAGCCGGTCTTGAGCCCGGAGCCTGCAGGTGGCACCCAGGGCGTTCCGGTCCCGCTGAGATCGGCTCCCGCGGAGAACCCCCGCCCTGCTCCGGTCAGGACCGCTGCCCGGTAGACGCCCGACCCGAGGGCATCGAGCGCACCGTCCATCCCGTCAAGGAGTTCGCCGTCGATGGCGTTGAGGCGATCAGGCCGATTCAATGTGAGGAGCGCTGTGGTCGAGGACAGCTCTCCGATCTCCACGGCGCCCATCTCGCAGACGGTATCGCCTCCCGCTCCAGTGCGCCTTTGGGCTGGAAGGTCACCGACACGAGGCTGTTGGCTAGTCAAGTCCATGAGCTCCTGGGTTCGGTCCCGTTGGACTGCTCCAAGTCACCCGAATGAAGACTCGACGGTCTTCTCGAGGCTGCAAGCGCCACCACGACAAGGACGAGCGCGTGGACATCGCCGGAGTACGACGACTCGATCTACCCGCAGCTCCTCGTGACGCCTTGTGCTTGGAGTCCGGTTGCCGATCCACTTCGAGCCAATAGCCAATAGATGGGAGGCCTTGGCGGCCAACGCCTGGGTCTCCGCGAACGCGCTGAACCACGCTGTCCGGGTCCTCGGGTGCTGGTTGGTACTCGCACCTCGGGGACACCGGCGGTTCGGTGATTCGTCAACCCCCGGTTGACAAGTGTCATCCGTCAACATAGGGTTGACGGATGACACCGGCAGCGACGTTGCAGGAGCTCATCGACGTCGTCCGGGCTGAATCGTCAGGTGCGGACGCACTCCTCCAACTGTCCCAGGCGTCGCAGACCGTCAGCGACCTCGAACAGGTGGGCGATGCGCTGCTCGGTTACTTCGTCGATCAATGCCGTCGGAGTGGACGTTCATGGTCTGAGATCAGCAGAGCGCTCGGCGTCAGTAAACAAGCAGCCCACAAGCGGTTCACCTTCGACATACCGAACGTCGAGCGGTTCACCGAGCGGGCACGGGCAGTCATAGGCCGATCCGAAGCGGAAGCTCGCGATCTGGGACACGGTTTCGTGGGAACCGAGCACCTTCTGCTTGCCCTGTTCGCATCGACCGACGGCCTGGCGGCACGGCTTCTCGGTGAGATGGACATCACGAGATCCAAGGTTCGGATGCAGATCCTGACACTGATCAAGAGCGGGACTCCGCCAGATGCGGGCCAGCTGCCCTTTACTCCGAGAGCGAAAGCGGTCCTTCGTTCGGCCCTCCATGAAGCGCTGCAACTGGGCCACGGCTATGTCGGAACTGAACATCTGCTCCTTGGTCTATTGAGCGACGGAGAGGCAATCGCAGCCAAGGTCCTCGTCGGGCTGGGGGCTAGCTACGACGCCACCAGAGCCGAGATCATCGATCGCTTGACCTAGGTAGACAACATCTGACGCGGCCCATCTGATGCGGCCCGAAACATCGTTGCCGGTGCTGAGGATGTCTCTTCTCGTCCAGTGGCGATCCTCACTCCGGTATCTGGGCCGAGCGAGCGCCAACGGATCGCAGCCACTCGATCACATTCTCCTGTCGAGTCCCAAGACCCGTGGCGGCATCCAATGCGGTGCCTTGTGCATAATCCGGTTCCCAGTCGAGATCAGCGCCCGCGCTCAACAGGCGCTCGGCTGCACGGCGTTGACCAGCGGCGCAGGCGTGCCAAAACCCCTGTGAAATCTGCTCTGGGTCGATCTTCGGCACGAGCAGATCGTCCAATCGGTCCAGCATGCCGAGGGCACCGGCGTGCCAAACCTTGTCGACTCGGGCGCCACGCATCACAAGTAGGCGGGCGACGTGCCAGCAGGCATATCCCACCGCGTTGTCGAGAGGCGTTCCGATGGAGCCGTCGGGCGTCTCCAGATCGGCGCCCCGGTCGATGAGTGCGGCGGCGACATCGACGTCGTCGCTGCTTGCGGCGTAGTGCAGAGGCGTCTCGGATCCGGGTCCGGGTGTTTCCGAGCCACCTCCCGTCGTGAGCGCATTGGGGTCGGCGCCGGCGTCGATCAGGAGCTTCACGACGTCCGGCCCGTTCGGGAAGTAACCAGGCCAATCGGTGACAAAATGAAGCGCGGTACTCGTACCGCCCCTGGCCTCGAATCTCGCCCTCGCCAGATCAGGGTTATCCGACAGGAGGCGTCTTACCAGGTCGATGTCACCGCCCCGGACGGCGAGAAGCAACTCGACCGCTGTCGGGGCATCACCCGGGAGCGTGACGGTCGTAGTCCCGTCAGTCATGGCCACCATGATCGCAGGGCGGGCGCCGAAATGGAACTGCGACAGACCGAGGTGGCGCCCGATAGATCCCGGTGTCGCCTGTCGTCCCCATTGACGATCACGGATCGTGATATCGGGCGTTCCTCCAAAGGCCTGCTCTACCCTTTGCTGTATGGGCGTTGAGGAGACGAGGAAGGCGGCACCTTCTCCCGACCGTGGTCGCCTCCGGACACTTGCGCCGATCGTGATCTTCGACGTCGTCGGGCCGCTCCTCGTCTACTACTCGTTGCGCGCCGCGGGATGGTCCACCGTGATGGCACTGGTTCTCAGCGGTGTACTCCCCGCCTTTGGGGTAGCTCTCAGGGTCGTTCGCCACCGCACCGTGGACGCCATCGGGATCTTGGTCCTGATCGGGATCGCCCTAGGCACGATCCTCGGAGTAACGAGCGGCGACGCTCATCTCGTGCTCCTGGAAGGCACCGTTCCGACGGCGGTCTTCGGCGCTGTGTGCCTGGGCTCACTGTGGTCGAGACAACCGTTGATGTTTCGGTTCGCCCTGGAAAGCATGGGAGCGGACACCCCCAAAGGACGTGACTTCGCCGACAAGTGGCGTTATCCCGGTTTCCGCCAGGCGTTCAGGGTGACGACCGTGGTCTGGGGTCTCGCATTCCTCGCTGAGGCTGCCACTCAGGCCCTCATCGTCCAAACAAGCTCGATCGGCATGGCCAAGGCCACATCCAACCTGATGCCCTTGGTTTTCGCCGCCATCGTGATTGCCTGGAACATCGTCTACGCCAAGCGCGGCCGCCGGAAGGGCGAACTTGCAGCCGAAGCCGGTCGCGTCTCCGGCCAAGCACCCCCTGGTATGCCCACCTAGCAGCCGAAGGCTCCCAGACTCGGGCAACCCTGCTGACGTGTACTTCGGTGTAGCCGGTGCAAGCAGTTAGCCAACAGATTCGGTGCTCGGTCTACGAACCTAGCCGTACCGACGTAAGCGAATCAGACAGGCAAGTCGCTATGCACCCGCTCCGACAACCGGTGCGTTGAGTCTGATGCCACCGGTCGAGCCGAAGAACGAGGCATCACCGTAGGAGAACACTCCGCCGTCCGAGGCGACCGACCAGTACCCGTTGCCGCTCGCGGTCGGAACGATCGCAACGATCGGCTTGTTGAGGACGATGTTGCCGGCGGAACCGAAGAATCCGGCATCACCAAAGGTGAAGATGCCGCCATCGGAGGCCACCAGCCAATAGCCCCGCCCGTCGCTCGTAGCGGCCATGCCGACGATCGGCTTGTTCAGTGGGCTGCCGACGGAACCCAACGTCTCCGCGTCACCGAATGGGGTGACCGATCCGCTGGCCGTGACGATCCAGTAGCCCTTGGCATCAGGTGTGGTGGCGATGGCCACGACCGGCTGGGCGGGGCGGTTGCTGCCGAGCGATCCGAAGCTGTGCGCGTCGCCGAAGCTGAACACCCCCCCATCGCTCGCCACCAACCAGTAGCCCAGGCCGTCTGGGGTGGCCGTCATGCCGACAACCGGGGCGTTGAGCCTCAGGTTGCCGGTGGAACCGAAGAATCCGGCGTCACCAAAGGTGAAGATGCCGCCATCGGAGGCCACCAGCCAATAGCCCTGACGGTCTGCGGTGGTCGCCATGCCCACGATCGGCTGGTTCAGCCGCTGGCCACCCATCGAGCCGAAGAACGTGCTGTCACCAAAGCTGAACACCCCACCGTCCGCAGCGGCCAGGTGGTATCCATACGGACCGGGATTGGGTGTCCCCGGGATGAAAAGCAGACCGGTGGGACTGCCGAATCCCGTTGCCACCGGCGTGATGGTGCCAGTGGCAAGGTTGACAGTCCCGACGAAACCGGCGACCCCTGAGTCGCTCGGCGCGGTGATGAACAGCGTGCCCGGAGCGAACGAGCCGGAGATCGACGTGATCTTGTTGGTGGTCCCGTCGACGACGAGCAAGGTTCCAGTCGTCGTAGTCGCCCAGGCCACACCGTCGACCTGAGTCCCTACTCTGAGCGTCGTCAGTGTCTGACCGATCCCTCCAGCATGGGCGACGAACACCAGACTGGAGTCACCTTGGCTGTCCAGCATGATGTCCCCGGCGAATTGTGGGCTGTCGGATGGCACCAGACTCAGTGAGTCAGGGTCGGTCAGCGTGATCGGTAGCGAAGGGTCGTTGTCGGTGAAGACCGAGGAGAGTGTGGCTACTCGGGTTCCCTCGTTGATGCCCACCTTGTAGAGCGCCGGTGCGCCGGGTGCCGAGGGGTTCGAACCAGCGGTAAAGACGTTCCCCGACTGATCGACGACGACGTCGTCGGTCCCGCCCCCGCCGAGGGTAGAGGGGTCGACGTTGTAGGCCAGATGGACGAGCTGTGCGGCCGGTGGCGCACCCGGGTGGATGATGTACATCGACGAATTGGCATCCTCGTTGACGGTGAGGATGACCCGATCGTTCGGTGGGTCAGTGGTCAGGCCATCGCATTTGCCCACGACGGACCATTGAGCCGCCACTGTCCCATCTTGTCGGTATTCGATGACAATGCTGGTCGTGCCACCGCTTGGTGACGGCGTTCCCGTCGCGCCCACACCATTCTGGTAGCCGACGAAGAAGTTGCTTCCGATGAAACCACTGATGTCATCCGGTCCCGTATTGGGACCGGGCATCGTCAACGTGTGGGCCGCCAGTTGCGGCGCCACGGAGAGGCCTGATCCGGCCTGGTGCACCAGGCCGGTGGCTGGCGCCACATGCGCGGAGCTGGTGTTGGCTGCGGCCAGCGCGCCCGGTAGGGCGGCCGCGCCGACAACGGCCAAGAGCGCAACGCCAGCACGACGGACGGGGTGCAGGCGCTTCGAGCCGGTCTCGTGGGTGCGTCTGCCCATCTCGGGGTCTTTCGTTTCGGCAGGTGGCAGGGGTGGGGAGATGTCCATGATGTTGAGTATGGGCTCAACGGTCAGCATCTACACATGAATTTCAGCATCGCAGGTGAAATCAAGGTGACAGGTCGGTGACAAGCACATCGATGCCGCCGGTCGGCCGGCAGGACGTTGGGCCTAGTTGAACTGGATCAAATTGGCGTCCACCCACTCCTGCTTCGAGCCCTTTGCCACGAAGTACCTGGCGGGTGTTCCGGTCGGGCCGTTGGGGTATTGAGCGAGGAGCGCCGTCCATCCCTCCTCGGCCGGACCGTCCGCTTCGATGTTCCGCACCTTCTTGGGAGTGGTGATCGGAACGACCTGACTGGTCGCCGCCGCCACTCCGGCAGGGGCTCCGGTGAGTCCTTCGGCAGTCGCTCGAATCAGAGCCCGGGCTACTTCGAGCGCGTGCTTGAACGGTGGCAGCTGCGCCGCGACCTCTTGACAGAACGTCCGAGGCCACGATGATGGCAATGGCCAGAAGAAGCGCGGCGGAGACGATGGAGGCTCCCCACAGGAGTACGCCGTGCACAGGTGGGTTCGTGTTCCAGAACACCCTCACCGCTCCCCAGGCCGCCACTACTCCCGACCCAAGACCAGCCGACCACCATTTCGAGAGAGCGGTGGCCTGCGACTCGATGATGGCAACGCTGTTCGCCGGGCCGAAGAAGAAGGCGCCGGCCTTTGCGGCCGCGGCCTGGTCCGCCGGAGTTCCGATCAGATCGAGGCGTTCCAACAAGGACCGAGTGTCCAGCTCGATCTTCGTCACAACTTCATCGGCGGCGACGGTGCCAGTGGTTCCATTGTCGTTGGTTGCGCCCGATACCGTCTGAGCCATTTCCGCCTCCCCAGGTCCGCCGGTGTGTTTCCTTTGTCATCCAACAGGAGGTCGTCGAGGGAGTCAAGTGCCGCCCGTTCTCGAGTTGCACTTCGGCCGCCGCGTGAGCGAGTCGGCAGATCAACCTTCGCAGTGCGCAGCGATGGCCCAACGACCAGGGTGGCCTCAACGTGAAGCATGAGGTCAGCGGGATGGTTCCGATGTACCCGCTGAGTACCGGGAGTACGCGCCTGACAGATCAGCACACCGCTTGCGCCGTCACCACAACTGGAACCACGGCGACATCGAATCGGCGCGACCCACACGGCAACGAACGCCCGACTGGGCGTGTCCCATTCGATGTCTCCGGCACAGACGTACGTCTCGGGGGCACCACGGGGTCGCCGTGGTCGGTTGGAATCCGGTGGAGTGCTCTCCTGGAGTCGCTGTCGACCAGGCGAGACAGCCGAGTACCGAGGCGATGACAAGGACGGCGACGACGACCCGCGACCACGGCGGAATGGGAAGCGCCGAGATCATCCCGGCGACCATGGCGCCGAACAGCAGGAGGCTCGCCCCCGCGCTGATGCTGTTGTAGGTCGAAGCCCGCCGAGCCGCTATGGCGTCCGGCTCGGCACACCCTCCTCGTCGATGTCGCATCGCGACCTATATCGGCCTCGATGACTGCGTTCTGAACTCGACGACTGCCGGGCAACTCGTGCGGCGCTGGCTTCGGGCCGGAGTCCCCCAGCGACCGCCGCGCTGACCTCGTGCTCAGCTCGCTGGGCCCATGGTGTGTGGCTGCCCACCCAAGGCCCGGCTGTTCCCGGACTGCGCCTTCAGGTCGTTGAGCGGTCAGCCGGGGCGACCGCGGCGGCGAGGACTGCTTCGCATACCGACGGCGGGCCGGTCTCGTCGTTGGCGCGTTGCGTCAGCACCACCAGGGTGAGATCTCGAGAAGGGACGTTCGACCATGTGGTGCCGAAGCCGCCATCCCAGGAGTATCTTCCATCGTCGCAAACGGACATACCGAAGCCCCAGCCTCGGTCATCCAGGAAGCTGAACCCAGGCCAGACGTTGGCGCGTTGCGCCTCAGTCAGCTGGTTGTGGGTCATTGCGTCGACGGTCTCTGGTTTCAGCACGTCACGACCGTCGGACAGGAGCATCCGACCGAACGCCACAACGTCGTCGACGGTGGAAAGGAGGCCAGCGCCGCCGTCAGGGAAGGCAGGCGGTTGCGACCACTGACCCTCCGGAGGATCGCTGATCTCGAGCCTCCCGTCCCGGCGCTGATAGGCGGTGGCGAGCCGGGCGGTGTCAGTTGTGTAAAAGGCGGTGCTGGTCATCCCGAGTGGAGCCAGCAGCCGCTCGCCAAGAACCTCATCGAACGGGGCGCCGGCGGCACGGGACGCCAGGACCCCGAGCACCTGGGAACCAGACTGATAAAGCCAGCGCTCCCCGGGCTGGGCCAGTAGCGGCAGCTCGCCTAGCCGCGCCATCCACGTATCCGGATCTGGGGTGGTGGCCGGCTGTGGCGGCCCGAGCGTTGCCAGCTCCCGTTCTTGTGTTGCGGTGAGGATGGGCCAGGGTTCGGAGGCCATGAACATCGCGCCCTGCATGCCGAACCCCCATGTGAACGTGAGAAGATCGCGGATTGTGATCGGGCGGACAGCTGGCACGGTGTCACTGAGCGAAGCGTCCGGGCTGCGCAGCACCCGCCGATCCGCGAACTCGGGCAGGAGATCATCGACGGGTAGGTCGAGGTGCAGGATGCCGGCATCGACAAGCGACAGAACCGCCGCCGCAGTCATGGGCTTTGTCATCGATGTGATCCGAAACAGAGTGTCGCGTTGCATGGGAGGACCACCGACCGAGATGGCACCCGCGGTGGCAACGTGGATCGCGTCGTCCCGGGCGATGGCAGCCACCACTCCTGGCGCATCGCCCTGAAGGACGGCGTCCTCGACGGCTGCGTCCATTCGACTCAGCATGGCGGCATCGAAGTCAGTCTGAGCCATCGGTCGAATTCTGCCCCAGATTCGACCCTCCGATCGAAGACCCAGTCACCCCGTCGTGCGTCCTGGGCAACGGGTAGCATCTTGGTCAGGGTTGCCCCGATCGCTCTGGGGAGGTTGGCGTGCGGCGGAGTTGCGAGGCGAATGTCACCATTGCGGCCGCACCGGAAGCCGTTTGGTCCGTTGTGGCCGACGTAACCCGGGTCGGCGAGTGGAGTGGAGAGTGCCGAGGTTGTGAGTGGCTCGGATCCGAGACGGTGGTGGCGCCGGGCGTGCGATTTCGGGGTCGAAACCGTCGTGGAGGGCTCCGCTGGACACGGCTGAATGAGGTCGTCGTCGCAGACGAGCCACGGGCGATTGTCTGGCGAACAGTCGCCCAGTTCCCCTATCCCGATTCGGTTGAATGGCACTGGCGTCTTGATCCCGTAGATGGAGGAACAAGGGTCACACAGGGATTTGAAGTTCTCCACATCCCCAGGGTGATGGAATGGGGGGTTGGGATCGCCATGCCCGCCCACCGAGACCGGAGCACCGACCTCGTCGATGACCTCGGTCGATTGAAGGAGCTCGTCGAGTCAGGAGGGCTGGCCCGAAATCAATGAGCGGCGGCGCTGCTCGGGGTGGGGATCGGTGGTCGTTGGTCGATCAGGTGGGTGTTGAGCCGTAGTTCGGACGTGCCGGCCCCCGCCGCTCGTGAGGCAAATAAGGTGTGGTCGATGGTTCCGCCCAGAGCGGCTCCCGCCGCCTCCCGTCCGCCTCGTGAAGGCCATGCTTTTCGGGGCTGGAACCCGGAGGTCGTGGAGTTCTTCGATGAGCTCGAGATGGACAACACCAAGAGCTTTTGGACGGCCCACAAGGAATTCTATTTGACCGACGTGCTTGGTCCCATGCAGGCACTCTTGGCCGAGTTGGCTGCGGAGTTCGGCGAAGGACGTGTCTTTCGCCCCTACCGCGACACGCGATTCAGTCCGGACAAGTCCCCGTACAAGACGAACATCGCGGCCCACAACGATGCCGGCTACCTATCGCTGTCGTCGGACGCCCTCGGCGTGGGCTCCGGGCTCTGGATGCCGTCATCAGATCAGCTCGCCCGCTTTCGGTCGGCGGTGGCCAACGAGAGGAGAGGGGCGGAGCTTCTCGACCTTCTGAAGGGCCTTCGACGGAAGCGGATTCAGGTATCCGCTCACGAGACGCTGAAGTCGGCCCCACGGGGTTACCCGAACGACCACCCGCGGATCGAGATCCTCCGATTCAAGGGTCTTGCGGCTTGGAGGGAGTGGCCGGTCGGGCCATGGCTCGGGACGGCAACAGCCAAGCGCAGGATCGTCGACGTTCTTCGAGCCAGCGCTCCGCTCCGGAAGTGGCTTGACTCGAACGTCGGACCCGCTGACGAGCCCTGATCCGTCGGCGGGGTCGCTGACGGTGTGATGGTTATCCCGCAGTCATGATCGACACCGCGTGAAGCGCCGACCAATGCTCGGTTCGGTCATAGCTCTGGCCGTACTGGCCGTTTTGATCCCGGTCGCGCTGGTGTTGACCGGGGGCAGTCATTCGTCCGTCTCGACCGGGCGCTCCGATTCGCGCCGTCCACCACGTCCTGCGAACCCGACGCTCCCCGGCACTCAGCCGGGGAAGGACCCAACACCCAACAGCCGCCGAACGACCACCCACACGTGTCAGGCCCACTCCGAGGGCTCACCGTCTCGTTCAGTGATGTCGCCCTTGTGGACACGACCAGAGACGTGGTGAGGGCCGGCATCGTCCTCTCTCGAGCACGCTTTCTTCCGACGCTGGTCTGTGAGACCATGGCCAGCGGATCAGGGGCCACAGGATACGGCTCCGAGGCGCCGGAAGGTGTTGACGTAATCGATGACCAGGGCCTCATGTCCTCTCCATTCCCCGAGGTGATGGGTGCCGTAGGCGCCGACCCTCGCCACGGTGATCGGCGCCATCTCTCGAAACGCCGCTTCGGGATCATCGGTGTCGAGCTCATAGAGGTGCATGTAGCGAGGTGAGCCCGGTGCGCGGTTCTCGTACGGCGTGATCATGGTGAAATGATCGGGCGCCGCCGCCGCGATGTCTCGGATGTGAACGAAGTCGCCCCAGTCACGGAGGGCCTGGCCCTCCTCGGGGACGCGCGGGCTGATCAGGACCAGCTCGAGGCCGAGCGTGGGGCGATGGGAGATGGTCCCTTGCCCGGGTCGTGGGTAGTGGTCGAAGCAGAATCCGGTGATGTCGTGCGGAAGCGCGACAGCGTCAGGCGGTTCGAAACGCTGATCAGCCTCGTAGACGCCGAGAATGGCGAACTCGGGCAGCGTCCGGGGGAGGTCGGTGCGGTACGGCACGCAGTTCGCCCACCAGCTAGCCCGGTGAACTCCCGGCAGCGAGAGCACCTCGGGCACCCGCTCTTCGGAGTAGCGCTCGGGAAGTCGGTCCGTCATCTCCAAGTAGATGACCCCCGTGATCCGATCTTCCATGTTCCGTCCTCGATCTCACATGATGCCCGCCGGGCTTGCGTTGTCGCGTGGTCGTACTCGCCTCGGTGCGTTCGTTGTCACCGTCGGTGGTCACCACTCGGTCACAAGCGGGTGAAGTTTAGACAAACGTTCTGTGAAGTCTTCAGGTGGCGACACCGCCGCACCTCGGCCGGGGTGAATTCGACAAGAGCGCGGCATTGCCTTTCCAATCCTGGTCTGCCAGGTTGACCGCGAACGGGTCGGGGCGGACCTACCGGTTGGGTCGGGCGAAAGAGATCGGGCTCATGCCGAAGAACACCCATCGCGTCGTTGTTGGACGGGGGGCCGACAACTCTCAAGGTACTTGGCATCGTCGGGCTGGTGATCGCCTGCGGATTGGCCTCCCAGGCCATTTCCTCGGCTTCGTCCACCCAGCAACGCTCCGGGCGAGCCACTGTCACGCCAGCCGTCGGGGACGCGATTCGGTTTCGCCAGCCGCCATCCTGGTCGGGCCCCTGTTGCCGAACGAGCCCTGACGACCTGTTAGAGGAGCCCGGACCTGACTACGTACGTTAGGTAGGGACCCGCTCCCTACGACGCGCTCAGTGCCTCCGATATGTCACTGATGGCCGCCTGCTCGGCCTCGCTCACCGCCTGCCCGTGCTCCCGGTGAGCAGCCGCCGCCTCGTGAGCCAGATTCACGATGAACTTGCGGTACTCGTCGACCTCGGTCGGCGTCGCCTTGCGCTCGAGCAGGGCGACCGAATCCCGCAAGTGCTGCAGTCCCTGCTGCTTGAGCTCGTCGGCTGAGTGGTAGTGGGTGTGGTCCCGCTCCGGTTTGGCGGCGACGATCTCATCCAGCAGCTCGCTTTCGCCGTGCTGCTTGCGCGCTTCGGCATAGGCCTTGGCCATGGCGATGGCCTCGCGGAACGAGCCTCCTCGCTGGGCCGTGACCACGATCATGCCGGCACTCGGTGGCGCCTCGAGGATGAGATGCCACTCCTCGGTCGAGAAATCGGACTTGGTCGTCATTTGCCCATCTCCACAGGATCGCTGGCTGTCGTTGATGCGGACCACCGTAGTGCAGCGGTGTCGCTGGCCCGTCGGGTCCGTGGCTGGGTCGCGGTGGACTCCTCGGGCTCCTGTCGGCGCTGCTACCGTGACGCCGATGTCGGACTACGACGCCATCGTGATTGGTGCGGGTCACAACGGCCTCACTGCGGCCACCGTGATGGCTCGGGGTGGCATGAGGGTCCTCTGCCTCGAGAAGAACCACTTCATCGGTGGGATGGCCACGACCACCGAGCTCGCTCGCGGCTATCGCTTCGAATTGGCCGGATCGATCCAATTCCCCATACCCACCGAGATCTTCGATGATCTGGGATTCGCCTCGTGTCCTATCTACGAGCCCGAGGTCCAGTCGGCCAGCATCGGTCCCTCGGGCGAGCCGCCCATCCTGCTCTACAGCGACCCGACGGAGTTGCTCGACCATCTCAACGAGGCGCTCGGCATCGAGGCGGTGCTGGGCATGGCCGAAGTGGCTGCCTGGGCGGAGGCACCGGCTCGGGCCATCGGCCGGCTGGACGTCCGGAAGGCGCCGAAGTCCCTGGACGAGATGTGGGCCTGCGCCTCCAACGAGAAGGAGCGCCTCGCCATACGCACCGCCATGTTCGGGAGCGTGATGGATGTCGTCGACGAGTTCCTGCCCGATCGCCAGAAGCACGCCCAGATCCGAAGCATGCTGGCGTTCCTGGCCGTCAACTCGACCTACCGGGGTCCGTACTCGCCGGGAGCGCGCTCTGCCTGGCCTTCGCTCTGGCCACACCGGGCGATGCGACGATGTCCAAGGTCCAGGGTGGTATCGGCACCATGTCCGACCATCTCCTGGGGCTGTTCGAGCGACACGGTGGCGAGCTCCGCCGCCACGTCAAGGTGGCGAGGATCATCACCACCGGAGCGCGGGTGGAAGGGGTGGTCCTGGCCGACGGGGAGGAGGTCACCGCCCCGGTGGTGGTCTCCAACCTCGACCCCACCGCCACCTTCACCCAGCTCCTCGACCGGGACGCGCTACCCGAGGAGTTCGTCCGGCGAATAGACGCCATCGACCACCGTGCCGCCTACTTCCAGATCCATTTCGCTCTCAGCGGGCTCCCTGAGTACGTCGCTCCTTATGACCTGCTCAACGAAGGAGACCTGCGGCACAACGTGACCTTCTTCGGGACCCCCGAGGAGATGCAACGCGATTTCGAGGACTCCCGCTCGGGGCTGGTCCCCCGGTCTCCGTCGTTCAACCTCTCCGTCCCCACGTTGCGCGACCCGGGGCTCGCACCCGTCGGGAAGCACGTGGCCAGCAGCTTCGCCTTCTACTCGCCGATCGCGGCCACTCACCCGGACCAGGCGCGAGTGCGCGACGAGATGGCAGGGCGGATCGTCGCCAAGATCACCTCGAGGGCGCCCAACTTCCCAGATCTCATCGACCGGCAGTTCAACTATCCCGCCTACACCTACGAGCTGATGTTCGGATGCAGCGGCGGCGATTTCACCCA
The DNA here is from genome assembly GCA_963734435.1 of uncultured Acidimicrobiales bacterium. Lineage (GTDB taxonomy): Bacteria > Actinomycetota > Acidimicrobiia > Acidimicrobiales > RAAP-2 > Bog-756. Next base: position 22,319 of record CAVTHA010000012.1, on the reverse strand, counting down.
CGGGCTCCTCCAGCCGGAGTTCATGGGTCCGTTCCGCCCCGGACCACGGGGTTGGCCGGATGCTCCTGTTCCCCTCGAGGGCCTGTACCTCTGTGGCGCCGGTTGCCATGGTGGCCCTGGCGTGACGTTCATCCCCGGCTACAACTGCGGGTACGAGGTGCTCGATGCCGCCGTTTCCAAGCGGCTGTAGCGAAGCTGTCGCTCGACGAACGCCAGGTAGAACGCCATGGAGAAGGCGAGGCTGGTGAACAGACTCATCACGAAGAAGATCCACGGGGCCCGCAACCCGCGTCGGCGTCCGTCGATGATCGACCACAGCGGGAAGAGCACGACGTTCACGATGATGTAGTCCTGGGCGGCCGAGTCCGACGCCCAATTCGAGAACAGCGACTTGGTGTAGTTGACATAGCTGGCTTGGTGACCGTACTGGTGGGTGTAGCGGACATTGAAGTACCAGCCGAGGACCAGCGACACGATCCCGAAGATGTAGTAGCTCGACTCCAGCCAGGATGCCCGGCCCGCTCCGGCCGCGGCAAAGAGACGCCAATTGACGGCGAACGCCAGCGCAGTGCTGGCGATGCCGAGGACCCCGAAGAGCACCAGCGAAGTAGTCATTGCCCTCCCTCACGACGTCTGCAACGGACCGGCGTCATCCTAAGCGTCGGCTCCACGTCCGTCTCGGGCGGAGACGTGCACTTGTAGCCTCGGACGAACCGTTGGTAAGGAGGAGAAATGGCTGGGCTCAGTGCGGGGCTCCTTCCCTATCGGATCGCCGGTGACCACCGCCTCGAGCTGTTCATCGTCCACCCTGGCGGTCCTTTTTGGGCCAAGAAGGACCGACATGCCTGGTCGGTGGCCAAGGGGGAGCACGGCGCGCTCGACGATCCGTCGGCGGCGGCGGAGCGGGAGTTTGCCGAGGAGGTCGGGACACCGGCCCCACCGGGACCCCGAATCGACCTGGGCCAGATCAAGCAGGCGAGCGGGAAGCTGGTGCGGGTCTGGGCCGTCGATGCACCGCAGTTCGGGATCGAACGCGTGGTGAGCAACGAGTTCGAGGTCGAGTGGCCCCGTGGTTCAGGGCAACGCCGGTCGTTCCCAGAAGTGGATCGGGCGGAATGGGTCTCGGCGGGGATGGCCCGGCAGAAGCTGGTGAAGGGTCAGGCTGCCTTCGTCGATCGGTTGGTCGAATGCCTCCGCTCGGAGGGCCGGCTCGGCGAAGATCCCCCCCAGGCTGAGGGCTCCTGAGGGAACAGCAACGGTCGATGGTCGGAACCTCGTCCGTCCCCATCGGTCGATGGGCGTCCGCGACGATGCGCCGGGTGGTCAGCCGACGATGGTTCCGTACATGTCATTGAGCGGGAACGAGAGCAGCTCCAACCGTTCGCCGTCGGGGCCCGGGAAATAGGCCGAGGAGTCGTTGACGATATGGGGTTCGACGCCGGCCGCCCGCAGCTTGGAGACCAGACGTTCCCATTGCTCGGGCGTGACGGAGATGGCGATGTGGTGGAGACCTCCGAGGACCTCGAGGTAGGGACCGAGATCGAGGCCGGGGAAATCGAAGAAGGCCAGATAGTTGTCGTGGCCGACGTCGAAGAAGAAATGGGTGGATCCTCGATAGTCCCGGTTCTCGAACAGTTCCACCAGGGGGAACTCCAGGAGGTCCTGGTAGAAGGCGATAGTCCGTTCGACATCGCTCGAGAGCAGGGCGAAGTGATGGAGCCCTCCGGCCGACGATGCCGGCCGCGCTCCGATGGGCCGCAGAAATCGAGCTTTCAGCGCCGCCCACTCGTCGGTACGGTCGATTTCGCTCCTATGCCCGGACATGGCCACCTCCTCGGCGAACTGTACCCGTGCGGCGGGAGGGGCCGTCCGGGCACTGGGGTCAGGGACGGTGACGTGTCACCACGTCAGGCACCCTCAGCTGGCCGCCGATGAGCTCGAGCAGCTCAGACCGGCGCGCCGGCGAATGCGGCCACCAGCCCCAGACCCGCCGCGGCGAGGAGGCCCAACACCATCCCCCGGCGGAGAGCGAGCAACCACATCGAGGCGAGGACGAGGACGCCGATCTGCCAGAGGTGGGCCAGCGCCAGGCCCAGAGGAATGGCCGAGCCGGCGATGGCCCCGATGGAGGCCGCTCCGGCTCCGGTGAGGAAGCCCTGAACCCGTTGGTTCGAGCGGATCTGGTCGAAGTGGGTCCCACCGACCAGGACGAAGACAAACGATGGTCCGAAGGCGCAGAGCGAAGCGAGCAGACCGGCGCCGAGCCCGCCGGCGGCATAGCCGACCACCGCCACGGTCTGGACAACGGGTCCCGGGGTGAGCTGTCCCAGCGCCACCGCGGTGAGGAACTGGCTGGAGCTCATCCAGTGGTAGGTGTGCACCGCGTCGTGTTGCATGAGGGGGACGATCACGAACCCCCCGCCGTACGAGAGGGCCCCGACCTTGAGGCTCACCCAGGCGACGGCGCCGAGACCACCGGCGGCCACGGCGGCGAGGAGCGGTAACGGCAGCAAGGAGTGGAGCCCCGGAGTGGCACCGGGGGTGCGGGAGAGGACCTCGCACAGCCCGCATCCGGCCAGGACGAGCACGAGCCAAGGCCCGACGAGCGCAGCCGAGGATCCCCCGGCGAGGGCATAGACGATCCAACGAATCCGGGCCGACCTCCCGGGACCGGCCCGTTCCCAGCTGGCGGGGACCAGGCCTCCGGCAGACCGGAGGGCGACGGCCGGAACGGCCGCACCGGCGCCCAACGCAGCTCCGGCTACGCCGAGTGGAGCGTGGGCACTGAGAAAGAGGGCGGCCAGACCGAGGATCACGACGAGCCCGGGCAGAATGAAGCAGAGACCGCCGACCACGGCGCCGGCGATTCCCCGAAGTCGCCAGGCGGCATAGATGGTCAGCTGGGTCGAGGCCGGCCCGGGCAGCAGGTTGACCACGGCCACGCCATCTTCGAATTCGACGGCTGTCATCCAGTTGCGGTCGTCGACGCAGAGACGGCGTATCAGGGCGATGTGGGTCGGTGGACCGCCGAAGCCGATACAGCCCATCCGCAACCACTCTCGGGCAATGGTCGTCAGCGACACCCGTGCTGCGGTGGGCGCCACGTCATCTGGGGTCGTCACGTTGGGTCTCCCCGAGAACTCTGCATGGCAGTACCGGTACGGCCAGCCCGGAAGTCCCGGTTCTGGCGGGTCGACGGGCTTCCGTCGTAGGGTCCAACTGCAATCACGAGATCGACGGTGCGACGACTCACCGGAACTTCCGAGAGAGGAATGAGCGATGGCAGAGCTGCTGTTGGGGGAGGAACGGGAGGCGGTGGCGGGGGCGAGCCGCCATCTGGCCCAAGAGGGGCTGGTCATCGGTACCGCCGGCAACATCTCGGCCCGCCAGGGGGACCTCGTCGCCGTGACACCGACCGGGGCCGATCTGGCCACGGTCACGGCGGAGATGGTCACGGTCATCGACCTCAACGGCGAGGTGGTCGATGGAGACCTGGCCCCCACCTCGGAGGTGCCGCTCCACACCGGGATCTATGCCGCCACCAACGCCATGGCCATTACCCATGCGCACGCCATGGCCTCGACCGCCTTGTCGTGCACGCACGACGAGCTGCCGCCACTGCACTACAGCTGCCTCGGCCTCGGCGGCGCTCCGCGCACGGCGCCCTATGCCACCTTCGGCTCCCAGGAGTTGGCGGACAATGTCGTCAAGGCCCTCAAGGGCCGGAACGCGGCGATGATGCAGAACCACGGCTCCATCGCCTACGCCAGCAAGATGAGCGAGGCCGTCGAGCGCCTCGAGTTGCTCGAGTGGCTGGCCGAGCTGTACTGGAGGGCTGCCTCCCTCGGAACCCCACGGGTCCTGACCGACAAGGATTTCGAAGCCATCATCGTCTCCGCCATGGAGCGCGGCTACGGCAGCCTGAAGAAGGTCGACAAGAGCCAGGGGTCCTGACGCCCGGATCGGCGGAACGGCCCTCGTCCGTTTCCGTTGGTGGCCCAGGTTCAGGCGGCCAGGTGGGCGGCCGTCGATCCCATGAGGAACAGGAAGTTGTCCTCATAGAACTTCTGGCGCACCCCTTCAGTGGCGTCTCCGAGTGAGGCCTCGAACCGCTCGACCGGCCTGCGACCACCTTCGACATGGGGATAGTCGGATGAGAACATCGGGAGGTCGGCGCCGCCCTGTTCGATGATCCAGCCCACGTCCTCGGTCGGGTACGGCGTGAAGCGGACTTGGCGGTGCACGTAGTCGGACGGCCGCATCGACAGGGCCTGCAACCGCTCCTCGTGGCGGGCGAACGCCTCGAAGGCCGACTCCATCTGGCGAAGCCAGGAAGGCACCCAGATGGCACCCTGCTCGATGACCCCGATACGGAGCTCCGGGAAGCGCTCGAGCACACCGTCGAAGATCATGGTGGCCAACGTCTGGGCCGGTGGGACGGGGATGCCCATGAAGTCGACCGATCGGAAGTTCTCGTCGCCACCGTGGAAGTCGTGGGGGATGGGGAGCCCGTTGACGAAATAGTGCGGGTCGATCAGCTGGCCGGTGCCACCGACGTGGAACACGATCGGGATATCGGCCTCTTCGGCTCGGGCCCAGACGCCGAAGAGATCGAGGTGGCTGGGGGAGAACGAAGGTGGGCAGCCCGAGGCGACCAGCAGGGCGGCCGCCCCTTGCCTGAAGGCCTCTTCGGTCACCTGGATCGCTCGCTCCGGATCGGCCAGGGGGACGTAACAGGTCGGGAGGAGCCGCCGGTCGACCGAACAGAACTCGACCATGCCGCGGTTGTGCGCCCGGGCGGCGGCGTAGGCGAGATCCAGGTCGGCCGAGTGTTCGAGATCGTGCAGCCGGCTGTTGTGGAACGTGTTGAAGATCAGCTGGCTGCGGAACCCGAGGAGGTCCAGGGCCCGGGGACGGTCGTCGGCGATGAAGCCACCGGTGGCGGCGAAGTTCTTCCGCGCCATGATCTCCACGTCCTCATCGGCGCGGTACTCCGCCGAGGCGTGTTTCTGGCGCAGTCGATCGAACGAGGCCACCAGGTCTCGCCGCTGGTCCTCGGGGCTGCCCGTCTGGCGCAGCTCGTTGCCGCTGGAGTACGTCAGCAGCGGCAGGCGGTCGCGGAACTTCGCCTCGGCATGGTCGCGCAGCCAGGTGGGTGTCTCCATGAGGTGGGCGTCGGCGTCGTGCATGACTCGGCCTTGGGCATACGGCATGGGACCTCGCTCGACGTGGTGATGGTGAGACGTGGTGATGACCATGCTAACGGCCGAACCTCGCGGGGACCCGGGGGATACCGTTCCAGGGGTCCGAGTCGACCGTGGGTCAGGAAGGCAACGACCCGACCGTCAGCTCTGGGCCCGTGCGCTCGATGCCGGGCCCACGTAGTAGAGCGATCCGCCTGTTCCCGGATCACCATAGGCATCCGCCGGAACATGGACCCCGTGCTGAACAGCCCACAGACCGACGGCCGCGGTTGCCGGGAGATTCGGAGTGCGGCCGATCCGTCCGGCTCGACCGAACCGACCGGCTCCACCCCGAGCGAAGCCAAATCCTCCGAAGCCTCCGAAGTTCCCCAGGCCGCCGCTCACCAGTACGTATTGAATCCTGCCCTGGGCGGCCAGGTGCTCGAAGGCCGTCAAGGTTGGCACCGGCTCGGAACCGGTGAATCCCCCCATCGACATGACCGGTTCCCCACTGATCAGGATGAGAGGAGCAGCGGTCATGGAGCCGCTGACCGCCACGATCCAACTGGCCCGGTTTCGATGAGCGGTGAGGAACCTGATCATCCCCGGGGAGACGCCGGCGACCGGCGGGACGCCGCCGTTGGCCCTGGTCTGCGCCTCGCTTTCCCTGTCCAGACGGGCCAGGACCCTGATCAAGGCCGGGTTGTCGAACCGATTCCCGGGGGTCGGTGCCGCGCTGGTGGCCGCCGGCCCGCCGGTCGGGTTGGAGGGGCTCGTCGGATTCTGGACGGTATAGAGGGAATAGGCCGTCGGGCCGGCCAGGGCCGCCACCACGGCGGCCAGTCCACCGATCCCCGCCACCATGGCCACCACCGTTCGAGGTAGCCGCCGTGCGCCGATGAGAGCCACCAGCAGAACCGCGGCCCCGATGATGCCGGTCACCTCCACGACGCGCGGGAGCGAGTGGGCGTAGTCCGGAGCCCGTTCGAGTAGATGGGCGGCCCAGAACGCGCTGCCCAGGACCCCCAACGGCAGGAGCCAGGCGTAGCGGATCGACCTCCGGCCGAGCCGCCACATCACCATGGCTCCGCCGCCCGCCAGAGCCGCCACGGCCGGGGCGACCTCGACCACGTAGTAGGTGTGGAACGTCCCCTGCACCGAGCTCAACACGACGATGGCGCAGATCGCCCACACTCCCCAGAAGACGAATCCCGCTCGCACCAGGTCGGACCGGGGTGCTCGCCGGCTGGCCCACAAGCCGGCCACCAGGCCGAGCGCGGCGACCGGTATGAGCCAGCTGATCTGGGACCCGAGTGCCGGGGCGAACATCCGCTGCCAACCCGGTTGACTGCCGAAGTGGGTGAAGCCGGCAATGACGTCGTTCAGCCTGCGACCCGCCCGGGTATCCGGTGCGGCCACGCCGAATGGAGTCGACGTACCGAGGAGGCGCCCGAAACCGTTGTAGCCGAAGATGAGACTGAGCTCGGAGTTGTCGCCACTGCTGTCGATGTACGGACGGCTCGCCGCCGGCCACAACTGGACGATCGCCACCCACCAGGCCGAGGCGAGGAAGAGGGCGAGCAATCCCCACACGAGCTGGAGCAGTCGACGGCCCAGTTTTGGGGGACCGAAGAGCAGGTAGGCGAGGAGAAAGGCGGGGACGACGACGAACGCCTCGAGCATCTTGGTCAGAAAGGCCAGACCGAGCAGCGCCGAGCAGAGGACGAGCCGCGACGTAGCCCCGGTCTCGAGCGCCGACCAGAGCGCCCAGGCCCCCAGCACCAGGAACAGCGTCATGACCGCGTCGGGCTGGTTGGAGCGGAACACTGCCGTCACCACCGGAGTCACGGCCAGAGCGGTGGCAGCGAGTACCGCCGCGACATCGCCCATCCACCGTCGCACAAGGTGGAAGAGCACGACGACGCAGGAGGCGCCGGCCAGCGCGATCGGAGCCAGCATGCTCAGGCTGGAGAAGCCGAAGATCCGGCCGGAGATGGCCATGATCCAGAGCGAGGCGGGAGGCTTGTCAACCGTGATGAACGACGACCGGTCGAGCGATCCGAAGAAAAAGGCCTTCCAGCTCTCCGTGCCACTCTTCACCGCCGCCGCATAGAAGGTGCTGGACATGGCGCCGCTACTGAGCCGGTGGAAGTAGAGCACCCCGGCCAGGACCCCGATCAGGACCATGGCCACTGTCGACCACCACGGCCGACCTCCTCGACGGAGCCAGCCGAGGGTGCCCTTGGGCCCGGATGAGGTTGGCTCGGTCCAACCGGCCGGATCGAGTCCTGCGTCCCAACCGGGCCCGGCTATGTCGTCGGCTGGGTCATCCCGGTTTTCGACCAGCTCGCCCGCTGAACCTTCCATTCGTGCTCCTCGCCTGTGTACGGGCGCGTCAGTCGCGACGTCAGCTCCCAAGGGGAACGGTCAGACTTTCCGAGGCCGGGTGGGAACGCCGTTGCCACTGCGCCATCGCGACATTAGGTGACCATCGGTGATTGTGGACGGCAGCCCGGCCCCTGATCACGTGGGGTCCAGCCGGTGGGAAGATCGCCGGGTGCGCTTCGGACTCCACGCCCTCGGCATCGGCCCCGGAGCGGATCCGGCGGTGATCGAGGCGGTGGCCCGAGCGGCTGACGTCGCCGGGTTCTCCACTCTCTGGTCGGGTGAGCACGTCGTGATGGTGGACCGGCCCGATTCGCCCTACCCCTATGCGCCGGATGGTCGGATCGCCGTCCCCTCCGACGCCGATTGGCTCGACCCTCTGGTGACGCTGTCGTTCGTGGCCGCGGTGACGTCGCGAATCCGGGTGGCCACCGGCATCCTGCTCCTGCCACAGCACAATCCGTTGGTCGTGGCCAAACAGGCGGCCAGCCTCGACGTGGTCTCGAAGGGACGGTTCGTGCTCGGCATCGGCATCGGCTGGTCGCGACAGGAGTTCACCGCTCTCGGTGTCCCCTTTGCCGGGCGGGCCGGGCGGACCCGGGAATTCGTCGAGGCCATGCGGACCTTGTGGCGGGAGGATGTCGCCTCCTACCAGGGCGCACACGTCCGGTTCGAGGAGGTGCGGAGCTACCCCAAACCGGTTCGGGACCGCCGGCTCCCGGTCATCCTCGGTGGGAACAGCGATCCCGCCCTCGATCGTGTCGCCGGGTGGGGCGACGGCTGGTACGGGTTCAATCTGTGGCGTGACGAGCTCCCCGAGCGCATGGCGGCACTCTCGGACCGGTGCCGGAGGGCGGGCCGGGACCCCGCCACGCTGGAGATCGCGGTTTCCCTCCGTGACGGCGACCCCAGGGACACTGCCACCGTGGCCGAGCTCGGGGTGACAGAACTTGTGGTGGTCCAGTCGCCTCCCGACGACCCCGGGAAGGCCTCCGGCTGGGTCGATGGGCTGTTCGAGCGATGGAGCCTGAGCTGACACTCGTGCCCCGAGAGTGCCAATGCCCTGGTCATCCCGGCGGCGGGACACGCCAAGCCTTCGGGCCCGTGGGCGGTCCCCGGGGCGTACACCCCGGTCGGAGTGTTGCTCGCCCGGAGGTGGCGGTCCCGGTCGGCATCGGCCACAGAACGGCGTTGGGACGGGGCCGTTTCTGGGTAGAGCCAATGGGCGGAGAACGGGCCCGCTCTTGTCGGAGACGGCGGAGCCGGGCCCTTCTTTGTCCGTGCCGACGAGAAGCGGCGTCAGCCGGTCACGAGATTCCCGAACAGAGGTAACGGAGGTTTCGACATGCATAGGATCGAGGACACCGGCCTTGCTGAGGACACCGCGGACGAGGCGCGGAACCACGACCCACGGGTGGGCCATGGGCATCCTGACGATCGTCCCATCGCCGATGTGCTCGAGCAGGAGCTTCCGGTCGACGGCATCGAAGAGGACGCGGTGGGCTGGGACGACGAACGGGTCGAGCCGGTCGGCCCCGCTGACTGGTACGAGGGGGAAGCCGTCGAGTCGGGTGCGGTGGATGAACGGGGGGCACGGTCAGCATGACGCTCGTATACCTACCCGACGACCAGGCGTCTTCCGAGTCTGCCCTGGCCCGCAGCGCCCTCGAGTCCCTTCAGTCCTGGAAGGCGACGGTCCGGAACATCCCGCGGTGGGCTCATCAGACGCGACGTTTGACGGCACTCATTGGCATCGTCCGTTGGTACGAGCAGGTGTGCGACCAGCCGGACTACGCCGAAGGGCCGTCACTCGACGGGCTCGACGCGCTCACCGACGAGCTCACCGAGGCCCGCTCGCATGACGGGTCGGGCCGTCTGGCGCGGGCCCGGTGGGCGGTCCGGGTGGCCGAGGAGCTGGTCAACTGGCGGGCGAGCCGAAGTGTCCCCGGTCCTCCCGCTGCTTCCCGGATCGCCGACAGCCGTCTCGAGCTGGCTGTCACCGGCGCCCGCCGCCAGTGGCAGCCGTCCGGGGAGATCTCCAGGGGAATCTCGCCTGAATTCCGGTTCGCGTCGTAGCCCTGCCGGGTCAGGAGGCCGGCGTGCGCACCAGTGATCGCAGGGGGACGGTGACCAACTGTTCGACATTCGACGTGGTGGAGGCGTCGGCCGGGGTGTAGACGAGCTGTCGGTTGGCCGGACCCTGGGCCGCCACGGTGCTCGGCCCGGAGATTCTGGTGGCCGCCGGAGTGGGCGCCTGGTGCCGGCTCCAGCCGCTCACCTGATCGAGGATCGGATGTCACCCGCCCCGCGGTGTCAGCGACCGAGCAGCCCGTCCACGTTGTCGTGGAACAGACCGGGCGCGTCGTCGGGGTCCTCCCGCCGCGTCTGGTAGTCCTCGATCGGCGTGGCCGTGCCCTCCGAGTGGGGGAAGTCGCTGCAGCACATGAACAGGTCGCCCGACTTGGCCGTGAGCCGTGCGGGCTGCTCGTAGGAGAAGGAGGACACCCGGACCTGGCGGCGGAAGTACTCGCTCGGGCGCAGGGTCGAGCGGCGGCCAGGCGGGCGACCGTTGAGGGTGGTCGTGAAGTCCCACCCACCGTCGAGCATCAGCAGGTACTGCGGCACCCAGATCGAGGACAGCTCGACGATCCCGATGCGCAGCTCCGGGTGCCGGGCCAGCGTCCCGTTCACGATGAGGTCGGTGACGGCGATGGCCGGCGGCACCCACAAGAAGATGGACTCGATCACGGGGACGAAGCTCTCGCTCGGGATCGGTGTAGAAGGCCTCGTCGAGCACCCGGGGCTGGTCGGCCACGTGGAACACCGGCGTGACCCCGTGGTCGACGAAGGCGGCCCACAGCCGGTCGTGGTCGGGATGCGACAGCGGTCGACCGTCGACGGCGGCCGGGGCGATCATGGCCGAGGCGCACGCCGGCCGACGACAGCTCGGCCAGCTGGGCCTCGAGCCAGTCCGGGATCGCGCAGGGTCAGATGGGCGACCGGGTGCAGGCGCCCCTCGCCGTCGGTGACGACCGTCGCGCACCACCGGTTCCACGCCGCCATGTTGGCGGTCAGGGCGGGGAGCGACTCCGACAGCCGGCGCTCCCACAGCAGCCCGAAGTTGGGGAACACCACCGCCTCGTCGAGCCCCATGGACGTCGAGGTGCTCCGGCCCGGGCCGCCGGGTCCCAGTAGTGCGCGCGGGCAGCGCCTCGTCGTAGTGGTACTCGGGGGGCAGCTGCTGGCGGCAACGCTCGCCGTCTGCCGACCCAGCGCCGGCGGTGTCGCCGGGAATCTGGACGTCGGCGATGTCGAGGCGGCGGCCCCGCCAGGTGAGCCACGGGTAGCCGAGGTCGTCGTCGACGATGGCCGAGGGCCTCGTCCTCCGTGGGCCGGATCGATGTGGTCGGCCCACAGGGTGCGGGTCTCGTAGAGGTGCTGATCGGAGTCGATGATCACCGTCACCACCACCGAATCTACCCGAGGCACCACCGACGAGCTGGTGGCCGCCCTGAGCCGTGCTGGTGCCGCTCTTGGGCTGCTCCGGGGCTCAGGTTCCCGGTGTGCCCGGAGGAGGCGTGGCGAGGACCGGGTTCTTCAGGTCGACTCTCTGGTCGAAACAGATGAATACCTGGTGCCCCTGACCCAGAGCCGGGACGAACTGGTCGCCCTTCACCTGGACGAACGAAGGGCAGACGGGGAAGGTCTGGGTGGTGTGGGCGTTGCTCCAGTTCACCAGGGCGGTGAGGCCACCGGCGGTGAAGTTGGTGATCGTGTTGGTCTGCTGGATGACGTTGTGCTGAGTCACGTTGGTGCCGGCTCGTTCGACCCCGGCGGCGAGCAGGGCGGCGGACTGCCAGCCCTGCATGGCCAGTTGGTTGGTGACGTAGCTGGGCTCGTATTTCTTCATGGTCGCCAGGTATTGCTGCATGCCCGGGTAGACACCCGGGAACGCGGCGGGAGCGGAGAAGGGGACGAAGCCGTTGGCGTCCACGTAGACCCCCTGCATCAGGTTGCGGTACTGGTCGAGCAAGGCCTGGTTGTAGCCACTCAACCACAGCTGGTGGACGTGTATCCCGTACTGCTGCAGGGCGCGGGCCAGCGAGATGTTGTCGGAGTCCTGGATGCAGGTGAGCACGAAGTCCGACCCGGTGTCACCGATCTGCTGCGCCGGCGCCGTGAAGTCACCACCCAGCGACGCTGAAAGGTCGAGGTAGCTCACTTTGATCCCGGCCGCGGTCAGGTCCTGGGCCGCGGCGTGGCAGGCGGGGTAGGAGGCCGGGATTCCCTGGCCATAGCTGACGATGGCCACCGAGGACGAGTGGGTCTGTTTGATGACGTACGCCACCGGTGCGGCGAGGGCGTGGTAGTCCTGGATGGACCCGCCGGCGGCGAACAGGTTGCCCGGCCCGGCCCAGTTGCCGCTGACGTTGTACCCGTAGGTGGGTGTTCCGGTGGACACGAACAGGTTGGGCGAGAACCAGAACGTGGAGATGAACGCGGCGAACGCTCCGTCCTGCTGGATGAGGGTGTGAGCCAGCTGGATGAAGGTGGTCGGGCTGCCGCCGTCGTCGAGGTCGTAGGCGAACTGGAATTTGTGGCCCTTGACCCCTCCCTGGGCGTTCACCATGTCGAAGTAGGCCTGCATCCCCGGGATGAAGGATGCGAAGTCACTGGCGCCGGCCCCGGTGCGGGTGGCGATGCTTCCGACTTTGATGACCTGGGCCGCACGGCTGGAGGGTTTCGATCCGCCCGTAACCGACCCGCCGGTCGACGACGTGCTCGGGCTTGAGCCCGAGCAGCTGGCCAGCGTGGCCGCCGCGACCAGCACGGCCGCGGCCACCAGGGCGAGCGGACACAGGCGTGGCCGGCGGACCGGCCGGACTCCTCCCCCCGATTCCCCTGTCACCGGCTCACCCGATCAGGGGCGAAGGAGCCTCCGGGCGGCCGGACATCGTCCCTGACGACGTTGCACCTGAGACTGCATGGAACAGCGCCGCACAGCATCCTCCATTGCTAGCAACGCCAGCGCTCGGTGTCACGTACCTGTCACTCGGCTGACCGGTCCAGATCCGGGTTGGTGAGGTCGCCGTAGCGGGTACGCGCCGCCTGCTCGATCGGGCAGTGACCCGACGGACGTCCGCACGCCCGAAGATGGCACAAGCGACACGTCCAGCGGGTGGCACCCGGTTCTCGCATCATGCCGACCAGCAGCTTCCCGGCCAGCGCGGCCAGTGTCTCCTGTTCTGCCGCGGCGAGTGGTTGGAGCGCCTCATCCAGCAATCGGATTCGGGTTGACTCGAGACGCCGGGCGGCCCGCTCGCCCGCGGTTGTGGGTAGGACCGAGGTGACCCGGCCGTTGCGACCAGGTCCCCGCTGAATGAGCCCCTCCTGTTCGAGTCGGTTGACGACGCGCACCGTTCCCGACTGGCTGAGCCCGATCACCGAGGCCAACAGGGCGATCGAGGTGCCGCCTGCGAATTGGTGGATGGCCGACAGTGCGGCGGCGTCGGATTCGGAGTGCCCGCTCGCCTCAGCCGCGGCCTGCACGCAGCGATCGGTCACGGCCAGGGCCAGCGCGCCGAGCAGGTTTGCCGTCCGAGCCGAGCCGCCGGCTTTCACCTCAGAGCTCGAGGTCGAAACGGAAGGTCCCCGTCGACCCTTGCGGCGCCACTGCGACGCCCCGTCCGGCCAGACCCGAGAGCTCGCCACGGGCCGAGCCCGGCACCACCTCGAGCTCGGTCGTGGCCTCGTGGCCGTCGTAGCGCCCGAACCCCCGCAGCACGAAGCTCCCGGCCTTGTCGTCGACTCGTCCCACCACCCGTTGGTAGGAGACGAACTCAGCCGTGCCATCGTCGTGGTAGGTCATCACCGTGTCGGAGATGGTGTCGGCCTCGATCCCACCACTGAAGCGCTGCCCGATGGTGGCGGTCGACACCTTGGCCGATTCCTCGAGCCCAGCGGTCTGTTCCTCCGACCACGAAGTGACTTCGAAGGAACCCTCGATGTTCCGGGTCATGGTGACTGGGCTAATAGATGCATGCGTCATACATTATTTGCGGGAACTGATTCCGTCCAGTAGAAGATCTGGAGACGACTCACACTGGACGACGACTGACACCGGGGCGACGACTGACACAGGGGTCGACTCACACAGAGGCGCTTACTCACACCGGGGCGACGACAGATACCGACGGAGCGGAGTGCGGTGACGTCAGTCGCCGATTGGCCGGGGACCAGCCGATCAGTCCTTGAGCTCGACCACGACCTCGACATAGGGCGTATTCCCGACATTGCGAGCCCGTTCCACCCCGCCCCGGGCCACCTCGACCACGGCCCCCGGCACCACGTCCGCCTCGAGGTACTGGCGGAACGGGCCTTCCGAATCCGGTTCCGGCACCACCGCGATGCGGTCCCCGGCCACCTGGACCAGGAGATGGTCGAGATCGTGGCGGTGGATGTCACCCTCCTCGCCCGGAGCCAGCCGGACCTCCCACACCCGGACCCGCTCGTTCTCGAGGACGAGGCGGGTCCCGACGTCACCGAGCACGCGTCCGGCCATCAGGCCCCCTCGCCGGCGAGGCCCGACCCGCGCAGGCAGAACTGCACGATGTGTTCGATCTCGGAGGGAGAGGGCCGGGTCCGCTGGACCAGATGGTCGTGGAGCATGGCGAAGACCAGCCGGTAGATGGCTTCGGCGTCCGGCCGGGCATCTGGCGGCCCCGATGCTGACGAAGGCAGCCGACCCAGGGCATCGCACAACTGGTCGACGAGCAGGTTGATCGAGTCGCGCTGCTCGTCGGGGAACAGTTCCGACAGGCGGTCCTGATTGGCCGCGAACGGCCGAGTCCGCGACGCCGCCCGCGGGTTGGCCGCCTGGGCCAGCACCCCTTCGATCCAGGCCCGTACCGCCTGGCTCGGGGTGGCCGCCGCCTCCATCCGGTGGGCCAGGTACTCGACGAGGCGTCGTCGGCCGTCGTCGAGCAGCACCAGCATGAGCTCGTCCTTGGACCGGAAGTATCGGTAGAACCCCTGGGTCGAGAGGCCGGCGTGGCCGAGGATGTCTCGGAGCGAGGGTTCGAGGCTGCCGGTCCGTTCGATGAGCTCGTAGGTCGCCTCCGTGATGCGCTGCATCTCCTGGGCGTACTCGGTCTGCCGATCGGCGTAGGAACGTTCCACCGCCCGGCGGGCCAGGGTCTCGGTCAATCGGGTCATGGGCTCCTCGCGCCGGCCGGCGTACGAGGCAGCTCGGCGTTCCTCCACTCTAAGATCAGTGTTCTCCCGGAGCAAGAGCAGCTAAGGAAGCCACCAGACGCCATGCGGCCAACCTCCAGTCTCGTCATCGGCGACGTTTTCACCAATGCGGCCCGGGCCGTCCCCGATCGGGCGGCGGCGGCGCTGGGCGACCGCACCGTCACGTTCGCCGATCTCGACTCGCAGTCCAACCGGCTGGCCCGGGCGCTCGCCTGGCGGGGCGTGGACCACGGATCGCGGGTCGTGCTGTGGTCGGGCACCGACCTGCGGGCGACCGTGGTCTTCGCCGCCTTGGCCAAGCTCGGCGCTCTGTTCCTCCCCATAAACGGCGTACTGGGTCCGGAGGAGGCAGCCGGCATCATGGAGGTCGCCCGTCCCGACCTGGTGCTCACCGATGTCGAGCGGCCCGCCGTGGCCGCCGTGTCCGGAGGCACCATGACGCTCGGCCAGCTCGACGCCCTGGCCGATCCCCTCCCTGATGGCGCGGTGTCCACGGGGGTGGCCGAGGGCGAGTCCCATGTCGCCTTCTTCACCAGCGGGACGACCGGCCGGCCCAAGGGTGCCGTCCTCTCCCACCGCACGAGCTACCTCCGCACCCATCCGGGAGCGCTGCCCGAACCTCGCGGCGCCATGGTCTGCCCCTACCCCCTGTTCCACATGGGCGCGTGGACCATCGCCCTCCAGCAATGGCAGGGACGCGACACGGTGGTATTGGTCGAATCGGCCACCGCCGAGGAGATCTGCCAGGCGGTGGAGCGGCATCGGGCGACCCGTCTCAACTGCATTCCGGCTGTCTGGCGGCGCATTCTGGACCTGGCCGCCGGCGTCGGGAGCCCGTCGCTCGCCTCGCTCCGGTTCGCCGACACCGGCACCTCGGCCACACCGTTGGAACTCCTGACCGCCATCGAAGGGTTGCTGCCCGCCGTCCACCTGCGCGTGTTCTACGGGTCGACCGAAGCGGGCAGCGTGAGCTGTCTCGACCACGCCGACATCTGGCGCAAGCCGGGGAGCTGTGGGCCGCCGGCTCCGGGTGTCACCGTCCGCCTGTCCGATTCCGGGGAGCTCTGGGTGAGGAGCGCCACCCTCTTCGACGGGTACCTCGACGATCCGGAGGCCACCGCCACCTGCCTGATCGACGGCTGGTACCGGACCGGCGACCTGGTCGAGGAGGACGACGACGGGTTTCTGAGCGTGGTCGGCCGGGCCGGAGACCTGGTACGCACCGGTGGTGAGACGGTCGTGCCGTCCGAGGTCGAGGCGGTACTCGCCGAGCACGGCGCGGTGGCGGAGGTGGCCGTGGTCGGGCTGCCCGATCCCACCTGGGGCGAGGTGGTCTGCGCGGTGGTGGTGGTGAGACCGGACCGAGAACCCCCGACGCTCGAGGGGCTGCACGACCACTGCCGCGGCCGCCTGGCTCCCTTCAAGCAGCCGCGCCGGCTCCGAGTGGTCGGGTCCCTGCCCCGTACCGCCTCGACCGGCCAGGTGCAGCGTCGCCTCCTCGTCGAGCAGCTGGCTGGCCGGTGACACTTGCAAAGCACTGATCTTGGTATCTAAGATCACCGTTTCGTGGAGCGCGAGCTGGTCCTGACGGGTATCGGCGGGCAGGGCATCCAGCTCGCCGCCACGGTGATGGCCCGGGCGGCGGTCGACGAGGGCCACGAGGTGCAGGTGTTCGGGAGCTACGGCGGGATGATGCGGGGCGGAGCCACCGAGTCCACGGTGGTGGTGGCCGACGTCCCCATCGAAGCGCCCCCGACCGTCGCGACGGCCTGGTCGGTGGTGCTCATGCATCACGAGCATGCCGACCACGCCCGCCACTGCCTGGTCCCGGGCAGCGTCGCCTTCGTCAACACCAGCGTGGTGCCGGACGGGTCGGTCAGTGGAGACTGGGCGCAGGTGGAGGTCCCAGCCTCGGGTCTGGCCCTCGAGGCCGGACACGTGATGGCCGCCTCGATGGTCATGGTCGGTGCCTACGCCGCGGTCACCGGGCTGGTGCGGCTGCGCTCGCTGATCCATGCCTCGGAGGCGTCGCTCCCTCCGTACCGGTCCCAACACGCCGCCCTCAACGAGCGGGCCCTGCGGGCCGGCTTCGGCGCGGTCGAGGAAGGTTCGTTCCCGGCCTGGCCGGACCGGGTCGGCGCGGTTCGATGAGCAGGGGCACGGGCCGGACGGTGACCACCCGGGGCACCCTGGTCATCGACGTCGAGGCCTGCAAGGGCTGCGACCTGTGCATCGACGCCTGCCCGCCGGGCGTCCTCGAGATGACCGCGCACGAGGTCAACGACCGCGGCTACCGCTACCCGCAGCTGCGCGCCGGGGTGCACCGGCTGCCGGGCCTGCGCCCAGATCTGCCCGGACTTCGTCTTCCAGGTCTAGAAGTACGACGACCCCGTCGAGATCGCCGGCATGACGGCGACCGGGCGTCCCGGTGGCGGACCGGCGGCTGATCGAGGGCAGCCGAGGCCATCGCCGAGGCCATGATCGCGGCCGGGTGCCGGTTCTTCGCCGGCTACCCGATGACCCCGTTCACCGAGGTGCTCGAGCACATGGCGCGAGCTGCTCCCCGCGGTCGGCGGGGTGTGCATGAACGCCGAGAGCGAGCTCGAGGCGGTGGGCATGGCCTGGGGCGCGGCCGCCACCGGGACGCCGGCCGCCACCGGCTCGATCGGCCAGGGGCTCTCGCTCATGCAGGAATCGCTGTCCGAGATCAGCCTTGGCCCGGCTGCCCCTGGTGGTGCTCAACATGGCCCGGGCCCAGGGCGACTACTACCAGGCCACCCGGGGCGGCGGCCACGGCGACTACCGCCACATCGTGCTGGCGCCCGCCGACGTGGCCGAGGCGGTGGCCCTGGTCGGACTGGCCTTCGAGCTCGCCGACGCGCTGGCGCAACCCGGTGCTGGTGCTGGGCGACTACTACCTGGCCCACACGGCCCGGTCGGTCGCCGTGCCCGCAGTGCGCACCCGGCCGGTGCCCGACTGGGCGCTCGATGGGTCCTCGGGTGGATCGGGTCACGCCAAGCTGATCTCCTTCCTCGGGACGGTCAAGCAGCGCGACGACGTGGGCTACGACCTCGCCGACCACTACCGCCGACTGCGTCGCCCACGTGGCCGAGATGGCCGCCGGGGTCGAGCCGATGTACGAGGCAGCCCATACTGAGGACGCGGAGGTGGTCGTGGTGGCCTTCGGCACACCGGCCGCTTCGTCCGGGCCGCGGTGCGCGAGCTCCGCGCCGAGGGCCGGCGCGTCGGGTACGTCCGGCCCATCACCCTCTTCCCCTTCCCCTCCGAGGCGGTGTGGCGGGCGGCATCGGGTGCGGCGTGCGTGGCGGTCTACGAGAACAACCAGGGCCAGATGATCGACGACGTACGGCTGGCCGTCCTCGGCCGGGTTCCCGTGCACTTCATCGGCGGCCTGAGCCTCGACAGCTCGGGATTCGGCATCGCGCCCGACCTGAACGTCGACACCCTCGAAGGCGCGCATCGTTGGGCTGACCGGTCGATGAGCGGCTTCGTTCCCACCGGAGGCGCCCCCGACCGACCGGCCCGTCTGGTCGACGACTTCACCCCCGACCTGATCGACGTGGGCGCCCACCAGCTCTGCCCGGGCTGCGGCGAGCCGATCGCCATGCGCACCGCGGTCGAAGCGGTGGGCGAGCTCGATCTGGTGCGCCGAACCGTCGCCGTCTTCGGCATCGGGTGCTACACCGCCTTCTCGAACAACCTCGACGTCGAAGTGCTCCAGGCCCTGCACGGCCGGGCCCCGTCGGTGGCCACCGGCGTCAAGCGGGCCCGACCCGACACCGTCGTCCTCACCGTGCAGGGCGACGGCGACATGGTGAACGAGGGTCTGCAGGAGGTACTGCACACCGCGGCACGGGGCGAGAACGTGACCTGCATCATGCTGAACAACGGGGTCTTCGGCGAGACCGGCGGTCACATGACGGCCACCACCGTCCTCGGGCAACGGACCAAGAACAGCCTCGAGGGGCGGGATGCCGCCCGGCACGGCTGGCCCATCCGCCTCGGTGCTCTGCTGGCCGAGCATCGACGGGGCGGCCTTCGTGGCCCGCGGCGCGGTCAACACCGCCGGCAACGTGGCCCGCACCAAGCGCTACCTCCTGCGGGCCCTCGAGTGCCAGGTGCGCGGCGCCGGATTCTCGTTCGTCGAGATACTCACCATGTGCCCGACGGGCTGGTTCATCGAGACCGAGGAGGCGCCGCAGTACCTGGCCGACAACCTCGCCGCCGTGCATTCGCCCGGGGTACTGAAGGACGTGCTGGACGGATGAGCGGGTCGTCGGTCGCCGTGCACGGTGGCCGCTTCGGCGACGCCATCCTCCACGGCCTGGCGTCGGCGCTACCCGATGCCGACCTGGTCCCGGCCGGGGGAGCCGAGGCCGCGTCCCGGGCGGATGTGCTGGTGTCGCTGGCCGACGAGGCACCGGCCATCACCGCCGCCCTCACCCCGGGGATCCGCTGGGTGCACATCCTCGGTGCCGGGGTGGACGGCTTCCCCCTCGAGGTGGTGGGCGACCGTCTCCTCACCTGCTCGCGGGGCGCGGGCGCCCCGGCCATCGCCGAGTTCGTGCTGGCGGCCATGCTGGCCTTCGAGAAGCGGCTGCCGTCGTCGTGGATCGACGCGCCTCCGGCCCAATGGAACACCGCCGAGCTCGGTGGCCTCGAGGGGCGGACGCTCGGCGTCATCGGCCTCGGCTCCATCGGCTCCGAAGTGGCCAAGCGGGCCGCCGCTTTCGACATGGAGCTGGTGGCCGTCCGCCGCCGCCCACTCCCTTCGCCGCTCCCCGGGGTGTCCCTCTGTGCGAGCCTTTCGGCCCTGCTCGCCGGCTCGGACCACGTGGTGGTGGCGGCGCCGGCCACGGCCGAGACCGGGCACCTCATCGATGACGGCGCCTTGGCCCAGGTGAGGCCCGGCGCCCATTTGGTCAATGTGTCACGGGGATCGCTGGTGGACCAGCAGGCGGTCATCCGGGCGCTGGATGACGGGCGCCTGGCCATGGCCACCCTGGATGTGGTCGAGCCCGAGCCGCTGCCCGACGGCCACCTCCTCTACCGACATCCCGGCGTCCGACTGTCGCCGCACATCTCGTGGTCGTCCCCCCGCACGGTGGTGCGCACGTTCGAGCTCTTCGTCGACAACCTGGCCCGCTACCGTGCCGATCGCCCCCTGCTCGGCCTGGTGGACAGGGAGGCCGGCTACTGATGGGGCCCGACGACCTCGTGCTGTGCTCGGGCACGCTGCGGCGCGGCATCCCGTTCGCCGAGCGGGTGGCGGCGGCGTCGGGCGCGGGCTTCGCCGCCATCTCGATGTGGGGGCGGGACTACGCCGCCGCCCGGGCCGAAGGTTGGACCGACGCCGACCTGCGCTCGATGCTCGGCGACCACGGCTTGGTGGTGGCCGAGATCGACCCGGCGTGGTGGTGGCTGCCGGGCGCGTCGGAGGTGCACATCCCGGCCGAGCTCGACGACCAGGACGTGTTCCGGTTCGGCGAGGACGAGCTGTTCGCCATGGCTGACGCCCTCGGGGCGCGCTCGCTCAACGCCGTCGACGTGTTCGGCGGCCCCTGGGACCTCGACGGCGCGGCCGAGGCGTTCGCCCGCCTCTGCCGACGGGCGGCCGAGCACGACCTGCTGGTGCACATCGAATGGCTGCCGTGGTCGAAGATCCCCGACCTGGACACCGCGCTCGAGATCGTGCAGTCGGCGGGCCAGGCCAACGGCGGCCTCAACATCGACGCCTGGCACTTCGCCCGGTCGGGAACCGAACTTGAGCAGCTCCGCCAATCGACGGTGCGCTCATCCTCGGGATCCAGTTGGACGACGGTCCGGTCGAGGCCGAGCCCGACCTCATCGAGGCCACCCTGCACGTCGCGTGCTTCCGGGCGAAGGCGGGTTCGACCTCGGCGGCCACTGGTGCAGGCGCTGACGGTCACCGGTACCGACGCCCCGTCGGTGTCGAGGTGTTCTCCGACCGGCTGCACCGCGCCCGGCCCGCCGAGGCCGCCCGGGCGGCCGCCCGCGCCACCCGGCGGGTCATGGAGCGGGCCGGATGACGCGGCGTGGTGGTGGTCGGTACCGGGTTCGGTTGCGTCACCCATGTGCGGGCCCTGCGGGCCGCCGGCTTCGAGGTGGTGGCGCTCGTCGGGCGCGACCCGGCCAGGACAGTCGAGCGGGCCCGGCTGTTCGACATCCCGGTCGCCCTCACCTCGGTCGACGAGGCGCTGGCGCTCAGCGGTGTGGAGGCGGTGACGGTGGCCACCCCACCGCACACCCACGCCGACATCACCTTGGCCGCCCTCGGCGGCCGGCAAGCACGTGATCTGTGAGAAGCCCTTCGCCCGTGATGCGGCCAAGCCGCAAGATGCTCGGCCGCGGCCGAGAAGGCGCGGGCGTCGTCCACCTCCTCGGCTGTGAATTCCGTTGGGACGCCGGCCAAGCCGACCTGGCCCGGGCCGTGTCGCGGCGGCCCGATCGGAGAGCCGCGCTTGGCCACCGTCTCCTCCACGTGCCCCTGCTGGCAGACCGCTCCGCCGAGATCCCGAGTGGTGGGCCGACGACGACAAGGTCGGCGGATGGCTCGGGGCGCACGGGTCACAGGTCATCGACCAGATCGGGTGACGCTCGGCGAGTTCGAGGCGGTCGAGCGCATCGTTGCCCCACGTCGCCGGACGCCGCGATATGACGGCCGAAGACGCCTTCGTCGTCCACTTCCCCTGCGGTCGGGTGTGGTCGGCACCCTACAGAGCACATCGGGTGACTGGGGGCCGCCCATCATGATCACCCGGGTGACGGGCTCGACGGGGACGGCCTGGATCGAGGGCGTCGGCGCGACGGTGAAGGTGGCCGACGCCCGGGGGACGGGACCGCTGCCGGTGCCGCCCGACCTACCGACCGGCACCGGTCCGCCCCTTCCCGACGGACTCGTCCAGCACCATCTACGAGCGGATGATCTCCCACGGCATGGACTTCGGGCCCTACACCCGACTGGCCGAGATCCTGCGCGCCGGCATGGAGGGTCGCCCGCCCCGGCGAACCGCCGGCCGCCACCTTCGTCGACGGAGTACCGGACATGGCCGTGGTCGACGCCATCCGCCGGTCGGCGGCCGAGCGCAGCTGGGTCACGCCAGAATTAGGCGGATTGGCCTCCATCCACGACAAGCGTATGCCCAGTGACAAAATCCGAAGCATCGGAAGCGAGAAAAATGGCGGCTCCCTTCAGATCGTGCGGCCCACCAAAGCGGCCTAAGGGTATGCCGGCCAAGAGCCGATCCTTATTCCGCTCGATTACTTTCTCTGACATATCGGTGGGGAACCAGCCAGGCGCAATCGCATTTACTTGGATGTTATGCATGCCCCACTTGCAGGCCAGGTCTCTCGTAAAAGCAATCACGCCGCCTTTGCTGGCGCTATAACCAATAGCTGAAAATTGCGGAGGAGAGCCCCGCAGCCCGGCGACGGAAGCGATATTGATAATTTTT
>CAVTHA010000011.1:0-19156 GCA_963734435.1 uncultured Acidimicrobiales bacterium | reverse complement strand
TGACCACCGTTGGTGATGAAATCGGTGGTCATGGATGAGTTGGCAGACGCTGTAGCTCCACCAAGCCTCTTGGCAAAGGTGGTTGCCCACATGCTTATCGGCCTAGTCGCAACGGTTATCGTCAAATCGATCTTCAGGCAGAAGATCGTCGTGGCCGTGATGGCAGGCCTTTTAGCATTCGCAGTGCATAGGAGGTTTGATGCTCCGGTTGCACGAAAGCTGAGTGAACTGCTCCCTCAGTTGAAACCAGGCTGGGATGCCCGGGGTAATACCGATTCATACAAGGTATCGCTCAACGGCACTTTAAGGATGGTGGTCAAGCACCCGTGAGCGTCGCCTTCCTACTCAGAGGGCGGCCATCGCAAGCTAGGTCAGCCGAGGTTATTGACGCACGTATCCCCATCGTTGTCGCTAATCGTCCCATCCGGGCACGTGGTACTTGACCATGTGATGCCGGTCAGCTTGGCACCGGTCAGGATGTCAAGCGTCAGATTGGCATTAGTCAAGTTGGCGGACTTTAGGTCGGCGCCACTGAGGTTGATCTGTTGAATGTCTGCGCCGCTTAGATCAGAGTCGCTCAGGTTGGCACCTTGCAGGTCGGAATGGGACAGATTAGCGCCGGTCAGATTGAGGCCGTGTAGGTTGAGTCCATTCTGGACCAACACAAGTACGGCGTCAGTCAGGTTGGCACCGTGCAAACGGGCACCCGTCATGATGGTGCCCTCAAAACTAGCGCTCTGTAGGTCGGCATCGCTCAGGTTCGCTCCGGTCAAGTTCGCAAAGATGGCGCCAGGCAGAAAATCGAGGGCTGCAAAGGAGAGATTTATTCCCTGCATATCGGCACCGTCGAACTGAACGCTGTTTAGCTGCAGGTGGGAGAAGTCCATATGTTTGAGATTGGCACCGTCTAAGTTCACGCCGCTGCAGGCGAGACTGCACTCGCTGTAGACCGTACCGGTGCGGGTAGTGCCGTTCAGGTTGTCGTTGGACAGATTGGCGAAGGACAGGTCATCTCCCGTCAGGTTTGCACCGGACAGCTTGGCGTCAGACATGGAAACTCCCGCGCAGGCCGACACCTCGGTCATTTCGTACGGCGGGCCAGCTTCCTGACACTGCGAGGTAATGGCTTCAGTGAGATTGGCGTCAATCAGCTTGGCGCTAGTGAGATTTGCGACCGGGCATGTAGGGCTTTCAGGTGGCGGTTCGAACAGTTGCCAGAAGCAGGTGGCCAGAGAGGCCTTCGACAGATCCGCATGACGCAAGTTGGCAGAGGTCAGGTCCACCCCCTCCAGGTTGGTGCCGGACAAATCGGCGAAGGAAAGGTTGACCCCCGACAGGTTGGACCCAGACAGGTTGAAGCCCGGACAGTTGGTGAATCTGGTAGCGCTGGGGTGGGCAACGATGGTGCAGCCGTTGATGGTCGTGTCGGCATAAGCGGGGGTCGAGTTCACCCCGATCGTCGTCAGCATGGCCAAGAGCAACGCGACAATGACACTGCTGGCGAACAGACGGTGCCGTCTCGTAATGCGAATCCAGCCGCCGAGCCTGGCTTGCGTTGTTCCCAGATAAGCACTGGGAAGAGTGCTCTCATTCAGGCGTGATCGCATGGCGACCCCCCTTCGCTCCTGGCTGTGGAAGGCGTAGAGCGGGGCTGGCTCCAGCACCTCGAACCAAGGCAGTCGATGCATTAGACCACTTCTCCGCTCCTCGTGCTTTAGCTTCGGTCAGGCCTTGTCAGGGTTGAGTTCCTAACCGGACTCAAGCCCTTCAGTCGACCTTTTCGGTAGCTTCTTCAGCGCCTCTTGACCATGCTGGCCCGCTGTCGAGTGGCCCGGCGCAGCGACTCTGTAGGACCGAGGTCGTCGATACCGCGCAGTCCTTCAGGGTGAAGCATGGGGCAGGCGAGCTGCACTCGGGAGTCGAGCCGGTCGGTCTTGGTGTACTTGTTGTAGTAGTCCCGCAGATCTTGTTGACTGCTCCGGCGGCACCAGCACGACGGCTGCCCCTTGTGCTCAGGTCGCTCTTCGTCGTCGTGGTCAGCTGGCGTTATGCCTTGGCGCAGAGTTGGTCGAGCAGTTCGAGTGTCTTGGCCATGCCCTCGATCCATGCGTTGCCGTTGTCAACAGACTGACGCACTTGTTCGGAGGAATGGAGCAGTCGGACGTTTCTGTCACCACGGTTGCACCAGGGCTATCGGAGGTGAGATCAAACCGCCAGCGCGACCCGTTGCCGGGCTCCCAGGCGATGCACCGATCCGCCCGCACCCCACAACGCGATGATGCATTTCGTAGTCGCCCATGGCCGGGAAGTACATCTTCATGACGAACACGTCCCCCACACCAGCGACGACCTCGTTGCCGGCACCCGGCTGCAACATCCCAGAGCCATCGAACTCGGGGTGTCGGTCCGGGTCGGCCAGAAGTTTGAAAATCTCACCGACCGGAGCATCGATTCGTCGGGATGCCGATACCGGTTTGCATTCGTCGTTTCCCATCGCGGTGTCCACTTGTTCGCTGATTCCCTTTGGCGCCTTCACCTAAGGTAGACGCCGAGCGCCATGCGATCTCATCGGCCGGTCATGCGGACTGTCCCCGAACGCAGCCGGTAGCGCATGGCCCAGATTCACTTCGGAGGCTCGCGAAGCGGTCGTCGGTCCCGAGCAGGATGAGCTTGGAGGGGCTGGCCACAGCTTCTCCTGGCCAACGTTCTCGGGCCCGGGCACGCCCCGGTGTGCCGGGTCAGCCCGGCCGTAGACCCGCCCAGGTCATCGGCCGTCACTTGTCCGTAGGATGGACGACGTGGAAATGCCGTCGTTTGTAATCTCGATGAGTCGGGTGCTCGGACACAGATCGACGAGTGGCGGGAACTGCTCCAGTCGACGGTGGCCACGATCGAGCGCGAGTCGCCGACCAGGTTGGCATTCCGGCTCAGCGACAACTCCCGCCTCACCGCACTCGTCGACTTGGCCCAGCGTGAGCTGACTTGCTGTCCATTCCTCGAGTTCTCCGTCCAGATCGATGCTGACCAGTCGCCCTGCGGATCGCATCGCCAGAAGAGGCCGCCACAATTCTCGACGGATTCGCATCCTTGGCCGGCTGAGGCCGGCTCATCTATTGCCGTTGACCGGCTTGGACGCCCCCTTGATGGTCGAGTCCGGGTTGCCACGAACGAGCGGGAGCGCACGCTGACGCACGCCCACGACGTCTGTCACCGGCTGGTTGCGGCCACAGCCGCGAGATCGATGGAGATCGTCGAGGCGCTGAGCATCCTCGACGAGCAGGCCCTTCGTGCGCCATCCCAACTGCCCCGCGGTTGGAGCCGACTCACAATCGCCTGCCACCTCCGCTACGGCGCAGAAGCCCTCGGCCGGATGACCAGCGCGACGATCGCCGGTGGACCTACCTCCGACCACCCGGGTGGTCGCGGACGTGCAGCGACCGTCGACACTGCGACCGCTCCCGGAAGAGAGGCCGATGGGAGGTAGTGGCCTCGCTGGGAGAGCGCAGCGCCGCCCTGGATCGGACTTGGCGAATGGTGGACGCTCAAACCTGGGGGATCGAGATCGTGGAACCCCAGGACAACCCCGATCTCGGGACCATCCAGCTCTCCCGCCTTCCCCTGCTCCGGCTCACCGAAGTGGAGGTCCACGGCTCTGACCTCGGGCTGGCCCTGGGCGATTGGAGTGACCTGTTCGTCCGACTTGCGCTGCCGATGCGACTGGGACTGGATCAACACCCGGCGGACAAACCATCGAGACTTCGATGCCGACCTCGAAGGAGCCTGGCTGGTCGTGGCTACCGATGGTCCGATCTACAAGGTCACCGTCGAGGGCTCACGGGTCGAGTCCCGCCCGGCCGCCACGACGTCATCGGCGCGAGCCGTCATCGTGGCATCAAGCCGGGACCTGTTGGCTCTGTTGATGGGCCGGCGCCTCATCGATGAACCGGAGCTGAGCGGCGATATCGGGTTCGCCGAAGGGTTCGGTCGTGCGTTCCCCGGTCCCTAGCCGCAATTCACCTACGGATAGCAGCAGATATTGAGCGCGGCCTGGTGATAGGGGCAGATGCCGCGAGCCTCGATCTCGTCGCGGACCTCGTCGAGGTCGGCGAGGAGCCGTTCGAAGTCCCGTCGGTCATTGCCTTCGATACGCCGGCAGGCGCTCAGCCGTTCCTGGGCTTCGGCGAGGAGCTGGAACAGCTCCACCAGACCGTGGTCGACGTATCGATCGGTTCTCCGGCGCTTGACCTCAGCCAGGTGCTTGTCGGCGAGCCGTCGATTCATTTCGGTGGTGTCGGCACGATCTGTGGCCTTCTTGAACCACGGCCACCCACTCGTAGGGCGGCCGAGTCGCCGAGCGAGCGTGCTACGAGGAGGTCCGGAGAACCTCGATGCGCCTGGCCAGGTTGACTGCGTGGTCGCCCAGGCGTTCGTAGAAGCGGGCCAGCAGGGTCACCTGGGCGGCTATGGCGGTTGGCATCGCCTCAGTGGATATCTCGTCCATCAACCGATCATGAAGAAGGTCGATCTCCTCATCGTCCCGTGCCAGTCCCCATGCCTCGTTGCCGCCCTCGTCGTACATCGGCGGCGGCCCGCCACATGCCCAGGGCGACCTCGGTCATCCGCTGCACGATCCCCCGGCTGAGCGGGGACATGTCAACCCCTAGGTTGTCCACAGCCCGTTGGGCCACGTGTTCGGCGAGGTCTGCGCTCCGCTCCAGCTCCGGCAGGATCAACAGTATGCCGATCAGCCGGCGGAGCTCAGGGGCCCCGGTGGCAAGGTCGATCTGTTCCCACACCAGCATCTCGACCTCTGCGGTCAGGTCGTCCACCTCCTGGTCCCCGGCCACCACCCGGCGTCCCATCTCCAGATCGCCGTTGAGGAGGGCGTGGGTCGACTGGGCCAGGGCCTCTGATACCAGCGCGAACAACTCGTCTGACCTTTCGGTCGATGAGGTCGAGGTGAGGGCGCGAGTCCATGATCCCGGCCAACCCTAGTCATGTCGACCCAATGGAGTTCGCGGTTTGATCACCTGAGATTCATCTTTACATCACGAGTCGTTCACATACGTCGGGGACTCTCGCGACGCCATCCCGACGTCGTGCGCCAGGTGAGAACCGCCCGCCACCGGTGCCAGGCCGTCGGTCGAGCCACCACCGATCAAACCGTCGGAGTCGCCCTCGATGCGTGCCCGCAGTCCACCAGCGGTACGTCCTTGATCGGCGGACGAACCTCTCCACACAGCGGGCACGAACTGCTGGCCCTGACGACGAGGCACCCGTCCTGCGCCGTCGCCGGAAACCTTGGTAACGCGGTCCCCCGGCGGCAGTGATGCGCTTCGGACTGGCGCCGACCGGCGTGTCGCTGAATCGGCGAACTTCTTTTCAGCCGCGGAATCGACTTTGGTCCGGGAACTGTGCTCGACGTCGGCCGACGCCACGAGACGGTGAGGTCCCGGGCCAGAGCCAGCGACGTCCGGTGCGCCTGATGCCGTCGAGCCCGGGCCGGATACTCTGGCGGTGATGTGTCTCCTCGTGTTCGCTTGGCAAACAGAACCGGGCTACCCCCTGGTGGTGGCGGCCAACCGCGACGAGCGGCTCGACCGGCCGGCCCAATCGATGTGCGTGTTGAGAGAGCGCCATCCGAGGGTCCTCGGAGGGCGGGACGACATGGCCGGGGGAACGTGGCTGGCGGTCAACGAACACGGGGTGGTGGCGGGGCTTACGAACCGCCCCTCCCCCGGCGGACGCGACCCATCCAAGCGATCGAGAGGCGCGCTTCCACTGATCGCGGTCGACCAAAGCAGAGCGTCCGATGCCGTGAGCGAACTGTGCCGACGGGTCCTGCCGGGTGAGTACAACCCCGCCTGGCTTCTGGTCGCGGGACCGGCGGTCCCTCTACTACGTCGAGTTGGCGCTCCATCGACGTCCGGCCGTTCGAGAGCTCCAGCCCGGGGTCTATGTGCTCGAGAACGCCGCTCGCAACGAGCCGTCCCCCAAAGTGGAGAGGGTTCAGTCCCTGCTCGCAGCGGAGTTGCCGGGTTCCACCCGGTGGGCGGCGCTGTCCTCCGTGCTGGCCGACCACACCCTGCCCGATCCCATCGCGCTACAGGCGTACGAGAGGGGGAACATCGAGCGTCGACTCGCCACCCTGGCGTCCTGTGTCCATACCGACGAATACGGCACACGATCCGCGGCACTGATCCGCATTGGGCCACAACAGGATGCGATGCCGGACGTCATGGTGGCCGACGGCCCACCGTGTACCACTCAGTTCGTCGACGTCGGCGACTACTGGGAAGCCGACAGGTGGCGTGATCACACGCTGGACGTAACCCTGAGCCCACAACCCTGAGTCAACCCTGCCCTGAGCCCCGTGTCTTGGACCGGCGACCGGGCGACGGCCTGCTGTCTATGGGTCTGCGACGTCGGTTCCGCGGAGTGGACCGGATGGCGACCCCAGGTTCCGCCAGGAGCGGACATCGGCAACTGCTGACCCGACCCCGGTTCGGTCGCCCGCCTTCAGGAGTTGCTTGACACCGTCCTCGATGCCGCGGCACAGCACATCGATGTCGGCTGTGGTGTCGTAGTCGCCAGTCACGCCGAAATTGACTTCTCCGTTATACGAGAAGATGGCGACGCCGATCCGGACCTGGCCGGCAAGTGGCACATAGGGGTAGGCCTTCAACATCCGGCGTCCGCAGACATAGAGCGGGACCTGCGGTCCCGGGACGTTGGTGGTGACGGTGTTCACGTTGCGCTGGGCCAGATGGCTGCTCAATCGCATGCCCAGGGCCAGCAGCATCGGCGGGGCGAACCCCGACATCGAGGTGAGCGCCTCCCCGGCCAGCGCCTGTTTGGATTCCTTCAGTCCGTCCATCTGAAGGCTGACCGTGTGCAGTCGCTCCGCTGCATCGGAGACGGAGACCGGAAGCTCGGCGAACATGGCGGAGACCTTGTTCTCCAGGGTGCCGTCCCCCACGGCGCGCCCGGTGTCGTCGCGTGGTCTGACCGAGACCGGAACCAGGGAGCGCACCACACGGTCCACCGACTCACCTCGGGAGAGGAGCAGCTCCCTGAACCCGTTGGTGATGGCCGCCAGCACCACATCGTTGAATGTCCCGCCCAGCTTGCGCCGGACCGCCTTGATGTCGGACACCGATGTCGATGCCCATGCGTATCGCCGATGGGGTCCCACGGGTCGGTTGAGGCTCGACGGAGGGGTTCGTCGGACCAATCCGAGCAGGGTGGACAAGCCCTGGACCACCTCCCGCAACTGGGTCAGTGCCTGAAGCGGAACCGCAGCCGCCGAGCGGATCGCCTGCACCTGCTCATACGGGCTCGTCAGCAGGCCGATCGACGCCTCGGAGGCCAATCGCACCGCCGATGGGGCCGGCTTCGGCGACCACTCGACGGGGAGCGGATCACCGGCTCCGGTGAGACATCCATGATCAGTGCCAAGAGGTCCGAGCCGGAGACGCCGTCCACCATCGCATGGTGGGTCTTCGCCAACAGGGCCCAATGACCGTCCTCAGCCCTTGGACCACCCAGATCTCCCACAGGGGCCGCGAACGATCCAGCTGCTGGGACATGACCCGGCCGACCAACTTGCGGAGCTCGGCCTCGCCTCCCGGTGCCGGAAGTGCGGTGTGGCGCAGGTGATAGTCGATGTTGAAGTGAGGATCGTCCACCCACACCGGTCGTCCCAGCTCCAAGGGCACATGCCGGACCACTCGTCGGTATCGGGGGACCAAGGGAAGCTTGCTCTCGATCATGGCCACGATGTCGGGGAATGAGGGCTCCTGCCCCTCGAAGATGCCGACCGACGCGATATGCATCTGACTCACATCGTTCTCGACGTGCAAGAAGGTCGCATCCAGAGGGCTCATCCGGTCAAGGCTCACGGCAACACCTCCCCACTGGCACTGCTTCTGGATGGACGCTACTACCGTGCCCTTCTCGTCGCCTCGGAGCTCGGAGGCCGGTCAGACGGTCGGAACGGTGTCGACGGCAGACGCCAGGGACAAGGGGATACCGCCTCCGGCAACGAGCCGGACCACCTCCTGGTACGCCTCCGCCGTCACCCGCTTCGAGCGTTCGCCGCTCATCGGCTGCAGGCCCATGGCCTTCAGCGACGCCTCGCCCGGCTCGATCCGGATGACTGTCGAACCCGCCCGTTCGAGGCGGCACGTCTCTCTGTCCAGCCGGCGGCGGGCTGCCCACCTGAGTAATGCGTCGGGTGAGCCCACTGGGAACTGCATGGTCGACATCGGCGACACGACGACGACCACGTCGAGCTCGCCCTGCCTGAGCACGTCGGCATTCGTGGCGGAATGAACCCCGCCGTCGAAGTACTCGACTCCTCCGATGGTGACCGGAGCGAAGTAGCCAGGAATGGCACAGGACGCCAGGATGGCGGCCGCCAGCGGTGCAGCGGGGGAGCCGGCACGTCCGAATACGACGCGGCCGCCGTCGGACCTCCGGGTGGCGCAGACCCAGAGGCCTGCGGGCCAGGTATGACCGACCATCTGATGGAGTGGGGCGGCTCGTGCGGTCAGGTCGATGCGCCCGGACGGGAGCATGGTCATGGCCGCCACCTCGGGCCGGAATGCCCATGGACGACGGGCGGTGCGGACCAGCAGGGAGAGAGACGGGAGCCGCCACGGCCTGAACCAGTCCCCGGGTGGCGGCGACGGCAGATCCGAGGCATCGGGGAGGATGCGCTGGACCAGTGACGCACTCTCGCGAGACAAAGGCGACCCACTGGCGATGGCGACGAGGTCGGCAGCACCAACTCCCAACCGCAGGAGCGTGCCCGTGATCGACCCGGCTGAAGAGCCGACCACGACTGTGGCCGAGCGCGGGTCCCAGCCGAGCTCGTCGCCGAGCGCGGCCAGCACGCCGGCATGGTAGGCCTGCCCGACGAGCCCGCCGGCGCCGAGCGCCAAGCCGATCCGGGTGTCCGGCAGCCCGCCCTGCCCCCACCCCATTCGTGGACCCGACCCGTTATTCGCGCTCTGCATTGCTCCCCCAGGACTTGGTGCGGTCGAGCGTACCGGGAATGCGCAGTGACTCGCAGCTATTGAGCGGCCCGTGCCTGCTCAGACGTCTCCGACGGCCGGGACCCCGGTGTTACCCGAGCGCGCTACCTCCTTGGCCCAGTCATAATCGGGCTTCCCCGATGGAGACCGCGGAACGTGGCCGACCACGAACACCTGGCGCGGCACCTTGTGGCCGGCCAGTGCTGAGCGGCAATGGTCCTGGACCTCGACGAGGCTCAGCGTCGTTCCCTCCCCG
The DNA here is from genome assembly GCA_963734435.1 of uncultured Acidimicrobiales bacterium. GTDB lineage: Bacteria > Actinomycetota > Acidimicrobiia > Acidimicrobiales > RAAP-2 > Bog-756. The sequence continues at coordinate 9,862 of CAVTHA010000011.1, read as the reverse complement.
GCCGGCTGCAGCACGGCGGCCACCCGCTCACCGAAGCGTGGGTCTGGCACACCCACGACCACGGCGTCGACGATGGCCGGATGGGCCTTCAACACCGCCTCCACCTCTTCGGGATAGACCTTCTCCCCCCCGGTATTGATGCACATCGCTCCGCGCCCGAGCAGACGGATGCTCCCATCGGCTTCGATGGTGGCCATGTCGCCGGGAAGCGCCCACCGGGCGCCGCCGGCGGTGACGAAGGTCCGAGCAGACTTCTCGGCGTCGTTGAAATACCCGACCGGTACTCGTCCCTTGGTGGCCAACCGGCCTACGTCGCCCGAACCAGGTTCAACCGGGCGAAGCCCGTCGTCGAACACCGTCGTCCGCTCATCGGCGGTGAACCGGAGGGCTGGGGCTACCGGCTGACCCCGCATGGTGACGGACAGCGCCTGCGCCGGTGACTCGGAAGAGCCGATGGCCTCGGTCAGCACCATGGCCGACGTAAATCCATCGAACAGCCGATCCTTGACGTCACCGGACATGATGCTTCCGCCCGAACCCAGCATGAGCACCGATGTCGTGTCGTGACGCCCTGGATCCGTCTCGATTGCCTCGACGATAGGGCGGCCCATCGAGTCACCGACGATGGTCAGCATGGTCACCCGTTCACGCTCGACCACCTCGAGGACCGTATCGGCGTCCATCTGACGGTTCGGGTGCAGCACCGCGCACCCGCCGCTGAGCATCGCGCCCCACGCCGACCAGTGCCCGCTCACGTGCATGAGAGGGCCGAGGGCGTAGGAGACGAAGATGTCGGGCACGCCGACACCCATCTCGGCCAGCGCCCTCAATCTGGGGTGAATGGGCGCAAGCGCATTGTCGGCAACGTCCTCGGGTCGCGTCACGACAACACCCGGAGTCATCGTGGCAAAGAAGATGTCCTCGTGGCGCCAGACGACACCCTTGGGAAGCCCGGTCGTCCCGCCGGTGTAGGCGATGTACAGGTCGTCGCCGGACCGGGGTCCGAAGTCTGCCTGGTCCGGGTTCGAGGTGAGAACGTCCTCGTAGGCGAAGGCGTCGGGAAACAACGCAGCCGCTCCCTCTGATCCGTCGTCGACGACCACCAGATGTTCGAGTTTGGGCACCCGTTCCAGGGTCGAAGCCACCAGCGGGCCGAAGCCCGCCTCGAGCACCAGGGCCCGCAGCTCGCCGTTGCCGAAAAGATATGCCAGCTCTTCGGCCACGTAGCGATAGTTGACGTTGATGGGAACGGCGCGGATCTTGTACGACGCCACCATGGCCTCGAGGTACTCGGGCCGGCTGTACGTCAATATCCCGACGTGGTCTCCGACACCGATGCCCATGGCCTGGAGACCGTGCGCCAACCTGTTGGCCCGCTCATCGAGATGGCGATAGGTGAGCCTCGAGCCGCCCCACACGACTGCCTCTCGGTGGGGGATGGTGGCGGCGACGCACTCGAAGAGATCGGCCAGGTTGAACTCCACGCTCTTCCTTCCGGTGGTGCTTGCCATGGTGCTTCCGGTCGTGCTTCCTGTGGTGTCGCCGGTGTTCCGGTGGTGCGTCTGGTGGAACCCGATCAGCGAATGGTGTCTCGGAACGGTACGTCCCTGTCGACTTGGCGGTCGTGGGGGAGGCCGAGCACCCGTTCCCCGATGACGTTTCGCTGAACCTCGTCGCTGCCTGCCGCGATTCGGAGCGAAGGCGCGCTCAGGAACTGGCGCTGCCAAAAGCCGCCCTCCGGTGCGTCGCCGCCGGTCAGCGCCCCACCAAGGCCTTCGACGGCCAGAGCCAGCTCCGTGGTATCCCTGGCCAGCTCCGAGTACACCAGCTTGACGAGGGAGGTCTCCGGAGTGGACACCCCTTGCCCCAGAGCGGTCTGAATGCGGAACCGCAGGTACTTGATGATCTGGTCCCGGATGTAGCAGTGGGCGAGCCGCTGACGGATGACCGGGTGCGCCGTCGCCCCGCACTCCCTGGCGAGCTTCAGCAACTGGGGGAAATCCGAAGCCCCACCGCTCAAGCCGCGTTCGTTCGACAGCGTGGTCATCGTCGCCCGCCACCCGCCGTTCACCTCCCCGACCACGTTGGTCGTCGGGATCCTCACCTCGGTGAGGAACACCTCGTTGAACGTCGCTCCTCCTGTCATCTGGCGGAGCGGGCGCACTTCGATACCCGCTGAGCGCATATCGACGATGAAGAAGGTGATGCCACGGTGCTTTGGCAGATCCTGGCTCGTGCGCGCCAGCAGGATCCCCATGTCCCGCGTGGTGAGCTCCCGAGCTCCAGACCTTCTGACCGTTCACGACCCATTCGTCTCCGTCAAGGTCGGCACGGGTTGCCAGGCTGGCGAGGTCCGAGCCGGCTCCGGGTTCGCTGAACAGCTGGCACCAGACCTCCTCGCCTCGGAGCATCGGCGGGAGGTACCGGGCACGCTGGTCGTCGGTGCCATGACCGATGATGGTGGGGCCGGCCATGCCGATGGCTACGGCGAAGAGCCCCGAGGTCACGTCGAAGTTGGATTCCTCCTGCCGAAAGATCATCGCCTGGACGACGTCTCCGCCCCGCCCGCCGGACTCGACCGGCCAGGTGATTCCGGCCCAACCCCCGTCGTACAGCCGGCGCTGCCAGGCCTTGCCTTCGGTGACGAAGACCTCGTCGAAGTCGTAGAAGGAATGGGAGGTCGACAGCTGACCCGGATCCTTCTCCTTGGCATTGGCTCTCAACCACCGGCGCGCTTCCAGCCGGAAGGCGGACTCCTCCGGGGAGTCGTCAAAGTCCATGGTCTCTCCCGATCAGGACCGGCCGCCGGTAGGCCGCCAGAACGGAAGGCCCACATCGTCGGCTGCCTTCATGATCGCGACCTCGAGCGCCATGCCGATACGGAGCGTTTCGACATCACAGTCCACGATATTGGACATCATCCTGACGCTCTCCTCGAGCTCGACAATTCCGATGGCGTAGGGCGCCAGCGGGGCAAAGGCCTGCGATCGGTTCTGCCTGATGATCGTGTACGTGTGCAAGGTGCCCCGGCCCGAAGCGTCTACCCACTCGGTCTCACCGGCGCAGGAGGCGCACAAGGAGCGCGGATAGAACTGGAACTCGCCGCAATCGGTGCATCGCTGCAGGACGAGCCGGCCCTCCGCCGCCCTCTGCCAGTAGTGACGCGAGGCATGGTCGGGGTCGGGCAACGGCCGGAGATGCAAGGTATCGCGGAGCTCTTCGTTGGTCACGACCGTCCCTCCCTCCCGAGCAGGACGGTGCCGATACAGGAGAGCGAGCCTCCCGATCCGCAGGCCACGGCCACCTCGGCGCCAGGGACCTGCGCGTCACCGCCCTCGCCCCGGAGCTGCCGCACCGCCTCGTTAATCAGGAAGATCCCACGCATGCCGGGATGACAGGCCGAGAGTCCCCCACCGTCGGTGTTGAGCGGCACTCGCCCTCCACGACGGAGCGCCCCGCTCTCGACGAATGCCCCCCCTTCACCCTTCCGGCAGAAGCCCATGTCCTCGAGCAGCATCAATACGGTGATGGTGAAGCTGTCGTAGCACTGGATGGTGTCGACGTCGTCAGGAGAGACGCCAGCCCGGCCAAAGGCTTCAGGTCCGCATCGAGCTGCGGCGGTTGTCGTGAAGTCGGGCATCTGGCTGATCGTCCAGTGGGTCTGGGCTCCGGCCGCACCCAGGACGAACACCGGCGGTCTGGGCAGATCCCGGCGCGCGCTCACGCGTCGTCATGATGAAGGCACCGCCCCCGTCGGAGATGACGCAACAGTCGAGCTTGTGCAACGGGTCGGCGATCATCCGGGAGGAGAGGACGTCCTCCACGGTGATCGGATCCCGGTACTGTGCCGAAGGGTTCAACCCCGCATATTCGCGTACACCGACGGCGATCTGGGCCAGCTGCTCGGCCGTCGTACCGTATTCGTGCATGTGGCGACGGGCCGCCATGGCGTACCCTCCGGCCAGTACGTTGCCCCACGAGCATTCGAATTGTGACGGCCCGGCCACCCGGCTGGACGCGCTCGACATGGTGGAGGTGCCGAGCACGCGGCCCATCCGGGAGAGCATGTCGGAGCCGTAGGTCACCACGATCACGTCGCTCATCCCCGCCTCGATGGCGGCTGCTGCGTGCTGGACGTAGAACTCGAAGCTCCCACCTCCGACCGAGGTGCCGTCCAGCCAGCGGTGGTCGATCCGGAGGTATTCGGCCATGTTCGGCGCATCATCGACGTTGTTCCTGAAGCCGGTTCCCGCACACATATAGCCGTCGAGCTCGGACTTCTGAAGCCCGGCATCGGCCAGCGCCCGGCGCAGTGCCATGGCATGGTGCTCCATGGCATCGAGCCCCGGTGCGACGGGATAGTCGCTCCACCCGATGCCGACGATGACCGGGTCACGCGACCCCATCGGGCCTCCCCGTCCAGGTAGCGCTCACCGGCCGGACCAGGTCAAGGGGAGGGCCGGACACCGGGTTTTCTGACCGTGACGGGCCCGTTCACGCCGGTCTGACATGCCAGTCGGATGATCCTCTCCCCGGGTCTGGCCGGCGCCGACTTCAACGTCCAACCCGGAAGGCTCGACGTGCACCGTCACCATGTCCGAACACGTCCGCCAGATAGGTACCAGACGTGCGAGGCATTGGCCTGTGTGGCCATCGGCGAACCGTAAGGCATCCCATCACGACGAGCAGAGATACTCGTCGATGACCTCATGCATGTGGATGACATTATGCTCTTGGCGGGGGTTCATCCGAAGGCCGGTACATCCCCTCGATTTCATCCCGGCCTGGACATGAGCCATGTTGGCGTAGTCCTGGTTGGTCACGAGGCCCCAGTCCTTCTCGGTCCAGTCCGGGTAGAACTTGCGCTCGCACATCTCTCGGTGGTCGTCCGGTGAGACCCATTCGAGCGTCCAGAGGTCCTTGATCGTGCTGTCCGGATCCAGCCCGTTGGGTCGAACCCGGAACAATGTGGTACTTCCCGGATAGATCGGCCCCACAACGTTCGGAAACAGATGAACATCGTCGGAGCTGAGCAGTTGCTCATCAGTGAGGTGGTCGACATGGCCCTTGCTGCGGAGCATCCGGACCCGGAGCTCGTTGTACGCCTCCATGGCGGACTTCCCTTCGGGAAGCGGTTTGCTCCTCATCGCCTCGATCTGTTGGCGCTCCTCCTTGAGGAACAGTCCGCCCAGCTCGTCGATCATGGTCGCCAGCAACTCCCGCTCGTCGTAGTCGCCGGGCGCAAGGCCGAGCCGGGGGCTGGGCCGGATCTCGCGCTTGACCTCACCCAAGCTGCCCATGTGATTGTGCTTGCCGAGGGGCCCGTAGCGGATCGCGGTGTCATCGGACCATCGGAGCAGCTGGGGATGGGTCCCCTGGACGTGGTAGCTCTCGTTGAACGCGTCGAGTACGCACTTCCAGTTGGCCGGGAGGATGACCGAGCGGTATGAGCGGTACCGCATCCTTTCGAACCGGTAGGGCTCCAGCAGCCCGGGCAGGGGTTCGAGGAAGTCGTCCAGCGACTCGGAATTCGGGTCCATGTTGATGAAGACGAACCCGCCCCACCGGCCGACCTTGACTTGGTTCAGACAGACGTCCGCATCGGTCATGCTCGACGGGAAATCGAAGCGGTCGACTACCTCTTTGTTGGAGCCGTCGAGATCGAACCGCCACGCGTGATAGCGGCACCGGATCTCGCCCGTGGAGAAGTTGCCGACACCCGTGGCCAGACGGGTGCCCCGATGGGGACAGGAGTTGTAGAAGGCGCGGATCGTCTCGGGCTCGCTCCGTGTCACCACGATGGACTGATCGCCGATCACGTATTCGAGGAAATCACCTACCCGGGGCACCTCCTCCTCGCGGCAGGCGATCTGCCAGACGCGCGGCCACAGCCGCTCCATCTCCAGGTCGAAGAAGTCCCGTGAGACGTAGCGCTCCTTGGGGATGATGTTGTGCCGCCCCGATTCGATCAACTCGCCGTCGCGCGCAATCGTCATGACCATCGGCGTCGGCCCTCCCCGTCCGGGCGCCATGCAGTGCCCGGGGCGCTCTTGACTGCGACTTCAAGGTAACAGGATACTGTTCGCCTACCCAGTCCGGCACGGCACCGGAGGCAGCGGTCCTGCACTCCAGGGTGCGACGCCACGGCAAGAAGAAGGGTCGGGGGTGGTCCTGCCAACGCTCGAACATCGGGATGGCTCCCCGGGCGAAGCCGAGGGCGGACGTCGCGACTCCGCAGGTGTGTCGACGGGTGGCCGCACCTTCACCGCCGCCCTGGACGCGCCCGCCGCATCGGTGACGTCGAGTTGACTGGCGGCCCACTCCCCGGCCTCGGCGGCTTGCCGGTCCTCGATCTGTCCGACGACGTCGCCGGGGCCTACTGCGCAAAGCTCCTGGCCGACGCCGGTGCGGTCGTCACCAAGGTCGAGCCACCCGAGGGCCACCGGCTTCGCCGCTGGTCGGTATCGGAAGGGGTGGGGCTCGACGGGGACCCGGACAGCGCCCTGTTCCGGTTTCTGGCCTCGTCCCAACAGGCCCTGGTGGCCGATCCGGCTCTCATCGCGACGAGCCATGGCCTCGACGGGCTGGCAGCAGCGTCAGACGTTGTCATCGTGTCCACGTTCGGAGGTCGGATGGCTAGTGAAGCACCGCCGATCGACGTGCGTTCCCTCGCCGAACGCCATCCCGAGCTCGTCGTCGTCAGCCTTTCGGCGTTTGGACTGAGCGGGCCCCGTGGCGGCGAACGGACCTCCGACTTTCTCCTACAGGCCCTGGCCGGTTCGCTCTACAGCCACGGGGACGCCGACCGCGTGCCCCTGGTGGTGGGTGGCGGACTGGCTGAATGGACGGTCGGGACCTTCGGAGCGCTCGGAGCCATAACCGCGCTGACGGGGCGGCGACTGTCGGGACGAGGGGAACTGGTCGACGTGTCGGCCCTCGAGTGCCTCGCCGTCACTTTCATCTGCTACCCGTCGGTGGTCTCCAAGATGCCGGGAGGGAAGCGCCAGCGATCTACCTTCGTCATGGTCCCGGGGATCGAGCCCTGCATCGACGGCTATGTCGGGTTCGCCACCATCACCACAGCCCAGTGGCACTCCTTCCTGGACATGATCGGCCGCCCGGAACTGGCCGAGGATGCCACGTTGTTCAACCAACTGAACCGCGGCCGCCCCGACGTACTGTCGTCCATCGAGCAGTGGACACGGCAGCACACCGTCGAAGAGGCCGTCGAGCTCGGCTCCACCTACCGGATCCCCACGGTGCCGATCGGTAACGGGGAGACCTTCCCCGCCCTCGAGCACGTCGTGACCCGGGGCCTCTACGACCGGAACCCCCGCGGCGGGTTCCCCCATCCTCGCCCCCCGTTTCGCTCGAGCATCACTGACCCCCAGTCCCCGGAACCGGCCCCGGCGCTGGTGGGATGGGCAGACGGTCTGGCCCCGACTCTCCCGGGGGAACCGGATGGTCTCCGGACCCATCGGCCGTTCCGCACTCGGCAACCGGCGGACAGTTCCGGATCACTGCCGCTGGCCCATGTGCGGGTCGTCGACTTCACCGCCTTCCTCGCCGGTCCCATGTGCACGCAGTACCTGGCGTCCGTCGGAGCCGACGTCGTGAAAATCGAGTCCATCCAGCGCCCCGATCCGATGCGCTACACGGTGCACGTCGACGCGTCGGTCGACCAGTGGTACGAGCTCGGCGGAATCTTCCAGTCGGCCAACCTCAACAAGCGGAGCGTGACGCTGAACCTTGCAGATCGGCGGGGGCGTGATGCCGCTCTTCACCTCGTCGCGACGGCCGATGTCGTCGTCGAGAACTTCACCCCGCGTGTGATGGATCAGTTCGGTCTGGCGTTCGATGACCTGGTGGCGGTCAACCCTCGGCTCATCATGCTCCGGATGCCGGGCTTCGGCCTGGACGGACCCTGGCGCGACCGGCCCGGATTCGCCGCGACCATGGAGCAGGTGTCGGGTCTTGCCTGGATCACCGGCTACCCCGACCGTCTTCCGACCATTCCCGGAATCTGCGACCCCCTGGCTGGGATGCATGCCGCATTCGCCATTCTCAGCGCCCTCGAGCACCGGGAACAGACCGGTCAGGGCCAGCTGATCGAGTTGGCCATGATCGACCTGGCCGCCCATCTCACCGTGGAACAGGTTCTCGAGCGGTCCGTGTACGGCCACTTGATGGCTCGTCAGGGAAATCGGCTTCCGGGCCTGGCCCACCAGGGTGTGTACGCCTGTAGTGAGACGGATCAGTGGATCGCCCTCCGAGTCGCCACGGACGAGCAGTGGATGGGGCTGCGAACGGTCATCGGATCGCCGGCCTGGTCGCTCGATCCGAGGCTCGACACCGTCGGCGGGCGCGCCGACCGCGCCGACCGCATCGACAGTGAGCTCGAGGTCTGGTTCGCCCAGCTCAGCCAGAAGGAGGCGCTCTCCGCGTTGCGCTCCCACGGCGTGGAGGCCGAAGCCGTCATCCACTCCTATGACGTGGACCTGGACGATCAGATGAACGCCCGTTCCTTCTGGGAGGAGGTCACCCATCCCATTGTGGGCCCGATGCGCTTCCCCGGGTGGCCGATGCGCTATTCCTCTCGATCCGCACCGTGGTACCAGCGCCCGGCGCCGCTGCTCGGTCAGCACAACGACGAGGTGCTGAAAGCGCTGGGTATGACCGATGAGGAGCTGGCGGCGCTGCGGGCGGACGGGATCGTCGGCAGCCGTCCGGCCGCCCTCTGATCCGGGCTGTGGCCGAACCCGGATCCATCGATTGGGTCCTCACGACGACCCGGACCGTGCGCCGACGGCTGGACCTCACCCGGCCGGTCGACCTCGACCTGGTGCTCGACTGCCTCGAGCTGGCTCTGCAGGCTCCGACCGGCGGGGACCTGCAGCTGTGGAGGTGGATCGTGGTGACCGATACGGCCACGAAGTCACGCATTCGTGACATCTACCGCTCGGCTCTGAGCAAGGCGTCGGGAGGTGGTCCGCCGGAGGGAACCGAGGGACCCGGTCGCGGCATGCTCGAGGATGCCTGGCACCTGGCCTCGCATCTCGATGAGGTCCCGGTCATCGTCGTCGCCTGCATCATGGGCCGTCCGGCCACGGCCAGCACTCCGGCGCGGCTGGCGACGCGGTACGGGTCCATCTTCCCGGCCGTGTGGAGCCTCCAGCTGGCCCTGCGAAGCCGCGGGTTGGCCTCGGCTATGACCACCGTGCATCTGGAGGAACATCGAGCCATGGCCGAGTTGCTCGGCATTCCGGACAACGTGACGCAGGCGGCCCTGGTGCCGATCGCCCATCTGGTGGGTGCCGGTCTACACCCGGCCCGGCGCCGACCGGTCCGCGAGGTGGCGTTCCACGACCTTTGGGGCGCGCCTTGGGAGTCCTGACTGAGGTGTCCATGGTCCGAGCACCGAGTCCCGGCCGCCAGCCGCCAGCCGCCGTGGCATTGATCGGAGTTGGCACACGGGCCGGCCTACTAGGCGAACCCACCGCCGTCGACCACGAGCCGCTGGCCGGTGATGTTCGATCCGCCGGCGCCGACCAGAAACCGCACCGCCTCGGCCACGTCCTCGGGTTCGCACACCCGACCGAGCGGGAAGCGGCTGTCGAGGTCGTGGATGTCATCGACCTTCATCGCCGCTTTGACCAAACGCCGCCCCATGTCGGTGTTCGACAGACCGGGGACGACCACGTTGACCCGGATCCCCGATTTGGCCTCTTCCTTCGCCAGCGTGAAGGCCAGGGTTTTTGTGCAAAATACTCGTTTGGAACATTTGTGCTTCTGTGCGCAACTAAGCCCCGCTCTCAGACATCTGAGATGAGGCAAGGAGGAGCTGCTATGTTCCGCTTCCCAC
>CAVTHA010000010.1:0-457986 GCA_963734435.1 uncultured Acidimicrobiales bacterium | reverse complement strand
GATATCGACGTGGACGGTGTGCCGACTGCACAGACTCAGTGGGGTGCAGTCACTCGTTCCGGGCGATCTCGGGTCCCGTGATCCGGTTCAGGAGCGGGAAGGTCGAGGCGATGATCGCCAGTGACGCAGCGAGTCCACCGAGGACGGTCGCCCAGTACGCGATACCGGGGATTCGAAACGCTATGCCGACCTGAAAGTTTAGGTAGAGCGCAGCCGAAATCAGACCGACCACGATCGACACCGCGGCGACGAGAAGGAGCAGCAGCGCGCTCTCCAGCGCGACGACGCGGTGCAGGACGCCGGTCGAGACGCCAGTGAGCCTGAGCAGGCTGAACGGGCGCTTGCGCTCGCTCAGCCCGGCTGCGATGTTCACGGCAAGGCTGCAGGCGGCGATGATCAGGCTCGCCACGATGATCACGTCGGTCATGTCCTGAACCATCGTGAGGATGCGCGAGGTACCCGGCGTGTTCCCCTTGACCACCTCCGGCGTTGCGCGGAAAGGAACGAGCCGGTCGAGCGCGGTCCGTGCTCGTTCGAGGGAGTTGGACGATCCGTCCGTGGCCACGACCACCGCCTCGGCGGGAAGACTGGCGATGCTCGCCACCGACAAGTGAGCGGAAGGCCAGACCGTCGATGACGAATGCGAGTGGGCCCCAGTGACCGGCTGGAGGAAGAAGCCGATCGTTGCCACCGTTGCTCCCGGTGCGCACCTGCCGATCGCCGGCGTCTTCGCCAGCTGGTCGCACGCAACCAGCCCCTCCCCGTTCATCTGCTGAGCGGCGGACGGGCCTACGTGGACCACTGTCACGCCGCGCACCCCCGGCGTTGTGCGGAGCCCCGTGACCACCTGGCCTGCAGAAGGAACCTCGGTGGAAGCGCCACACGAACTCGTGAATCCGCAGAAGATGTCGGCGAGGGTGTCGGTTCCGGCGCTGCCTCTCTCAGAGCTGACGGCGACGATCGAGCTGAGCGCCCCGATCGCGGCGCTCGCGACGAAGAGAGCGAGCACGAGCCCGCTGATCGAACGGAATGCCGCCTTCGGATTGTCGAGGAGCCGGCGACCGGCAATGAGTGTGGCGGGACGATTCGACCGGCTGGTCATGAGTCGAGAGCCCATCTTGGTCAACCACGGTCCGGCAAGGAACAGCCCCACCAAGATCAGGGTGAGGCCCACGAGCAACACCAGAATCTGGCCGCCGTTGCTGCTCGGCTTGCCGGCGGCGTCGAAGAACGCGAGCAGGGCGATGCCGGCCAGGAGCGGGATGATCCGGCCGGCCCGCGGCGGGGCTGACGAGGCGCGCCGAGTCACACCGAGCGGCGATATCTGGACGCGGCGCAGCGCGAGGCGCGCGGACACGATTGCGGCGATCGGGACGCCGATCAGGACGAGCGCGACGTCGATCCCCTGGAGCGAAAGGTCGCCTTGGGCGAACGGAGCTCCGGCGAAAGGGACGTGGATGAGCAGTGGTCGGAACAGGAAGAAGAGAGCGAACCCCATCGCCACTCCAGCGACAGCCGCAGCCGTAGCCTCCACCGCTGAGATCACCGAGATCTGACGCGGCGTGGCGCCGACGAGGCGCATCGCAGCAAAACGCTCCTCTCGCCGAGCGGAGGACAACCGGCTCGCCGTCGCGATCAAAATGAGCACGGGCAACAACAGGGCGACGGCTCCCCCCGCCAGGATCCACTTCAGAACGGCCCCGCTCCCGACGCCGCTCTGGCAGTTGAAGCAGCTGCTCGGCGTGTGCTGAATACCTCGGACCTTCACCGCCCCAGGGGCCTGCGAGAGCTGGCGTGCCTCGTCGCCGATGACGATGATCAGTGAGTTCGGTGACGGAAGAGCCGCTGCACCGATGGTCCCGATCTGGCGCCCGGAGAACCGGTCGCGCAGCTCGCTCGCCGGCACGGACGCGAGGAGGTTCGTGAGGGCCGGCGATGCGTAGAACTCTCCCGCTCCGGGCAGGTGGGGAATCCCCGGAGGGACCGGTGCGCCTAGTCCCGTAGCGGCGACGTCGACTCGTTCGATCACCTGGTTGCCGAACTGGTCGACGCTGAGCAGCCACCACAGCCGGTCGGACGTCGAGCTGCTCGCGGTCGACGTAGGCGATTGCGCTGAGGTGTCGAGCCACACACCACGGTCGGTCTGGGCGTGCAGCCCGTTCATGCCGGCCAGGGCGAACAGCAGGAGACCGACTCCGAGGGCAACCGCAACCGCGGTGACGAGGATGCGTAGCGCCGCACCGCGACCGCTTCCCAACGTCAAGCGCAGGCCGAGTCGGATCATTGCGAGACCTGTTCCATCGAGGTCACGCGCCCGTCACGGACGATCACCTCGCGGTCGGCGTAAGCGGCAACTCGGGGTTCATGCGTGACGAGTATCACCGTTGATCCCTGGTCGCGCGCAGCGCGCGTCAACAGACCCATGACCATCTCTCCGTTCAGCGAGTCGAGTGAGCCGGTCGGTTCGTCCGCGAACAGCACGTCGGGATGAGCGACGAGACCACACGCCAGGGCGACGCGCTGCGATTGGCCGCCGGACATCTCGCCGGTGCGATGGTGCTCCATGCCTTCGAGCTCGAGCTGTTCGAACCAGCTCCGCGCTTCGCGGAGGGCCTTCTCACGGTGCGTGCCACCGAGCAATAGCGGCAGCGCTACGTTCTCCTCGGCGGTCAGCTCCGGCACGAGCTGGCCGAACTGGAACACAAAGCCGAAGCGATCACGCCGCAGCCTGGAGCGCTCGCCCTCCCGCATCGTGTCGAGGCGCTGACCGTCGAAGTAGACCTCGCCGGAGTCCGGAACGAGAATGCCCGCCAGGCAGTGGAGCAGCGTCGACTTGCCCGAGCCGCTGGGACCCATCACAGCGACGATCTCGCCACGCTTCACGGCAAGACTCGCCCCGCGGAGCGCCGGGGTCTCCCCGAAGGAGAGCACGAGATTTCGCCCCTCGATGACCACCCCTCCGGCTTGGATCAGGGAACCGTTGGCTACCGTCATGACGCCACCTCCTCGGCGAGCGCCGCCAGTCGCGCTTCGGTGAGGTCGATCCAGCGCAGGTCGGCTTCCAGGTGGAAGAGACCGTGATCGGCGAGAAGGGCGTCGACGAGGCTGTCCCGTTGCTTGAGCTCGGTGAGCTCGCGCATCCGCTGGAGATCCGCGGCCCGCTGCGCGTCGAGGTACTCCTCCGCCCGGCGGCCGAGCATGAGCAAGAGCACGATCTTCACGAAGAGGTCGGTCTGGAGGTAGGGCTCGGCCGGGATGGGCTCCGCCAGCCACGCCTCGACCTCGGTCTTCCCGGTCGCGGTGATGGTGTAGCGCTTGCGGTCCGGACCGGCCCCGGGCTCAGCCCCCCCGGCAGTGGCCTTCCCATCTCTCGCCAGACGGGCGAGGGTGGCGTACACCTGGCCGAAGGGAAGCGGCCTGCCCCGAGCTAAATACGCGTCGTAGTCGCGCTTCAGTTCATAGCCGTGGCTCGGTTCGCGGTCGAGGAGCCCGAGGAGGGCCATGGGAACGCTCATATCTCAGAGCATACGCTGCGGGTATACATACTGTCAATAGATGCACCCGCATCCCATGCCGCTCGGTACGGCTCGGGGTGATCGCCGGGCAGGAGCCAAGAGCACGGGGTCTTCGGGCTCGTGACGGTCAAGTGACGCGGTCGGCCAGCCAACAGGGTTAGCGGACCGCCCCTATCGGGTCGGTGAATGCCTGCCGCCCACCCCTCAACTGCGCAGCTCCGCGTTGAGCCGTGCGGCCTGTCGCGTGAGGTGGTCGCGTTCGGGGAGGTTGGGCGCCGGCCTCCTCATGGTTGGTCTTGGCTGCCAGCTGACGCGTGAGCCGGATCGCCTCGCCGGCGAGGTCGACGTCGCCGGAGTAGCCCTCGTTGAAGAGCAGGTAGAGCACGCGCAGCAATGTGGCGACGTCACCGGGCTGGTTGAACGGGACGCCGGAGACGGTCCGCTTGGCCCTACTGATGCGCTGGGCCATGGTCGCTTCGGGCACGAGGTAGGCCTGGGCGATCTGACGCGTGGTCAGGCCGCCGACCGCGCGCAGCGTCCGCGACGTCCGAAGGCGGTGTCAGGGACGGGTGCGCGCACAGGAAGTACAGCTGGAGCGTGTGACGCCAGTGGATTAGAGCGTGGACCAGGGACTGCTACGGGCGCGACGGGTGGCCCGAAGTGCGACCCTGATACTCGAGGACAACGCCCAAACCGAAGCCATTCCGGCCTAACACAATGCAGGAGATAGCCATGACCGCAACCTATGTACACAACGTCACCGGCGAGACGAGCGTTCGCAAGGTCAACATGAAGCTCGAAATCCAGGTCATCCCAGTGTCCGACGTCGACCGATCCAAGAGGTTCTACGAGCGACTGGGTTGGAGGTTCGACGATGACGTCGCTCCGCTCGACGGCCTCCGCATCGTCCAGTTCACACCCCATACTCGGGGACCTCGATCACTTTCGGCAACGGACTCACAACGGCCGAGCCAGGCTCGGCCGAGGGCGGGCTGATCGTCTCCGACATCGAGGCGGCCCACGAGGGACTCGTTGGCATTGGCATCGACGTGAGCGACGTGTGGCACGGCCCGCCGTTTCCCCGCCGAGGCCCGGCAACCCGGTCCCGACCCCGAGCGCACCAGCTACGGGTCTTTCTTCTCCTTCAACGATCCCGACGGCAATTTGTGGCTCGTCCAGGAGGTCACCACTCGGCTCCCAGGCCGGATCGACCCCACGGAAATGGCATTCTCGTCCGAGGAAGACCTGGAGAGCGCGCTTCGGCGCGCAGAGACGGCCCATGTCGAGCACCAGAAGCGCACGGGGCGTTCGCATCTTTTCCACCGGTCGAGCGAAGACGAGGACTGGCCCGCCTGGTATGCCTCCTACATGTTGGCGGAGCAGGCCGGGAGTGATCTGCCGGCGTGACCGATGTCGCGCTCACCCCGGCCGTGGCTGGTGCCGTGGCCGGGGCGGCGCGCCGTCGTACTCGAACCCGCGCTCAGCGGGAACCCGGGAAAGGAGATCCTCAAGAATTTTGTACAACCTCGATGTCCTCCGTGGCACCTGGATCAGCGACCCGGCATGGCAGACGTGCTTCAATGTGGCGGCCGGCTGGTCACTCCTCGCCACCGACGCGTGCGTCGACAGCTGGCTGACCGACTGCCGCCGCCGACCTGCCGAAGACTGACGTTCCCGTGCTCGTCGTGGACGGCGCCGAGGATCGCATATTCGAGTCGACCGGCGCGCCTTCCGGCACCGATCGCCGACTGTCCGGTTGCTTCGGTCGAGGGCGGTCCGCACAACATCGGTTGAACCCACCCCGAGAGGTCGGTCGGAGGCCTCCTCCATATGGGGACGGGAGCAATGGTCGAGCGAGCCGTGAGACCACCGTCGACCGGTACGAGCGAGGCGACTCGAACCGCTCGCCGCCCTCGCGCACCCGGTACAGCCGGAGGAACCCCTCCTGCCGCCACGTCCTCCGCCTCGGTCACGTGCTCAGCATCCGGTAGGCGATGGCAAACGCCGATGGGCGAAGCTCGTCGAACTCCTTCTCGGTCATGGCTCAGCCGAGTCCCTGCGCGAAGCCCAGCCGCCAGCTCGCATAGTGCGGCTGCCAGCCGAGCTCGCGCTTGGCCTTCGCGTTCGAGGCACCCCGCCCGTCGGTCATCATGAGCGTTGCCGCCTCACCGGCTGCCAGCCGCCCCAGCCAGCGTGGGATACGCCTCGGTGGCTTGGCATCCAGCGCGCTCGCCAGCACCGGCAGCCACTCACGAATCGGCGCGGGCTCGTCGTCGACAATGTTGTAGATACCCGGCTGGCCATGGTCGACAGCGGCGACGGTCGCGGCCGCGGCGTCGTCGATGTGGACGTGCGACCAGACGCCACCACCGTCGCCGACGATCGGGAACCGACGCTTGCGGACCAGCGCCGCCATCGCCGCATCCGGAGCCCGGCTGATCGCCGTCCCTGGACCGTAAAAACCGCCATAGCGCAACACGAGACC
Source organism: uncultured Acidimicrobiales bacterium (assembly GCA_963734435.1). Classification (GTDB taxonomy): domain Bacteria; phylum Actinomycetota; class Acidimicrobiia; order Acidimicrobiales; family RAAP-2; genus Bog-756. The sequence continues at coordinate 451,986 of CAVTHA010000010.1, read as the reverse complement.
CTCGCCCCACTCGATAGTCGTCACCGCCCGCTCCACATGGAGGATGCCCACCAGCGGAACCCGCAGCGCGGCCGGCGGGTTGGAATCGAGGGGATCGGCCTCGGTCTGCACCGGACCGCCTGTGCGGGCCCATCGAAAAGCCGCGAAGCTCTGCGCCACGAAGCGCCGTGCCCCCACGGCGCGGCCGGCGGCCAGGAGATGGTCCGTCGCCTCGGTACGCAGTCGGTTGGTCATGGTCGCCAAGGGGGAGCGCTCGGGGTGCCGCATGTCCCTCACGGACATCTTTCCGGACAGCGCCGTGAGCTGATGCACGATCACCTCGGGCTCGGCGGACCCCACCGCCTGCGCGACCGCGTCGGGGTCGAGAGCGTCGGCCACGACCGGGCGCGCCCCCAGGCTGTGCACCAGGTCCTGCTTCGATGAGCTCCTGGTCATCCCGACCACCTCGTGGCCTTGCGCCACGAGGAGAGGGACGAGCGCTCTGCCGAGAACACCTGTTGCGCCGGCTACGAAGACCTTCATGACTGCTCCTTGCGTCTCATCATTCCCTTGTCAGACGAAATAGAAGCGCCGCCTGTGACGCGTCATCGTCGAGAGGATGGCACCGACAATGCGAAAGCCGTAGCGCACAGCTTCACGAGCGCTACGCGGTTTCGACCAGGCCGGCCCATGGTGGGGTGCGGTCCAGCTCGGTGCCAACGTTGGCGGCGAGCCGGTCGAGCAGGCCCTGCAGCTGTCCAACCTCCTCGTCGTTCACCCCGCGCCGCAGTCGGCGGTCAAAAGCGACCGCCGCGCTGCGCAGCCGGGTGAACGCCGATTCGCCGCCATCTGTCAGCTCCAGCAAGTGGACCCGCCGGTTGGTCGGATCCCTGCGGCGAGTGATGAGCCCGTCGGCGTCCATGCTGTTGAGGTGGTGGGTGAGGGTCGCCTCGGTGACCCCTATCGCCTCGGCGATCTCCCGCTGGGAGCCACGAGGGTTCGCCTTGAGGTTGAGAAGCACCAGCCATACGGGCAGTGATCCTCTGGCGTCGGCCAGGGCATCGTCGAAGGCCCGGCTGACAGTCCGCGCCGCGTGGGTCAGATGCAGGCCGATGGGGGGGCGGGCTGGTGGCATGGCGCCATCCTAGCCGGGCAGCCATCGAGATCAAACCCTTTGACATCAAAGTCTCAGCGGCCTAAGGTAGATCGGTGTGAGCACACTTCTTGAAGAGAGACCCCAGCTGGTCCGGTCGGAGGATTCGGGGCCGTCCCGTCGCTGGCTGGCGCTGGTGTTCCCATGAACCAGGCGATCGACGATTTCCTCGCCGAGTGGACCGACGCCGAAAGTCTTGGCGACACCAGCTGCCTCGAAGGGCTCCTCACTGACGATTTCCTGGGTGTGGGCCCTCTCGGGTTTGTCCTCCCCAAGGGTGCGTGGTTGGCTCGCTTCGCCGGCGGCCTCGCGTATGAGAGCTTCGAGCTCGAGGAGATCCAGTCACGCCGCTACGGCGAGGCCGCAGTGATTACGGCCCGCCAGGTGGGACGAGGCACCCTACAGGGCAGCTCGCTCCCCTTCGAGGCAGTTCGGGTGACCCTTGCCGTCGTGCGCCAAGCCGAGCGTTGGCTGATGGTCGGCATCCACATGAGCTTCATCGCGGGAACCCCCGGGGCGCCCCCGCTGCCCATCGTGGCCAGCCCTCCACCCACCTGCTAGGTGGATCCACAGTGACCGACTCACTGCCTTCGAACACCAAGGAGGAGTCATGACACTCGAGGTCAACCAGGTTTGACGAACGCCCACGACCACGACACGCAACGAAACGAGCAGGAGGAAAGACAGTGGGAGATCTGCAAGGCCGTAGCGCGCTAGTGACCGGAAGCTCGCGCGGCATAGGTGCCGCCATCGCCAAGCTCTTCGCGACCGAAGGCGCCGCTGTGGCGGTCCACGGTCGCGACCCTGACGCTGTGGCGGCCGTCACCACCCAGATCGAGGAGGCGGGCGGGCAGGCGCTGGCTACTAGATGCGACCTGACCCGATACGACCAAGTGGAGGCCATGCGAGAGGTGATCGAACAGCGGCTGGGTCCAGTTGACATCGTGGTTGCCAACGCTGGTGGCAGCACGGTGCCGCCTGGCCCACTCGAACAGCTCAATGAGGCCGAGTGGCGGGAGTCCGTCGACACCAACCTCACCGCCACCTTCCTCACCATCAAAGCGTTCCTTCCCGGCATGAAGCAACGTGGCCAGGGCACTATCATCACCATGTCGTCAGCTGCCGCTCGTCGCCCCACCGCTCAATCTCCCATCGCCTACGCCGCCGCCAAGGCCGGTATCGAACTTCTCACCAAGGAGCTCGCCCTCCAAGCCGGACCGGCCGGAGTGCGCGCCAACTGCATCGCCCCCGAAACCATCCTCACCGAGCGCAACCAGCAGCAGATCCCTCTGGAGGTCCAAGAGCAGCTCCGCCTGGCCCATCCCATCCAGCGTCTCGGCGTGCCCGACGATGTGGCCCAAGCGGCTCTGTACCTCGCGTCGGGCCGGTCGGCGTGGATCAGCGGAGTCACCCTGGACGTCGCTGGTGGCTCCGTCCTTGTCTGACCTGGCCGCTGGTGCAGACGAGGGAGGACTCGATGTCGTCTCAACGAACCGGCGCGTTCTTGGCTTGTTCTGGACCCCCGCCTGCTGTTGGAGATTTCCCGAGGCCAGGGCGAGGACCTCGTGCACATACCCGGCAGGTTCTCATCCCACGCGCTCAGGTGTTCGGCAGCGAGATCCCGGTCATCTTGAAATGGCCGCCTTCACGCTGCGGGCATGCGACAGTGGCCTTTGTGAGGACCGTTCCCCATGGCATTCAGGCTGAGGCAATCGCTGAGGCCCTCAGTGGCCACTGGAGGCTGCCTATCACTCAACTGGACTATCTCCCCGAGGGTGGCGGCGCCTATCACTGGATCGCACGCGCTGAGGATGGGCAGCGGTGGTTTGTGACATGCGACGACCTCGATACCAAGCCGTGGCTCGGCTCGGATCGAGCGACCGCTCTCGCCGGGCTGCAAGCTGCTTACCAGGCGGCCACGGCGCTTCAACGATCGGCCGGTTTGGGCTTCGTGATCGCCCCCGTACCTACGATCTCCGGTCAGGCTGCGGTCGCTCTCAGTCCTCGCTACACGTTGGCCTTGTTTCCGTTCGTTGACGGCAAGCCCGGGCTATGGGGTGAGCCGATCGTTGCCACCGAGCGGGCCAGCCTGATCGGGCTACTCGCGGAGTTGCATCAAAGCACCAGGGCGGCTGATGCTGCTCCTCAACGCGCCATTGAGGTTCCGGGCCGTCTGCAGCTTGAGGCAGCACTCGGCGAGCTCGCCAAACGCTGGAACGGCGGTCCGTTTTCCGAGCCGACCCGCCGGGAATTGGCGAGCCATGCGGAGGATGTAGCTGGTTGGCTGGCCACTTTTGACGGGCTGGCATCGCGGCTGAGCCATTCATCCAGCGAACGCGTTGTCACCCACGGTGAGCCACATCCGGGCAACCTGATCCGGACCCGAGACGGCATCGCGCTCGTAGATTGGGACACCGTTGCTCTCGACCGTCCGGAGCGCGACCTGTGGATGCTCAGCGACGGCACGGGTTCAGCCTGGGCCACCTACCGAGAGCTGACCGGTAAATTGGTCGATCCGGACGCGGTTACGCTCTTTCGGCTCACATGGGCGCTTTCCGATCTTGCCGCCTTCACCACCCAACTGCGGGCAAGCCATGACGAGAATGCCGACACCCACAAGGCCTGGACTTCGCTCCGAGGGACGTTGGCGTCGGAGGAACCATCCCCGTACGGGGAACCACCTTTCAATCGAGAGCCAGAGTGGCACCAAAGGTGACGGCCGCTCGCAGTCACGCGTAAACCGGACCGAGGCACCTGGGCCACTGCCGGTATCGATGCAAGTCACAACGACCAAAGCGACGCCATAAGCGCGCTCCGGGGCGTGGTTACCGGCGATCTGAACCCGCAACCCGCTTCTGTACTCCTCTGCATTCCTCTTGCCCGTTCATCGTTGGTACGAGCCCGCACTCGCATAGCGCCATGAATGGTCTTGTGGTTGCCGGGGTGGCGATTCACCCCGGTGTATGTCGTCGTCGACCCTCTCCGGGAGGAACTGGTCGATAAGGGAGGAGGTTCAGCTGTTGGGTGCGTCATGGAACAACGGCGTATAGCAGACGGCGACGAGCAGGCCCTCGGGGCTCAACAGCCGGGCGGTGATCTGGGACCACGGCTCGGTTCGGGCCTCGTGGATGAGGTGATAGCCCTTGGCCCTGAGTTCGCCAGCTGCAGCGGCGACGTCAGAGACCTCGAACTCGATGCTGGCCTGGGGGACCGGGATGTCGGCGGGCCATTCGGTGGTGCCGAAACAGGCGTTCGCCGCTTCTGACAGCGGCCACAGCCCAAAGTGTTTCGTGCCTTCGAGTTCGTGGGTGAACGTGTAACTGCCCTCTTCGCCCTCGAAGGACAGGCCCAGGGCGTCCCGGTAGAACGAGCGAGCTGCGTCAGTATCTCGCACGATCGGGGCGATACTCGCTACGAACTGGATGTTCATCGGCGCCCACCTCCGTCAGTACTGGTTGAGTGCGCTCACCTCTTTATACCTGCCGGGTTCCGAGCCTTGCACTTTTCACCTGCGGTGCCGAGTCGGGGCGTCCGCCTGATCTCACGGACACCAAGGAGAGCCCAAACATTTCGTGTGATCATATTCGGGATTGGCACGCGACGAACGATGATGTGGTGTGGGCACCCTAGAACAGCTCACGCAGCTGCCTGCTATCTGCCGGTGCGTTCGCGGTGCTTGCACCCTGGCCAGCAGCAAGGCCGACGCTGGCCTTCCTCGAGCTCCTCCTCGGTCCGGCGAATGCGACGTTCCCGGGTCATCTCCTGCTTCGCTTCTTCGACCCAGCAGATGAACTCGTTGCGGGCCAGAGGTGTGATGTCCTTCCAGGCATCGAGTGCCGTGGGGTTGGCGCTCAGCGCCTTGCGCAGGTCTCCTGGAAGCTTGTGCACCACCCCACCGGGTACTCGCGCGCTGCTCACATGGCCACGGTAGCGGGTCAGGGCGAGCCCGATCACCGCCGAAGCCTGGGTGTTCGTGACCCTCGACCCGGCGACCTGGGGCACCGAGGCGCTCCATCTGTGGGCCGACGGGAGATCTTCCTGGGCGAGCCCGCGGTTCTGCCACCCCTTTGCGTCGCGCAGCCCAATCGCAAAGGCTTGTCCGTCCGCACCGATCAAGCGAACATTCGGCTCCGGAACGGCTCGAGCACTGAAGCCCCCTGAACGGTGACCCGAAGAGGGGACTGCCGCGGACCTCAGGGAGGGCAGCCTTCGGCGCGAACCCGAAGGTGGAGGTCGTAGTCAGCGACACCGATTTGAACCGACGACCACCCAGGACGGCGTGCCGCTCGGCGCTTGGCGAGCACCGCCCGAGTTTTGTGTTCTTATGACCTGGCATTTCTGACCGCTGAGATTCGCTCGTTCATGAATGCGATCTCGGCGGCGTTGTCGGTGGCTTCGATCGCGGCGCGGTAGGCGGCTTCGGCTTGGTCTGCGTCGCCGAGGCGACGGAGGAGATCGGCGCGGATGGCGTGGAAGATGTAGTAGTGCTCGAGGGACAGCTCGTCGATCAGGCCGAGGGCCGGTTGTGGGCCGTCGATCTCGGCGACCACGACGGCGCGGTTGAGGGCGACGATCGGGTTTGAGGTAACCGCGAGGAGCTGGTCGTAGAGTGCGAGAATCTGGGTCCAATCGGTCAGCGCGGCGCTGGGTGCGTCGCTGTGGACGGCATTGATGGCGGCTTGGATTTGGTAGGGCCCAGGCTGATTTCGCCGTAGGCATCGGCGGACAAGCTCTTGTCCCTCCTGGATCAACTGGCTGTTCCAGCGGCGTGCGATCCTGCTCGGGCAAGGGAACGAGCGTGCCTTCGGGAGTGCTACGCGCTTCGATGCGTGCCTGTTCGAGCAGCATCAGTGCCAGCAGGCCGAACGTTTCGGGCTCGTCCGGCATCAGCTCGATCAGCACCCGGCCGAGCCGGATCGCCTCCATGGTCAGCTCCCGCCGGATCAACCGTTCACCCGAGCTGGCGGCATAGCCCTCATTGAAGATCAGATAGATGACGGCAAGAACCGATGCCAGGCGCTCGGGCAGGTCTACCTGTTTGGGGACCTGGTAGGGGATCCGCGCGTCGCGGATCTTTCTCTTGGCGCGCACCAGTCGCTGGGCCATCGTCGACTCGGAGACCAAAAACGCCCTTGCGATCTCGGGCGTGCTCAGTCCACCGAGCAGTCGCAACGTGAGTGCCACCTGAGCGGCTCGGTCAAGCGAGGGGTGGCAGCAGGTAAAAATCAGGCGGAGACGATCGTCCGGCACTGGGCTCTCCTCGGGCGGCTCGTCGCGAGCCCTGAGCAACACCGCCTGGGCGTGGCGGTCGTCACGGGACGACTCGCGGCGCAAACGGTCGATCGCTCGATTGCGCGCGGTGGTGATGATCCAGCCCGCCGGCGCCGGTGGCAGCCCGCTGTCGGGCCAGTTCGCCATCGCCGTGGTGAATGCATCTTGGACCGCTTCCTCGGCCAGGTCAATGTCGCCGAACACGCGGACCAGTACGGCCACGGTGCGGCCGTACTGTTCACGGAACACATGTTCTATCTCCGAATGCGAGACGGCCGACACGAGGCCGTTAGTCCTGTAGGTCGCCTTGGAACGGGCGCACCTCGATCGGGAGCGTCGTCGCCCGCGCGAGCTTGCGACCCCACTCGAGTGCCTCATCGAGGTTCGCTGCCTTGATGATGGTCAAACCGCCGATGTGCTCTTTGCCTTCCACATACGGCCCGTCGGTCATCGGCATCGCCTCCCTGCGAGGATGAACCACCGTTGCCGTGCTCGGCGCGTGGAGACCACCTGAGAACACCCACGCGCCCGCTGAGTGCAGCTCCTCATCCACCGCACGTACATCGTGCATGATCTCCGCAAGCACGTCTGCCGGTGGGGGGTCACCGTCGGGCTGGTAGACGCTGAGTAGGTACTGCTTCATGGTCACTCCTTTCGTGCGCAACTCCAACTCTTGCCGAGCGCTGGACGTCCGCCCGAGCCCGGCCGGAGCGGCTCATCTTGGTCTCCTATGCCCGGGCACGCTCGTACGTGGCGATCAACACGCCCGTGCTCGTCGTGCTGCTGTCGACCAGCTGCAGCGATGCTTGCGTGCCGCCCGCAAACAGCCGCCGTCCGGTGCCCAGCACCAGAGGAGCCATCGTCAGCAGGTACTTGTCGATCACATCGGCGGCCATCAGGGTACCGATCAGCACGCCGCTACCCATGATTACGAGATTCGCGTCCGAGCTCTCCTTGAGGTCCGCCACGGCGGCCGGAACGTCCCCGTACAGCAGAGTCGAGTTCGGCCAGCCGAGCTTCGCCGCGGGGTTACTCGAGGCGACGTACTTGCGAGTGGTGTTGAGTGCGTCCTTGAACGGGCCGCCCCGGGCGTTCCACGAGGCCAGCAGTTGTTCGTAGGTGCGCCGCCCGAAGAGAAACGCGCGGTCCCCGCCCATCTGCTCGCCCATCTTGGCGACCATCGTCTCGTCGCTGTACGGGATCGCCCAGCCGCCGCGCTCAAACCCATCCCGCGTGTCCTCGTCCGGGCGGCCCGGTCCCTGCATCACGCCGTCAAGCGTCACCCCGTTCATCACGATTACCTTTCCCATCTCCTGTCCTTTCGGTCTCAGCGGCGCCACCAGGATGCCCCGCCTGGGATTCCTGGAGACCGGGCCGGCCTCTCACCCCCCTACACGAACGGATCAGGCCGAAATCGACACTCCGTCGCCGGGCGAGGAGTTCGAGGATCGAGGGCCAGGGCCTGCAGCGTCCCGACCGAGGCCCGACCCACGTCGGCCGGCCATTCCGTGCACGTCTACCTGTCTGCGCAGCCATGAGGGGGCGGGCTCGTTGGGTGTACTGTACTTGACAGTTAATTAACTAGTAAGTACAGTAAGGGCATGAGGAGCCAGCCATGCTGCTGACCGCCGACCGCCTTGACGGCACCTTCGCCGCTCTTGCCGATCCCACCAGGCGCGCCATCCTGAGCCACTTGGCCCGCGGAGACGCGACCGTGTCTGAGCTCGCGGCGCCGTTCTCCATGACGCTTCCAGCCATCTCCAAGCATCTCAAGGTGCTCGAAGCGAGCGGCCTGATCTCCAAGAGCCGGAATGCACAGTTCCGTCCCTGCCACCTGGAGCGGGCGGCTCTTGACGGCGCCAGCGACTGGATCGAAGAGCATCGTCGCCTTTGGACGGAACGCTTCGACAAGCTCGACCGCCATCTCGAAGAGATCCAACGGGAAAAGCCAGGAGAGGGAGCATGAACATGCTGAGCGGTCAACCGACCCCTGATGACGGTGACCTGCACTTCACACGGGTGTTCGCCGCCCCAAGGGAACTCGTCTTTCAGTGCATGACCCAGCCCCAGCACTTGACCCACTTCTGGGCGCCTCTCGGCTCCAGCACCCCGGTCGAGCACATCCGCATCGACCCACGCCCCGGTGGGATCTTCGAGACCCTCATCGTCAGTGAGGCTGACGGCAGCACCTACGCCACGCACTCGGTCTTCCTGGAGGTCGAGGAGCCCGACCGACTGGTGTGGCGCGAAGACCACACCGGCATGACGGTATACGTCAACCTGACGAGTCTTCCCGACGGGAGAACCGAGCTCCAGATCCACCAGACGAACGTCCCAGCCCCCGTACGGCTCCCCGAGAACCAGAGTGGCTTCGAGACCTCACTCGACAAGTTCGCCAACTACCTCGACCAGCTTGCAGACAGGAGCCAATCATGACAACCAGCCCGTCGCGACCGATTCCGTTGGAACGCGCAGACTCCCGCGGCGTGCCCGCGTCCAACTCGATGTCGGAAGCCGACCTATTGAGCGCGATAGCCGAAGTCCGCGCACAAGAGCTGTCGATGCTCACAGCTCTGCCAGCAGCCCAGTGGGAGCTCCCGACCCTGTGCGACGGGTGGAGAGTACGCGAAGTGGTCGCACACCAAACGATGCCCTTCCGCTACACGGGAAGCCGGATCGCCCTCGAGCTGCTCAAATCGATGGGACGGTTCAACCGGATGGCCGACCGAATCGCCAAGCGCGATGGAGCCGCGCTGTCCATCGAAGAGCAGCTGGCAGCCCTCCGGGACAACTTGCACAATCCCTGGAAGCCGCCCGGCGGCGGGTTTCAGGGCGCCCTTTGCCACGACGTCATCCACGGCCTGGATATTGCAACGCCTCTTGGACTGGAGCTTCATATCCCGCACCGGTATCTGCAGCTCTCCATTGACCAGGTCACCGGGAGGGCAAGGAACCCCTTCGGAACCGACCTCGATGGCACCGATCTCCGCGCCGACGATTGTGACTGGACCATCGGCTCGGGGACCCCGCTGCATGGTTCAGTCCAAGACCTGCTGCTCGTCTACTGCGGCCGCAAACTCCCGGTAGGGCGGGTCAAAGGTGAGTTCGCCCACAAATTCACGACGGGAGGAACCCGATGAATAGCATCAGCTCAGGCGACGGAACGAGCATCGCCTTTGATCGAACAGGACCTGGTCCAGCCGTCATGGTGGTGGTCGGAGCCTTCTGTGATCGCCATCCATTGCTCGCCACGGCAGGCAGTGCCGGACCGTGGGCCGTCGGCGTGGCGAACGCCATGGCAGCTGCCGCTCCCGATGGGGAAGTGCGAATCCTCGAAGGCTGCGGGCATGACGTGCCCAAGGACGTCCCCGTCTCGGAGTTGAAGTCCTTTTTCGACTGATTTGATCCGGTCACGCACCCCTGCGCTCGGTACCGCTAGGACGCTCTCATGGACATGAAAGACGTTCGGGGTCAGAGCCCGATCGCCACCGTGGGGAGAAGTCCCACGCCGGTTTGGGTTGGGCACGATATGGGGCGGCGGGGGTATTGTCCCGACGAGATGGTAAGTGTAGAGTGACGGTTAGTTATGGCTTACCAATCGCGGCATTGTTGGCGCTGGGCGATCCGACCCGGTTGGCAATCGTCGAACAACTGGTCGAGCGTCCGCGTCGCTGTCGTCGATCTGGCGAGGGAACTTCCGGTGAGCCGGCCTGCCGTCTCGCAGCACCTGCGGATCCTCAAGGACGCGGGGCTGGTGATCGACGAGCCGGCCGGCAACCGCCGCATCTACCGGGTCGATCCCGATGCCCTGGCCGCGCTGCGTGCTCACCTCGACCGGTTCTGGGAGAAAGCCTTGGCCGCCTACAAGACGACCGTCGAACAACACAACGAGGAGGAGAGTGATGAGCCAACAATCCGCAGCGACGTCCGTGCGCCACTCGGTCGTGGTGGACGCCGCCGATCGAGAAGGCGTTCCGGGTGTTCACCGAGGACTTCGGCCGGTTCAAGCCGCCCGAGCACAACCTGCTCGGAGCCGAGATCGCCGAGACGGTGTTCGAGCCGCGGGTGGGCGGCCACCTCTACGACCGAGGGGTGGACGGCAGCGAGTGCCGCTGGGCCCGGGTCCTCGCCTACGAGCCGCCCCACCGAGTGGTCATCAGCTGGGATATCGGCCCGACCTGGCAGATCGAGACCGACCCCGACAAGACGAGCGAGGTGGAGGTGCGCTTCATCGTCGAGGGCCCCGAGCGCACCAGGGTTGAGCTCGAACACCGCCACCTGGACCGCCACGGTGAGGGATGGCAGGGGGTTCGAGAAGGCGTGGACGGCGACCAGGGCTGGCCGCTGTACCTGCGGGGCTTCGCTGCCCTGTTCTCGGAGGAGGGCTGAGGTGCCGACGTCGACCGTGGAGGTTGACCGCCGGCCGGACGAGGTGTTCGCCTACGTCACCGACCCGACTCGGTTCGCCGAGTGGCAGAACGGCGTCGTGGCCGGGCACATGGAGACAGGCGGCGCTCCGGTTGTCGGCGCCCGGTGCCTCATGACCCGGCGGATCGGTTTCGCCCAGCGTGTGGTCATCTCCGAGGTCACCCACGTCGATCCACCATGTACCTGGGGCGTCCGCGGGATCGACGGGCCGATCCGGGCCATCGTGGACGTCACCGTCGAGGGCCTCGCTGCCGGACGGCGCTCGAAGGTCTCCATCGACGTCGACTTCGAAGGGCACGGTATCGGCAAGCTCATCGTCCCCCTCGTCGTTCGTCCCCAGGCAGGCAAGGAGATGCCGGCGAATCTCCGGCGGCTGAAGCAGCGACTGGAAGGATCGGATGCTTCAATCCGGTAGCGGATGACTAGCGAGCGCAGCGACGAGTAGCAGCATCTGGCGGTGCCCTTGCGGGGTCGGCGGACGCTTCGCCCGGCGTTGACTGGCTGCCAAGTGGGCGAGCCGCTGCTAGTCCGCGTGTAGGTGCACTGTTGTGGCCAGCCGGGGGGTGAGTCCTCCCACGGCTCCTGGCGTCCGTACACCGTGAGATCCATCAGCGCATAGCTGTAGTCCATTTCCTCGACGCCCCGCAGGGTCGTCCAATATGTTTCGCAGACGCGGTCGCCTACCCGCAGGTAGCACACGATGTGCATCCTGCCGATTCGGCGCCCGACGAGGAGGGCGTCGAGGGAGGCCGGTGCTGAGTACCACGGCATGTCCCAGCCCATGAAGTCGTGGTAGCGGACGCTTTCGTCGTAGGGGCCCTGGCAGAAGACGGAGTAGGTGATGTCGCGAGAATGCAGGTGGGACAGCTCCTCGACCTGGGTGGTGACCCACGTGCAGCCTTCGCACTGCTCGGCCGAGGGGGGTGGCCGGTGCGCCACATGAAGTAGTAGGCGATGAGCTGTCGGCGCCGCTTCGAGCAGGGTGAGCGGCCCGTTGACCCCGGTCAGCGCAAGATCGGCGTCCACCTCGACCATGGGTAGGCGTCGTCGGGCCGCGGCGATCACGTCACCTTCCCGGGTGTGTGCCCTCTCCCGAACCCGCAGCCTGTCCAGTTCGGCCTGGAAGATGGCCCGGTCAACGGCCGCGGGCAGGCTCGGTGCGCTGCTGTCGCCGGTCCCCGAACCGCACCTCGGGGCAACGCTCTGACATTCTGCTACGTATCCTGGGACATGTCCGTCACAGCGAGATCGCCGACTCTGTGCGGAACGCGAGTTCGACGTGCCTAGGCAGCCCGCACGACTTGGAGGTGAAGTGCGGGCCGTCACCAATCGTCCGGTGGTGACGAGATGACAACTCCTAGTGGAAGGAGAGACTAGTGAGCAAGGAATGTCGGGTCGCCATTGCCGCGCTGCAGATGTCGCTGGATGGCTACATGCAGGGAGCCGACGGGGCGGTCGATTGGGTGGATGCGTGGAATGACGCGCTCGCCTTGATCCCAGACGCAGACGCGGCCGTCATCGGAGGCGGAACGTACACTGGCTACGAACAGTTATGGGGGTCGATCGCGGCAGATCCGGCAAGCGGCACCGCGATGTTGGGGCGTGAGCCAACGCAGGGTGAAGTCGAGTATGCGCAGTGGACTCAGCGAACGCCGCACTACGTTCTATCGACCACCTTGACGAACCGAAATGGGAGACAGCTCGCCTCATACGTGACGTCAATGAGATCCGGCTTCTTAAGGACCAGCCGGGCGGCGCCATCTACGTGATCGGGGGCTCAGCGCTCGTATCGAGCCTGTTGAACGAGGGCTTGATAGACGAACTCAGGCTGATCGTTCACCCGATCGTTCTGGGCGGTGGTAAAGCGCCATTTGCGGGCGCCAGGCATCGACAAACGCTCGAGCTTGTTCGGTGCGAGGCCGGTCGCTCGGGTCGGGCCCTTCTGACTTATCGGATCTGAGAGCAGCGAAACGAAGAATCAATCCGGGCCACCGATCCGCACCATCGACGGTTCTCGCACGGCCAGCGCGGGCCGAAGGTCGCCCATAACACTCGAGCCAACGGTGCGATGACTGTCCGCTAATGCCGGTTCGGCGGCGATTATCGAGTGCCAGAGACCGGCAGTGAGGTCACGCCGACACCAGCTGTTAGTTCCTTCGTTAGTGGGTGCTAATCCCAGTCCTGCCGCTCAGCCGCCGTGAGTCCGGCCCAGGTTTCATGAACCTGTGCCACTGCTCCCACGACCGGGGGTCGGCCAGACAATCGGCTCGCACCGGGGCAGTTCGGCAGACCTCGACGGCCCACGCGCTGGCTGGTCCGGGGCTTGGACGAAGAAGAGCGTCGTCCGACCCTTGCGGGCCGCTCCGTCCTGCCGCACAATCCCTGGCATGGACGAGCCGCCGGAGCTGCAGTACAACGGATACTGGAGGATGTCCGTCTGGTCCCTTCGAGTGGGGTACGTCGGGCTGGCCGTCGCAATCGCGGGGCTCATCGTGCTGTTGTCGGGAGGCACGCCGTGGGTCTTGGCCGCCGGGCTGATCATCTGGCTCACCGTCGTCGTCCTCACGTTGACCGGGTTCCTCTGGGCCCGGCACGAGCTTCCCGAGCCACGACCCGGGTTGTGGTCGATGCGGTTCATGCTCATCCACGACACCGTCCACGCTCGGTCGTCAGCCCAACAATCCTGACGGCTCCCCCCGTCGTCGGCTGCGTCCGCCCTGGCCGCGACCCTCGAACTTCTCGTGGTAGTCCTTCCCTTACTGGGTGTGTTACTCCTATCCCCGAACGGCCCCCTGGGTCACCCCTCGGCCCGCACTGGCGAGAGGGTTATGGGACACCTCTCCAAACGCAGATCGCCGAAATAACCGGACACCACCGCCTGGTCTGGGGACGTTGACAGTTCCAGCCGCCACAGACGGAGGGGGGTTTGGATCCCCGCTCCCGGCCTGGCGCTCCGGGAAGATCTCGGTTACACAAAGCCTTGTGGTGACGGTGGCTCCGTGAGGAGGAAGGGCATGGGCCGAAACGTAACGCTGGAGGTGGTCCTCGACTGTTCCGACCCGGAGAAGCTGATGGGGTTCTGGCGGGAGGCGCTTGGCTACCGCGTGCACTACTCAGAGCCATCCTTGGCGGTCCTTGTGCCCCAGGACGTGAATGCTTCCCCGCTCCTTCTCCAGCGGGTACCCGAGCCGAAGGCCGGGAAGAACCGCATGCATGTGGACATCGTCACCGAGGATGTCGAGGTCGAGGTCGAGCGGCTGGAGGCGCTCGGCGCACGGCGACTCCACGATGGCGTCCGGAGCTTCGGGCCGACTCGCTGGGTAACGATGGCAGATCCTGAGAACAACGAGTTCTGTGTCTCCACCGGCGTCGAGTGGTGAGTCAACAAGTCTCAACCAGGCACTAGGGGATCCGTGGTCAAGCGTCAGCTTTGTCCACGTACAGCTCGATCTCGTTCCCGTCTGGATCTAGCACGTGCACGCTCGTCGCGAAGCCCCGCTCCGCTTCGTAGAGAACCGGGGTCCGCGAGCCATGGAGCATCCTCCTTGCGAGAGCGAGCTCCTCGTCGGAGCTTCCGATCTTGAACGCCACGTGAGCAAGCCCGGTCGAATCTTCGTCTCGCGATGAGGCACTGCAACCGAGTTCCATCAGCGCGAAGTCGTGATGGTTCCCTTCGTTCCCGAAGTTGAAGAAGGCCATGGGCGGCTCCGAGATCCGCGAGATGACCTGCATACCCAATAGGCCCACGTAGAAGTCCTCTGAGCGCTGCAGCTCTCGGACCTTGAGCACGACGTGACTCAGGGCTTGGACCTTTACGAGGCTGCCTACTCCGCTTCGCGTCACCTATTCAGCCCGCGGCCAGGATCGTGTCGCTGGCTTCGATGCTCATGGGGGGCCCGATCGGTCTGAGGTCATGGGACGCAGCGATGCGCGCCAGTTCGTCCATAGGCGGGTACGTTGGGTGGCTCGGCACGAGACGCGCCGTGGCTGGGGTGCTGATGTCGCGGATGAGATCACGGAAGCTGGCGTTGTCGTGCACAAGCAGGATCCGCGCCTCGCGGTCACCGACCACCCGAAACGTGTGCGGCACGCCGCGGGGCATGGAGACCCAGTGCCCAGGTCCGGCGACTAGCTCATCCTCACCACAGCGCACGACCATCTGGCCTTCGAGGATGTACCAGGTGTCATCGAGGTCGTCGTGCACGTGGAGCGGGGGTGCAGAGCCGACCGGCAAAGTCATCTCGAGAACGACCGTGTCCATTCCCGGTGCGCAACGGTGCTCAACGACCAAGGTGTCGAGGAACCACCACGCCTTCGCCTGCTCGGCCTCGGGGGAGTCAACCACTGCTGCCGTCACTTCGGTCACCTCCTAGTAGAAACTGTCCTGGATCGAATAGTCAGGAACCCTTACGAGTTCTATCGTATGGTAACCTTACGACTATGTCAAGCGACTCCTTCGACAACCCGAACGACGAGCCCAGCCCGTACGTAGGCGCCATGCTCCGTGTCGTTTGGCAGTGGGTCCGTGATCAGCTGTATGAAGGCGTCGTTGCGGCGGGATACGACGATCTGAACGCCGCCCACGTCGGGCTCTGGCGCTATCCGGGCCTCGACGGACTACGTCCGAGCAAGCTTGCAGACCGGGTGGGGATCACGAAGCAGTCAGTCAACGACCTACTCGGGCACCTGGAGCGACACGGGTACCTGTTGCGCGTGCCCGATTCGGGCGACGGAAGGGCTCGCGTGATCCGACTCACTTCCAAAGGACGGCGACTCGGGCAGACAATCTACGCCGAGGCCGGGGTGGCCGAGCGGCGGATTGCCGAGATCCTGGGGCCGCGGCGCTTCGCCCAACTGCACAGCTCCCTTGAGCTGCTGACCGAGCACTTAACGGCTTCACCTGCCGTCCCCCAAGGCCTTTGAGGACACGAACCTCCTGGTCCTATCGCTGGGATGTTGAGGCAGGCGGCGAGCGTCCCCGGAGCAATGCCTCGTCGAAGGCGGCCGAGCGGACAGCAGCCTTGAGTATCTCGAGGTCGGACTCGGTGTAGCGGTGGTGGAACTCCTTCAGGTCGATCGGACGACCGACGAAGGCATCGTCTGGTTGGCGTGGAAGCAGGTGCATGTGCAGGTGCGGCAAGGTGTTGCCGTGGATCTCGTAGTTCATCTTGATTGGACGCAACCTCTGGCTAAGAGCCCTCGCGACGGCCATCGCCTCACGCCAAAAGGTGGCCTGGTCGGCGGTGGGTAGATCGAACGGCTCCACGGCGTGCAACTTGGAGATGACACACACGTAGCCGAAGACGGCGACTTCGGGGTCGGTTGTGATCCAGCTGTAACCGAGCTCGCCGATGATCCCGTAGGGCCGCCCGGAAGTGCAGACGACGCATCCGTCAGGGTGGCATCGCTTGGCCCAGCTCTCGGGATCAGCCCAAACACCACCGTAAAGCTCGGCGACCATCTCGTCTTCGTTGGGCCAACGCTCGATGCTCATGGGCAAAAGCCCATCACATATAACCGATGTCATCTCAACGGCCAACCCGTCCCTGATCGCCGTTCAGTTCGGCGGCGGTTATGCCAATGATCGGCACGCTGGGTCACGCCAATACAAGCTGATTCATGTTTCATGGCGGTCTCCTCATATTGTTCGGACTAGTGCCTTCGCTTCCTTTTGGCTTCTGCCTGCGCTGCCTCGGCAAGCCGTTTGATCGTGCCGAGCCGCCGGTCCCACTGCGCAGCGAGGTCAGCCATGGCCTGAGTTGCCTGGTCGAGACGGTCGGCTTCCACCTGGTAGAGAACCTCCCGACCCTGTTTGCGCCGGCTGATCAGCCCAGCATGTTCGAGCACGACCAGATGTTTGGAGACGGCTTGGCGGGAGAACGGCACCCGGCCGGCCAACCAGCTGGCACTGACATCAGCATTACTGACCAGGAGGTCGAGGACCCGGCGACGAGACGGGTCGGCGATGGCCGACCACAACTCGTCATCGGCCTGCGCCGTCATCCCAATTGGCCCTTGGCGATCATCTGGGCCAGGCGGTCCAGGTACCCGGCCCAGCCGTCCCGGTGCTCGTCGGCATAGCGTTCTTTCTCCGCGTCGGGCCAGGCGCGCAGTTCGTGGCCGCTTTCGGCCACTCGAAGACGGGTCCGCTCGTCGCCCTCGGGCGTCAGCGTGAACTCAACGAGCATCGAGTTGCCGGCCACCGCTTCTTCCCGCGGGGATGGTTCCAGCGGAATGAGAAGCGGGTCGGAGGATCGACCGTCTCCACGACGACCGGGCCGCCCTGGTCACCGAACCCCATGAAGCCATGAGCACCAGGTTCGATCACGAGCTCGACCCGATCGGCGAACCACTGGCTCATCTGATCAGGCTCGGTGATGGTGTGCCACACCACCTGTACCGACGCCTCGATCAGAACCTCCCGCTCAATCACTAGGTCTGCCATCAGTATCCGATCCCTCCCTGAGCGCGACGGTTGTCGCCGGTCGCGGGTGCCCGCCAGTTGGCGTCGCACGTGGGTCATCGCTCACTCCCACGCTCGAACTGCAACCTACAGTAGCACGTTTTAGAGCAGATGTGCAACCAATACTTGCAGTTGCTGCTCCCGCGCCGGTTCCCTGGACGCGCTGGCCTGGCACCCATCGTCCTTGTCCTCATCGTCGATCCCCCGCGGTCCGTTTGCTTGTTCGGCCGGCGTGACCTTGGCCGCTGATTAGTTAGTTGACACTTACGTAAGCAACCACTAATGTTGTGGCCGTGGACACCGCATTCAGGGCCTTGGCCGAACCCCGCCGTCGGGAGATCCTCAAACTGGTGTGGACCGAAGAGCTCCCGGCAGCCCAGATCGCAGCCCGGTTCGACGATGTCACCCGGTCGGCCGTCTCCCAACACCTCGGCGTCCTGCGGGAGGCCGCACTGCTCATCGAACGGCGGGACGGAACCCGTCGCCTCTACCGGGCCAATCACGCCCAGATGGACTGCCTCCGCCAGTTCCTCGACGAGTACTGGACCGGCGGTCTCCAACGTCTGCAGCACCTGGCCGAGTCGGCCGAACGAGAGAAAGGAACTACCGATGGCTGAACTGACTCGGGAGATCGTGATGGACGCCAGTCCCACCACGATCTTTCCCTTCCTCACCGATCCGGCCCGGCACGTCCTGTGGATGGGCACCGAGGCCGAACTAGATCCGCGGGTCGGCGGCACCTATCGAGTGCTGGCGCAGGGGAAGCACCCGGCGGCGGGCGAATTCGTGGAGGTGGTGCCCGACCGCAAGGTGGTGTTCACCTTCGGATGGGACGAGCCCGATCACCCCATACCCGCCGGCTCGACCGAGGTGGAGATCACGCTGATCCCTGACGGCGACAAGACCAGGGTGCGCCTCGTGCACCGGGGTCTGCCCGATGACGCCGTGGCCGACCACACTCACGGCTGGGACCACTACCTCGACCGACTGGCAGTTGTCTCCGCCGGTGGTGATGTGGGACCCGACACATCGACCCAGACTGCGCCTGCCGCAGGATAAGTCCTCGTCCGCTCGGGGAGTGCCGGCTCGGTCGAGCCGGCACTCTCGGACTCTACGGGCGCTGAGGATGACTGAGTTGTTGAGAACGAAGTCCAGGCGGGGAACTCGGTCATCACCGGGGGCTGGCTTCACAGGCAGACGCTGTGCGCATCGAGCTGTCCCCGAGCGGCATGTTCCGGGACAATGAACGTTTGCCGCTTCACGGCTTCCAGTTGTCGAGGCGCCCTCGCTAGGACACGTGGACCAATCCATGCCAACTCCCCGATGACCTCGTCCTTCGACTCGACCTGGACGCCGCCGTGAAGAGGGCCAATCCGACCACGTAGACCCGGCGCCGACCGAGCCGGTCTCCGATGGCCGCTGCTGTCAGGATGCCAGCCCCGAACGCGATGGTGTATGCACTTACCGTCCACTGCAGGGTCGCCGTGCCGCCGCCGAAGGTCTTGTGAATCGACGGCAGGCGCCGTCACAACGACGAGCGCGTCGAGGGTCACCATGAAAATGGGCGACCGCGGTGAGCAGTACGGTCATCCCCTGGCCCGTCGATGAGGCCTTTCGACGGCTTTGCTGAGGTGAAGCGATCGTGGTCACTTTCATCTCCTCGGACTTGCTCGTGCTCTCTTTCGTGTCACCGCATCGCACCAGGCCGACCTCGATCGGAAGCTGAAGTCGGCCGGTGCTATCCGGAGCTCAGGCCGGCTAGTCAGGCGTCTCGGACGACCTCGTAGGTGAGCGAACGGCGAGGCCGTCACCGATGGTCTGGGTGTCGACGAGGCGCATGGGTGTCTTGTCGCTGGTCTCGCCGAAGAGGCGCTCGCCGGCCCCGAGCACGACCGGGAAGACGACCAGCCGCAACTCGTCGACCAGGTCGTGCTCGATCAGCGTGCGCCCGAGCTGATAGCTGGCGTAGACGACGATGTCACCGTCCAGCTCCTGCTTCAGCTTGGAGACCTCGTTGACCACGTCGCCCTTGAGCACCGTCGACGTTGGTCCATTTGGGATCCTTCGAGGGTCGAGGACACGACGTACTTGGGCAGGCTGTTCAACCTGTCCGCCCACTCGCCACGTCCGAGACAGCCACCGCGTGGCGAACCACTCGTCGCTCCGCCGACCCAGCAGCAGGGCCTCGGTGCTGCAGCGCCTCGTCGGATCTCGACCTTGGCCCACGCTTCGAGGTCCTTGCCCCCGAACTGGCCGAACCAGCCGCCGAGCCTGAAGCCCTCCTGACCGTCCGGGTCCTGGACGACTCCGTCGAGCGAGACGTTCGTGCTGACCACGATCTTTCCCATTTCGGTTCTCCTTTCGTTGGCGTTGTCAGTTACCACTGGTGTAGACACCGCGACATCGGAAATTGGGCGCCCACCGACCGCCCAGTTCGCCCCTCGGCCGGTGTCTATATGAGGATGGAAGTGCGACAAGGCGACGGGAAGAGGGAGGCGGTGACAGTGGTGACAGCCGACTTGATCTCGAAGGCGCGGGCCGGGGACGGCGATGCGTTCCGCCAGCTGACCGAGCCGCACCGCCGCGAGCTCCAGGTGCACTGCTACCGGATGCTCGGATCCTTCCAGGATGCCGAGGACGCCCTCCAAGAGACGCTGCTGGCCGCCTGGCAGGGCTTCGGAGGCTTCGAGGGACGCGCCTCGCTTCGCACCTGGCTCTACCAGATCGCCACCAACCGGTGCCTCAACGCGCGTCGGTCGGCCAGCCGACGCCCGGCCAAGGAGTGGGACGTGCCCAAGGTTGAACCGCCCGAGCCGACCCGGCTCGGCGAAGTCCTCTGGCTCGAGCCGTATCCCGACGCCCTCCTCGAGGGTGCCATCGACGTGCCGCTCGGCCCGGAGGCCCGCTACGAGCAGACCGAATCGATCTCCCTGGCCTTCGTGACCGCCCTTCAGGTCCTGCCGCCACGCCAGCTCGCCGTGCTTGTCTTGCGCGACGTCCTCGGATTCCAGGCGAGCGAGGTGGCCGACATGCTGGGCTCGACCGTCGAATCGGTCAACAGCGCGCTCAAGCGGGCGCGCGCCAGCCTGCAGCGACGATGGCCGCCGGCCGCCGCCCTCGAACCGCCTCCCGCCCCCGACTCACGCTCGGAGGATGCGATCGTGGGGAAGTTCGTCAGCGCATGGGAGTCCGCCGATCTCGACGCGCTGGTGGCCCTTCTGACCGACGACGTCTTCATGTCGATGCCGCCGATGCCCTTCGAATACGAGGGCCGAGACGCCGTGGCCCGCTTCTGCGCCAGCATCTTCGGCTCGGGCCGGAGGTTCGACCTCGTGCCGACGCGAGCCAACGGTCAGCCGGCGTTCGGAGCATACGTGCGCGCCCCTGACGGCATCAGCCACGGGGTGGGCCTCTTCGTCCTCGCCCTCACCGGCGACCGGATCTGCGCCATGACCCGCTTCGAGAACAGTGTGCTCCCATGGTTCGGGCTACCGCGATCGCTCCCGAGCCGGTGACCAGCAGCTGGGTTCCCCGCGAGCGAGCAGTTCTCCGTAGATGGCTCGGATCCGAGGGTCGAGCAACACACCTGTTCACGTCGCGGGTTCGGTTCCACGGCTCAGCTGCTCGCCCTGAGCATCTTCTGGGCTGCCGGTGTTCGCAACGGCGGGCTCGCTTTCCGGTGCTGCCCGCCTCTCGGTAGCCGCCTCATGGTCGTGGAGCACCGCCTGGGCCGCCGCCAGCGTGAGGCTCTCGGGGCGGGGGCCGTCCCAATCGAGATACCAGTGTCGGCTCAGGCTGGCGAGCCACGTGTCGTTCGCGGGGATCAGTCCGAACCGGGAGATCGTCCGCTGGCGACCGACCTGGTCGGAATAGAGCAGCTCCACCGTGATCGGCTGGCCCGTCTCGATCGCGTCAACAGTGCGCACGCGAAGCGGATCGTCCGGGTTGCGAAGGGCTCCCTGCCACATGCCGATATCACCGGCGGGGACGTACAGATCCCGCGACTGAAGGTGGAACTCCTCGACCGGGGTGTGAGTGGGATAGCTCAAGGATGAAGTCGACTCTGGTATCACCGCCCAACCCTGACAGACGGCGATTCCGCTGCCCACGTTTCTCAAGCTGATGGCGAGGTACACGATGCCGTCGTTGTGCTCCACGACGCCGCGCCCACCTGAGGCATTTACCCAATTCCTCTCGAGGAACATGATCTTCTGGACGGGATCGTCCAGGCGGGACGCAGCGAGGAGAGGTCGTCGTTGTTCCTGCAGCGCCACCTCCGCTATGCGCGCCGATCGGTTGGACGATCGCACCGCGGTGAAGGTGGCGATAGCCAACACGAGCGTGCCGGCCGCGGTGGCCAAGGAAGCGATCGTCGCCCATTGGACTGCGAAGAGGGCCATCAGTTCAAGTCTGACGCATGCTCTCGGCATGTGCCATCGACATGGCCGAGCGTCGAACCTGCCCGGGAGCATGACTTCTCAAAAGGAGCTTCCGCCTGCCCGGTGGACTAGGACAGTGACATGTACACCATGCGATTCGCCATGCGATCCGCCACGGCGGACCCGAGTCGTCGGGCTGAGCTCTATGCGGCGGCCATCGATATGTGCGCATGGGCCGAGGACCACGGCGCCGCCGCCGCGGTGCTCTCTCAGCACCATGGGGTCGAGGACGGATATCTGCCCTCGCCCATCCCGATGGCGGCGGCCATCGCCGCGCGCACCGAGCGGCTCCCCATCACGGTGGCCGCCCTGTTGCTGGCCTTCCACGAGCCAGTGAAACTGGCCGAGGACCTGGCCGTCGTCGACCTGATCAGCAAGGGCCGTGTCTCGTACGTGGTCGGAATCGGCTACCGATCCGAAGAGTTCGCCATGTTCGCCGTGGAGCCGCGGCGACGAGGCGAGATGGTCGAAGGGCGGATCCGGATCCTTCGACGCCTTTGGGCCGGCGAAGAGGTGCAGGTTGACGGGGGCTCGGCCAGAGTCACGCCGCTTCCCTTCACCCCAGGGGGACCGGTGCTGGCCTATGGAGGCGGGACCGAGGCCGCCGCCCGGCGAGCGGGCAGGCTCGGCATGTACTTCCTGGCCGAGACCCACGACTCGAGCCTTGAGGAGGCCTACCGGGCCGAGGGCCGATCCGCGGGTGTGCAGTGTCCAGGCTGCACCTTCCCTCCTGCTGGCGTCCCCCTCACTGTCTTCGTCGCCGTCGATCCCGAGCGGGCGTGGGCAGAGATCGGCGAGTACCTCCTGGCCGACGCGGCCAGCTATGCCGCTTGGAACGCGCATCGGCGCGGGACGGCGTCGGTGTCGACGGCCAGCACGGTCCACGAGCTCGCCGCCGAGCGGGGCGCCTACCAGATCCTGACGCCCGACGAGGCCCTCGCTCTCGTTCGGCGGGGCCATCCTCTCGGCCTGCAGCCACTGGTCGGCGGGCTCCCCCCCGACGTGGCGTGGCCCTACCTGGAGGCGGCCGCGTCGGCTTCATCGAGAGCTGTGGACACCACGTGAATCGAACCCGGTCCTACGGGTCGATCCGTTTGGGGACCATACTGCCGAGTCGCTCCCAGGCCGGTGACGAGGCGGCGACGTCGGCCGTCATGAGCTGGACGACCATGGCAAGGGTGTCATCGTCGGGCTCCGTACTGTCCCCGGAGTGAGGATGGTCGGCCGACCAGTCGGCCATCCGGGCCGCCAGCTCGGGGAGCCGGGGATCGTCCGGATCCCAGTCCAGGGCTTCGTCACACGCCAGGTAGAGACGTCGGAAGTCCGGATCCTCGAGGGCTTGCATTTTCTGTTCGGTCCATCCGGGAACGAGCTCCGGGGAAATGGCGGCGGCCAGGATCCACCCGTCGCGTTCGATCTGCACCGTTCGTTCGCTGACTCCCATGGTTCGCATCTCATCCAGGATGTCGACGACGTCACTCGGCAGGAACAGGCGTTCGCCGTGGGTGAGGTCGGCGAGGCGAGCTCGGTGATCTTGCAGATCCCCGATCTTGTTCGCCAAGGTGCGATCGATCGTGGCCACGGCTGAAGCGAACTCGTCCGGTGTGGCGGACAGGAGATGGCCGATACGGGCGAGTGGCACGCCTGCATCGGCCAGGGTCTTGACGCGGACCAGGTCGACCACCGCCTTGGCGTCGTACCGACGGTAGCCGGAGGCATCCCGGGCGGGCTCTGGCAGCAGGCCTTGCGCGTGATAGTGCCGAATGGCTCGGCGTGGTGACGCCTACGTAGGCGGCGAGCTGTCCGATGGTGAGTGTGGGGCGAATCACCTGTCACCTCGCTTACACATGGGCAGCGTCGTTGTCACGATGTCATCCGAAGGGAGTGGCGGTCAACGAGCCGGGAGGCGATCGTAGCGGGACCGAGCCCACAGGTAGCCGACGGCGGTGATCGCGGCACACCAAGCGACAGCGATAACGGCGTTGTTGCCGATGGGAGTGCCGGTGAGCAGCCCGCGGAGGGTCTCGATGATGGGGGTGAACGGCTGATGGGCTGCGAACCAGCGCACACCGGCCGGCATCGAAGCGGCAGGGACGAAGGCACTGGACACGAAAGGCAGGAACTCGGGGCAGAAGCGACAAGCTGTTGGCTCCGGCTGGAGTCTTGGCCACCAGACCGAATGCAACCGTCAACCAGGTCAGGGCCAGGGTGAGCAAAGCGAACATGATGGCGGCCGCCACCCACTCGATCGGTGTGGCGGTCGGCCGGAAGCCCAGGGCGACAGCCACCGCTACGACCAACGCCGCCGCTCACGAGCGTGCGGATGAGGCTGCCCAGGACCTGGCCGGTCAATACGGCGGTGCGGGTGATGGCCATGGTACGGAACCGGGCGATGATGCCCTCGGTCATGTCGGTGCACACGTTCACCGCGGTGGCAGCGGCGGCGGCACCGGCGGTCATGACGATGATGCCGGGGGTCAAGTAGTTGATGTAGCTGGTGGCGCCGAGGCGTGTGGCGGCGATTCCGGCGCGGCAGGGTGTTCCCGAAAACGCCGACGAACAACAAGAGGAAGATGATGGGCACTGACATGCCGCTGATGGTCATGGCCGGGTATCGCAGCGAATGGCGGAAGTCCCGCCGCAACATGGTCGTCGAGTCCCGCACGGCGTAGCCGACAGTACTCATCGGACTTCCTTCCGATCGGTGGTGGTGATGGTGTCGCACCGGTGCTCGGCTCGACCGGTCAGGGTGAAGAAGACGTCGTCGAGATCGGCCATCTGGACCGAAACCGACTCGACGGGCACGCCGCCCTCGTTCAACCAGCATCAGGAACTCTCGCAGAGACGAGACCGCGCCATCCGTCGGTACCTTCAGGACCAGCGTGTTGAGGTCGGGCTCCGCCCCGTCCGGGCCGATCACATCGGTGGCGGCGACGAGAGCGGCCGGGTCGGCGAAATGAAGCTCGACATGGCCACCGGGAACGCGCCGTTTGAGCTCGGTCGGGGTGCCCTCGGCCACGATATGCCCCCCGTCGAGTACGGCGACTCGATCGGCGAGTCGGTCGGCTTCGTCGAGGTGCTGGGTGGTGAGGAAGATGGTGACCCCGTCGGCGGTCAGTTCGCGGACGATCTCCCACATGGTGTGTCGGCTGCGAGGGTCCAGACCAGTCGTCGGCTCGTCCAAGAAGATGATCCGGGGCTCGGCGATCAGGGTCATGGCCAGGTCCAATCGGCGCCGCATGCCGCCCGAATAAGTGGCCGCGGTCTTGTCTGCGGCACGTGCCAGTTCGAAGCGTTCGAGCAGCTCGGTGGTGCGGCGACGCATGGCCCCCGCTCGAGGTGGGCGAGGTCCGCCATCAGCAGCAGGTTCTCCGTCCCAGTGAGCAGGTTGTCCACGGCGGAGAATTGGCCAGTAACCCCGATGGAGTGGCGCACCAGGTCGGGTTGTCGGGTCACGTCGTAGCCGGCTACCCGCACCACGCCACCGTCGGCGGGGAGGAGGGTGCTCAGGATCTGCACCGTGGTGGTCTTGCCCGACCCGTTCGGTCCGAGGAGAGCGAAGACCGTGCCCTTCGCCACGGCGAAGTCGATGTCGTCGAGCACCACCTGGTTTCCGAAGGATTTGCGAAGACCGTGCGCCTCGATCGCCCAGGTGGAGCCGGCGCCGGCGATTGATGGCATCCCGCGCCGGACCGTGTCGGTCGCTGCTTCGTGAGGTGATCGGTCCTGCTTCAACTCGGTCATGGGCCCATTGTCGAACCTTGACGCAACGTCAAGGTCAAGAGCGAGAGCCACAATTCCCGAAGAGCTTCGAAATCGTGCCGCGGCCGCGGCCGAGTCCGGGTTCGCTCCGGGCAAGGCGTAGTCGTGCGGCAGCCACCGCCCGAGGCACTGCTGGCGACCGCCGGGTACAGTCCGGGTACAGTGCTGAGGCCAATGGACATCGATGACATCATCCTGGTGAGCGTGGACGATCATGTGGTCGAGCCGGCGCACCTCTTCGAGCGGTGGGCCCCGGCCAACGTCCAGGACCAGGCCCCCAAGTACATCGTGAAGCCGGACGGGACCGAGGTGTGGTCCTTCCTTGGCGTGGAGATGCGGAACGTCGGGCTCAACGCGGTTGCCGGTCGTCCGCCCGACGAGTACGGCCTCGAGCCCACCTCCCGAGCCGAGATGCGCCCCGGCTGTTACGACGTCTCCGAACGCGTCCAAGACATGGATGCCAATGGTGTGCTGGGCTCGCTCTGCTTCGGGTCCATCACCGGATTCACCGGCCAACTGTTCGCCAGGCCGGACGACAAGGAGCTGGGTCGGACCTTGCTGCAGGCCTACAACGACTGGCACATCGAGGAGTGGTGCGGGACCCACCCGGGCCGCTTCATCCCGCTCGCCACGGCGCCGATCTGGAACCCGCAGTGGATGGCCGAGGAGATGCGCCGGGTGGCGACGAAGGACGTCCACGCCGTGACCTTCTCCGAAAACCCGTCGAAGCTCGGCTACCCGAGCTTCCACTCGGACCACTGGGACCCCTTCTGGCAGGCCTGTTCGGATCTGGGCATCGTCGTGTGCCTGCACATCGGCTCGTCCAGTCAGCTCATCGTGACCGCTCCCGACGTGCCGTTCGACGTGACCATCGTCCTCACACCTATCAACATCGTCCAGGCCGCGGCCGACCTCCTGTTCTCACCGGTCCTCCGCAAGTTTCCCGATCTCCGATTTGCCCTCTCGGAGGGGGGAATCGGCTGGGTTCCCTACTTCCTCGAGCGGGTGGACTACTCGTACCAGCGCCATCGGGCCTGGACCGGCCAGGACTTCGGGGACCAGCTCCCGAGCCAGGTGTTCAATTCGCGGGTGGTGACCTGCTTCATCGATGATGCATTCGGTATCGAGAGCCGACGCCACCTCAACATCGACCACGTCACCTGGGAGTGTGACTACCCGCACTCCGACTCGACCTGGCCGAGTTCGCCCGAGCAACTGATGAAGTCGTTGGTGGACTGCTCCGACGAGGAGATCGACAAGATCACTCACCGCAACGCGATGCGGGTCTTCCAGTACGACCCCTTTGCCCACGTTCCGAGAGATCAAGCCACCGTCGGCGCCCTCCGGGCCAAGGCCGCGGGTCGCGACGTGTCCATCGTCTCGAAAGGCAAGCCCGGGTCTCGGGCCTCGGCGCCGTCGACCTAGCTGGCAGCCGCGGCCGGAAGGGGCGAAGAGTGCCGCCTGCCGATCGTTGGTGCTTCCGAAAACCATGAGCCGACCACTTCCACTCGTCACGCCGGAGAACGCCTTTTTCTGGCAGGCCGGGGGGGACGGGGTGCTCCGTTTCCAGCGCTGCCAGGTCTGCCAGCGGCTCCGCTTTCCCGTCGCCCCGATCTGCCCGTATTGCCGATCCGGGCAGACGGGCATTGCCGAAGTCGGCGGGACGGCCGTCGTCGTGGGGGTCACGATCAACCACCAGCAGTGGACGCCCGGCATGGCGCCGCCGTACGTGGTCGCCATCGTGGCCATCGACGAGGACCCCTCCATCCGGCTGACCACCAATCTGGTGGGCATCGAGCCGGACCGGGTCCGGTTGGGCCTGCGGGTCCGGGCGGTCTTCGAGCAGCAAGAGGACGTGTGGCTCCCGCTCTTCGAACCGACCGGCGAACCCGACGGGGAATGGTCGGTGCCTGAACCACGCGGCGTCGTCGGCCCGGGAGGGCGCCCTCCGTCTCGCCGGTTCGAGCACGACTGTGCCATCACCGGGCTCGGCATCTCGCAGGTGGGTCGACGCCTCATGCGGCCGCCCCTGGCCCTCACCATCGAGGCGTGCCTGGCCGCGGTGAGCGACGCCGGCCTCACCCTCGACGACGTCGACGGTCTTTCGACTTACCCCGGCGTTGCCGGTGGAGGGCACTCCGAGGGTGGGGCGAGTCCCCTCATCGAGGCCCTCCGACTCGATCCGGTGTGGCACAACGGCGCTCCGGAAATGCCCGGCCAGATCGGTGCTCTGGTGGCGGCCATGCTGGCGGTGTCGGCCGGCCTTTGCCGTCACGTGCTCTGCTTCCGCACCGTGTGGGAGGCCACCCATGCTCAGCTCGTCCGGGCAGGCCGGCTGGCGCCACCCGGCGGCGGACGGGCGTCGGGGATGATGGAGGGACGGGCACCGTTCGGCGCCTTCTCCGCAGCCAACTGGATCGCCATGGCCGCCTCGCAGCATTTTGCCAGGTACGGGACCAGGCGGGAGCATCTCGGGGCCATCGCGGTGAACGCCCGGGCCAATGCCGCCCGCAACCCGCTCGCCGTCTACCGCCAGCCGCTCACCATGGACGAGTATCTGGCCGCCCGCCCGGTCTCCACCCCCTTCGGCCTGTACGACTGCGACGTGCCCTGCGATGGCGCGGTGGCCGTGGTGGTCTCGGCCCGCGACGCGGCGCCTGATGCCGCCCGGCCTGCGGTGCTCGTCGATGCCGTCGGGACGGCGATCTCCGACCGCCTGTCGTGGGACCAAGGGACGCTGAGCCACGAACCACAGGTCATCGGGCCGGCGACCCACCTCTGGACCCGCACCGAGCTCGGACCAGCCGACGTCGACGTGGCCCAGCTGTACGACGGGTTCACGTTCAATTGCCTGAGCTGGCTCGAGGCCCTCGGGTTCTGCGCCATCGGCGAGGGTGGTCCCTTCGTGGAGGGTGGAGCCAGGATCGCCCTGGACGGCGAGCTTCCGCTCAACACCGGGGGCGGCCAACTGTCAGCCGGCCGATTGCACGGCTTCGGCCTGATCCACGAAGCGATCCTGCAGGTCCGGGGTGAGGCCGGCGATCGTCAGGTGCCAGGCGTCGAGGTCGCCTTGGTCACCACCGGAGGCGGCACGCCCGGCGGTTGCGCGCTCCTGACTGTGGACCGCTGAGGCGGGCTTCTGCCGAGCGGGTGCGAGTCGCCCCGAGTGCCTGGGCCGGCCCGGACTCACGAACGCGGCAGGCCGAGAACCTTTTCCGAGATGATGTTCCGCTGGATCTCCGACGAGCCACCGGAGATCGTCAGACCGAAGGACCGGAAATACTGCTCGAGCCAGGTATGTGCGTCGTCGACGGCGGCGAACGGGCTCACCGACCCCGGCGGCTCCAACGTGATCGCCGCCGCACCCTGTACTTCAGCCGCCACCAACCCCAGGCGGCGGCGGGTTTCGCTGGTATAGAGCTTCATCAGTGCCTGCTCGGGAGCGCTCCCACCGCGCATGAGCTTGCCGAACCCCCGGTACCCGAGGCAGCGGATCGCTTGGGTGTCGGTGTACAGGCCGGCGATCACCTCGGCGGCCACGGCTCTTTCTGGCACCGGCAACTGCACCAGCCAACCCTCAGCGGCGTCGAGGAGGCGACGCATCGATGTTTCCAGCTCGACGACTCCGCTGACCCAGAGCATCCCGCGCTCGTGGGCCAAGGAGCCGTTGGCCATGGCCCAGCCGTTGTTGAGAGTGCCGACCAAGTTGGCGGCCGGAACGACCACTTCGGTCAGGAACACCTCGTTGAGGTCAGGATGCTCGGGTGAGACGATGTCTCCCAGGGGTCGCACCACCACGCCGGGCGTGTTCATGTCGACGAGGATCACGCTGATGCCCTTGTGCTTCAAGGCACCTGGATCGGTACGGCAGAACAGGAAGCAGAAGTCGGCATAGTTGGCCCCCGATGTCCACAGCTTCTGGCCGTTGATCACGAACTGATCCCCGTCGAGCACGGCGGTCGTCGAGAGGGCAGCGAGGTCGCTGCCGGCCCCTGGCTCACTCATTCCCAGACAAGCGGTGCGCTCCCCCTTGAGCAACGGCATGGCGTACTCCCGGACCTGCGCCTCGCTGCCGTAGTCGAACAGGGAAGGTGCAATGATGCCGAGCCCCTGAGGGTTGGTGGTCCGGGGAACTTCTGCCCGGGCCAGCTCTTCCAGATACACCAGTTGCTCGATCGGAGATGCGTTGCGGCCGCCCCGCTCAGGAGGCCAACCAGGGACTAGCCATCCAGCGTCGAACATGCGCCGAGTCCAGTCCCGCGCCCACTGCGGTGCATGGGCGGAGGAGAGCGCCGGATCGGCAGCCATCTCTTCCATGGAGGGTCGGTTCTCGAGCAACCAGGACTGGAACTCTTGGCCAAAGGCTTCCACGACTGGGTCGAACCGGAGCTTCACGACGCTTCCTCGTCTCGGATGTGCAAACCGAGCATCTGGGCTACGGCGGCCCGTTGTGTCAGTGCCGAACCGAATAGTCCGTCGGCTGACTTCGCTCGTTTCATGAACAGATGTAGATCGTGCTCCCAGGTGAGGCCGATGCCTCCGTGCAGTTGCAATGCCTCCTGCACCACCAGGCGCTGACATTCGCCGGCCGTGCTTTTGGCCATCGCGACGGCCAACGTGCGGCGTTCGTCGTCCTCGGCGATGGCCAGGGCGGCGAAATAGGCGAGGGATGTGGCTCGCTCGACGGATAGGTACATGTCCACCAAGCGGTGCTTCACCGCCTGAAACGAACCAATGGGTCGCTCGTACTGATGGCGGTCTTTGACGTACTGCAGCGTCAACTCCAGCATGGCCCGGCACGTCCCACACAGGGCCAGCGCGACGGCCGCGGTCGCCTCCTCGACGGCCCGGGTGATGGCGCGCTGGGATCGTGGGTCGCCCGGCGCCAGCAGGACCCGGTCTGCTGGTACGACCACCTCGTCGAAGAAGAGTTCTGCGACTGGTTGAGTGGGATCGATGACGCTCACCTGCGTTGCCGTCCCCCAGTCGGTGGGAACGACAAACACCCCCAGTCCATCGGGCCCCCCGGTCCCTTCGAGTCGGGCCACGATGGCGATCTCGGCCGCGGTGGTGCCGTCGAGAACGAACGCCTTCTTCCCGTCGAGGGCCCAGCCGCCGTCAGCGGGGTGGGCGGCCGTCGCCATCCCGGTCGTCTCCCAGCGGCCCGCATCCTCGGCCAAGCCCAGGGTGCCGCGGCTGCCGAACTCGGCAACCGGCCGCAGAAACCTTTCTTGCTGCTCCGGTGAACCCGCCTCACGGACCATCGGCGCGAATTGGGTCAGGGTGGCGAAGAAGGGGCTGGGCGCCACCGTTCGACCGAGCTCTTCAGCCACGATTGCCAGCTCGACGTAGCCAAGCCCGAGGCCGCCGCAGACCTCGGGAATCGTCAGGGCCGACCAGTCGAGCTCGACCATCTGCCGCCACAACGATCCTGATACGGCGTCGCGCTCGCCTTCCTTCGCCTCGTAGACCTGGCGAACGACCGAGGGAGGGCATGCGTCCGACAGAACAGAGCGAACGACGTCTCGCAGCTCCTGTTGGTCGTCGGTCAGCTCGAAATCCATCCGTGCTCCCTGGTGCGGCTCAGCACGAGCAGTCTGCTCCCGTTTCCCCGTGCCTGGCCGGTGTCAATCCGGCCGGGCGGTCAGGAAGTTGGCGACCGGGGTGGCGGAAGGGAAGGATCCGGTGAGACCCGAGCTGATGTAACCGGAATCGGTGATGAGTGTGATCCCGCTGAGCGATGCGGCGGCGTCGCTGCACAGGAAGACCAGGGGATAGGCCTGCTCGAGCGGTGTCGCCGCCTCGATGCCGAGGCTCTGTCGGTAGTCCGAGCCGAAGCCCAGCCATAGCTCCTTGTTGGCCTGGGCCAATGGTGTGTCCGTCGGGCCGGGGCAGATGGCGTTGATACGGATGCCGAGCTCCAACAGTGCGTAGGCCTGGCGCCCCACATAGGCACAGACCGCCTGCTTGCTCCACATGTAGTCAGCCCTTCCATGTTCTTCGATCCATTTCACCGCGGAGTCGAAGTCGGGTGTGTCGAGGTACTCGTTCAGCTCCTCGAGACTGGCCAGCCAACCAAGGCCGGCAGCCGAAGAGATGAAGCCGATCGCCGAGCCCGACGGGAGCATCTGGAGGGAGAGGAGCCGATCGATCAAGTGCCGGTGACCGATGAAGTTGATCCGCTCGATGCCCGGCGTGCCGTCCGCCACCCCGGCGCACGAGAAGAGAGCATGGACGGGGCCGCCACACTGGTCGACAGCGGCATCGATGGATGCGGCGTCGGCCAGGTTGAGCTCGATGGCCGTGGCGCCGGGAAGTCGGGGTTCTGCGATGTCCATGACCACGACCTCGGCTCCTGCGTCGTGCACCAGCTCGGCGACCGCGGCACCGATGCCGGTCGCACCGCCCACGACGAGCGCTCGCTTACCGTCGTAGCGGAAGGCGTCGAAAATGGTCATGGCTCTGGGCTCCGTTCTGGGTTTCTCGCTCGAGTGGGGTCAGGCGATGATGCCACGGACTTTCAGGTCGGCAATGGCGTCCCAGTCCAACCCCAGATCGGCGAGAATCCGGTCACCGTGCTCGTTGAACTCGGGTGCACGGCGGGGGACGGCCGGCTGGTCGTCGTACTGTACCGGCGCGGCGGCGAGTCGGAACGGGGTGCC
The DNA here is from genome assembly GCA_963734435.1 of uncultured Acidimicrobiales bacterium. Taxonomy (GTDB): domain Bacteria; phylum Actinomycetota; class Acidimicrobiia; order Acidimicrobiales; family RAAP-2; genus Bog-756. Next base: position 419,829 of record CAVTHA010000010.1, on the reverse strand, counting down.
TGCGGCCGTCCGGCACTCCTGCACGTAGCCGTTGGCGACGGCCTGGGGGTCGGTGCCCGCCTCCAGGGTGTCCTGCACGACCGCCCACTGGCCGGTGAATTCGGTCAGCATCGATCGCCATTCCTCTAGCGTGTGCTGGGCGAATGTCTCTCTCAACACGCCGGCCGCCTCGGTGCTGTTGGCCAGGAGAGACTCGTGGTCGGCGAACCGCGGGTCGGCCGCCAGTTCCGGCCGACCGATGGCATCGCACATGGGGGCCCAGTACTTGCCCGCCTGCAGGCATGTGAACGCGAGGTAGCGACCATCTTTGGTCCGATAGTTGGCGGCGAGCGGATTCGTCCTGGTCGCATCGCCGGGCAGTGGCGTCCAGGGTTGGTCGAGGAGAAGCGACAGCGAGACTGCCTGGCCCATCGACCAGAGCCCGACACCGAAGAGGGAGACGTCCACCGTGGTGGCTTCTCCCGTGCGCTCCCGGTGAAAGAGCGCGCCCATGATCCCACCGGCGATCGTCATGGCGCCGATCGAGTCACCGAAGCCGGGCCCGGGAGGACCCGGGGCATGGCCGTACTCGGCCCGCATGACGCCGACCGAAATGCCCGACCGGCACCAGAATGCCAGCGAGTCGTACGAGCCCTTGTCGGCATCAGGTCCACGCTCTCCCTGTCCAGTCCCGCGGGCGTAGATGATCCGAGGATTGTGGGCTCGTACGTCGTCCACGTCGATCCTGAGCTTCCGCCTCACACTGGGGAGCTTGTTGGTGAGGAAGACGTCGCACGTCTCCGCGATCTTGTAGAGAATCCCGAGCCCGTCGTCCGAGGTCAGGTCCAACGCCAGGCTCTGCTTTCCCCGGTTTGAGTGCTCGAGCAGGGCATGGACGTCGGTCGGAATGTTCATGACCCCGGTGGACGCCAGTCCTCGCATGGCGTCGCCTCTTTCGACGTGCTCGATCTTGATGACCTCGGCACCCCAGTCGGCCAGCAGAGCTGAAGCGGCCGGGACGAATGTGTGCTCGGCCACTTCCAGGATGCGGACATCCTGCATTACTGCGGTCATGGCCATCTCCGATCTCGCGCCCGGCTGGAAATGTAAGTGCTCGCCGGATCGGTCGTCGAGCCTACCGGCAGACATCTGACGTCGACCTTGCTACATCGTGAACGCCGTCCCCTTCACCAGCAGGCCGCTTAGGTGCCGGCCAGCGACCTGCCGGTCGACGGTGGGCGCTTGACCGCCGAAGAGCCGCGGGGGACAGGAGGCTGGTCAGCGCACGGGCCGGAAGAAGGACCGTAGATCCTCGACGAACAACTCGGGCTGCTCCATGGCCGGGAAGTGGCCGCCACGGTCCATCTGTGCCCAGTGCACGACGTTGTACTGGCGATCGACCCACGACCGCGGCCATCGGAGGATCTCCTTGGGAAAGCGGGCCACCCCGGTCGGAACCTCGACGAACGGGAGCGACCTGGTGGCGGGGCTGGTGTGTCTGCTTTCCCAGTACAGACGGGCGGCGGAAGCGCTCGTCTGTGTCACCCAGTACAGCATGACGTTGGTGATGAGCTGATCGCGGCTGAAGCAGTTCTCCGGATCGCCGTCACAATCGCTCCAGGCGCGGAACTTCTCGACGATCCAGGCGAGCAGCCCGGCCGGCGAGTCGTTGAGCGCCGCACCAAGAGTCTGTGGCTTGGTGCCTTGTTCCTGCGCATAGGCCGATTCTTCCCGCCCGAACTCCTGGATCGCCGCCAGGTCCGCTTGTTCCTCCTCGGTGAGCTGGCCGCCGTCGTCGGACGGCGTACCCAGGGGCATGTTGAGATGAATGGCCGCACAGTGATTCGGGTCGAGGTCCCCGATCCTGCTGGTCACCTGGGCCCCCCAATCCCCACCCTGGGCGCCGTAGCGCTGGTAGCCGAGCCGATCCATCAGCGCCACGAAGGCGTGGGCGATCCGCAGTTCGTTCCAGCCGGGCGTCCGCGGGGGTTCGGAGAAGCCGTAGCCCGGGAGCGATGGCGCTACGACATGGAACGCATCTGCCGAGTCGCCACCGAACGCCACTGGATCCGTGAGCCGGGGGATGACGTCGAGGAACTCGACGATGGATCCCGGCCACCCGTGGGTGATCAAGAGTGGCAGGGCGTCCGCGTGAACGGACCGTGCGTGCAGGAAATGGATCGACTGCTCATCGATTTCGGTTCGGAAGTGGCTGAATTCGTTCAAGCCTGCCTCCTGGGTGCGCCAGTCATAGGTGTCCCGCCAGTAGTCGACGAGCTGGCGCAGGTAGTCGATGGGGATCCCGTATTCCCAACCGGTGCCATCGATCTGATCGGGAAAGCGGGTCCGCACCAGTCGTTCGTGAAGATCCTCGAGGACGGAGTCCTCGATCCGGATCCGAAACTGTTCGATCGACTGGGTCATGGCATCCTCACCGGGCCTTGTCGGAACGGGCAGCGCCGTCTGTGGTCAAAATCGCAGTTCAGAGCGACGCGATCACGTCCTCGCCAAAGCGTTGCAGCGACCGTACACGGTCGTCCCCGAACAAGACTGCGGGAATCACGATGCGAGTGGCGCCCAGCTGTCGAAGGCGTTTCGCGTCGGCCAGGGCCGCTTCGGCGCCAGTGCTGCTGCATTGAACGGTGAGCTCTATGGCGGCCGGATCCCTCCCCGCCCCCTCCGGCGCTACGCCGAACGACATCGAACAGGGGGGCAATTCGTCCACGCTGACCCCGAAGGGGAAATACCCGTCGCCGATGCGGCCAGCTCGTCGAGCGGCCGCCTTCACTATGACCACCCACATGCACCGGGATGGTCCCGGCGCGGGGCTGTGGCCGCAAGAAGCAGTGGCGAAAGCTGGCAGTGTTGCCTTCGAAGGTGGCCTGCTCCTGTGACCAGAGAGCTCGCATGGCCGCGATCGCCTCCTCGGTGCGCGGCCCACGGCCCGAGAATGGGATCCCCAAAGCCTGGAACTCCTCTGCCAACCAGCCGATGCCCGCGCCGAGGATCATTCGTCCACCCGAGAGGTAGTCGAGCGTGGCCAGTTCTTTGGCCAGCACGAGCGGATTTCGCTGCGCCACGATGAGAATGCCGGTCCCCAGCCGCAATGTCGAGGTGTGGGCGGCCACGTACGCCAGCCAGATAAGCGGGTCGGGAAACACGGTGGCCTCGCCGGAAGGGAGCTGCCCCGACGGGTCGTATGGGTACTTCGACTGGTATCCGGCCGGAACGACCACGTGGTCGACGGCCCAAATCGACTCGAACCCGGCACCTTCCGCCGCCTGAGCCAGGCGGATCGCTTCATCTGGTTCGATGAACGGCCCGATGTTGGCAAAGGCGAGCCCGAATTTCATCCGCTCCATGTGGTCACCTCCAGCATGCTCGTCCTCCCCGAGCGCGGCCTCAGGGTACGCGATCGGCGCAACGCCCCACCTTCGGGTGGTGGGCTTGCGCAGGAGACGGTCTCGAATTCGACACGATCGACGTCAGCCATCCTGAACCCGAGTGTTAGCCTGCATTGATGGTCCGGGAATCGGGGACATGAGCTCGGGAGCGCCCGGCGGCCAGGAGGTGATCGACCGAGAGGCCTGCATGGGCTCGGGGAACTGCCTGTTCTGGGCCCCCGGCGTCTTCGACCTCGACGACGACGGGGTCGCCTTCGTCTGCGGCGACGTGGCCGGCCACGAGGAGCAGGTACGAATGGCCGCCGCCAACTGCCCGACGTCGGCGATCGCCGTCGACAGGATCTTCCCGACCTGACATCGCAGCCGCAAGCCAGCCGAGGACGGCGACCGGTGCGGAAAGTCCGGGCCAGGACGGGAGGATACGGATGGGCACGTACAACCACACCGGCCAGGTGGTCACCGACCTCGAGCGCTCAAAGCAGTTCTACCAGGAAGTATTCGGCTTCAAGTTCTGGTACGAGATAACGCCGCCTGACGAACCAACCGCCCAGCTCAGCTGCCTCACGCCTCCGCTGGGTGTCACCGCCTCCTATATGACCCTGGATGGATTCGTTCTGGAACTGATCCACTATTCCGCACCGGGGGCGACCTCTCCGTTTCGGCCTCGCACGATGAACGAGCCCGGACTGACCCACCTGTCGATATCAGTCGGTGACGTGAGAGTGGCGGCCCAGCGGGCGGCCGAGCACGGCGGACAGATCGTCGAGGAGAGTGACGTCGGTGCCGCCATCTTCGTGCGGGACCCCGACGGACAGTTGATCGAACTGCTCCCCGAGACCTACCGGAACCGCTTGCCTCCGAAACCGTAATCGGGGGGGTTGTCGATCGAGGACCCTGGCTACGCTGGTTCCGTGGGGACGTCGCCTGCAGCCGTCCCGGCATCGTTGGGGCACCCGATGAGGGAGATTTCATATGGCCTTGAAGAGTGAAACCGAAGCACCGCTCCGGCACACCGACCGTTTCTTCATCGACGGTGATTGGGTCAGCCCCTCGTCGGAGGCGACCATCGATGTGATCGACTCGAGCACCGAAAAGGTCTACTTCCGGGTGCCCGAGGCGCAGCCGACGCGATATGGATCGGGCGGTGACGGCCGCCCGTCGGGCCTTCGACGAGGGACCATGGCCCACCCTGACCCATGTGGCACGCGCCGAGTTCCTCATGGGCATCGCCGCCGGCCTCCGCGACCGGGCCGAGGACATCGGGCAGATCTGGCCCCGCGAGTCCGGTGCCCTCTACCGCATGGCCCGGCACGGCGCGGCCGGCATCGCCGGGGCGTTCGAGTACTACGCCGGTCTGGCCGAGACCTTCCCTTTCGAAGAGAGGGCGCGGCCCACGATGGGGGAGTTCGGCCTGCTCGTGCGGGAACCGGTCGGCGTCGTCGGCGCCATCATCCCGTGGAACGCCCCGATCGGCCTCATCACCTACAAGCTTGCCCCCGCCCTCCTGGCTGGGTGCACAGTGGTCCTCAAGTGCTCGCCCGAGGCCCCCGGCGACGCCTATGTGGTAGCTGAGATGGCCGACGCCATCGGCCTTCCGGCCGGGGTGCTGAATGTCGTCACCGCCGATCGAGAGGTGTCCGAGCTCCTGGTTCGCGATGCCCGCGTGGACAAGATCACCTTCACCGGCTCGACCGCCGCCGGCCAGCGGATCGCCTCGATCTGCGGCGAGCGAGATCGCCCGTTGCACCCTCGAACTGGGTGGAAAGTCGGCCGCCCTCATCCTCGACGACATGGACCTGAACGAGGCGGCTGTCACCCTGGCCAGCGCAGAGTGCACGCTCGCCGGACAGGTGTGCTCCTCGCTCACTCGGATCGTGGTGAGCCGACGGCGCCACGACGAGCTGGTCGACGCGCTGGCCGGTGCATTTTCACAGGGTCCAGGTGGGGGACCCCTTCGACCCGGCCACCCAGATGGGTCCGCTCGTCTCCAGCCGCCAGCGCGACCGAGTCGAGGGCTACATCGCCAAGGGGTCGGAGCAAGGTGCGACCTTGGTGACCGGCGGTGGTCGGCCCGAAGGACCTCGACCGCGGCTACTACGTGGAACCGACCGTCTTCGCCAACGTGGACAACTCGTCCGTCATTGCCCAAGAGGAGATCTTCGGTCCGGTGCTGACCGTGATCCCGGCCGACGACGAGGATTCCGCCGTGGTCACCGCCAACGACACAGTCTACGGACTCAACGCATCCGTGTTCACCCACGATGTGGACCGGGCCCGGGAGGTCGCTCGCCGGTTGCGCTCCGGCACCGTCGGCCACAATGCCTTCCGCACCGACTTCGGCATCGCCTTTGGCGGCTTCAAACAGTCCGGCATCGGCCGGGAGGGCGGCACCGAGGGCCTCCTGCCGTTCCTCGAGACCAAGACCGTGATTCTGGAGGGCGTCCCGGACGAATACCGCTGACCCGACCGTCCGCCCCTCGTGCATCTGTCGATATGAGTCAGTCGCAGGCGACATGGATCTGAACCCATCGGAAGAGCAGCAGCAGCTCATCGACGCCTTTCTGGCTTTCTACGCCAAGGAGTGCCCGATCCGACGGGTGCGTGCCGCCGAGCCGTCGGGTCACGATGCCGACCTGTGGGCGCGACCTGCAGGGACATGGGGGCGCTTGGACATGGCAGTAGACGAGGCATCGGGCGGTTGGGGAGCTTCTCTGCTCGATCTGGCTCTGGTGGCCGAGCAGCACGGTCGGCACCTCGGGCCCGCACCGCTGATAGAGGGGCAGGTTGCCGCCCGGTTGCTGGCCCGGGCCGGAAGTCACGTCGCAACCGGGGCTCTCGGCCGGGCACTCACCGACGGTCGGCTCACCACCATCGCCCTCCATCCTCCGAAGAACGGTGCGCTGGCGCTGGTTCCTGCCGGCGCGGTCGCGGACGAGGTGGTCTTCTTGGACCATGGAGACCGCCTGATGTGCATGGAGATCGCCGATCGCGCAAACCCTGTCGTAGAACATCGGATCGATGCCGCTTGCCGACATCCCGGTCGACTCCTCGGCCGTCGAGTTGCTGTCCGGGGAGCAGGCCGAGCTGCTGTTCGAGTGGGCACGAGACGAGTGGTTGGTACTCATGGCCAACGCCCTGGTCGGCATCGGGGCCCGCTCGATCGAGATCGGGGTGGAGTACGCCAAGGAGCGACAGGCCTTTGGAGTCCCGATCGGATCGTTCCAGGCCGTCGCCCACGGACTGGCCGACGCGGCGACGGCGATGGACGGGAGCACGCTCATCGCCAGGGAAGCGGCGTGGGCTGCCGATGAGGACGCCGGCACGTGCCGCGCAACTGGCCGTGTCTGTCGGGCGGGTTCTGCTCGGACGCGGCCCGCGAGGCGAGCTATCGCAGTCTTCACTACCACGGCGGGTACGGCTTCATGCTCGAGTTCGACATCCAGCTGTACTTCCGGCGGGCCAAGGCCTGGCCTGCGGTGTTCGGCGAGCCGTCGCACATGTTCGCGCGTGGCGCTGCCGACCGGCTGTCGGTGACCAGAACGGACGGGTGACATGGATTTTCGCTTGGGCGAAGCGCAGCGAGGCCTTTCGGGACGAAGCCAGGCAGTTCCTGGACGAACATCTCACCGACGAGGTGCGTGAGCGGATGCACGCGACCGGCGTCCATCACGACTGGGACTTTCATCGGGCTCGAGTCGAGCACGGACTGTTGGCTCCGGGATGGCCCGAGGAATTCGGTGGCCAGGGTCGCGACGCGCTCGAGGTGCTGGCGTCTGCCGAGGAGTTCCAAAGCGCCGGAGCGCCGACGTATGGCGTCGGCACGACACTGATGGTGGCCAACGTCATCCGTCACCTCGGGACCGACGGAGCAGAAGCGACTGATCCTGCCCTCAGGCCCTGAGTGGAGAGATCATCATCGTCCTCGGCTTCACCGAGCCTGAGTCGGGCTCCGACGTGGCCGCGGCACAGACTCGAGCCGTCCGCGACGGCGACGAGTGGCTGATCAACGGGCAGAAGATGTTCACGACCAATGCCCAAGAGGCCGACTACGTGTTCCTACTGGCCCGCACCAATCCGGACGTGGCCAAACACAAGGGTCTGACGACCTTCCTCGTACCGCTGCGCCAGCCGGGCGTCGAGATTCAGCCGGTGTTCACGTTGTCCGGCGAGAGAACGAATCTGACGTTCTACGCCGATGTCCGGGTGGACGACTCCTTGCGGATCGGAGAGGTCGACGGGGGCTGGCAGGTCATGACAGTGGGCCTCACCTTCGAGCGATCCGGACCGCAGGGAGGCGACTCGGTGCGGCTCCTCCAGGCCATGGAGCAATGGGCACTGAGTTCGATCGATGATGAAGGGCATCCGAAATCAGAGGATCCCGACGTCCAGGCTCGACTGGGTCGAGCGGCCGCCGAGAATGAAGTCAGCATCCTGTTGGCTCGCCGCTGCGCGTGGGTCCACTACTCGGGTGGTCTCCCTGGCGTCGAAGGATCGATGGCCAAGCTGTTCGCATCGGAGGCTCTGACCAGGCAATCGGCAGACTTCGTCGACATGCTCGGTCCGGACGGTGTCCGTAGCGACGGTGGACCCCACCGCTCCAGCCGGCGGGATCGCCGAATACTCCTACCGGTTTGCCTTGGGCACGACGATCTACGGCGGCACCAGCGAAGTGCAGCGAAACATCATCGCCCAGCGTGGCCTCGGCCTACCCCGACCGTCGTGAACGGTTGGAAGGCCGCGGCCCTCAACGGAGCCGATTCCGGAGAGGGCAACTGTCGGTAATACAATTATTGACGTCAAGGTCAATAGGAACTACGTTCCAGGGGCTGCGTCGGGAGGGGGCTCGGGTCCTCCTGGTTGGCGAGGGTTGTTCGGGTGAGAAGGAGAGGCCAAACCTGTGGACCTGGATGGTCGTTCCTCGGCTCGAGGTGCCGGGCTGGCGGGGGGCTTGATCGAAGCGCTCGAACACCGATCCGGAGCCAGTCGCACCAACAAGTTCATGCTTCGTCAGCGCCTGCGAGCTCGACGTCGTCGGGACAACGTGGGTGAGGAGACGCGGTCCTCTTCGTCGAGTGGTATCTGTGGTGTTGCTCTTGACTGAGTGCTGAAAGGTATCGGGGGATGCTGCAGTACATATTGGCCGGACTGGCTCTCGGCTCCATCTATGCCATTGCATCAGCCGGACTGGTCATCACCTTCGTTTCGACCGGCGTCCTCAACTTCGCCTTCGGGTCGATGGCCTTTGTGGTCGCCCGCTTCTACTACTGGCTCAATACACAGCACGGGTGGACCACCACGAACGCAGCCCTCGTGTCGCTGTTGGTGATGGCACCGCTGCTCGGGGTGGTCCTCTATGCGGTGCTGTTCCGGTTCGTCCGCAACCGGTCCACGCTCATCAAGATCGTTGTCACCATCGGGCTCTCTGTCGCCCTTCCGCCCATCGCCGACCTCCTCTTCGGGTCCCAGTCGATCACCACCGCCCCTGGGCTTGCGCTCTCGTCCGACCGGCCGTTCCACTTCCTCGGGACGCCGGTGACGACCGACCAGGCCATCACCTATGGCTTCGTGCTGTTCGTCGTACTGGCCGGGACGATCATCCTCAAATTCACCCGGGTGGGTCTCTACGTCCGGGCCAGCGTCGACTCCGAATCAATGACTTCGCTCTCGGGTGTCAGCCCCGGGCGAGTGGCCGTCGGGGTCTGGGCGGTCAGCACCATGCTGGCCGGGCTGGCCGGCATCCTCGTTGCGCCGACGAATGGCCTGACGACGGCGGGAATGGCGACCTTGATGGCGGCCGCCTTTGCCGCTGTCGTCGCCGCCCGTCTGCGTTCGCTGGTCGGCGCAGTGGCCATTTCCCTCGCCATGGGAGTGGTCACGGACGTCGTGCAGGAGTACCTGCCGCCGAACAGCTCGTTCACCGCGGCCATCATTCCCAGCATTCCGTTCGGGTTCATCCTGATCTTCCTCGTCATCTACCTGCTCCGGGCCGGCTCCATCGCCGACGAGGCACAAGCGGGCGGTCCGTTGGATCAGGCGATCCGGCCGGCGAACTTGGACGCATCCCTCTCTGCTTCGAGCGCGGCTGAATCACCCGGCGGCCGACCTGCGGCTGTCCTCTCGCTGGTCCCGCTGGCCGTGGTCGCCGTGGTGCCGCTGATCTTCCACGGCTCGCCGTATTGGCTCGGCCTGGTGGCCGGCGGGATGTGCTATGCGATCGCCTTCCTGTCGTTCACCGTGGTCACGGGCGAGGGAGGGATGCTGTGGCTTTCCCAGATCATCTTCGCCGGTGGCGGCGCCATCGTGGCCGCGCAGTTCGTCACCGTCTGGCACGCCCCGGTGCTCGTCGCTGTCGTCCTGGGCGGGATCGTCATGGCGGTCATCGGCGCCGTCATCGGTCTACTGACGATTCGACTCGGCGACCTCTACGTCGCCTTGGTCACGCTCAGCTTCGGGCTGCTCGTCGAGACGCTCGTCTTCACCCTCAATCGATTCACACAGGGTGGACTCGGCGTGACGCTCAATCGGCCGACCTTCGCCAGCGGGAACCTCGCCTTCTCTTATTTCGCGCTCGATCGTCTTCCTCATTTTCGCCGCACTCATCTTGAACCTCCGCCGCTCGACCAGCGGATTGGCCCTTCGGGCCGTTCGGGACAGCGAAGCTGCCTCCCGGACCCTCGGCGTGAGCGTCGTCCAGGTGAAGGTGATCGTCGGCGCGCTGGGCGCGTTCGTCGCCGGCGTCGGTGGTGCGTTCCTGGCCATGAACGCCGGTGTCGCCCAACCGATCTCCTTCGAGACGTTCGCCGGGTTGGTCTGGCTCGCCGTCGTCGTCACCCTTGGGGTCCGCTCCATCGCCGGCGCCGCTATCGCCGGACTGTCGTTCGCCCTTCTGCCGGGGGTGTTCCAGACGTACGTGCCGACTCGCTGGGCAGAGGTGCCGGCCATCCTGTTCGGTCTCGGCGCCATCTCGGTGGCCAAGGATCCCGACGGCATCGTCGTCAAGACCGGGCGGCAGCTCCGGCAGTTGGTGGCGGCCGTCTGGCCGGCGCCCCGCCAGGCCTCCGGACGAGTGACAGCTCCGTCGTCGGTGCGTGAGGTCCAACCATGACAGACGAGCCCGGCCGCAGCCCGGTTCCGGCACGCCTCGCATGCCGCGGGGTCACCGTCCGATACGGAGGGCTGCTGGCCGTCAACGACGTCGAGATCGCCGTCCCACCGTGTGAGCTCGTCGGTCTGGTGGGACCCAACGGTGCCGGCAAGAGCACCCTGTTCGGCGTCCTCTCGGGCCTGGTCCGCCCTTCGAGCGGGACGGTGTTCATGGACGGGGACGAGGTCACCCACGCCTCACCCCAGTTCCGAGCCGATCGCGGACTCGCTCGCACATTCCAACACCCCGAGATATTCGCGGGCCTCACGGTCCGTCAACATCTGGTGCTCGCCCACCGGACTCGCACGGCCAAGAGGCGGATCTGGTCCGACCTATTCACCCTGGGAAGCCTGCGTCCGGTCGATCCCGACGAGCGGTCTGTGGTCGACGATCTGATCGACTCACTGGGTCTGGCCCCGGTGGCCGATCGACTCGCCGACGGCCTGCCACTCGGGGTCTCCCGCCTCGTCGAGCTGGGCCGAGCCCTGGCCACCTCCCCGAGCGTTCTCTTGCTGGACGAGCCCTCCTCGGGTCTGGACTCGACGGAGACCGGCGAGTTCGAGAGCACGCTTCGACGCATCGCCGCCCAGCACGGCGTGTCGGTATTGATCGTCGAGCATGACGTGGAGCTGGTCATGCGCCTCTGTCACGTGATCTACGTTCTGGACTTCGGGGCCCTCATTGCCAACGGAACCCCTGACGAGATCCGCCGCGATCCGCAGGTGCGGGCCGCGTACCTCGGCAAAGAGACGGCGCCCGACCGCGCCGAGGACGGTGTCCCAACTGGGGTGGAGGCCGTCACGCCTGCTGTCCCAGTGCACACCGACGAGGCGACACCATCCACCCTGGACGTCAAGGATCTTTGCGTCGACTATGGGCGGGCCGTGGCCGTGTCCCAGGTGTCCTTCAGGATCCGACGCGGACATGCCCTGGCTGTTCTCGGTCCCAACGGTGCCGGAAAGAGCAGCCTGGCCCGTTCCATCTGCGGTCTTGTCCCCGCCTCGGCAGGGAGCGTGACGCTGTGTGGCACGGAGATCACCACGGAGTCGCCATATCGGATCCGCCGGGCCGGAGTGATCCAACTGCCCGAGGGCCGGGGGGTGTTCCGGAGGATGTCGGTGATCGACAACCTGCGGATGGCGACGGCGGTGCTGCGGGGTCGACAGCCTCGCCGCGAGGCGATCGAGCTGGCATTCGAGCTCTTTCCCAGCCTTGCCATTCGGCGCAATCAGGTCGCGGGCAGCCTCTCGGGAGGCGAGCAGCAGATGCTCTCTCTGGCCCGTGCGCTCTCTACCACTCCCACCCTCCTGATTGCTGACGAGCTCTCACTTGGGCTTGCCCCGATACTCGTCGACTCGGTCTTCGAGGGGCTCGCCCGAGCCCGCCAGGCCGGCGTGACGGTGCTGATGATCGAGCAATACGTCCACCGTGCCCTGCAGTTCGCCGACGAGTGCCTCGTCCTTCAACGTGGGACCGTGGCATGGCAAGGTGACGCCCGAGGCATGGGCGGAGACCTGCTCCGACACTATCTCGGTGAATCGATGACGGCGGTTCCATGAAAGGAGTTGAGGTGCGGTCGCCCGGGTGAGCTGGGCTTGTCAGTTCGTAGCCGATGCGAACCGGCAGCTCGGCCCGACGCACGTGCGTCGAGCAGCATTTGCCAGTCAACTCACGATCAGGAAGAGGGATCATGGCCCAACGCAACAAGAAGGTCCTCGCAGCCGGATTGACGTGCATCGTCCTGCTGGTCTCGGCGGCGTGCAGCAGCGGAAGCTCGACACCGACCACCGCCACGACCTCGAGCTCGGGTGGTGGCGGGTCGAAAACGATCACGGTCGGCGTGATCACCGACGAATCCGGTCCCGCCGCATCCGAATTCGGGACGGCGGTCAATGGCATCAAGGCCGGAGTCGGGGTCGCCGCCACCGAGGGATACCACATCAAGTACGTCGTCGCCGACAGCCAGACGAGTCCGTCGGCGACGCTGGCTGGAGCCCAGAAACTGGTCCAGCAGGACCGAGTGTTCGCCGTGATCGGACTCTCATCCCTGCTGTTCTCGGCCTCCGACTTCCTCACGTCCAACAGCGTTCCCGTCGTCGGGGCGGCCTTCGACAGCTCCGAGTGGCTGTTGCCCAAGAGCACCAACATGTTCTCGGTCATCGGCAACCTGGACTTCACCAAGGTGTACACGGGGACAGGGGTCTTCCTGAAAAGCCAGGGGGTCACCAACGTCGGATCGCTGGGCTACTCGGCCTCTCCGAGCTCGGCCGCGGCCGCCCGGTCGTCGGCCGCTTCCGCTGAGGCGGCGGGTCTCAAGGCGGGCTACACCAACGACAGCTTCCCGTTCGGCAGCACCAACGTGGCACCAGTGGCCCTCGCCATGAAGAGCGCCGGTGTGAACGGGATCGTCGTGGACACCGAACCGAGCACAGTGTTCGCTCTGGCCACCTCGCTCCAGCAGCAGGGCGTCCACCTCAAGGCGACCGTCCTGCCCACCGGTGGCGGCGGCGACCTGATCAACTCAGGGCCAGCGGCCATCCAGGCTGCGCAGGGGGACGACTTCCAGTCCGACTTCGAGGTGCCCGAGATGCACACACCGGCAACCGAAGCGATGCAGAGCGCGCTGGCCACCTATGCAGGCGTCCACACGGATGCGACGTTTGCCGAGTACCTGGGCTACCTCTCGATATTGGGCCTCGTCCAGGGGCTCAAGGGCGCGGGGGCGAACCCGACCCAGAGCTCGTTGATCACGTCGCTCTCCCACATCACCAACTACGACGCGAGCGGGCTCTGGGGTGGGCACCAGACGGTCGATTGGAGCAAGCGGGCGGCGTCGTCGACGCAGTGCTTCTGGATGACCAAGCTGTCGGGCTCGACATTCCACCTCATCTCGGGCTCGGACCCGATATGCGGCAACGAGATCCCAGGCAAGAGCGTGTAGCGCGAGTTCGCCAAGGCGGCTCAGCGACAGTCACACCGGCTGGTCAGTCGCGCTGCAGAGGGCGACCGGCTAGTGGCGAGGCGCGAATCGTTGGCGGGGTAATTCCCAGGCGCTGGGATCGTTGAGATAGAGGCCGCACGCGCAGTCCATCGCCTCCTCAACCGTTCCGACGCGGCAGTCCGCTGGGCAGCACCGAGTTCTCGTAGCCGTCCTTGCTGGCGAGCCAGACGGCGAAGGCCCATTTGTTCTCCCGGTTGCCTGTCCACCGGAGGCGGAACAGCTGCTGGTCGTAGCCGTCGGGCAGGGTCGCCTCCACGTAGGCGAAAGGAGTCCGGAACCGGACGTGGGCGGCCTTCAGCTGGGGCCACCGGCTCCGGCGATGGTCTTCGAGGCGTCGTTCGAGATCGGAACGGGCTCGGTCGGGGATGGCCACCGTGCCGATGCTATGGGCTCGGTCAGGCGGCGACTCGAAGACGTCGATCGGCCAGTCGGCGGGCACGGCGGTCCTGCTGGGCCGCTCGGCGCTCCACCCGGTCACGCCGGGCCTCGGCGTTCCTCCGCCGCAGGTAGGCGGAGACCGCCGCCTGGATCTCGGTGTGGTCCCGGTAGTCCGACCCGGCGAAGACGGCCTTCACCATCACCCCGAAGTGGCACTCGATGCGGTTCAGCCACGACGCATAGGTGGGCGTGGCCACCAGAGTGAGACCGAGCTGGCGGGCGACGGTTCGCACCTCGCTGGTCCAGTGTGAGGACAGGTTGTCCTGGATGACCCAGACCCGCTCGCCCGGATACCGGGCCCGGATCATCCTCAAGACGGTGATCACGTGGTCCGCCCCCTTGCGGGAGAACCAACGCCCGAAGAGCTGGTCCGCCCCCACGTCGTAGACGCCGAAGAACTGGGCCACCCCGTGAGGCTTGCGGTAGTTGGCCCGGATGCGTCTCGGTCGTCGCTTCGACCACCAGCTCCGCCCGGCTTTGGGGATGGGGGTGACCGGTCCGTGCTCGTCGAAGCACACGAGCACGCCGTCCAAGGATCCGGCCTCCGCCGCCCGATAGAGCCGGCGCAACCTCGCCGCCTTGGTGGAGAAGTCCGGGTCCGGCTGGTGCTTCCACCCCTTGGTGGTCTGGGTGGTGTGGCCCTCCTCGATCAGGATGACCCGCAGGCGCTCCTTGGAGATCTTCTTCACGACTCCGGTTCGCATCAGATAGGTCCGCAGGTGCGACAACGACCAGGTCACATAGGGCTCGCCCAGCTCCTGAGGATGGGAGTCGACGATCTCGACGATGCGGGCCCGCATCTCGTCGGTGATCTCCCGGGGCCGGCCGCCGCTCCAGGCGGGAAGGAGCGCCTCGAGCCCGACGTCGTTGAACTCGTGGATCACGCCCCGAACCCAGTCGGCCGTGGCGTCCAGAGCCTCGGCGATCTCAGGGGCCGTGTAGCGCCTCCGGCTCATGTCGACAACCTGGGCTCGACGCACCGTCACCGGTGATGCGAACTCTCCACCCCGTCGACGAACTGAACGGAGCCACGCTCGTTCCTTGGCGCGCAAACTCCTCACGAACACCTGGGCCGGCCGAGCCATGCACGCCCTCCATCAACGCACGGACTGCAGCCCCTTCATCATCGCGGGTTGGCGAGGGATTACAAGGATTTCGGTTTACCTCGCGACCTTCAGTGCCTCCGCACTAGGCCCGGTGTCGAGGAGCGACGGTGATTGACGGGATGCTTGTTGCGACATCGCACCGCAGCACGGTGTCCACTGCGTGCACCAGTTCTTCCACCGCCAAGAGCGACCCGCTCAAGTAGTTCCGGGCCGACCAGATCGTCACCATTTCTGTGGCCAGCTCGGGGTCCCAAGCGGAGGAGAACTCGGTGGTCGAAGGTCCATTCCCGCCGGCGCAGTCACCGACGATCACTCGGGTGAATCCGATGCCCGGATGTTCGGCACGCCAGGCGTCCACCAGTCGTTCAAGGGCGGCCTTGCTGACGATGTAAGCGCCGAGGCCGGGCCAGGGAGGCGTCAGCGATGCGCTGACGGAAGACAGGTAGGCAGCGACACCGCCCGAGGCGGCAAGGTAGGGAAGAGCCGCGGACGTCACCAACGCCGCCCCCACCACGTTGGTGTCCAGCACCTGACGCCAGGTGATCGCATCGACATCTGCCAACGGGACGAGCGGGCCCATCCCGGTCGCATAGACCAGTGCATCGATCCCATCCAGCGCACGAGCGGCCTCGTTGACGGCACCCTTGCACGACGATTCGTCCGTGACGTCGCACGGGACAGCCACTGCTCCAGTCCCGGCCTCCTCCGCAGCCGCCTCCAGCCTGTCCATCCGGCGGGCAAGGAGGGCAACTCTGTGTCCGCGCCGGGCGAGGCCGGTTCCGAGGCATCGACCCAGCCCGCTCGAAGCACCGACCACCACAGTGCGCAGGTGTCCGTCCCGGTCGGCCATTACTCGGACGTAATGACGGGTAGGCGCTCCCAGCCGCGCACCGTCGAGGTCCTGGCCTGGACAGCGTGGTCCGAATCGACTTCCCAGGTCGGGAAGCGCTCGAGGACCTCGTCCAACGCCACTCGACCTTCGAGCCGCGCCAGGGCTGCGCCAAGACAGAAATGGATTCCATACCCGAAGCTGAGGTGGTGGGCGATCCGGCGGTGGATGTCGAACCGTTCGGCGTCAGCAAACTTCCGGTCGTCGCGATTGGCGGACGCATTGAGCAGGAGCAACACGCCGCCCTCGGGAACGACGGTATCGTGGTGCTCGACTGCCGTGGTGACGTACCGTGCCTGCACCGGAGATGGGGCCTCGTAGCGCAACAGCTCCTCGATGGCATCGGCCACAAGACTGCGGTCGTCGACGAGTTCCCGGCGCTGATCGGGATGGTCTGCCAGTACCTTGCCGGCCCATCCGATGAGACGCGTGGTCGTCTCGTTCCCGGCCGCCGCCAACAAGTTCACGTAGTTGAGCACCTCCTCCCGGGTCAACCTCCGGCGTTCCCCGTCCGCATCCTCGAACTCGGCTTGCAGAAGCTCGGTCATCACGTCGTCGGAGGGGTGCTTCGCTCGCCAGTCGATGTACTCTTCGAACTCGCTTCCCGGAGGAGCGATGTTCTCGAAGTAGGAGTCGAAATCCGGCATTGCGCTCTCCTGAAGGCGAAGGCCCTCGTCGATCCGATCGCGGATTGCCTCCTGGTCGCTTTCCGGGATACCGAGCAGCATTCCGATGGTCCGCATGGGCATCTGCGCACCGAGATCCTTGATGAAGTCGAAGCCTCCGGCGCCGACCAGAGGGTCGAGCGACCGGGCGCAGAACTCGCGCACCTGGGGCTCGATGGCGGCCACCTTGCGCGGTGTGAACACCCGGGAGAGCAGGCCGCGGTGGGCATCGTGGGCGGGCGGGTCCTCGAAGATGATCGACCCGGGCATCATCTCCATGCCGCTCTTGATGATCTCGAGGACGGTACCCCGACCGGAGATGTAGGTCCTCCAGTCGACCAAACACCTCTCGACGTCGTCGAACCTGCTCAGCGCGTAGAAGTCGTACTGCTCGTTGTGGTAGAGCGGCTGATCGTCCCGGAGCCGCTTCCACACCGGATAGGGATCCGAGTCGATGTCGAAGTCGTACGGGTCGTAGTGGATGTCGGGCGACGTGGCCGTCATCGGCTTCCCCCTCTGCGTTTGGCCGGTCTTTCGAGGAGTCTCGGGAACCTGACGATGGAAATGGGCAACGCAACCACCCTCAACCTGACACAGATCGCTGAGTCTCGTTTGAGCAGGGTGGACAGGCGCGGGCTCGGCTCACCGCCTCGGTCGACCCGGTCCCAGGAGGCCGTCTGAAATTGACGTTGACATCGACGTCTACACTACCAACAGGAATGGCGCAACCCACGAGGTGTGAGCGAACCGGCGGAGGCTCGGCCTGCTGGTGCCGGGAACCGGTGTGCTGGGGTTCGGGTGGGTCAGTGGAAAGCGGGCGTGATGCCTGAGAATCATCGGAGGTGAGGGAAGTGTCGACAGATGCGCCCGCTGAAGTCGAAAAGCCGGTTGGCCCTCGTTCGCGAAAGGGTGTGCGGACACGCTTTCGGCTCCTGGAGGCGGCCAAGGAGATCTTCGAGGAGAACGGATTTCTCGAGGCAAGGATATCGGACATCGCCGAGCGGGCCGGCCTTTCACATGGCTCCTTTTACCACTACTTCGAGTCGAAGGAGGAGATCTTCCGCGAAGTCGCGAAGGACCAGGAGGAGAAGCTCAGTTCGCATTGCATCGTCGACAGTGGCCTCGTCGATACCTCGACGCGTGCGACGATGCGGGAGCGGCTGCGGGAGTCCAACCGCCGTTTCCTCACCGACTACAGAGATGAAGCCGGGATCATGGGTGTCATCGAGCAGGTGTCCCGCTATGACGACCAGGTGAGGGCGGCTCGCCTTGTCCAGGGGAGGTTCTACACGGAGCAAACCGAGGACGCCATCCGACACTTGCAGGGGCAGGGCTTGGCCGACCCACAACTGGACCCGGTCATCGCGGCCGCGGCACTCTCGGCCATGGTGAGTCGTTTCGCGGAGATGTGGTTCGTTCAGGGACAGCTTGACTGCGGATTTGAGGACGGTATCGACCAACTGACCAGCTTGTGCATGAACGCACTCCAACTGAAGGACAGGCCGGCGCCGTGATCCGCGGCGGCTCGGGATGTCGCTGAGTGATTCCTCGCCCTCGGTGCCCCGAATCCTCGCCGTCCTTCACCGAAGAGATCGACTGCTGGTCGGTCCACGGCCCGATCAACTTCCTACCACCCGTCTGGCGCCTACCGGAAGCGGATCGAGCCGAGACTGGATGGCTGCGTCATCGAGGTCTATGAAGGAGAGGCCGGAGTTTGAGATACTCGGGCCATGTCCGCAGCTACGGAGCCGCCGACCGGATACCACACCGTGACGCCACGCTTGTTCGTCAGCGATCCAGCTAGCCAAGTGGCGTTCCTGCGCGCCGCGTTCGGGGCCACGGGCGATGTCCCGAGCGGCCGTCCGGCGGAGGTCCGCCTCGGTGACTCGCTGCTCATGGTGTCGGCGCCCGACGAGCGTGAGGTGTTTCCGGCGTTCCTCTACGTCTATGTCGACGACGCCGACCGTACCTATCGGCAGGCGCTCGATGCCGGAGCGATGAGCCTCGAGGAGCCATTCGATACCCCGTATGGCGATCGACGGGCCATGGTGCGGGACCCGTTTGGGAATGTGTTCCAGATCGCTCACCGGAGAGTGCCCTCCGGGTAGCCGGTGGGGCACCGCTCCGACCCGAGCCGGACAACGGACGCTCGGGGTTCGCGGCACGCACCAATCCGCCGGCGCCCAGCGCCGACACTGGCCATACCCGCCTGCCTATACGTCCGTAGGGTAGGGGGATGAGGACTCGTCGTGGCAGCTGACCTGGACCTGGTCGAAGAACTGGCCAATGCCGACAACTTCCTGGCCGTCGTGGCCGTGACTCGACCAGATGGCTCGGTCCACGCCTCCGTGGTCAAAGCTGGAATTCTTCGGGATCCGACGGACCGCGAACCTAGTGTCGGAATGGTGGTGGCCGGCAACGCTCTCAAACTGCGCCACCTCAGACGAGAGGGACGGGCCAGCGTCGTGTTCAAGGACGGTTGGCGGTGGGCATCGGTCGAGGGATCGGTAAGCCTGATCGGACCCGATGATCTGCCGGCGAAGGCCGATCTTGATATTCCTCAGGTGGTGCGGAATGTCTACACGGCCGCCGGAGGGACCCACCACGACTGGAACGAGTTCGACCGGGTCATGGCAGATGATCGTCGTTGTGCGGTGTTCGTTCGCGCCGACAAGGTCACGGGCAGCGGCTGAGCCCGGACCACACGTTCAGACCAGGACGGAGCCCCCGGCCACATCGAGCGCAAGGTTGGCCTTTACGATGTGGCGCCGACCGGTATAGCTCAATGCAGACGCGACGCCCAGACGGCGACGGCGTCACGGGCATCCTGGGCCAGGCGGAGTGTGACCTCCTCGGCCGGGAGCGCCTGTACGAGGCGGTGCGCTTGCCCGGCCCAGAGATTGATGAGATCCGGGTCACCGACGGTACGCCCATGGGCGCGAAGCGGCGAGGTCAGGTGATGGACCTCGGGATAAGCGTTCGGAGCCTCGCTGCCGTACTCGGTATGGAACCGGTTGGAGATCCCGCGCGCCAGCCGGCCGCTGAACGCCCGCGTGAGCACCGTCGGCTTGTCGGTGGCGGTGGCGACGCGCTGCACGTCCGAGGTACCGGCTTCCGGGGTTTGCAGGTAAGCAGTTCCTATCTGTGCTGCGCTGGCGCCGGCGACGAGTGCCGCCGCCAGCGCCCTTCCTGTCATGATCGAGCCGGCGGCGATCAGCGGCAGATCCACCTCGGCCTGCACGAGCTGGAGGGCTGCTAACAGGGTGAGGTCCGACTGTGAGCTGTCGTCGACGAATACGGCGCGGTGTCCACCGGCTTCGATGCCCTGGACGATCAGCGCGTCGGCGCCGGCTGAGGCGGCTTGGTGCGCCTCGTGCGGCGAGGTGATGGTCAGCCATACCTCCGACCCTGCCGCTCGAAGTTGTTCGATCACCGGAGCCGGCGGTATCCCGAAGGTGAACGACACAACTGCCACCGGCTCTCGTCGCAGGATATCGATTTTTCCCTCGAACCCGTCATCGTCGAAGCGCGGTTGTCCGAGCTCGACTCCGGCGCGCTCGGCCTCGACGTGCAGCCGAGTTGCGAACGACTGGACTCCAGCTGGATCAGCGGGCCTGCTGCCATCCACGAAGACGTTGACTCCGAATCGGTCGGCCTGGGACCGTGTGGTGAAGATTTCTTCTTGTAGGCGGCTGGCCGTCAGATAGCCAGCGGCCAGAAATCCCAGTCCGCCGGCACGGCCCACCGCACCTGCCAGTGCCGGAGTCGACGGACCGCCGGCCATGGGGGCTTGGATGATCGGGACGGCCAGACTTTCGAGGACGCAACTGCCGTGGTGAGCGTGGCCGCTCATCTGCGCTCGTGAATCGAGGCGGGAGGCTGACCGACGGCGTGCGGGGAGGGCGGCCGCCAACCTTTGGCGGTGGTGGTTTGGCCTACTTCGATCAGATGTCCATCCGGATCACGGAGGTAGCAGCGGATCTCGGTCTCATGCTGTTTCGGTGGCGTCAGGAACTCGGCGCCTCGCCCGCTCCATTCGGCGTAGACGGCCTGGATATCCGGCTGTCTCATGCAGAAGGTCTGCCAGTATCGCAACGTCCATTGTTCGAGTCCTTTGCTCTTGGTCACCAGAATCATAAATCGTGCCCTTCCTTGGGCCACGTACCGCCCGTCATCGACCGGGCGGCCGTGTCTTGATCTCCTGAAGGAGCCAACCGTTGCCGTCCGGATCGCTGAAGGACGCCCACGAACTGTAGGAATGACCCTCCGGATCCGGGCCGGGCACGCGTCCGTCCGTCCCGGCATGATGGAACACGCCGCCCACGTCGTGGAACACTTCGGTCACCCCGACGCCACGGGCGACCAGCTGGTCCCGGGCCGCGACCATATCGTTGACGACGAGCACCAGGCTCTCGGCTGACCCCGGCTCGGCTGTGGTGATCCCGGTGCCGAAGATGATTGAGCACTGGGAACCTGGGGGCGTGAGTTGGATCACCCTGAAATCCTCACCCGAGGCGAAATCGGCATCCAGCCGCCACCCGAGCGCCTGATAGAAGCACTTCGCCTCGCCGACATCGGACACGGGCACCACCACAACCTCGAGCGTCATCTCCACGGTCAGACCGGTCTCCACCTTGCTCGAAGCGTCACCGCTCACATCGGTACTGCTCATCTCGACCTCCGTCGATCTCTCGATTTGTTCAACGGTCGCGCCTCCGGCGGCTGGTCGCGCCCGTGGGAGTCCCTGGTCGGGGACCGGTCACCCCGACGTCGCAGTCGGTGGAACGTCCTGCTCGCGGGCCCGCTCGGCGCCCTGGGGAAGGGCGTTCCCCAATCGTTTACGCTTCGCTGACAAATGGTCGCGCCTCGCCTGCCCGAGTTCCGGGGCCGGACCGCTGAGTGCAAGGCGCTGGACCGGCTGCTGGAAGATGTGCGTCGGGGGCAGAGCGCGGTCTTGGTCATCCGTGGTGAGGCAGGTGTCGGAAAGACCGCCCTCCTGCGCTACGCCGCCCGCCAGGCTGCCGGGTGCCGGATCGCCCAGATCGCCGGGGTCCAAGCGGAGATGGAGTTGCCCTACGCGGCGTTGCACCAGTTGTGCGGGCCGATGCTCGGCCAGCTCGATGCTCTTCCCGAGCCCCAGCAGGAAGCGCTGCGGGTGGCGCTCGGTCTTTCATCCGGCAGAGCCCCTGACCGTTTCCTGGTCGCCGTGGCCACGCTGAGCTTGCTGTCTGAGATCGCCGAGGAGCTTCCGTTGGTGTGTCTCGTGGATGATGCGCAGTGGCTCGACGGGGCCTCGAATCAGGTTCTCGGTTTCGTGGCACGAAGGCTGCTGGCGGAGCCGGTGGCTCTGGTGTTCTGCGTCCGAGAGCCGGAGGGCGAACACCAGCTGGAAGGTTTGGCGGAGTTGGTGCTCGGAGGCCTGGCGCAAGAGGAGGCGAGCGCCTTGCTCGCCGCAGTCGTCCCCGGTCGCCTCGATGACGGCGTCCGCGATCGGATCGTTGCGGAGACGCGGGGCAACCCGCTGGCGCTGATAGAGCTGCCGAGGGGCATGTCCGCGGCGCTGGCCGGTGGATTCGCGGTTCTCAAAGTGGGGAATGTACCCGGTCAGATCGAGGACCACTATCTGGGGCGGGTTGCCGCTCTGCCGGGGACGACCCAGCAACTGATGCTGCTGGCGGCCGCTGACCCCGTCGGAGACGCCGCACTCCTGTGGCGTGCCGCCCAGACACTGGGAATCGGAAGGGCCGCCGCCGAACCGGCTGAAACCGAGCAGTTGCTGGAGATCGGCGCCCGCGTGAGGTTCCGTCATCCGCTGGTGAGGTCGGCGGTCTATCGGGCTGCTTCGGCGGGGGATCGACGAGCGGTTCACGCCGCCCTGGCAGCCGCCACGGACCCCGAGGCTGATCCGGATCGGCGGGCATGGCATCGAGCGCACGCGGCCCAGGATCCGGACGAGGAGGTGGCCGGCGAGCTGCTCGTCTGCGCGAGCGGAGCGGAGCGCCGGGGCGGGATCGCCGCCGCCGCCGCCTTCTTGGAGCGGGCCATGGCGCTCACCCCGGACCCTGGCAAGCGAGCATCACGAGCACTCGTGGCTGCAAGGGCGAAGTTCGAGGCGGGAGACTTCCCGGCAGCCGAATCGCTGCTGGCGACGGCAGACGCCGGTCCGCTCGACGAGCTGGGTCAAGCCCGGGTGGAGCGAATGCGAGCGCAGATCGCCTTTGACCTACGACGCGGTAGCGACGCTCCGCCCCTCCTCCTCCGTGCGGCGCAACGGCTGGAGGGTTTCGACGCTGAGTTGGCCCGGGAGACCTACCTGGAGGCTCTGGTTGCCGCTATCTACGCCGGCCGTCTGGCGAGCGGCACCGACGCGGCTGGCATCGCCCAGGCGGCTCGGTCGGGGCCCCTCGACCCCGAGCCGTTGCCGGCCAGGCAGCTCCTGCTGCTCGGGCTGGGCACCTGTTTGACCGATGGCTACGCCGCAGCGGCGCCGACGTTGTCGAACGCCCTGGGCGCTCATTTGGCCGAAGAGCGGCAACTGGATTGGCTGTCCGTGGCCTACGACTTGGCAGCGATGAGTTTGTGGGACGACCACGCATGGTTCGAGCTCGCCTCCAGTCAGGCCGACCTGGCCCGGTCGACAGGAACATTGGCCTTGCTCCCGTATGCCTTGGACTATCTGGCCGGGTTCCACATTCACGCCGGAGAGCTCTCGGTGGCCGCTGGACTTCTCAGCGAGGCGCAGGCTCTCGACCTGGGAATCAGGGCCGAGACCCTGCCCTATATTCCACTTCGGCTGGCGGCTTGGCGAGGCCAGACTTCGGTCGCCTTGAATCTGGTCGAGGTGATGATGCGCGGGGCGCTCGCCCGGGGCGAGGGATGCGCGATAACCGCGGCGGAGTACGCCGCCGCTGTCCTCCACAACGGTACTGGCCAATACCAGCTGGCACTGGACGCGGCCTGGAAGGCTGCCACGCCGGACGAACTCGTGACTTCCCCGTGGGCGCTGTACGAGTTGGTGGAGGCTGCTTCGAGGTGCGGAAAGGTAGAAGTCGCCCGCCAGGCGGCCGATCGCTTGTCGGCGCGTGCCAGCGCCAGCGGGACAGAGTGGGCGAAAGGCACCGTGGCTCGTTCATGCGCGCTGGCCGAGGACGGCGACGCAGCTGAGAAGCTCTACGATCGAATGGCTCGGCCAATCTCGGATGGTGGCACACCTCGCTCGGGCCCGGCTGGTCTACGGGGAGTGGTTGCGTCGGGAGAACCGGCGGGTCGACGCCCGCCAGCAGCTACGGGAGGCCCACGACATGCTGGCCTCGATGGGTGCAGATGGGTTCGCCGACCGTGCCCGACGCGAGTTGTTGGCGACGGGAGAGAAGGTGCGAAAGCGTCGAGACGACACTCGGGATGAGCTCACCCCACAGGAACACAACATCGCACGACTCGCCCGGTACGGACGAACGAACCCAGAGATCGGGGCCGAGCTGTTCATCAGTGCCCGCACCGTCGAATGGCACCTGCGGAAGGTATTCACCAAGCTCGGGATCAGTTCACGTAGGGGCCTCCACGAGGCTCTGCCGAGCCAGGAGCGGAAGGCGGTCCCGGGGTCGCCAGCGGCAAGCTGACCAGGGCAATACCCAGGTGCGACCGCCGGCGCCGGTGGCGCAGACTGAACGGAGTTGGAATTGTCAACCTTCGACCAATGGGAGTGGACCATGCCCGGCTTCAGTGTCTTCCGCCGCAGCCCCAGCTCTGGCATGTCACCTTCGACAATCGGGCCACATGGCCGACGGATGCAGACCTGGTGACGGCCAGCAATGCATCCTTCGAGTCGGCCGCCCGCCGAGCGGCTTGAGCCGGCCGCCACCTTCCTACGAAAGAGGAGCAGCGATATGCGAGCCGACATTGCCCCCGGCGGCATCTTTCCCGACTACGAGCTGACCGACCACACCAAGGCTCGGCGGCGGCTGAGCGAGCTGCAGGGCAACGACCCGATGATCGTCGTGCTCGCTCGGGGCCATTTCTGCCCGAAGGACCACCAGCAACACCTCGAGCTGGCTGCCCTCTATTCGAAGATCTCGGTCGCCTACACCCAGATCGTCACCATCTCGACCGACAACATCATCGAAACCCGTGAATTTCGGGCCTCGGTCGGCGCGCAGTGGACCTTTCTCTCCGACGCCGGCCGGAAGGTGCAGAAAGACCTCGACATCCAGGAGTACACGGACCCCTTCCACGATCCGATGATCCCGCACACCTTGGTGCTCAAGCCCGGACTCGTCATCCACTGCGTCTACAACGGCTACTGGTTCTGGGGCAGACCGTCCGCCGAAGACCTCCGTCGTGACCTCCGCCAGGCAACACGTGAGATCCGTCCTGACTGGGACCTTGGTGCGCCCGGCCTTCGTACCGCCTGGGATGCGGGGGACCACTCGCGGTTCTATCCAGACCCGGACGTTCGCCCGGCTTCCACGACCTCTCCGCAGGACGCACACAGTGGGCGGGGACTTCTCCAGAGCCAACCGACGGCTCCCAGGACTACCCCGTGACCGGGTCCTACCCGATCAGCCGGGAGGCCGACCGTTGGTGCCGCGGGCCATCGCCGTCCCGGCGGCCTGGTCCAACGTGGCAGCCGCCGCCGGTCTGAACCAGCTGGCGAAGGGAGAGATCGTGGAGTTCCTGGTCGAGTTCGAGCTGAACATTCCAGATGGCACACCAGTACCTGCGGTGGAGGAGCGTGCGAAGGACGAAGCGGCCGCCGCCGCCAAGCTGGTGCACCAACGACACCTCGCCCGGCTCTGGAATGTTCACGCCGGACCTGGTCAAGGCCGGATCCTCGGCCTGTACCGGGCCGACAGTGAGACCGAGCTCGAAGCCCTGCTCCGCGCCCTGCCCCTCTACGACTGGATGGGTGTCACCATCACCGCACTCGAGCACCATCCCAACGACCCGGCCGCGACCGGTGCGACCACCTGACCGGTCCGCCGCGGTGACCGAGCGTCCCACATACAGCCGTGCCGTCCGTTCCCCGACCGACAGGAGCCAGCCATGGGCAATCGCCTTCCGGATCCTCGCCTGACCAAGATCTACCGATTGGAGGCGACCCTCGGCCAGGCCCTGGATGTCGGCGATGTCCCGCGTGGCCGACGGCGCATTGTCCCCCTGATCAGCGGGGTATTCACCGGACCTGAGCTCAGCGGGAAGCTGCTCGCGGGAGCCAATGCTGACTGGCAGATCGTCCAGCCCGACGGCACGGCTCTCGGAGACATCCGTTACACGCTCCAGACCGACCGCGGCGATCTGCTCTACGTCCAGTCACAAGGCGTGCGCCACGGTCGGCCCGATGTCTTGGCGCGTCTCGGGCGCGGTGAGGATGTCGAGGCCAGCGAATATACATTCCGAACCTCAACCCAGATCGAGGCCGCCGCCGCCCATCTCGACTGGGTGAACAAGGGCATCTTCATCAGCGTGGCCGGCCGCCATTCCGGGGGTGTCATCTACGAGACGTACCTCGTCGGATGAGCCCGGCTCCCGACCGCAGACAGCGCTCAGCTCTGTCTGACACCGGCAGTAGGGTCGCAATCATTACCGGCGCCTCTCGGGGCATCGGCGCAGGCCTGGTCGCGGCATTCCGTGGTGTGGGCTACTCGGTGGTGGCCACCTCGCGCTCGATCGGCCCCTCGGATGACCACGACCTACTGACGGTGGCGGGTGACATTGCCGAAGTGGACACCGCCCGGAGCGTGGTGGACCAGGCGGTCGATCGGTTCGGGCGAATCGACACGCTCATCAACAACGCGGGGATCTTCATCGGCAAGCCCTTCATGGACTACACACTCGAGGACTTTGCCGCCATCACCGCCGTGAACCTGGCCGGCTTCTTCCACATCACTCAGCCCGTCATCGACCAGATGCTCACCCAGGGCACCGGCCACGTCGTCAACATCACTGCGAGCCTGGTCGACCACGCGGACAGCCAGAGACCGTCGGGCCTGGTGGCCCTCACCAAAGGCGGATTGGCGGCCGTCACGCGATCGCTGGCCATCGAGTATGCGGCACGCGGCGTGCGGGTCAATGCCGTGGCCCCCGGAGTCATCCAGACCCCTGCGAACGACCCGGCATCCTATGAGGGCTTGGCCGACCTTCACCCCCTGGGCCGGATCGGCGACATCAGCGATGTCGTGGACGGGATCCTCTATCTCGAACAGGCGGCATTCGTCAACGGCGAGATCCTGCACATCGACGGTGGTCAGGCCGCTGGACGCTGACCGCGTCCGGGCTGGATCTGGCACTAGACCGGCGTGGCTTGCCGGTCTCCGTTGAGCCGAACGTCGCGGAGGCTGGCGGGGGAGGGGCCGAGCTCGACCGTGAGGGAGCCATCGAGTTCGACCTGCGGCGAAGGAGGTTGTGCGGGCAGGAGGAACGCGGCCATCATCACGCCGGCGGCGGCGACGCCTCCCGCGACGAGGCACGCCACGCTGATCCCGTGGATGAACGAATCGGTGGCGGCGTGGCGGATGCTCACGCCGAGAGCCGGACGTCCGAGCGACGTGGCCCGCTGAGCGACACCGAGCGCGGCGCCGACGGATTGTTGGGCGACCTTTGCCACCGGGGCGGGAAGACGATCGGGCAAGATGTTGACCAACCGGCTCTTGTAGAGGGAGGCGAAGACACTTCCGATGATCGCGACGCCGAGCGTGCCCCCGAGAAGCCGGGTGGCGTCGTTGACCGCCGAACCGATCCCGGCGGCCTTGGTCGAGACCGCTCCCATGATCGACTCGGTGGCTGGAGCACTGGTCAGTCCCACTCCGACTCCGTAGAGGACCATCTGTGCGGCGATCACCCCGTAGCCGGTCGAGGCCGAGATCACCAGCGCGACCCACACATAGAAGGAGGTGATGCAGGCCAGTCCGACGGCGACGATCAGTTTGGTGCCGAACCGGACCGCCAGCTTGGTGCCGAGCACCGAGGCGATCCCCACGGAGGCGGCGACGGGCAGCAGGCGAACGCCGGTTCCGAGCGGCGTATAGGCCTTGATGAACTGGAAGTACTGGGTCATCAGGAAGATGAAGCCGAACAGTGTGAAGAACGCAATGGTGACCGAACCGGATGCGGCGCTGAATCGCGCCTTGCGGAACAGCCCGATGTCGAGCATAGGGTGGTCGACGCTCCGTTCCCAGAGCAGGAATGCCACCAACAGACCGGCCGCCACGGCGAAGCCTGCCAAAGTCCGCGTGGCAGCCCAGCCATGGTCCGGAGCCTCGATGATGGTGAAGACGAGCGCGCCCATGGCCGCGGTTGACGCCGCGAACCCCAGCACGTCGATCCTCCGACGGCTCCGATCGCGCGAGGTGGGAACCGCCACGGCGACGAGGACAGCTGACACGGCCGCCACCGGGGCAAGCGCGAAGAAGATCGCCGACCACGAGAAGTGCTCGAGCAGCCAACCACCGACGATGGGACCGAGAGCTATTGCCGCGCCCGCACTCGCGCCCCACAGCCCGATCGCCCGGGCTCGTGCCCGGCGTTCGGTGAAGACGTTGGCGATGAGCGACAAGGTGGCCGGAAACACCATTGCCGCCCCCAGTCCCATGATCGCCCGAGCGGCGATCAGTTGATTCGGACTGGTGGTCAGACCGCCCGCCGCGCTCGCCAGACCGAAGACGCCGAGACCGGCGAGCAGCATGCCCTTGCGTCCGAAGCGGTCGGAGAGGCTTCCGAAAGTCAGCAGGAGTGCCGCGAACACCAGGTTGTAGGCGTCGACCACCCACTGCAGCTGGGTATCCGTCGCCCGTAGCTCCCGCACCAGCGTCGGCAGCGCGACGTTCACGATCGTGGTGTCGAGGTTGATCACGAACGCCGCCAGGACCAGAGATCCGAGCACCAACGCTTTTGGCACCGCCGGCGGGCCTGAGCGGTTGCCGCGGGTCGGCGTGGGGCTGCCGAAGAGAGTCGTGGGTGTAGCCATGTCGTGGGTCATGTCTGACGGTTTACGGGATGGACTTGATAAAGTCAAGTAGTAAGTGTTGATTATCAAGTATGGAAGGGGCTATGCTGGCGGAGGGAGGGAACCGATGAGGTCATATGGGCAGTACTGCGCGGTGGCCAAGGCGCTCGATGTGGTCGGGGACCGCTGGAACCTGCTGATCGTCCGCGAGCTCGAGGTGCAGGGGCCGTGCCGCTACACCGATCTCCTCGCCGGACTGCCGGGGATCGCAACCAATCTGCTTGCCTCCCGGCTCAATGATCTCGAAGAGCAGGGAGTGATCAGCAGGAAGGCCGTTGCTCCGCCCGTCGCCACCACGTTGTACGAGCTGACTGCAAGGGGCAAAGAGCTGGTGCCCGTGGTCTTGGAGCTGGCCCGCTGGGGCAGCCGCTTCATCGAAGAGTCGATCGTCGAGCTTGTTTCCGAGGGCCAGGATGTATCGCGAGACGAATGGTTTCGAATCCACTGGCTCGGCTATCCGATTTCCCGGTTCCTCCCCGATGCACCGGCCTCCGCTCCGGATTTGACGTTGATGATCCGGATCGGCGAGCAGGCGATGGTCGTGGCCCGAGTGGACGGCAAGGTCACCACCCGACTGGCAACGCCTGATGAACGGGTGGACTTGGTGATCCACGGTCCTCCGGCGGTGATCATCGGCATGCTTGCCGGTCAATTGCCCTTGGAGATCGCCACGAACGCCGGGTTGGTGTTCGACGGTGCACTCTCGGTGCTCGATCGGCTCCGGGGAGACTCGCTCTCGATGTCGACCTGAGTCACGACGGGAACTCTGGCTCCGTGGCGACGGAAGCGAACGTCGGAGCGACGGGCTCGAGCGGCCACCCGGGGCCCTCGAGTCCCGACGGTGGTTCGGTGGGTATCTGATCTCGGACTATCCGTCTGCCAGGAAGGCCGCCGTGATCCGGCGGACCCGATCGGTGTCGGCGATCGCATCCATCTCAACGATCTTGCCTCCGACGACGATGAAACCCATCACCGTCATGGGCTCTCCGTCCGAGGTGACGACCACGCCGGCTGCTCCACCCACCAGTGCGGGGCGCACATGGACGATTGGGCGCGCCAGCCAGGTTCGTAGCCCGCTGCGTGCCTGCCGGCCGACGGCCGCAGCCCCGCGGATCTCTCGAGAGGGGAACCGACGGTCGGCGCCTGCGTCGATGCGCAGCACGACGTCGGGGTCGAGGACGGCGACGAGGCCATCAAAATCCCCGTTTCGCGCCGCGGCAAAGAAGGCGTCGACCACACCACGTTGATGTGCGAGATCGTGGTCCGGTGGCGGTGGTTCCGCTCCCCGTACCCGCCGTCGTGCTCGGCTAGCGAGCTGCCTGGCCGCCGCCGGAGTGCGACCGACCATGGGAGCGATTTCCTCGAAGGGCAGGTCGAACATGTCGTGGAGCACGAACGCCAGTCGCTCTGCCGGGGTGAGGGTGTCGAGCACGACGAGCAGGGCCAGGCCGACCGAGTCGGCCATCAATGCCTCCTGCTCAGGTTGGAGCTCGCCCTCCGGGCCGATGACGGGGTCGGGCACATGCACCCCGAGCGGCTCCTCGCGCCGAACCTTGCGCGAGCGCAACATATTCAGGCACACCCGGGCGACGACCGTTGTCAACCACCCGCCGAGGTTCTCGACGTCGCTCGCCCCGGCCCGGCTGAGACGCAGCCAGGTGTCCTGGACCGCGTCGTCGGCTTCGGTGAGTGAACCGAGCATGCGGTAGGCCACGGCTTGCAGATGGGTCCGATGCTCCTCGAACCGATCGGCCAGCCATCCAGTCTCGTCCATGGTCACATCCTTGCTCTGCGAGATCTCGTAGACATGACCCGCCAAACACCTCGAATGTGACGGACGGGCGATCTGATGTCAGCTCGGACGGGCCACACCAGCGACACCGCCACACCGCCAGGCCACCAGGCCCCCGAGCTCCGATAGCCATCCCAGCTTCCCATCCGCCGACCGGCCCAGCCGTCGGAAATTGCCGGTTCCGGTTGGATTCTCAGGCCTCTGTCACATTCGCGTGTCGCCAGGGGTCATGACAGTGACCCGCAATGTGGCGGGCATCGAATCAGGGAGAGAGAGAGGAGGCCGACGCATGTCCACGTACCTTCCCCCCGTCGAGAAGCCGCAGGGCCTGTTTCTGAAGATGGTGTACTTCTTCAGTCGCCGGCAGTTCGGCAAAGTGATGACGCCGCTCGCCGTGTTCTCGGCGCGGATGCCAGTCGCATTCCTGTCCTTCTACGGCAAGATCTCCAAGCTGGACAAGAAGCTCCAGCTTCCGTCGGAACTCGCCGTTCTGGTCCGTGAGCGCGTGGCCAGCATCAACACCTGTCTGTTTTGCATGGACGCTGCCAGGTGGTACGCCATGAAGGAGTCAACCGGTAGCGCCGTGCGCTTCGATGCGTTGTCGGATTACAAGACGAGCCCACTGTTCACCGATGCCGAGCGCGCCGCCCTCGACTATGTGACAGAGCTCACCCGGGACAAGATGGTCCTCCCCGACACGTTCGAACGGCTCCAGCGCTACTACAGCGAGCGCCAGATCTGCGACATCGTGTGGCTTGTTGCCAGCGAGCATCTCTACAACGTGAGCAACATCGGACTCAATATCGGTTCGGACGGGCTGTGCGAGGTGAGGCCGACGGGAGAGTCGGCCGAGGCATATGGCCCGGTTGGCGCCACGTCGGGTGCCCCGGAGGGGCTGGCCGGCTGATCCCCGAACAGGGGCGGTGGTTGGCGGTGTCGTCCATTCGCTCGCTGGCCGGCCGTTCCCAGGTTCACTTTCCGTTTCACCCGGCACGACGGTGGCATCGCCCGACTGATCATCGAGGAATAGCGCGCCGCGACAAACTGGCGAGGGATTGCATTCTATTATGCAACCCACTAAGCTGGCGGAGGTGGAACGCAAGAGCTTCTCGGACATGCATTGCTCGGTGGCCCAGTGTCTCGAGGTGGTCGGCGAGTGGTGGTCGATGCTGATCCTGCGAGACGTCTTCATGGGCGTGACCCGCTTCGACCAGTTCCAGCAACGCCTCGGTATCTCCCGCAACATCTTGAACCAGCGGCTCAGGCGCCTGGTCGAGTCAGGGGTCTTGGCCAAAGTTCCCTACCGCGAGCGCCCGGTTCGCTACGACTACCGGCTCACCGACAAGGGCCGCGATCTGTGGCCCGTCCTGACCGCCATGCGCCAGTGGGGCGATCGCCACGCGGCACCCGAGGGCCCGCCGGTGCAGGTGGTCCACAAGGGGTGCGGGCAGATCAGTGAGGCCCTCTTGACCTGCTCGGGCTGCGGAGAGCCGCTCGCCGCCAGAGACGTTCTTGCCGTACCCGGCCCCGGAGCCGTCGAGCCGCTCGTGGGCGCAGCCGGACGATGACCACCGACACGCTGCAAGCCGAGCGGCGCGGCTTTGCGGCGGTCAGCGCCGTAGTCGAGGTCGAGGCGGGGGATTTCGCCGCTGAGATCGACCCGCAATGGACCGTTGGCGGCAAGCCCAACGGTGGGTACCTGCTGGCGATGTTGGGTCGAGCAGCCACATCCATGACTGGGCACGATCACGTGATCGCAGCCAGCGCCCACTATCTGCGATCGCCGGAGCCCGGTCCGGTCCGCATCGAAACCGAGCCCCTACGGGTGGGTCGCTCGGCCAGCCAGGCGCGGGCCCGGATGGAGCAAGACGGCCGGGTCTGTGTCGAGGCGCTCATCACCTCGTCGCATCTGGATGACAACCCTGGTGCCTACTGGGGGCGGGGACTGCCGGAGGTGAGCGAGCTCGGTTACGAGGCATGCCAACCGCTGGCTGCCCGCACCCCGGACGGGCGACGGGTGGCGATGATGGAACAGATCGACGTGCGTCTCGAGCCGGATGCCAACGGATTCAGCGCCGGCCGGCCCAGCGGACGGGGTGAGCTCCGGGGATGGCTGGCCCTTCCCGAGGGCGAGGACTTCGATCCGACGTCGCTGTTGTTCGCCGCGGACGCCTACCCACCGGCCACCTTCGACGTCGAGTTCTCGGGATGGGTGCCCACCCTGGAGTTGACCGTTTACATTCGGGCACTTCCGGCGCCCGGTCCGCTGCGCGTCCTGCAGCGAGCGCAACTCATCGATGGCGGAAGAGTGGATGAGTGCTGCTTCCTCTGGGATTGGACGGGTCGCCTGGTGGCCCAAGGAACGCAGCTCGCCGGCATCCGCCTCGGATGACGTGCAGACGTGAGGTTTCAGCCATGACCGACTCCCCGAGGATGACACCGGCGCCTCGGCTCGAGGCCGAATCGCTCGAAGCCTCCAGCGGCTTCGTCAAGATCGCCGGGCTCGTTCTCGACGAGATCGATCGATCCAAGGTCTCGGGACACATCGACTTGAGCGCTGAGCACCACACGCCCTGGGGAATCGTGCACGGCGGTGTGTACGCAACCGCGGTCGAAAGTGCAGCCAGCATCGGAGCCACGACAGCTGTCCGTGACCGGGGCCAGGTGGCCGTGGGCCTCACCAACACCACCCACTTCCTGCGCTCGCTCACCGGCGGCCGGGTGACGGTCGAAGCGGTTGCCCTCTACCAGGGACGGACCCACCAGCTGTGGCGGGTGGATGTGAGCGACGGCACCGGCCGATTGGTGGCCCACGGTGAGCTACGCCTCCAAAACGTCTCGGCTCAACCCGTCCAACAGGCCCACTCGTGAGAGGAGAGCACCATGCCGGCAAGAGGAAGCGCTGAATGGAAGGGTGACGTGCCGACCGGAACGGGCACGTTCACGGCCGGCGACACCATCTCCGGGGGTTACACCTACAAGTCGCGGTTCGAGGACGGTCCGGGATCCAACCCCGAGCAGCTGATCGCCGCAGCCCATGCGGCCTGCTTTTCCATGGCCCTGGCCAACCTGCTCGCCCAGGCGGGAAGTCCACCCCAGTCGGTGCGCACCGACGCAACCGTCACCTTGAGGCTGGTGGAGGGAACCCCCACCATCACCAAGATCGCCCTGGTCACTGTGGGTACCGTGCCTGGAATCGATGACGCCGCCTTCGAGGAGCAGGCCATGGCGGCCAAGGCCGGGTGTCCGGTCAGCCGGGCGCTCGCCGGAGTTCCGGAGATCACTCTCGAAGCATCCCTGGCGTCATGACTGAAGCCTTCGTTCTCGGTGGCGTGCGAACCCCCTTCGGGCGCTACGGCGGATCATTGTCACACATCCGCACTGACGATCTGCTCGGACAGACCATGGTGGCCGCCTGCGAGCGGGTGGGTGTTCCACTGGAGCGGATCGAGGACATCACCGCCGGTTGCGTCAATACGGCGCACGAAGGTATGGGTGACATCGCGGGTGGGGCGCTCTGGCGGCTGGGTTCCCCGACTCCGTTCCGGCCGTGACCGTGAACCGATTCTGCGCCTCCTCACTTACCGGCGCCATCAACATCGCGCACGCCATCCGCAGCGACGAGCTCGACGTCGGGCTGGCGGCCGGAGTCGAGTCCATGTCCCGCTCCGGCTGGGCCCAGATGAAGGGCGATGCGCCCTTCAGCCCACGGGGTCCGGTCCTCCTCCTCGACACCATGTGGGCCGGCGCCGGCGGGCCACCCAACCCGCTGCTGCTGGCGCGCGACGCCTATGTGGAGATGATCAAGACTGCCCAGAACGTCGCCGACCGTTACGGTCTGACGCGCGAGGAGATCGACGCCTTCGCTCTGCGATCCCACCTGCATGCGGCGGCCGCTCGTGACTCCGGCCGGCTGGCCCTCGAGATCCGGCCTGTGGAGATCCCTGCCACCCGACGGGAGCCGGCTCGGACGTTCGAGCACGACGAGGGCATACGGGGTGATACGACCGCGGAGCAATTGGCCCAGCTCCGGGCCCAGCCGAACACGACACAGATGACGGCGGGGAATTCGTCGGCTCTGAACGACGGCGCCAGCGCCGTCGTTCTGGCCAGCGAAGCTGCCGCCCAAGAGCTCGGCGTCGTTCCCTTGGCCAGGGTGGTGGCGTCCGCCACCCATGCTCTCGATCCCCAGTTCATGGGTATCGCGCCGGCTTTCGCCATGGCCAAGGCCCTGCGGCGGGCCAAGCTGGCTCCGGCGGACGTGGACATTTGGGAGGTGCACGAAGCCTTTGCCGCCCAGGCGCTCGGCGTCCTGCGTGAACTTCCGCGCCAGCTGGACGGCTTTGAGGTTCCGGACGACCATTTGAACCCGAACGGCGGGGCCGTCGCCGTCGGCCATCCCTTCGGGGCGTCGGGGACCCGATACGTGCTCACGTTGGCCACCGAGCTTCGCCAACGTCAGGCGCGCTACGGGGTGCTGGGCGTATGCGTCGGTTCGGGCCAAGGTGTCGCTCTCGTGCTCGAGAACACGGCGGCGGGGGGACAGCTGCGAGCTGAAGCGCAGTTACCGGCTACATCGGTCCTGCCATCGTCGAACTGGTCCCGTTGCGAACCAGCGTGATCTTCCCGCAAGTGGTCGAGGCCTTTGACGTCAACGGGGTGCCGATCAATCCGGTCACCGACAGCAGCCTCAGAATCGCCCTCGATGACCTCGAGTGGTGGGCGTCCGTGCTGCATGACGCACGGGCCGAAGGGCAACTTCAGCCGGCCTCCTTCCGCATCCAGGCGGCGGCAGCCGCCGTCCACGAGGTCGAGGACGAGTCGCTGTGATGCGCACCACCACTGCGACACGGCGACGAGGGAGCTGACCGAGCAACTGGTCGCCCCTCGGCGGGGGCGTCGCCAACGGCCACCGTCTAACCTCCGCTTCATGCTCCGGGCGGACGGCGCCGAGCTGCTCGACCAAGCCGAACAGGTCGACCTGCCCGGTTGAACCCGCAGGCCAAGCGGAAAGACGGCCAGTCCGATGGCCGGGCAATGAGGGAAGCGTGCTGGGCGAACTGTTCCACGCCAAAGGGGAAGGCACATGACCAGATCTGTCGTCGGCCTGGTCCTCACGCCCGGCGCCAGCGCCGGTCGGGACCAGCCAGGGCTGGTGGCGGTCGATCAGGCGGTCACCGCGTGCGGCGTCACGGTCGAGCGAGTCGAGTTCCCGGCCCAGGCCGCCGGACGACGCCGACCCGATCCACCTGAGGTGTGCATCCAGACGGTGCGCACTGCCACCACGGGGTTGGCCGAGCGACTCGGCGTTGCGACCAGCCGGGTGGCCGTGGGTGGCCGCTCCATGGGAGGCCGGATGTGCTCGATGGCGGTGGCCGAGGGTCTCGAGGTGGCTGCCTTGGTCCTGATCAGCTATCCGCTGCATCCTCCCGGCCGGCCCGACCGCCTCCGGACTGCTCACTTTCCCGACGTGCACGTGCCGAGCCTCTTCGTCTCCGGCCGGAGTGACCCCTTCGGTACTCCGGCCGAGTTGGAGCACGAGACGACGAGCATTCCCGCATCGGTCACACTCGTCTTGGTGGACGGGGACCATTCGCTGCGGAGGAGGGACCCCGAAGTTGCCGGCATCGTGGCTTCCTGGCTGACCGGCTTGGCCTGATCCGATGAGCGACCTCACCGGCAGATTCAGGATGGCGACGCCGCGATGACCGTCTCACCGTATTGCTGCATGGCTTCGACTGCATGCGTCAACGAGTCGCCCGGCACACTGACGTGAGCCCACGTGACGCCCATCGTGCTCA
This sequence comes from uncultured Acidimicrobiales bacterium, assembly GCA_963734435.1. Classification (GTDB taxonomy): domain Bacteria; phylum Actinomycetota; class Acidimicrobiia; order Acidimicrobiales; family RAAP-2; genus Bog-756. Next base: position 383,609 of record CAVTHA010000010.1, on the reverse strand, counting down.
ATTTCTGCAGTCCGGAGAGGTGTGCGTCCGGGCGGAATGCCTTCGTGCCCGGCATACCTCCTTCCGGAGTGGTGAAGGCGACATCGATGTCGGCCCGGTCCCGCCCGACCTCGTCGACGAAGCCCCAGAGCTCGTCGAGCATGGCGGCCAGATCCTCCACCGTCTCGAGCGACGGGGTCTTGGTGGTCTGAGACATGACCCGTGGCGCCGGAAAGGGCGTCCACCCGTCTCCGTAGCGGGCTACCCGGCGCCGCGACTGCCGGCTGTTCCCCCCGATCCACAGGGGCGGCATCGTTTGGGGCTTGGGATTCGCATCCAGACCGTGAGCTGCGATTCCCGTGCCCTCGTAGCTGAACTCGGTGTCTGACCACACACCCCGGATCACTTCCACGGACTGGTCGAACAGCGCGTTCCGCTGCTCGAAATCCACCCCGAGCGCTTTGTACTCGCCCCGGAGGTAGCCGGTGGCGACGGCCAGAGTGAATCGGCCTTCGGAGAGCGCGTCGATCGTGGCCACCATCTTGGCGACGATCAACGGGTGTCGATACGGGAGCACCACGATGTTCGGGATGAGACGGATCCGTTCGGTGACGGCTGCGCAGAACGACAGTGCCACGAACGGGTCCAGCGCGTCGTGACCCCCACTGTGCAGCCATCGTGCGGTTGGAGCCGGATGGTCGGTGAACCCCATGCCGTGGAAGCCACTCTTCTCGGCGGCCTGCGAGAACTTCTTGAGAGCATCCCGCTTCAGCAGGTCGGGGTTGTAGGGGTGGGCGATGAGTGGATAGGTGAGAGAGAAGTTCACGGCGGAACGCTAGCCCGATCCACGCCGCGACCGTCTCGACCCGATTCAGCCATGCGCTCCGGCGGGACTGGTGTGGATGGTCACCGCCGTGAGTCGTGGTACCCGGGTGAGGAGGTGGTGCTCGGCGTGGTGGGCCAGCTGGTGCGCCTCGCCGAGGCTGAGACGGGAGTCGACGACCGCGTCCACCTCGGCCCGGAGGGTGTGCCCGATCCAACGGATGTGGAGCTGGCGGACGGCGTCAATTCCGGAGACGCTGGTGACTGCGAGGGTGGCTTGGTCCACCAGGGCCGGGTCGACGGCATCCATGAGCCGGGCGCCGACTTGCCGGACCGCGGTTCGGAGCACTCCGATGATGGCGACGGCGATGACCAGACCGGCGACAGGATCGGCCCAGGCCCAGCCGAGGGCCGCGCCGCCGGCACCGAGCAGCACGGCCAGGCTGGTGAACCCGTCGGTACGGGCATGCAGGCCGTCGGCCACCAGGGCAGCGCTTCCGATGCGCCGGCCGACGCGGACCCGGTACCGGGCGACGACTTCGTTGCCGACGAATCCGACCGACGCCGCCAGGGCCACAGCCCAGAGATGGCTCACGATGTGGGGGTGGACGAGCCGGTCGATCGCCCCGGCCCCGGCCACGATGCAGGAGAGGGCGATCATGGCGACGACGAAGAGCCCGCCGAGGTCCTCCGCCCGCCCATAACCGTAGGTGTAGCGCTTCGTAGCCGGACGGCTGGCGAGGGAGAACGCTAGCAACAAGGGCACGGCCGTGAGTGCGTCGGCCATGTTGTGCAAGGTGTCGCCCAGCAACGCCACCGAGCCCGAGAACACGACGACGCCACCTTGGAGCACAGCCGTGCCGCCGAGTACCGCCAGGCTCAACCTCACCGTTCGCCGTCCCTCGGAGTCAGCTTCGAGTGCCGTGTCCACCTGGTCGGTCGGATCGTGGGAGTGCCCACCGAACGCACTCGTGAGGCCGTGACGGACCATGGACCAGGCCGACTGAGCATGCCTGTGCACAGGAACGAGATCTTGGTCCGGCCCGCTCCGGCTGCCAGCGTCCACCGAGCCATTCTAACCCGGAATATAAGTCATATGCGAAGCTGCGAATATATCGCAGTTACGGGTACTATGCGGCTGGTGAGCCCGCCTCGACGAGGGGCCAAGAACGTCGCCCATCCCGAAGTGCCCACCGCCGAGCAGGTGCAAGCGGCTGTGCTGTCCTTCGCCATGCTGGCCGATCCGACCCGGGTCCAGATGCTCTGGGCGCTGCGCGACCACGAGCACGATGTCGGGAGCTTGGCTGCGCTGGCCGGGTGTCGGCCCACCGTTGCCAGCCAGCATCTCTCGAAGCTCCGCCTGACTGGATTGGTCGAGGCGCGCCGTGACGGTCGCCGGATGGTCTATCGACTGCGAGGCGGCCACGTGCGCTCACTGCTCAACGAGGCCCTGTTCCACGCCGACCACCAGGTTCGCGGCGAGCCCACCCACGACTGAACAGAGGACCGTCCGGTGATGGGATCACCCGAGTCTCCCGAGGCGCCCCATACCGCGGCGGTGCCGGCGCCGTCCTCGGCCGGCCGGTGGCGGACATCCGTGCAGGTGTCGGGCCCGAGCTGATCTCGGCGGCGTCGGACAACGATCCCACGGTGGTGTGATGTTGTCCGCATCGGCTCGGCCCCCTAAACTGATGGCGACGTCCGCGTGGCCGAAGGGAGGTGGGAACATGAAGTCAGAACCTCATCGATCCCAACCTCCACAGCCGTGCCCCGGCGTCCTGTCCGCGGCTGACTGATTCGTCTCACGGCCGCGTGACACAGCGTCCACCGACGTAGAGGCGTCGGGGTCCTCGGTTCCGGTTCGCCTCCCGGCGTCTTCTGGCGCTCCTTTGGGGGCGCTCCGCGGCTGCCCGCTCCGAGCGGGGCCGCTCCGTCACTTCACCATCAGCGGAGCTCGTCCTTCGGTGACCCGTGTGCTGGCCAAGCGCCGTGGCCCGGGTGGTCGAACGAGGTGCCCCGCCGGATCAAGGACCTGTTATGAGGATGCACCTTGCCCCACCCGGCACAACCCCGGCGGTCGACAACGAGACCGCCGTCCTCGACGAGGCCCACACCGGTCACATCAACGGTGCGTTCGGCACGATCGCCCGAGGGGACATCGCAGCTCGTCGAGGCCTGTCCCGCAAGACCAAAACCCTGCTCGCCATCATCGGGCCCGGACTCATCGTCATGGCCGGAGACAATGACGCCGGGGCCTTCAGCACCTATGCCCAGGCGGGCCAGAACTACGGGACCAAACTGCTGTGGACGCTCCTGCTCCTCGCACCCGTGCTCTATGTCAACCAGGAGATGGTCCTACGCCTCGGAGCGGTCACCGGGGTCGGGCATGCACGTCTCATCCTCGAGCGGTTCGGTCGGTTCTGGGGGGCGTTCAGCGTCATCGACCTGTTCATACTGAACGCGCTCACCATCGTGACGGAGTTCATCGGGATCTCGCTCGCCGTCAGCTATCTCGGCCTCCCCAGGGCGCCGACGGTGATGTTTGCCGCGATGGCCGTCATCGGTGCCGTGAGCACCGGTAGCTTCCGGCGCTTCGAGCGTCTCTGCCTTGCACTCGTCGGCTTCTCGCTCCTCGTCGTTCCCATCTACCTCATGGTTCATCCACCCGTCGGGCAGGTGGCTCGGAACCTGGTTGTTCCCGGCCTGCCCCACGGTGCGCCGGTGTCGACGGTGATGTTGCTCATCATCGCCATCGTCGGAACGACGGTCGCCCCGTGGCAGCTGTTCTTTCAGCAGTCCTACGTGATCGACAAGCGCATCACTCCGCGCTGGATCAACTACGAGCGCGTCGACCTGGTCATCGGCATCGTCGTCGTCATCGTCGGCGGAGTGGCGCTGATGGCGATGTCATCGGCCACCTTCGGTGGACACGCGGGATTCGGCAACTTTACCGATGCCGGGGGAACAGCCACCGGGCTGGCCAGCTACGTCACGCGCCCGGCCGGCGACCTGTTCGCCATCGCCCTCATCGATGCCGCCATCCTCGGTGCCGCAGCCGTCGGTCTGGCCACTGCCTACGCCACCAGCGATGTGCTCAATCTGAAGCACTCGCTCCATCGCCCGGTCACCCAGGCGAAGGGTTTCTATGCCTGCTACGCCGTGCTCATCGGCCTGGCTTCCACTCTGGTGCTCACGCCGCACGTGCCGCTCGGCCTCCTCACCGAAGGCGTCCAGGTGCTTGCCGGTGTGTTGTTGCCGAGTGCCAGCGTGTTCCTGCTCTTGCTGTGCAACGACAAGGCGGTACTCGGTCCCTGGGTGAACGGCCGCAAGCTCAACGCGTTGACCGGATCGATCGTGTGGATGTTGGTGCTGCTTTCGATCATTCTCACCGTCAGCGTTCTGTTCCCCGACATCAGCGGCGCCGACATCGTGACCGTGCTCCTGGTGGGCACCGGGGTAGGCCTGGGGATCGGGTCATACCTCCTCGTCCAGTCACGCTGGAGCCGGAGCCGGGTCACCTTGGACAACGTCCTGGCCGAGACGCCCAGCCGCGACACGTGGCGCACGCCTCCGTTGTCGCGCCTCGAGCGACCGGTGATGAGCCGCCGGCGCAAGGTCGGCCTCGTCATGTTGCGCGGCTACCTGTTCATCGCCTTCGCCCTGGTCATCGTCAAGATCGTCGAGGTGGCAGTGGGGTGACGGCCGATCATCAGCTCGGTCGGAGCGATCGTGGGGCAGCCTGAGCTCCGCCGGTGGCGGACGAATCGCCGGCAGGGCATGAGTCCTCATCGAATCCTCACAGGTTCCTCATGTCTGGTGAACCCAATCGGTCGATGATGGAGCAGCGGTCAGCTCTCGATGCCGACCGTATGAGGTGCGTCATGGAGACAGGCACTCGGTTGCCAACGGCCCGTCGACGGGCATCGGGATGGCGTCGCACCCTGCTCGTGCTCCACACGGTCGAGGTCCTGGGCTTGGTGGCCGTCACATCGGTGCTGGCTGGGGGCATTTCCGAGGACCGGCCGGGTGACGGCCGTGCCCTGGTCGCCGTCGTGACCGGCCTGGTCCTCTGCGGCGCCCAGGGTCTCCGGGTCCTCCGGGGCCCGCGGCGATTGACCCCCGTCGGGTTGGCGACGCAGGGGGCGCTGCTGGTCGTCTCCCTGTCTGCCGTGTTGTGGGATCCGGTCCTGGGGCTGACCGGGATGGTGGTCACCGGCATCGTGCTGGTCGCCTGGGGACGGGTCGGAGCCGGGTCATCGGCAGCCGTCCCGTCCGTGGGTGACCCTCTCCACCCCGACGACCGTCCCGATCGCCTGCCGGTGGTCTCGCCCGCCGGGGTCGAATCCGGGCCGGGCGAAGAGCAGGATCGGACCGGGTTTCGCCGGGCCACCCTGGCCGCCATCACGGCCCTGATCATCCTGGGGGCTCTGGCGTTGCGCTCCACCATTCTGTTCGGCCTCGTGATCCTGGCCGCCGTCTTCGTCCCGATCGAGCGATTGTTCCCCTTGCACCCACGGCCGGTCCTGCGCCGTCACTGGCGGACCGACGTGGTGCACTACCTGGTCAACGGCTCCTTGCTCGTCGTCGGAGTATTCGCCGCCGTCATCGTGTTCGGCACCACGCTACGGGCGTTGGTCCCGATCGGGATCCGGACGACGGTGGGCGCGAGCCCGCTGTGGGCACAGACCATGGTGGCGTTCGCCGTGGCCACCGTGGGCGGTTACATCGGTCACCGGGAAGCCCACGAGGTGCCCCTGCTCTGGCGGTTCCACCGGGTGCATCACAGCATCCAAGACATGGATTGGCTCGCCGCCAGCCATCTCAATCCCATGGACGAGACCTTCATCCGGTCCTGCGCCGTGGTGCCGCTGTTCGCATTCGGCTTCGGCCGGGCCACCCTCGGTGCCTACGTGCTCCTCCTCACCTTCCAAGCCATCTTCATCCACTCCAACATCCGGTTCACCTTCGGACCGCTCCGCTGGCTGGTCGGCACCCCCCAGTACCACCACTGGCATCACGCGGCGGAGCCCCTGGCCTACAACGCCAACTACGCCGGCGAGTTCCCCGCCGTGGACTTGCTTTTCGGCACCTACTATCTGCCGGTGGGACGCTGGCCTGACCACTACGGCGTGTCGGATACCCAACCGGAGGGATACCTCCGGCAGCTGGCGTGGCCCTTCCGCGTGCGGTGCCCGAGCGTCATGACCGGGCCTCACCGCGGCTGAGGCCCACAGGGGCGGGCTGGTCCGCCGCCACCCGGCGGGCACCTGCTCGGTGACCATCACTGTCGGTCCGGCGCCGGCGTCGTGGGCCGGCTCGGCAGCGGAGAGCGCCGGCTGGCCGCCTCCACGTTGGCGATGCGAGGTTCGGATCTGAGGGTGACAGGCGGGCGTACGGCCTGATCACGCCCCCTTCCGCGGCGGCGCCGCCCGGTAGGTTGACGACGTGGCGATCATCGTGGGCCTGCTGGTGGCCGCATCGTTCGGCAGCGGCGATTTTCTCGGTGGGCTGGCGTCGCGCGAGGGAAACACCATCACCGTCCTCGCCACTGCCCAGCTCGCCGCATTGCTGGGCGCCACCATCGTCGCCTTCGTCGCCGGAGGGCCGCTCACGGGATCCGTCGTCCTGCTGGGCATCGGCGCCGGGGCGCTCAACGTGATCGCCCTCGGCTGTCTCTACCAGGGTCTGGCCATCGGCCAGATCGGGGAAGTGGCTCCCGTGGCCGCAGTGGTGAGCGCGGTGATCCCCGTCGTCTGGGGTCTGGCCATCGGAGAGCGGCCACCGGCCCTGGCGTTGGCAGGAGGGGCACTGGCCGTGGTGGCGGCAGCCCTGATCACCCTCGAGCGGGACGAGCAGCTCGGCGTCCGGATGGGTCAAGCACTGCTGTTGGCCCTCTCGGCCGGGGTCGGGTTCGGCACTTCGTTCATCCTCTTCGCCGACGCCTCACATCACAGCGGGTTCTGGCCCGTTCTCACCGCCCGGGTGGCGGCCGTGGTCGGGGTGGGAATCGTCGTCGTCGCCTCGCGCGGACCGAGATCGCTGCCCTCCCGGCCCCGGGTCCGGGCCATCGGTGCCGGTCTGCTGGACGTGCTGGCCACCACCCTGCTGCTGGTGGCCGTGCGACTCGGGTTGGTGGCGGTGGTCGCACCGGTGGCCGCCCTGGCCCCGGCGTTCACCGTGCTCGGCGCCTGGTGGTACCTGCGGGAGAAGGCGTCGTGGGTGCAGGTCGGGGGGCTGGCCCTGGCCATGACGGGTCTGGTGCTCATCGCCACCTCCTGATGGGCCAATCAGGGGTAAGGAGACCCTCGACCTGACGCGCCACCATCTAGCGTTCAGCGTGCGATGGATGGACGGCCGTTTCGCTTCGGGCTGCACTTCTGGAAGCTGCCGACGGACGATTGGGTCGAGCGCGTCCGCTCGTACCAGGCTCTGGGGTTCTCGACCATCACATTCACCGACCACTTGGTGGTTCCGCAGTGGGAGCCCCTGACCGCGCTCGGTGCCATCGCCGGGGTCACCGAGCGCATCCGGCTCGGAACCCTGGTCCTCGACATGGGTGTCCGGGACCCGGTCATCGTGGCCAAGGCTGCGGCCACGCTCGAGCAAGTCTCAGGGGGACGCCTCGAGCTCGGCCTCGGCGCCGGGTATGTCGCACGCAATTTCGCCGCGGCCGGGGTGCCGTTCCTGGCCGCCTCGGAACGGATCGACAAACTCGAGGAGTCGATCGTGCTGCTCCGGCGACTGTGGACCGAATCCTCGACCACCATGCGCGGGAGGTTCTACGACGTCGTCGAGGCGCCCATGGTCGCCGCCACCCCGGTCGCCCCCAAACTGCTGGTGGGCGGAGGAGGCCCCAAGATCATGCACCTGGCTGGACGGGTAGCGGACATCGTGTCGATGATCCCCCGCCAGCCCTCGGGTGATTGGTCCGTTGCCGACTCGTTGTCGGACTCGACGCTGGCGTGCATGGCCCAAAAGGCGCGCTGGGTTTCGGCGGGGGCTGAGTCGGCTGGCCGTGATCCGGACACGGTGGAGCTGCACACCATGGTGGCGCGCACCGTCATCGGTGATGACATCGAGGCCACGTTGGCCGAGGAGGCCTCGGCCAACGGCGCCACTCCGGAGCAGCTGGCCGACTCGACGCTCTTCCTGCTCGGCACCGGAGGAGAGGCCAGGGATCGGCTGTGCTCGTGGCGCGAGGGCACCGGCATCTCCTACGTTTCCTTCTTCGAGCCCGGTGAAGAACAGATCGTGCGCCTGGCCGAGGACGTCGTACTCCCGCTGACCGTGGCTCGCTGACGGACAGCTCCACCCGAAGAGGCTCCAACGGCCGGTCGAGGACACCGACGGTGTCCCATCTCGACCGGCGACCGAGCCGGAGCTCTACGGTCCGGGGCGCTCTACGGTCCGGGGCCCTCAACCCTGAGAGGCGCTCTTGACGTCCCCCCGGGGGGAGGGTCGACACTGTCCAGGTGGCCAACCGAAAGGCGACCGTCAGCCGATCAGCCGGAGGCGAGGGGTTCGCCCTCTTCGGCACGCCGATAGGTGGGTGCGCCATCGCCTGGGGACGGTCCGGCGTACGCGGCACCCAGCTTCCCGAACGGAAGGCGTCAGGCACCCGGGCCCGGATCGCCGGCCGCGTCCCGCAGGGTCAGGAGCAGACCCCTCCTCCGGACATCCGACGGTTGATCGAGGTCATCCTGGCCTCTCTCGACGGCGAGCTGGTCGACCTGTCCCGGGCGACACTGGAGATGGACGGCCTACCGCCGTTCCACCGGCGCGTCTACGAGGCCACCCGTACCATCCCGACCGGGACCACCCTCACCTACGGTCAGGTGGCGGCATTGGCCGGGGCGCCCCGGGCCGCTCGCGCCGTGGGCCATGCACTCAGGCGCAACCCCTTCCCCCTGCTCGTGCCCTGCCATCGGGTACTGGGAGCCGGTGGGATCGGAGGCTTCTCGGCCGACGGTGGGATCGCCACCAAGCGCCGTCTTCTGTCCCTGGAGGGAGTGACCGTCTGACCAGGTGCCGTCGCCGGCGGAGGGGATGACCGCTCGGGTGGGCCAGGATTCCCTAATCTGCTCCGATGAACGTGCCGACCACGGAGGACGTGAGGTCGTGGTTCACCGGCAAGGGCGCCCTGCGGGTACCCGAGATCACCGCCGCCTTCTGGATCATCAAAGGCCTGTCCACCGCCATGGGGGAGTCCACCTCCGACTTCCTGGTCCACGCCATCGCCCCGGCGTTCGCCGTGGTGATCGGTTTCACCGGCTTCGCCATCGCGTTGGTCCTCCAGTTCCGCATGGCCCGGTACATGGCGTGGACCTATTGGTTCGCCGTGGTGATGGTCGGGATCTTCGGCACTATGGCCGCGGACGTCCTCCACGTCGGGCTCGGCGTGCCCTACACCGCCTCGACCATCCTCTACGCCGTGGCCCTCGCCGCCGTGTTCGTTGCGTGGGAACGCACCGAGCACACGCTGTCGATCCACAGCGTCAACACACCGCGACGGGAGGCCTTCTACTGGGCTACCGTCGTAGCCACCTTCGCCATGGGCACCGCGCTCGGTGACTTCACGGCGACCACCCTCCACCTGGGCTACTTCCCATCGGCGATCCTCTTCGCCGTCATCATCGCCATCCCGGCGCTCGGCTTCCGCTTCCTCCGTTGGAACCCGGTGTTCTCCTTCTGGTTCGCCTACGTGATCACCCGGCCCCTCGGAGCCTCGGTCGCCGACGGCCTGGGCAAGCCGAAGAACCTCAGCGGGCTCGGACTCGGCAACGGATTCGTGTCACTGGTGTTCGGTGCGCTCATCGTGGCCATGGTCTCCTACCTGGCCGTGACCAAGGCCGACGTGCAGTCGGCGCCGGACCGGGAGGCGCCACAGCCCTGACCTCGCGGCCGGTGCGGTCCGCCGGTCGAGTTCCGACGCCACGTGCGCCGGATCGGGCGTCACCGGTCTGAGGGTGCCGCTCCCGCCGTCCTGCGGAGCGAACAAGTCATGGATGGCCACGGCCGAGGTGGCCAGCCGCGGCGGGGTTGCGACCCGGTCGGGCCAGAGGTCGGCGTGGTCATCGAGAAACGCAGCCGCCGACCGGCACGCCTCAGCTCGGGCGACGGCGGTGTCCGAATCGAACGAGAAGTGCCACCGCGCCACCCGCTTGGCGACGGGCTCCCGTCCGGAGCCGGTGCCGACGCCGGTGGCGGCAAACACCCGGCAGTCGTAGGTACGGCACGCCCGCGGTCGGTGCTCGTAGATCGAGCACCGGTCGTCCACGAGCATCGGGCAGTGCCCCTGCTCGTCGTAGCCGAGCACCCGGCTCCCCTCGGGCATGCCGGGGGCGGGGAACAACAGCTCCGGGGGGATGTGGGCGATTGCCTCGGGCTCGTCCGGCCCCACGGGCACGAACTGGCGCGACCGGCAGCAGGCCGTGCAACCGTCGCAGGGCACCTCGGAACCGCCTCGGCCCCGGATCGCCTGGCCGATCTCCCCGAGCCACGAACGCGAAGTCACCCGCCTCCAGAGGCTCCTGGTCGCCCGCAGACTCCTGGTCGCCCGGCCCAACATCGGTCACCTCGGCGAGGCTACCGTTCTCCGTCCCCGACCGATTGACAGGGTTGAGCCACTCACTGAGACTGTCCCCGAGCGGAAGATCGGGGACCGACGATGACCACGAAGCTGTACCAGCTGCCGGTGGACAAGACGGGCTGGCAGACCGCGGACGGATCTGGGACGGCCAAGTTCACATGGGACTACGACAACGGTCGGGACAAGCTGCTCAATCTCTACGAGAAGGGCAAGAAGAAGCAGTGGAACGCCAACGAGCGCATCGACTGGTCCCACGACCCGGATCCGGAGAACCCCCTCCAGATGCCCGACGAGCTCGTCCCCATCTTCGGCTCGCCGATGTGGGACAAGCTCACCGACAGGGAGCGCGGGAACGTGCGGCGCAACATGGTGGCGTGGCAGTTCAGCCAGTTCCTCCATGGCGAGCAGGGAGCACTGATCTGCACGGCGAAGATCGTGCAGACCGTGCCCGACATCGACTCCAAGTACTACGCCGCGACCCAGGTCATCGACGAGGCGCGCCACGTCGAGACCTACTCTCGCTACCTCGACAAGATCGAGCTGGCCTACCCGATCAACGGGAACCTCCAGTCGTTGCTCGACGATGTCCTCAGCGATTCGCGGTGGGACATGACCTATCTCGGCATGCAGGTACTGATCGAAGGCCTGGCCCTGGCGGCATTCGGCCTGATCCGCAACACCACCGGCGACCCGTTGGGCAAGGCGGTCAACGCCTACGTGATGCAGGACGAAGCACGCCACGTCATGTTCGGGCGCCTGGCCCTGCGTGACTACTACCCGCAGCTGACCCAGGCCGAGCGGGACGAACGTGAGGAGTTCTGCGCCGATGCCTGCTACCGCATGCGCGATCGTTTCCTGGCCAACGAGCTGTGGGAGCGTCTCGGCTACGACACCGAGGCCTGCATCCGGTATGTCGACGAGAGCGAGAGCCAGAAGGTATTTCGGAGCCTGCTGTTCACCAGGATCGTCCCGACGTTGAAGGACATCGGCTTGTGGGGTGCAACCATGCGGCAGACCTTTGCCGACATGGGAGTCATCGGGTACGAGTCGACCGACCTCGACGAGGTGATGGCTGAAGATGAATCGGTGGCCGAGCAGATCGATGCCGACCGCGGCCACCTCGACCAGGCGATCGCCGCCGGGCTCACCGCCGGGGCCTGATTTCCACCTCAGGTCCCGCCGATCGACGGGCTGGCAGGAACCGGCCCGGTCGTCTCGACGAGCGCCCTTCCTATACTGCGGCCGGTGGCCGCCTCTTCCGATGACCGCGGGCCCGAGGCCCCGGTCGACGCCCCACCCCCCGCCGCCTTCGAGCAGGCCATCGCCGACCTCATGGCCCGGGAATTCGAGGAGTCGCCGGTGTGGGCCTCGCTGCTCGGGCAGGACGGCTACGACCACCGCCTGGACGACTGCTCGGCCGCCGGGTTCGAGCGGCGCTCGGCGGAGGACCGCCTCTGGCTCCGGCGGTTCATTGCGTTCGACCCCTCCGATCTGAGCTTCGACCAGTCCATCGACCGCGACCTGGTCGTCGCCCACCTCGGCCAACGGGTGGCCCTGGCGGACTGGGAGGGGTGGCGCCGGTCACCCGAGGCATACCTCGAGACCGGAATCACCGAGCTGTTCCTGTTGGCCTTGCGAACCGAGGACGAGTTCACCGAAGGGGCGGTGGCCCGCCTCGGCTCCATCGGCTCGGTGCTCGAGGAGGCCGAAGGCAACCTCGATGCCTCCTTGGCCGACCCGCTCGTCGTCCGGCGCGGCCTGGCCCAGTGCGTGGCCAACATCGGGTTTGCCCGTGACGAGGTCGCCGGACTGGCCCGCCGACCCGCCAACCAGCAGCGCCTGCGGGAAGCCGGTGAGGCCGGCGCACTCGCCTACGAGCGGTTCGCCGAGTTCCTTCGTGGGCTGGTGCCCCGATGCTCGGGGAGCTACGTGTTCGGCGAGGATCGATACCGTTCCGTCTTGAGCGGCGGCGAGCTGCTCGACTTCGACGTCGCCTCGCTGCGGCAGCTCGGCTGGGACGAGTACCACCGGGTGGCGGGCGTGATGAGCGGTCTGGCTGCGGCCATCTCGGATGGGGCGGACGACTGGCCCGCCGCCGTGCGGCGCCTGCAGCAGGCCCACGCCGGGACGATCGACGAGATGCGGTCGGAGTACGAATCCATGTGCGACCGGGCCCGGCGGTTCATGACCGAGCAGGATCTGGTGTCCAACCCGGCCGACGAGCGGTGCGAGGTGATCCCGGCACCGGCGGCGGTGCGGGCCACGCTGGCGGTGGCCAGCTACATGTCGCCTCCCATGTTCAAACCCTCCAAGGTCGGCCACTTCTTCGTGCCCTACCCAGTCGACCCCGACGACGTCGAGGAGGTCGGAAGCCTGCTCGAGAGCAATGCCACCTATTCGGTGGCCACCACCGCCGTCCACGAGGCCTACCCCGGCCATCACTGGCACCTGATGACCATGAAGGAGGCCCGGCCCATCCGCCGCCTGTTCACCTCCACCTACTTCATCGAAGGATGGGCTCTTTATGTCGAGGCCGCGATGCGGGAGGCCGGGTTCTTCTCGCCCGAGGAGGAGCTCGGGCAGTTGGAGGCCCGGCTGTTCCGGGCGGCCCGTATCGTCGTCGACACCTCGCTCCACACCGGGGAGATGAACGTCGAAGAGGCGGTGGACTTCATGCACGAGCGGGCGCTGCTTCCGTTGCCGACGGCGCGGTCGGAGGTGGCCCGCTACTGCTCCTGGCCCACCCAGGCCTCGGCCTACCTGACCGGCGCAATGGCCATCGAGCGGGCCCGGGACGAGTGGGTGGCGGCCGGAGGCACCCTCCGGAGCTTTCACGACGCGCTGGCCGGCAGCGGTGCCATGCCCGTCCCGCTGGCCGTCCGGGCCGCCCGTCGGTCGCCCGGCCCCGTGGACCCCGCTGACCGGCCGACGGCTCCGCCGCCATAGCGTGGAGCGGGTGCATTTCCGAGGACCCAGGACGATCGGAGGCCAGCCATGACCGACAGCGGAGTGACCTGCGAGCACCTCGACCTGGTGCAGGACGTTTCGCCCTCGGCCGAGGGGTGCGAGGACTGCCTGCGCGAGGGCGGCCACTGGGTCCACCTGCGGATGTGCATGGTCTGCGGCCATGTGGGGTGTTGTGACAACTCGCCCGGTCGCCACGCCACCGGCCATTTCAATGCCGTCCGTCACCCCCTCATCCAGTCGTTCGAGCCGGGGGAGGACTGGTGGTGGTGCTATGTGGACGAGTTCGCCTTCGAGGTTGACGGAGCGCCGACCTTCGCCCACGCCTGATCCGGCTGGGCCCGTCCGCCGCCGGCGCGGCCTCCCGCTCGCCTAGGGTCGCCCCCGGCATGGCAACACGCCGTTCGATCGCTGGGGGCGCCCGCACGTTCCGATGGCCGGTGGCCGCGGGGGTCGTGGCCGCGCTGAGCCTCTCCGGTTGTTCCCTGCTGACGACGCCGCCACCGCCGGCGGTGCGCGACGCCTCGTTGGCCCCTTCCGGCTCGGTCGGCTACGTGGTCTGCCCGACCTCCGTCACGCCCGTCGAGCTCGGCACCGGCACGCCGGAGGCAGCCATCCCGCTCCCGCTGCCCCGGCCCCCGTCCCTCGGCAACTTCGCCATCGCCACGTCCCCAGACGGCCGCTGGGCCTACGTGGTGGCCACGGTGGGTGGGACGGCCCCGACGAATTCCTCCGCCCCCGCGTCGTCTCCCGCCACTTCGGGCGGGGCCGCCCAGAGCGAGGTCATACCCGTCGACCTGGCCGGCCAGCGGGCGGGATCGCCCATCGTCATCCCCGGACTGGGCGGCACCCATGCCGTCGTGGTCCTGCCCGGAGGTCGGACCGTCCTGGCCGGCGACGGGACGGCGATCGTGCCCATCGACGCCGCATCCCACCGGGTCGGTGTCCCGATCGACCTCGGTGCCGGGCACACCGTCTACGGGATGGCCCTGGCTCCCGACGGCACCACGCTCTACACCCTGGTTCCCGGAGGGGTGTTCGCGGTGAACACGACCACCGACTCGGCCGGAGCGGAGATCCCGACCGGGTTCGCCATCTCGTCGGTCTACTCGCCCCACGGCATCGCCGTCACCGCCGACGGCGGCACCGTCTACGTCGTGGGCCAGGGTGGCACCGACTTCGGAGGTCGGGTGCTGCCCATCGTGACGTCGACCCGTGCCACTCTGCCGCCCGCCGGGTTCGACCGGTACGGGATCGCCGATCCCGCCGCGCTCACCGTGGCGGCCGACGGTTCACTGCTGGTGGTGGACAACGCCAACAACTGGGTCAACCCGGTCGACATCGCCAACTTCACCGATCCACCCCCGCCGGTCCGTTTGCCGCAACGATCCGCCTCGTCGACGGCGGGTACGGGGCACCCGACCGACATCGTGCTCGGCCCCGCCGGGACCGAAGCCTTCATCGTGGACGGGTTCACCTCGGTGATCCCCTACCGGCCGGCCACCCAGACGTTCGGCCGACCGTTCGCCGTGTGCTCCGGCGCTTCCTCGATGGCCGTCGCCCCCGCCCCCTGAATTTCGAAGGGCCCAAACCGCCCCCCGGGAGGCGGCCCGGAGTCCTAACGGGGCGAGCTCACCGGCTCGAGTTCCCCACCTCGATGCCCGAGGCGCGCACCGCCGCTGCCGCCTCCGTGGAGCGATAGGCGGCCGGGGCGATTCCGGCCGCGTCGAGGAGCTCGTCGAGCGAGACCGGGATGGCGGCGGTCAGGTTCCACAACCTCGGGATGGCCTCGGGGCAGGCGTTGATCCCCCAGTAGAGGACCCCGCGGTAGCTCATGATGGTGATGTTGAGGCCCATGCCTTCCATGACCGGACCGAGGGGGAAGCCGGCTTTGAGCTCGGCGCCGCCGAGGTAGAGGGGGAAGTCGGGCCCGGGGACGTTGGAGATCACCAGGTTGGCGATGGGCCGGTGACGGTCGGCCAGTCGCATCCGAGAATAGAAGCGGGCCGCGTTGACGAAGAAGGTCGGGGTCGAGTGCTCGGCCCAGTTCTGCAGCAGATCGGAGCCCAGGGCGTTGTGCTCCTCCTTCGCCCCCTTGGTCCCCTCGTGGATGGCCATCAGGCGATCGAGGGGACGGTGGAGGTCGACGGGTAGCTGAACGAACATCGACGACACCCGGTTCGACCCCTTGGTGGAGCCGACGTCAGGCCCGACCGAGACGGGGACTACCGCCACCAGGGGTCGGTCGGGGAGTTCGTCCCCCTCCAGCAGGAAGGCGCGGAGAGCGCCGGTGCAGACGGCCAGGACGACGTCGTTCACCGTGGTGCCGGTGGTGTTCTTCAGACGTTTGACGTCCTCGAGGCCCAGTGCGGTGACGCTGACCGAACGGCGCCTGGAGAGGGCGGTGTTGAACGACACCCGGGGCGCCGACAGGGGGAGGGCGGCCCGGGCGCGCGCCGATCCGCCGCCCGAGCCCAGCCGGATCCGGCGGACATTGAGCACCCGGTAGCCGGTCCGGATGAGATCTCCGGTGATCTCGATCGGTCGCATGGACCGGGTCACCATCGCTTGGGCCATGAGCTCGAGTCCCGACGGGATCCGCTCGCCCTCGGTCGGGACATCCGCACCGGCGTCGTCGCCGGCGTCGGCGGGCCGGGCGTCCTCGGTGGGTGTGGTGGCGTCGGCGTGTCGGGGCCTCGGCCCGGGTTCGATGTCGAACAGCACCGAGAGGAGCTCTGCGCCGGACACCCCGTCCACCGTCGAGTGGTGCATCTTGGCGATGAAGCCGATGCGATCGTGCTCCAGCCCCTCGACGAACCACATCTCCCACAGCGGCCGGGACCGGTCGAGCTGGTGCCCGGCGATGTCACCGGCCAGGTCGGCCAGCTCCCGCAGTCCGCCGGGACGGGGCACAGCAGCCAGGCGGACGTGGTAGTCGAGGTCGAAATCGGGGTCGGCGATCCACACCGGATGGCCGAGCCGGAACGGCACCTCGAGCAGGCGGCGGCGGAAGATCGGGGCACAGGGCAGTCGCTCGGCGATCAGGCCTTTCATCCGGGGGAACGAGTAGCCGCCCGGGACCGTGGAGGGGTCGAACACCATGGTCATGGCCACGTGCATGTGGAGGGTCGGCGTCTCGAGGTAGAGAAAGCTGGCGTCGAGGCCGCTGAGCTGTTCCATGAGGGTTCCCTCCTCCCACGCCGGACCACCGGCTTCGTGTCGGCTTCACTTCCCCCGTCCGACCGTGTTGTATGGAGGGGTGGCCTGGGTGTTCCTCGCAGTCAGCTTGGTCTTTGCGCTCCTTGCGGTCAACGCCCTTCACCCGGTGCGACGAGAGCCGCTGAGCGTGGTCAGCTTCACCCTCGGTTGGATCCCGAGCGAGCTGCCACTGCATGTGGGCGCACTGCAGGTGCTGGCCGCGCTGTTCTTCTCCCTGCAGGGCGGGCTCACCGGTCCCGGCTGGGTGGCGCTGGCCATCGCCGTCGGGTCATGGGCCGGGTGGATCCGGCTGTCCGTCGACGCCCACCGCGCCGGCGCGCTGGTCGGCCAGGCCCTGGCGGGCGCGGCCGGGGGACCGGTGGCGGTGGCCGGCCTCGACTCCCGGCCCGCCTGGAACCGCTGGTGGCGGCTGGTGGTCGCCGTGCCCTTCCGGCTCCGGGGGATCAAGCGGGTCCGGAACATCGACTACTGGGGAGACGGGAACTACCGCCACAAGCTCGACATCTTGACCCGCCGGCTGGTGCCGGCCGAGCGCGCCCCGGTGCTCGTCTCCATCCACGGTGGCGCGTGGGTCATGGGTGACAAGCGCCAACAGGGGATCCCGTTGATGCACGAGCTCGTGCAGCGGGGCTGGGTGTGCGTGGCCATCAACTACCGGCTGAGCCCCCGGGCAACCTGGCCGGCCCACATCGTCGACTGCAAGCGGGCCATCGCCTGGGTGCGCCAGCACATCGCCGAGTACGGCGGGGACCCCGATTTCATCGCCGTGACCGGCGGTTCGGCCGGTGGGCACCTGTCCTCCCTGGTGGCGCTCACGCCCAACGAGCCCGAATGGCAGCCGGGGTTCGAGGACCTCGACACCTCGGTCGATGCCTGCCTGCCCTTCTACGGCGTGTACGACATGACGGTCGACCCGGCCCGATCCGGGGCCTACGGGCCCGGGATGTTGGACCTGCTCGAGCGCCGGGTGATGAAGGTCCGCCAATCGGACCGACCGGTGCTGTTCGAACAGGCCTCGCCCGACCGCCGCATCACACCGGCCGCTCCCCCCATGTTCGTGTTCCAGGGCGCCAACGACACCCTCGTGCCGCCACCGGTGGGCCGCTTCTTCGCCGGGCAGCTCCGGCAGACGTCGGGGTCCCCGGTGGCCTACGTGGAGCTGCCCGGGGCCCAGCATGCCTTCGACGTGATGGCCTCCATCCGGTCTCGCCACACGACCATGGGCGCGGTGGAGTTCCTCGAAGCCATGAGGGCCCGTGTCACCCCCGACCGGGTGAAGCCGCCAGTGACCTCGACTTTTGTCCGGGACAAGAGCCCGAGTGCTAGACACGCAGGCAAGTTTCTGACGTAGAGTCACATATTCGACCGGCCAAGTCTCATGGCCGGGTGGTGCCTGCCAGTCTCAAAGCGCTAGTCAAGGGGGAGCCTTGAGTTCATCACGGAGGACGCGCGTGACCGCCTTGGGGATGGTCCTGCTGGTGGCGACGGCCGCGGTGGCCTGCAGCTCCACCAACTCGGCCGGGTCGGCATCCGGGGGTGGCTCTGGCGGCTCGAAGATCCCGTCCAGCGCCATGAGCGACCACACCGGCATCACGGCCACCTCGGTCCACGTGGCCAACGTCAACTGGGCGACCATCTTCAAGGGGGCCGGCATCGGGGCTGAGGCCTATGCCGACTATGTCAACTCCACCGGCGGGGTCAACGGGCGCAAGATCGTGGTCGACACCGGCGACGACGGGGATACCGGTGCCACCAACAAGCAGCTGACCCAGAACGCCATCACCAACGACTTCGCCCTGGTCGGCAGCTTCTCGCTGCAGGACAACTTCGGGGGGACCCTCTTGGCCAAGAACCCGGGCATGCCGAACGTCTCGGTCACCCTCGACCCGGCCACCAACAAGCTTCCCAACACCTTCAGCCCGGTCCCCCTCAACGATGGCTGGGAGGAAGGCCCGCTCCAGTACTTCAGGCACCGGTTCCCGCACGCCCTCAACGCCGGCACGCTGGTGGGCGACATGCCGTCGGCCGAGTCGGCCTGGGCCGGCGAGAAGTACGTCCTGGAGAAGGTCGGCTACAAGGTCATCTACGACCCCACCTACGCCGTGACCCAGACCGACTTCACCGAGAACGTCATCGCCATGAAGAACGCCGGCGTCAACATCCTCTTCGTCGACCAGCTGCCGGTGGAATACGCCCCCTCGCTGCTCAAGGCGCTCAATCAGCAGAATTTCCATCCGGTGGTGGTGCTCGGTGCCGCCACCTACAGCAACGACCTGGTGCCGAACTCCGGTGGCGCGGCCAACGTCGACGGGTCGTTCCTGGATCAGAACTACTCGCTCTACCTCGGCACCGATGCCAGCGTCATCCCCGCCGTCGGGACCTTCCTCCGGTGGGTCAACACCGCCTCTCCCGGCTTCAAGGCCGACCTGTTCACCATGTACGGGTGGATCTCGGCGCAGCTGTTCACCCAGGCGCTGCGGAACGCGGGGTCCGACCCGAGCCGGGGCTCCCTGCTGCAGGCCCTGTCCAAGATCACCACCTTCGACGCCGGCCACATGATCGCCGCCACCAATCCGGCAGCCAAGACGGTCGGCAACTGCTACCTGGTCGGCGAGGTGGCCAACGGGCAGTTCCAGCGGCTGGACACACCCGTGTCGAGCAACAACGGCTACCGCTGTGACTACGGCTACGTGGCGCCGCCGGGAGCCTGACCGGACCACGGCCGGAGGGTTGTCCTGTGGCCCACGGGGGACGAGGATGAAGCGGTGAGCAGCTTTCTCCAGTACACGGTGTTCGGGATCATGCTCGGCGCCGGCTATGCCATCGCCGCCACCGGCCTGGTCGTGACCTACACCACGTCGGGGGTCTTCAACTTCGCCCAGGGCGCAGTCGGGATGATCGCCGCCTTTTGCTACTGGGATCTGGTCTCGGCTCACCACGTGCCGGTGCTGGTGGCCCTGCTGATCATCCTCGTGGTCGGGGCATCCATCTCGGGCGCAGTCGTCGAGCGGGTCCTCATGCGGCGGCTGCACGGCGCCTCGCCGGAGCGGCCGGTCATGGTCACCCTGGGGTTGATGGTCATCCTCACCGGCACGGCGGTGATCGTCTGGGACCCCACCCTCAACTACTCGGTGAACAACATGATCTCGGGCCAGTTCCGCCTCTTTGGGATCAACATCCAGTATCAGGAGGTGCTCATCATCGGGGTGGCGCTGGCGGTGGCCGCCGCCCTGCGGGCACTCTTCTACTCGACCCGCACGGGCTACGCCCTCCGCGCTGTGGTCGACGACCCCGAGCTGCTGGCCATGTCGGGTGCCTCACCCAACCGGATGAGCCAGTACGGCTGGATCCTCGGGTTCGTCATGGCCGCCCTGGCCGGCGTCCTGCTGGCCCCGACCCAGACCACCGGGCTCAACGTTCCGGCCATGACCCTCTTGGTGGTGAACGGCTACGCCGCCGCCATCGTCGGCCGCCTCAAGAACATCTCGGTCACCTTCGCCGCCGCCATCGGCATCGGGCTGGCCGAGAACTACGTGATCATCTACGCGCTGCCCCATCTCCCACAGAGCCTGGTCCCGGATGTGACCCTGGCCCTCCCGATGGTGTTCCTGTTCATCGCCCTGGTCACGCTGCCGTCCGTCCGGCTCCGGGCGGCCGGACGGCTGACGACGGTGCGGGCGCCGCGGGTGGCCGGGGCGGGAGAGTCGCTGGTAGCCGGCCTGGTCTTCGTGGCCGTGGCCGTGGCCTTCGCCATCGCCTTCGACAACACCGCCTTCAAGGGCACCACCATCCTGACTCTCGGCGGCGTGGTGATGACCCTGGGCATCGTCGGCCTCTCGCTGGTACTGGTCACCGGCTATTCGGGCCAGGTCTCCCTGTGCCAGTTCTCCTTCATGGGCATCGGTGCGTTCGTGATGGGCAAGGTGGCCGGCGGGGGCTCGCTGCTCGGACTGGTGGCGGCCACCCTCATCTGTGCCGCCGTCGGCGCCCTGGTGGCCCTCCCCACCATCCGATTCCGCGATCTCTACCTGGCCCTGGCCACGTTCGCCTTCGCTGACGCCGTGGCCAACGGCTTCTTCACCG
Source organism: uncultured Acidimicrobiales bacterium (assembly GCA_963734435.1). Classification (GTDB taxonomy): domain Bacteria; phylum Actinomycetota; class Acidimicrobiia; order Acidimicrobiales; family RAAP-2; genus Bog-756. Next base: position 362,953 of record CAVTHA010000010.1, on the reverse strand, counting down.
ATTCCCATATCTTCGGCGCAGGTGGCGGGCTCAACGTGGGCCGGATCGTCCTGCCCGGCCTGTCGTTCGGGAGCGACAGCGCCGAGTTCCTCATGGTGACCGTGTTCTTCGTGCTCAGTGCCTGGCTGGTGCTGGCCATCCGGCGCAGCCTGTTCGGTCGTCGGCTGGTGGCGCTCAACGACTCGCCGGCCGCCTACGCCACCGTGGGCCTCAACATCGGCGTCACCAAGGTGGCGGTCTTCGCCATCGCCGCCGGCATGGCCGGCCTGGCCGGCGCCCTCTACGGCACCGTCCAGCAGACGGTCGGCACGTCGGACTTCGACTTCTTCGCCGGGATCATCTTCGTCCTGTTCGTGACCATCTGGAGCATCCGCACCGTCTCCGGGGCCTTCCTGGCCGCCCTCACCTATGTGGTCCTCAACCAATGGTCGCCGCACTCACTCGGTATTTTCGCCGGTGCCGGGATCATCCTGATCGGCCGGGCGGCCAACGGCATCCTCGGCATCGAGGCGCTGCACGTCAACCTGCCGTGGGCCAGGCCGGTGTCGGCCGCCGCCCCCGGGCCGGTCGCCGAGCCCATGATTCCGCCGATGATGGGAGGCAAGACCCGTGCCGCCGGATGACGCCCCGGCGGACAGGACGGCCGTCCTCACCGTCTCGCAGGTGGCGGTCCGGTTCGGGGGCGTCTCCGCCCTCAACGAGACCAGCCTCTCGGTACCGTCGGGGACGGTCACCGGGCTGATCGGCCCGAACGGCGCCGGCAAGACCACCCTGTTCAACGTCATCAGCGGGTTGCAGGCGCCCGAGCGCGGCACGGTGCACCTCTTCGACACCGACATCACCGGCATGAAGCCCCACCTCCGGGCTCGCCTCGGGTTGGCCCGCACCTTCCAGCGCCTCGAGCTGTTCGGGACCCTCACCGCCGGGGAGAACGTCCAGGTCGGACTGGAGTCGACGGCGAAATGGTGGGAGCGAGACCGCCTGCGGGGGATGGTCCCGAGACGGCGCCCGGCGCCCGAAGGCCGCGGCGGGGACGGGTCGCGTCCCGCCGAGGCGACGGGTGCCGATCGCTGCGACCGGCTGCTCGCCGGCGTGGGACTGGCCGGACTCGGCCAGCGCCAGTCGGCCGCCATGTCGACCGGGTTGGCCCGGATGGTCGAACTGGCCCGGGCCCTGGCCATCGGGCCGAAGCTCCTCCTGTTGGACGAGCCGGGCTCGGGCCTCGACGAGTCGGAGTCCGCCGCCCTCGGTGATCTGCTGTCCGAGTTGGCCGCCGGGGGAATGGCGGTGTTGCTGGTGGAGCACGACATGGAGCTCGTGATGCGGGTCTGCGACCACGTCTATGTCCTCGATTTCGGGGACATCATCGCCGCCGGCCCACCCGACGCCATCCGCCGTGACCCGATGGTGCAGGCCGCCTATCTGGGCGAGGCCCAGGCGGACCCCGGGGCTGCCGGCGCGGCGAGCTCCCCCGAACCGGTGGCCGGACCGTGACCGACGTGGCCGACGTGCCCGCCCCGATGCCGGGGGAGGCCCATCAACTGCCACCGGGCGTCACCGTCAGCGGGGTACGGGCCGCCTACGGGCGCATCGAGGTCCTGCACGGTGTCGACCTGGTGGTCCCGCCGGGGAGCGTCTTCGCCCTGCTCGGCCCCAACGGCGCCGGGAAGTCGACACTGCTCAAGGTCATCGCCGGGCGCATCCGCCCGACGGCGGGTGAGGTGCGCATCGGGGAGCGCCCGGTGGGCAAGACGCCACCCGAGAAGCTGGCCCGGGCCGGCCTGTGCGCCATTCCCGAGGGTCGTGGCATCTTCCCCAACCTCACCGTCCGCGAGAACCTGCGCATCTGGACCTACAGCGGAGACGAGAGCGCCGCCGCCGTCGAGGAGCGCACGTTCGCCACCTTCCCCCGGCTGAAGGACCGGCGCCGGCAGATGGCCGGGACCCTGTCCGGGGGTGAGCAGCAGATGCTCGCCATCTCGCGGGCCCTGGTGACCGGGCCCAAGGTCCTCCTGATGGACGAGCTCTCCATGGGCCTGGCCCCGTTGATCGTGGGGGAGCTCTACGACCTGGTCGGGAGTCTGGCCCGGCAGGGGATCACCGTGCTGCTGGTCGAGCAGTTCGTGACGACCGCCCTCACCGTGGCCACACACGCCGCCATCATGGTCCACGGCCGCATCCAGCAGGAGGGAACCCCCCACGAGATGTCCGAGGCCGCCCTCAAGGTCTACCTGGCCTGAGCGGCGCCGGATGGTGAGCGGGGCGCGCCGCCTGCCGTCAGCCCTCGTCCGCCAGCACCACCTCCACCGAGGGCTCCTCGCCCACCGCGGTCGCCATGGACAGCACCCCGCCGGCGTCGCGCAGGTCGGATTCCACCGCCAACAGGGCGGCGATCCGCTCGGCCGAGTCGGTGACCTGGAGGGTCGCCACCGGTGAGCGCATCGAACGCCGTGCCCCCGTCTTGGCCCCGCGGATGACGCCCAGCACATCGCTCGCCACCTCGAGCACCGGTCCGCTCGCCCCGACTCCATCCCCGACCCCGACGCCGAGCTCCTCCCTCGAGGGCCACCGGGCGGTGTGGATCGACCCCACCCGCCACCACGACCACACCTCCTCGGTGACGAAGGGGAGGATGGGCGCCAGCAGCCGCAGCATGGCCGAGAGGGCCAACGCCAGGGCCGCCTGGGCCGACGCCGGGCCCGGGTCGCGAGCGTCCCCGTAGGCCCGCACCTTGACCAGTTCGAGGTAGTCGTCGCAGAAGGACCAGAAGAAGGCCTCGGTACGCTCGAGGGACCGGGCGTAGTCGTAGTCCTCGAACGCCGCGGTGGCCTCGTCGATCACTCCGGCGAGGCGGGCCAGCATGGCCCGGTCGAGGGGGGTGGTCACCGCCTCGGGTGTCGGGTCCTCGCCCGCGCCGTCGGGACCGGCGATCCGGCCGAGCGTGAACCGCGACGCGTTGAGCACCTTGATGGCCAGGCGCCGCCCGACCCGCATCTGGCTCTCGTCCACGGAAGTGTCCGTCCCGGGACGCCCGCAGGCCGCCCAGTAGCGGACGGCGTCGGCCCCGTGCTGCTCGAGCAGCGGCATCGGGGTGACGACGATGCCCCTGGACTTCGACATCTTCTTGCGGTCCGGGTCGAGGACCCACCCCGAGATGGCCGCGTCCGACCACGGCAGTGTGCCGTGCTCGAGCTCCGAGCGGACGATGGTGGAGAACAGCCAGGTGCGGATGATGTCGTGCGCCTGGGGCCGCAGGTCCATGGGGAACACCGTGGCGAACAGGTCCGGGTCGTCGTGCCAGCCACCGGCGATCTGAGGGGTGAGGGAGGAGGTGGCCCAGGTGTCCATCACGTCGGGGTCACCGACGAACCCGTCGGGCCGCCCGCGCTGGTCCTCGCCGTAGCCGCCGGGGACGTCGGTCGAGGGGTCGACGGGGAGGTCGTCCTCGCCGGCGAAGATCGGGCGGTCGAACACGGTCTCGCCGGACCCGTCGACCGGGTACCACACCGGGAAGGGGACGCCGAAGAAGCGCTGGCGGCTGATGTTCCAGTCGGCGTTGAGCCCCTCCACCCAGGCCCGGTACCGGTGGGCCATGTAGGGGGGGTGCCATCGCAGCTCCTCACCCCGGGCCAACAGCCGTTGACGTAAAGGCAGCGTCTCGACGAACCACTGCCGCGAGGACACGATCTCGAGCGGGCGCTCGCCTTTCTCGTAGAACCGGACCGGGTGGGTGATGGGCTCTGGCTCCCCGATGAGGGCACCCGTGCGGGCCAGGGCCTCGACGATACGGGACTGGGCCTGCTTGACGGAGAGGCCGACCAGCTCCTCGTAGTTCGCGGCCGCCTCGTCCGGAGCGTCCGACTCCCAGCCCGGTTCGCCCCAGGGCACCGGTTGGAGGCGTCCGTCCCGCCCGACGATGGCCCGGGTGGGCAACGACAGCTCGCGCCACCACACCACGTCGGTGGTGTCGCCGAACGTGCAGATCATGGCGATCCCCGATCCTTTCTCCGGATCGGCCAGCGGATGGGCGACGACCGGCACCCGCACGGCGAACAGGGGCGTGCGCACCTCGGTACCGAACAGGGGGCGGTAACGATCGTCGTCGGGATGGGCCACGAGGGCCACACAGGCCGGGAGCAGTTCGGGCCGGGTCGTCTCGATGTCGACCGCGCCCTGGCCGTCGGCCCGCCGGAAGCGCAACCGGTGGTACGCCCCAGGACGCTCCCGGTCCTCCAGCTCGGCCTGGGACACCGCCGTGCGGAAGTCGACGTCCCAGAGCGTGGGCGCGGTCCGTTGCACCACCTGGCCGCGCCGGACCAGGTGGAGGAATCCGCGTTGGGACACCCGCTGGGCCCGTTCGGAGACGGTGGCGTAGGACAGTGCCCAGTCGACCGACAGTCCGAGGCGGCGCCACAGTTGCTCGAAGACCTGCTCGTCCTCGGCGGTGAGCTGGTGGCAGAGGGCGACGAAGTTGGGCCGCGAGATGGAGATCGGCTCCTTCCCCGGCTTCTCCGGTGGCACGAAGTCGGGGTCGAACGGCAAGGTGGGCTCGCACCGCACGCCGAAGTAGTTCTGCACCCGGCGCTCGGTGGCGAGCCCGTTGTCGTCCCATCCCATCGGGTAGAAGACCGCACGTCCGCGCATGCGCTGAAAACGGGCCACCGTGTCGGTATGGGTGAAGGAAAAGACGTGGCCGATGTGCAACGACCCGGACACGGTGGGCGGCGGGGTGTCGATGGCGTACACCGCTGACCGGTCGGCGGTCCGGTCGAAACGGTAGGTGGCGTCCGCCTCCCACCGTGCGGACCAGGTGGCCTCGAGCCCCTCCAGCGCCGGCTTGTCCGGGACCCCGGAGCCGCCGCCCACCCGGCTGGCCGCACCGGTCGTGTCTGTGCTCATGATCGGGTTACCGTACCCTGCGTGCTCCGGCTCCACGACACCGCCGTCGGGGACGTGGTACCGCTGCGGCTGCGGACACCGGGCGAGGTGTCCATGTACGTGTGCGGGCCGACGGTCTACGACGCGCCCCACATCGGCCACGGCCGGGCCTCGCTGGTGTTCGACGTCCTGCGGCGCTACCTGATGTTCATCGGGTTGCAGGTCTCCTATGTCTCTAACGTCACCGACATCGAGGACAAGATCATCGAGCGAGCGGCCGAGCGCGGCATCGAACCGTCGGAGCTGACTGCTACCTACGAATCAGCCTGGTGGAAGGCCATGGACGCCTTGGGGGTGATGCGTCCCGACGAGGTCCCCCACGCCACCGCCTATGTCGACCGGATGGTCGAGCTCATCGCCCAGCTCATCGAGGAGGGTATCGCCTACCAGACGGCCGACGGCGTCTACCTCTCGGTGTCCGACGTCCCCGGGTACGGGTTGTTGGCCCGCCAACCACTCGAGTCGTTGCGGGCCGGCGCCCGGGTGGAGCCGGACCAGGAGAAGCGCTCCCCGCTCGACTTCGCTCTGTGGAAGAAGGCCAAGCCCGGTGAGCCCACCTGGGATTCGCCCTGGGGTCCGGGCCGGCCCGGCTGGCACACCGAGTGCGTGGTGATGTCCCTCGATCTGCTGGGCGAGGACTTCGACCTGCACGGCGGAGGCATCGACCTCATCTTCCCGCACCACGAGAACGAGCGGGCCCAGGCCATCGCCGTCGGCCGCCAATTCGCCCGGCACTGGGTGCACAACGGCTGGGTCACCGTCGACGGGGAGAAGATGTCCAAGTCATTGGGCAACTTCACCTCGCTCGAGGACCTGCTCTCCCGCAGCGACGGGCGCGCTTACCGCCTGCTGGTGCTGCGCTCGCACTACCGCTCACCGATCGAGGTCACTCCGGACACGGTCCAGGACGCCGAGGCCGGCCTGGCCCGGCTGGACGAGCTGGCCCGGCGGTTCGAGCTCTCGGACCCGCTGGCGGACGGCCCGGTGATGGCCCCCCCGGACGGCGAGGATGGCACCGATTCCGAGACGATCGCCCGGTTCCGGCGGCACATGGACGACGACCTCGACACACCCGGTGCGTTGGCCACCGTGTTCGATCTGGTCCGCCGGGCCAACGCCGCGGCCGACGCCGACGCGGCCGACGCCGACGAGGCACCGGCGGCAGCGCGCTTGGCGCGCCGCGCGGCACTGCTGTGCGGCGCGCTCGGTCTGTCGCTCCGGGCCGGCTCGCCGGCGGCGGTCGATGCACCGACCGCCGAGCTGATCGGCCGACGGGATGCGGCCCGGGCGGTGCGCGACTGGCCCACCGCCGATGCCGTGCGCCACGAGCTGGAGGCCGCGGGCTGGCTGGTCGAGGACGGGCCTGACGGTACCCGTGTCCGGCGGCGATGAACACTGCGTTACAAAGAATCGACCAGGCACGGAGAAAGTTGATTCTCCGGAACAGGCTGCTAGCGTTTTGCGGGCATGCAATCCGTCCCGATTCGGTCGTTGATGCCAACCGTCTTCGGAGGCGCCGGCGCGGCAATGGAGCGGAGAGCGTGTGCAGACGTGTGTGAAGGAAAGGGGAATGCCACCGTGGCTTCCGGAACAGTCAAGTGGTTCAACGCTGAAAAGGGCTTCGGCTTCATTTCACAACCTGACGGTGGCGCCGATGTCTTCGTGCACCACACCGCCATTCAGATGAACGGCTTCCGCTCACTGGAGGAGGGACAGGCGGTCGAGTTCGATCTCCAAGAAGGTCCGAAGGGCCTTCAGGCGGTCGATGTGCGCCTGGCCCAGCCCGCCTGAGTTCTGCGGCTACGCCGGCGGGTACTCGCCGGCTGCGGCCTCCCCGGTCCGCCGGACAGTCGGTTCCCACGGCTGTCGGCGCCCCGGCATCGATGGCGCCGGTCCGTTCGAAGTGACCGCCGGCCGGGTGGCGGGCCGGGCGCGGGCACCAGTTCCCTGACAGTGGGTTGATGGCCCCGACCGGTGCCCGGTGGCGGCAGGCGACTGACCTGGATATTCCGGGCTTCGGTCCGCAGACGGCGATCGGTCAGGGTGCGGCGCCATCCCGATGAGGTTACTATAGGGTAACTACGAAAGACGGGTCCGGCCTCGGGGACCGGGCGAGGTCGGTCGTACCGCCACCGTCGTTGCGCGAGCAGGCCCGGTCCGGGCCGGAACGGAGCACAAGATGTCCGACTTCTCCCTCGACCTCAACGAAGACCAGCTACAGCTCCAGAAGTGGGTTCACGACTTCGCCGAGAAGGTGATCCGACCGGCCGGGCACGAGTGGGACGAACGCGAGGAGACGCCCTGGCCCATCATCGAAGAGGCCGCTCGGGTGGGGATCTATTCCTTCGACTTCATCTCCCAGGCGTTCTTCGACGAGAGCGGTCTGCTCATGCCCATCGCCAGCGAGGAGATGGCCTGGGGGGACGCCGGCATCGCCCTGGCCATCTTCGGCAGCACCCTCGGACTCGCCGGGATCGCCAGCAACGGCACACAGGAGCAGCTCATCGAATGGGGTCCCCAGTGCTTCGGGACGCCCGACAACATCCAGATGGCCGCGTTCGCCGTGTCCGAGGCCGATGCCGGATCCGACGTTTCGTCACTCCGCACGCGTGCCGTCTACGACGAGGCCAAGGACGAATGGGTGCTGAACGGCACCAAGACCTGGATCACCAACGGCGGTATCGCCGATATCCACGTGGTGGTGGCCTCGATCGATCCTGAGCTCGGATCGAGGGGTCAGGCCAGCTTCATCGTGCCCCCGAAGACCCCCGGGCTGTCCCAGGGGCAGAAGTTCAAGAAGATGGGGATCCGGGCGTCGCACACCGCCGAGGTCGTCCTCGACGACGTACGGGTGCCCGGCCATCTCCTGCTCGGTGGCAAGGAGAAGCTCGATGAGCGGCTGGCCCGGGCGCGCGAGGGCAAGCGGTCGACCAGCCAGGCGGCCATGAAGACCTTCGAGGCCTCCCGGCCGGCGGTCGGGGCCCAGGCGCTCGGCATCGCCCGCGCCGCCTACGAGTACGCGCTCGACTACGCCAAGGAGCGCCGCGCCTTCGGCCGGGCCATCATCGAAAACCAGGCCATCGCCTTCAAGCTCGCCGATATGAAAACCCGCATCGACGCTTCCCGCCTGCTCATCTGGCGGGCGTCGTGGATGGGGCGGACCGGCAAGGAGTTCACCGCCGGCGAAGGGTCGATGTCGAAGCTCTATGCCGGCGAGACCGCGGTGCATGTGACTGAGGAGGCCATCCAGATCATGGGTGGTTACGGCTACATCCGCGATCACCCCGTCGAGCGTTGGCACCGCGATTCGAAGATCTACACCATCTTCGAGGGCACCTCGGAGATCCAACGGCTGATCATCAGCCGGGCCATCTCCGGTATCCACATCAACTGACGTAGGCGTTCGTCCCGTGGAGGTGCTCACCCTGTGCACCGGTAACGCGGCGCGCTCGGTGATGGCCGGGGCCATGCTCCGAGCCGGCGGAATCGACGTCGTGACGGCGGGCACCCATGTGGTCGACGGCCAGCCGATGAGCCGGCGGACCCGGGACGCCCTCGCTTCGTTGGGGTTGGCATCCGACCACCACCGGAGCCGCCAGGTCACCCCCGAGGTCGTCCACGCCGCCGGCCTGGTCCTCGCCATGGCCGGGGAGCACGTGGCCTTCGTACGTCGCGAGTTCCCCGAAGCGGCGCCCAAGACGGCCTCGATCAAGCGCCTGTATCGCGACCTCCCGGCCGGCCCCCGGCCGTTGGCTGAACGGATCGGTGCACTTGGGCTTGCTCGACTGCCCGTCGAGCCGTGGGAGGACGTGGAGGACCCGGCCGGCGGTGAGGACGACGCCTACCTGGCGTGTGCGAAGGAGTTGGCCGAGCTCTGTGCCGACCTGGTGCCCCGGCTCCGTTGAGCCCTGGGTGGGCCAGGCATCACGCCGCTCGGCGCTCGGCCAGCGCCGGATGGCGCAGGGAGACGTCGGCACATGCCGCGCAGACCTCGTCGGGGATCACCCCGGCCCGCATCAGCAGGCCGAAGACAGTGCACCCGACGCAGACGGCGAACACCGACTCGAGGAAGGCGGCGACCGCCATGGTCGCCACCACCGCCCAGGTGGCCGTGGACAGGCCGGACCCGTACCACAGCACGAGGGCGGCCGTGGACAGGGTGGCCCCCATGGCCTGGGCGAACCGCTTGGGCGGGCCGGCCACCGGCTTCGGTGGCCGGGGCAGGCGTGGGGCCACCAACCGGGTGGCGACGAAGCCGAGGGGGCTCAGTCGTGGCCCGGCCAGCACCCGGGCCCAGAACCCGTAGGTCAGCGGGATGAGGATGAGGGGCTGGCGGAAGGCCAGGGCCGCCACGCACATGAGCAGGACACCGCCGGCCACCGTCCGCGCCGCGTGCTCGTCGACCGGGTTGGGGAAGCTGAACACCCACATAGTTTACCGGGTCGATCGGGTTTTCCCGCCCCGCCCGAAGCAGGGCGGGAGGGCTGCCGGGCAGTCAGGCGGCCGCTACCGCACCCTGGACGAGATCGAGCCCGGCCAGGCCGGGGAGTCGGTCGATCCGGCGGTCGATGCGCTCGGCCACCGCCCGGCCGTCGTCGTCCCCGAAGAGGTAGCCACGGAGGAAGGTGACCTCGCCGTCGGGGACCACGCCGCTGCCGACCGGAGCCCAGAACCGGCGCAGTGCCCACCGGGTGAGCCGCTGCGCGGCCTGGCTGTCGGCCAGGCGCCGCGTGGCCTGGGCGGCGTAGAAGTCGATGTGCCGGCCCTCCTGCTTCATGATGCGGCGGAGCAGCTCGGAGAGGGTGGGATGAGCGGCCAGCTTGGCCAGGCGCGAGTACCCCGCCTGGGTGGTCCACTCGTTGATCGCCCCCCACGTCATGTGCACCGCGGTGAGGTGTGGCGTCAGTGCCGACCCGAGCTGAAACGTGAGCGGCCGCCAGGCGTCCCGCTTGGGCAACCGCTGCCTGAGGGCGGCGATCCTCCCGGCGCCGGCCGCTTCGTCGTGGGCCTGCAGGATCTCGGCAATCGCCTCCCCGTGCCAGAACTCCTCGTAATTCCAGAGGGTGAGGAACGAGGTCACTTCCGGGTCCCGGTGGGCGCGGGTCACCAACACGTCGCGGAGGTAGCAGACGGTGTGGTTCTCGACGTCGTGCATGTAGCGGAGGCACCGCAGCGCGTCGGGTGAGAGGGGTCGGTCCCGGAAGGCGTCGAAATCGACGTCGGCGATGTCGAGCTTGGCCGACAGCTTCCGGTAGGTGCCGGTGTCGAGGCTCATGTTCAGCTATTCGTCGCCGGGCGGCATCGGGATGATCCAGCCCTCCGGGGCGTGGCTGCACCCCATCGTCATCTGGCCGGCTCGTCGGCTACGGATACTGTTCCGTGATGGTAGACGCGCGCCAGGCGAGCGACGCCAACCTGGTGGTGGCGGTCGGGCGCTGGCGCCAGCAGGCCCTGGCCGAGATCTACCGCCGGCACGGCGGCGCCGTCTACGGGCTCGCCCGCCGGATCCTGCGGAGCGATCCCCCGGCCGAAGAGATCACCCAGGAGGTCTTCCTCGACTTGTGGAACCGACCCGAGAAGTTCGACGCCCAGCGCGGGACGCTCCGGTCCTACCTGCTGGCGCGCACGCACGGGAAGGCCGTCGACTATGTGCGGTCGGAGGTGGCCCGTCGCCAGCGCGAGGAGCGAACCTCGCGCCAGACGGCCACCGCCGGGTACGACATCGACCACGAGGTGTGGGACATGGCCGTGGCCGACCAGGTGCAGGAGGCCCTCGGGGCCCTGCCCGACGAGCTCCGCCACCCCATCCAGCTCGCCTATTTCGGCGGCCACACCTACCGTGAGGTGGCGAGGATCCTGAACGAGCCCGAAGGCACCGTGAAGAGCCGGATCCGGTCGGGTCTCGGTCGCCTGCGCACCAACCTGGCCGACCGGGGCATCGAACCGGCGGGAGCCGGGCAATGAGCCAGGACATGCCGGGCCCCGACCACGAGGAGATCCAGGAGCTGCTCGGCGCCTACGCCCTCGACGCGGTCGATCCCGACACCGCCGCCCTCGTCGAGCACCACCTCGAGACCTGTGTGCGCTGCTCCGTCGAGGTGGCCCATCACCACGAGGTGGCCGGGTTGCTGGCCAACGCCGGTGGCGAGTCGCCGCCCGAGGTGTGGGACGGTATCGCCGCCCGCATCGACGGGTCCGTTCCGCCGTCCTGGGAGCGGCTGGCCGCCCGGCTCGAGTCCGGCGCCGGCCGGACCGTCGGGGAGATCGGCCCAGACTCGGAGACCGACCGGACCGGGGCTCGGGAGCGAACCGGTGCGACGGTCGTCGAAGGAGCCCGCGGGCGCCGCGTCCACCCCTGGTTGACCGCCGGCGCGGCGGCGGTGGCGGCCGCCGCCGCCGTGGTGGCCATCGTGTTGGGGGTGCGGGTCATTCATCTCGACCACCAGGTGAACGCGCTGACGTCGCCCTCCGGGCTCATCGCCGCCGAACAGGAGGCCATCAGGGCGCACTCGAGCCGGGAGGTGGAGCTCACCGCGCCCGCAGGGACCGCCTCGCCGGCCACGGTGGTGATCGTGCTCACCGCCTCGGGCACCGGGTTCGCCCAGGCGCACCGGCTGCCGGCCCTCCCGGCCGATCGGACCTACCAGCTCTGGGGGGTGGTCGCCGGGCGGACCATTTCGCTCGGGCTGCTCGGACCCGACCCCACCGTGGTGCCGTTCAGCGTGGCCGGCGACCAGCCGATCCGCGCCTTTGCCATCACCGACGAGCAGGGCGGGGGTGTCGTGCAGAGCTCCCAACCGCCGGTGGTGTCGGGCGAGGTCCGCACCTGATCGGATCGGACGCCGGCGGATCGGGCGCCGTCCGGATCAGACGGGGTGCACCTGGCGGAGGCCGGCCCAGGCGAAGTCGGCCAGCCGGGTGGCCAGCAGGGCGGCCTCCTCCTCGAGGCTGGGGGAGTCGGCGGCGGCGTCACCACCCCTGGCGTCGGCGGCGACGGCCCGTTGGCGGCGGGCGTCCAGCCAGTGACGGGTGGCTCCTTCGGCCACACCCACCATGGCGTGGGCCAACAACAGGCGGTGCTCAGGATCGAGCCCGGCGGCGATGAGCGGGTCGATGGCCTCGGCGATGGTCTCCTCGACCCGGCGGAGGGCGGCGCCGAACTCCGGGTCGTCGGGGGCGTCTCTCCCGTAGAGCAGCCGGAAGGCGGGTTCGTTGCCCACCATGAGCTCGAAGTAGGCGGCGAAGCCGAGCTCGACCTGTTGGCGCGGGCCGCCGGCGTTGGCCGTGGCCTTCACGATGCGGGTGACCAGTTCGCGGGAGAAGACGTCCATGAGCTCGAGGTACAGCGCCCGCTTGGAGTCGAAATGCTGGTAGACGAGCGGCTTGGTCACCCCGGCGGCCTCGGCGATGTCGTCCATGGTGGTGGCGGCGTAGCCGTGCTCGGCGAACAGCGAGAGCGCCACCTCGAAGAGCTGGCGCCGACGGGCGTCCGCGGTGAGCCGCCGCCCGCTTTGGGGCTCGGCCCGCCGTCCGGGAGCCGGGGAGGTACCGTGCTCGGCGGTGACCGGGTTCATGGTCAGCATGGTACCGGGGGCCGGAAACCGGTACGACCCTCGTCGGTGGTGCCGTGGACCGGCCTCCCGGCCCGGTTGGTCGCCGAGCCCGGGGGGATCAGAGCTCGGGCAGGACCGATGCGATGCGTTCGGGCAGGTCCCGGAGGGAGAAGTGGGCGCTGGCCACCACCAGGTTGCGGTCGAGCAGCCGGGGATCGGGGTCGTCCAGCCACGACGCCAGGCGGGTGGACTGGCCGAGCGTGAACCATTCGAACCCGAACGCGGCCAGCTCCCGGCCGACCGGGTAGGGCCCGATGACCAGCGGGCGTCGGTACACCGCCGACTCGATGGACGGGTTGCCGAACCCCTCCCACGTCGAGGGCAGGGCCACCACGTCGCAGGCGCGGTAGGCGTCACCGACGGTGAGGCCGGGCCCTCCGGGCGGGGGCCCGAGCACGACGGGGCACTCGGACCGGGCCACCAATCTGTCGAGCTCGGGGCCGTAGCCGTCCTCGGCCTCGCCGAGCAGCCAGTAGGTCGCTCCGAGCTCGGCGGCCAGCCGCAGGCCGCCACCGACGTTCTTGCGGGGTAGGGCCCGGGTCGGCTGGAGCACCAACCGGACGTCCTGGCCGACGCCGAGCGCCTCCCGCACCCGGGCCGGCTCCCTTCCCGCCGGGACGGTCTGGTCCACGGCGAAGGCGTTGTAGACGGTGGTGGCGGCGACACCCCGCACGGCCAGCTGGCGTCGGCTCAGGTCGTTGATGGTGACCTGGGCCCACCGGCGGTCGACGGGGGGCGGTGGATGATGGATGAACGGCGCCCGTTGCCACGGGAGGTCGTGGTGGTGGAGGACCGCCGGCCGGCCCGCCAGCTCGTCCGCCACCAGCGAGGCGGCGCCCGGGTTGCGCGGCAGCGAGCACAGGTTCTCGACCACGACCAGGTCGGCGTCGTCCAGGGCGGCGGCCAGGTCGGCCCGGGCGGGTGGGACGGCCGCATCCATGGCGAGACCGGGGAGGAGCCGGTCGACCGGTCCGGCCCCGGCCACGGTGACCGTCGTGAAGCCGAGCGAGGCCAGGGCCCGTTCCCATTTGGCCGCTTCGACGGCGACCCCGTCGGTGCCGCCGAGGCGGAACGAGAGGATGGCGGCGGTCGGGATGGCGTCACCGTAGCGGCGCCGTCGTGGTGGGCCGCACCCGGAAGGCGGCGGCTCGGGCGACACCGGGTGCGCCCGCCGTGGCGCCGGAGATGCCCGAACGGACAGGCCACCGGGGTGCGGGCTACCGTCGTTCGGTGCCCGATGACCCAATGGCGGTGGACCGGACGGGCCCCTCGGGCTCGGAGTTGCTGGCGGAGCAGGACGGCACGGTCCTCACGCTGACCATCAACCGCCCCGAACGCCGCAACGCCATGACCTGGGAGATCACCCGCGGCCTCCGGGACGAGGTGGCCCGGGCCCGGTCCGACCCCTCGGTCCGGGTGGTGGTGCTGACCGGTGCCGGGGACCAGGCCTTCTGCGCCGGGGCGGACCTGTCGGGCATGGTGCCGTCCGACACCGGTGGAACGGGCGACCACTTCGCCGACCACCATCAAGCCCGGGGTTGGATGGCCGAGCTGTTCGAGGACCTCTGGCATCTGGGCAAGCCCACCATCGCACGCGTGCAGGGCTGGGCCATGGCCGGAGGGTTCGGCTTGGCGCTGGCTTGCGACCTGGTCATCGCTTCGGATCGGGCCCGGTTCGGAGCGCCCGAGCTCAACGTCGGCCTGTGGCCCTACATGGTCACCGTTCCCCTGCTGCGCTCGATGCCGACCAAGAAGGCCCTCGAGCTCATGCTGACCAGCCGGGTGGTGGAGGCCGAGGAAGCGGACCGCATCGGGTTCGTCACCCGGGTGGTGCCTCACGACCGGCTCGACGCCGAGGTGGCGGTGCTGGCTGCCCTTCTGGCCTCGAAACCGCCGGGTGTGATGAGGATGGGACGCGAATCGTTCTACGCTGTACTGGACTCGGCGGCGACAGAGGCCTTGCCCTATCTGCACGCGATGCTGACCGTCACCAGCCAGACCGCCGAGGCGGCAGAAGGCATCGCTGCCTTCGTCGAGAAGCGAGCCCCCTCCTGGCAGTCACCCCCCTCCGACCCCACTTGAGCCCGAGGAGTCCCGAACCGACATGGCGAAACGAGCACTGATCACCGGCATCACCGGTCAGGACGGGTCCTATCTGACCGAGTTCCTGCTCGGGCGCGGCTACGAGGTGTCCGGCATGGTGCGCCGCTCGAGCACCCTCAATTTCGAGCGCATCGCCCACGTCCAGGACCGGGTGACCCTGGTGGCCGGCGACCTGCTCGATGAGGTGTCCATGATCAACATCCTGCGCGACCAGCGGCCCCACGAGGTGTACAACTTGGCCGCCCAGTCCTTCGTGCAGACGTCGTGGAGCCAGCCGGTGCTGACCGGCGAGACCACAGCCCTCGGCGTGACCCGGGTGCTCGACGCCATCCGGATCGTCGATCCGGAGATCCGCTTCTACCAGGCCAGCTCGTCGGAGATGTTCGGCAAGGTCCTCGAGGTCCCCCAGCGGGAGCTCACGCCGTTCTATCCCCGGAGCCCCTACGGGGTGGCCAAGGTCTACGGCCACTGGATCACCGTCAATTACCGCGAGAGCTACGGGCTCCACGCCTCGTCGGGGATCCTGTTCAACCACGAGTCCCCCCGTCGCGGCCTGGAATTCGTCACCCGCAAAGTCACCCATGGGGTGGCCCGCATCAAGGCCGGCATCGACCAGCGCCTGGCGCTCGGCAACCTCGATGCCCAACGCGACTGGGGCTATGCCGCCGACTACGTGCGGGCCATGTGGATGATGTTGCAGCAGGACCACCCCGACGACTACGTGGTCGCCACCGGTGAGACCCACTCGGTCAAGGAGTTGGTCGAGTTGGCTTTCGCCGCCGCCGATCTCGACTGGGAGAAGCACGTGGTCATCGACGAGCGCTTCCTGCGCCCGGCCGAGGTGGACCTGCTGGTGGGCAACCCCTCCAAGGCGGAGAAGTCACTCGGTTGGTTCCGGGAGGTCGACTTCCCCGACCTGGTGCAGATGATGGTGGAGGCCGACCTGGCGCTGGTGAAGAGCCAGCTGGCCTAGGCGCAGGCGATGGTCGGTCCGGCGGCGGTCCACGCCGACCCGCTCGGCCTGCTGGTGGCGTTCGGCGCCGGCATGCTCTCCTTCCTCTCGCCCTGTGTGTTGCCGCTGGTGCCGGCCTACCTGTCGATGGTGTCGGGGCTGTCGGCGGCGGAGCTCGCCGAGCTCCGCCCCGCCCCGGTTCCGGTGCCCGTCGGGGTGGGGGCCGGAGGGGCCGCACCGCCTCCGTCGGCGGACCTCATGGCCCGGCCCGACGACCGTCCGTCCGCTGGCGCGCTCCGACGCCAGCGCGCCCGGCTGCTCCGGGGCATCCTCGCCTTCATCGCCGGCTTCACCCTCGTCTTCACCATCCTCGGGGCGTCGGCGTCGGCCGTCGGACGCCTCTTCCTCACCCACCAGCGATTGCTCGAGACCGTCTCGGGCGTGGTCATCGTGGTCTTCGGGGCGGTGCTGATGGCCCTGGCGGCCGGTCTGGCCCTGCCGCCGTGGCTGTGGGGCGAGCGCCGCTTGCGGGTGCGCCCCTCGGTGCTCGGCGCCTGGGCCCCGCCGGTGATGGGCATGGCCTTCGCCTTCGCCTGGACCCCGTGCATCGGACCGGTGCTCGGCAGTGTCCTCGCCCTGGCCGCCGGCACCGGGGGAACGGCGGTCGGAGGGGTGGCCCTCCTGCTCGCCTACTCGCTGGGGATCGGGGTGCCGTTCCTCCTGAGCGGTCTGGCCTGCGGGCGGCTCACCGATGTCCTGGCCCGCGTCCGGCGCAGCCTGCGTCTGGTCGACCTGGTGGGCGGAGCGGTGCTCGTGGCCTTCGGGCTGCTGCTCCTGACCGGACATGTGGGGGTGGTGTCGGGCTACATCGCCGACTGGCTCCGCGACCTGCACCTCAGCCGCCTCTCGACCAGCTGAGCGGGCACGCCGCGGCGGCACCGGCGGTGGTGGCCCGTCTGGCTCCGCCGGGGCCGCCCTCCTACCATGGGGGACGGCCATGGCCCCTGCAGCTCCCCCCTCCAGCGCGCTGACCCTTCACGACGCCGTGGCGTTGTCGGGACGGTTCCCTCTCCTCGCCGGCCTGGACCTCGAGGTCGCCACGGGCGAGACCGTGCTGATCGAGGGGCCGAACGGAGCGGGGAAGACCAGCCTGCTGCGGGTGTGCGCCGGCCTGGTGCCGGTGGCCTCGGGCCGGGTGACGGTGTTCGGGCTCGACCCGGTGCACCGGCGCAACCAGGTGAGGAGGCGGCTCGGCCTGCTCTCGCACGCCTCCCATCTCTACGACGACCTCTCGGTGCGGGAGAACGTGACCTTCGCCGTGCGGGCGGCCGGGGGTGACCCGGCCCGGGTGGTGGGGGCCTGCGGTCGGTTGGGGCTCAGCGGGCGGCTGCTGCGGACCACCGCCTCCAAGCTGTCGGCCGGCCAGCGTCGGCGGGTGGCGCTGGCCGTCCTGGTGGCGCGCTGGCCCGACCTCTGGCTGCTGGACGAACCGCATGCCGGGCTGGACGCCTCCGCACGACGGACCCTCGACCAACTGGTCGGCGAGGCCGCCGCCGCCGGGACCACCGTGGTCATCGCCTCCCACGAGTCCGGGTCGGTCCGACCGCTGGCCACCCGCGTGGTCACCATGGCCGGCGGCCAGGTGACCGGCGAGCGGTCGGCCTCCGTTGCCACTGAAGGCGCCCCCCCCGGGCCGGAGGGTGACCCGGTGCTGCCTCACCCGGTAGGCGCACCGGGGGCCGTCCCCGTCAGCGGGTCGATGTCCGATGTGGCGTGACGCCCTCCTGGTGGCCGGCAAGGACCTGCGCATCGAGGCCCGGTCGCGGGTGGCCCTGTCCCAGGTGGCGCCGTTCGGCATCGTGGCTCTGGTGATGTTCGCCTTCGCCCTCGGACCCGACCGCGCCCTGATGGCCCGCGGGGCCCCGGGGCTGTTCTGGGTGGCCGTGCTGTTCTGCACGGTCCTGGCCGTGCAGCGCAGCGTGTCGGTCGAGTCTTCCGACGGGGCACGGGACGGTCTCCGGCTTTCGGGGATCGATCCCGCCGGCCTGTTCCTGGGCAAGGCGCTGGCGGTCGGCGCGGTGCTGGTGGTGCTCGAGGCGGTACTGGGTGTCGGTGTCGTGCTGCTCTACGGGGCGAGGGTCGAGCACCTCTGGTTGCTGGTGGCCTCGGCGGCGCTCGGCACCATCGGGCTGGCCGCCACCGGGACGCTCTACGGGGCGCTGTCGGCCGGGCTACGGGTGCGGGAGACGCTCCTCCCGTTCCTGCTGCTGCCCATCGCCGCGCCGGTGCTGCTGGCCGGCACCCGCCTGTGGCAGGCGGGCATGGCCGGCGGCATCCCGTCCGACGGCGCCCAGTGGCTCCGCCTGTTGCTGGTGTTCGACGCGGTGTACGTGGCACTCGGCGTCGTGGTCTTCGGCCCGATCCACGAGTCGGCATGAGCGGCCCGGCGGTGGGCACCACCGCTGGTGGGCTCGCCCGGAGCGGACCGGCCCGGCAGGTGGCCGACCGGGACGGTGCCCCGCTGCTGCCCTCGCCCCGGGCGAAGCGCACCGAGCGGATCATCGGTATCGGCGCGGTGGCCGCCATCGCCGGCACGGTGTGGCTCGGCCTCTGGGTGACACCGCCGGACCAGACCCAAGGAGACCTGGTGCGGCTGGTCTACCTCCATCCCGGCGTGGCCTGGGTGGCGCTCTACCTGGCCTTCGGGCTGGCCGCGGTGGCCAGCCTCCTCTACCTGTGGCCGCGCACCCGGTCCCTGTTCTGGGACCGTCTGGCGGCGGCGGCGGTGGAGGTAGGGGTGGTCTTCAACGTCTGCACGCTCATCTCGGGGTCCATCTGGGGCAGGCCGACGTGGGGTGTGTGGTGGGTGTGGGATGCCAGGTTGACCAGCACGGCCGTCCTGGCGGTGCTGTTCCTCGGTTACCTGGCGCTGCGCCGGGTCCCGTCCGAGCCGGAGGTTCGCGCCAAGCGCAGCGCCTTCGTCGCCCTCTTCGCCGCGGTGGACGTGCCCATCGTCCACTTCTCGGTCCTCTGGTGGAAGACGCTCCACCAGGGGGCGACGGTGCTCAACCCCGACCTGTCGCCCACCATCCACGGTTCGATGGCCTGGACGTTGCTGCTCAGCTTCGTGGCGCTGAGCCTGGCCTTCGCCTGGATGCTCCTCGTCCGCTACCGCATCGGTGTCCTGGAGGACCGGTTGGGCCGTGGGGAGCTCGAGGCGGCCTTGGCCGAGCGGCGGGCCGAGGGGGACATCTCGGACGAGGACGAGGCGGCCTGATGCGTTACGTGGTGGTCGGCTACGCCGTGGTGCTCGGGATCCTGTTCCTCTACGCCGTCCAGCTCGCCTGGCGTCGGCGTCGGCTCACCCGGGCCGCTCTCCGGATCGAGTCCCGCGCTCCGGACCCAGGTCGCGCCACCGGGGGCGCCGGCCTCGCCGACGACCGGTGACGACCGCCCCTAGCGCCCCCACCGCGCCGAGAGGCGGAGACGCCCCGGCGGACGGGCCCGCCGCCCCGCCGCCTGCACCCCCGCCGCCGGCGGGCCCCCGTCACCGGCTCCGTTACGCGGTGGTCGGGCTGGTGCTGGTGGGGTCGCTCGCCTTCCTGTTGGCCAAGGGCCTCGGAACGTCGCTCAACTTCTACCTTCCGGCCGATCAGGCGGTCCGCCAGGCGGCCAGCCTCGGCGGGAGGACCTTCAACCTCGAGGGGGTGGTCGAGCCGGGGTCCATCCACTCCACGCCGACCGGGGTCGACTTCGTCGTCACCTCGGGGAGGACCGCCGTCCCCGTGCACAACACGGGCAGTCCGCCCGAGCTCTTCCAGCCGGCCATCCCGGTCATCGCCGTCGGCCACTTCAGCGGGTCGACGTTCGTCTCGAACCAGATCCTGGTGAAGCACACCTCCGACTACATCGCGGCCCACCCGGGCCGGGTCACCGCCGCGAACGGCACGAAACGATGAGCACCCGCTCGATCCCCGGCTGTTCCCCCGGTCGCCTCGGGTGAACGGGACCTTCGGCCACACCGGGGTCCTCCTCGGCTTCGCCGCCGCCCTCACCGGCATCGTGGTGATCGCCCTGGGGCTCGCCCGGGGGCGGACGTCGTCGACGCGGAGGGGCCAGATGTACGCGCCCCTGATCCTGCTCGGTGGGTTGATATCAGTGGTCGCCATGGAGCACGCGCTCATCACCCACGACTTCTCGCTCACCTTCGTGGCCGACAACAACAGCACGTACACCCCGTTGCTCTACACGGTCACCGGCATGTGGTCGGCGTTGGCCGGGTCGATCCTGCTGTGGGCGGTGATCCTGGCCGGATACGCCACCGCCATGGTCTGGCGGTTCCGTCACCGGGCCACCGATCCCCTGGTGGCCTGGGCCACCCTGGTCGTGTACGTGGTGGCGGCTTTCTTCTTCGGGCTGATGCTCGGCCCCGCCGACCCGTTCCGACACGTGACCGGGGCCGTCCCGACCAGGGGCCTCGGACCGAACGTCCTGTTGCAGGACAACCCGCTCAACGCCTTCCACCCGCCGCTCCTCTACCTCGGCATGGTGGGATTCACCCTCCCGTTCGCGTTCGCCATCGCCTCGCTCGTGACCGGTCGGCTCGACGAGGACTGGCAGGGCGAGACCCGGCGTTGGACCCTGTTCGCCTGGGCGTTCCTCACCGCCGGCATCCTGCTCGGGGCCTGGTGGTCGTACCAGGTCCTCGGGTGGGGAGGCTTCTGGGCCTGGGACCCGGTCGAGAACGCCGCCCTCCTGCCCTGGCTGGTCGGGACGGCCTACCTGCACTCGGTGATGGTCCAGCAGCGGCGCGGGCTGCTCCGGGTGTGGAACCTCTCGTTGGTGATCGCCACCTTCAGCCTGACCATCCTCGGGACCTTCTTCACCCGGTCGGGCGTGTTCCAGTCGGTCCATTCGTTCACCGCCTCGTCCATCGGCCCGCTCCTCTTGGGCTTCTTCGGCCTGGTGCTGGTCACCGGCGTCGGCCTCATCGCCTGGCGCGGCGACCGCCTGCACTCCGGCGGGGGGATCGACTCACCGCTCAGCCGCGAGGGCGCCTTCTTGGCCAACAACCTCTTGTTCGTGGGCTTCACCTTCGTCGTCCTCCTCGGCACGGTCTTCCCGCTGTTCTACGAGGCTCTCCACGGCGGCGACCAGGTGGCCGTGGGCGCGCCGTACTTCAACCGGATGTTCATCCCCGTCGGCCTCGGGCTGCTGTTCCTGATGGCGGTGGCGCCCGCCCTCCCGTGGCGGAAGACCTCGCTCGCCACCATGCGGGCCAGGCTGGCCATCCCGGCCGCCGTCGGGGTGGGGGTCGTGGTGGCCTGCGTCGTGGCCGGCGTCCGCGGCGTCGAACCCCTGCTGGCCTTCGGGCTCGGGGGATTTGCCGCCGCCACCGCCGCCCGGGCCCTGGTGCTGTCGGTCCGGGGGGCCTGGCACTCGTCGCGGGCCTCGGGCGCGGGCCGTGCCCGGGCGGTGTTGTCGGGCTGGCGCGGTCTCGTCGGCCGGGCCAACGGAGGCATGGTCGTCCACATCGGAGTGGTGCTGGTGGCTGTCGGTCTCTCCGCCGCGGCCGGCTTCCGCCACGACGGGCTGGTGCTGCTCCATCGGGGCCAGACCGCCACCGTCGCTGGCGCACGGGTGGAGTTCGTCGCCACCCGGGCGCTGACCTCCCCGTCCCACTCCGAGCTGGAGGCGGTGCTGCGGGTCGACGGCGGGGGCGAGTTCACTCCGGCCATCAGCCAGTTCGGCACCGGTACCCAGCCGGTCGGCACCCCGGCCATCGACTCGGGCTGGCGGCAGGACGTCTACCTGACCATCGCCGCCATCCCGGGCAAGGGGACCACCTGGCAGTTCCGGGTGGTGGTCCAACCCCTGGTGGCCTGGCTGTGGGCCGGTGGTGCCCTCATCGTCTTGGGCTCGATCCTCTCGGCCGTGCCGGGGCGGAGGCGCCGCCCGACCGACCCGGTGTCGGCCCCGGTCGTCGAGGTGGCAGGCGCGCCGGCCGTGGACGCGGCCAGCGATGAGACAGCGGATCTCGACCCCCACCCCGCCGGGGACGAGCCGCTCCCGGTCGGGGCGGGGGACCGGCCGTGAGGGCGCCGGCCGAGGACCCGGGCGCTCCGCCGGCACGCCACACGGCGCGCTGGGTGTCGCTCGGCGTGCTGGTGATGGCATCCGGACTGGTGGCGGTGCTCGCCACCCGGCCTCCGGCGACGGTCGACGAGGTCTACAGCCCGCTGGTGGGGAAGCCGGTGCCGGCGGTGGCGGGCACCACGCTCGACGGGTCGCGCTACTCGTTGCCTTCGCCGCCGGGCCGCTACACCGTGGTCAACTTCTTCGCCAGCTGGTGCGGCCCCTGCCAGGAGGAGGGCACCGAGCTGGTCAAGTTCCAGTACGAGCACCAGCAGTCCGGTGATGCATCCATGCTGAGCGTGGTGTTCGACGACAATGCCAGCTCGGCCCGGGCCTACCAGGCCACCCTGGGGGCGACCTGGCCGACCCTCTCCGACCCGGGGGGCCGGCTGGCCGTGGCCTTCGGCGTGCGGGCGCCGCCGTCCACCTTCGTGGTCGCCCCCGACGGGAGGGTGGTCGCCTTCCTGGTGGCGCCGGTCACCGCCGCCGATCTCGACCACATCGTGGCCCAGCGCCGAGGCGTCGAGGGCGTGAGCAAACGACGCTTTCCCCTGTGGACGCTGCTGGCCGTGGCGCTGGTGGTGGCACTGGTGGTCGGCAGCGGTGTGCTCTCGTCCTCGCCGCCGACCCCGGCCCAACGGGCCTACGCCATCGAATCGGTGCTCCGCTGCCCGAGCTGCGAGGACCTGTCGGTGGCCGACTCCACCGCCCCGACGGGGGTGGCCGTCCGGGCCACGGTCAGACAACTGCTGGCCGAGGGCCGGACCGACCAGCAGATCGAGACCTATCTCGAAGCCCGATATGGCTCGACCATCGTCCTCGACCCGCCGGCTCACGGCTGGCCCTTGCTGGTCTGGCTCCTGCCGCTGGTCGGCGGAGGCGTGGCGGTGGCCGCCCTGGGGACCTTCCTCTTCCGGCGCCGGTCCGGCGGCGGTGCCCGGCCCCGACCTTGACCGCCCGGGCTATCGCCCTGGACGGGAACAGCTCGAGGAGCGGCGCGACTTCCTCGTCAGATCACTGGCCGACGCCGATGCCGAGTACCTCGCCGGCGACCTCGCCCCCGACGACTACCTGGCGCTACGACAGCGCGACCTGCGCCTCCTTCGGGCCGTCGAGGCGGAGCTCGACGGTGCGCCGGCGCCCGCCCCGGCGGCGACCGGAGCCGCGCCGGGTCATCCCATCCAGTCGTCGGCTGCGGGTCATGCCACCCAGCCGTCTATGGCGGGGGAGCCCGACCCGGCGCCGGGAGCATCCGACCCGGGTGGTCGCGATCTGGCGCCTGACCCGATCTCCACCGACCCTCCGATCGGGCCGGATGCCCGGCCAGCGGCTCGAAGCGGGCCCCGCCGCTGGCTGCTTCGGGGGGCGGCGGCCTCGTTCGCCGCCGCCCTCATCGTGGCGGTGTCGTTGTTCGCCTCCAACCGGTTGCCGGGCCAGACCGCCACCGGCACCGTGAGCGCGACCCAATCCCAGCAACTGGCGCAGACCCTCGACGAGGCGGCGACCCTGGAGAACCAGGGCCAGGTGGGCCGGGCGGCTCAGCTCTACCAGTCGGTCCTCACCGACCACCCCGGCAACGAGGTGGCGCTGGCCCAGCTCGGCTGGCTCGAGTACCAGACCGGCCGCTCGGGCAACAGCGCGTCCCTCATGGATGACGGCGAGGCCAAGCTGGAGCGGGCGGCCGGGCTCGACCCGGGTGACTACGCCGCCAGCCTCTACCTCGGGACCGTCTTGTTGCAGCGGGACACCAACCCCGCCGGCGCCGTCGGTCAGTTCCAACGCTTCCTGGCCGACGACCCACCCGCCGCCCTGGTGCAGCAGGCCGCCCCGGTGATGCGCCAGGCCTATCAGCAGGCCGGGGTGCCCGTCCCGGCTCAGCTGGCGGGCTGAACCACCTGGCGCGTCAGGGGACGATGACCGCCTTGCCGCCGATGGTCCGGTTGATGAGGCCCGACATCACTTCGGCCGCCTCCTCGAGCGGGTAGGCGGTGGGCCGGGTCGGGTGCAGCCTGCCGTCGCTGACCAGGTCCATGAGCTCGCCGATGAGCTGGCGGTTGCCGGCGGGATCCTTGAATGTCCACCCACCCCAGTCCACGCCCACCACGGTCCGGTTGTTGAGCAGGACCTGGTTGAGGGGAACCGAGGCGATGTCCCCCGTGGCGAAGCCGATCACGCAGAACCGGCCGAGGTGCCGGAGGGCACGTAGCGCAGGTTCGCTGTGGTGCCCGCCCACCGGGTCGACCACGATGTCCACCCCACCGCCGGAGAGCTCCCGGGCCCGGGTCTTCAGGTCCTCGGTCTCGTAGGAGATGGTCGCCTCGGCACCCTTGCCCACCGCCGCCTCCAGCTTCTCTCCGTCCGATGCCGCGGCGATGACATGCCCACCGAGCGCGGTGGCGATGTCGACCGCGGCCAGCCCTACGCCGCCGCCCGCACCGAGGACCAGCACCCACTCACCGGCATCGAGCCGTGTGCGCCGGGTGAGGGTGAACAGCATGGTGCAGTAGCTCTGGATGAGCGCGGCAGCCTGACCGAAGTCGATGGCGGCGGGCATGGGGACGAGGGACAGCCCGGGGACGAGGACCTGCTCGGCGAAGGCACCGAACCCGGTGAAGGCGATCACCCGGTCTCCCACCGAGACCCCGTCCACTCCCGGCCCGACCGAGGCGACCCGGCCGGCGATCTCGCTGCCCGGCACGAAGGGCGTGGGCGGCTTGATCTGGTACTTCCCCTGGCAGATGAGACCGTCGACGAAGTTCACCCCGGCCGCCTTCACCTCGACCACCACGGTGCCCTCGCCGGGGAGGGGAGGGTCCCGCCGCTCGAGTACCAGTGTCTCGAGCGGTCCGAGCTCCGGGCAGACGAGGGCGCGCACGGCCAGCACCGTATCCTCCACCGGCGGTGCTGCCCCACGCGTCGTCCCCCGGGGCGGCCGAAGCTCACCCGTTCCGCAACGCCCGCAGTCCGTCCACCACCGGGCCGAACGCCGCCTCGAAGGCATCGACGTCGGCGCCGGTCGAGGGCCAGCCGACGGACAGCCGTAGAGAACGCTCCGCGTCCACACCCATGGCTTCGAGCACCGGGGAGGGCTCGAGCGTCTCCGACGAGCACGACGAGCCGGAGTGGACGGCGATTCCCGACTGGTCCAACCCGAGGAGCACCGGCTCGGCCTCGACCCCGTCGATCCCCAGGCAGACGATATGTGGAACCCGGTCGACGGGATCGCCGAAGACCCGCACCCCGTCGACGGCGGTGGCCGCCTTGGTCAACCGCTCGGTCAGGGACCGGGCCGCCTCCGCCTCCGCCTGGAGGACGCCGGGCGACGACAGGGCAGCGGCGGCGGCGCCGAACCCGATGGCTGCCGGCACGTTCTCGAACCCGGCCCGGCGGGCGCGTTCCTGCTCCCCGCCGACCAGCAGGGGGTCGATGCGGAGCCCCCGGCGAACGATCAGGGCGCCGGAACCGGCGGGCCCGCCGAGCTTGTGGGCCGAGACCGAAACCAGGTCGGCCCCGACCTCGGTCAAGTCGATGGGCAGGTGACCGCCGGCCGCCGCCGCGTCGACATGGACCAGGGTGTCGTAGGACCGGCAGAGCTCGACCACTTCGGACACGGGCTGGACCGTGCCCACTTCGTGATTGGCCCACTGGCAGTGCACCAGCACCGGGTCGATCCCGTGCACGGAGCGGCAACGCCGGAGGGCCTCCCCGATGTCCCCGATCCTCCCCAGCGAGTCGACCTCGATGCGGACCATCGGGCCCGAACGGGCCGAGGCCTCGCGCACTGCTGAATGCTCGACCTCGGCGCAGATGATCGGTCCCCGCCGGGACGAGGTGGCCCCCCACACCGCGGCGTTGACCGCCTCGGTGCCGCCCGAGGTGAGCACCACCTGGCGGGGCCGGACGCCGAACAGCCCGGCCACCTGCTCGCGGGCTGCTTCCAGGGCGGCGCGGACCATACGCCCCTCGGTGTGCACCCGGCCGGGGTCAGCGGCGACGCCGTCGTGCTCCCACCCGTCGATGGCGGCGCGGGCCTCGGGGCGGATCGGTGTGGTCGAGGCGTGGTCGAGGTAGTGACGGGCCACGGTCCCGCTCGCCGTTCAGACCACGGCGGCGCAGGCGTCGTCACCGCGGGCACGCGATGACGACAGGACCACCGGGACGGTTCCGCCCGGATCCTCGCCGCACAACCCGGCGAGCAGTCCCTTGACCATCCCCCGGTCGACCGCGCACAGGACCGGGTACTGCGATGCGGCATCGCCGAAGGGGCAGTTGTCCGCCACCACCGCGGTGGAGCTGCCGTGGTCTTCGGCATGGGCGTCGAAGCCGTGTGCGGTCAAGGTATCGGCGATGGCGTGCATGGCCGTCCGGAGGGAGCGCTGACCCTCACCGGCCGACATCTGACCGGCGAGCGTGCGGCCGTACTCCTCGCCGACGCGCTCGGCCATCCCTTCGGCCGCCGCCGGGCCGAGCAGCTGCATCGCCTCCTGTAACAGCAGCACCAACAGGTCGTCACGCCGGGTGAGCAGGTCGAGGGTCGGGTCGTTGCCGACGGCCCGGAACCGCTTGGACGGTCGTCCGGCCCCCTGTCCGACGGGCCGCTCCATGGTGATCTCGAGGTAGCCCCCGGTGGCCAACCGTTCGAGGTGGTGGCGGGCCACGTTGGGGTGGAGGGAGAACCGGGCGGCCACCTCGGACGCCGTAGTGCCCGGGTTCGAGCGCACGAAGAGATAGATCTCGCGTCGGGTGGGATCCCCGAACGCGGCGGTCACCGCGGTGACGGCGGCCGAGAAATGACTGTCGGACAGCTCGGGATCGGTCCGCCCGGCACCGTCCACCGCCCGGGGCCGTGGTGCACCGATCTCGGTGGTGATGCTGTCCGGCTCGGCTGACACGTCCCCTAGTCTACCGTTTGGCGGCTGAATTCCCCGAGGAGCTACCAGATGTCCATCGACGAGTCCCAGGTCGCAGCGGCTGTAGCCGGCGTCGTCGACCCGGAATTGCGACGTCCGCTCGGGGAGCTGGGCATGGTGGGAGGCCTGCGGGTCAGGCGCCGGAGCGTGGAGGTCGAGGTGGCTCTGCCCGTGGCCCACTACCCGCAGGTCGACGAGCTGGTCGATCGGATCCGGCGGGCCGTCGGGGCGCAGCGCGGCGTGGGCGAGGTGTCGGTCGAGCCGGTGGTGATGGACGAGCAGTCGCGGGCCCGGCTCCGTTCCCTGCTCCGAGGGGACCCGGTCGAGGGCGGGGCAGAGCCCGGGTCCTCCGGCCACGCCCATGCCCACGGGGAGGCGCTGGGCCACGAGGAGGGCCGCCCGAACCGGTTCATGCGCCCGCGCTCGAAGACCCGGGTACTCGGGATCGCATCGGGGAAAGGTGGCGTGGGCAAGTCGTCGGTCACCGTGAACCTGGCGGTGGCCCTCGCCCGGCTGGGTCTCGACGTCGGGATCCTCGACGCCGACGTGTACGGGTTCTCGGTGCCGGCCATGCTCGGGGTGACTGCCGATCCGTTGATCATCGGGGATCTCGTGGTGCCACCGACCGCCAACGGCGTGCGGTGCCTGTCGATGGGCTTCTTCGTCCCCGACGAGACGCCGGTGATCTGGCGAGGGCCGATGTTGCACAAGGCGCTCGAGCAGTTCCTGGTCGACGCGTACTGGGGGGAGCCCGACTTCCTTCTGGTGGACATGCCCCCCGGCACCGGGGACGTGACGCTGTCCCTCGGCCAGTACTTGACGAAGACCGAGGTGTACGTGGTCACCACGCCCCAGCCGGCCGCCGGTCGGGTGGCCCAACGATCGGCCTACGCCGCTCGCAAGCTGAAGCTCACCGTGCGCGGGGTCATCGAGAACATGAGCTGGTTCACCGGCGACGACGGGACGCGCTACGAGCTGTTCGGTGCGGGCGGCGGTCTGCGGCTGGCCGGTGAGCTCGGGGTGCCGCTGCTCGCCCAGGTGCCGTTGGTGCCCCATCTCCGCCAGGGGGGCGA
Source organism: uncultured Acidimicrobiales bacterium (assembly GCA_963734435.1). Classification (GTDB taxonomy): domain Bacteria; phylum Actinomycetota; class Acidimicrobiia; order Acidimicrobiales; family RAAP-2; genus Bog-756. The sequence goes on along the minus strand of CAVTHA010000010.1, from coordinate 335,229 downwards.
CCAGGGGGTCCCGGTCACGGTGGCCGAGCCGGACAGTGAGGTGGCCGGGATCTTCAACGGGCTGGCCGCTTCCATCATCGAGCTCGGCCCGGCCCGGGTGTACCGCCAGGAGCTCACCGTCCGCTGACCACCCCGGCTCCGGGCCGGCGGACCACAGGTCCGGTGGCGGCCGGCACGGCCAATGGTCAGCCAGTCAGCCAGTCAGCCAGTCAGTCAGTCCCAGCCCCGTCGGGTCGGCGGCATCCCGCTCCGCCCCGAGGGGCCGGGCACCACGCCGAGCACCTGGTGGATGGCCAGCCCCCCGTCGTCGAAGCCGTTGGCCGAGGCCGCCATGTACAGCCGCCAGATGTTGGCCCGGGCCCGGCCCGCCAGCGCCACCGCCTCCTCCCAGTGCTCCTCCAGGTTCGCCACCCAGTGGTGCAGGGTTCGCGAGTAGTGCTCCCGCAGCGACTCGATGTCGCGCACCTCGAAGCCGGCCTGCTGCATGGCCCCGACGACTTCGGCCACGTCGAGCAGCTCGCCGTCGGGGAAGACGTAGCGGCCGACGAACGACCGCCGACCGAGGACCGAACCGCCCGGTTTCGAGATGGCGTGGTTGAGGAGCCTGCCCTCGGGGGCGAGCAGGCCGCGGAGGGTCTCGAAGTAACGGGCCATCGCGCGCCGAGCCGACATGCTCGAACATGCCGATCGACGAGATGGCGTCGTACTGCTCACCTCGGAGCTGGCGGTAGTCCTGGAGCCGGATCTCGACCCGGTCCCCGAGCCCTGCCTCCGCCACCCGGCGGCGGGCGTCGTCGGCCTGCTCGCGGCTGAGGGTGATCCCGACCACCCGGGCGCCGTGCCGCTCCGCCGCGTGCAAAGCCATCGACCCCCACCCGCACCCGACGTCGAGGAGCCGGGCCGGCCGCCGATCGAGTCCGAGCTTCCGGCAGATGAGCTCGTACTTGGCCGCTTGGGCCTCCTCGAGGGTGGCGTCGCCGGTGACGAACCGGGCGCAGGAGTAGGTCATGCTCGGCCCGAGGACCAGCCGGTAGAACTGGTTGCCGACGTCGTAGTGGTGGCTGACCACGGCGGCGTCGCGAGACGGCGAGTGCAGCCGGCCGGCCGGGCGACACTCCTCGGGCGGTGGAGGGATCGGGGGACCGAGCGTCCCGAACTGACGGGCGGCGGCGGCGACGGTCGGCAGGGAGCGCCAGCCGAGTCGGCGGAGATCGCGGCGCGAAGCGTCGTGGAGGACCCGCAGGAGAGTGAAGAGGTCTCCCTCGACGGTGAGATCGCCCGAGACGAACGCCCGGGCCACCCCCAGCTCGCCGGGCGCCCATAGGATGCGGCGGACGGCGTCGGCGGACCGGATCGACACGGTCCCGATCCCATCCTCCGGCCCGAGCACGCTGCCGTCCCAGAATTCGAACCGGACCGGAACCTCGTCGCCGACCAGGGCGTGCAGGAGGGGGGCCAGCCCCTCGGCCGCACTGCCGGGTGGCGCCTGGTCCGCCGGGGCCGGCCGTCGGGCCCGTTCGATCGGCTCGACCGGCGAGCCGTTGGCTGCGCTCGGGCTCCCGGGCGGGATGGCGGTGGTGGTTGGCTGGCTCGACGTCCGGGTGACCATGGCTGACCTCCTCGACCAGGCAGATGGCCCGGCCCAACCGATCCTATTGGGGGGTCGGGTCGGCCGGGCCCCCAGGGCCGAGGCGGCAGACCTCTGGGCGGTGCCGCCGGGCCGTTTGCTACGGTCCCGGCCATGAGTCGTCCCCTCGTGCTGCTGTGCAGCGACGGGTCCGACCTGTCGGTCAAGGCCCTGGCTGCCGGTGTGGCGCTGCTCGGCCGCGAAGCCAGCTACTCGGTGGTGACGGTGGCCGACACCCCCGACCGGACGCTCCTCGACGGCAGCGGGTTCGCCGGGGGCGTCGTCTCCCCCGAGGAATACGATCGCGAGACCGAGGCAGCCGCCGAGTCAGCTCGGTCGATGGTGACCAGCACCATCGATGCATTGGGATTGCCGGGCGCCGACCCGCTGGTCATCGGGGGCGAGCCCGGCCCGGCCATCTGCCGCCTGGCCTCGGAGCTGTCGGCCGCGGCCATCGTGATCGGCTCGCGGGGCCGAGGGGGCCTGAAGCGAGCCGTGCTCGGGTCGGTCTCCGACCACGTCGTGCGCCATGCCCCCTGCCCCGTCTTGGTGACCCGGGAAGCCGCCGCCGGTTGAGCGCGGCGACGCGCTCATGAGCTGACCGCCAGCCAAGGGGGATGGGAATCAGAAGCGGGTGGAGGTGCCCACCCCGGCCGGCAATTTGTCGGGGTCCCAGCCGAGCAGGGCCACGGCCCGGCTGAACGCGAACCGGTCGGTCATTCCCGCCACATAGGCCACGGCGGCGCGAACCGCCGCCGGCTCACCGCCGTTGAGCCCCGAGTTCCCGCCGGTCCCGTCGGGGATCAGGTTGGGCCGATCGCTGAAGTAGTCGACCAGCGCCCGGAGTACGGCCACCACCGCCCGTCCCTGCGTCACCGAGCTGGGCCGCAGGTAGATGTGCTCGTAGTTGCTGGCGCGGAAGGCGGCCAGGGCTTCGGCCTCCTCGTCGGCCATGGCGATCCGACCAGTGGCGAACACCGTCGCCACCAACGCGTCGATGAAGGTGCCGAGCTGTCGCCCCCGGCGGTCGCCGCACCGCTCGCGCACCAGCGCCGGGAGCGCGTCGGTGGTGACGATCCCACTCCGTACGGCGTCCTCGAAGTCGTGACATACGTAGGCGATGCGGTCAGCCCAGCTCACTACCTCGCCCTCGGGTGTCGCCGGAGCCGGCCTCGACCACGAGTGATTGCGTATGCCGTCGAGGGTCTCCCGGCAGAGGTTGAGGGGTGCGAGCGAAACGTCTGCGCCCCAGGGGGCGTGGTCGAACCCTCCGTCGAGATAGGGGGAGAGCGCGTCCTCGCTGGCGTGACCGCCTGGGCCGTGCCCGCAATCGTGCCCGAGTGCGATGGCCTCGGTGAGCGCCACGTTGAGGCCGCAGGCCCGAGCGACGCCGGTTGCCACCTGGGAGACCTCGAGTGCGTGGGTGAGCCGGGTGCGCTGGTGGTCGTCGGGGAAGACGAAGACCTGAGTCTTGCCGGCCAGCCGTCGGAAGGAGGTGGCATGGAGGATCCGGTCGCGGTCCCGTTCGAAGCAGGTGCGCCAGGGGTCGGGCTCTTCGGGCGCCAACCGGTTCCCCGCGCCCGTGGCCAGGGTGGCCCCCGGCGACAGCCGCTCCCGCTCCAGGTGCTCGCGGGTGTGGCGATCGGGCCGGTCGGGGGACCGGCCCACCGCGTGGCGGGCGTCGCTGTCGACATGGGCGAAGCGGATGCCCGAGCCTGGGTGACCGTCCATGGTTGACGCCCACCGGCGGTTCCGCTCGTTCTCCCGTTCTCCGCCGCCACCACCGGAGGCTTCGAGCCCGGCGTCGCCCCCCGCGGCCCGGCTGCCCGTCCCGTTGTTCACTTCGCTACCTCGAGCTGCTTCGTCACCGGTCCAAGTGTGCCCCATCCCTGTGACGGCCCGGGCCGGTAGGACGGTTCGGAGCTTGTATGGTCGGTGGCAGCCGGCTGGCCTGTCGGAGCCCGCGAGAGGAGCGTGCCACGTGGACGTGCGTATCGGGATCGTGCAATCGATGAAAGAGCTCGACATCGAGTTGCCCGACGATGCAGACCGCGACAAGGTCCTGGCCGACATCGAGTCGGCCCTGGCCGAGGACGGGACGATCCTGTGGCTGACCGACCGCAAGGGTCGTCAGGTCGGCGTGCCCGTGGCCAAGGTGGCCTATGTGGAGGTCGACCCGCCGGTCTCGGACCGCAGGGTCGGCTTCGGGATCTCCTGACGCGGCATCGGCCGTCCCGGCCCACGCCGGCCGTCCCGAGCCGTCCCGGCAGGGTGACGGGCCCGCCGTGCCGATGACGCCGCTCCTCGATCTCAAGCTCCTGTTCGTCACGGGCAAGGGAGGCGTCGGCAAGACCACGGTGGCCTCCGCCCTGGCCCTGTTCGCCTCGGCGCACGGCCAGCGGGTGCTCATCTGCGAGGTCGACGCCAAGGGCGACGTGGCCGGCTTCTACGAGGCGCCACCGACCGGCTTCAGCGAGACCGAGATCCTCCCGGGCCTGTTCGCCATGACCATGGACACCGAGGCGTCGTTCCGCGAATACCTCAAGCTGCAGCTGCGCATCCCGGTGGTCGGGCGCATCGGCCCGTTGGCCAAGGCGTTCGACTTCGTCGCCACGGCCGCACCCGGGGTGCGGGAGATCCTGACCGTGGGGAAGCTCGCCTACGAGGTCCGTGAGCGCCACTACGACCTGGTGGTGGTCGACGCTCCCGCGTCGGGGCACATCATCGGGCAGCTGGCCGCGCCGCAGGCCATCAACAGCCTGGTCAAGGTGGGGCTGATCCGCTCCCAGACCGACTGGATGCTCGACATCCTGTCCGACCCGCATTCCACCGGGCTGCTGGCGGTGTGCACCCCCGAGGAGATGCCCGTCAACGAGACGATCGAGCTGGCCGTGCGCGTCAAGGAGGAGACCACGGTGAGATTGGCCGCGGTGGTCGTGAACCGCGTGCTCCCCGAACTCTTCGGGCGGCAGGAGGAAGCGGTGTTCGACGCTCTGGTCCAGGATGCGCCGCGGTCGGAGTTGGACCGGCTGGTGGCCGGGGAGGCCGAGCCCGTGCTGGCCGCGGCCCGACTGGCCGTGACCATGCGCCGAACCCGCGCCACCCACCTCGACCGCCTCCGGGACAACATCGACCCGGCGGTGCCCATGCTCTACCTGCCTTACCTCTTCACCCGTTCGCACGGGCTGCGGACCACCCGCCAGGTGGCCGCGTCGCTCGGCGAGGAACTCGGGTACTGATGGCCGCGCGCGGTCCCGCCGAGGCCAGGCGGAGTCGGAGCAGTCCGCCTCCGGCAACGGGTCGATCGACGGCCTGCTGGCCACCAAGGAGATCGTCATCGCTTGCGGGCCCGGGGGTGTGGGCAAGACCACCACCGCGGCCGCCGCCGCCCTCATGGCCGCGCTACGGCACGGCAGCAAGGTCCTCGTCCTCACCGTCGACCCGGCCAAGCGCCTGGCCAATGCGCTCGGGCTGGACGGGATCGGCAATACCGAGCACCGTGTCCCCGGCGAGGCCTTTGCCGCCGCGGGCATCAAGCCCCGGGGTGAGCTCTGGGCCGCCATGCTCGACACCAAGGAATCGTGGGACGAGCTCATCCGCCGGCAGGCGCCCGATGCCCGGACCCGTGACGAGATCCTGGCCAACCCGCTGTACCAGAACATCTCGGGTCGCTTCGTCCAGAGCCACGACTACATCGCCATGGAGCGGCTCTACGAGATCCACTCCGAGAGCGATTACGACCTCATCGTGGTCGACACTCCACCGACCCGGAACACGCTCGACTTCCTCGACGCGCCGCAGCGCATGGCCGACTTCTTCTCCTCCAGGCTGCTGCGATGGCTCATCGTGCCCTACCGGTCGCGCCTGGTGAACGTGGCCACCAAGCCCTTCTACCAGATCGCCGACCGCATCCTCGGGACGGAGTTCCTGGCTGACATCTCCGAGTTCTTCGTGCTCTTCCAGTCGATGTACGACGGGTTCGTGGCGCGGGCCGAGTCGGTCGAGCGCCTGCTGTCGGACCGGCGGACCACCTTTGTCGTGGTTTCGACACTCGAGGCCGTCCCGTTGCGTGAGGCGGAGTTCTTCGCCGAGCAGCTCACGGAGCGCCAGCTGCACCTGGGGGCCATCGTGCTCAACAAAGTGCTTCCCGACTACCTGAGGGGGACAGCCGGCACGGCGGTGGCGGACTCGATCCGCGAGCGCGCCGACGAACTGGCGGTGGACCTGTCGCCCGCGCTGGCCGGCGTCGATGCGGTCCTGGCCGACCGCGACCAGATCGCCCGGGTGCTGGCCGAGGTGGCCGAAAGCTACTTGAACTTCCAGGTGGTGGCCCTGCGGGAGATGGAGGAGCGGGCCATGCTGTCGGTGGCCCCCGACGTGTTGGCCACCGTTCCCTTCTTCGACACCGACATCTACGACTTGGCCGGGCTGGTCCGGTTGGGCGAGCAGATCTGGGAGTGATCGGGCTCCCGGGCATCCCGAGGCAGGCTCCGGGCGCAATGGCCGCGCCGGTGGGTGGCTTACGATGCAGTGGTGACCGACATCATCGACCCGGTGCTCGACGCCTACGCCGCCGAGCACACCACCGCCCCGCCCCGGTACCTCGAGGACCTGGCCGAGGACCTGCGAGCCACACTCCAGTTCCCCAACATGATGGTCGGCCGGCTCGAGGGCAGGTTCCTCGAGCTGGTGACCTTTGCCCTCGGCGCACACCACGTGCTCGAGATCGGCACCTTCGGCGGCTACTCGGCCCTCTCCATGGCGGCCGGCCTGGCCCCGGGGGGGCGCATCACCACCCTCGAGATCTCACCGGCCCACGCCGAGTTCGCCCGCCGGCACATCGCCGCCAGCCCGTACCGCGATCAGATCGAGGTCGTGGTCGGCCCGGCCCTCGACAGCATCACCTCCCTGGAGGGCCCGTTCGACCTGGTGTTCATCGACGCCGACAAAGCGGGCTATGCCGCCTACTTCGAGGCGGTGCTGCCCAAACTGGCACCGAGAGGCCTGATCGCCGCGGACAACACGCTTTGGAGCGGCCGCATCCTCGACGGCGAAGACACCAGTGAGGACACCGTGGCTCTCCGCCGTTTCAACGACGCCCTGGCCGTCGACCCGCGGGTGGTGGTGGTGCAGACGACGGTTCGGGACGGTGTGACGCTGATCCGGCGGGCCGGCTAGGAGCGCAACGATCGGGTGCTCGACTACCACCTCCATCTCTGGCCCCATTCGCAGCGCGAAGTGGAGGCGACCATCGCTCAGGTGACCGCCTACTGCGAGCGAGCCGCCGCCGCCGGCGTGGTCGAGGTGGCGGTGACCGAGCACTTCTTCCGGTTCACCCAGGCGCGCCACCTGCTCGGCCGGTTCTGGGAGGACCAGCCCGGGGCGGCCCTGCATGCCGGCATGGCCGCCTACTGGGACCACCATGCCCGGTCGGACCTCGACACCTACGTCGAGGTGGTGCAGGCGGCCAAGGCCGAGGGATTGCCGGTGGTCCTCGGGCTGGAGCTCGACTACTACCCGGATCGCATGGACGAGGTGGCCGACCTCCTCGCCGGCTATCCCTTCGACGTCCTCCTCGGCTCGGTCCACTGGCTCGGACCCTGGCGGTTCGACGTCCTCGAGGAGCCGGAGATCCTGGCGGAGTGGGAGGTGCGCGACATCGACGCGGTGTGGGACGAGTACACCCGGGCCATGGAGGAGCTCGGGGCGTCGGGGGCCTGTGACGTGTTCGCCCATCCCGACCTGGTCAAGGTGGCCGGGCGCCTCCCGGCGGTTCCCGGCGAGTTCTACGACCGGATCACCGAAGCCGCCCTGAGCGCGGGAATGGCCGCCGAGCTCTCCTCGGCCGGATGGCGGAAGCCGGTGGCCGAGGAGTACCCCGCACCACCCTTGCTCCAGCGGCTGGTCGGCGCAGCGGGGTACCGCTCACCACCGCGTCCGACGCCCACTCCCTGCCCGACGTGGCCGACCGGGCCGGGGACCTCCGGCGGCTGCTGGCCGCGGCCGGCGTCGGCCACCTCCGCGCCTTCCGCCACCGGAAGGCACACGACGTGGCCGTCGCCCCCGGGACCTGACCGTGGCCAGCCCGGCCGAGCTGGCCTTCGAACGCACCAATCTCGACGACCGCCAACTCGGCCACCTGCAACGCCTGCTCGGCACCTGGGGGATCCTCGCCGACCTCTCCTTCTCGGACCTGGTGCTCCTCGCCCCGATGGCCTTCGGGCCGGAGGCGCCGGCCGGGGAGGGGATCGAGCTGGTCATCCTCGGGCAGATGCGCCCGTCCAACAGCGCCACGGTGGTCCAGCACGACCTGGTCGGGCAGACGGTGGCATCGGCCGACTGGCCACCCGCCCTGGTCACCCTGGAGTCTGGGGAGGAGAGCCGCGGCGACGTGCTCCTCGAACCGGGTGACGAGCCGGTGGGCCTCCACTGCATTCCCGTCCGGTTCGGTGACGCGACGGTGGCCGTCCTGGCCCGTCTGAACGCCGAGACCGGCCGGCGGCCGGGCCACCTGGAACGCACCTATCGGGGCCTGTTCGACCGGTTCGTCACCATGGTGACCGAGTCGACCTTCCCGTTCCCGAGCGAGGAAGTGGCCACCGAGGAGGCGCCGAGGGTCGGTGACGGCCTGGTTCTGGTGGACGAGGAGGGGCGGGTCCAGTACGCCTCGCCGAACGCCACCAACGCCCTCCACCGGATGGGCATGTACTCCCAGACGGAGGGGCGGCGCCTCACCGATCTCGGGATCGAGGAGTCGGCCATCGAGTGGGCGCTCGCCTCCGCCCTTCCGGTGGTGGAGGAGGTGGAGCGGAGGCCCGATGTCACCGTCCTGCTCCACTGCATCCCGCTGCTCGCCGGCGACGAGGTGACGGGCTGCCTGGTCCTGCTGCCGCGATGTGACCGACGTGCGCCGGCTGGACCGCCTGCTGCTGTCCAAGGATGCGGCCATCAGAGAGGTGCACCACCGGGTGAAGAACAACCTGCAGACCATCTCGGCGCTGTTGCGGCTGCAGGCACGCCGGCTTGCGCCCGGCGGTGGGAAGGTGGCGCTGTTCGAGGCGGAGCGGCGCGTCCGTTCGATCGCCATCGTGCACGAGATCCTCTCTCGCGAGCCGAGCGATCAGGTTCCCTTCGACGAGATCGTGTCCGCCTTGATCCGGATGGCCGAGGATTCGGTGGTGCTCGCCCGGGGGCTCACCTTCGAGGTCGTCGGCGGGCTCGGCGAGGTGCCCGCCGAGGTGGCCACGCCGCTCGCCGTGGTGCTGGCCGAGCTGCTCCAGAACGCGGTGGAACACGCCTTCCCCGACCCGGCGCAGTGCGACGACATGACCGAGTCCGACCGTCCTCTGGCGGCGACCGCACCGGGCGCGCCCCTACCGCCCGGCCACATCCAGGTCCACCTGGTGAAGGACGTGACCAACCTGGTCCTCGAGGTCATCGACGACGGCGTGGGGCTGCCTCCCGGCTTCGACATCGAGGCCAGCGAGAGCCTCGGCCTCTCCATCGTGCGGGATCTGGTGCGCAGCCAGTTGGGTGGCACCATCACCATGCGGCCGCGTACCGACGGGGAGATCGGGACGGTGGTCTCGATCGAGGTACCCTGCGGCGACGCGCCACCCCTCGGCCTGTAGGGCCGGCCCGAGGCGGGAGAACGGGCGCCTCCCGAAGGGTGGGAACCAGGTTGGCCGTGCTGGCGCCGGCTACGAAGCGCGGCGGCGCGCCGCCAGCCAGGCCCGGCGCAGCTTGCGGCGTTCCTCCTCGGAGGTGCCACCCCACACACCGGACTCCTGGTTGGTGGCCAGGGCGAAGTCGAGGCAGGGCTCTTGTACCTCGCACCCCCGGCAGACCCGCTTGGCCGCCTCGATCTGGTCGACGGCCGGCCCAGTCGTGCCGACGGGGAAGAAGAGGTCCGGCTCGGTTCTGCGACAGGAGGCATATTGCCGCCAGTCGCCGTCGTCCCACTCGACCGTCCGGTTCCACATAAGGGCCACGATGTCAGTTCCTCCCGATCCCCTTCAGGGCTTTGTGATCGCTTTCACATAGGTCGACGTGCGAACACGTCCGGCCATTCAGGGTTGCCCAATTAGAGTAATCAGCGCCCGGTCCCGTTGCAAGCAGCTCTGGGTCGGATTCACCTGCTCTGACCTGCAATCACGACCCGAGACGTGCTCTCGGCGGAGGTCGCTGCCCTTGCCCCCAGTTGCGGTGTACGCCCACCGCGGTAGCCCCGATCCGGCCTCCGGTGTGGGGGAGAACACCCTCCCGGCTTTCGAGCGGTCCCGCCACCTGGGCGCCGACGGCGTCGAGCTCGACGTGCGGCTGACCGCCGACGGAGCCATGGCCGTGTGCCACGACGCCGTGGTGGCCGGCGTCGGCCCGATCGCCGAGGCGCCGTCCGCCCGGCTCCCGGCGTACGTGCCCCTGCTCGCCGCGGCCCTCGACGCCTGCCGGGGCATGACGGTCAACATCGAGATCAAGAACCTCCCCGGGGAACCGGCCTTCGACCCCGAGGAGCGCCTGGCCCACCAGGTGGCCGAGCTGGTCGGGGAGACCGCCCGGGGCCCGTCGGTGATCGTGTCGTCCTTCTGGCCGGGGACCCTCCAGGCGCTCGAGCAACACCCGGAGGTGCCGACCGGATTCCTAGTGGCCGGCTGGCCCGACCCGGAGGCGTCCGTGGCCGCCGCCGCCGGGTTCGGGTGCCGGGCCGTGCACCCGAACGTGGCCATGTTGTCGACCAGGCTGGTGGACGAGGCGCACGCCGCCGGCCTGGCCGTCGCCACCTGGACGGTGAACGCCCGGGCTCAGCTCCAGGCGGTGAGAACGGTGGGCGTCGATACGGTCATCACCGACGACGTGACCCTGGCGCGGTCGGTCATCGGCGGCGCGGGGCCGGGTGCACCGGGGTCGGGGTGACGGTTCGCCGCCCGGGCCGTTCTGACCAGGGATCACGGCCCGATTGGTCGAAGGGTGCGGTTTTCAACAACAATGCACGGCCATGAACGTCGTCGTCTGTGTGAAGCAGATCCCCGATCCGGCTGCCCCCCCGGCCCTCGATCCGGAGACAAAGAACCTTGTCCGGGAGGGAAAGCTGATCCTCGACGATTCCGACTCCTACGGCGTGGAGATGGCCCTCCAGCTGGCCGATGCGGCGGGGGGCGGTGACGTCACCCTGGTGTCGATGGCCCCGAACGGCGAGACCTCCGGCCTGCGCACGGCGTTGGCCATGGGGGCGGCCAAGGCCATCCTGGTCAGCGACGACTCCCTGGCCGGGGTCGGACGCCCTGGGTACGGCCAAGGTGCTGGCCGCCGCCATCAAACGGGCCGAGCCGGACCTCGTCCTCGCCGCCACCGAGTCGACCGACGGCTACACGGGGACGACCCCGGTGCAGGTGGCCGAGCTGCTCGGCATGCCGTCGGTGACCTTCGCCAAGAAGGTGGAGATCGACGGCTCCTCGGTCAAGGTGGAACGCCAGACCGAGGCCGGCTACGACGAAGTGGAGAGCTCGCTGCCTGCGGTGGTGACGGTGACCGCCGGCGTGGTCGAGCCCCGGTACCCCTCGTTCAAGGGCATCATGGCGGCCAAGTCCAAGCCGGTCGAGACGCTCACCGTCGCCGATCTGGGCGTCGATGCCGATGCGGTGGGCTCGGCCGGTGCTCGCCAGGAGATCACCGAGGTGGCCGAGGCCGAGGCCCGTTCGGCCGGGGAGATCGTGGTCGACGAGGGTGAGGGCCACCTCCGGGTCATCGAGTTCCTCGAGCAGCTGAAGGTCATCTAGGGATCGGGTAGGAGAGCACGCGCACATGTCTGTAGACAAGATCTGGGTCATCGCCGAAATCAGTGACGGGGCGCCCATCACCACCTCCCTCGAGCTGATCAGCCATGCCCGCTCCCTGGCCGGGACGGTCGAGGCCGTCGCGTGGGGCGGGGACACCGCATCGGTGGCCGCCACCCTTGGCGAGTACGGGGTCAGCACCGTCCACGATGTCGGTGATCTGGGCGGGTCCCTGCCCGGAGCGCCGGTGGCGGCGTCGATCGCCGCTGCGGTCGGAGCCGGCGACGGTCCCGACGTGGTCCTGTTCCCCGCCACCTACGACGGCAGGGACATCGCCGGCCGCCTCTCGGCGAAGCTCGACCGCCCGGTACTCACCAACGTGATCGACCTCGTCGAGAAGGACGGCGGGCTGGTGAGCGAGCACGCCGTGTTCGGTGGCAGTCACGTCCTTTCGGCCCGCTTCACCGGCGAGGGGCCCCAACTGTTCGTGGTCCGGGCCAAGTCGTTCCCGGCCGAGCCCTCGGGGGGTGCACCGGCCACGGTGGTCACTGCGCCCGAAGGGGAGACCGGCGCCACCAGTACCGCCAAGATCCTGGCTCGGCACGTGGAGGAGCGGACCGGTCCGAAGCTCGACGAGGCCGACGTGGTGGTCTCGGGCGGTCGCGGGCTCGGCGAGAAGGAGCAGTACGCCCTCATCGAGGAGCTGGCCTCGCTCCTGCACGGCGCAGCCGGTGCCAGCCGGGCCATCGTGGACGCCGGCTGGGTGCCCTACTCGCACCAGGTCGGCCAGACGGGCAAGACGGTGAAGCCCACGGTGTACCTGGCGTGCGGGATCTCAGGAGCCACCCAGCACCTGGTCGGGATGAAGAACTCGAAGAACATCGTGGCCATCAACAAGGACCAGGACGCCCCGATCTTCTCGGTGGCCGACCTCGGCATCGTCGGCGACGTCCACAAGGTGGTTCCGAAGCTGATCGAGGCCCTCAAAGCCCGTAGTTGAACACCTGAGGGGCCGGGCGGAGATCCCTCCGCCCCCGGCCGGGCCACCCTCGAGTGTTCCCAGCTCCCGCACAGCCAGCCGGTAATGTCCGGGCAGGTGTCGCGTCGCTCGCGCGCCCCGACCGTCCCGTCCGACCAAGCGCCACGTGCTCTTCCCCACCATCGACTTCGCCATCTTCTTCGCCGTGGTCTACACGGTGCAGTGGATCCTCAATCCCTATCCCGGGCCTTGGAAGTCGTTCATGGTTTTGGCCAGCTATTTCTTCTACGGGTGGTGGGACTGGCGCTTCATCTTCCTGCTGGCCGCGTCCACCGCCATCGCCCAGTTGGGTGGGAACGTCATCCACCGGTCGGCCGGAGCGGCCCGGCGGACGGCGCTCTGGGTCACGTTGGCCGGGCTCATCGGGTTGCTGGCGTGGTTCAAGTACTACGGGTTCTTCGGGGTCAACCTCGACAACTTCTTCCATTCGTTGGGCCTCGGCCGCCCGGTGCCCCTGTTGGCCGTCACCCTGCCGGTCGGCATCTCCTTCTTCACTTTCATGGCCATCAGCTATGTGGTCGACATCCACCGCGGTGTCCTCAAACCGGCCCGGGCCATCGACACCGCCGTGTACCTCTCCTTCTTCCCTCATCTGGTGGCCGGGCCCATCGTGCGGGGGACCGAGCTGCTGCCCCAGATCCGGCGGCGGCGGGACGAGCGCCACGTCAACTACGTCGAGGCCTGCTGGCTGATCAGCGCCGGACTGGCCAAGAAGGTGGTTCTCTCCTCCTACCTCTCCACCTATGTGGTCGACCCGGTGTTCGCCGATCCCCGTCAGCATTCGGCCCTGGAGGTCCTCTTCGCCGTCTATGGCTACGCCGTGCAGATCTACGCCGATTTCAGCGGCTACACCGACATCGCCATCGGCATCGCCCTGCTGCTCGGGTTCCAGTTCCCGCAGAACTTCAATCGGCCCTATGCCGCCCTCTCGCTTCAGGATTTCTGGCGACGCTGGCACATCACGCTGTCGTTCTGGCTCCGCGACTACCTCTACATCCCACTCGGCGGCAACCGGGGCAGTGAATGGCGGATATCGGTCAACATCCTCGTGACCATGCTCATCGGCGGGCTCTGGCACGGGGCGGCGTGGACCTTCGTGGCCTGGGGCCTCTACCACGGCCTCGGCCAGGTCATCGGGCGCCAGCGCCGTCGGGCCCGAGCGGCCCTCGGGCGGCCCCTCGAACCGGCGGAGCGCGGTCGGGTGGCGCTCGCCCGATTCGCCACCTTTCAATTCGTCTGTTTCGGTTGGCTCTTGTTCCGGGCCAACAGCCTGGAGACGGTCTGGGCCATGCTCAGCCGGCTGTTCGTCGGATGGGGGCCGTCCCCCCTCGTCACCCCGCTGGCCGTCTGTGCCATCGCCGCCGGGATCGGCAGCCAGTACCTTCCCGACGGCTGGTTGCAACAGGTCAAGGAGCTGTTCGCCGGACGCCGGCCCTTGGTGCAGGGGGGCATACTGGGCCTGGTGCTTCTGGTCATCACCACCCTCGGGCCCCAAGGGGTGGCACCCTTCATCTACTACCGGTTCTGACCATGGTCCCGACTCCGCCCCCCTCCGAACCCGGCGCCGGCCGGTCCCCGACACTGGCCCAGGCTCCAGCGGCGTCCGTAACCGCCGGCGAGACTGCCGGCGAGCCCGTGGCGGACGAGGTGTCCGACGACAGGGTGGACGTCGACCGGGTGGACGACCCGCTGGACGACGCCGCCGACACCAGCACGGAGGACGGAGCTCCTGCATCCCTCCGGGTCACTCGCCGGTGGCCGGTGGCCGCTCCCCCCGACGGCATCCCCTGGAGCCGGATGCTGTTCATCGGCGTGATCTGTTTCGCGGTGTGGCTGCTGCTCGACGCACCGAGCCTCCAGCGATCGGCCACCGTCTCACCGCTCGGGACGCGGCGGACGGTGTCCCTCGACGTGGTCGGGCCGATCGCCGCGCTCAGCCGCGGCCTCGGTCTCTCCCACCTGGTGGGGTGGACCGACGAGGCTCTGGGCCGGACCCCGGGCGGGGGACCGGCACTGGCCAAGCGACTCCGCCCGGCGCTGCCGGTAGCCGGGGCCGGACATCCCGGGCGCGTCCCCGGGCCGACCGGGCCCTCCGAGCCGACCGGCCCCGGGGGGACGACTCCTCCGACCACCCTCCCGGCCCTCGATCAGCATCCGACGGCGGCCAACCCGTTGCGGGTGCTGGTCATCGGCGACTCCATCGGGATCGATCTCGGCCAGCCCCTGGTCGCCGACCTGTCGGCCACCGGCGTGGCCATGGCCACCCTGGACGGACGGATCGACACCGGACTGTCCCGGCCCGACTACTTCAATTGGCCGGCCGAGCTGAGCGTGGATCTGGCCAACGACCGACCCCGGCTGGTGGTGGTGATGATGGGAGCCAACGACCCGCAATCGCTGGTCGCCCCGACCGGCGACGGCACCACCGCCTACGGCGCCCCCGGGTGGGCCGCCGGCTACGGGCAGCGGGTCAACGCGCTCATCGCCGAGGCCAATGCGGCGGGCGCCCATGTGCTGTGGGTGGGCATGCCCCCTATGGCGCGCTCCGACCTCAACTCCGGCATGCAAGTGCTCAACTCGGTGGTCGAGACCCAGGTGGTCGCCGACCCGAGCGGCGCCACCTTCCTGGCGTCCACTGCCGTGCTGGGTGACGCCCAGGGCAACTACACCGCCTACCTGCCGGACAGCTCGGGGGCCGAAGTGAACGTCCGCACCCCCGACGGCACCCACCTGTCACCGGACGGTGGGGAGCGTCTGTCCCAGGCGGTCCTGACCGCCATGCGATCACAACTCCACATCGATCTCCCGGGTTGAGCGGCTCGGAGGCAGTGGGTCTCGGGTCCGGGGCCAGTGTCACACCAGCGGCCACGGGTAGGGAGGCCGGTCCCCGAGCGGCTCGGGAAAGACGCCGGCGTCGACGAACCGCTCGATGCGCTCGATGGTGGCGGCGCGCTCGGCGGCCGGCAGGAGCCCGTCCACCTCCGCCGGGAGCTCGGCGCCGAGCCGGGCCAGGTCGGCGAGGATGGCCGGCGGCACCGCCTGGTCGGCGAAGTCCCAGATGACCGTGCGCAGCTTGGGCTGCCGGTGGAAGCACAGCCCGTGGTCGATGGCCCACAGCCGCCCCCCGGGCCCCTCGAGCACGTGACCGCTCTTGCGATCGGCGTTGTTGACGACGACGTCGAAGGCGCACACTCTCCTGAGCGCCTCCTCGTGACCGCCGGCGTCGAACAGCGTGAAGTAGTGCTGCTCGTAGTCCACGTCCACGAACAGCTGGAGGGAACCGGGCCCGAACGGGCCATCGCTCCGGACGACGGTGGGAGGCACCAGGCCCCACCCGAGCGCCTCGGAGACCAGGTAGGCCACCGCCTCCCGGCGGTAGAGCCCGTCGGGGAAGTCCCACAGCGATCGTTCACCACGAGCCGGCTTGTACACGGCATGCAGCGGCTCGGGTCCGCCGCCCTCGAGGGTCACCAGAAAGGTGAGGTTCGAGCTCCATGGCAGCCGGCCGGCCACCGAGAGCCCGCAGGACCGGAGCACCTCGGTGACCGAGTCGAGTCCAGGGCCGACGTCGGGCCTCCAACCCCTCACACTGCCGGCGGGCGGTGGCCGTTGGTCCGCGGGCACTCATGTCCCGAGGGGTCGAGCGGCGAGCCGCACAGCGGGCAGGGCGGACGGCCCGATTCGACCAGCCTGGTGGCCTGGATGGCGAACCCGGCGGCCTGTTCACGCGAGATGGAGAGTCGGGCGATGGCCCCCGTCTCGTCCTCGGGGACCAGTTCCTCGATGACCAGGACGATCCGTTCGTCGTTCTCGTCGTAGGACACCCCGATGGTCCCGACCACCCAGGCGGGCTCGGCCGGTTCCTCCAGGGCGGCGTCGTCGGGGAGGTGGTCGGGACGCGGCCGGTCCCTGACGATCCGCGCCATGTAGTCGGCCATCACCGCCACCTGCTGCTTCTCCATCTTGAGGGTCAGCAGCACCGGTCCCTGGCGACACTGCAGGAGGAAGAGCCGGTCACCGACCGGTCCGACGGTGCCGACGGTGATCCGCTCGGGGTCGGACAGGTCGTAGCCGTCGCTCATGACGGCACCAGCTGGGCCAGCGATGCCGTGGAATTGACGGTGAGCACGTGGGCCGTGGCCCCGTAGATCAGCGCGGTGACCGAGCACGGGGAGACGGTGAGCCGCTGGAACAGGTCGAGATGGGTTCCCGCCGCCGAGGCGACGGCGGCCTTGATCGGGTCGGCATGGGATACGGCCACGATGGTCTCACCGGGGTGACGCCGGGTCAGCCGCGTGATGGTCGACACCATGCGGGCCTGCATCTCGAGGAACGACTCACCTCCCGGGAAGCGGAAGCCGCTGGGCCAGCGCTGGACCTCCTGCCACTCGGGCTTCCTGGCCAGCGTGCCCAGCCTGGAGCCGGTCCAGGACCCGAAATCGCATTCGACCAGGCCGCGCTCGGAACGCACCCGTAGCCCCAGTCGCCGGGCGATGGGACGCGCCGTCTCGGTGGTCCGCTCGAGCGGCGAGGCGTAGACGGCGCTGGGTCGCCCCGGCCCCGTCCCACCGGCCTCGGCGATCCGCTCGGCCACCGACTCGGCCTGGACCTCGCCTTCGGGGGAGAGATGCAGCCCGGGCGCCCGTCCCGGCAGGATCTTGCCCGTGGTCGGGGTGAGGCCGTGCCGGACCAGCAGGACGACGGTCGGTCGCTCGGGCTTCTTTCGGCTGGCCACGCCCGTTCACCGTACTCCGTCGCCATCCCGGCCCGACCGGGTGTGATGGGTCGGCGGAGTCAGCGCGACCGGGCCCGGCCGAGTGCCCGGGCCGACGATGGGAGCCTGTTCGGTCCGGCGCTCAGATGGTGGCCGGTTGCCCCCGCACTCAGGTGGTGGCCGGCAGCCGGCCGGGCATCGCCACCGCCGTTTCCGGCCAACGCCGCCGGCTGACCCGGGCCAGCCGCTGGAGCAGCGCGATGGCTCCGGGGTCGTCGTCACCGGGCCTGGTCTCGACCGCGCCGTCGGCGACCATGGCCTCGAGGAGCTCTCGACCCTGCTCGGTGCGCACGATGATCAGCGTCCAGTCGTTGAACGCCCCGATGCCGCCCGTCGAGATGTCGGCGTGCTCGGCGGCGAAGTCGGGGCACAAGGTGCATCCCTCCCTGGTCCAGGCGTGGGCCTCCTTGAGCGGGATCTCGTGGTACGCGCCGTCTTTCGTCCACACCTGGAACACGCCCTTGATGTTCATCTTCTCGATGTCGGCCCGGGCGATCCCGTAGCGCGCCTCGAACAACTCGGGGAAGATGGCGTCGTCGAAGGTCTTGGAGCACATGAGGCCGATGGTGAGGGTCAGCCGACGGGCGATCTTGCCCGCCTTGCGGGCCTTCATGACCGGGGCGGCCGATGTCTGGCACCCCATGCCCACGAGGGCGATGCGCTCGGCCCCCGCCTCGATCGCCAGACGGTAGGCCAGGGGATTGGCCGAATAGGTGTAGCGCGATCCGGCGGCGGCCAGTACCTCGGCCCGGGTGGTGGCCACCCCCGGCACCGCCTTCCAGGTCGAACCGTCGCCTTCGAGCTCCGAGACCAGGGCGGCGTCGATGACGTCATGCTCGAGGCGCCCAGATCAGCAGGGCGGAGACCAGTCCGCCGTCCTGGCCGAGGTCCAGCACCTCCGGGTCGGTGGCTCGGATCAACAGGACGTCGGAGGACACCCCGATGACCTCGTCGGGCGTGCGCTCCCGGCCGAAGAGGTGGGTGTCGATCTCGGTCTCCCACTCCCGGAACCGCGGACAGGCCCGGGTGCACATGGTGCAACCCTTGACCCCGTGGGTGCAGCTCTCCGGACCGCCCTCGGCGTCGATGTGGAATGGCTTGTAGCGTCCGCCCGTGTCGTCGTAGGAGAGCACGTCGTAGGGGCAGGCCACGATGCACGCCGCGCAGCCGGTGCACAGGCCGGAGGTGACCACTTCGGTGAACAGCTCGGCCCAATGAGGCTTCTCCGGCGGCATGACCTCACCCTAGCCAGGGCCTGGCTGGGCAGCGGACCGTTTGGCTACCCTCGACGGGTGCCCGAGCTGCCCGAAGTCGAGCGGTACCGCAGCGCGGCGGAGGCCGTGCTCGGGCGCACGATCACGTCGGTCACCTCTCCCGATGCCTGGTTCCTCAAAGGAGGTGCCACCGGCGCCGTTCTCGAGCGGGCCCTGCTCGGCCACGCCTTCACCTCGGCGCGGCGGATCGGGAAGCTCCTCCTTCTGGACGTCGACGGCGGGTCCACGCTCGGGATCCGCTTCGGGATGACCGGGACCCTGGTGGTGGACGGTGTCGCCGCCATCGACCGCTGGCGATACTCGTCGCCGCGCCCCGGCACCTCCTTCGACCGCTGGTCGGCCGGGTTCGAGGACGGCGGGTCCCTGGTGGTCCACGACCCCCGGCGGCTCGGCGGCGTGATGCTCGATCCCGATGCGTCGGGCCTCGGGCCCGACGCCACGACCATCAGCCCGTCCGAGCTGGGGGCGGCACTACGGGGATCGGCTGCCGCCCTCAAGGCCCGTCTGCTCGACCAGTCGAGGGTGGCGGGCATCGGCAACCTCATCGCCGACGAGGTGCTGTGGCGGGCGGGGCTGTCGCCGTTGCGGCCCGCCGGCTCCCTCACCGCCGCCGAGGTGCGCCGGCTTCACCGGCATCTCGTCTCCACGCTGGGCCGGCTCATCGAGCAGGGTGGCTCCCACCTCGGTGACCTGGTCGACGAGCGCCACCCGGACGGTCGCTGCCCCCGCGACGGCGCCGCGCTCACCCGCTCGGTGGTGGGCGGCCGGACCACCTGGTGGTGCCCGCGCCACCAGCGATAGGTGCGTGGCCGGCCCGGGCGGTCAGCTCTCCAGCTCGGCCAGGACCTTCTCGGCGTGGCCGTCGGCCCGGACCTGGTACCAGGGCCGGATGACCTTGCCGTCGGCACCGATCAGGAAGGTGGACCGGATGACCCCGACCGTCTTCTTGCCGTAGAGGGTCTTCTCACCCCAGGCCCCGTAGGCCTCTCCCACCTTGTGGTCGGCGTCGGTGAGCAGCGGGAACTTGAGGCCGTACTTGGACCGGAAGGCGCGGTGCTTCTCCGCGCTGTCGGCCGAGATCCCGAGGACGGGCACCTTGGCCCGGGTGAAGGCCCGGAGGTTGTCGTTGAACTGGCAAGCCTCCTTGGTGCAGCCCGGGGTGTCGTCCCTCGGGTAGAAGTACACCACCACCCGCTTCCCGGCGAAGTCCTTCAGGGAGACCGACGTTCCGTCCTGGTCCGGGAGGGTGAACCGGGGGGCCTTGGCGCCGGGTGTCAACTTTCCCATGCTCGGCATCCTTTCGTGGGGGCCCCTCGGGGTGCGACGGGGCGCGGCTGCCCACCATGGCACACCCCCGGTCGGCCTGTGTCCGGGCGCCCGTGCCCCCCTGACCGGCGTTGACCTGGAGCTTGCTCGGTTTCGGGGTAGTATGGACGGCGTGGCCGGGAGGACTCCCGCCACCGGGGTCTTCCTCATCCTGTTCTCCGGGCTCGTACACCGCCCGGACGTGGGCCCGAGGCGGGCCCGCACCGTCCGCGGACAGCCCGGGCGGCGACGGCCGGGCGGCCGTCAGAACAGACGAGAGAGAGCAACCGATCCCATGACCACCGCCATCGATCCGTCGGGCCGCGTCCTCGGCCCTGATGAGATCGCCCTGTCCGAGCACGGCGACCCCCGCACCTTTGCCTCGTTGGGGGTCGACCCCGTCCTGGTCGAGGCCCTCGGGCGTCAGTCGATCTTCAATCCGTTCGCCATCCAGGCCATGACCGTGGCCGACGCCCTCGCCGGGCTCGACGTGTGCGGCAAGGCCAAGACCGGCTCGGGCAAGACCCTGGCCTTTGGCCTCCCTCTCCTGCAGCGCACCATGGCAGCCCGGTCCACCGAGCCCGGCCGGCCGCGGGCCCTGGTGCTGGTGCCCACCCGGG
Organism: uncultured Acidimicrobiales bacterium; assembly: GCA_963734435.1. Lineage (GTDB taxonomy): Bacteria > Actinomycetota > Acidimicrobiia > Acidimicrobiales > RAAP-2 > Bog-756. The sequence goes on along the minus strand of CAVTHA010000010.1, from coordinate 314,817 downwards.
AGCTCGCCGTGCAGGTGAGCGAGGTGCTCCACCCGCTGGCCCGGGCCGTGGGCCTCCGCATCGCCGCCGTCTACGGTGGCGCCGACATCGAGCGCCAGGTGAAGAAGTTGCGACGGGGGGTGGACGTGGTCATTGCCACCCCGGGCCGCCTCATCGACCTCGGCGACCGCGGGGAGGTCTCGGTGGCCGATATCGAGACGCTGGTGCTGGACGAGGCCGACCGCATGGCCGACATGGGGTTCATGCCCCAGGTCGAATGGGTGCTGCGTCGACTGGAGCGGCCCCACCAGACCCTCCTCTTCTCGGCCACGCTCGACGGGGCGGTCGACCGGCTGGTGAACCGGTACATGGCCGATCCGGTGATGCACGAGGTGGCCTCGCGTCGGACCACGGTCGAGGCCATGGAGCACCGTTTCCTCGAGGTGCACCAGATGGACCGGGTCAAGGTGTGCGCGGCGATCTGCCGCCACTCGGACAAGACGCTGGTGTTCGTGCGGACCAAGCGGGGGGCCGACCGGCTGGTCGACCAGCTGCGCAAGGAGGGGGTCAAGGCCGGCGCCATCCACGGTGACCTCCGGCAGGCCTTCCGTGAGCGGACGCTCCAGCGACTTCGCCGACGGGAAGCTGCCGGTGCTGGTGGCCACCGACGTGGCCGCCCGGGGCCTGGACATCGAACTGGTCGACGTGGTCATCCACTTCGACCCGCCCGAGGACCACAAGGCGTACCTGCACCGGTCGGGCCGGACGGCCCGGGCCGGCGAGGCCGGCCTGGTGGTCAGCCTGGTCCAGTGGAACCAGGTCCTCGAAGTCGAGCGCATCCAGACCCGCATCGGGCTCAAGTCGCCCATCGTCGAGATCTTCTCGAACGACCCACGGCTCGCCGACCTGGCTACCTGGGAGCCCGGCGAGGACTGAGGGCCAACCGGAGCCCACCGGTCCGCCGTCCGGGCGGGCCCGGTCGTCGGCCGAATACGGTAGGCGGAAGTGGTACACGGCAACGGGGTGCACCCGCTCATGGTCGATACCGGCACCGAGGGCGTCGACCGGATCCTGGTGGTGACCGCCCACCCCGACGACGTGGATTTCGGAGTGGCCGGCTCGGTGGCGGTCTGGACCGACGCCGGCGTCGAGGTGGCCTACTGCATCGTCACCGACGGCGACGCCGGCGGCTCGGACCGGTCGCTCCCACGCGCCGACATGGCCGCCATCCGCCGGAAGGAGCAGTCCGAGGCGGCCGGAAAGGTCGGGGTCGACCATGTGACCTTTCTCGGCTTCCCGGACGGGCGCGTGGTGCCCGACCTCGACCTCCGCCGGGCCATCACCGGCGTGATCCGGCGGTTCCGGCCCGACCGGGTGGTGGCCCAGTCCCCGGAGCGGAACTGGGACCGGATCTACGCCAGCCACCCCGATCATCTGGCCGCAGGCGAGGCGGCGACCTGTGCTGTCTATCCGGACGCCCGCAACCCCTTCGCCTTCCCCGAGCTCCTCGACGACGGCCTCGAGCCCCACACCGTGCCCGAGCTCTGGATCATGGCCACCGAGCGGGCCGACCGGGCCGTGGACGCCACCGCCCAGTTCGACCGCAAGTTGGCCGCCCTGCGCTCGCACCGGAGCCAGGTCGGGGAAGGGGCCGAGCTCGACGGGATGCTGCGGGCCTGGATGTCGGGGACGGCATCGGCCGCCGGCCTGCCCGACGGGAGCCTGGCCGAGGCATTCCGGGTGGTGGCCACGACGTGAGCTCGGTCGAGGCCGACCGGGCCGGCCGCCAAGAGGGCGGTGACGACCCCCCCCGCCGGCCCTGGTTCGTGCTCCAGCACGTGGACTACGAGGGTCCCGGCCTCATCGCCGACGCCCTCACCGAGGCCGGGTGGAGCCTCGTGGTGGTGCGCCCCGATGGCGGCCAGGCGCTGCCCGATGCCGGGTCGATCGCCGGCCTGGTGGTGATGGGTGGGCCCATGGGGGTCCATGACATCGCTGCCCATCCGTGGCTGGAGGACGAGCGGGCCCTGATCGGCGAGGTGACCCGGGCCGGTTGCCCGGTGCTCGGCGTGTGCCTCGGCGCCCAGCAGCTGGCGGCATCGCTCGGGGCGGAAGTGACGACGGGTGCCGAGCCCGAGATCGGGATGGGGCACGTGCAGCTCACCCCGGCCGGCCGGACCGACCGCGTCCTCGGCCCGGAATACGGCGGCCTCGCCGACCCCACCGTCCCGTGCCTCCACTGGCACCAGGACACCTTCGCCCTCCCGGAGGGCGCGGCCCACCTGGCGGCCACCGCCCGCTATCCGCACCAGGCCTTCCGCTGGGGCGCCCGCGCCTACGGCCTGCAGTTCCACGTCGAGGTCGACCCGACCCTGGCCGCGGCATGGCAGCCCCTCCTCCCCCCCGGGGTGGCCCTCGGGGGGCCGGAACTGGCCGCCGTGGAAAGCGTGGGACGGCGGGTGCTCCGTCGCTTCGTGGCCGCCTCGGCGGTCGGCGAACGAGCTGCCTCCCTGGCCCGGACCGGACCCCCCCGCTGATGCCGCCCGCCCGCGCCCTGGTCGAGGGCGAACGGTCGGGCGAGGGCCCACCCCTGGTCAAGCCCAGGTTTCGTGGCGTCTTGCACCAGGTGGCCTTCTTCGTCTCGTTGGTGTCGGGCGCCGCGCTGGTGGCGGCCGCCCCGACGGCCGGCTCGGCCGCAGTGGTGTCCGTCTACGCCCTGTCGATCTCGCTGCTCTTCGGGGTGAGCGCCCTGTTCCACCGGTGCACCTGGGGCCCGGTCGCCCGGCGCCGCATGCGACGCGCCGACCACTCGACCATCTTCATCGCCATCGCCGGCTCGTACACGGCCGTGGCCGGCATCGCCCTCGGTGGCTGGGCCCGCACCACCGTGCTCTGCATCGTGTGGGGCGGGATGGCCGCCGGCATCATCACGCGCCAGGTGTGGCTGGATGCCCCCAAGTGGGTGATCGCCCTGCCGTACGTGGTGGTGGGATGGGCCGCCCTGGCCGTACTGCCCCAGCTCCTCCACGCCCTCGGGGCGGTCGGCTTCTGCCTGCTGCTCGCCGGCGGGCTGTGCTACTCGGCGGGCGCGGTGGTCTACGCCCTCAAGCGACCGGACCCCCGACCCGAGGTGTTCGGGTACCACGAGGTGTTCCACGCCTGCACCGTGGTGGGAGCGGTCCTCCAGTACGTGGCCATCGCCTGGTTCGTGCTCCCGCTGGCCGGGTAGCCCCCGGGCGTCCCGTCAGCCGGCCATCTGGCGCAGCATGTAGGGCAGGATGCCGCCGTGGCGGTAGTACTCGGACTCCATCGGCGTGTCGATGCGCAGCCGGGCCTCGAATTCCACCACCCGGTCCCCGTCGGTGGCCCGAACGGCCACGGTCTTCGGCGTGGTGCCCTGGTTGAGGGGGGCGAGCCCGGTGACGGCGAACACCTCGTGCCCGGTCAGGCCGAGCGAGGCCGCGCTCTCGCCGTCCGCGTACTGGAGGGGCAGGACGCCCATCCCGATGAGGTTGGAGCGGTGGATCCGCTCGAAGCTCTCGGCGATGACGGCCCGGATGCCCAACAGGGTGGTGCCCTTGGCCGCCCAGTCACGTGACGAGCCGGACCCGTACTCCTTGCCGGCCAGGACCACCAACGGCACCGCCTCGTCGGCGTACCGGAGGGCGGCGTCGAAGATGGTGGTCTGGTCGCCGTCGGGTAGGTGCACGGTGAAGCCACCCTCGGTCCCCGGTGCCATCTGGTTGCGCAGCCGTACGTTGGCGAAGGTGCCCCTCATCATCACCTCGTGGTTGCCACGCCGCGTCCCGTAGGAGTTGAAGTCGGCCGGGCCGACCCCGTGGTCCTGCAGGTAGTGGCCGGCCGGGGTGGCGGGACCGATGCTCCCCGCCGGCGAGATGTGGTCGGTGGTCACACTGTCGCCCAGCTTGGCCAGCACCCTGGCCCCCCCGATGTCGGTCACCCGGGCCGGCTGCTTGGACAGGCCCTCGAGGAACGGCGGTCGGAGGACATAGGTCGACTGGGGGTCCCATTGGAAGGTGCTCCCGGTGGGGGCCTCCACCGATCGCCACCGGTCGTCGCCGTCGAAGACCGCCCCGTAGCGCTGACGGAACATCTCGGAGTCGAGCGAGGAGCGGATGGTCTCGGTGACCTCCTCCGCCGTGGGCCAGAGGTCGGCGAGATGGACGGGCCGGCCGTCGGTGCCGGTTCCGAGCGGCTCGGTGCTGAGGTCGATGTCCATGGTCCCGGCGAGGGCGTAGGCCACCACCAGCGGGGGCGAGGCGAGATAGTTGAGGCGGACGTCGGGGTGGATGCGCCCTTCGAAGTTGCGATTGCCCGACAGCACCGACGCCACCGAGAGGTCGGCCTCCCGCACCGCTTCGGACACGGTGCCGAGGAGCGGCCCCGAGTTGCCGATGCAGGTGGTGCACCCGAACCCCACCAGGTCGAACCCGATGGCGGCCAGGGGACCGGTCAGCCCGGCTCGGTCGAGGTAGTCCATGACCACCCGCGATCCGGGGGCGAGAGACGTCTTGACCCAGGGAGGAGGCCGGAGGCCTCGCTCGACGGCCCGCGCCGCGAGCAGCCCGGCCGCCACCATGACCTCCGGGTTCGAGGTGTTGGTGCAGCTGGTGATGGCGGCCACCACCACGGCGCCGTCCCGGACGGTGGTGGTGGCACCGTCGGCCGTCGACGCCTGGCCGGCCCGCGGGTCACGCCCGAGGGCGGCCCGGTACGACTCCCGGGCGCCGGACAGGGCGACCAGGTCCTGGGGCCGGGCCGGTCCGGCGATGCTCGGCACCACGGTGGCCAGGTCGAGCTCGATGGTCTCGGAGAACACCGGCTCCGGACTGCCGGAGCCGTGGAACATCCCCTGCTCCCGGGCATAGGCCTCGACCAGGTCCACGTGCTCTGGATCCCGCCCGGTGAAGCGCAGGTACTCGAGCGTGAGCTCGTCGACGGGGAAGATGGCACAGGTGGCGCCGTACTCGGGCGACATGTTGCCGATGGTGGCCCGGTTGGCCAGCGGGACGGCGGCCACCCCGGGCCCGTAGAACTCGACGAACTTGCCCACCACCCCGTGCTGGCGGAGCAGGTGGGCGATGGTGAGCACCAGATCGGTGGCGGTGGTGCCGGGAGCCTGTTCGCCGGTGAGCCGGAACCCGACGACGGGTGGGATCAGCATGGACAGCGGTTGACCGAGCATGGCTGCCTCGGCCTCGATGCCCCCGACGCCCCAGCCGAGCACTCCGAGGCCGTTGACCATGGTCGTATGGGAGTCGGTGCCGACCAGCGTGTCGCAGTAGGCCCGGCCGTCGTCGGTGGCGAAGACCACCCGGGACAGGTATTCGAGATTGACCTGATGGCAGATGCCCGTCCCCGGAGGCACTACCCGGAATCCGTCGAAGGCCGCCTGGGCCCAACGGAGGAGCTGGTACCGCTCCATGTTGCGGTGGTACTCGATGTCGACGTTCTCGTCGTAGGCACTCGGCCGGCCGGACACCTCGGCGATCACCGAGTGGTCGATGACCAGCTCGACGGGGACCAGCGGGTTGACCTTGCCCGGGTCACCGCCCAGAGCGTCCAGCGCGTCGCGCATGGCGGCGAGGTCCACCACCCCGGGAACACCGGTGAAGTCCTGCATGAGGACCCGCTCCGGCGTGAGGGCGATCTCGGCCGCCTCCTCGTGGCCGAGGCCACGCTGTTCGGGGTGATCGGCCCAGCCGGCCACCGCCTCGATGTCGGCGGGGCGCACGACCACGCCGTCCTCGTGACGGAGGAGGTTCTCGAGCACCACCTTCATCGAATAGGGGAGCCGGGCGATGTCGAAGCGGTCGGCGAGGGCCGTGATCCGGTAGATCTCGTAGGTGCGGTCGCCCACGCCGAGGGTGGCGCGGGCGCCGAACGAATCGGCGGTGGTCGGGGAGGTTGACGGGGCCATGGGTCCATTCTGCTCCCCTACCGGGGCGGCGGCCACCGGCCTCCGACGCCTCAGATACGGGTGCGGTAGCGCCGGACGGCCAGGGGGGTGAGCACGAGGAGGAGCCCGACCGACCACAGCACGGACTGGAGGACCCAGTTGGCGGTCGGGCCACCCAGCATGAGCGCGGCGGCAGGCACTGATGGTCACGCTCACCGGTTGGTAGGTGGCGAATCCCTGCAGCCAGCCCGGCATCTGGGACACCGGCACGAAGGCGGAGGAGGCGAAGACCAGGGGGAAGAGAAGAGGGAAGGAGACGACCTGCGCCACCTCGCTGTTGGGGGCGGACAGCCCGATGACGGCGAACCCCCACGACAGGGCGTAGGCGAACAGGAGGATCACCAGGATGCCGGCCAGATAGGCAAGGACTCCGGTGGTGGGGCGGAAGCCGACGATGAAGCCGACGATGGTGATGATGATGACGGTGAGGATGTTTCGGGCCAGGTCGGCCGACGTTCGGCCGGTGAGTACCGCCGATCGAGCCATGGGCAGGGCTCGGAACCGCTCGATGATCCCCTTTTGGAGGTCCTCGGCCAGGCCGATGCTCGTCTGCACCGACCCGAAAGCCACGGTCTGGGCGAAGATCCCAGGCATCAGATAGTTCACGTAGGTGGTGCCCGGCGTATGGATGGATCCTCCGAACACATACACGAAGAGCAGCACGAACATGATGGGCTGCACCGTCGAGAAGAACAGCGCTTCGGGGATGCGCGTGTAGCTGAGGATGTTCCGCTTGGTGATGGTCCAGGTGTCGAACACGGCCCAGCCGAGCCGGTTGCCGATCTTGGTCGGGTGAGGAGCCCGTGACAGCGTGGGGGCGGCGATGGCGGTGGTCATGACGGCCCTCCCGTCCCCGCCGATGCCGCCGCCGCTTCTCGCTCACGATGCCAGCCGTCCTGCGAATCGTCCGCCTCCTCACGTTCCTCCTCGGCCCGGCGGCCGGTGAGGGCCAGGAACACGTCGTCGAGACTGGGTTCGCGTAAGGCAAACGCGGCCGGGGTGATTCCCTCCTGGTCCAGGGAGCGCAGACTGGCCATGGCCGCCTCGGGCCCGCTGTCCACGGTCATCTCGACGACGGTGCCGTTGACCGTCGGGGCGTGGGACCCGATGGCGCCCAACAGCCCGGCCGTGCGCCGGGCGTCCTCGATGGAGCTCAGCCCCACTTCGAGGACGGTGGCGCCCATGTTGGCCTTCAGCTGGGCGGGCGTGCCTTCGGCGATGACCCGGCCGTGGTCCAGCACGACCAGCGTGTTGGCCAGGCGATCGGCCTCCTCGAGGTACTGGGTGGTGAGCAGGACCGTGGTTCCCCCCTCCACCAGCTGCTCGATGACCTCCCACAGGTCGTTGCGGCTCTGGGGGTCGAGCCCGGTCGTGGGCTCGTCGAGGAACAGGACAGTCGGGCGGGCCACCAGGGCGGCGGCCAGGTCGAGGCGGCGGCGCATGCCTCCCGAGTACGTCTTGAGGGTCCGGTCGCCGGCGTGCTCGAGGTCGAATTGGCGGAGGAGCTCGCGGGCCCGGTCCTTGACCGAGGACCGCCGCAGGTGGTTGAGGTTCCCGACCATCTGGAGGTTCTCGCGTCCGGTCAGGTTCTCGTCGACGGCAGCGTACTGACCGGCCAGGCCGATGAGGCTGCGCACCAGGCCCGCTTCCTTCGCCACGTCGTGCCCGAGCACCCGCGCCGAACCGCCGTCCGCCTGGAGGATGGTGGTCAAGATGCGCACCGCAGTCGTCTTGCCCGAACCGTTGGGGCCGAGCAGGCCGAAAACGGTGCCTTCGGCCACGGCGAAGCTCACCCCGTCGAGAGCCCGCACCTGGTGCTTGCCGGTAAAGGTCTTCTGCAGGGCGTCGGCCTCGATCGAGGTCTCCATGGAGCGATCATCCCGTCTGGTCGGTCTGGTGGCGTCGTGATGCCGCCCGAGCAAGGCGGACCGGGTGGATGGCGCACCCGGTGCCGCCAGTTTATGTCGACCTGCCCGCGGTCCCGATCGGCCCGGCGGCGGCGTCCCGGTCGGTCGCCGCGCCACATTGGTAGCCTCAGGGGATGCAACCGGGGGACCAGGCGCCAGACTTCGAGTTGCCGGACGAGGACGGCACACCGAGGCGGTTGAGCGAGCTGGCGGCCAACGGCCCGGTCGTGCTGTTCTTCTATCCCGCCGCCATGACCCCGGGCTGCACCGCCGAGAGCTGTCATTTCCGCGACATGAAGGCGGAGTTCGAGGCAGTGGGGGCACAACGGGTCGGCATCAGCGCCGATCAGGTGGAGAAGCAGAAGCGGTTCTCCGACAAGCATTCGTTCGACTATCCCCTCCTGTCCGATCCCGATGGTGCGGTCGCCACCCAGTTCGGGGTGCGGCGGCGGTTCACGGCGCTGTCGCCGACCAAGCGGACCACCTTCGTGATCGGCCCGGACCTCGAGGTCATCGACGTGATCAAGAGCGAAGTCCGCATGAACGTGCACGCCGATCGGGCCCTCGCCGCGCTCGAAGCAACCGTCGGCGGGGTAGTCCGTCCCGCCCGGAGGCCGCACCCGGGCCGGCCACCGTCCCTGATCGGGCGCGGCTCCGATGCGAAGCTGTGGCCATGGACCCCGAGAGGGTGGAGCGGCCCGGATGAGCCCCGTCCCCGGCAGCGCTCGAATCGAGCACGTGGCCCAGGCCGTCGCCGAGCGGGTGGTCAGCCTGGTGATGGAGGCCATCGACATGGATGCGCTGCTCGACCGCATCGATGTCGACTCGGTGGTCGCCCGTGTGGACGTGGACGCCGTGGTCAACCGGGTCGACGTCGAGCGTCTCATCGATCGGGTCGATGTCGAGAAGATCATCGAGCGGGTCGACGTCGAGAAGATCGTCCAGCGGATCGACATCGACGCCCTGATGGAGCAGACCGAGCTCGGGTCGATCATCGCCCGCTCCACCACCGGTGTGGCCTCGGAGGTGCTCGACCTGGTCCGGGCCCAAGCAGTGGGTCTCGACGACTTCATCGCCCGGTGGGTCAACCGCATCCTCCGGCGCCGGTCCGAAGACCTACCGCTCGGCCCCGCCGCCCTGGTGCGGCCGGCCGGGCTCCCGCCCGTTCCCACTTCCGCCGCCGACGGTCGATGATGGCCGCCGGAGTGGCAGTCAAGCCGGTCGAAGGTCGCCAGGGCCACTATGCCGGCGCAGTCACCCGCCTGGTGGCGTTCGCCGCCGATGTCGGGGCCTCGTGGGGCCTGTTCACCCTCGGAGCCGCGGCGCTGGCGTTCTCGGTCCAGTTGGTGACGGGCCACAAGTTCACGCTCACCAACTACCAGATCGCCTCGCTGGTCGCCGCCGTGGTCTGGGAGTTCCTCTACTTCGCCTACCAATGGGCGCTCAGCGGCCGGACCATCGGCATGGCCGTGCTCGGCATCCGGGTGGTCTCGGCCGAGGGGTCGGCCATCGGTCCCCGCCAGGCCGTCGTGCGCACGCTGGCGCTCCCGCTGAGCTTCCTCCTCCTCGGCCTCGGATTCCTGGGCATCCTCACCAACCGCCACCGCCGCGCCCTCCACGACCGTCTGGCCGGGACGGCTGTGGTCTACTCGTGGGACGCCCGGGCGGCCCGGCTCCGGTGGCTGGCCAAGCAGGACCCCGCCGACCCGGCCTGAACAGGTCCGGAGGGGCCCCGTGTACGAGCTGTTCCCCCGTGGGCACCGGACGGTGGCCGCCGGTGCCGTCCACCTGGCCGGCTGGCTGGAGCTCGACCGCCAACGCGCCCTGGTGGCGTCGTGCCGCCGGTGGGGCGAGGCCGCCGGAGGGTTCCGGGCCCCCCGAACCCGGGGCGGCACCATGTCGGTGCAGATCACCTGCCTCGGATGGCACTGGTTCCCCTACCGCTACTCGAGGTCGGTGGAGGACGGGGACGGGCGGGCGGTGGCCCCGTTCCCGGAGTGGCTCGGGGACCTGGCCCGTGACGCGGTGGAGGCTGCCGCGGCCCTCGACGGTTCGCTCACCGCCTCGGGGCCGCCTTCGCCGTCCGAACGGGGAACCCCCGCCTACCGACCGGATGTGGCCCTCGTCAATTGGTACGGGCCCGGGGCGCGGATGGGTACGCATGCCGACCGGGAGGAGCCGAGCCCGGCTCCGGTGGTCTCCTTCAGCGTGGGCGACAGCTGTGTGTTCCGCTTCGGAACCCCCGCCGGGCGCGGGCGGCCGTGGACCGACGTCGTGCTCGCATCAGGAGACCTCTTCGTCTTCGGCGGGGCCTCGCGGCGCGCCTACCACGGGGTGCCGAAGGTGTTGCCCGGAACGGCGCCGGGTGCTGTCGGGCTCGAACCCGGGCGATTCAACATCACCGTGCGCCAGACGGGGCTCGCGGATCCGGACTGACGGTCGGTGCGCTCCTTTTAGTTCTCAGTGGCCCAGACCGAGGTCGCGTCCCAGGTTGGCGACGACTTCGTCGAACAGGACGGACGGCTCGAGCACGGTGTTCCGCCAGTGGCCGAAGACCTCGAGGCTGATGATCCCGATAAGGGTGGCCCAGGCCTGGAGGGCGTGGGCCACGGTGGCAGTCGGCACGTCCGGGAGCAGGGCCTCGGCCACCGGTCGGAGGCTGGCGGCCAGCGAGTCGGGCTGAACCGCCGGGCCGGAGGGGTGCAACCGGCCGTCGCGCTGGACCGCCACCACCGGCCTCACCAGCGCGGCGGCCAACCGGGCATAGGGGATGACCGTGGCCTGAGGCGCCTGGTAGCCGGGCACCGGGGACCCGAACACGAGCCCCCATTCGTGGGGGTGGTCGATGGCCCAGCCCCGCATGGACCGGGGGACGGCCGACCAGATGCCGGCGCCGGCGAGGTGGCCCCCGCGTTCGAAGGCGGCGTCGGACGCCTGCTCGGCGCAGTCGGCCAGTGACTCGTAGGCGTCGAGGATGAGGGCACTGAGCAGGTCGTCGCGGCTCGAGAAGTACCGGTAGAGCGCGGAAGGGGCCATCTCCAGCTGGCGGGCGATCGACCGCAGCGAGAGGGCGCCGGCGCCGTCCCGGGCCAGGTGGGCGCGGGCGACGTCCAGGATCTCCCGGGTCAGCTCCTGGCGGACCCGGTCCCGGGCCGAGCGGGGGGCGGACATGGGGCCCAGTTTGGTCGTTCCGGTCCGAGAACACAAGTACTTGACAAGAACACTGTTCTCGATCATGATCGGTAGTCAAGAACGAGAGGAGGCTCTCATGCCAGAGACCCCGCACTACCAGCGCCCAGATTGGTTCACCCGGAACATCATGAACCCGTTCCTCAATCTCCTGATGCGGCTGGGGATCAGCGTCCGGGGCTCACGCGTGCTCGAACACCGGGGGCGACGATCAGGCCAGCCCCACCACACCCCGGTCAACGTGCTCGACCTGGACTCGGAGCAGTACCTGGTGGCCGCTCGGGGTGAGACGGAATGGGTGCGCAACGTCCGGGCCGCCGACGGGCACCTGGTGCTGATCCTCGGACGGCGCCGCCAGGAGCGCACGGCGGCCGAGATCCCGCCGGCCGAACGGGTGCCCATCCTGCGGGCCTATCTCCGCAAATGGAGCTTCGAGGTCGGGATGTTCTTCGAAGGGGTCGGTCCCGAATCGTCGGACGAGGAGTTCGCCGCCGTTGCCGATCGGCACCCGGTGTTCCTCCTCCGGTAGCCCGGGACGGGCGACGGGTAGCCGGACCGACATCTTCGGGCGTAGAGTCCCAAGCCATGGCTCGTCTGGACATCCCCCATGGCGAGGGTGGCGACGCCGTGCAGGTGTGGTCCCTCCGGCCGGAGATGGGTGCCGCGGTCAACCGGCTGGTGGACGCGGCCTACAACCAGAGCATCCTCTCCGTCCGGGTGCGGGAGGCGGCCCGCATGCGGATCGCCCAGCTCAACGATTGCACGGTGTGCCTGGCCTTCCGGGCCGACAGCGTCAAGGCCCGAGGGGTCAGCGAGGACTTCTACGGCCACATCGGCAGCCACGACGATGGAGAGGAGTTCAGCGCGGACGAGCGGCTGGCCATGGAGTACGCCGAGCGCTTTGCCCTTGACCATCTGGGCATCGACGACGCGTTCGTCGATCGCCTGCGCCGATCGTTCTCGGATCCGGAGATCCTCGACCTCACCATCTGTCTGGCTGCGTTCCTCGGTCTGGGCCGGACCCTTCGGGTGCTGGGCATCACGGAGACCTCGCTGACCGATGTCGCCCAACGGTGATCAAGGAGCTGGACGATCTTCCGCCGGGTGTCATCGGTTTCGAAGCCAGTGGCGAGCTGAAGGCCGAGGACTACCGCGACGTCGTGCTGCCGGCGCTCGAGCGGGCGGCCAAGAGCGGTGAGGTCCGATTCGTGATCGAGATGACCTCCTTCGACGGCATGTCCGGGGGGGCGCTGTGGCAAGACCTCAAGCTGGGCCTCGAGCACCTTCGGGTTTGGAAGCGCATCGCCTTGGTGACCGACATCGAGTGGGTGAGCCGTCTGACCGACCTTTTTGGCTGGATGACCCCGGGGGAGACGAAGGTGTTCCCGCTTGCCCGGCGGGACCAGGCGATCGCCTGGGTCGCCCAGTAGATCAGGTGGCCGTCACGTAGGCGGGCGGCGGTATCGTCCCGGGCCCGGTCATGAGACAGCCGTCGGCGAGGGTCGGATCCAGGGCCGCAGCCAGGGTGGGAGGGGTCAGAAAGGCCGGGGGACTGGCCAGGTCGACGCTGTCGAGCAGGTTGTCGGCGAAGTAGTCGCGGAAGGTGAGCGCCGGGAGGTTCCACTTCGTCTCGATCAGCTTGAGGACCGACGTGTGGTCGTGGACGACGTGGGAGATGTAGTTCGGTCGGGCATATGGTGACACCACACCGGCCGGCACCCGGAAACCGTACCGGTTGAACGACCCGGGGTGGTCGGTGGGGGCGAGGACCGGGGCCACGGCGTCGGGCTTCACCGCCTTCGGGGGCGGGACGTGGTCGTAGTAGCCACCGCTCTCGTCGTAGCACCAGACCAACAAGGTGTTCGCCCACTGGGGGGAGGACATCACCGCATTGACCACCTGGGCCAGGAACTGGTCGCCGAACTGGACGTCCTGGGGGTTCTCCTCGGACTGCTTGCCGAAATCCGGGTCGACCAGGCTGAAGGCCGGGAGTGTCCCCGCCTTGGCGTCACTGAAGAAGTTGCTGATCCCGACCAAGTTGGACCCGATGCCCGGGGTGCCGGAGAGATAGGTCCAGATGAGGACCGACGGGAGCGACGAGAAGTAGTTCCGCCACGAGATGTTGTAGGCGTTGAGCGCCTCGAAGATGGTGCCGTTCGGTGGCTTGTCGCTGTTGAGGGTGTCAACGATGAGACCGAGCGACGTGCCGCCCATGAGGTAGCGACGGTTGGGATAGGTCTGGGCCATCACCGAGCAGAAGTAGCGGTCGCAGACGGGGAAGGTGGCCGCCAGCGAGTTGGTGAAGGGCATCACGGCGGGCGGGACGAAGCCCATCGACACCGGTCCGCTCTGGCTCTTGACGAACCCGTCGTTCTTTCCCCCGGCGAACGAGACGTGGGCCGCTTCCCACGTGTTGAACGGCTGGTGGGCTTCCTGGCACGGATTCGGCATAGGGAACGTGTGCACTTCGGCGTGCTTGAACGGAGGCGGATCCGTCGAATTCTTCGGCCAAGGGTTGGATGCCGTGGGATTGCCGCTGCCGTCGAGGGTGTACCCGTCTCCTCGTCCCTGCATCATCCCGAGCATGTTGTCGTAGGAGTGGTTCTCCATCATCACGCACACGATGTTCTTGATCTGCGGCAGTTGATCGGTACCGGGAAGAGCGCTCGGGTTCGGGAGTGTTCCCGGCCCGGGCTTCATCCTCTTCGATACCGACCGTCCGGCGGCGGCCGCGCTACCGGGCAGGAGCCCGATCGCCGCGCCGGCCACGGCGCCGCCCAGGACCGCTCGCCGAGACACGAGCGCGGATCTTGTCGCGTCCTCTCTCATTGTCGCCTCCTACCCGGTGAAGATGTGCTTGTCGAAGGTGGTCGTGACCGTCTGTGCCTGGCCGAGGCGGGGCAGCCCGAACAGGTCCTCCAGCGATGCCAATGACGAGTAGTGGTTGTACGACGTCTTGGTCACCACGAGGTTTCCCGGGATGGTGGGCGAGAGGAGGACAGCCCCCACCACGCCACCGCCGGGCCCGCTGATCCCGTTGCCACCACTGTCGGCCGCCGGCCCCGGCGTCTCACCGCAGCACGCCGTGGTGTCCAGTGTCGGGTCCTCAGCCTCGTCGAAGGTGATCTCCAGCAGTCCGTCCTGCTTGAAGGCGGGTGACGAGGTGATCAGCGGCACCCAGGTCTTGAGCCACTTGTCGGTGTCAGCCACGGCCGACCCGCCGCCCTGGCCGGCTCCGGTGGTGTTCGTACAGGGATAGTCGTGTCCGTCGTCACACAGGTTGGGGGTGATGAAGCTGAAATTCGGGGTGGTGGCCACCGACTGAAGGTCCGTCGCCAGACCGGTCGCCCCCGCCGGGGTCCCGGCGGGCATGGAGCCGTTGGTGTCCCCCAGAGGCACCACATTGTGGTTGCACTCGCTGGTGTTGTCGATAATCGAGTGGAAGTACATGAACGGGTCGTGCCGGGTGGTGTACCCGTCGGCCGGTTCTGCCGCGGTTGTCGGGTCGGGACCGCCCACTGCCGGATGGCTGCAGGTGACACTCCCGTCACGGGTCGTGTCGTTGCCCATGTCCTCCTGGTAGCCCTTCCAAGTGAGTCCGTCGCTGTCCAGCTGGTTGGCCAGCGTGTTCACCGCCGAGGGGAACACGCAACCAGCGCCTTGCTGGATGCCGTTGACCTGACCGTCAGCGGGAGGGAAGTTGGCATAACCCGAGCCGAGGCAGTCGAGCTGGTTGTCCGTGTTCGGGGGCTGCCCGGAGATGAAGGCCGCGTAGTTGTCGTTGGAGAAGTGGCCGATGCCGTAGTAGTTCTTGAGGAGCGCGCCCTCACTCGGCAGCGTGGTGGCCAGATACGGATCAACGGAGGGAGAGCCGAACGTGGCGGCGTAGCCGTTGTTCTCGAGCATGATCACGAACACGTGACGGATCAGCGGGAGCTTCGATTTCACCGACAGCGTCAGCGTCTGGTCCGTGGTGTTGACCTGACTGGTGGTGTTGGTCGCCTGCAGGCCGATGGTGTAGGTCCCGCCCAGGGGCGTCGGGTCGGAAAGGGTACCGGTTCCGTTTCCGTTGTCATGGAACGACACACCGGGAGGCAGCGGCGAGGTCACCGACAGGGTCGCGGTCGGATTGGCCTTGGTCTTGACGGTGAAGTCGAGCGGCTTTCCCTGCTTGCCCTTGGCTGTGCTCTTGCTGGCAAAGGTGGGTGCTGAGGGTCCCTTGGCGGCCCACGCCGAGGGCGTGATCGGCACCACCAATGCCGCTGCGGCCGCGAGAACGCCGACGATTGCAACCTTGCCGGCTGCATTACTTCTGCCCATGTGAGCTCCCCCTGATCCCCCTGCCAGCCATGCGCCGCACATTCCAGATCGCCCAGTTCCATCGACGTCGTCACTTCACGCCGGGAACGTTTGTCGGAACCGAGTCTCGTGCCGTCCGGACGTATTGTCAACCGCGCTGCCATTGAGGCAGGCGGTCTTGTCTTGACGCCGCCTGGTTGCCGCTAGCTGGGACCCGGGTTGGAGATCTTGTCCCGACCGGGCGAGTCAGACGGCTCGACCAGCGAAACTGAGCAGCCTGGTCTGAGCGTCTGCCTCGGGGGGCGGTTCGATCCTCGGACCAAAACCCCCGGGGCGACGGATGGCTTCATCGAGGGGCGTCAGGAACTCGATGGCCTTGCCGGCGGCGATGGGGTCGAGCGATTCGTCTTGTCCGGTGGCCCGGGCCAGGTCCCAGGTATGGATCAGCGTGTCTGTGCAGAGCAGTCTTCCGACCAGGCTCTCGAACGGCTGTTCACCGAACATGCCGGCGATCGTCCGTGTGGCCTGGGTCGGGTCGGCCAACGCCGTCCGGACGCCCTGGCTGGCGGCGAGCCAACGGGGCATGAGATCGGCCCCGGGCTCGACCACTTCGGGTTCGGATTGGTCCAGCGAAGCCAGAACCCGTCGGTGGGTGTTGATCACGTGGACGACCACATCCTCAGCCGTCCAATCGGGGCATGGAGATGCGGCGTCCCAGCTCTCCGGCGGGACCCCCCTGACATGGTTGGTGAATTTCAGCGGCGACAGCGGCGTAACGGCCCGATACCTCAGACACGGAGCGAGCCTAGCTGGCGGGCTCCCGTGCCCTTGGATGAGCTGTGAGCGAATCATCAGCCCGGTGGTAACCACCTGTGAGGGCGATGGCGACGCATCTGGGGACCACATGGTCGGTACTGTGGATCTCGGTGATACCAGCAACCGACGGTTTGGGGCGGTCCGACCAGGGGGGACGCCGGTTGTTCGCCCGTTGGTCCTCCGGCCGCGGCGCTCGGCGGAACGGTTCGGAGTGTCAGGCAGGACGCACGCATCGTTGACCCGCCGGAACACGACCGGCCCGGCCCGGGGCCGACGACGGGCGGTGGTTCTGGCCGTCCTGCTCCTCGGGGTGGTCGTTGTGGGCCTGGTGCTGAGTGGTTTGCTGGCGCAGGTACACCGGTGGGCCACCTCCGTGACCCACCTCGGCTCCGCCTCGAGCGGCGCCTCTTCTCTGGACAGTGGAGCGTTCGCATCCGGGGCGTGCGTGGCCTACCCGCCCACCGTGGGAGACAACCACAAGACGGTGTTCCTGGACGCTGGCCATGGCGGGATCGATCCGGGTGCGGTCGGGACCACCCTGTCGGGGCAGCAGGTCGATGAGTCGACCGTCAATCTTGCCATCGAGCTGCACACGATGTCACTGCTGCGAGCGCGCGGATTCCGGGTGGTGGTCTCGCGGACCGAAGATACGACGGTTGCCCATCTGGTCCCGGTCGACAAGTCCGGTGGTGTGCTCTCGCTTCAGGGAGCGCACGACGACGTGGTGGCCAGGGACACGTGCGCCAACCTGGCCAGGGCCGACGTGCTGGTCGGGATCTACATGGATGCGAGCGGAAGCTCGCAGACTGCCGGCAGCGTGACGGTCTACGACGCGGCCCGATCCTTTGCTCAGTCCAACGCCGCGTTGGCCAGGTCGTTACAGACCACTGTCCTTACCGCCATGAACGACGACGGTTGGCAGATCCCGGATGACGGAGCGGTCCCTGACACGGGCTTCGGTTCCTCGGTCGGCGATCCCTCAGCCGGCGGCCTGGCGGCAGAGGCTGGCGCCTACGATCATCTCCTGCTCATCGGCCCACCGGCAGCCGGGTTCTTCTCGAGCCCGAGCGCGATGCCGGGCGCGGTCATCGAGCCGCTGTACCTGACCGATCCCTTCGAAGCGTCGATCGCTACCAACTCCGCCGACCAGGCGGTAATGGCGCAGGGGATAGGGAACGCCATCCGGCAATTCCTCGTGCCCTCCTCGGCGCCCTGATCCCGCTGGCTGTGAGCAACCTGTGGTGCAACGTGCCGGCGGCGGGCAAGCTGTGACCATGCCCGATGGCTCTGCCCCCCGTCACGTGGTCGTTCTTGCCCCCATGCCGCTCGAGATGCATGCCATTGTGACCGCCTTCGGACTCCACCCAACCAGCGACGGTGCTGGCGCCCCCTGGGTGGGCCAGGTCGGCAAATCGAACGTGACCGCCATTCATATCGGCATGGGCCCACCGTTGACCCGAGCCGCCACCACATCTCTGTTCGACCACACCGCTCTGTTCGACCACACTGCGCCGGGCGATGTCCGAGTCGACCACGTCATGGTCGCCGGAATCTGCGGAGGGCTCGATCCTGACCTCGAGGTCGGTACCATGATCAATCCCGAGACCATTGTCGAATGCACCAGTGGCGCCACCTACCGCCACTCGCCTCCCGGAGACACAGCTCTGACGGGCAAACTCATGACCACTGAACAGGCCACCCTCGACCCCGAGATGAGCCGACGCTTTTTCGAAGAAGGCTGCCTCGGGGTGGACATGGAGTCATCGGCCGTCGCCGAGGTCTGTGAGGCCCATGGATGTCCTTGGTCGGTCTACCGCTGCATAGGCGACCGGTATTTCGACGGCCTGCTCGACCCGAGGATCGTGGCGTTGACCAATCCGGACGGTTCCGGTGATGCAGCTGCGATCCGGCGGCTCATCGCCGGCGAGCCCGAGCTGACCGCGAAACTCGAGCGCCTGAGCAACGACACCGCGACGGCCGCTCGTTTGGCGGCCGAGGCCGCGGTTCGGGGCTGCATGGCCCTCGATGCGCCTCAGGGCGCCTGACCGAGGGACGCGGCGTGCCGCCCACTCTCAGGCGCTCGAACGACCGGCGATGATCCCCAGGGAGCTTCCGATGGACGACAGCCTCGATGACCTGGTACTCGATCTCCTCGAGTGGCTGGGTTCCGGCCCGCGCCCCTATGTCGAGGTGATTGACGCGTGGCGGACATCGTGTCCGCGCTTGCCCGTGTGGGAAGACGCCAACGCCCGAGGCTTCATCGAGCGTCATCACGTGCCGGGGCAGGGCCGATTCGTTTCGGTGTCCGAGGCCGGGGCCGGGTACCTACGGCACCATCGCGCTCGAGCCCATGGCCTGAAGAGCGGGTAGGGCTGTCGTCAGCTCATCTCTCCGCCGAGGAGACCGGCAGCCATCTCAGATTGCCGTCGTCGGTATGTTCCCAGCGGTGTCGCCGTCCCAAGTGGCCCGGCGGACCATGGCGTCCACCGAGTACGACGCGAGCAGCCGTCCCTCGTGGCTGAAGACCTGCCCCTCTCCATGGCAGAGCCCTCGACCCGACCACGTCGCACGGTTGGCGTACAGGAACCACTGGTCCAGCCGTGCGTCGTCGTGGAAGGAGACCGCGACCGACATGGGGGCGGTCGAGAGCGTCACGTGGGCATCGGCCTCGCCGATCCCCGGATGCGGGCGCATTGCGGCGGCGATCGTCCAGTGGGTGGTGGCCTGGGCAAGCAACGCCTGGCGCAGGTAGAGCTCTGTGGGGTCGTCTCGGAAGCGAAGCCACGCATACAGCTCGGGAGGACCCGTCCGGTCCGGGTCGGGTGAGTACGCGCCGCCGACGACCCGCACCGCCCTGCCGATCACCCTCATCTCGTGGGGCTCTGAGTCCTCGGGCCCGGCGACCTCCGGCATGGACACCGCGTGCTGCATCACATCCTCGGAGTCCGCCCCCATCAGTACCAGCGACGGGCTGACCAGCGTGCCGCCCTGCTCTCCCCGCACCGACACCGTGGAGAAGGTCCGCCCCGATCGAAGCGGCTCCACCGAAAGCTCGACCGGCTCATCGAAGGTGGCGGCCTTGGGAAACGTGATGTACGCCGAGGCCAGCCGCTGCTCGGGGACCGTCTTGGCCGCAGCCACCAAGGCCTGCGCCAAGAGCTGGCCTCCCTCCACGACGTTGCGGCTTCGCTCGTGGTAGTCCGGCGCTACGAACAGACCCGGTTCGCTCGGCTTGGCGTCGATCAGATGGAGGAGGTCGTCCTGGTCACCCCAGGCCGGAAATGGCACGGTCGACGTAGTCCTGTCGCTGTCCCAACGCGTTTCGATCTCGACCTGAGCGTTCTCGTGGTAGACGCCGAGGTAGCCCTTGATGCCGACGACCTCAGGGAACGGGCTCCGATAGGTCCAGAACAGGTTGGTGTGCGGAGGTTCGCCCGGCCTTGGCGACCAGTAGTCGGCCTCGCCCTTGAACGGACAGACGGTGTGATGGTCGTTGCTCTCGAGGAGGTCCAACCGGACGTCGGCCTCGGGCAGGTACAGCCGCTCGACGTGGTCTGTCTCGATCAGCCGCAGCGCTTCGGTACTCTCGGCCAGCAAGAGCTCCCCGTGCCACACCCGAGCGGTGCCCCGTACCGCGACCAGGTCGATGCGGTAGTCCGGGTAGCGATCCCATGCTGATTCGACGACGGCCATCGGGCTCCCTTCTCGCTGCACGACACAAGAAATCTAGGCCCAAGGAAATCCAGGCGAGCTTCGGGGCCCATCAGCATCGAGAATTTCGTACGGTCGGGGACACCCGGCCGACACGCCGTCCTTCAGGCGGCGCCCGACCTACGGCGCTCGTGGCCCGGGGTGATGCGGTCACTCTCCTACTCAAACGGCGACCGTGAGACGAGTTCTCCCAGCGTGGGGCCGGTCCCACCCCGCCAGTCACGAACCCCGACTCATGTTGGTGGTGGGTATGACTGGTTCTCGACCAAAGGTCGAGGGCCAGATGGTTAGGGCGGTGGCCCATCGTCTGACCGAACGGGATCGTTCCATCCTCACCATGATCTACCGCCATCGGTCTTCACCACCGACCAGCGGGCCGAGATGCACTTCGACGACCTCAACACCGCACAGCACCGCGTGCGGCAGTGGAGCTTGACGTGCCGGTGTCCGTGACTGATAGCCAAGGTGCCGAAGTGGCCAAAGTGGAGTTAACACTCGCTCTCAGGCCGAGACGCAAGCCCGAGTCGACCAGTCAAACCGATCCCCGGCGACGCACTAAAAGTGACGATATCGAGGGGGTCTGGGTATCCCGGAACAGTTGGGTTGGACACTGAGCTATCCCCGACCGGACTGGTCAATACGCGTCGCCTATCGCGAGTTGGTCGGTAACCACTGCGGCACGGGCGGCGCATTGCTGCACGGTCGATGTTGCATGCCATCGAGACCGTCAGACGGGTATCGGCCTTGCTTTGTAATTTCGAAGTAACTTTCAACCTGGATTTCGTCCACCCGATTCGGGTTCGATGGAACGAACGAAAGGTTGCTCGAATGCTACGAAAGCTTGCGGCTGAACTACTAGGAACCCTGATCCTCGTCTTCATTGCTTGTGGAGTCGCTACCCTGTCCTTTGGCAAGGGATTCAACTTTGCCGGGTTCACCCTTGTTCACAACCTGTCAGCGGGCATCGTCGCCACGGCCCTGGCATTCGGCCTCGTGCTGTTGGCCCTTGTCTACGTCCTGGGACCCATCTCGGGATGCCACGTCAACCCGGCCGTGACGATCGGTGCGCTACTCGCTCGACGCATCAAGCCCGTCGAGGGCGTGCTCTATATGGTCGCTCAGTTCATCGGGGGCATCTTGGGTGCCCTACTGCTTTGGGGGGTATTCAGCAGCTCTCCCTTCTACAAGCGAACGATTACCGGCCTCGGCGCTGACGGCTACGGCAAGGCATCGGACGTTCACATCAGCGTCGGCGGTGCGTTCTTGGTCGAGGTAATCCTCACGGCCATCTTCGTATTCGTAATCCTTGGCGTGACTTCACATATCGCCAACGCCGCTTTAGCCGGACTGGTGATCGGCCTTACGCTGACCTTTGTTCACCTCATTGGCATCCCCCTCACCGGCACATCGGTCAACCCGGCTCGGAGCCTCGGCCCCGCCCTCGTGGTGGGCGGAACGGCCCTGAGTCAGGTGTGGCTGTTCATCGTTGCCCCAGCCATCGGCGGGGCGGTGGCCGCGATTATCCATTGGGTCATTTACCCGAAGGATGCTCCCGAACCTACCGAAGCTCTTGACCCAGAGGCCGCGAGTTAGCCCCCTGTGCGTGATTGACCGGCACCTCTTGGGAGCCCTCCTGGCGTCGCACCGGTCTCCATCTTCGTCGGCGCCCCCAAACGGTTATGCCCGGCCCCCACCGGCACGTTGGGGATAGTGAGCTGTCGTACCCAGTCATCCGACTCGGAGGTCGACGCAGCTGCAGTGCCGACCCCGATCACCACATCGCGGGAATCCGATTCGTACGTCGATCAAGGCGGGATGGAATTCCTCCCGGTCAGGAATCTCCAAGAATCGCTCCTCGCACTGGCAGAATCTGAATCGGTGTCCGATCTCCACAGCCCGAACGGCAAATCCAGACTTCTTGAGACGCGCCGGAGCCTTGCTGCAAGAGTTCGAGGTCGCTATGACAGGTCCTTCACACAGGCGGTCGTCAAGGGTCTTGGCGCTGCGGAGTTCGGAGGCCAGATCATCCTGTTTGGCGCTTCGTTCCTTCTGACTGTCCTTCCCCTGATCATCCTCCTTGGCGCGTTTGCGAACAGCCGGGTGGACGACAACATCGCCACACGTCTGGGACTGAATCGAGAAGGGGCCCATCTCGTCGACACTCTCTTTAGGAACTCCCATCCGACCTTCACCTTTGGCATCATCGTAAGCCTGGCTCTTTCCTTAGCCGGAACGATCGCGGTTGCGCGATCGGTGCAGAGGCTCTACGTGCGGATCTTCAATCAGCCTGACGTTCGGGGATGGTCGAATGTTCTCCGGTGCCTCGTCTGGGCGGTGGCGGCCGCAGCAGAGGTCGTTGTCGATGCAGTGATCAGTCGCCCACTTCGGGATCTGCCGGTTGGCCGAGTTTTCTTAGGACTGGGCAACTTGGTGATCGTGACCGCGTTCTTCTGGTGGGGTCTCCACTTCCTGCTGGTGGGTAGAGAGCCCTGGCGACGACTATTTCCCGCTGCCCTCGTAACGGGGGTTTTTTGGGTGGGTCTCGGTGCCTTCGCGTCGTTCTACTTTTCCTCAACCCTGGTCTCCGACAGTCACTTGTACGGGCCAGTCGGAGTGATCTTCACCCTTGTCTCGTGGTTCATCGCGATGGGTGCTGTGATCATCTTGGGTGCAGTGATCGGTGCCGTATGGCAGGAACGACACCAGCCGGCTCACACCTGAAGTCAGAGGTCAAGAGAAGCGCCGCCGACTACTCATCGTTGCCGCAGTGAATCGGCCCGGGAATCCTTGGAGGCCCCTTCCCTTGAGAGGATGGAGCAATGCCAAGGACCAGCAGGTATTCGCCCGTGCGTGAGCGGGCCGTCAAGATGGTGTTCGACCACCGGGGCGACTATCCCAGTGAATGGGCGGCGATGACATCGATCGCCCAGAAGTTCGGTTGCACCGCCGAGACGCTTCGCAGTTGGGTTCGCCGAGCTCAGGTCGACGGCGGTGTCCGTCCTGGTCTCAGCACCGACGAGCGCAAGAAGCTCAAGGACCGCGGCGGGGAGGAGACGAGCTGTGCCCCAGGGCGCGCCCGGGCGCTTCGCAAGGGGCCGGTCATCTCGTCGTCGGGTCAGTACTGGTGGTGCCGAGGTGGCGCTGCCGGAAACGGGTAATGACTTCCTCCTCACTGACGCCGGTGTCGTAGATCGGAGACACGAGCGGTTGAGCGGCGGTCACGTCGATAAGTACCACTCCCTGCACGCGATCTACGTTGGTTCCGCGATCGCTGACGAACCACGCCAGGATCCGTTCGTACTCCTCGCCGGCGTTCAGGATGCGGCCGCGGCCGGCAAAGCGGTACCCCTTGCGGCGGATGGGATCGACGACATTGACCTCGACGTTGGGGTTATGTGCCAGGTTGGCGACGGTGCCCGGGGAGTGCAGATGCAGGAACACGAGCTGTTGCTCGCCCCAGACGCTGGTCGTGCCCTTCGGCGAGAGCGCCGGTGTGCCGTCGGGGCGCACGGTGGCCACGAAGCCGAGACCTTGCTCACGAACGAGCCGCTGCATCTCCTCACTAAGCCGCATGTCTCCATCATCGCCGGTTGCGTTGGCCCGGCCAACCGCCGTCCGTCCAGCGATTCTCTTGCGGACTGGCATTCCCGGGCCCTCGGCGTGCCTCCAAAATATTCGACGGACAGAACTGGAGGTGCCCCCTCGTGCTGCGTCCTCAACCGGTCAACGCAACACCTGCTTGATTGGCGAACATTGAGTTCGTCGATCGGGAGGTGTGGAGATGTGGAAGCGGTTCTCCGAGGAAGACCGGAAGACGATCTGGGATATGCGGGAATCGGGTGTTCCCGTCAAACGGATCGCCAAGCATCTGGACAGGCAGAATGTCTCACTTAGGAAGTTCATTACCGACCATGGCGGCACGCGGCCCACTCCGCGGCAACGATCGGAGCTCCGCCTCTCCCTTGAGGAGCGGGAGGAGATTTCCAGAGGCTTAGCCGCTGGCCTCTCGATCAGGGCGATGGCCGAGGGGCTGAACCGTTCACCCTCGACGGTCTGTCGTGAGGTGAACGCCAACGGAGGCCGGGCAAAGTACCGGGCCCTTCGGGCCGACCGTGGTACTGATCGGCGGGCCCTCCGACCGAAGCGGGCCAAGCTCTCCCGGTGCCGTCGACTACGCAAGACCGTCGAACGGAAGCTCGAGGCTCGGTGGTCACCGGAGCAGATCTCGGCGTGGTTGGCTGAGACGTACGTCGATGACCCGGAGATGCAGGTGTCCCACGAGACCATCTACCAGTCGCTCTTCGTCCAGAGCCGTGGTGCACCCCGGAAGGAGCTGCACTCGTGCCTGCGGACGGGTCGGGCCATGCGCAGGGCCAAGGCCTATACGAAACGAGGCAGTCGGCCAGGGGCAACTCACCGACATGGTGATGATCTCGGAACGCCCGGCCGAGGTCAGAGACAGAGCGGTGCCCGATTAGTGGCGGGTGGTTGGCCCGAAGGCCCGGCGACCGCGTCTATGCCTCCGGGAGACGCCACACGCTGACATGCGAGAGGCTCTCACCAGTGAACGGCGAGCGGTCCCACCACGCCCATCGATGTTCCAGCGTCATGCCCGCGATCCGAGCCATCAGGTCCAATTCAGCCGGCCACACATATCGGAACGGTGCCGTGAATTCGCGGAAGTTGCCATCGTCACGTCGGTAGAAGTGCCGAGACCGGGAGATCTGCTTGTGCGTGCGGTCAATGAAGTCGTCGATGCCGATGTAGTCCTCCGTCACTGCGAACGGGACACCGGGGTTGCCTGGCGGTAACCGACGAAGACCGGGCACGCCGTTCTCGATGACAAAGCGGCCACCGGGGCGAAGGTGACGGGCAGCGTTTTCGAAGCACGCGACTTGTTCGTCCTGCGACGTCAGGTTCGTGATCGTGTTGAAGACCAGGTACACGAGGGAGAACTCGCCCTCCACGTGTGTCACGGCCATGTCGCCTTCGACGGCCGTGATATCGCTCGCTTCGGGCTTCGACCGCAGCACCGCCAGCATGTCCGCGGACAACTCGATCCCGGCGACCGGAACGCCCCGGGCAGCCAAAGGGACAGCGACCCGGCCAGTACCGATAGCGAACTCCATCGCCGCTCCGCCGCCGGCCAACTCGACCAGGCAGTCGACGGTCGCTTCGAGAACGTCGTCAGCGAACATCCCCGTCCCAGGTTGGTCGTAGGTTCTGGCGACCTCGCCGACGAATCGGTTTTCGGGCACGCTCCAGCTTGGCCCGGCCCGAGCCGGCCCGCAACTCATATGCGAACCAAGCATGCGTTCCCGCGAACGCCGCACTGGACTGAGCGCCGACGTAGCCCGAAGAGCCGGATTGGTGCGAACAGTCGGGCGGGCCGTGGGGTCGGTCAGGTTCCAAGTTGCTGCATGAGTACCTACTTCTACTCACGCGGGTAGGCGCATACTCCTAAGGCCCAGACCGCCATGAACGTGGCGGCGAGCCCCAGCAATCCGCCGATCAGCGCTGTCCAGGCCCCGGCTGTCTGCCCGTTCTGGCTGATGGCAAGAGCCTTGGCTACCCACCGAGCGGCACCGGGACCCCAGAGTTGCTGGTCCATCGTGAAATGAAAGCATGGCCCGCCAGTTCGACGGCAAGCCTGACCGGATTCGTCGGTGCCTCTGATCCCTTCATAGATGAAGGCTAGGCATAGTCGCCCAAGTCATAGGTACCAAAGCGCACCCAATCCGCGCAGCGCGTCGACTCCCAGCCCCTCTCCCTCCAGGTCCGCCCTTCTGGCCTCTAGCTGGGGTCGATGGATGAGATGGCCCCTGCGGACGGGATCACCAACCTACGGCACCGTCAACCATTTCTCGGATCAGGTCAGCATGACCATTGTGGCGCGCATATTCCTCAATCATGTGAACGTAGATCCACCGCAATGAACAGGGCTGACCATGACGCTCCCCGGTCTCATCCAGGTCAAGATCGGCAGCCGCCCGCCGGCTCGATTCACATTCGGCCTGCCAAATCTCAAGGTCCGTGGGCCAATCGGCCTCACCTATCGGGACCAGCCGCGATCCTCGATTGCGTCATCAGCCCAGATATACGGAGCGTCAGGCTCCTTGAGCAGTACCCGACAAAACCAGTTCCGCTCAACCTCTGCCATGTGGCGGACGAGCCCGTGTAACGAGAGCTTCGACGTCGGGACCGGTCGAGACTTGCGTAACGAATCGTCGAGATCCTCACATTTGAGAAGCAGTGTCGTCCGGTGGAACTCAAGCCAAGCATCGAGCATCCTCCGTTCATTCAGCACATACGGCGGTTCTTCGCGACGTGTGTCAATGAGGTCCTCAACCACCATGCCTCCTGGGATCCCGAGAGAACTTAGTTCGCCTGCCTACTCCGCCCCCCCGACACCCAGCTCCTCCACCCACCAATCCGCCGCGCGCCTCTTCCCAGCACCTCTCCCTCTAGGTCCGCCCCTCCGGCCCTCTGGCTCCCCGGCCCTCCCCGTCTGCGGTGGCCCCGTCCCGGCCCCGTCGCCCCCGGCCCGTCGGGTGTGGCCCGTCGGTGCCGCTCCGTCCGCGGCGCTTTGGTGTCTCCTCTGTCCGCCGTCTCCCTCTCTCCCCCGACACATCGCGATGGCGCCCTCGGCAGGACTCGAACCTGCGCACACGGCTCCGGAGGCCGATGCTCTATCCGCTGAGCTACGAGGGCGGGGCGGGCCGGCAGGAAAGGGGCGCGGGAGGCCTTGGTTGCCGCTTGCTGGCCCGTCAACTCTAACTCGACTGCCTCGGGGCCGATCCCTCCACGCGCCGGGCCCACACCGCCCCAACCCGCTGGCGTCGTCGCCCGAGGACGTATCCTCGCAGCAGCATGTCCGCCCGCGACCTCCTTGCTCGTGCCATCAGCGACGCCGCCAACACCGTGGCGGAGGACGCGACGGGCTGACGCTCGCGATCGAGCCGGAGCTCGTCCACCTCGAGCGCCCCGGCCCGCCGGGAGAACGGTGACTGGTCGACGAATCTTGCCCTGGCGGCGGCCAAGCAGGCCGGAACCAATGCCCAGGCCTTAGCGCAGTCCCTGGTGGACGTGCTGAACGTCGATCCACCGGCTCATACCACGTCGATGGAGATCGCCGGGCCCGGATTCATCAATTTCCGTCTCGACAACGGCTGGCTCTACGACGCCTTGGCCGAGCTGCTGGCCCAGGGGGAAGAACGGTATGCCCGACCCGATGTGGGCCATGGGGAGCGGGTCCAGGTCGAGTTCCTCTCGGCCAACCCCACCGGCCCCGTCCACGTGGGCAACGCCTGGTGGGGGAGCTACGGGGACGCCCTGGCCCGGGTGCTGGCCCGGTCGGGGCACGAGGTCAGCCGTGAGTACTACGTGAACGACACCGGCGGCCAGATCCGGACCCTTGGGGAGAGCCTCCTCGCCCGGCGTCGGGGTGAGCCCGTTCCCGAAGGGGGCTACCAGGGTGAGTACGTGACCGAGCTCGCGGCTGTCTACGACGGCCCGGACGAGGTGAGCGAAGCCGGCCGTTGGGCCGCCGACAGGATCATCGACCACATCCGGTCATCACTGGCCGCTGTGGGGATCTTCTTCGACGAATGGTATAGCCAAGCCTCGATCGAGGAGAGTGGGGCCGTCGACGAGACGATCGACCTGCTGGCCGAGAAGGGGTTGGTCTTCGAGCAGGAGGGTGCCATCTGGTTTCGGGCCACCGCTATGGGTGACAGCCGCGATCGGGTCCTACGCAAGTCGGACGGTGACGCCACCTACCTGGCCGGGGACATCGCCTATCACCGCGACAAGTTCCTGGTGCGGGGGTTCGATCGTGTCATCGATGTGTTCGGTGCGGACCACCACGGTCAGGTGGCCAGTCTGCGGGCGGGCGTGGAGGCCCTCGGTGTCGACCCGGACCGGCTCGAGGTGAAGCTGGGGCAGATGGTCTCGCTGGTGGATGGCGACGAAGCCGTGAAGATGGGGAAGCGGGCCGGCAATGCGGTGACCCTCGACTCGCTGGTGGCCGACATCGGCCCCGATGCCACCCGGATCCTCAGCCTGATGATGTCTTTGGACCAAGCCACCACCTTCGACCTCGCTTCAGTTAGGGAACAGTCGGTCGAGAACCCGGTGTACTACGTGCAGATGGCCAGCGCCCGCATCGGTGGCGTCGCTCGCAAAGCAGTCGAACGCGGCGTGACCCGCGTCCCGGTCTCCGATGTCGACCTCACGCTGCTGGTCCACCCACGCGAGCTCGAGCTGATCCGGTGCCTCGAAGAGCTCCCCGAAGTGGTGGCCGATGCCGCCACCGACCGGGCCCCGACCAAGGTGACAGCCTGGGTCCGGCGGCTGGCCACCTGCTTCCACGGCTTCTACCACGACTGTCCGATTCTGGGCGCCGGCGTAGACCCGGGTCTGGCCCAGGCCCGTTTGTGGCTGGTCGAGGCGGCCCGCGTCGGGTTGGCCATCGGCCTCGGGCTCCTGGGCGTCTCGGCACCGGAGCGGTTGTGAGCCGGCCGGGGCCGAGACCATCTAACTACGACCGCCCGTGGGATCCGGTCGCCCCTGGGCTCCTTCCCCTGACGGCCGAGATCGGCCCCACCGGCCGGCTCCGGGTCGGCGGCGTCGACTTGGTGGACCTGGCCGAGGAGCTCGGCACCCCGCTGTTCGTCTATGACGAGGCCCACCTCCGGGCGAGGTGCCGCCAGGCCGTCGAGGCCTGGGGCGAAGGAGTGGCCTATGCCACCAAGGCCTTCCTCTGCACCGCCATGGCCAAGCTTGCCGTCGAGGAAGGGATGTGCCTCGACGTCTCGACCGGCGGCGAGCTCCACGTCGCCTGCTCAGCCGGCATACCGGCCGGGCGGCTGGTCTTCCATGGCAACAACAAGTCGGACGAGGAGCTGTCTACGGCCCTATCGCTCGGCGTCGGGCGCATCGTCGTCGACTCCTTCGACGAGATCGACCGTCTCGAACGGCTGCTGGCCAAGGAGGGGGTTGGGGGTGCCGGCGAGGCGATCGACGAGCCGGCGGCCGTAGCCCGGCCCAAGGTGCTCGTCCGCATCACCCCGGGGGTCGAGGTGCATACCCACGAGTTCGTCCAGACCGGCCAGGACGATTCGAAATTCGGATTCGGGCTGGCGTCCGGGGCGGCGGCCCGGGCCGTCGAGCGCCTGTCGGACCTCGATGCCGGCGGCATCGTCGAATTGGTCGGGATCCACGCCCATCTGGGAAGCCAGGTGTTCGCCCTGGACCCGTTCGCCCGGGCCATTGAATTGCTGGCGGAATTCTTCGCGCCGCTCGGGCTTCCCGAGCTGGTGGTCGGGGGTGGGCTCGGTGTCGCCTATGTCAACGGCGAGCGGGCACCGACCATGGCCGAGTGGGCACAGTCGGTCCGGCAGGCTTGCCGGGATGCGGGCATCGGCGACTCAGTACGGGTCACCGCCGAGCCTGGCCGGGCCGTGGTGGCCGCGGCCGCCATCACCGTCTACCGGGTGGGCACGGTGAAAGAGGTGTCCGGGCACCGGACCTACGTGTCGGTGGATGGGGGAATGAGCGACAACCCGCGCCCCGTCCTCTACGGCAGCGGGTACGAGGCGTTCCTGCCCCGGGAGACGGACGCGGAGCGCCCGCTGCCGATCCGTCTGGTGGGGAAGCACTGCGAGACCGGCGATGTCGTCGTGTCCGAGGGCTTCGTCCCGGGCGACCTCGCCGTCGGGGACATCGTGGCCACTCCGGTGACCGGCGCCTACGGGCACTCGATGGCCTCCAATTACAACAAGGTGCCGCGTCCCGCTGTCGTCTTCGTGGCCGACGGTACGGTCCGCACCGTCGTCCGCCGAGAGACCTTCGACGATCTTTTGCACTTGGACCTGTGATCGCCGGTCGCCTCGGTGGGCAGGGGTAGCGTGAACAGATGACCGTGGCGCCGTCGTCTGAGCGTGTCGTACGCATCGCCGTGCTCGGGTGCGGCAATGTGGGCTCCGCCCTCGTGGGTGTGCTTCAGGACCGCGCCACCGAGTTGGTCGTCCAGACTGGCGCCCACCTCGAAGTCGGCGGGATAGCCGTCGGCGACCTGTCACGTCAGCGAGCCCCCCACATCCCTGTTGGGCTGCTCACTGCCGATCCCGACGGGCTGGTGACCGACCCCTCCATCGACGTGGTGGTGGAACTGATCGGCGGCCTCGACCCCGCCGGGGATCTCATTCGGACCGCCCTCAAATCCGGCAAGCCGGTGGTCACCGCCAACAAAGCACTGCTGGCGTCATCCGAGGGCGTCTTGCTGCGCAGCCTGGCCAAGGAGCACGGGGTCGACCTGTTGTACGAGGCGGCGGTGGCGGGCGCCATTCCCCTGGTGCGGGCCCTGCGCGAGTCACTCACCGGGGAACGGATCCTGCGGGTGATGGGGATCGTCAACGGGACCACCAACTTCATCCTCACCGAGATGGCCGACCATGGCGCCGACTACGCCGATGCGCTGGCCGAAGCCCAGGCACTCGGGTTGGCCGAGCGGGACCCGACCGCCGACGTAGAGGGGTACGACGCGGCGGCCAAGGCCGCCATCCTGGCCGGCGTGGCGTTCGGCTACGACGTGGCGGACTCCGATGTCATGCGCGAAGGGATCACCGGCATCCAGGCCGTCGATGTGGCGTTCGCCGATCGTCTCGGCTATGCGGTGAAGCTGCTCGCCATCGTGGAGCGGGCCGGTGACGATGCCGTGTCGGTACGGGTCCACCCGGCCATGGTGCCGAAGTCACATCCCCTGGCTGGCGTCAGGGGAGCTTTCAACGCGGTCTTCATCGAAGGCGAGACGGCGGGTGAGCTCATGCTGTACGGGCAGGGAGCAGGCGGTCTTCCGACGGCCAGCGCGGTGGTGGGAGACCTGATCGACGCGGTGCGGAACTTGCTCGCCGGCACCACGGCGCCGGCGCCCGAACGCCGGCCGGCGCGGCTGCTGCCCTCGTCGGAGCTGGCCGCCCGCTCCTACGTGAGCCTCGATGTCGTCGACCGGCCCGGCGTCCTGTCCGCGGTGGCCAAGGTGTTCGGCGACAACAACGTGTCGATCCGCTCCATGGAGCAGGACGGGATGGCTGGCCAGGCGCGGCTGCTGTTCGTCACCCACGCCGCGCTCGACGGAGATGTGCAGTCGACCCTCGAATCGCTCCGCCAGCTCTCAGTGGTGCAACAGGTCGGCGGGGTCATCCGGATCGTGGGTGAAGGATGACCACGGGGGACACCAGCCGCAACTGGCGCGGTGTCATCGAGGAGTACCGACCCTTCCTTCCGGTGTCGCCGAGTACGCCCGTCGTCACCCTGCTCGAAGGGGGCACTCCTCTGTTGCCCGCGCCGCGGCTGTCGGACCGGGTCGGTGCGAGAGTCATGCTCAAGGTGGAAGGCGCCAATCCCACCGGCTCCTTCAAAGACCGCGGCATGACTGTTGCCATCTCGAAGGCCGCCGAAGAGGGCGCCAAGGCGGTGGTGTGCGCGTCTACCGGGAACACCTCGGCTTCGGCGGCCGCCTTCGCCACCCGGGCCGGATTGACGTGCGCCGTGCTCATTCCCGAGGGCCACATCGCGCTCGGGAAGCTGGCCCAGGCACTGATCCACGGCGCCAGGGTGCTCCAGGTCCGTGGGAACTTCGACCAGTCGCTGTCCATCGTCCGGGAACTGGCTGAGCGCGCTCCGGTCACCGTGGTCAACTCGGTGAACCCCTACCGGATCGAAGGCCAGAAGTCGGCGGCGTTCGAGATCGTCGACGCCCTCGGGGATGCGCCCGACGTGCACTGCATCCCGGTCGGGAATGCCGGCAACATCACCGCATACTGGAAGGGCTACCTCGAATTCAAGGAAGCGGGCCGGGCCACCAAGTTGCCGCGCATGCTCGGTTTTCAGGCGGCCGGAGCCGCGCCCATCGTGGAAGGGCGCCCCGTCGAACACCCCGAGACGGTGGCCACCGCCATACGGATCGGCAATCCGGCCAGCTGGTACGGGGCCACGTCGGCCGCATCGGAGTCCGGTGGCGGCATCGCCGCCGTGTCCGACGATGAGATCCTGGCCGCCTACCGATTTCTGGCCGCCGAGGAATCGGTGTTCTGCGAGCCGGCTTCGGCTGCATCGGTTGCCGGCTTGTTGAAGACCGGGCTTCCCGACGGACTTGGCCGGGGCGCTACCGTCGTCTGCGTGTTGACCGGCCACGGCCTGAAGGACCCGGACATCGCCATCAGCCAGATCTCCGTCCCGACGGTGGTCGAGGCCGACCTGGGCGCCGTGCTCGAGGAGCTGTCGCTCTAGCCAATTGTAGGTAAGCGGGTGTGGAAAGGGCAGTCCGGCCGCTTCTGGTGGTGGAGGTTGTTGCCCAATCGGGTCGCTACCTGTACTATGGGGGGACCGTCGCCTCCATAACATGCCCGATCGGGCTCGTGGGCGGGCTCTCTGGTCAGCATCTGATGGCGTGATCAGTCCGTATGCGGCGTCGGGGGGAGTAGCAACGAGAGCGGATCTCGGAACGGCGACTTCCCACCCCTTTATTCCCGGTGGACGGCGTCAATGCCTCCGCCAACGAGGACATTCGAAGCGAGGAAGCCGATGACTGCGGAACAGCAGCTCGAGCGCTCGGTGTTGGAGGGCAAGGAGCGAGATGAGCTCCAAGCCATCGCGCAGGCTCTGTCTGTGAAGACCAATACCAGGACGAAAAAGGCCGACATGATCGACGGTATCCTGAAGGCTGCCGGAGTGTCGGTGGACGACAGCGGACCGGGCGGGGGAGCGGCGGACAATGGCTCGGCCGCGACCTCTGGCAACGGGGCGACCCGGGCTCCTGCCTCTCGCCGACCGGCGGCCCAGTCGTTCGCCCCCGGCGACGACGCCGCCGCGGTCAGCGATGTCGAACTGGACGATGACCTTGCCGACCTGGTCACATCGGGTAACGGAACCGGGCGGCCCGAGTCGGGCGAGCAGGCGACTGAAGCCGATCAGCACGACGGCCAAGCCGACACCGCGGGCGAGACGGCGCAGAGCGGCACGTCCCATCAGAACGGCGACGGTGGCCGGCAGGGCACCCAGACACTCAACAACCAGGGCAACAACCAGAACCGCAACCGCAACCAGAACCGTAATCAGAACCGCAACCGCAACCAGGGCGCCGCCACCGACGACGTGGGCAACCGACGGAGCAATCGTCGGCGCCGGGGCCGTGATCGCCAAGGGGGAGGCCCCGAAGGCGATCTGCAAGGCGCAGGCGCACATCAGGACCAGCAGTACCAAGGTGAGCTCATCCCGGTCCGAGGACTCCTCGACCTACGTGATGAAGGCTACGGCTTCCTTCGCTGCGAGGGCTATCTCCCCTCCAGCAAGGACGTCTACGTCTCGATCAGCCAGGCCAGGCGCTTTGCCCTGCGCAAGGGCGACAGCATCGAGGGGTTCTGCCGGCCGGCCGGCAACACCGAGAAGTTCCCGGCGTTGTTGCAGATTGACACGGTGTCCGGCATGGAGCCCGAGCTGGCACGCCAGCGTCCGCGATTCGAGGACCTGACGCCGCTCTTCCCAGACGAGCGGCTGCACCTCGAGATGCCTGGCGACAAGGACAACATGACGGCGCGCATCGTCGACCTCCTGTCGCCGATCGGCAAGGGGCAGCGGGGACTCATCGTGTCCCCTCCCAAGGCGGGCAAGACCACGGTGATGAAGCACATCGCAGCCTCGATCGAGGCCAACAACCCCGACGTCCACCTGATGGTCCTGCTGGTGGACGAGCGTCCCGAAGAGGTCACCGACATGCGCCGTTCGGTGAGCGGCGAGGTCGTGGCGTCCACCTTCGACCGACCCTCCGAGGAGCACACTGCCGTGACCGAGCTCGCCATCGAGCGGGCCAAGCGCCTGGTCGAGTCGGGCCGCGACGTCGTCATCATCCTCGACGGGATCACCCGGTTGGCCCGGGCCTACAACCTGGCCCAGCCGGCCACGGGAAGGATCATGTCGGGTGGAGTCGACTCCGGTGCGCTCTATCCGCCGAAACGCTTCTTCGGTGCAGCCCGGAACATCGAGGAAGGTGGATCGCTCACCATCCTCGCCACCGCCCTGGTGGAGACCGGGTCGAAGATGGACGAGGTGATCTTCGAGGAATTCAAGGGCACCGGCAACATGGAGCTCCGGCTGGACCGCCGACTCGCCGAGCGACGGCTGTACCCGTCCATCGACGTGAACGCCAGCTCCACCCGCCACGAGGAACTGCTCTTCGATCGTTCCCAGCTCCAGCAGGTCTGGAAGCTCCGGCGGGTGCTCAACGCCTTGGCCAACGAAGGCAGTGCCGCCCCCGGGCTCGAGCTGTTGATGGACAAGATCCGAACCACCAAGAGCAACGACGAGTTCCTGGCCGAGATCGCCAAGGGACCGGCGACCTGAGCCGTTCGGGACCGCACCGCCGCCGCCCGCGGCCCGGACGAGCCCGGGCGAGCGTCCATTAAACTGTGTAGTCGGTGACCGCCTGTGGGGCGGGCGCCTCAGCTAGGGAGAACCCATGAAGTCCGACCTCCACCCCTCTTACGTCGAGTCCTCGGTGCGTTGCTCGTGTGGCAACACGTTCACGACCCGGTCGACCAAGCCGGAGATCCATCTGGAGCTGTGCAACGAGTGTCATCCGTTCTTCACCGGCAAGCAGAAGCTGGTGGACTCGGGCGGCCGGGTCGAGCGGTTCCAGCGCCGGTATGCCAAGAGCGGATCGCGCCGGCGATCGACATCACCGCCGGCGTCCTGATCGCCTGACGCCGACGGGCCGCCCGGCGTGAGTCCGGAGGGGCCCGCGGGGGTTGGCGCTACCCTTTGCCCGTGTTCCACCAGAGGGTTCAGGACCGCCTGAACGAGCTCGAGGGCGAGTACGAGTCGGTGTTGGAAGAGCTCAACGACCCGGCTCTCTCGACCGACCCGCACCGTTTGCGCGACGTCTCCCGGCGCCATCGCGAGCTGAAGGAGGTCGTGAACGGCTGGCACGGGCTGCAGGCCGCCGAATCGGACCTCGATGCCGCCCGGGAGATGCTCCACGACTCCACCGGAGACGAGCGGGAGCTGGCACAGACCGAGGTGGACCAGGCCGAGTCCGAGGTGGCCCGCCAGGAGGAGGAGCTCAAGCTGCTGCTCGTGCCAAAGGACCCGAACGACGGCAAGCAACGTCATCATCGAGATCCGGGGGGCCGAAGGCGGGGAGGAGGCCAACCTCTTCGCCAAGGACCTGTTCGAGATGTACGTCCCGCTACGCCGCCCAGCGGAAGCTTGAAGGTCGAGATCCTGTCGTCCGAGCCCGTCGGACGTGGGACGGCCTCAACAGGTCACCTTCATGGTGAAGGGCGGACGACGCCTGGTCAGCGGCTCAAGTACGAGGGTGGCCCCCACCGGGTGCAGCGGGTACCGGTGACCGAGTCCCAGGGCCGGGTCCACACCTCGTCGGCGACGGTCACCGTCCTACCCGAGGCCGACGAGGTCGACGTGCACATCGAGCCGGATGATCTCAAGATCGACGTGTACCGCTCGACCGGGCCGGGTGGTCAATCGGTCAACACCACCGACTCGGCGGTGCGGATCACCCACCTTCCCACCGGCATCGTGGTGGCCATGCAGGACGAGAAGAGCCAGATCCAGAACCGGGCCAAGGCCATGACCGGTGCTCCGTGCCCGCCTGCTCAAGGCGGAGCAGGACCGCCAGGCTGCCGAGCTCTGAACAGCCGGCGCAGCCAGGTGGGCGGCGGCGGCCGGTCGGAGAAGATCCGGACCTACAACTTACAAGGACAACCGGGTGACCGACCACCGGATCGGGCTCACCCTCTACAAGCTGGACCGGATCCTGATGGGCGACCTCGACGAGCTGATCGATGCCCTCATGGCCGACAAGCGCTACCCGCCAGCTCGGATGACGCCTGATCGGTGCGGCGGGCACCGCGCGTCGGAGATGAGCGGCGGCCCGCCGTCTCCGATCGGGCAGCACGGTCGCCCGGGCCGGCGGTCGTGGCGTCGCTCACCGAGGCACCTCGGTTCGGCCCAGGAGGCCCGCTGGATCCTCGATCACGCTGGCGACCGGTGGCCGGAGCTGGTCCAACGCCGCCTGGCCGGCGAGCCGCTCCAGTACCTGCTCGGCAGCTGGCCGTTCCGCCGACCTCGAGCTGGTGGTCGACCGACGGGTCCTCATCCCCCGCCCGGAGACCGAGCAGGTGGTCGAGGTGGCCCTGGCCGAGCTCGGCCGCATCTGCCGATCCTCCGATCCGGACGACGCCTCCCGGCACGGAGAGCCGAGGGCCGCCGGCGGTCGGGTGTGCGTCGATCTCGGTACCGGCTCTGGGGCCATCGCCCTCTCGTTGGCCGACGAGGGCCGCGCTATGTGCCGTGATCTCGACGTCTGGGCCACCGACGTCTCGGCCGACGCCTTGGTGGTGGCCCGGCAGAACCTGGCGGCGCTCGCCGTCGCCCGACCCGTCCCGAGCGTGCACTTCGTTCAAGGGTGGTGGTTCGATGCCCTGCCCCGGGAACTGGCAGGACGGATCGACCTGGTGGTCTCCAATCCCCCCTACGTGGCCGAAGCGGAATTCGCCGGCCTCGACTCCGTCGTGCGCGACTGGGAGCCCCGGCAGGCCCTGGTGGCCGCCCCGGGCTCCACCGGCGTCGGGGGGACGGCGGCCATCGAGGCGATCATCGATGCCGCCCCGGACTGGCTCGGGCCGGACGGAGCCATGGTGATCGAGCTCGATCCCGACCAGGCGTCGGTCGCACGGGCCATGGCCCGTCGCGCCCGGTTCGGGCGGGTCGTCGTCGAGCGGGACCTGGCCGGCCGCGACCGGGTGTTGGTGGCCCGACGTTGACCAGGGCCGCCCGGCTGCTGCGCCCGGACCAGGAGGGGCTGGCGTGGTTGGCGGGCGCGCTGGAGACGGGTGGCGTGGTCGCCATCCCCACCGACACCGTCTACGGGCTGGCCGCCCACCCCGCCCACCCCGAAGCGCTGGCCACCCTGTTCGCCCTGAAGCATCGGCCCTCCCATGTACCGGTGCCGGTACTCATCGGTCACCCCGACCAGATCGCTGAAGTGGCCGGACGGCTGGGGCGGGCTGCGGCCCGCTTGGCCCGGCACCACTGGCCAGGACCGCTCACCCTGGTGGTGCCGAGAGGCCGTGGTTTCGGGCCTGACCTTGGCGGATCGCCCTCGGCCGGCCGAACCGTCGGGATCAGGTGGCCGGACCACGCGCTGGTCGAGTCCCTCTGCCGCCGGGTGGGGCCGCTGGCGGTGACCAGTGCCAACCTCCACGGCGCGCCGCCAGCCACCTCGGCCACGCAGGTGATCGAGATGTTCGGGGTCGACGACCGACTCGGCGCCGTCCTGGACGGTGGCGTGTGCGACGGGGTCCCCTCTACCGTGATCGAGTGCCGAGGGTCTTCCGCCCGGTGCCTGCGTGAAGGGGCCCTTCCGTGGGGTGAGCTGGCCCGCATCCCGGTCGGAGCCGAGGCCGAGGACACCGGCTCGGACGGTATCCGCTGGAGGACGGAGCCCGGACGGGGTTGACGGTTCTTCCCGGAGCGGCGACACTGGACGTTGATGGCATCGCTCCCAGACCGCCGCGACTCCGTAATCATCATCGACTAGGCACACACCACCCGTGTGTGCCTCGCGACCGTCCACATGGTGGGCGGTTTTTCAATTGGGCGCCCGAGGGCGACGGCCGGGATCGTGTCGGTGGATCCACTTCTCGGGGCCAGAGTCGGCATCGGCACCACGCAGTGAGCACCAGGCAACGAACACCAGGCAGTGAACACCAGGCAATGAGCACAGCACAGGACGAGGACAGAAGACAGTGAGCACCCACAAGGTCGGCCTCATCGGCGGCGACGGCATCGGGCCCGAGGTAGTGGCCGAAGCCCTCAAGGTCGTCGACGCGGCCGGCGTGCCGTTGACCACCACCGAGTACGACCTGGGTGCTGACCGGTACGTGCGCACCGGCGAGGTCCTGCCCGACGCGGTGCTCGAGGAGCTGCGCGGCCAGGACGCCATCCTGCTCGGGGCGGTGGGACCCCCGGTCGGGTCCACCGTCGTACCCCCCGGCCTGCTGGAGCGTGGGCTCCTGCTCCGGCTCCGCTTCGAGCTGGACCTCTACGTCAACATGCGCCCCTTCACCGGGGTGCCGGGGGCGCCCGCGCCCGAGTGCGACTTCGTGGTGGTCCGCGAGAACACCGAGGGGACCTATGCGGGGGAGGGCGGCTTCCTGCGGAAGGGCACACCCTTCGAGGTGGCCACGCAGGGGTCGGTCAACACTCGGCACGGCGTGGAGCGGTGTGCCAGGTTCGCCTTCGGGCTGGCCGGCGGCCGTCGACACCACCTGACCCTGGTGCACAAGACCAACGTGCTGACCTTCGCCGGTGACCTCTGGCACCGTACGGTGGCCGAGGTGTCGGACGAGTTCCCGGCGGTGAGTCGTGATTACAACCACGTGGACGCAGCCTGTATCTATCTCGTCGAGGACCCCGGGCGCTACGACGTCATCGTCACCGACAATCTCTTCGGCGACATCATCACCGACCTGGCCGGAGCCATTGCCGGCGGCATCGGGTACGCCGCCTCCGCCAACCTCAATCCCGACCGAACCGGCCCCTCGTTGTTCGAGCCGGTGCACGGTGCCGCACACGACATCGCCGGGACCGGCCGGGCCAATCCCACCGCTGCCATCCGCTCGGCCGCCCTGATGCTCGAGCATCTCGGCGAATCGTCGGCCGCGGCGAAGGTCTCCCATGCCGTCGCCCAGTTCATCGCCTCCCAACCGGACCCGTCCCTGACCACCGCCGACATCGGCAACGCCGTCGCAGAAAGGCTCTGAGCCATGCCCGTTACCCCTACCGACAAGATCTGGATGGACGGCGAGCTCGTCGACTGGGCTGATGCCACCACCCACGTGCTGACCCACTCCCTGCACTACGGCTCTGGCGTGTTCGAAGGGATCCGGGCCTATCCGACGTCGCCCGGGGCGTGGCCGTGTTCCGGCTCACCGATCACATCGAGCGGCTCTTCATGTCGGCCAAGGTCTTCATGATCGACATCCCCTTCTCCATCGACGAGATCATCGACGCCGCCCGGACCGTGGTTCGGGTCAACCGGCTCGACGACGGGTGCTACATCCGGCCCCTCGTCTTCCTCGGCTACGGCGAGATGGGACTGAACCCGCTCCCTTGCCCGGTCAATGTGGCCATCGCCGCCTGGCCCTGGGGCACCTATCTGGGCGACGAGGGAGTGGCCAACGGGATCTCGACTGAAGATCTGCTCATGGCAGCGCCATGATCCCAACGCCGTCCCGACCGCGGCCAAGGGCACCGGCATGTACATCAACTCCTCGCTGGCCAAGGTCGAGGCGTTGAAGGCCGGCTACGACGAGGCCATCCTGCTCGCTCCCGACGGGAAGGTCAGCGAATGCACGGGCGAGAACATCTTCATCGTCCGAAGGGGCGGCTGATCTCCCCGCCCACCTCGGATTCCGGCGCCCTGGCCGGGATCACCCAGCAGTCGGTCGAGACCATCGCCCGCGACCTCGGCTACGAGGTGTCCACGAGCCGCTCGTCCGCACCGACCTCTACAC
The DNA here is from genome assembly GCA_963734435.1 of uncultured Acidimicrobiales bacterium. Taxonomy (GTDB): domain Bacteria; phylum Actinomycetota; class Acidimicrobiia; order Acidimicrobiales; family RAAP-2; genus Bog-756. The sequence continues at coordinate 275,341 of CAVTHA010000010.1, read as the reverse complement.
CGCCGACGAAGCGTTCCTCACCGGCACGGCGGCCGAGGTGGTGCCCATCCGGGCAGTCGACGACCGGACGGTCGGGGACGGCCGGCCCGGTCCCATCACCGTGAAGATCCAAGCGACCTACTTCGCCACCGTGCGAGGCGAAGTGGACCGGTACAAGGACTGGCTCGACCATGTCGAGTGACGGTCCGACGCTCGGGACGCGCCGCCGGCCGGGCACGGGCATGCCCACACCCATGGGAGGGCCGGAGCCTCCCACCCGTTGACCCGGGCCAGCGTGCCCATGCCCGCGGCAAGCCGGGAGGGAGGTCCCATCCCGGGGGGCGGTCACGACTTCGACCTGCCCGACCTGCCCGACGCGGTGGACATCTTCGACACCACGCTGCGCGACGGTTCCCAGCAGGAAGGACTCTCGCTGACCGTCGACGACAAGCTGCGGGTGGCCGAGCAGCTCGACCATCTCGGGGTGACCTTCATCGAGGGTGGGCTGGCCGGGCGCCAATCCGAAGGACGAGGAGTTCTTCGCCCGGGCCCCGGCCGAGCTCGCGCCTGTCCACGGCCACCCTGGTGGCCTTCGGCTCGACCCGCCGCGCCGGGGTGCGGCGCCGAGGACGACGAGGTCGCTGCGCCACCTGGTCGAAGGCCAACACCGAGGCGGTCTGCATCGTGGCCAAGGCGTCGGAGATGCACGTCACCGACGCCCTGCGGACCACGCTGGACGAGGCCGTCGCCATGGTGGCCGACTCGGTGGCGTTCCTCCGCCGGCACGACCTGCGAGTCTTCTTCGACGCCGAGCACTTCTTCGACGGCTACCGGGACAACCCGGAATTCTCGCTGCGCGTCCTGCGGGCCGCCGAAGAGGCCGGTGCCGAGACCCTGGTGCTCTGCGACACCAACGGTGGGACCTTGCCCCACGACGTGGAGCGCATCGTGGCCACGGCGTCGTGGCCGAGTTCGAGTGCCAGATCGGGGTCCATTTCCACAACGACTCCGGCTGCGCCGTGGCCAACTCGTTGCCGCCGTCCGGGCCGGCGCCACCCACGTCCAGGGCTGCGTCAACGGCTACGGCGAGCGGACCGGCAACGCCGATCTGTCGGCCGCCATCCCCAACCTGTCGCTCAAGCTCCGCGTCCGCACCATCCCGACCGACCGCCTCGAGCTCATCACGCCCGGTCTCGCACCACATCGCCGAGCTGGTCAACATCGCGCCCAACCCTCAGCAGCCCTACGTCGGGCGCCGCCGCCTTCGCCCACAAGGCCGGGCTCCACACCAGCGCCATCGCCCGCCGCCGGACGCCTATGAGCACGTCCCTCCCGAGCTGGTCGGCAACGGCACCCGCTTCGTGGTCTCCGAGATGGCCGGCCGCTCGACCCTGGCCCTCAAGGCCGAGGAGCTCGGCCTCGAAGCTCGACTCCGACGCCCTGGCCGGCGGTGCTCGACACGCTGAAGACGCCTCGAGCACCGGGGCTACCACTTCGAAGTGGCCGACGGCTCCCTCGAGCTGCTGCTCCGCCGGGCCACCGGATGGGAGCCCGACTTCTTCGAGCTCGAGTCGTTCCGGGTCATCGCCGACCACGGCGACGGCACCAGTCTGACCGAGGCCACGGTGAAGGTCCGTGTCGGCGACGACCGGGTGGTGGCCACGGCCGAGGGCAACGGACCGGTCAACGCCCTCGACTCGGCCCTGCGCCAGGCCATCGGCTCGCGCTATCCGGTGCTGTCGGGCATCCACCTGGTCGACTACCGGGTCCGCGTCCTCGACACCGGCCGGGCACCGCGGCGGTCACGCGGGTCCTCATCGACACCACCGACGGCGAGGTCGGTCTGGACGACGATCGGCGTGTCGGAGAACATCATCGAGGCCTCCTGGCAGGCCCTTTTCGACTCGATCGTCTACGGTCTGCTCCGTGCCGTCGCCCCGATCCGCCGGCGTGGCGGCACGACGCACCAACGTCGGCCCGGAGCAGATGACCCAACCCAGCTTTGTGCCCATCGTCGAGGCCGACCAGGTCCGCCCCGCCTACCGGCTGCGGACGCCGGCTGACTGGCGCAGACCCGCCGTCCGAGCTCCTGGCACCGCCCAGCCCCGGGGCGGCGAGATCGGGCGTCCCCGGTCCCGACCAGGGCTACGCCCTCCTGGTGGCCCACGACTCTTCGACGACCGGCTTCAGCTCCCTCCGGCGTCACCGGCCGAGGACGCGCATGGTGGGCTGCCGACCGTGGCCAGTGCCCGTGCCTCTCTGTTCGGGCGGGCGCCGGTGGCCCGGACGTCGAGCTGGCCCTCGTCCTGTTCGGGTTCCTCGGCGACGCCGCCGGCCGACCTGGTGGCCTGGCGTGACCCTCTGTTCCGGCGGCGCGCCCACCACTACGAGGCCAGCGCCGGCCATCGTCGACGTGCGTGGCCCCGAGGAGGCGCTTCGAGACTGCACGACCCGGAGCAGGTGGCCGACCCGACTTCGGGCGGTGGCACGAGCTCGTCTCGACGCCTGCCTGAGCCTGCGGACTGAGCCAGCCGGCCAGCCGGTCTGCCGGCGATAGCTTGGACCGGCAGTGGACGCCACGGCATTCGCCCTGACCGACACCCAGCGGGAGTTCCGCGAGCGCTCTGCGCCAGTTCGCGCGAGGACCGCATCGCCCCCCACGCGGGCGAGGTCGACCGGGAGGCCATCGTTCCCCTGGGACAGCTTCAAGGCCTGCGTGGAGCATGGAGCTCCCCGCCCTCGGGATCCCGATCGAGTACGGCGGCGCCGGCGCCGACCACGTCACCCAGGCCATCATGGTCGAGGAGCTGGCCCGGGTCTGCGCCTCGACGAGCGTCACCCTGCTGATCTCCAAGCTGGGCATGATGCCCGTCATGAACTGGGGCTCCGAGGAGCTCAAGCGGACGCTACCTCCCGCGGGTGGCGTCGGGGAAGCACCAGGCCAGCTACTGCCTGTCCGAGGCCGACGCCGGGCAGCGACGTCGCCGCCATGCGCTGCCGGGCCGTCCGCGACGGCGACCACTACGTCCTGTCCGGGACCAAGTACTGGATCACCAATGCCGGCGTCTCCGACATCTACACCGTGTTCGCCAAGACCGACCCCGACGCCGGGCACCGTGGCATCAGCTGCTTCCTGGTCGAGGCCGACTGGGGGGTCGAGGTGGCCAAGCTCGAGCACAAGATGGGACTGCGCGGCAGCCCGACCGGCGGAGTCGTCCTTCGACGACGTCCGCGGTGCCGGCTCGCAACCTCGTCGGCGAGGAGGGCCAGGGCTTCACCATCGCCATGCACACCCTCGACCGCAGCCGCCCGACCATCGGAGCCCAGGCCGTCGGGATCGCCCAGGGGGCCATCGACCACGCCGCCGCGCTACATGAAGGAGCGCACGGGCGTTCGGCCAGGCCATCGCCGAGCTTCCAGGGCCTGCGCTTCATGCTGGCCGACATGGCCATGCGCACCGAGGCGGCCCGCACCCTCGTCTACCGCGCCTGTTCGGCTGATCGACGCCGGCGACCCCGACGGGAGCTCACCACGATCGGGGCCATGGCCAAGTGCTTCGCCTCCGACACGGCGATGTCCGTGACCACCGACGCCGTGCAGCTCCTCGGCGGCTACGGCTACACCAACGACTTCCCGGTCGAGCGCTTCATGCGCGACGCCAAGATCACCCAGATCTACGAGGGGACCAACCAGATCCAGCGGGTCGTGATCGCCAAGCACCTGCTCGGCTGACAGCCGCCCCGGGTCGTCCGCCCGAGCCCCAGCCTTCGGTCCCCGCGCCCGGTCGGGCCTCAGCCGGGACCGGCGTGGGACGCCACGTAGGCGGCGGTGCCCGACAGGAAGCCGGCCACGTCCGCCGCCTTGCCCGACGCCAGCTCGCCGAAGTAGGCCGGCACGTACACCTGCACCGCGCCGGCCTCCAGTGCGCCGAAGACCCCGTCCACCAGTTCACTCACCGGCACCGCGTCCACGGCGGCGATCACCGGGTCGTTGTCGGGCAGGGAGAACAGCTCGGTGTCGACCAGCCCGGGGTAGACGACGAGCACCTTGATGCCGCTCTGCCACAGGTCGACGGCCATCGACTCGCTGAAGGCGCTGAGAGCCGCCTTGGAGGCGTCGTAGGCGGATTCGCCCGGAGAGCTGAGCGTGGCGGCTACCGACGAGATGTTGATGATGCGACCGCTGCCCCGGCCGAGCATGTGGGGGAGCAGGTCGAGGGTCAGCCGCACCGGGCTCAGGTAGTTGATGGCCATCACCGACTCGACGGTGGCCATGTCCAACTTCGAGACGTGACGCCGCTTGGGGATACCGGCGTTGTTGACCAGGATGTCGACGCCACCGAGTTCGGCCACGGCTTCGGCGGCCAGGGCGTCGACCTCAGCCGGTCGTGACAGGTCGCAGACCCAACGTCGTGACTCGGGGGCATGGACGCGGCAGCGGGCCAGCACGTCGTCGAGACGACCCTGGCGTCGGGCGCAGATGCCCACGGTCGCACCCCGGCGGGCGAACTCCTCGGCCAACCCGGCACCGATGCCCGAGGACGCTCCTGTCACCAGTACCCGCTGGCCGCTGACGTCGATGGCCATCATCTTCTCCTCGCTCGGCGGTGTCCGACCGGCATGATAGGCACGGGCCGGAACGGCGCGCCCGGTGAGGCCGATCGGGTGGCGCGCGCGCCGCCCGATAGGGTCGGGTGAAATGGAGAGCCCGTTCGCCCCGCCCCGGGACCACACATGGCAGCGGGTGTCACCGCGGTTGTCCCGGATGCGCCGAACGGTGCTCGCCAGCGTCGGCGTGCCGCTCGCCGCGGCCGCCGCCGGCGCCTGCGCCGTGGCGTCGCCCACCGCCGGCCTGTCCGTGGCCATCGCCGCGCTGGTCTCTTGACCCTGGCCTGGATCTCGATCGGACGGAACCAACGCTCGTGGGGCTACGTCGAGCGAGCCGACGACCTCCTGGTCACCCATGGTGCCCTGTTCAAGAAACTGACCGTGGTGCCCTACGGCCGGATGCAGCTCGTCGACGTCGAAGCCGGTCCCATCGAGCGGTCCTTCGGCCTGGTCAACGTCAAGTTGCACACCGCCGCGGCCACCACCGACGCCAAGGTGCTGCGGGCTCACACCCGACACCGCCACCCGCCTGCGTGACCGGCTCACCGAGCTGGGCGAGGCTCATGCCAGCGGCCTCTGAGCCACCGGGCCCGGACCGGCCAGCCGACCATCGGGGCGAGGAGGTCTTTCGCCTCCATCCGCTCACCCCGATCGCCCTCGGGGGCCGCGTGCTCGGTCTGGTGGCCGTTTTCGCCTTCTTCAGCCTGATCCGGCAGCGCACCGGTGAGGGCGGGGTCGAACTGGGTTCCGTACGCCATCTACGCCGCCGTGGCCGTGGCCGTGGTGGTCCGGGGCTGCGTCAATGTGGCCGTCACCCGCTATCACCTCCTCGGACGGGAGCTTCGCATCGACTACGGACTTCTCCAGAAGCAGTCCAAGCGGGTCCGGCTCAACCGGGTGCAGAGCGTCGACCTCCTCGAGCCGCTCGCCGCCCGGATCTTCGGCCTGGCCGAGCTCAAGGTGACCACGGCCGGCACCGAACGCGTCGCCGTCCGGCTCCGCTATCTGGCCCTTCCGGTGGCCCGCGCCCTGCGCGCCGACCTGCTCGGCCGGTCGGCCGGTGCCGACCAGGCCGTCGCCGAAGCCCCCGAGCGACCCGTGCTCAGCGTCCCCCACGGCCGGCTGGTCCGGGCCGTGCTGCTGGAGATGGTCTCGTGGCGTCTGGTGCTGCTGCTGGTCGGCCCGGCGCTGGGCCTGCTCGGCCAGTCCAACGGCCATCGGCCCACCATCGGCCTCGGGGTGGCCCTCTCCGTGTCCTTCACCGTGGTCATCCTGCACGCCATCTGGCGCCGGGTCAGCACCCTGTGGGACTTCACCATCTCCGACTCGCCCGACGGGTTGCGCATCCGGCACGGGCTCCTTTCGACCAGCCGCCAGACCGTGCCGCCCGGACGCATCCAGGCCATCCTGGTCCACCAGCCGATGTCGTGGCGCCCCTTCGGCTGGGCGCAGGTCCGGATGAACGTGGCCGGCTACGCCGGCAGCGCCAACTCGAAGTCGACCATGCTGGTCCCCGTCACCGACCGGGCCTATCGCCCTCGCCCTGGTCGGTTGGGTGTTGGGTGGGATGGACATCGACGCCGTACCGCTGTCTCGCCCGCCGGCCCGGGCGGCACTGCGGGCGCCGTTGTGGTGGAGGGGGCAGTGGGCCGGGTCGGACCAGCGGGTGTTCGTGGTCCGCCACGGGCTCCTCTCCCGCACGGTGGACGTCGTGCCCCACGAACGGACGCAGAGCGTCCGCCTGAGTGCCGGGCCGCTGCAGCGGGCGCTGAGCCTTGCCACCGTGCACCTCGACTCGACCCGGGGGCCGGTCAAGACCCGGGCCAAGTACCGTGACGCCGGCCAGGCCCGCCTCATGCTCGACCGGGAGGTCGAGCTGGGGCGACGGACCCGTGGGTACCTGGCCCCGACGTCACCGTTGCCACCTTCCGATGGTCCCCCTCCGGCCTTCACCGATCTCCCGTCGGCGCCGGGAGTGAGCTGAGACCACCGTCGACCGCCAGCACCTGGGCCGTGATGTAGCTCGCTTCGTCGGAGAGCAGGAACATCGTGGCCGAGGCCACCTCCCAGGCGGTGCCCTGTCGGCCCAGCGGGATACGAATCCGGTCGCGCTCGGGGTCGGGCACCGGTGACCCGTCGGCCCATCGGAGTGTCCATCAGGCCGGGTGCCACGACGTTGGCGCGGACACCCCGGCGTGCGCCCTCCATGGCGACGTGCCGGCACAGCCCGATGAGTCCGGCCTTGGATGCGTCGTACGACGGTGAGAACGTTCCGGGCCGTAGGCCGGCGACCGAACCGATGAACACGATCGACCCGCCATCCAATTGGGGCATGGCACTGCGGGCCACCAGGAAATGCGATCGAAGGTTGACGGCCAGTACGTCGTCCCACGCTTCGGCGCTGGTACCGGCCAGTCCCACGCCGCTACCGATGCCGACGTTCAGGACGAGTCCGTCGATCGATCCCATCGCGCCCGTGGCGTCGGCCACCAGCCGCTCACACGCCGCCGCGTCGCGGACGTCGCCGATCGCCGCGGTTGCGGTTCCCCCCCGGCCGGTGATGACGTCCACGGTGTGGGCGGCGGCGTCGGGATCGACGTCGCCCACCGCCACCTGGGCGCCCTCCCGTGCGGCCACGATGGCGATCGCCTGACCGTTGGCGGCCAGCTCAGCGGGGTCCTTCGGCCCTCCCGCTCCGACCACGAGCACTCGGCGTCCCGCCAAGCGCCGCCCGGAGGGTCGGGCCCGGGACGGGCCACCGAAGGCGGTGTCGGCGTCCTGTGCCGTCATGCCGGCTGTGGGTGGCCCGTGGCGATCGAGGCGAGCTCGGCCCGATGCCGGGTGGCCCATCCCGGTCCCCGCAGCACGTAGGAGAGACGCTCGGCCCAGCTGGTGGCGCCGGCCACGTCGCGCAGCATGTCCGCGTACTCGTGGGTGATGATCCGGCCGACGTTGAACGTCTTGATGTTCTTGGTCAACCCGTACACCACCGTTTCGCCTTCGGGCTCGAAGGTGCCGAACAGGCGGTCCCACACGATGAGGATGGAGCCGTGGTTACGGTCGAGGTACTGCCGGTTCGACCCGTGGTGGACGCGGTGGTGTGACGGAGTGTTGAGCACCGCTTCGGGAGATCCCAGCCGGCCGATGGTCTCGGTGTGGATCCAGAATTGGTAGAGCAGGTTGACGCCGTGGGCCGTGCCCACCAGGCCGGGGGGAATGCCGAACAGGCACAGTGCCCCGTAGGGCACGGTGGTCCCCAGCGCATCCGCCACCGGTTGCCGGAGGGCGGTCGAGAGGTTGTAGCGCTCGCTCGAGTGGTGAACGACGTGGAGTGCCCACATGTACCGGCTCTCGTGCATGAACCGATGGTTCCAGTAGTAGATGAAGTCCCAGCCGGCGATGGCCAATGCCAGCGCCACCGGTCCGCTCCGGCGGAGGCGGAGGACCCGGCGCCGCCACAGGCGGTGTGGCGCGGTGGCCTCGGCCCAGGCCGTGGTGACCGCCACTCCTCCGGTGATGACCGCGGTGACCCCGGTGACGGAGGCGACCCGGCGGGCACTGGACCGCACGTGGGCGGCCTTGGCGGACTCGGCGGCTTTGGCGGGCTTGCCGGGTTTGGCGGGCTTGGCGGGTTTGGCGACGGAGGGCAAACCGTCATCGGCCACCGCCCCGCCGGCGTCGGGGAGGGGAGGCGGGCCGTCCTCCCCTGGGTCGGTCCACCGCGGTCCGCCGGCCCGGCGGGCGACGATGTCGGCGACGGTCGTGACCGCAGCTGCTCCGGCGGCCCCCACGACCAGCGCTCTGCCGTAGCGGCCCCGTCCCGGGGTGAAGGGTCGCAGCAACCTCGGGACGACGAGTGGCGCCACCAGGCTGCCCACCCCCATGGCCAGGCTGGCCACCGTGTCGCGCCGCTCGTAGTCGCCGGCCGTCGGTCCCCGGGTGGCCGCCTGGTGTCGCAGCCAGAGGTATTCGGCGGCCATGCTCCCGAAGTACAGGGGGACCGCCACCACGGTGAGGTCGAGCGGCTCGTCCCTTGCCCGTCCCATCATCGTCTCACCGACAGATGGTAGGTGGCCGGTGGCGTGGTCGCGTCCGGCACCGACGCCGTCAGGAGCCGTGGGCCGAGTGCAGAAGGGGCGGTGGCCCGGCCACTCGATGCCAACCCCCGCGAGTCGGTCAGAACGGTCAGGGATATGCAGTTGCAGCGGTCGAAGATGGGACCGCCTGTTCCACCCGAGAAGGTGACCGGCACCCCGCCCAACGGAGCGCCCAGGGAGCTGGTCACCACTGCCGTCAAGCTTCGCACCGAGCGTCCGGCGCTCACGACCTGCGGAGTGCCCGACGCCGCCGACACATTCAAGGCCGGCGGTATGGCGGTGAACCCGGCAACCACGGTGGGAGGTGGAACGGCCTCGCTGGTCAGGCTCCAGTCCGATTGCAGGGCCAGCACGCTGAGGCCGTCGACGGTGACGGACGGGGCGGACGAGGGTGGGTACGCCTGGATGCGCACACCGCTGATCGGCTGGGCCTGCCACCCGGTCGGTAGCTTGACCACCGTGCGGAAGTGGCCGGTACCGTGCGCCGGGTAACCCGAATGGAAGTCGCTGGCGTACCAGGTCGGTCCGCCGGCCAGTTGCAGCTCGACGGCGAGCGAGGCGACGCCGGTTCCCGACGCGCTGAGATCGATGGTGGCGTACTGGCGGGCGTCGCCGGGTTCGGGAGACCGGGGGTCGGCGGACACATCCCCGTACCACCGAGCCACCTCTTCGCCAGAGATCTGGTAGGTGAAGGGGTTGGCGTCCATCACCGACTCCCGGGTCTGGCCGGCACCCGGTCCCGGCACCGGGGCCAGCTGGAACCGGAACGGCGTGGTGCCAGAGTCGGAGAAGTCATTGTTTCCCGTGGCGTCACGCAGGATCGGATGATGACCGTCCCACGACCCGGAAAAGGGAACGTCGACCTCCTGAATGGCGCCCTGGCTGTCGGGGAAGCCAGTGGGCGGCTCGCCACCCCACAGGTAACTGGCCCCCGAGGTCGTACCGTCCACTGCAACCGTGAAGGAGATGGCGTCTTCGATGTCGGTCATGCGTCCCCAGGTACCCCATTCGAGGAAGGGAACGAAGCCGGTGCCGGCGTCCTCATGGCTCCAGATGACCGTGTAGGAGAGCCGGGTGGTCCCGCCACCCTCGGCCGTGGCGGTGGCGTCGACCAGCAGCGGCACGTCGTGGAGGGCCGAGGTGGATCGCCCGTACATCACGGGCGCGTACGCGCTGACCAGGTACTGCGGGTTGTTCGCGCCGACCACTTCCAGCTCGGCGTCGACCACGTCGGCTCGGGGCGTCCTCGTCCCCAGAGGCCACGAAAGCCCCCCCAGGGCGTGCGACGGTTCGGCGGCAACCGTCACCCGATACAGGTCGGCGGTGGTTACCGGCCCGGTGAACCCGGCATAGGTGAACGGGCGGACGCCGGCGAAGAGCACGAACTGCTGTGTGCCGACGGTGAGCGACCGCGTGAGGTCGGTGAGGGTCACGTCGACCACTGTCGAGCTGGGGACGCGGCCTCCCCACGAGGTCCACGGGGCGGACAGGGCCAGGCGGAGCAGCCCCTCGCCGGCCAGCGGGGTCGCCGGCACCACCGGTGGGGGGAAGGAGGCGGTGTACGGACCGGTGACCGCCCCGGCTGCGGTGAGATCGCCGACCCGACCCGCAGGGACCTCGAGCACCGCCGGGCGGCCGGGTGTGGCCGACCTGCCGAGGCCCGCCCCGGCGCTTGCCGTTGCCGCTGGGCTGGCAGGCCCCGCTGTCGCCGTCCCGCCGGGTGCCGACCGCATGAGCGGTCCGCCCAGCACCGGATCCCACGAGTCAGCCGGCTGGATGCAGGCGTTGGGAGCAAAACAGGCAGCGGCCGAGAAGGTGATGTCGTCGACCAGCACGGCCGGTCCGCCGGTCGAGTACACCGACTCGACAGCGATGAAGCACTGCATGGAACGACAGTCGCTCGCTCCGAGTGCCGTGGTCAGGACGGCCTGCGGGTGCAGAGTGGTGGTCGCCGCGCCGCCGGCGTCCACGGTCACCACTGCGTTGTGACGCGCATCGCAACCGTCCGACGGTGATTGCCCACGGCCGAGGAGTGTGAACGCGGTCGGATCGCACTCGGCGACCACGTACGTGCTGCCGGGGCTGGCTCCGGTGAGGACGACCGAGACAGTCTGGTTGTCGACCAGGCCGGTTGAGGGCGTCACGGTGAGCGCCGCGGCCGTTGTCGCTCCGGCCGGTGGGCTCAGCACCCCTGCCACCGCAATTGTCGCGGCGAGGACTGCGACCGCCCAGATCACAGCGGCGACGTTGCTGCCGGCCCGGGCCAGGCACGGCCGGGCCCGGCCATTGCGCGCCATACCCATCCCCCCTTTGCAGCTCACGCCCGTTGTCAGGGCCCGAACCTCGGTGTGCACAAACTACTGGCGAATGGAGCGGCTGGTCGCGTCGAGCGAGAGGATTGCTCCTGACGAGGTCGGGCTTTCACTGGCCTCGTCAGGCGAGCTCAACCAGAGCCGGTCCGCCGACGACCGTCGCCGGACGTTCGCATCGTCGTCCGGCCACTGGCCGGTGCTCTCGGCGCGTGTTGGGGCGGGCGTCTCGGAGCGACCGGAGCGGCCTTGAGGTGTTTGCGGGGTCCCGACCACGGCGCCGGCGGTGCGGTCAACCGGTCGGCCAGCCGGTAGGCGACGGTCTCGTAGTTGACCCGCCAGCCGCGGAAGTCGGGCCAGGCCTCTTCGGCGGTGCGCTCCATCGGGAACCCGACGCCCTCGAGCATGCTCACCGCCTGGTCGAACTCGTCGTAGGTGAGAACGATCGGCCCTTCCGGGTTGGGATCGGGGTCGACGTGCCAGTGCAGAGCGGTGGCGATCCGGTTGAGCGCGGTGAAACCCATGCGGAGGCACAGGCGAGCCTGGGACGTGGCCGTGCTCGGGGCGAGCGACAAGTGCATGGCTGCCCCGTCCAGCACCGCAATGAGTCCGATGAGCCACGAGAACCAGGGCTCGGGTGAGCGGAAGAGCAGCATGACCGGATAGGTGGTGTGGCTCTCGGCCAGCGTCCGCCGACCATGCCTCCCAGTCGGCGTAGAAGTCGGGCAAGGCGTCGATGATCCCGACCAGCTGATGGCGGGCCAGCAGCTCCGGCCCCCACGCCGGGATCCCGGCGCGGCTCTCCAGCATGGCTACGAGGTTCTCGCGTCGGTTGAACGCCCCGTAGAGCGCCGGCAGGTAGGCGATCTGGAGGGCCACGATCACCACCCAGATGGCCCCGGCGGCGATGTCGAGGGCCCGATCGGGGGGGCCGGCGAGGTCGACCGTGCCGACCGTGAACATCGAGCCGGCCGCCTGCGACAGTGCCGAGGCGAAGCCGTGGGTGACCGGCTCGAGCATGAGGGCGAACCCCACGACGAAGCACCCGGCCCACAGGGCCAGCTGGGCGATGAGCGACACCGGCGCCGTCGACGCCAGGACCACGTCCTTGCCCTCGTAGGACCGGGCCAACCGGCTCAGGCCGACGAAGACCAGCCGGACCGAGCGGTTGACCAGCGTGGACAGACGCTCGAAGCCGCCGGGGTTCGCGGGGAAGCACGATGGTGAACAGCACGCTGGCCGAGGTGAGCACGACGATGAGCAGGCCCAGCGCGAGCAAAAGGTCGTTCACCGGCTGCCCGTTGGCGCGATGACCGACATCCGATCATGCTACGGGCAGGCCCTGACCGGTGCCTTCCTGATTCGCGGCAGGGAATGGGATCCGGAGGGCCGGCGTTTGCTGCCGACGCCAGAGGGGCGAAGGATGCGGATCGAGGAGGGAACGGCGATGGAGGAGTCACCGATGGAGGTTGTCGACCGGCCCGACCTCGACCGGTTCGAGTTGGTCGCCGACGGATACCGGGCCGAGCTCCAGTACGAGTTGCAGGGCCATTCCCTGGTGCTGATCCACACCGGCGTGCCCGAGCAGCTGGGCGGTCGGGGAGTCGGGGGAATGCTGGTGCAGGCGGCTATCTCCCGGGCCCTCCGTGACGGACTGGACATCGTGCCCCTGTGCCCGTTTGCCCAAGACTGGATCGACGGTCATCCGGATGCTCTCGGCCCGGTGCGTGTGGCCGACGGGCCCTGATTTGCCCGCCCAGATCGGAGCCGCCTAGAACCAGTTCTATACTTGTGGACGTAGGACGGGCGGATTCGGTGCCTCGCTCCTGTCCGCACGAGACGCCTCACCACACGAGACCTCCAAGGGGGATCGCACATGGCCCAACCAGTGATCGTCGAAGCAGTCCGCACCCCGATCGGCAAGCGCAACGGGTGGATGTCCGGCTTCCATGCGGCCGAGCTCCTGGGCAACGCCCAGGTCGAGCTGGTCAAGCGGGCCGGCATCGATCCCGGCGAGGTCGAGCAGATCGTCGGCGGCTGCGTCACCCAGGCCGGCGAGCAGGCCTCCAACGTGACCCGCACCGCCTGGCTGAGCCAGGGCCTGCCCTACGAGGTGGCCGCCACCACCGTCGACTGCCAGTGCGGCTCGGCCCAGCAGGCCAACCACTTCGTGGCCAACCTGGTCAGGCGCCGACGCCATCGACACCGGTATCGCCTGTGGCGTCGAGGCCATGAGCCGGGTCGGTCTCGGAGCCAACGCCTTCAACGGCCCGGGCCGGTCCCGGCCGGAGGACTTCCCCTGGGACATGCCCGACCAGTTCGGCGCGGCCGAGCGCATCGCCGAGCAAGTACGGCATCACCCGCGACGACGTCGACTGGCTGGGGTTCGAGTCCCAGCGTAAGGCGGCCGTGGCCGTGGCCGAGGGTCGGTTCGACCGCGAGATCGCCCCGCTCGAGGCGCCGGTGGTCGGCCCCGACGGTCCGACCGGCGAGAAGACCCTGGTCAGCAAGGACCAGGGCCCGCGGGACACCACCCGTGAGGGGCTGGCCGGGCTCAAGCCGGTGCTGCCCGACGGGATGCACACCGCCGGCAACAGCTCGCAGATCTCCGACGGTGCCGCCGCCGTCCTGTGGATGTCCGACGCGCGGGCCGCCGAGGCCGGACTGCGGCCTCGGGCCCGCATCGTGGCCCAGACCCTGGTCGGCTCCGACCCCTACTACCACCTCGACGGACCGATCGCCGCCACCGCCGACGTGCTTGCGCAAGGCGGGGATGACCATGGCCGACATCGACCTCTTCGAGGTCAACGAGGCCTTCGCCTCGGTGGTCATGTCCTGGGGCAAGGTGCACGAGGTGGACTGGGACAAGGTCAACGTCAACGGCGGGGCCATCGCCCTCGGCCACCCGGTCGGATCGACCGGCGCCCGCCTGATCACCACCGTCCTCCACGAGCTCGAGCGTCGCGACGAGAACCTGGCCCTCGTCTCCATGTGCTGCGGCGGCGCGCTGGCCACCGGCACCATCATCGAGCGGATCTGAGTCCTCTGCGCCCATCGCGCGGGGTCACCCGCTGGCTACCGCCGGTCGCTCCCTCGTCGCCGGAGGGCCCTCGCTCTGCCCGGCATGGCGTAATGACGTCCACGTCGGATAGAAGTGGAGGGTGCACGGTAGCGCCAGGGTCGGGCCACTCGGCCGTCCGCGCCCGTGCGGCCGGTCTGGCGTTGACCCTGGCGGTGGTTCTGGCCTTCGCCGCCCTGGCCCGTCCGAGCGCCGCGTGGCGCTGGCGGTGCTGAGCCGCCCGTCCGCGGTCGCCGCCGCATCCGACTGGACGACCTTCGACCACGACCCGTTGCGGAGCGGCGTCGACGCATCGGGCAACTCCTTCTCCCCGGCCACGCCGGCATGGACGTCCCCGACCTTCGACGGACAGCTCTACGGCCAGCCCCTGGTGTTCGCCGGCCGGGTGTTCGCCGCCACCGAGAACGACACGCGTCTACGCCCTGGCCGCCGACACCGGGCGGTCCTGTGGTCGAACCACCTGGGCACCCCGTTCGATCCCGTCCACGGTCGCCGGGCCTGTGCGGCGACATCGCACCCGACCGTCGGGATCACTCGCACCCCGGTCATCGACACCGCCCCGGCGAGATCTTCGTGGTGGCGACCGTGGCGTCCCCGGCGGCGCCACCAGCCACCGTCTGATCGGACTCGACCTCTACACCGGGGCCGTCCTGCTCGACGAGGTGATCGACCCGGTCTCCGAACCGGCGTTCCAGCTGCAGCGGGCGTCGCTCGCCCTCACCGACGGCCGGGTCGATCATCGGCTTCGGCGGCAACGCCGGTGACTGCGAGCCCTACCACGGGCTGGTGGTCTCGGCCCCCGAGGACGGTTCGACCCCGTCCATCTCAGGTGGCCGCCGCCCGGCGACAGCCAGGGCGCGGTGTGGATGGGAGGCGCCGCCCCGCCGATCGACGCCCAGGGCAACGTCTGGGTGGCGACCGGCAACAGCGCCAGCCACAGTGCCGGCGACACCTACGACGACAGCGACGGCGTGCTCGAGCTGAGCCCGACCATGCAGCTGCTCGACTACGTTCGCCCCCACGCTCTGGTACCAGGACAACGCCGGCGATGCCGACCTCGGCTCGACCGCCCCGGCGCTGCTGCCCAACGGGCTGGTGTTCCAGGTGGGCAAGTCGACCGACCGCCTACGTGCTCCGCCAGTCCGGTCTCGGTGGCATGTCGGCGGCCAGGTGGCCCTCACCACCGGCTTCTGCTCGGTCCCCGACGGGGGTTCGGCCGACCTCGAACGGCACCCTGTTCGTCCCCTGCAGCAACGGCATCCACGCCGTGACGGTGACCGCCCGCCCACCGCCCATCGTGGACGCACCTCGCAGTCGGGGCCCAGGGCTCGCCCATCGTGGCCGGCGGCCTGGTGTGGTCGATCGGCAGAGCGGCAACCTCTACGCGCTGAACGCCGGCCACGGGTGTGGCGGTCCAGCAGTTCGCCATCGGCGGCTCCGTCCTCGTCACTTCCCGTCGCCCGTCGGCCGCCGACGGCCTGGTCCTGGCCCCGTCCTCCGACCAGATCCACGCCTTCGCGGGACCGGCCGGCCTGCCCGGGCCCCCGGCTCCGGCCCGCCCCGTCCGGGCTACTGGCTGGTGGCCTCCGACGGTGGCATCTTCTCGTTCGGCGGCGCCAGCTTCTTCGGCTCGACCGGTGCCGCTGCACCTCAACCGGCCGGTCGTGGGCATGGCCGCCACCCCCGACCATCGGGGCTACTGGCTGGTGGCCGCCGACGGCGGCATCTTCTCCTTCGGCGACGCCCGCTTCTACGGCTCGACCGGGGCCATCCACCTCAACCGGCCGGTCGTGGGCATGGCCGCCACCCCGACGGGCAGGGCTACTGGCTGGTGGCCTCCGACGGCGGCATCTTCTCCTTCGGCGACGCCCGCTTCTACGGCTCGACCGGGGCCATCCACCTCAACCAGCCCGTCGTCGGCATGGCCGCCACCCCGACGGGCAGGGCTACTGGCTGGTGGCCGCCGACGGCGGCATCTTCTCCTTCGGCGACGCCCGCTTCTACGGCTCGACCGGGGCCATCCGGCTCAACCGGCCCATCGTGGGCATGGCCGCCACCCGCGACGGGCGGGGCTACTGGCTGGTGGCCGCCGACGGCGGCATCTTCACCTTCGGCGACGCCCGCTTCTTCGGCTCGACCGGGGCCATCCGGCTCAACCAACCGGTGGTCGGCATGGCCGCCACCCCCGACCGGGCAGGGCTACTGGCTGGCGGCCTCGACGGTGGCATCTTCTCCTTCGGCGACGCCGCCTTCGAGGGATCGACGGGTGGGCTGCCCCTACGCCGGCCCGTCCTCGGTATGGCCTGGGCCACGCCACCGTGAGCGCCGGGGTGCCCTGGCGCCCGGCTGTCGCGGTGTCCGGTCCCGGCGCCGCCCTCCGGCGGAGAAAGTAGAATGCGTTCTAGTCGACCTGCCGTGGCTCACCGGCTGCCGGGTGCGGCCGGTGCGGCGGTCCATCGATCGCTCGGCGCGGCGGAAGCCCCACCACGCCGCGTCACGCCCAGTTCCAGGGGAGGAGCACTGTGATCGGCACCGAACACCTGACCTATCGAGCGCGTGCGGCACCGACCGCGGTGGTGACCATGAACCGGCCCGAGGCCAAGAACGCCCTCTCGGGCCCGATGCTGGTGGGCATGGCCGATGCCTGGGTGGAGATCGACTCCAACGACGACATCCGCTGTGCCATCCTCACCGGCGCCGGCGGCACCTTCTGTGCCGGCATGGACCTCAAGTCGATGTCCGGCCCGGGCAACGAGTCGGTCCAGCAACGGATGGCCGAGGACCCCGACCTCCACTGGAAGGCGCTGCTGCGCCACTACTCGCTGAAGAAGCCGCTCATCGCCGCCGTCGAGGGCTGGGCGGTGGCCGGCGGCACCGAGATCCTCCAGGCCACCGACATCCGGGTCGCCGGTGAGGGGGCCAAGTTCGGCGTGTTCGAGGCCCGTCGCGGCCTGTTCCCGCTGGGCGGCTCGACCGTGCGGCTGCGCCGCCAGATCCCCTTCACCGTGGCCATGGACCTGTTGCTCACCGCCCGCGAGGTCTCGGCCGCAGGAGGCCAAGGAGATCGGGCTCATCGGCCGGGTCGTTCCCGACGGCAAGGCCCTCGACACGCGCCCTCGAGATCGCCGAGGTGATCGGGGCCAACGGCCCCCTGGCGGTCGAGGCCATCAAGGCCTCGGTCAAGGCCACCGAGGGGGTGCCGGAGGAGGAGGCCCTCAAGATGGAGCTCGAGATCGGGTGGCCGATCTTCGCCACCGAGGACGCCAAGGAGGGCCAGAAGGCGTTCGCCGAGAAGCGCCCGGCCCAGTTCCAGCGCCGGTGAGCCGGTCATCGGGCGGCGCTGACGCCGGAACCGGGCCGAGCCGCGCCCCGGACCCGGTGCCGGGCCCGATGGGTGAGGACGGGCCCCGGAGGCGGCTGGCCGCCGCCCTCCGTCCGGTCATCACCATGACCGTGGCCGGGCTGTTCGACGACCAGGACGTGACCGAGGCCGCCCGGGCGCTCGAGTCGGTCTCGGCCCGCATGGCCGGCCGGGCCGGGCCCGGCCGGTTGCCCCGCCTGCAACCCGACATCTCGCCGTCCGCCCCAGGAATTCTTCCCCACCAGCCCGGTCATCGGTCTCGACAATCCGCTGTCCGCACCGGTGCGGGTCGAGCTGGTCGACGGGGAGGCGGCCCTACCGCGAGATCCGGGGCGAGGCGTGCTTCGACTACCCCTACGAGGGACCGCCCACCTGCGTCCACGGAGGGGTCATCGCCGAGACCTTCGACGAGTTGCTCGGAGCGGCCAACATGGTGGCCGGCCACCCCGGCATGACCGGCACCCTCACCGTCCGCTACCGCAAGCCCACGCCGCTGCGCACCCCCCTGCGGATCGAGGCCCGCTGCGTGAGCCGGGCCGGTCGCAAGATCCGCACCGAGGCCGCCATGTACCACGGCGACCTGATGACCGCCGAGGCGGAGGGGATCTTCATCGAGCTCCCGCCCACCCGGTTCCTCGCCATCGCCGAGGACAACGCCGAGGGAACCGATCCGACCACGCTCGAGATCATGCGGTCCGAGGCCGAGCGCCCCGGTGCCGCCTCCGACGTCCCGGGCTTCCTCGGCGTGCCCGAGCCGACCGAGTGAACGGTCTTCAGATCTTCTCGCGCCCCTCCCAGTAGGGGTCCCGAAGCTTGCGCTTGTAGAGCTTCCCGTTCGGATCGCGAGGCATGGCGTCGGTGAAGTCGATCGACTTGGGCGTCTTGAACTTGGCCAGACGGCTCGAGCAGTACTCGAGGATCTCCTCGGCCAGCTCGGCCGAGGGTGCTACACCCTCGGCCGGCTCGATCACCGCCTTGATCTCCTCGCCCCAGTCCTCATGGGGGATGCCGAACACGGCCACGTCGCCGACCTTGGGGAAGCCAAGGAGCACGTTCTCGATCTCGGCGGGGTAGATATTGGCCCCGCCCGAGATGATCATGTCGATCTTGCGGTCGCGTAGGAACAGGTACCCGTCCTCGTCGATGAGTCCCACGTCGCCCACCGTGAAGTACTTACCGATGCGGTTGCTCCTGGTCTTCTGCTCGTCCTTGTGATACGTGAAATCGCCGGTCTGCATGGACATGTACACGGTGCCGATGACGTTCGGCTCCTCGACCTTGGTGCCTTCGTCGTCGAAGATGGCGACCTCGGAGATCGGCCACGGTTTGCCGACGGTGCCGGGTTTGCCCAGCCACTCCTTGGCGGTGACCAGGGTGCCGCCCCCCTCGGACGCCGCGTAGTACTCGTCGATGGCGTCGCCCCACCAGTCGATCATCTTGTGCTTGACATCGACCGGGCAGGGGGCGGCGGCGTGGATCATGTGGCGCAGGGAGGAGACGTCGTACTTGGCGCGGGTCTCCTCCGGGAGGGCCAGGAGGCGGTGGAACTGGGTCGGCACCATGTGGGAGGTGGTCACCCGGTACTTCTCGATGAGCTGGAGCATCTGTTCGGGGACCCACTTGTCCATCAGGACCACGGTGTGGCCCAGGTGGATCGACGCTCCCGAGAACCGCAGCACCGCGGTGTGGTAGAGCGGCGAGCCCACGATGTGCACGTTGTCGTCCTGGGGCTGGATGCCGAACAGGAAGAGGATGCCGGACAACCCGAGGGCGGCCTCCTCGGGGGAGAGGCCGCTGAGCGGGCGAAAGACGCCCTTGGGGTTGCCGGTCGTGCCCGAGGTGTAGTTCATGGTGTCGCCGATGGTCCGGTCGGCCGGGTCGGCGACGGGCTGGGCCCCACGGAGGCCGTCGTACGAGGCGAAGCCGTCGATGTCGCCCACCGCCAGGCGGGCCCCGGGTGGTAGTCCTGCCTCGTCGGCCGCCGCTCGGGCCACCTCGGCGAAGCGCTCGTGGGCCACGAAGGCCCGGGCCGCCGAGTCGTCGAGGATGTAGGCCACCTCGGGACCGATGAGGTGGTGGTTGATCGGCACCAGGAACCAGCCGGCCTGCAGGACGGCCAAGTAGAGCTCGAACATCTCGACGCCGTTGGGCAGGAGGGTGGCCACCACGTCGCCGGGTTGGAGCCCGAGGCCTCGCAGGGCGTGCACCACCTGGTTGGCCCGGCCGAGAAGGTCGGCGGCCCGGTACTCGACGCCGTCCGGAGCCACCAGGGCCAAGTGGTCCGGGTCATCGTGTGCCAGTGCCCAAAATCCAAGATCGCCCATGTGTGCGATGACCCCCTGCGCCGGCCGGCGGCACTCGTCGTGGTTCCCCGTCCCCGGGGACGGGCCCGGAACCGGGACGTCGAGACCCGGGGTGGCAATGGCCCGGAGAGGACGCTAGAACAGGTTCTCGTATTCGGTCAACACCGCCGGCCGCAGACGGGCGAGCGACACACGGGCGAGCGACACACGGGCGAGGAAGAGGCGACCAGCACATGAGCGAGTTCCTGAGGGAGAAGGTGGTGGCGATCACCGGGGCCGGGGGCGGGATCGGGCGGTCGGTGGCTCTGGCGGCGTCGGCGGAGGGGGCCAGAGTGGTGGTGGCCGACATCGGGGTGTCGATGGCCGGTGAGGACCCGAAGAGCGAGGTGGCCGAGGCGCTGTCCGACGAGATCGTGGCCTCGGGCGGCCAGGCGGTGGCGGTGGCCGAGAGCGTGACCACCATGGCCGGCGGCGAGAGGATCGTCGGTGCCGGTGTCGAGCGGTGGGGCCGCATCGACGGGGTGGTGGCGGTGGCCGGCATCCTCCGCGAACGGATGCTTTTCAACATGTCCGAGGACGAGTGGGACGCCGTCATCGAGACCCACCTCAAGGGGCACTTCACCGTGTTCCGGGCGGCTTCGGCCGTGATGCGCAAGCAAGACGGTGGCGGCGCGCTGGTGGCGTTCACCTCGGGAGCTTTCGCCGGCAGCGTGGCCCAGGCCAACTACGCCGCGGCGAAGGGAGGCATCGTCTCGTTGGTCCGTTCCGCCGCCGCCGGGCTCCAGCGCTACGGGATCACCGCCAACGCCATCGCCCCGGTAGCCCGAACCCGAATGTCGGCCAACGTGCCGATGGAGCTGGCCGAGATGGGCGACCCCGAGGACGTGGCGCCGCTGGTCGTCTACCTGCTGTCCGACCGGGCCAAACATGTGACCGGTCAGGTCTATACGTCGGTCGGGCCGAAGATCGCGGTGTGGAACCAGCCTCGCGAGGTGCGCGCCATGTACGCATCCGGGAGATGGACGCCCGAGGAGATCGCCGCCCGGTTGGACTCGACCGTCGGGCAGGAGCGGATGCCGCTCCTGGACCAGCTCGAGGAGTACCGAAAGGCGGCCGAAGCCAAGGCGGCCGAAGCCGGAGGCACCTCGTAGCGACGCCGGCCACCTCTACCTGAAACGGGCGAGCCCGAAGCAATGCGTTGAAAGAGGCGGGCCCGGAGCAAAGGTGGCGGAACCCCGCTCGACGGGCCCGCCGGCGGGGCATGGTACCGACGGCCGGCTGACCCGGCCAATCACCCTGGTCACACCGCCGACGGGCAAGTGATGACCGGTGGTGGCCCGCGTATCCCGACGTCATGGGCCATGCACCGGTGGCCGCGCGCCGCTCCGTACCATGAGGCGCGGGTGGAGGCTGTCGGCATGGGGCACCACCTCCGACGATCACCTGGAGGTCACGATGGTCGCATTGGCAGTGGTACTCAGCCTCGTCGTCCTGCTCATGGCGGTGCTCGTGGCCGGGCTCCTACGGAGCCACGCCGACATCCTGAGGGCGTTGCACGACCTCGGGGTGGGGGTGGGCGAGCCGGGGACGGACGGGCCGGGGGACGAAGGCGCGGTCCGGGTCCCGGTCACCATGGGCCCTCCCCTGCCCGGTGAGCGGAGCTCGACATCGGCGCCGTCCGTCGCCGGGGTCACCCCCGGCGGTGACGCGCTGGCGGTGTCGGTGGGGCGCGCCGGCCACGCCACCTTGCTGGCCTTCCTCTCGTCGGGCTGTGCCACCTGCGCCGGGTTCTGGAGGTCGTTCGAGCACCCCGACCGACTCGGCCTGCCGGCCCGCACCCGGTTGATCGTGGTCACCAAGGGCCCCGAGCTCGAGGTGCCGGCCGACGTGGCGGGGAACGCCCATCGGGACCTCACGGTCATCATGTCCACCGACGCCTGGGTCGATTACGAGGTGCCCGGCTCCCCGTTCTTCGTGCTCGTCGACGGCCGCTCGGGCCGGCGGATCGGGGAAGGGGTGGCCAACCACGTCCGCCAGGTGGTCGAGATGGTCCGCCGCGCCGCGGCCGACGCCGGCGGATTCACCGTCACCACGTCCGGCGGACCCGATGTGCGTGGTCTCGACGGCCCGGAACGCGAATTGGCCAACGACGGCGAGCTGCTGGCGGCCGGCATCCATCCCGGCGACCCGAGCCTGTACCCGCGCTCCCTCGAGGATCTCCACGGAGCGATGGCCGGCGATCGATCCGCTAGCCAGTCGGATGCGGGCGCCGCGGCCGGTCGAGCCGGCTGACCGGTGGCGACGCTACGGGCGCACGGGATCGAGGCACAGTTGCCGCCGGGGTTCGACGGACGCATCTTCACCCGAGCTTCGAGCGACGGCGCCGCTCCCTATCCGGTGGCCCAGTTCGCCTCCATTCCCCTGCCGCAGCAGGTGGGCGACTTCGGCGGCGGCGCGGTCAACTTGCTCGGGGCCTCGGACATCTTCACCGTGCTGTTCGAGTACGGGCCCGAGAGCGTGGGCCGGCGCCTGTTCGCCCGGCAGGGGATGCCCCGCACACTCGCTCCCTCCGACTTCCGTCCCTATGCCCTGCGGCGCGGGCTTCCCGGACAGTCCGGGACCCAATGGTTCTTCACCGAGGCCGGCCGGCCGTTCACGCTGTACGTGGTGCTCGGCAGCCACCTCCAGCGTGACACGCTCGTCCCGAAGGTGAACCAGCTGCTCACCCGGGTGGCCGTGGCTCCCGCCGGCCAACTACCAGAGCCGCCCGGCCTCCCCCTGGCGACCAGCGGCGGCCTGCCGTGGAACTGATCGGCCTGTACCTGGCGGCTTGCTACCTGCTGGTAGTGGCCGGTCTGGGCAAGGCCGTCCGCCCCGATGCCGCGGCACGCGCCCTCGCCGCCCTGCCGGTCAACCGGTGGCCGGTGAAGTGGGTACGGAGGTTGGTCCGGGCCGGGTCCCTGGCCGAGCTGGCGCTCGGGCTGGTGGCGCTGGCCATCCCCGGCTCCCCGGCGCCCTGGCTGGCGGCGGCGTCCTACGCCGGCTTCGCCGTGGTGGTGGCGTACGCCCGCTCGAGCGGCGGGTCGCTGGCCAGTTGCGGCTGTTTCGGCACCCCGGACACCCCGGCGACCCTGCTCCACGTCGCCGTCGACGTCGCTCTCTGCGCCGCGGCGGTCGGCTTCGCCGTGGCCCATCCGGCCGGCTCGATGCTCCAGGTCCTGGCCCACCAGCCGGCGGACGGGGTCCCCCTCGTCACCGTGTCCGCTCTCGCCGCCTGGTTGGCCTACCTGGTCGTCTCCGTCCTGGCCGACCTGCAGGCGGCGCGCGACCTCACCTCGATCACGCTCGGACGGCGCCCATGACGATGGCGGCCGGACGTCCGGACCGATGACGCTGGTCGAGCGGGCGTCGGGGTTTCTCGAGTCCCGGCTGTCACGACGCAGCTTCATCAACCGCTCCGCCTACGCCGGCAGCGCGGTAGCCATCGGAGCCGGGCTCGACCTCGTCCTCAAGCCGGGAACGGCCTACGGGTTGGTCTGCAGCTGCGGTAACGGCACCTGCGGTTGCGGCTCGACCTGCTGCTCGGGGTTCTCGGAGTTCTGCTGCTCGGTGAACGGCGGGTACAACTACTGCCCGGCCGGCACGGTGATGGGCGGCTGGTGGAAGGCGGACAATTCTTCCTTCTGCGGCGGTCCCCGGTACTACATGGACTGCAACGCGACCTGCCAGTGCGAGACCGGCTGTGGCAACGGGTTCGGCTTCTGCGAGCCGGGCTGTGACGGGACCAATTGCGGCTGCGGTCCGAGCGGGTGCAATTCGTACCTCACCGGATGCCTGCAATTCCGGTACGGCCAATGCAATCAAGACGTGGACTGTATCGGGCGCATCGTCTGCCGGGTGGTGGCGTGCATCCCTCCATGGGAAATCGATCCGTCCTGCACCACCGCCAACGCTCAGGACGACAGCACCGCCGAGCAGAACGAGCCGTGCTGGACACCGGCCCCTCCCTCGCCACCTCCACCCCCCTGCAGCTCGCCATTGACCAATTGCCAGGTGGTCGGCATGGCCGCCAGTGGCGACGGAAAGGGATACGGGGTCGTGACCTCGTTCGGCCGGCTGCTCTCCTTCGGGGACTTCACCGGCCTCGGGGACGTGTCGTCCCTCGTCTTGAACAGGCCGATCGTCGGTATGGCCGCCCGCCGGCAGGGCGGCTACTACTTCGGGGCCTCCGACGGCGGTGTCTTCTGCTTCGGCGGCGCCCCCTACTTCGGCTCGACGGGCGGCCTCCGGCTCAACCGGCCGGTGGTCGGGATGGCCACCACCCCCACCGGGCTTGGCTACTGGCTGGTGGCGGCGGACGGCGGCGTCTTCTGCTTCGGTGACGCCCCGTTCCTCGGGTCCACCGGCGATCTCGTCCTCAACCGGCCGGTGGTCGGGATGGCCGCCACCCCCACCGGGCTTGGCTACTGGCTGGTGGCGGCGGACGGCGGCATCTTCTGCTTCGGTGACGCCCCGTTCCTCGGGTCCACCGGCGATCTCGTCCTCAACCGGCCGGTGGTCGGGATGGCCGCCACCCCCACCGGGCTTGGCTACTGGCTGGTGGCGGCGGACGGCGGCATCTTCTGCTTCGGTGACGCCCCGTTCCTCGGGTCCACCGGCGATCTCGTCCTCAACCAGCCGGTGGTCGGGACGGCCGCCCTGCCCTCCACCCCCGGCTACTGGTTGGTGGCGGCGGACGGCGGCATCTTCACCTTCGACACCGGGTTCTTCGGTTCACCCGCCTAGCGATGGGAGTCCCATGACATTCTGGATCGCAGTCGCAGCCGGGTTGGTGGCGGTGGGCGCCGCCGCCCGCTCCACCTGGTCCCCGTGTGGCCTGTCGATGCTCTCCACCATCACGCCGGTGGCCGAGCGGGGCAAGGGCCACCGGTACGGCGCCACCGCCTCCTGGTTCGTTCTCGGCGCCGTGGCCGGCGGTGTCACCCTCGGCGCCGTGATGGCCTTGCTGGCCGCGGCGGTGCAATCCGGGTCGATCCCGCCCACCACCCTCGGGCTGGTGGCGCTCGCTGCCGCGCTGGTGGCGGTGGCGTCGGACGCGGGCATCGCCGGAGTGAGGGTCCCCGTCCACCGTCGCCAGGTCAACGAGCGGTGGCTCGACCGTTACCGTCCCTGGGTGTACGGCGCCGGGTTCGGCTGGCAGATCGGGGTGGGTGTCGCCACCTACATCACCACCGCCGCCGTCTACCTGATGGTGGTCCTGGCCGCCCTGACCGGCCGGCCCGTGGTGGCCGTGGCGCTGGGCGCCGGGTTCGGCCTCCTGCGCGGGTTGGCCGTGCTGCTCACCCGGCATCTCACCACGCCCTCGGCGCTGCGTGCCTTCCACCGGCGGTTCACCGATCGGGGGCCGGCGCTGGGCCGGCTGGTGATCGCGTTCGAGGCGACCGGCGCCGTCGTGCTGCTCGGCTCCTTGCACAGCCTGGCCGGCGTGGTGCTGGCCTTCGGCGCCGGTGCCGCCGTGGCCCTCCTCCGGGTGGCCGGGATGCCCGGCCGGCCCGGCCCGGGGCGGGCGTCAGTCGGGTTCGGCGAGGGCCGGTCCACGGCGCGACGAACGGACCGGGGTGGAGACGACCGGGGCCGGGACGTCGGGGAGCAGGGAGGGCACCGGGGCGGGCTCGGCGTCCAGACCGGGGCCGGGCTCAGGCCCGACGCCGCCGCCCTCACCCCGTCTCCACCGCTGCAGGGGGCCGAGTCGGCTGATCAACAAGATGATGCCCGCAGCCGCCAGGGCGATGCCCGCCCCCTGGACGAGCAACGAACCGAGGTGCCCGTCCTCGCCCAGCCATAGGTGCTCGTCGAGGAAGCGCTCGATCCCCCAGAGCACCATGCCGACGCCGAGGACGATGCCGGCGGGCGGTAGGGACCGGGCTTGCGGTTCGCCACCGTCGGGCCCCACCGGTACCGGGGCCGGAGCCACCGAGCGGAGCCAGCGCTCCACCAGCAACAGGATGCCGAAGATGGTGAAGTCCTCGATCGATTGGAAGATGGGGACGGGGAGGCGCTTGCCCACCTGGCCGGCGTAGTACATGCCGAACCACTGATGGGTCGGATGTCCGCCTCCCGCCACCATCAGCTGGGGCCCAAGCAATCGTCCGATGCCCCAGCACGCCATGAGCACCGGCGCCATCAGGTCGGCGAAACGCAGGGTGGGCAGCTGGGGGCAGCGCCGGCGCGAGCTCACGATGGCCACCGGGACGGCGAAGAGGAGGCCCCCGAACGAGGAGAGCCCTCCCTGCCAGATGGCGATGACCTGCCCCGGGTGGTCCCGGTAGAAGGAGAGGTTGGAGAGGACGTGGAGGGCCCGGGCTCCGACGATGGCCGCCACGATGACCCACACGAACATGCCGGTCACCCACTGCCACGGGTACTGCGCCCGCCGCAGCCTCCGCTCGGCGTAGCGGAGGCCGAACCAGAAGGTGAGGGCCAACCCGACCCCGTAGGTGTGCACTTCGACGAACCAGACGTGGAACGCGACGGGGATGGGTCTCATCAGGGATCCGGTCCTCTTGGTCGGGGCTCGGCTGCTGGGCAGGCGCCTGATCGGAGACGCGATCGGCGCACGTCCAGTATGCACCAGGCCCCCGAGGCGGTGACCGCGGGACGGGTTCCCGGGGATCAGGGTCGGGGCCCGGGGCCGCCTACCGATCGGAGCCGCGGAGCAGGCCGAGCAGCCGGGGCGCGACGGGGTCGGCGCGGTCAGCCCACCCGGCCGACACCGACGAAGCCGCCGTCGGTGCGCACGCCGGTGATCCACACCGATGCCCCGGTGTAGGGCGCCTCGACCATCGAGCCCCCGCCCACGTACATGGCCACGTGCTCGGAGCCCCCGGGGCCGTAGAACAACAGGTCACCAGGTTGGATGTCGGCCAACGGGATGTGGGTGGTGGCGCCGTACTGGGCCCCCGAGGTGCGGGGCAGGCCGATGCCGACCTGGGCGTAGGCCCACATGACCAGACCGGAGCAGTCGAACCCGGCCGGGGTGTCGCCCCCCCACACATAGGGGACCCCGACCTGGCTCTCCGCCGCCTGCACGGCACCCGCGGCGCCGCCGGCCAGGGGCGGGGGTGGTCCGGCCGGGGCGGCCGGGTCGGCGCTGGCCGGACCGCCCGAGCTGATGCCACCCGAGTGGGTGGTGGTCGCCGCCGCGGACTGGGCCCGCTGGGAGGCGGCCAGCTTGGCGTTGAACGAAGCGGTGGCGGCGGCCTTGGCCGCGGCCGCCGCCTGCGCCTGTTGCTGGGCCACCAGGTTCTGGATGTTGGCGTTGACGTTGTTGAGCGTGGCCTGGTCCTGACCGGCCAACGCCGAGGCCTGGCTCTCCGATGCCTGCAGGTTGTTCCGGGTGGCCGTCGCTTGGCTCTGTTGCTGCTGGAGCGCGGCCTGTGCCGTCTGCAACTGGCTCTCCGCGGTATGCAGGTTGTCGACCGTGGTGGTCACGTCGCCGGTGGCGATGTCGGAGTATTCGGAGCGTATGTCCGAGGTGTTCGGGCTCGACGAGAACATCTGGGTCACCTGGTTGGTGGTCCCGCTGCTGGTGTAGTCGCTGATGGCCTGCGCCCGGAGCTGGTTCTCGTCCTTCGTCACCTCGGACTGGTCCTTGGCCACCTGGGCCTGGTTGGCCGCGATCTGGCTGCTCAATTGCGAGAGCTGGTAGTCAGCCGACTGGACCTGGCCGGAAAGGGCGGCGATCTGCCCCTCCGTCGCCTGGATCTTGGCCGTGATGGCTGCGGCCTCGGCTTTGGCGTCGGAGATTTGGTCTGCGGAGGCCGGGTGCGGACCGGAAATCGCCGCGGTGGCGACACCGATTGTGAGCACCAGCCCGAGCGTGGCAAACACCCGTTTGCGGTGGGTCTTACGGGGGGCAGGGGTCACAGTTGGCTCTGACGTCGAGGACGGCTCGGCGTGAGTCATATGGGCATCCTGTCTAGTCCCTCTGGTTCCGATCCACAAGTACCCGGACCGTCACTATGCCTCTGAGCAGGCAAGGCGATCACCAAAGTTTTTTGGGCGGGCTCCCCATTCACCTCGGTCGGCGCGCCCGGAGTGACCCGGAGCGCCGCCGGAAGCGAGCCCGGTCAGCGGGCACGGTAGGGTCGACTTGCATGGGTGAGATCATCGAATTTCCGAATAATGGAAGGCGTGGTCGTGGCTATATCGCCGTTCCCGCCAATGGTCCCGAATCGACCGCGGGAATCATCGTGCTGCAGGAGTGGTGGGGACTGGTCGAACACATCAAACGGACTTGTGACCGGTTCGCCGACGCCGGCTTCACCGCGCTCGCCCCCGACCTCTACGACGGCACCACGGTGCCGCTGTCCGAGCCCGACGAGGCCGGCCGCCGGATGATGGCACTGGAGATGGAGCAGGCGGCCAAGGACTCGAGCGGCGCGGTCGACGAGCTGATGCGGCGGACCGGCCGGGACTCGGTCGGCGCCATCGGATTCTGCATGGGTGGCGGGTTGGCTTTGGTGCTCGCCACTCAGCGTCCCGACGCGGTGAAGGCGGTCGTGCCCGCCTACGGGCTCATCCCGTGGCCCGACGCGCAGCCCGACTACGGCAAGCTCGACGCCGTCGTGCTCGTGCACGCCGCCGAGCAGGACGACTACTTCACCCCGGACGCCGCCATGGCGCTCAAGGAACAGCTGGAGCAACTGGGCACCGAGGTCGAGGTCCACGTCTATCCCGGGGTCGGCCATGCCTTCTTCAACGAGGACCGGCCCGAGGTCCACGATCGCCAGTCGGCCGACCTGTTGTGGGACCGGTCGGTCGCATTCTTCCGCCGTATCCTCGGCTGAACCGGGATGGGCGAACCGGGCCTGGTCGAGCGGTACCTGGTGCTCGGGCTCCGGCTCGGGCGCCATATCGACGGGCTGGTCGATGCCTACTACGGCCCCCGCGCCATCGCCGAGGCGGTCGAGGCCGAGCCACGCCAGGCTCCCGAGCGACTGGTCCGAGACGCCCGGGCCCTTTTGGCCGCCCTCGACGCGGGGGAGTCCCTGGACGGCCCGGGTGGGGACGGAGCCGACGGGGACGATGGGCCGGCCCGGCGCCACTGGCTGAGAGCCCAGATGATCGGGCTGCTCACCACGGCCCGCAAGCTGGCCGGGGAGGCCATCGGCTACGCCGACGAGGTCGAGGCCTGCTACGGGGTGCGGCCGACGCGGGTGGGCGAGGAGGTACTGGCCGAGGCGCACCGGAACCTCGAGGAGGTGCTCCCGGGCACCGGGCCGCTGGACGCCAGGTTGGTGGCCTGGCGGGAGGCCCATGCCGTGCCCGTCGATCGGCTGCGACCGGCCATCGACTCGCTGGCCGAGGACCTCCGCGAGCGGACCGCCACGCGGTTCGGCCTGCCCGAGGGGGAGCATGTGGACTTCGAGCTGGTGTCGAACCAGCCGTGGTCGGGGTTCAACTACTACCTCGGTGGCCTCCACAGCCGGGTGGCCGTCAACACCGATCTCCCCGTGCTGTCCATCGGTCTGGCCCATCTGGTGGCTCACGAGTCGTATCCCGGCCACCACACCGAGCACAGCCGCAAGGAGGTCGGGCTGGTACGGCGGCGCCGGTGGTGGGAGGAGTCGATGTTCCTCGTCGGAACACCGCAGTGCCTGCTGGCCGAGGGCCTGGCCGATCTCGGACTCGAGGTGGTGATGGGCCGCCGCCCCGAGAGCACGGTGGCCGAGCATCTACGGCCCCTCGGGATCCGTTACGACACCGACACCATCGCCGCGGTGTCGGAGGCGGGCGAGGCGTTGGGCGCGGTTCGCCAGAACGCCGCCTTCCGACTCCACGAGGACGGGGCCGACATCGACACCGTCACCGACGAGGTGGCCCGGTTCGGGCTCCTGGCGCGGGAGCGTGCCGCCAAGACCGTCGAGTTCCTCACCCATCCCACCTGGCGCGCCTATCTCACCTGCTACGTCGAGGGGCTTCCGTTGTGCCGCGCCTTCGTCGGCGGCGACCCCGCCCGGTTCGAGCGCCTACTCTCCGAACAGATGACCCCGGATCAGCTACGGGAGCAGGTCGGTGCCGACCGCGCCCGCCCCGGCACGGATCCGTGACGTCCATGCGGGCCCTCCAGGTCACCGGGCACGGCGCCCCCGGGACGGTACTGGCCGTGCGCACCGTCGAACAGCCCGAACCGGGGCCGGGCGAGGTACGGATCGCGGTGGCGGCAGCCTCCTTGAACTTCAACGACATCAACCGGTGCCGGGGGACCCTGGTGTCGGTGCCCACACCGCCGCCATTCACCCTCGGGATGGACGCCTGCGGGGTGGTGGATTCGACCGGCGAGGGGGCGGAGTCGTGGCTGGGCCGGCGGGTGGTGGCCATTACGAAGACCGCCCTCGGCGGTATCGCCGACTACGCCATCGCTCCGGCGGTGTCGGTGTTCGAGGCCCCGCCCGAGCTCGACGACGCCGAAGGGGCGGCCTTCGTCTTGAGCTACCAGGCGTCGCATCTGGCCCTGTTCCGCCGGGGACGCCTGATCTCAGGCGAGACGCTGGTGGTGCACGCCGCCTCGAGCGGTCTCGGCAGTGCCGCCGTCCAGCTCGGCCGGGCGGCCGGGGCACGCGTCATCGGGGTGGCCGGTGGAGCGGCGAAGGCCGAGTTCGTCCGCTCGCTCGGTGCCGACCTGGTGGTCGACCACACCGCCGAGGACTTCGTCGAGGCGGTCCTCGGCGAGACCGCCGACGCCGGGGCCGATGTCGTCTACGACTTGGCCGGCGGTGACTTCGTCGAGCGGTCGTGGCGATGCACGGCCCATGGTGGGCGGTACTTGGCGGTGGGCTTCGCCGATGACGCCGACAACGGTATGAGCGGTCGCCCGCTGCGCCTGGCCTGCATCGGCAACATCGACATCGTGACGGTGATGCTGGCCTGGGTGGACGAGGTCGACCCCGGGATGCGGCGCTTCGGGTTCAACCCGTTTGGCCGCGATGTGGCCGACGAGGTCCAGGCCGGGCTGGCCAACGCTGGTGGCCGAGGGACGGATCCGTCCCGTCATCGGCCGCCGGGTCACCATGGAGGGTGCCGGGCGCGCCCTCGAGGAGCATGAGGGCCGCCGGTCCCTCGGGCGCACGGTCGTCGAGGTGGCGGCGCGCTAGCACCCCGTCTCTTCCGAGCCGGCGGTGATTGGCCCTACCATGCAAGGCATGTCCGAACGCTCCCGCTACCTGCCCCGCCGCTCGTGCATGTCGACGCCCGGGTCGAACGAGCGCTTCCTGGCCAAGGCGCCAACCGTCCCGGCCGACATGAGCTTCCTCGACCTCGAGGATTCGGTGGCGCCCTCGGAGAAGGAGGGCGCCCGGGCCAAGGTGGCCGACGCCATCAAGAACCTGTCCTGGGACGACCGGGTGCTCTGTGTCCGTATCAACGCATGGGACACCGAATGGACCTATGGCGATGTGATCGACGTGGTGTCGAACGCCGGCGAGCGCCTCGACGAGCTCATGCTGCCCAAGGTGCAGACGGCTGCCGAGGTGGTGGCCCTGGACCTGCTCCTGGCCCAGGTGGAGAAGAAGAGTGGTCTTCCGGCCGGGCACATCGGCATCGAGGCCCAGATCGAGACCACCCGCGGCCTGATCAACGTCGAGGAGATCTGCGCGGCATCGCCGCGGCTCGAGACCATCATCTTCGGACCGGCCGACTTCGCTGCCTCGATGGAGATGCCGGTGCTGACCGGGGGGGTGGCCATCCCCGAGTACCCGGGCGACCACTTCAATTACGTCTTCTCCAAAATCCTCATGGCCGGCCGGGCCAACGGCCTGCAGGTGATCGACGGGCCCTTCCTCAAAGTCCGCGAGCTCGACAGCCTGCGCGAGTTCTCCATGCGCACCCGGGTCCTCGGCTATGACGGCAAGTGGGCCCTCACCCCCGACCAGGTCGGCGTGCTCAACGAGGTCTACTCACCCACTCAGGAGCAGTTCGACCGGGCCTGGGAGATCCTCGACGCCTATCGCCAAGCCACCGAGCTCGACCGGTCGGGCGCGGTCATGTTCGGCGACGAGATGATCGACGAGGCGTCGCGGAAGATGGCGACCAAGTTCGTGAGCCGCGGCGAACGCGCCGGCCTCACCCGATCCACCGGCTGAGCACCGCCCCGCTCCCGGCGTTCAGAACTGAAACTCGCGGTGCCATTCCTCGAGCACCGAGTAGTCACCGATCACGTCGACCGGACTGATGGTCGGGCGGTGGTAGAGGGTGAGCTCGAGGTCGGATGCGGTCCCGGTGACGGTCAAGTCGCCTTCGGGCGCCGCCTCCCGGTCATCCGTCCGCTCGGCATCGATCCGGTCGGGCTCGATCACCACCGACCAGGCGACCGGGGCGTCGGTGCACCGGAGAGACAGGCCACGGCCCTTCCCGGCTCCGGTGCGGTTCCGGGCGGTGACCAGGGCGCCGAGGATCTCCTCGATGCCGTCCACCGCCAGCGCGGTCGGGATCGGCTCGGAGGTTCCGTGGGCCGACTCCGCGTCGTAGCGGTGGATGGCCAGCTCGTGTGCGCACCGCCGGGCGACGAACGCGGCCGTATGGTCGGCGGCGAACCAGGTCCAGACCTCGGTCGTCGCCGGGGTGGCCTCGAGCTCGGCGACCAGATGGACGTGGAGCTGGCTCAGCCAAGGGACGAGGGCCGTTCCGGCCGGGGGGTCGGGGTACGGGGTCAACGGGCGCCCGGTTCCCTCGCAGAGGATGTGGGACCAGAACCCACAGAACGCACCGAGGTGCACGACCAGATCGGAGAGGGTCCAGGGCGTACAGGTCGGCACCGGGGTGTCCATCGCCGGGTCGGACGCCAGCCCCGACAACACGGCCTCGCCTTCTTCCCGCACCGCATTCACCAGCGAGACGTGGTCCACGGCGCGCCGGACCGGGTCAGCCGGCCGACTCGGCGAGTAGCCGTCGGGCGATCACCTTGAGGGCCAGGGTCTCGTCGGCCCCTTCGAAGATGGACAGCACCCGGGCGTCGACGAAGTAGCGGGAGACCGGGAACTCCTCGGCGTAACCCATGCCGCCGTGGATCTGGACCGCTTCGCGTGTGACCCACTCGGCTGCCCGGCACACATAGGCCTTGACCATGGAAGCCTCGAGCGTGCCCTCGCCCTTGGACATGAGCCGCGCCACCTGGTAGGAGAACTGCCGGGTGGCCTGGATGAGGATGGCCATCCGGCCCAGCTTCGCCCTGGTCAGCTGGTAGTCGATGATCGGCTCGCCGAACACCACCCGGTTGCGGGCATAGTCGAGCGCCGCCTCGTAGGCGGCCTGCATGACCCCGACGGCCCGAGCCGCCGTTTGGAGGCGCCCGTTCTCGAAGCCCTGCATCTGCAAGTAGAACCCCCGACCGAGGCCGTCGACCCCGCCGACCAGGTTGGCCTGGGGGACGAACCAGTTGTCGAAGGCCACCTCGTAGGAATGCATGCCGCGATAACCGAGGGTGTCGATGGCCCGTCCCTCCATACGGCCGGCCGAGCCACTCGGCCGGCCGCCGGCGCCGGGCTCTTGGGTGAACACGAACCCGTGACCTTCGGCTCTCGGTTTCTCCACGACGAAGAGCGACAGCCCCCGGTGACCCTTGGCCCGGTCGGGGTCGGTACGGGCCAGCAGCAACAGCACCTCGGCCCGGGCCGCGAAGGTGCACCACGTCTTCACGCCGTTGACCGACCAGCCACCCTCGACCGGCAGCGCCGCCGTGACCACCCCGGCCACATCCGACCCGAAGTCCGGTTCGGTCACCGCCACCGCTCCGAGTACTTCCGCGCTGGCCAGCTTGGGCAGCCAATGCTCCTTCTGTGCATCGGTGCCGCCGCGGACGATGGCCCGGGTGAGGATCTCGGGGCGGGTGATGAGCGAGCCCCCCGCCCCGAGCGATGCCCACGAGAGCTCCTCGGTCGCTACCAACATTCCCATGTAGTCCGACTCGCCGCCGGTGGCGAACCCCCCGTACTCCTCGGGCACCGACATGCCGAATCCCCCCATCTCGGCCATCCCCGAGATGATCTCTTCGGGGATGTCGGTGTTCGCCCGGTGGATGTGCTCCGCCCGGGGGCGGATCTGCTCCTCGGCGAAGCGGTGGAAGGTCTCGCGCACCAGCTCGAAGTCGGCGTCGAGATGGCGCTCGCCGGGGTGCTCGGCGAGGGAGGCCAGAAGGTCCGGATCCCTGAAGGTGGCCACGAACCCCTCTGCCGGGCTCATCCAATCCGCCGACGTTCCCCACTGTCCGGCACGTCCGGCGGTGCGCGATGCCAGGTCGGCGAGGGCATCGGCGGCGAACGCGCAGGCAATGCGGGCTTCGAGCTCCCCGTAGGACCCGTAGGCCAGCGCGGCCTCGGCCGTCCTCACCGCCGCCGCGGCGTGGGCCACGTCGTAGGCCAGCACCTGGGCCTGGTCGGGCCCGCCGGCGTGGGCCAGGGCGGCGACACCGGCATCCACCACCGACTGGGCCGTTGCCACCGCATGGGCTGCGGCGGCCAGGTCGGGAGCCGACGGTGTAGATGGCGTCATCGGAAGCCCAGGCTATCGAGGGCCGGTCGGCCGGTCGGCCGGGGCCTGGGCCACCACGGTGACCAAAGGAGGCAGTACCACCGCGTCGTCACCGGGGTCGACCTCGGTCACCAGCTTGAGATAGTCGGCCACCGGCCCTGGCCCCGCCCCGGCCGGCGCCTCGGCCCAGGCGTCGACGGTGACCAGCCCGGCCCGACGGGCCAAGGAGGGCAAGAGGGCACCGATATCGGGATGGAGGGCCGCCGGCATGGTGAACGGTTGGCCGCCGATCCGACCGGCGGAGGTGATCGGCTCCTGGGCCACCACCCACCCTCCCGGGCGTACCGCGTCCGCCATGCGGGCCAGCACCACCGCCGGATCGGTGACGTGGAGGAGGAGGAACCGGCAGAAGGCAAGGTCGACGGCTTCGGGAAGGCGGAGATCCTCGCCGGCTTGGGTGATGGCCAGCACCTGGCTGTGGGCGGCGGCGGCTTCGGCCACCTCGTCGCGCGCCATCGGGTCGCTGTCCACGGCATAGACCCGGCCGTCATGCCCGACGATCTCGGCCAGCGCCACCGATACGTCGCCGCCACCGGCGCCGACGTCGACACAGGTCCAGCCCGGACCGATCCCGAGCCGGTCGAGGGCGGTGGCGAGCGGTCGGCGGTAGACGTCGTCCCGCAGGCCCCGGAATTCCATGCGATCACGTTACCGGGCCACCGGTTGGCAGCCCGGGGCGGACCCAGGCAGCCGAAGTCCTCTCCGGTTGCCCCGACGGCGCGCCCCAGACCAGCCGGAGCGCACCGGACTCTGTTCCACCGGGGCCTCGGGGCCGCAGGAGTATCCTCGACATCGTGAGAGTGACCATGATGTTGTGCGACGCCGCCCAGGTATCGGATGGCAAGCTGTACGTACTCGGTGGGGGATGGAGTATGACCGGACCCGACCCGGTGCCCTCGGCCATCGCGCTCAAGATCGACGTGGGTTGGCACGAGGCCGAGTCGGCCCATCACTGGGAGCTCTTCTTGGAGGACGCCGACGGCCGGCCGGTGCTGGTCGAGACCCCCGAGGGCGAGCACCCGGTGGAGGTCAGGGGCGAGTTCACCGTCGGTCGGCCCCCGGGCATTCCCGAGGGATCGCCGATCGACGTGGCTCTGGCCGTCAACCTCGGCCCGCTGCCCCTCACCCCCGGCACCCGGTACACCTGGCGGATGGCCATCGACGGCGACTCGCACACCGACTGGGTGCTCGGGTTCACTACCAGGCCGACGTTGGTGCGCGACTGAGCATGACCACGTTCGACCGTCCCTTCGGTCGTTACTTCGAACAATTTCGAACCCGGCGACATCTACCGTCACTGGCCGGGCAAGACCATCACCGAGGCCGACGACCACCTCTTCTGCATGATCACCATGAACCACCATCCGCTGCACATCAATGCCTGGTACGCGGAGCACGAGACGGTGCAGGGCCGAAACGTGGTCGTCGGCAATCTGGTCTACTCGTTGGTGCTCGGCATGAGCGTCCCCGACGTCAGCGGCATGGCCATCGCCAACCTCGAGGTCGAATCGCTCATCCACCGCGCCCCCACCTTCCACGGCGACACCATCTACGCCGAGACCCGGGTGATCGACAAAGTCGAGTCGAAGTCGAAGGACGACCGGGGCGTTGTGACTGTCGAGAGCAAGGGATTCAACCAGCGCGGAGAGGAAGTCTGCTTCTTTCGCCGCAAGGTGATGGTGTGGAAGCAGTCCGCCGCTCCGCCGCGTCGGCGTCCCTACGGGGACGACGTCTGGGACTGAAGGGGGCGACCGCCCCCGGGACGATGTCATTCCGGCCGGCCTCGGTCCGCCAGCCGCACCAGCTCCGCGAGCTGGGGCGGGCCATCGACCACTGGGGGTCGGCCGGCGGTCAGGGATCGAGACGGCCCGACCTGCCCTGGCGCGCCACCCGCGACCCCTGGGCCGTGCTGGTGAGCGAGGTGATGACCCAGCAGACCCAAGTCTCCCGGGTGGTGCCGGCCTACCGGCGCTTCCTGACCGCGTTCCCCACGCCGGCCGCGTGTGCCTCCGCCTCGGTGGGTGATGTCCTGCGGGCGTGGCAGGGCCTGGGCTACAACCGCCGGGCTACCAATCTGCACCGTGCCGCCCGCCGGATGGTGCGCCACCACGACGCCCGGGTCCCGGCCGACCTCTCTGGGCTGCTGGCGTTACCCGGCGTCGGCCCGTACACCGCCCGGGCCGTGCTGGCCTTCGCCTTCGAGGCCGATGTCGGAGTGGTCGACACCAACGCCGGTAGGGTGCTGTCCCGCGCCGTGGCCGGAAGGCCCGTCCGGCTCCGCCAGGCGCAGGACCTGGTGGACGCCATGGTTCCCGCCGGGCACGGGTGGCAGTTCGGGCAGGCGCTGCTCGACCTCGGCGCCCTGGTCTGCCTGTCCTCCTCGCCCCGGTGCACCGGATGCCCGCTCCGGCGCCGCTGCCGATGGGCGCGAATCCAACGGAAGCCACCGGACCCGGCCCGCGGTTCGGCCGGGGTCTCGGTCGCCGCCGGCCGATTCCTCGGCTCGGACCGTGAAGGGCGGGGACGCCTGGTGAATGCGCTCCGGCAGGGCCCGGTTCCCTCCGGCCGTCTGGCCGCGTCGGCGGGATGGCCCGGGGATCCCGTCCGTGCCCGCCGCATCGCTGACGCCCTGGTGGCGGAGGGGATGGCGGTGCGTGGCCCCGGCGGCACGCTCCATCTGCCTTGATCCGCCTCAGGGCGTGGGCGGTCAGGCGGTGACGAACTCGACGATGTTGTCGCCGACCAGATCGGGCCGCTCGAGGTGGAGGAAGTGGCCTGCCCGTTCGACCGCCACCACCTTCGATCCCGGGGCCAGGAAGTCGGCCACCGGGCCGATGATGTCGATCCCCATGCAGCCGTCGTCGGTGCCGTGCAGATAGAGGGCGGGCTGGGGGGCGATGGTTGCCGCCGCCGCCTGGGCCGCCGCCGCCGTGGGGTCGTCCGACGGGCCGGCGAACATGGCCCGGTAGTACCCGATGGCCGCGTCGAGGCGCTCTGGAGAGGCGAGAGCCTCCTTGACCCGCGCCGCGTCCCACGAACCGTCGAATCCCGGCGACCAGTCCGCCCACAGGCGATCGATGAAGGCGTAGCCGTCGAGGGACACGGCGTGCTCGGCCAGCGCCGTCTGGAAGAGGAACACGTACCAGCTGCGCCGGAGCTGGTCGAAGCGGAAGAACCCATCGGTCATCGAGGCCTGCGGGGGGACAGCGGCGGTCACCGTCCGGCGCCACCGCTCGGGCTGGACAGCCGCCGCGCCGTAGGCGGCGAAGGCGCCCCAGTCGTGGCCGATGAGCACGGCGTCCTCACCTCCGCCGAGGGCACCGTGCAGCTCGCAGGCGTCGACGGCCAGCGTGCCCGTGTCGTAGCGCCCGTCCTCGGGAACCTGGGTCGGGGCGTAACCGCGCAGGAATGGAGCCACGGCGTGGAACCCGGCACCGGCCAGGCGTGGGAGCAGGTGGCGCCAGGTCTGGGCGGTGTCGGGGAACCCGTGGAGGCAGAGGGCCAGCGGCCCGTCGGCCGGGCCCTCGTGCAGGTAGGCGAACTCCAGGCCATTGGCCTTCACCGTCCCGTGCTCCACGCACCCGCAGGGTAGCCGGGGAACCCGGCGGCCATCCGACTAGCCTCCACCCTCGGTGAAAGTCACCTTCTATGGCGTCCGGGGCTCGTGCCCGTGCTGTTCCGAACAACAGCGTCGCTATGGGGGCAATACCTCCTGTGTGCTCGTCGAGGCCGCCGGTGAGCCTCCCTTGATCCTCGACCTGGGCACCGGCCTCCGAGCCCTCGGAGACGATCTCGAGGCCTCCCTGCGGGCGGTGGGAACGCCGCTCCGGGCCACCGCGCTCCTCAGCCACCTGCACTACGACCATGTGCTGGGCCTTCCCTTCTTCGCCCCGATGCGCGACCCGGGTGCGGTGCTCGATGTGCATGGTCCGTCCCAAGACGGGGAACCGCTGCACGATGTCCTGTCGGCCATCGTCAAGCCGCCCTTCTTCCCGGTCCACATGGCCGACTTCCGCGGCGAGTTGCGCTTCCACGATCTCGATGGCCCCGCCGACTTCTCCCTGGGGTCGATCCGGGTGAAGGCCCGTTCGATCCCTCACATCGGACACACCCTGGGCTACCGACTCGAGGCCGACGGGCGGGTCGTCACCTACATCTCCGACCATCAGGCGCCGGTCGACCGGATGAGCGTGGACAAGGAGGTCCTCGACCTCTGTGACGGCGCCGACCTGGTCATCCACGACGGTCAGTACTCGGACGAGGAGTTCCTGCGGCTGTCCGACTGGGGCCACTCGACGCCGGCCTACGCCGTGCGGGTGGCCGGCGAATCCGGGGCCCGCCGCCTCAGCCTGTTCCACCACGACCCTTCCCACTCCGACAAGGAGATCGACAGGTTGCTCGGCCATGCCCGGCGGCTGTCGAAGGGGAACGGCGTCGAGGTGAGCGCGGCGGCCGAGGGGACCTCCATCGACCTGGGCAAGAGCTGAGCGTGGGCATCGACCCCGACCGGTTCAAGGACGCCATGAGCCGGTTCGCCACCGGGGTCACGGTGGTGGCGGGCATGGAGGACGGGAAGCCGGTGGGATTCACCTGCCAGGCCTTCGTCTCGCTCTCCGTCGACCCGCCCTTCGTGGCGGTGGCGCCAGCGCGGACGTCCACCAGTTGGCCGCGCATCGCCCGGGCCGGCACCTTCTGCGTGAACGTCCTCGGCGACCATCAGGCGGAGCTGTGCCGGGGATTCGCCGTCTCCGGTGGGGACAAATTCTCCGACGTCGAGTGGCACCCGGCACCGATCACCGGCTCGCCAGTCATCGAAGGGAGCCTGGCCTGGGTGGACTGTGAGGTGGAGCTGGTGCACGACGCCGGTGACCACGAGCTCATCCTGGGGAGGGTGCTCGATCTCGGTACCGGGGAGGGCTCGCCACTCCTGTTCTTCCGGAGCACCTTCGCTACTGTTTCCCGGGATCCGCACGACGAGGACGGGGAGTAGGGCGTGCCAGACATCAAAGAATCCGAGGTCATCGCCGATGTCGTGGTGGTGGAGCCCAACGCCCACGGTGATGAGCGTGGCCGGTTCGTCGAGACCTACCGGCGCAGCTGGTTCCCCCTCGGACGTGAGATGACCCAGGCCAACCGATCCGAGAAGCAGGCCGGGTCCATCGTCGGCCTCCACTACCACCTGCATCAGGCCGACTACTGGTATGTGCTGCGGGGGACCGCCCGAGTGGTCCTGCACGATCTCCGCCGGGGGTCGCCCACCGATGGCGCCACCCTCGGTCTCGATCTCGATGGCGAGAAGGACCGGGGGTTGTTCATCCCGCCCGGTGTGGCCCACGGCTTCGCCTCGCTCACCGACCTCACCCTGTGGTACCTCGTCGACGGCTACTACAACCCCGACGACGAGCTGGGAGTGGCCTGGGACGATCCGGCTATCGGTGCCGACTGGGGCCTGGCCGAACCGGTGCTGTCCGAGCGGGACCGGTCGAACCCCCGGCGGGCGGAGATCCCCGCCGGCCTGCAGCCGAGGGCCACAATGCGGACCTGACCGACCGAAGCTCCTCTGGCAGACTGCGCCGATGCCACGCCACTCGGAGGGTGCGTCGTCGACGTCCCCGGACAACCCGCCCGAGCCGGGCATCGGGCCCGCCCCCGGGAGGACGGACCAGCTCGGGTGCCCGGCCACCGGCGTACTGGTCACCGGTGGGGGCTCGGGCATCGGACGCCAGACGGCGCTGGCCCTGGCCGAGGTGGGCCGGCCCGTGGCCGTCTGGGACGTCAACGCCGACGGCGCCGAGGAGACCGCCTCCCTCTGCCGCCAGCGGTACGGGGTGGTGGCCGACTGGTCGGTCCTGGACGTGGCCGACTCACCGGCCGTCGAAGAGGCGGTGCCCCGGACGGCGGAGGCGCTCGGGTCCCTCGGTGGGTTCGTGCATGCGGCCGGGGTGTCGGGCGCCATGCCCCTCGACTTTCTCGACGACGAGCTCTGGGACGTCACGCTCAACGTGAATCTCCGGGCCGCGGCCGTGATCAGCCGCCTGGTCATCGACCCCTTTCGCCAGGCGGGCCCCGGTTCGGCGGCCGTGTTCATCTCGTCGATCGAAGGGCTCTTCGGCAGCACGTACCTGACCGCGTACTGCGCGTCGAAGAGCGGCGTCCTCGGTGCGATGCGAGCGATCGCCCACCGCTTTGCCATCGAAGGCTTCCGGGTCAATGCGGTCTGCCCGGGGGCGGTGGCCACCCCCATGCTCGCTCCGGCCTTCGAGCTCCCCGGGTTCCGTCAGCAACTCGAAGAGCGCACTCCGCTCAAACGGGTGTCGAGCCCCGACGAGATCGCCAAGCCGATCCGGTTCCTGTTGTCCGACGAGGCATCCTTCGTGACCGGTACCTTCCTCGTCGTCGACGGGGGTCT
This sequence comes from uncultured Acidimicrobiales bacterium, assembly GCA_963734435.1. Taxonomy (GTDB): domain Bacteria; phylum Actinomycetota; class Acidimicrobiia; order Acidimicrobiales; family RAAP-2; genus Bog-756. The sequence continues at coordinate 234,611 of CAVTHA010000010.1, read as the reverse complement.
GACCTCGATCACGGCCATCTGACCTGGGCCGACGGCCGGACCGGAGCGGAAGGGTCCGCCGGGTGCGACCGAGGGGCGCCTCCGCTCCCCCGCCGGGCGCCGGTTCGGGTTGAATGGGCGGGATGTGGTACGTCCTCGGGGCAGTGGCAGTCGTCGCCGTGGTGGTTGCCGCGGTATCGGTCCTGCGCCGCCCGAACGCCGAGGACCTGAGCTCGGTGCGCCACTACCATTCGGCGCTCGGCACCCTCGAGCACCTCTCCGAGCGGACGGTCCGGACGACCGGCGAGGTTCCGGCCGCCGCCCCCGGATCTGGCGAGCCGCCGAGCGCCGGTTCCGAGCCCGAGCCCCGTTTCTACCGTCGTCCCGATGCGGTCGGCCCTGCTCCGTACCCGGGCAGCGAGGGAGAGTATGTCGACGCCCCGCCCACCACGCCGCGCCGCTCGAGCCCGGTGACCCGCCCCGCCCCGCCACGGGAGCCTCCCGAGCCCGGGGTTCCGCTGGTGTTCGACGACGCGCGGCCCCAGGACCGCGTCCGCACCGACTTCAGTGCCGGCGCGCCGCGGTCGCGCATGGACAGGGCCCAACGCCATGCCCTCGAATCGATGAACCACCGCCCGCGGCGGGGGATGACCGTGACGGCTGTGGTCATCGTGGTGGCCGTGCTGTTCGGCGTGCTGGCCATCGTCGGGAGCCAGCGCCAGCCGCCGAAGCGCGCCTCCGGTGCGGTCACACCGTCCACCGCACGCACGACCACACCCACCACGCAGGCGAGCGGGTCGCGTCACAAGACGAAGACCACCCCGACCACCACGCCGACCCAGCTGGTCGCCCAGTCGTCGACGTCGAGCACGGCGGTGTACCCCGTCAGCACCGCCGCCTACCGCCTCACCATCTCCACTTCGGGGCCGTGCTGGGTCAACGCCACGACGGTCTCGGACGGAACCACCTTGTGGACCGGCACGCTGCAGGCCGGCGGCCTGCAGCAGATCCAGGCGACCGGTGCCACCCGGGTGGAGCTCGGAACTCTGGCGGTCGCCGTACAGGTCGACGGGGTGCCGGTCGTCATTCCGTCCATCATCCGCTCCCCGTTCGTGCTCACCTTCGAGCCGGGTGGGGCGGCGACCGGCGGTCCGACCGTCTCTTCGACTTCCTCCACCACCTCGACCCCCTTCGGTTGACGTCATGTCGACGGGGACATCACCACCTCTGAGGTAACGACCTGGTCGGCGAGGCCGAACGTGTCGCCCGGTGCGACGACGTCGACCGGTTGGCCGATCACCCACCCCGGCGGGGACTCCTAGCCGCCGGCCAGACCGACGGCGTCGAGGATGAACGAGTAGACGAAGGCCTCGTCTCTCCAGGCGTCGTAGCGACCTGACGGCCCGGCATGGCCGGCACCGAGCTCCGTTTTGAGCAGCACCTTGTTCTCCGGGTTGGCCGCTCGCAGCTTGGCCACCCACTTGGCCGGTTCCCAGAACCCGACCCGGGGATCGCTCAGTCCTGCGGTGGCCAGGATGTCCGGGTATCGGACCGGTCGCCCGGCGGCGTCGACCGACCGCACGTTGTCGTAAGGGGAGTACGACTTCATGACGCGGTAGCTGCCGGGATCGGCTACCGGGTTGCCCCACTCGTCCCACTCGAGGACGGTGAGGGGCAGCGTCTCGTCCAGCATGGTGGTCAGGCAGTCGACGAACGGGACCTCCGCCACCACCGCCCGGAACAGCTGGGGGGCCATATTGGCCACCGCACCCATCAGCAGACCTCCGGCGCTCCCGCCGCGGGCCACCAACCGGTCGGGCGCGGTCCAACCCTCGTCGATCAGGGTCCGGGCACAGGCGATGAAGTCGGTGAACGTGTTGGGTTTGGCCGCCAGTTTCCCCTCCTCGTACCACGCCCGTCCCATCTCGCCGCCGCCGCGCACATGGGCGATGGCGAACACGAAGCCCCGGTCGAGCAGGCTCAGCCGGAGGGACGAGAACATCGGGTCCATCGAGGCCTCGTAGGAGCCGTAGCCGTAGAGGAGGCATGGCGATTCGCCGGCATCCCCCGGCGACCCGGAGTCCCCGGGCCGGGTCACCAGGTCGGGTCGGTAGACCAGCGAGATCGGTACCCGGGTTCCGTCCTCGGCCACCGCCCAGGCGCGCTCGGTGCGGTACCGGTCCGGCCGGAAGTCACCCAGCACCGGCTGGCGCTTGCGCAACCTGGACCGTCCGGTCGGGAGATCGAGGTCGTAGACCGACCGCGGCGTGGCCAGAGAGGTGTACTCGTAGCGGAGCGTCGCCGAGTCGAACTCCGGGTTGGACCCCCCCCAGACGGTCGAGGGGGACTCCAGCCGGTCGACCGCCCGGGAGGCACCGGACCCATCGATGACCCGGATCCGCGTCTCGCCGCCCGCCCGCTCGTAGACCACCAGCCAATCGGCGAACGGGTCGACGTTGTCCAGTCGCACGCCGGGCTGGTGGGGGATCACCTCCACCCAGCTTTCCCGGCCCGGCGAATCGTCGGGAGCGGACATCAAACGGAAGTCCTCGGCCCCGTCGTTGGTCACGATCAGGTACTTCGAGTGGCGCCGGCCGTGCGCGTCGCCCCGGTCGTGGGTCACCCGGTACTCGACCCCGTGGCGGCGGGGCTCGACCACGACGAACTCCCCGAAGGGATCGTCGGCCGGGAGCGAGCGGGCCTCGGTCGTCACCTTCGACTCCAGGTCCATGAGTAGGTAGCGGTCGTCCTTGGTCCGGGACACCGAGAGGTAGAAGCTGTCGTCGGGTTCCTCGTAGACCAGCACATCGCCGGCCGGATCGGCTCCGACCACGTGCCGCCAGAGCTGGTAGGGGCGCATGGCCTCGTCGACCCTGACGAAGAACACGGTGGCGTTGTCGTCGGCCCAGGCCGCGCCGTATGAGGTGTCCGCCAGCGTCTCGCCGGACTCGACCCCGCTGTCCAGGTCGATGAAGTGCATGGTGTAGCGCTCGCTCCCGCTGGTATCGGTGGAGTAGAGCAGGCGGCGGTGATCGGGACTGACCTCGAGGTTCCCGAGCGCCAGGAAGTCGTGCCCGGCGGCCAGGAGGTTCTCGTCGAGCAGGACCTCCTCCCCGGGCAGGGGCTCTTGGCGGCCCCGGGAGGGCGAGCCTTCTTCCTCCGGCGCCGCCGGCCCGATGCCGACGGCCGGGCACCGGCAGTGGATGCTGTAGCTGCTCCCCTCCACGGTCCGGGTGTAGTAAAGCCAGCCGCCCTTCCGGACCGGGACCGACAGGTCGGTCTCCTCGATCCGGGCCACGATCTCCTCGAAGAGGGTGTCCCGGAGCCCCCGGGTGGGAGCGGTCATGGCCTCGGTGTACGCGTTCTCAGATTCCAGGTGGGCGATGACCTCCGGATCGTCCTTGTCCCGGAGCCAGTACCACTCGTCGACCCGGACATCGCCATGGGCCTCGAGCTCGACCGGGCGCCGCTCCGGGATCGGGGGCTCGAGCGGCGGACCGGTGGTGTCCGGGGTGGGCTCGGCAACCATCCGACCAGGATGACACGTCTGCCTGGCCAGGACATTCGTCGGGGGTTCGGACCGGGGCAAGGGGTTGTTACTATCTGTATAGGAGAAATCAGCGGCCCGCCGGGCCGCGGCCAGGGAGCGCCATGACCACGACCGACCTCGATCTCGGCAAATACAAGCTCGGCTGGTCCGACGAAGAGGACTACGTCTTCAAGCCCAAGAAGGGCCTCAACGAGTCCATCGTCCGCGAGATGTCGGCCATGAAGAAGGAGCCCGACTGGATGCGCGACTTCCGCCTGCGCGCGCTGTCCCGGTTCGAGAGGCGCCCCATGGCGGAGTGGTTCGCCGTCAATATGCCGGACCTCGACTTCGACGACATCTACTACTACATCAAGCCGACTTCGGGGCAGGTCGAGGACTGGAGCGATCTTCCCGACAGCATCAAGAACACCTACGAGAAGCTGGGCATCCCCGAGGCCGAGCGGAAGTACCTGGCCGGCGTCACCGCCCAGTACGAGTCGGAGGTGGTCTTCCACCGGAACCGCGAGGACCTCGAGGCCAAGGGGATCATCTTCTGCGACATGGACACCGCCGTGCGGGACTATCCCGACCTGGTGCGCAAGTACTTCGGCAAGATCATCCCGCCCAATGACAACAAGTTCGCCGCCCTCAACTCTGCCGTGTGGTCGGGCGGGTCGTTCATCTACGTCCCGCCGGGTGTGGTCGTCGACCAGCCACTCCAGGCGTACTTCCGGATCAACGCCGAGAACATGGGGCAGTTCGAGCGGACGCTGATCATCGCCGACGTCGGGTCCCAGGTGCACTACATCGAGGGGTGCTCGGCACCGGTCTACACCACCGATTCGCTCCACTCCGCCGTGGTCGAGCTGGTGGCGCTCGAGGGCTCTCGCATCACGTACACGACCATCCAGAACTGGTCGAACAACGTCTACAACCTGGTCACCAAGCGGGCCCGGGCCGAGGCCGAGGCCCATGTCGAGTGGATCGACGGCAACATCGGCTCGCGGCTGACCATGAAGTACCCCTCGGTGTACCTGATGGGGCCCAAGGCCTCGGGCGAGGTGCTGTCGGTCGCCTATGCCGGTGCCGGCCAGCACCAGGACGCCGGGGCCAAGATGTTCCACGTCGCCCCCGAGACCACCTCGACCATCATCTCCAAGTCGATCTCCAAGGACGCCGGCATAACCACCTACCGCGGCAAGGTGCACGTCGACGAGGGGGCCAAGCGGTCCAAGAGCTTCGTGCGTTGCGACGCGCTGCTGCTCGACGACACGTCGGTGTCCGAGACGAAGCCCTACATGGAGGTGGCCGAGCGCGACGCCCGGATCGGCCACGAGGCCACCGTCTCGAAGGTGGGCGAAGACCAGCTCTTCTATCTCATGAGCCGCGGCCTCTCGGAGACCCAGGCCATGGGCATGATCGTCAACGGATTCATCGAGCCGATCACCCGCACCCTGCCGATGGAGTACGCCGTCGAATGGAGCCGGTTGATCGAGTTGCAGATGGAAGGCTCGGTGGGCTGACCGCCGGCTGGAGCGACCGGCGCGGCGGCGCCGGCGGGCCGCGGGCGGCTGCCCGGAAAGGCAGAATGTCGCCATGGCGATGAGGGAAGAGTGCAAGCACTTCCAGAGCCGCACCTACGATTCGGGTGAGGTGGCGCGGTTCTGCATTCTGGACCTGGCTCCCGAGGCGCCGTGGCGTTGCCCGGACAACTGTCCGTCCTACTCGAGGCGTCTGGCCGACGTCGGCTGGGCCCACGGGTCACTGGTCGAACCCAAGCTCGAGCCCATGCCCGACGTCCCCGGCGACGAGGCGGCCAAGCTGCTCGACCAGGCCGAGAGCATCATCAACTCGGTCGGCCCCGAGGTGGTCGCCGAGGTCGAGGAGGAGGATCGGCGCGAGCAGCGCAGCGAGCGGCGCTGGTGGCGCCGGCGTCGCTGACCTGCGCATCGCGGCTTGGGCCCGTCGCCATCCCGGCGGTGCTCCCGCCGGGGTCGGCCGTCAGTTCCCGGTGAACACCCCCGGCCGCTTCTCCAAGAAGGCGGTCATGGCTTCGGTGAGATCGTCAGAGGCGAGAAAGCCGGCGTTCCAGGTGGCCACGAACTCCAGGCCCTCCACCACCGATCGCCCCTCGCCCGCGGTGAGCACGGCCTTGGTGCCCTGGACGGCCAGTGGCGAGTTGGCGGCGATGGCCGCCGCCATCGACCGGGCGTCGGCGAGCAACTGCTCGGGGTCGGGGCTGACCTCGTTGACCAGACCGATGGACTGCGCCCGGGCGGCGGTGATGTCCTTGCCGGTGTAGGCCAGCTCCGCCACATGGCCCTTCCCGATGATCTGCGGTAGGCGCTGGAGGCTTCCGAGGTCGGCCACGATCGCCACCTTGGTCTCCCGTACGGAGAACGCGGCGTCTGCACTGGCCAAGCGGATGTCACAGGCCGCCGCCAGGTCCACTCCACCCCCGATGCAGTAGCCGTGGATGGCGGCGATGGTCGGCAGCGGGCAGTCGGCCACCGCGCTGACCGAAGCCTGGAGTCGCTGGATCTCGGCTCGGGCCGATCGGGCCCGGGCGGCTATCGACACCGGGGCGCCGTTCCCGGGGGATGGCCCCGTCAGGCCTGACATGGCCACCAGGTCGAGCCCGACCGAGAAATGCGGGCCTCTGGCGGCGACGACGACGACCCGGAGCTCGGGGTCCGAGCTGATGGCGGCCATGGCCCGCGGCAGGTCGGACCAGAAGGCGGGTCCCATGGCGTTGCGCTTCTCGGGACGGTCCAACCACAGGGTGGCCACGTGGGCGTCCGCCTCGACGGTGAGAACGTCGGACGAGAAGGAGTCGACACCGGAATCGGATGACGGAGGCATGCCCAGAGCGTAGGCGCCGGTATGGCGGGTCGCCGTCTCGGCGGGAACCTTCCTGGCTGGGCGACCGGTACCGACAGGTACTATGGGCAGGAGGCTCGCGGGTCGGGCCTCCTTTCGCGAGAGGCCGTTGTCCTGACCACCTTCACCCCCGAATTGGCCGCCGCCCTGCCCGGTCCCTCCTGGTTGCAGCAACGTCGGTCGGCCGCGGCGGAGTCCTTCGCTTCCCTTCCGCTGCCCACCGAGAAGGACGAGGTGTGGCGCTACAGCCGGATAGACCAGCTCGACCTCGGCCGGTTCCACCCGGTGGCCGCCCCCTCCACCGGGGCCTCGGGCCGAGCGGCGCGGCTGCCATCGGAGCAGGTCCACTCCCTGGTGGCCGGCCTCGGGCCCCGATCGGCCCTCATGGTGACCATCGACGGCGTGCTGGCCACGGTGGCCTCCGGGGTGGACGACCACCTCCTGGCTCTCGGCCGGCTGCCCGAGCACGACGGTTCGCCCACCCTGCTCGGGTCGGTGGTGAGCGACCCGCACGAGTTCCAGCTTCTGAACGAGGCCTTCGCCGCCGAACCCCTTGTGGTCGACATCGCCCCCGGCACCACCATCGACGAGCCCATCGTGGTCGTCCACATGGTGAGCGGCGCAGACGGTGATGCCTTGTTCCCCCGGACGGTGATCCGCGCCGGGGCCGGGTCGGTGGCCGGTGTGGTGGAGATCGCCGTCGGCGCCGGCACTGCTCTCCTGGGCGACGGGACCGCGGCGCCCACCGCGCCTGTCGACCGACCCGGTGCAGGTTCGCCCGAGCACCTGGTGGTGCCGGTCACCGAGGTGCAGGTGGCCGATGACGCCACGTTGTCCTTCGTCAGCGTGCAATCCCTCGGCCCGAACGCCTGGGTGCTGGCCCATCAGGCCAGCGTCATCGGCGCCAACGCCAGGCTCATGAGCTTCGCCGTAGCCCTCGGCGGGAGCTATGCCCGGCTTCGGACCGACTCGGCCCTGGCGGGGGAGTCGGGGACGAGCCTGCTACGGGCCGCCTTCATCGGACGGGACGACCAGATGCTCGACTTCCGCACGCTCCAGGACCACCTGGCCCCCCGCACCACCAGTGACCTCCTGTTCATGGGGGCGGTGGCCGACCGCTCCCATTCGGTCTACAGCGGGTTGATCCGGGTGCGACGGGGCGCCGTCCGGTCCGACGCCATGCAGACCAACCACAACCTGGTGCTCGACGAGGGGGCCCATGCGGACTCCGTACCGAACCTCGACATCGAAGAGAACGATGTCCGATGCAGCCACGCCTCGACGGTCGGCCCGGTCGACGAGGACCAGCGCTACTACCTGGAGTCGCGGGGGGTCGAACCCGACGTGGCCGAGCAGCTCATCGTGGGCGGATTCTTCGAGGACATCGCCGGCAAGGTTCCCATCGACGGCACCCGTTCGACCATCGGACGGGCACTGGCCGAACGCGGCGGAGTCCACGATGGCTGAGCAGGTGGAGCGGGCCGACCATGCGGAACCGGTGGCCGACGGGCCGGGCCCGTCGCGCATGGTGCGCCTGTGCGGTCGGGACGATCTGCCCGACGGACAGGCCAGGCGCTTCGACGTCGCCGGGATCCGCCTCGCCCTGGTGCGGATCGGCGACCGGTTCTATGCCGTCGGAGACCGCTGCAGTCACGAGGACTTCTCGCTGGCCGAAGGAGAGGTGTGGGCCGACGAGTGCGAGATCGAGTGTGCCAAGCACGGATCGACATTCGACCTCCTGACCGGCGAACCGTGCTCGCTTCCGGCCACCCGGCCGGTGCCGGTGTACCAGGTGGCGGTGGAGGGCGACGACGTGTCGGTGGTCCTGCCGTGAGCACGGGCGAGTTGCGCATCGAGGGCCTGCGGGCCGGGGTCCCCGGCCGCGAGATCCTGCGTGGGGTCACGCTCACCGTGCGGAGCGGGGAGGTCCACGCCGTCATGGGACCGAACGGCTCGGGCAAGAGCACGCTGGCCCATGTGTTGATGGGTCGACCCGGCTACGAAGTGCTGGACGGGACGGTGACCCTCGACGGCATCGACTTGCTGGCCCTCCCCACCTGGCAGCGCGCCCGGGCCGGCCTGTTCCTCGGAATGCAACACCCGATCGAGGTGCCCGGGGTCTCGCTGGTGCGGTCGTTGACCGCGGCGCGTCGAAGCGTGGGCCCCGACGATGCCGGCGCCGAGACCCCCGACGTCGGGTCCCAGTTGCGGGCCGAGGCGGGTCGGATCGGATTCGACGAGCGGTTCCTCGACCGACCCCTCAACGTCGACCTGTCGGGCGGGGAGCGCAAGCGGAACGAGACCATCCAGCTCGGTGTTCTCCGACCCCGCTTCGCCGTGCTCGACGAGATCGATTCCGGGCTGGACATCGACGCGCTGGGCGCGGTCGGCAAGCGCGTCGAGGAGGCCACCGCCGAATGGGATCTCGGTGTGCTGGCCATCACCCACTTCCGCCGCCTCTTGGCGGTGCTCCGGCCCGATGTCGTCCATGTGCTGTCCGACGGACGGGTGGTGGCGAGCGGCGAGCCCGAGCTGGCCGACATGGTGGACCAGACGGGCTACGGTTCGTTCTCCTGACCCGGGGCGGGACCGTCGGCGGTCCCCGATCCCAGTCGTCCGGTCCGGGAATGACCTTGTCCGGGGTTGCCCCGAGTAACGCATGCCCGGTTGGTAGCGTCTGCTTCCATGGCCCGCCGGGAGCGTCGACGGGGTGGAGCCCACAGTGCCAATCGCAAGCGGAGCCGCTCGGCGGCGCCTGCGGGCGACGACCAACCCGACGAAGGTACCGAGGCCGCTGGTCAGCCCACCGCGTCATCCCTGCTGGCGGCCGGAGGCACCGACGCCGGGCCCACTCCGTCGCGGGCCGAGCGGCGCGCCGCCACCACCAGCGGGAGGAGAGGCCGGAGCAAGCGCAGGCCCAAGCGAAGCTGGCTCGACCGGGTTCTCCTCGCCGGGGTGGTGATCGTCGCCCTGGCGCTGGTGGTGGTGGGGTCGGGCTACGCCTACCTGCAGTACCGGTTCGACCAGGTGGCCAAAGTCACGGTGAAGCACCTGACCAAGGCGCCGGCGGGCCAGCCCTTCAACGTGCTGCTCATCGGATCGGACAGCCGGGCAGACGTCAGCGGCGCCGACCAGTCCCATTTCGGCAGCACGGCGAACAACGGCGGCCAGCGCAGCGACGTGGTCAAGATCGTCCACGTGGTCCCGGCGACCGGAGAGGTTCGGGTGCTGTCGATCCCCCGGGACACCATGGTGACGGTGGCCGGCGACATCGACGAGACCGGTCGGTACAACCGGATCAACGCCACCTACGGTTCAGGCCCCGATCAGCTCGTCCAGACCATCGAGGCCGACTTCAACATCCCCATCGAGCACACCGTGCAGATCGACTTCGAGGGATTCCGGGCGCGGTGGATGCCATTGGTGGGATCAACCTCAACTTCCCCTATCCGGCCCGCGATACCTATACCGGTCTCAACATCGTCCAACCCGGTTGCCAGCACCTCAACGGCGGCTACTCCCTGGCCGTGGCCCGCAGCCGGCACTACCAGTACGAGAAGAACGGCTACTGGCAAACCGACGGCACCAGCGACTTCGGGCGCATCCAGCGCCAGAACGCCTTCCTCAAGGCCCTCATCAATCAGGCCGAGACCCGGTACAACCCGCTGACCATCAACGCCTTCATCGGGTCGGTGGTCCAGGGCGTGACCATCGATTCCACGTTCAGCATCAGCGACCTCATCTCGTTGGCCCGGCAGTTCCACACGTTCGCCTCCCAGTCCCTGCAGACGGCGACACTGCCCACCTACGCCGCCTCCAGCTCGCGGTTCAGTTCGCTCGGGGACGTGCTCTACGTGCAGCAGCCTCAGGCGGCCACGGTCATCGGCCAGTTCCTCGGTGCGGCACCCGGGGCGGCCTTCGCCCCACCGCCCGGCCCCTACGGCCCGGTGCCGACCACCACGACCACCATCCCGTCCGCCACCTCGCCGGGCCAGTCGACACCGGGAACCTCGGCCCCGTCCAGCACGACCACCACCATCGAGACCGACTTCGATCCCACGCCGTGTTGAGCCGATGGGCGGCCGGCGGGTCAGGCGACCGATTCGGTCTCGTCGAGCCCCTGGGCCAGCGTGATCCAGCTGAGCGTGGCGCACTTGATGCGCACCGGGAACTTGACCACACCCTGGAGGGCGGCGAGCTCGCCCAGTGAATCGACATCGATGGCCTCGGGCTCGAACGCCTCGAGCGGTGCGTCCGGGCCGGGCTCGTTGCCCGAGTTGCCGTTCCCCGAAGGCAGGGTCGACTCGTGGATGGACATCATCCCCTTGAACGTGCGGATCAGCTCCCGCACCTCGGGGATCGGCTTTCCCTTCACGGCGGCCGACATGAGGGAGGCGGAGGACTGGCTGATCGAGCAGCCGGTTCCGGCGATCTTGATGTCGGAGACGACGCCGTCCTTCACCTCCAGGGTCACCACGACCTCGTCCCCACACAGCGGGTTGAAGCCCTCGACCCGCCGGGCCGGAGGGGACTCGAGCTCACCGCGGTTACGGGGTGAGCGGTAGTGGTCGAGGATGATCTCGCGGTACAGATCCTCGATGCCGCTCATCGGACCGCGCCCTTCCAGCCGGCCCGGCCGCGGTCCAGTGGCGATACGGCGCGTCTCACGGGCTCAGCGTACCGTCGGTCCCTCATCCGAAGAACGCTCCCGCCTCGGCCAGGGCGTCGGCCAAGGTGTCCACATCGCCCCGGTCGTTGTAGAGGGCGAGCGATGCCCGGGCGGTGGCGTTGACGCCGAGCCGGCGCATGAGCGGTTTGGCGCAGTGGTGACCCGCCCGCACACACACCCCGTACTCGTCGAGCACCTGCGAGATGTCGTGCGGGTGGATGTCGCGGTAGGAGAAGGAGATGACCCCGCCCCGGGCCGTGGGGTCGGCGGGCCCGAAGATGTGGATATCGTCCCCGAAGCGGTCGGCCAGCGTGGTGAGGGCGTAGGTGGTCAGCGAGACCTCGTGGGCGCGGACGGCCTCCATCCCGACGGACCGGAGATAGTCGACGGCCGCGCCCAGCCCGATCGCCTCGGTGATGGGAGGGGTGCCGGCTTCGAACCGCCACGGGATGTCGTTCGGGGTGAACCCGTCCTTCCGGACGTCCAGGATCATCTCGCCGCCACCGAGGAACGGGTCCATGCCGGCCAGCAGGTCCTCGCGTCCCCACAGCACCCCGATGCCGGTCGGCCCCAGCATCTTGTGGGCACTGAAGGCCAGGAAGTCGACCCCGAGGGTGGTCACGTCGGTCGGCAGGTGCGGGACGGACTGCGCCCCGTCGGCGACCACCACCGCGCCGGCGCCATGGGCGGCGACGGCGATCTCCGGCACGGGATTGAGCGTCCCGAGGACATTGGACATGCAGGTGATCCCGACCAGCTTCGACCCTTCCACCAGCTGCTCGAGGTGGTCGAGCACCAGCCGGCCTTCCTCGTCGACAGGTATCCACCGGATGGTCAGGCCGCGCTCTCCGGCCAGCATGTGCCAGGGGACGATGTTGGCGTGGTGCTCCATCTCGGTGAGCACGATGGTGTCGCCGGCCTGCAGGTGGGCCCGCCCCCAGCTGTGGGCCACCAGATTGAGGGCCTCGGTGGCGTTCTTGGTGAACACGACCTCGCGAGCGGGATCGGCGGCGCCGATGAACGCCCCGACGTTCCGCCGGGCCGCCTCGAAACGCCGGGTGGCCTCTTCGGCGATCGAGTAGACGCCCCGGTGCACGTTGGCATGGGTGGTCTCGTCGTATTCGCGGATGGCATCCAGCACCTGCACCGGTCGTTGGGCCGAGGCGGCCGAGTCGAGGTAGGTGATGGGATGTCCGTGCACCTCGCGGGCCAGCAGCGGGAAGTCCTTCCGCAGACGGGCGACGTCCAGCTCCCGCGCCACCTCGGCCTTCACCTGCGCCATGCGTCGTACCCCTCGGTTTCGAGCGCCTTGACCAACTCGGGCCCACCCCGGGCGACGATCACCCCGTCGACGAGGACGTGCACCCGGTCGGCGGCGAGCTCGTCCAGCATGCGCTGATAGTGGCTGATGACCAGGACGCCGAGCTCCGGCCGGGACTCCCGCACGGTCCGGATGCCCCGGGCCACCGTGCGCAGGGCGTCGACGTCGAGCCCCGAATCGGTCTCGTCGAGCACCGCCAGCTCGGGCTCCAGGATGGCCATCTGGAGGATCTCGTTCCGCTTCTTCTCGCCGCCCGAGAACCCGTCGTTGAGATGCCGTTCGCCGAACGCCGGGTCCATGCCCAACTTCTCCATCCACTCCATCATCATCAGTCGGATCTCGAGGGCCGACATGTCGATGCCGCGGCGGGCCGAGAGGGCCTGACGCAGGAACTGGATCACCGGAACCCCGGCGATCGACTCGGGTTCCTGGAAGGCCAGGAACATCCCGGCCTTGCCCCGGACGTCGGGCGGCCAGGTGGTGATGTCCTCACCCTGCAGGCGGATGGTGCCGGCGGTGATGTCGTAACTGGGGTTGCCGAGCAATACATTGGCCAGCGTCGACTTGCCCGAACCGTTCGGCCCCATGAGCGCATGGAGCTCGCCGGACCGCACGACCAGGTCGATCCCCTTCAGGATGGGCGCGCCCTCCACCGAGACGTGCAGGTCGGCGATCTCCAGCAGGGGAGGGCCGGCCTCCCCGTGGACCTCGGCAGCATCGGTTCCGACGGGCACGCCAGAGATCTTAGCGGGAATCCGTAGTTTCTCCTATGAGAATAGGGCTAATCACAAAGAACCAGCGAGGGCCACCCGCCCCCCACAGGGTGCTATCAAGCGACCAGGTCAGCCGGTACCGTACCCCCATGGCCAACCCGTGGAATTTCGATGGCCCGGTGGCCCAGCTCGGTACCGGCTCCGACGTCGTCACGCTGGTGGACGAGTCGACGTTCGCCATCAGCACCAACGCCGGCGACATGTCCCCTCGGGCGCCCCACGGGCTGTTCGTGCGGGACACCCGCATCCTCTCGAGGTTCGAGATCCTGGTCAACGGGGTGACCACCGAGGCCTTGGCCGCAGTGACCGGCGATCCGTTCTCGGCCACCTTCGTGTCCCGTTGCCTGCCCACGACGGGTCGGGCCGACTCGACCCTGATGGTCTTCCGGGACCGTTACGTCGGCCAGGGGATGCGGGAGGACCTGGCCATCAGGAATTTCGGCGAGGAACCAGCGCTCTGCACCGTCGAGGTGCTCGTCGGGTGCGACTTCGCCAACCTGTTCGCGGTGAAAGAGGGGCGGGTGGGCGGCCAGCCGACCGCCGGGGAGCTGTCCGTCAAGATCACCCCGGAAGGCGATGACCCGCTCACCGAGCAACCGGCGACCGACGGACATTCCCCCCGGCGGGTCGTGACCTATTCCTACAGCCGGGGGGGCGTGGTGCGTGGCGTCGAGATCCGGTTCGGGGGTACGACCGGGCTGAGCCCGGACCTGGCCACCTTCGAGGTGATCGTCCCGCCCCGGGGCCAGTGGTCGACCTGCATCGAGGTGGGCCCGGTGTTCGAGGGCTCAGCCATCGATCCGAGGTATCGGTGCGGTGAGCCGGTCGAGCGGGCCACCCCCTCCGAGCGGTTGGAGCAGTGGCGCCGGCAGGTGCCCCACGTGGAGACCAGCCACCCCGGGCTGGCCGAGGTGGTGACCCGCAGTGCCGAGGATCTCGGGGCTTTGCGCATCTTCGATCCCGACTTCCCCGAGCGGGTGGTGGTCGCCGCCGGAGCGCCCTGGTTCATGACCGTGTTCGGCCGCGACTCCCTCATCACCGCCTGGATGGCGCTGCTCGTCGACCCCGACCTGGCCCGGGGGGTGCTCCAGACGCTGGCCCGGTTCCAAGGGAAGGAAGTCGACCCGCGCCACGAGGAGGAGCCGGGCCGGATCCTCCACGAAATGCGGTTCGGCACCGCCGCCTCGCTCTCGCTCGGGGGCGGCAGCATCTACTACGGAACGGCAGACGCCACCCCGCTCTTCGTGATGCTGCTCGGGGAGATGCGGCGCTGGGGTGTGGCCCGCGAGATGGTCGACGAGCTCCTCCCCAACGTGGCGCGGGCCATCGAGTGGATCGAGCAGTTCGGCGACTCGGACGGCGACGGCTACGTGGAGTACAAGCGGGCGACCGACCGGGGATTGGCCAACCAGGGCTGGAAGGACAGCTGGGACGGCATCCGGTACGGGGACGGCCGCATCGCCGAGGCCCCCATCGCCCTCTGCGAGGTGCAGGCCTACACCTACGGTGCCTACCTGGCCAGCGCCCACTTCGCCTTCGAGGTGGGCGACACCGCCACCTACGACCGCTTTCGGGCCAAGGCCACCCAGCTCAAGGCGGCGTTCAACCGGGACTTCTGGCTGGAGGACAAGGGATGGTTCGCCGTCGGGCTCGACGGCGACAAGCGACCCATCGACTCGATGACCTCCAACATGGGCCACTGCCTGTGGACCGGCATCGTGGACGAGGACAAAGCCCGACACGTGGCCGAGAAGCTGATCTCGCCGGCGATGTTCAGCGGTTGGGGACTGCGCACGCTGTCGCGGGACTGCTCCGGCTACAACCCGATCAGCTACCACTGCGGCTCGGTCTGGCCGCACGACACGGCGATCGTCGCCGCCGGCCTGGCCCGCTACGGCTACGACGGCGCGGCCCAGAAGCTCATCTTCGGGCTGCTCGATGCGGCCCAGGCCCAGGGGGGCCGACTGCCCGAGCTGTTCAGCGGGCTCGACCGCGACGAGCTCCCCGTGCCGGTCGGGTACCCGACCTCCTGCTCCCCGCAGGCCTGGGCGGCGGCGTCGCCCCTGCTCTGCCTGCGGACACTCCTCCGGCTCGACCCCTGGGTGCCCTACGGGAAGACGTGGCTCTGTCCGAACCTCCCAGAGGACATCGGCTACCTCAAAGTGGACGGAATCCCCCTCGCCGGGTCGCGGGTGACCATCGAGGTCGGCTCGGAGGTGCCCGGCACGGTGGCGATCAGCGGGCTCCCCGAGGAGATCGAGTTGATCCGGGAGCCGAGGCGCCCCTCCACCGCCATCTGAGGGCTCAGGTGGCCCTGGGTCCTCACCAGCCCCGTTCGACCCACTCGTCCAGATGGGGGGACTCGGCGCCGATGGTGGTGCCCTGGCCGTGACCGGGCAGGACCAAGGTGTCCGGTCCGAACGAACTGAACAGGCGATCGTCGATCGACTTGATGATGGTGTCGAAGTCCGAGTGCTCGAAGGACGTGTTCCCCGGCCCCCCTGGGAACAGGGTGTCCCCGCTGAACAGCAGCGGCGTGCCCTCGACGTCGAAGCACATCGAGCCGGGGGTATGGCCGGGCGTGGCGATGGTCCTCATGGCCAACCGGCCCACCCGGAGGACCGAGCGATCCTCCAGGACCTGGTCGTAGGAGGGAAGCATCGCCGCGTCGGCGGCGGTGACGGCCACGTCGATCCCCGCGTCGCGGACCGCCTCTACGGCCTGGATGTGGTCCCAGTGGCCATGGGTCTCGACCACCTGGCGAACGTCGAGGGCCCGGCACAGGTCGAGCAGCTTGTCGTGCTCGTTGGCGGCGTCGATGAGGGCGGACTCCCCGGTCTCCCGGCACCGGACGACGTAGACGTTGTTGTCCAGCGGACCGACCACCACCCGGTGGACCTCCACTGCGGTGTCCTGGTAGTCGATGAGGGTGTCGATCATGGTCACGAGCGTAGTGGGCGACCCTGACCCGTTGGTCAGCCTCTCGGTGGGTCTGGTAGACAAACGGGGGCACACGGGGCCCTCGCCGATGGGGCTCTCACGGATGGAGAACACGATGAACTTCGCCTTCAGCGAGGAGCAGGACGAGCTCCGGCGGTCCGTCCACCGCTTCCTCGAGGACAAGTCTCCCGAGACGGAGGTCCGCCGTCTGATGGAGACCACCGAGGGCTACGACCCGGCCGTCTGGTCCCAGATGGCCGAGCAATTGGGCCTGACCTCCCTGATCATCCCCGAGCGGTTCGGGGGAGCCGGCTTCACCTATGTCGAACTGGTCGTGGTGCTCGAGGAGATGGGCGCCAGCCTCCTCTGCGCCCCGTTCTTCTCGACCGTGGCCCTGGCCACCAATGCCCTGCTCACCTCGGGTGACGAGAAGGCGCAGGACTACCTACTGCCCGGGATCGCCTCCGGCGAGACCATCGGTACCCTGGCCTTCACCGAGGACTCGGGGCGGTGGGACCCCGAGGGGGTCACCCTGGCCGCCTCGCCGGCCGACGACGGCTGGGCGCTCAACGGGCACAAGTCCTTCGTGGTCGACGGGCACGTGGCGGGGCTGGTACTGGTCGTCGGCCGCACGCCCGCCGGGCTCTCGCTCTTCGGGGTGAAGGGCGACGCGGCCGGGCTCAACCGCACGCCGCTGGCCACCATGGACCAGACGCGCAAACAGGCCCGGCTCGAATTCTCCGACACGCCGGCCTGGTTGATCGGCACCGATGGCGGGGCCGAAGCGGGGCTGCGCAAGACGCTCGACCTGGCCGCCGTGGCGCTGGCCGCCGAGCAGGTGGGTGGGGCGCAACGCTGCCTCGACAGCTCGGTGGAGTACGCCAAGACCCGTATCCAGTTCGGAAGGCCGATCGGAAGCTTCCAGGCCATCAAGCACAAGTGCGCCGACATGCTCCTCGAGGTCGAGTCGGCCAAGTCCGCCGCCTACTACGCGGGCTGGGCCGCGGCCGAGGACTCGGACGAGCTCCCGGTGGTGGCCAGCCTGGCCAAGTCGTACTGTTCCGAGGCCTACTTCCACGCCGCCGCCGAGAACATCCAGATCCACGGCGGGATCGGCTTCACCTGGGAACACCCCGCTCATCTGTACTTCAAGCGGGCCAAGTCGTCGGAGCTCATGCTGGGAGATCCCACTTACCACCGCGAGCTCCTGGCCCAGCGCATCGGGATCTGACCTAGCCTCTCGGCGATGATCGGGTTCCGGAACATGATCGCCTGGCTGCTCCTCGGGGGCTTGGTCGTGGTGGGGGCGGGCGCGGCCGTGTTCGGGGTCACGCAAGCACCGAAGAACGCGGCTCTGCTCACTGCGGTGAGCAACACCCTGACCGCTCCGAGCTACACCGAGATCGGCGGCCAGAATGCCGGCCAAGGGGAGCAGAACTTCTTTCTCGTGTATCACGCCCCCGACCGGTTGGGCGGCTACATCCAGAGCGGGAACCGGCGTAGCTATGTCTATGTCATCGGCACTGCGTACTACCAGAGCGTGACCGTCTCCAAGAACACCCCGCTCCGGCGTCTCACGTTCTACCGCCAGGACAATCCGGGCGGCGTCCCGTCGGTGGACCCGGCTCAGAATCTCCGCTACGCCACCCAGGCCAAACACCTGAGCCAATCGGGGGGCACCTACTCGTTCTCGGTGACCAAGATGGGTCAGACCGGCACGTTCACCTACACGGTGAGCGGTCAGTACGTGTCCCATTTCACGTTCAACGTCGGGAGCTCCTCGCTGCAGCTGAACATGTCCGACGTCGGGACCTCACCGACGGTCCGGCTGCCGGCCGGGGCCAAGGTGGTCAGCGCCCCCCCGACGACCACCCCCTGACGCACCTGGCGGGAGCAGGCGCGGTCCGGCCGACCCGAAGGGCACCGACAGGGTGCCGGCGCTCAGGGGCCGTCGCTTTCGAGGGTGTCGTCGATGATCTTCCGCAAGGCCCGGGCGTTGGCCTTCGGGTTGGACGCTTCGGTGAGCCAGCGGACGGCCACGAAGTGCTGGGCGCCGGCGGCCAGCAAGGGACCGACCGTCGTCGGGTCGACCCCTCCGGTCACCCAGACCGTCCACGGCGCCCGTCGGGCCACCTCGCGCACGTAGTCGATCCCGGTGCCGGGTCGGCCCGGCTTGGTCGGCGTTGGCGATACCGGTCCGGCGGAGATGTAGTCGACAGGCAGCGCCCCGGTTCCCGACCGGCCTGCCTGCCTGGCTCCCATCGCCCGGTCCAGCTCGGTGGGGGCGTGGGTCGAGAGGCCGATGATGGCCTCGGCACCCATGACGCGGCGTGCCCCGGTCGGATCCATGTCCTCCTGGCCGACGTGGACGCCGTCGGCACCGATGGAGGCGGCCAACGCCGGGTCGTCGTTGAGGACGAAGGGCACCCCGTAGTCGGCGCAGACCCGCTGGACGAGAGTGGCCCGCTCCGACAGCTCTGCTCCCTGCAGATGCTTCTCCCGCAGCTGGACGACATCCACCCCGCCCTCGATGCAGGCTTCGACGAAACGTTCGAGGTCGGGCCGGTCGGGTGTGCATAGGTAGAGCCGGCGGTCGGCCAGGCCCCAGCGGGCCGATGGACCGGTGGGCTGGCTCAACCGGCCTTCGTCGCCTGGGCTTTGGCCCGGGCCTTCAGCTCCTGCTTGTACCGGCGCACCTTGGCCAGGGTCTCGGGGGAGTCGATGTCGGCCACCGAGCGGAACGATCCCTGCTCGCCGAACGGGCCGGCCGCCTTCTCCCACCCGGGGGGCCGCACGCCGAGCTGCTTGCCCAGCAAGGCGACGAAGATGCGCGCCTTCTGCTCGCCGAAGCCGGGCAGGGCCCTCACGTTGTCGCGCAGCTCCTTGCCGGTGGCGGCACTGGTCCACACCGCGGCGGCGTCGCCGCCGTAGGTGTCGACGATCCGGGCGCACAGTTCCTGGACCCGTGCCGCCATCGACTTGGGGAATCGGTGGAGGGCGGGCCGGGCGCTGAAGATGCCGGCCAGGGCGTCGGGATCCATCGAGGCCACGGCGGCGGCGTCGAGGGTGCCGCCCAGCCGCTGGCGGAGGTCGAAGGGCGAGCGGAAGGCCTTCTCGAGGGGTATCTGCTGGTCGAGGACCATGCCGACGAGCAGCGCCAGCGGGTCATCGGTGAGCAGGGCGTCGGCATCCGGCTCACCGGACAGGAACAGTGCCATCGCCCCAGTGTAGGAGGGCTCTCGGCCCGGCTCCGAAACCGTGAGCCGGTCAGACCGACCAGGGATCGGGGCCCCCGGGGTCGATGTCGTAGCGGTCGATGGCGGTGGCCGCGGCGTCCGACTTCACTTTCCCTTCGGCCGCCAGTGAGTGCAGAACGGCCACCACCAGATGGGCCGCGTCCACCTCGAAGTAGCGGCGCAGAACCTCCCGGGTGTCCGAGCGGCCGAACCCGTCGGTGCCCAACGACGTGAACCGACGAGGTACGAAGCGGGCCACCTGGTCGGGCACTGCTCGCATGAAGTCGGTCACCGCCACCACGGGGCCGTCCCGTCCGGCCAGGCACTCGGTGACATAGGGGGTCCGCTCGGTCTCGCCGGGATGCAGGCGGTTCCACCGCTCGACCGACATGGCCTCCTCCCGGAGCGCCTTGTACGACGTGACCGACCACGTGTCGGCTTCGACGTCCCAGTCGGTGGCCAGCAGGCGCTGGGCCTCGATCGCCGCCCGCCAGGCGGTGCCGGAGAACAGCAGGGTGGCCGACGCCGATCGGCGCGCACCCGGCGGCGGGTCGTCGGCGTCGAATCGGTAGAGCCCTTTGATCGTCCCCTCCCGGATGCGGTCCGCCTCCCGCCGGTCGGCCGGCAGGGCGGGCATCGGGTAGTTCTCGTTATAGAGGGTGATGTACCAGACCCGGTCCTCGGGGTCGGGCCCGGTCATCCGCCGGATCCCCTCCTGGACGATGGTGGCCAGCTCGTAGGAGAAGGCGGGATCGTAGGCGGCGACGCTCGGCACCGTCGAAGCCAGCAGGAGCGAGTGGCCGTCCTGGTGCTGGAGGCCCTCGCCGTTGAGCGTGGTGCGCCCGGCGGTGCACCCGAGCAGGAAGCCGCGGCCCCGGCTGTCGCCCAGGGCCCACAACAAGTCACCCACCCGTTGGAACCCGAACATGGAGTAGAAGAGGTAGAAGGGGATGGCCGGTTCGCCCCATGTGGCGTAGGAGGTGGCGGCGGCGGTGAACGACGCGGCCGCCCCGGCTTCGGTGATCCCCTCCTGGAGCACTTGTCCCGATTCGCTCTCGGCGTAGTGCAGGGCGAGGTCGGCATCGACCGGCGTGTAGAGCTGGCCCTCGGGAGCGTAGATGTGCGCCTCGCTGATCAGCGACTCGAGCCCGAATGTGCGGGCCTCGTCGGAGACGATGGGCACCACCCGCGGTCCGACGGCAGGATCCCGGACCAGCGATCGAAGCAGCCTGGCCAGGGCCATGGTGGTGGAGACCGCCTGGCGTCCCGAGCCGGCCAGCAGGTCGGCAAAGGCAGTGGGGGCCGGCTGGTCGAGCGGCCGGGGGCGGACGGCGCGCCGTGGCAGCGAGCCGCCGAGTACCTGGCGCCGCTCCGCCAGGTACTCGGCGGCCGGCGAGCCGGCCGGAGGCCGGTAGTAGGGGGGGAGGTCGGCATCGAGGTCCCGCTCCGGGATCTCGTCGCGCAGGAAGAGCCGGTCGCGCAGAGCGAGCAGCTGGGCCTTGGTCATCTTCTTGATCTGGTGGGTGGCGTTGCGGGCCTCGATCTCGGGGCCGAGGGTCCACCCCTTGACCGTCTTGGCCAAGATGGCGGTCGGGGCGCCCTCGTGCTCGGTGGCTGCCCGGTAGGCGGCGTACAGCTTGCGGTAGTCGTGGCCCCCACGGGGAAGGGCTTGCAGCTCTTCGTCGGAGAGATGGGCCACCAGCGCGGTCAGCCGCGGGTCGGGGCCGAAGAAGTGCTCCCGGATGTAGGCACCCGACTCGGTGGCGTACTTCTGGAACTCGCCGTCGACGGTCGCGTTCATCTTGTTGAGCAGCACGCCCTCGACGTCCTTGGCCAGCAACTCGTCCCACGTGCGGCCCCAGATGACCTTGATCACGTTCCACCCGGCGCCACGGAACAGCGCCTCGAATTCCTGGATGACCTTGCCGTTGCCCCGGACCGGCCCGTCGAGCCGCTGCAGGTTGCAGTTGACCACGAAGGTCAGGTTGTCGAGGTGCTCCCGGCCGGCCATGCCCAGCGAGCCCAGGGTCTCGGGCTCGTCCAGCTCGCCGTCGCCCACGAACCCCCAGATCCGGCTGGACGAGGTGTCGGCGATCCCCCGGGCATCCAGGTAGCGGGCCACGTGGGCCTGGGCAATGGCGTTGATCGGCCCGAGCCCCATCGACACCGTGGGGTACTCCCAGAAGTCGGGCATGAGGCGCGGGTGGGGATACGACGACAGACCGTCCACCCCTACTTCGAACCGGAAGTTGTCGAGCTGCTCCCCGCTCAGGCGGCCTTCCACGAAGGCCCGGGCGTAGATGCCGGGAGAGGCATGGCCCTGGAAGTAGACCTGGTCGCCGGGGCCACCTCCGTCCTTGCCCCGGAAGAAATGGTTGAAGCCCACTTCGTAGAGGGCCGCCGAGCTCGCATAGGTGGAAAGGTGCCCACCGATGGCTTCCGAGCGGACGTTGGCCCGCACCACCATCACCGCTGCGTTCCAACGGATGAATGCCCGGATCCGCCGTTCGAGGAACTCGTCGCCGGGGAACGCAGGCTCCTCGTCGGAGGGGATGGTGTTGACGTAGGGCGTCGAGACCGTGGCCGGGAACTCCACCTGCTTCTGACCGGCCCGCTCGAGGATCCGCATGAGGAGGTAGCGGGCTCGGGTCCGGCCATGCACGTCCACCACATCGTCGAACGTGTCGAGCCACTCCGAGGTCTCGACCGGATCGGCGTCCGGGAGTTGATGGCTCACGCCGTCGAACAGCACGCGTCCATGCTCCCACCGCCGGCGGGACAAGGGAAGGCAAGCCGGCCAGTCGCCCGGTGGCCGCTCCCATCGGGCATGCTTTGCCGGTGACCACGGCGCCGCCAGACTCAGAGGTAACAGTCGTCTACACCGACGGCTCCTGTCTCGGTAACCCGGGACCGGGCGGATGGGCTTGGGCGGTGGACGGCGGGGACTCGGACAGCGGTGGCGAGCCCCACACCACCAATCAGCGGATGGAGATGACGGCGGTGACCAGAGCGTTGCAGGCGAACGCCGGCCCGTTGCACGTGATGAGCGACTCGACCTATGTGGTGAACTGCTTCCGCCACCAGTGGTGGGTCGGTTGGAAGCGGCGGGGTTGGCGCAACGCCCAGGGCAAGCCGGTGGCGAACCGGGATCTGTGGGAAGTACTGCTTCCGCTGGCCCTCGACGGGGGAAGGCCGGTCACCTTCCAGTGGGTGAAGGGCCATTCGGGGGACCGGATGAACGACGTGGTCGACCTCATGGCCACCCAGGCGGCCGCCCGCCAGCAGGGCCGACCCGAGTCCCGGTAGCAACGCCCACGCCGTGGGTCCGCCGCATCGATTGGGAGCCCCTCGGTCGCTCCCGTAACCTGCGGGCATGGAGATCAACGGAAGTTCAGCCATCATCACCGGCGGCGCCTCCGGCCTCGGGGAGGCCACCGCCCGCCGGCTGGCCTCGGAGGGGGCCCGGGTCACCGTCTTCGACCGCAACGAGGAGCGCGGCAAGGAGGTCGTGGGCGACATCGGCGCCAACGCCAATTTCGCCGGCGGCGACGTGACCGAGCCCGACGACTGTCAGAGGGCGGTGGACCAGGCGGCAGACGGCGGCAACCTCCGCATCGCGGTGAATTGCGCCGGAACGGGCTGGGTGGGACGGGTCATCAACCGGGACGGCTCACCCCATGACCTCGATCCCTTCCGGTTCATCCAGAATCTCAACGTCATCGGCACGTTCAACGTGATGACCAAGGCCGCATCGGCGATGTCGACGGTCGCTCCTCGAGCGGATGGCGAGCGTGGCGTGATCGTCAACACCGCGTCGGTGGCCGCCTTCGACGGCCAGATCGGGCAGCTGGCCTACTCGGCCTCGAAGGGGGCCATCGTGGGCATGACCCTCCCTGCGGCGCGTGACCTGGCGGTGGTGGGCATCCGGGTGATGGCCATCGCGCCCGGGTTGTTCGACACCCCGCTGCTGGCCATGCTGCCCGAAGAGGCGCGCAACGCCCTCGGGGAGTCGGTGAACTTCCCCAAGCGCCTGGGTGACCCGGCCGAGTTCGGCGCCATGGTGAGCCAGATCGTCGCCAACGGCTATCTCAACGGCGAGGTCATCCGGCTCGACGGGGGCATCCGCATGCCTCCGAAGTAGTCGCGTCCGACCGGCTCCACCCGGTCCGGCAGTAGTGTCGGCCTCACCGCCATGACCGCCACCGCGACGACGCCCCAGACCGTCGACCCCCCGGGTACGGCCATCATCCGCACAGCCGGTCTGACCAAGATCTACCCCGGCTCGGACCTCCGCGCCGTCGACGGGCTCGACCTGGTGGTCGAGCCCGGCGAGATCTTCGGCCTGTTGGGCCCCAACGGGGCGGGTAAGACCACTACGGCGGGAATGCTCACCACCCGGGTCATCCCCACTTCGGGACAGGCGTTCGTCGGGGGCGTCGACGTGGTGCGCCATCCGGCGCTGGCCAAGCAGATCCTCGGCATCGTGAGCCAGCAGAACACCCTCGACCGGCAGCTGAACGTCTGGGAGAACCTCTACTTCCATGGACGGTTGTTCGGTATTCCCGCCCGCGATTCCCGACGGACCGCCGACGAGCTGCTGGTCCAGTTCCAGCTGGAGCGATGGTCGGACGCATCGATCTACGCCCTCTCCGGCGGGATGGCCCAGCGGTTGATGGTGGCCCGGGCCATCTTCCACCGACCTGCGGTGCTCTTCCTCGACGAGCCGACCGCCGGCCTCGATCCCCAGAGCCGTCTGGCCTTGTGGGACATCCTTCGCCAGCTCAATGACGAGGGCCAGACCATCATGTTGACCACCCACTACATGGAAGAGGCCGATCAGCTGTGCGGGCGGGTGGCCATCATGGATCGGGGCAGGATCCTCGCCCTCGACACGCCGCTCGCCCTCAAGCAGCAGATCGATGCCGACACCATCGTGACCGTGACGGCGACCGGTGACCATGAGGAGCTGGCCCGGGTGCTGTCCGAGAAGGTGGGTGGCGTTACCCGCACCCGTCCCATCGACGGCGGCGTCGAGCTGCATGTCAAGGGTACCGACCGGCTCTTGCCGCGGGTGGTGACGAGCGCCGAGGAGGCCGGCTATCCGGTTATCGACCTGTCGGTGGCCGAGCCCACGCTCGAGACGGTGTTCATCAACCTGACCGGCAAGGAGCTTCGCGACTGATGAGCCGCCCCGATGAGTACCGGCATCGTGGAAGAGGGCACGTCGGCCAAGCCGCTGATGGCCGGTCCGACCCGCTCGACCGTTGCCGCCGCCCGGACCGCTCTGTGGGCGCTGATCCTCCGCGACCTCGTCGTGCTGCGCAAGCACGTCATCGAGTTCGTGGTGAGGGTGCTGGTCCAACCGTTCCTCCTGTGCTTCGTCTTCCTCTACGTGTTCCCGAAGATCGGGCAGGGCATCGGGGGCGGCGGCGGGCAGGTGGCCGAGTCGGACTTCGCCACGCTGCTTGTCCCGGGAGTGGTGGGGATCTCGATCCTCTTCCAAGGTGTCCAGTCGGTCGCCCTGATCATGTCCCAGGAGTTCGGATTCACCCGCGAGATCGAGGACCGGGTGCAGGCTCCGTGCCCGATCTGGCTCGTCGCCATGGCCAAGGTGCTCTCCGGCGCGGTCCAGGGATTGATCTCGGCCATCATCGTCCTCCCCATCGCCTCGGTCGTCCACGCCCAAGGCGTCGAGGCCCACCTCAACCTGCACTGGTGGGTCATCGTGACCATGGTCCCGCTGGCCTGTATCACCATGGCCTCGCTCGGGTTGTTGCTCGGGACCAGCTTCGAACCTCGCAACATCGGCCTGATGTTCGGGTTCATCATCCTGCCGGTGACCTTTCTCGGCGGGACCTACTACGAGTGGACGCGGCTGGCCCCGATCGAGGTCGGCAGCTGGCATTGGCTGCAGACCGTCGTGCTGGTCAACCCTTTGATCTACGTCAACGAGGGCATGCGGGCCGCCTTCACCGATGCCCCCCACATGCACCTGTACATCATCTATCCGGTATTGGTCGGCTTCTTGGCGCTGTTCCTGGGGCTGGGCCTGCGCAACTTCCGTCGGCGCGTCCTCTCATGAGTACGGGCAGGTACCTCCTCCATCACCGCCAGACCGAGGCGGACCGCGCCTCTCGGCCCTCTCGGCGCTCTTCGACCCGTCGACCTTCCGCCATTTCGAAATGCTGTCGTGGTGACTTCCGGACGCTCCTCAGCCGGAGCGCTGCCGATCTGGCCTATGGCCGGACCCTGCCCGTTCGCTCCGCGTCGCCGGACGGGGCGACGTGGCCGCCGCCCACCTACTTCGGGGCTCTCCGGCCTGGCAGCGGTGAGCCGGTGGGTGTCGACCACCTGCGTCCCGCACCGATCCGCCGTGCCGGGAGAGGGGTTCGGGGTGGTCACTTTCGCCCTAGGCTGAATGCACCCGCCCGTCGGGCCGACGAGCCAGGTGACCGGTCGGTCGGCAGCAGGTGATGCGGGCCCCGCGACGGGGACGGAGCGAGCGCGATGGAGGTGGTTCGAACGGCACCCGACGTGGCGACAGACCCAACGGCATCGGGCCGGGGCTCGACCGGATCCGACGGCCCGGCCAGTTTCGACGTGGTGATCGTCGGTGGTGGGCCGGGCGGCTATGCCACCGCCCTCTATGGGGCGGCGGCCGGCCTGTCGATGGCGATGGTGGAGCTCGACAAGGTCGGTGGGACCTGCCTGCACCGCGGCTGCATTCCGGCCAAGGAGTTTCTCGAGACGGCGGCGGTCTACCGCACGGTGCGCGGTTCGGGCCTGTTCGGCATCAACACCGGAGACGACGGTGGCCCCCCTCCCGATCTGGATTTTGCCGTCAGCCAGGCCCGAAAGCAGCAGGTGGTGGACCAGCTGTACCGGGGCCTCGAGGGTCTGTTGAAGGGTCGGAGCGTCAGCATCTTCTCCGGCAGCGGCTCCCTGCTACCCGGCCACCGGGTCCAGATCACCGGCAACGACGGATCGACCTCGGAGATCGCCGGGACCGACGTCGTGCTGGCCGCCGGCTCGGTGCCGCGGACCATCCCCGGCTTCGACATCGATGGCGCACTGGTGATGACCTCTGACGAGGTCCTTGCCCTGGAGGAGCTCCCTCCGTCGGTCGCCATCATCGGCGGCGGGGTCATCGGTTGTGAGTTCGCCTCCCTGTTCGCCGATCTCGGGACCAGGGTCACCCTGCTCGAGGCGCTGCCTGCCATCCTCTCGGGATGCGACGAGGACGTGGTGCGGACGGTGGCCCGCTCGTTCCGGAAGCGAGGGATCGATGTGAAGGCGGGGGTGCGCCTGCAAGGACACACGCCCGATCCCTCCGGCCAGGGGACAGTGGTCACCTACGACGACGGCGAGAAGCTGGCGGTGGACGCAGTGATCGTCTCGGTGGGACGCCGGCCGCGGACCGAGGGCCTGCTCGCTCCGGGGACCGGGGTCGAGATCGACGGCGGCGGCTTCGTGGTGGCCGACGAGATGATGCGGACCACCGCGGACGGGGTATGGGCGGTGGGTGACGTGGTGGCCGGCACCCCTCAACTGGCCCACGTCGGCTTCGCCGAGGGGATCGTGGTCATCAAGAGCATTCTCGGCGAACCGGTGGTGCCGGTCGACTACGGCCGGGTGCCCTGGGCCATCTACTGCCACCCCGAGGTCGCCTTCGCCGGGCTCACCGAGGCCGCCGCCAAAGAGGCGGGCTTCGACGTCCTGGTGAAGAAGGACCCGTACGGGGGGAACAGCCGGGCCCGCATCATCGGGGACACCGAAGGGCTGGTCAAGGTGGTGGCCGAACGGCGACCCGACGGCAGCACCGGCAAGATCCTCGGGGTGCACATGGTCGGCCCGTGGGTCACCGAACAGCTCGGCGCCGGGTATCTGGCCGTCAACTGGGAGGCCACCGCCGACGAGGTGGCCCAGTTCCTCCAGCCCCATCCGTCGCTGTCCGAGGCGTTCGGCGAGACGGTGCTGGCCCTGACCGGAAGGGGGCTCCACGTTGGCTGACGTGACCATGCCCCAGCTCGGGGAAACGGTGACCGAGGGCACCATCACCAAGTGGTACAAGTCCGTCGGGGACCAGGTCGCCCGGGACGAGCCCCTCTTCGAGGTGTCCACTGACAAGGTCGACTCCGAGGTGCCGTCTCCGGCCGAGGGGGTGCTCACCGAGATCCTGGTGGAGGAGGGCGACACCGTCGACGTGGGGGTCAAGCTGGCCGTCATCGGCGGCGCCGGCTCTCCCAACGGGGACACGGCATCCCCCGCCGCCGCAGCAGAGGTGCCCGGTCCCGAGGCTGACGGCGCCGACCGTCATCTCGCCCGGGGCCCGGTGCCCTCCGGGCCGGTGACCGCCGAAGCGGACACCGCACCCGCCCCCGACGCCGCGCCCATCCCACCCGCCCCCGACGCCGCGCCCATCCCACCCGCCGCTCCACCCCCACCCGCCGCCACGTCGAATGGCGGACCCGCAGAGCTCGTGTTGTCGCCGGTGGTGCGCCGCCTGTTGAGCGAGCACGACATCGACCCGGCTTCGGTACGCGGCACCGGCCTCGGCGGCCGGATCACCCGCGCCGACGTCGAGGCCCTGGTCGGCCCGGGACAGGCCGCTGCGCCGGCCGCCCCGGCCCCGGTCCCGAGCATCGCTGAGCGCCGACCCCCCACCGCCCCGCCGAAGGCGGCGGATCGGGTCACCGCCCCCGTTCCGGAGGCCGACCGCCCGGCGGGCTCGACGCCGGTGGACGAGGTGATCCCGTTCACCAACATCCGGCGGCGCACCGCCGAGCACATGGTCCGGTCCAAGGCCACCTCGGCCCACACCTTGATGGTGAAGGAGATCGACTACGAGCGGGTCGAGCAGGTTCGCCGGGCCTTCGGCGAGCGCTTCCGGACCGAGGAGGGCTTCACCCTCTCCTACCTCCCCTTCGCCGCCCGGGCCGCGGTCGAGGCGCTCGAGGAGTTCCCCCACCTCAACTCGTCGGTGGGTGACGACGCGCTGATCGTCCATCGTGAGGTCAACCTGGGCATCGCCGTGGACCTCGACAGCGAAGGGCTCATCGTCCCGGTCGTGCACAACGCCGAGGAGCTCAACCTCCGCGGCATGGCCCGGCGCATCCGTGACGTGGCCGAACGAGCCAGGAGCAAACGGCTCAGCCTCGACGACATCAGTGGAGGCACCTTCTCGATCACCAACGCCGGGCCGTTCGGCACGCTCATGACCGGAGCCATCATCAACCAGCCACAGGTGGCCATCCTGTCCACCGACGGGGTGAGCCGGAAGCCGGTGGTGGTGGCGTTGCCCGACGGAACCGAATCGATCACCATCCACTCGGTCGGTCTCGCCGCCCTGACCTTCGACCACCGGGCCGTCGACGGCGCCTATGTGGCCAGGTTCCTGGCTCGTATGGCGCAGATCCTCAACGATCGAGACTGGGCCGGAGAGCTCTAGGAGACCGGGTGTCGCTTGGCGCTCGGCCGGTGGGCCGCCGATGAGGGTCCGCTGGCTGGGCCGGGTTCCCTACCGCGAGGGCTGGGCCCTCCAGCGCGCCCTGAGCCGCCGCAGCCGCCATGACTACCTCCTATTGCTAGAGCACCCGCACGTTTTCACCCTCGGGACCAACGCCGACGAGGGTCACGTGCTCACCGACCCGGCTTCAGCCGGCGCCGACCTGGTGAGGGTGGACCGGGGCGGTGACGTCACCTACCACGGCCCCGGCCAGCTCATCGGGTATCCCCTGGTGACGGTGGGCCCCGGCCTGCACCGGGGAGCGGAGCACGTCCGCCGGGTCGAGCAGGCGGTCATCGACGCCCTGGTGGCCCTCGGGGCCCCTTCGACCTCGGTCGGCAGGCTGGAGGGCTACCCGGGAGTGTGGGTCGGGCTCGACGAAGCGGACTGCCCCGGCGCGCCGGGGCCTCGGAAGATCGCGGCCATCGGGGTGCGGGCCTCGAGAGGACGGACCACTCACGGGTTCGCTCTCAACGTCTGCACCGACCTCGCCATGTTCGGCCACATCGTCCCGTGCGGGATCGCCGACAAGCCGGTCACCTCGATGCAGCGCGAGGGCTGGGGGGTGACCATGGCCGCGGCCGTCGACGCCGTCATCGCCGCCGCCGAGGCCCAGTGGGGGCCGGCCGACGACGTCCAGCGGGTCACCGATCCCATCGGGGCAGGCGCCGAGCGGGAGCTGCGCCCTGCGAGTGAGGAGCGCCGGCCCGGGTCCGGGCCGGTGCCGGTTTCGCTCACCGGCCGGAGGGAGCGCCCGCTCGAACGGCGCCTCCGGCGGTCCGGGGTCGACCCGGGAGCCGGACTGTCGGTGCGGGCCCGCAAGCCCGCCTGGCTCCGGGTCAACGCCCATATGGGTGACCGGTTCCTCGATCTCCGCCACGACCTCCGGCGCCTCGACCTCGTCACGGTGTGCGAGGAGGCCGGCTGCCCGAACATCTACGAGTGCTGGTCCGACGGCACGGCCACCTTCATGATCAACGGCTCGCGTTGCACCCGGGCCTGCGGCTTCTGCCAGGTCGACACCCGCCACCCGCTCCCCCTCGATGCCGACGAGCCCGGGCGGGTGGCCGAGGCGATCGAGCGTATGGGGCTGGCGCACGCCGTGATCACCTGTGTCGCCCGCGACGACCTGCCAGACGGAGGCGCGGGCGGGTTCGCCTCGACCATCGCCGCCATACGGCACCGCTCGCCGAGCACCAGGGTCGAGGTACTCATCTCGGACTGCAAAGGTGACGCGGCTTCGCTCGAGACCGTGTTCTCCGCCCGGCCCGACGTCCTCAACCACAACATCGAGACGGTGGCGCGCCTCCAGCGCGCGGTCAGACCGTCGGCCGGCTACGCCCGCAGTCTCGGTGTGCTGGCCCGGGCCGCTGACGCCGGCCTCACCACCAAGTCGGGGATCATCCTGGGGATGGGCGAGCGGCCCGAGGAGGTGCTCGCCACCCTGATGGACCTGCGAGGGGTCGGGGTCGAGATCCTGACCATCGGTCAGTACCTCCGACCGAGCAGCGACCATCTGCCGGTGGCCCGCTGGTGGACCCCCGAGGAGTTCGCGGCTGTCGGGGAGGCGGGTATGGCCATGGGGTTCTCGCATGTGCAGTCGTCACCGCTGACCCGGTCGAGCTACCACGCCCGGGAGGCAGCCGACGCGTCAACCGGTTCGGTGTCACCGAACGGGAGGGCGGGACCGGTCGCACCGACGCTCCTCGCCGCCCGATGATCGAGCCATGACCGCCCTCTCGGAGGGGCCCCGGGAGTCGCGTCGGCGCCGGGTCGAGCTGGTGCGGGAGCGTATGGCGGCGTTGGGTGTCGACGCAGTGCTGCTGTCCCACGGCGCCGACCTGCCCTGGCTGACCGGTTACCGCGCCATGCCCCTCGAGCGCTTGACCATGCTGGTTCTCAGGGGGTCCGGCGAGCCGGTCCTGGTGGTGCCCGCCCTCGAGGCGCCGCGGGTGCCCGTGGCCGAGGACCTGTTCACCCTGATGCCGTGGACCGACAACGAGGACCCCATCGACCGGGTGGGCTCCGTGCTGGCCAGGTCGGGAAGCCCCGGTGGCGCCATCCGCTGCGCCGTGTCCGACCGGGCCTGGGCCACCACCGTCCTCGCCCTGCAGCGGCGGTTGCCGTCGGCCGAGTGGGTCGACGCCTCGGTGGTCACCGCCCCGCTTCGAGCCGTCAAGGACAACGCCGAACTGTCGGCGCTGCGGACAGCCGGTGCCGCGGCCGACCGGGTGGCGGCGACTCTGCAGGACGGGGGGATCGGACTCGTCGGCCGGACCGAGGCCGAGGTGTCGGCCGACATCTCCTCACTGCTGATCACCGAGGGGCATCAGCACGTCAACTTTGCCATCGTGGGCAGCGGCCCCAACGCGGCCAGCCCGCACCACGATCCCGGCGGGCGGGTCATCGGCCGGAGCGAAACGGTGGTGTGCGACTTCGGTGGCTCCTACGCGCTCGACGGCGACGTCGGGTACTGCTCGGACATCACCCGCACCGTGGTCACCGGGCCGCCGTCCTCCCGGATCGCCGAGTGCTACGAGGTGCTGCTCCGCGCCCAACAGGCCGCGGTCGCCTCGGCCCGGGCCGGAGTCGCCGCCGAGCGGGTCGACCAGGTGGCCCGCTCGATCATCGGGGCCGCCGGGCTCGGGGAGTACTTCGTCCACCGGACCGGCCACGGCATCGGGATCGAGGAGCACGAGGATCCCTATCTGGTGGCGGGCAACCCGGAGCCGTTGAGACCCGGTCACGCCTTCTCGGTCGAGCCGGGGATCTACCTGCCGGACCAATTCGGGATGCGACTCGAGGACATCGTGGTCATCGGCAGCGACGGCAGTCCCGAACCGCTCAACTCCGCCGATCATGAGCTCGTGGTGGTCGACGTCTAGAGAGGATCGAACGTGGATCTCGGGATCGAGGGAAAGGCGGCGCTGGTAGTGGCCGGCTCGCGCGGCCTGGGACGGGCCTCGGCCGAGGCCTTGGCGCAGGAGGGGGTCCGGGTGATGCTCTCCTCCCGCAGCCAGTCGGCCCTGGCCGAGGCGGCCACCGCCATGCGGGCCTCCGGAGCAGAGGTGGAGACCGAGGTGGCCGACATCACCGAGCCCGGGTCGCCGGCCCGGTTGGTGGAGGCCACGGCTCGTGCCTTCGGCTCGGTCGACATCGTGGTCGCCAACGCCGGCGGGCCCCCGGCGGGCCGAGCCCTGGACGTGGACGACGCCATGCTCGAGGCGGCCCTCAACGCCAACCTCATGTCGGCCGTCCGCCTCACCCGGGAGGTGGTCCCGTTCATGCGCCAGCGCGGTTGGGGCCGAATCTGCTGCCTCGCCTCCTACTCGGTTGTCCAGCCCGTCCCCACCCTGGCGCTCTCCAACGCCGCCCGCACCGGGCTGTGGGCGTGGGCGAAGACGGCCGCCCAGGACCTGGCCTCCGAGAGGAGCGGCATCACCCTGAACCTCATCTGCCCCGGCCCCCACTCCACCGACCGGATGCGCGAGCTGGGTGGTTCGGGGGCGACGGGCCAGATGGGGAGGCCCGAAGACTTCGGCAGCCTGGTCGCCGTCCTCTGCTCCGAACCGGCCCGTTTCGTCAACGGAGCGGCGCTGGTGGTCGACGGGGGAGCCACCCTCGCCCTGTAGGGAGAACGGCCAGGGCTAGCCGGCTGCCTCGCCGGCCAGGACGGCCCGCATCACCAGCACCCAGGGCACCACCCCCGCACCGTGTTCCCGAAGATCGGTCACCGCCAATCCGGCCCCGGTCAGCGCCGCCACGTAGGCCGAGAGCGGCCGGTGCATGCTCACGAAGGTCATGGCCAGTCCATCGCGCTCGACACGGGCCTCCATCCGGCGGGGGAGCAGGTAGGGCTGGCTCACCACGTACTCGTCGCCGATCGGGGTGGACGGATCGGCGTCGCAGTTGGCCAGAGGATGGACCAACGCTATGCAGACGTTGCCCCGGGGTCGGAGGACCCTGGCGATCTCCTGGACCGTTCCCGGCAGGTCGTCCACGTCCTGGAGGCACATGCAGGCGGCCACGGTGGTGACGCATCTGTCGGGAAGGGGGAGGGCGGCGGCGTCGGCGCAGGCGACCGGCAGGGGGCTGTCGCCGGTGGCGGCGGCCCGGGCCAAGGTCTTCGACCGGTCGATCCCCACCACCTCATGGCCGAGCCGGGTCAGCTCCCGTCCCAGCCTTCCCTCCCCGCACCCGACATCGAGGACCAATCCACCGGGTCCAGGGAAGATGTCGCGGAGCGCAGGCCAGGTGCCCTCCCAGAACCCGTCGTGGCCGGGAGCCCGAGCCCACCCGATCCAGCCGGCCGCGTGCTCCTCCCAGGCCGACGCGAGGTCCATGGCCGCACACTACGGCACAGGCTGGCGGCCACTGCTGCCGGGAGGTCGACCTCCCGGCGATTGGGTCGCCGACCACACCCCGTGTCACCATTTTGGTATGCGGGTGCATCGCAGCTTCGCCTTCGTCGACGTCAAGGGCTTCACCGCGCTCACCGAACGCGAGGGAGACGAGCAGGCGGTCGAGGTACTCACCGCCTTCCGTGCGCTGCTGCGCGACATCTGCGCGCGTCGGAGCGTGCGCATCGCCAAATGGTTGGGGGACGGTGCGATGCTGGTCTGCGTCGAGACCCGGCCGTTGCTGGAAGCGATCATCGAGCTGCACCATGTGGTGGGCGAAGTCTCGGGGCTGGTACAGGAGATCTCGCTACGTTCGGGCATCACCTCGGGCGACGTGATCCTCATGGAGGGCGACGACTACATCGGGCACTGCGTCAACGTGGCCGCTCGCCTGTGTGACCTGGCCCAGGGGGGCGAGGCGCTGGCCGATCCGTCGGTGATGGCGGACTTGCCCCGATGGGGTAGTGCCCTCGTCTACCGGGACATCTCGCTGCGTGGGGTGGAGAAGCCGGTCCGCGTGTCGAGCATCGGCATGGCGACCGCCGGGACCGACCATCTCCTCGATCCGATCTGTGGTCTTCCGATGTCACACGCCACGGCCGAGGAGCGGGCTCGAGACGCAGAGGGCACTGTCGCCCTCTTCTGCTCGCCCGGTTGCCTCGACACCTGGCAGCGGAGGCCGGCCACCTCGGTTTCGGCCCGATCCGAGAGGCCGGCCAGTCGGGCGAGCCGGACGCCGGCCCACTAGGCGACGAAGTACTTGGCCTGGGGGTGGTGGCACACGATGGCGGTGGTCGACTGCTCGGGATGGAGCTGGAACCCCTCACTCACCTCGACACCGATGCGGTCGGCACCGACCAGCGCCACGACCTTGGCGTTGTCCTCCAGGTCCGGGCAGGCCGGATAGCCCCACGAGTACCGGCCGCCCCGGTACTGCTGGCGGAAGAGGCCGGTCAGGGTGGGCCCGTCCTCGTCGGCGAAGCCCAGCTCCTCGCGGATCCGTAGATGCCAGTACTCGGCCAGGGCTTCGGCCATCTCGACGCCGAGACCGTGGAGATAGAGGTACTGCTGGTATTGGTTGTCACCGAACAGCCGGGCCGCCTCCTCTGAGACCCGTGGGCCCATGGTGACCACCTGGAAGCTGGCCCAATCGGGCTCACCGGAGTCGATCGGGCGGAAGAAGTCGCTGATGCACAGCCACGGCTCCTCGGACTGGCGCGGGAACGTGAACCGCATGGCCTCGTCCGAGCGGCCCTCGTCCTCGAAGATGACCAGGTCCTGGCCGTCGGCATTGGCGGCGAAGTGCCCCCAGGCCACCTGGGGCACGAGCAACTGCTCGGCCTTGGCCTTGGACAGTTGCTCGCGCAGCACGTCGCGGACCCGGTCCTTGAAGGCGGCGTCGTCCTCGCCCCCTTCGGGACGGAACCCCCACTGGTTCCGGAACAGTGCCGTCTCGTTGAGGAATGCGGCGATGTCGTCGTGAGCCATGCCCTTGGCCACTCGGCTGCCGAGGAACGGGGGCTTGAACACCGGGTTGTCGGTGGCCACCGTGGGCGAGCGTGACGGAAGGCTGTCGCCCCGGGCCACTGCTTCGGCCGCGGCCTGGCGGCGGAGCTCGCTCCGGCGGGGCCCGAGGTCGCGGCCACCGAGCTCGGTACCGAACTCCGGGTCGTCCTCCCCAGTGCGCGTCAGCTCCACCAAGCGGTCCATTGTCCGGAGCCCCTCGAAGGCGTCCTTGCCGTAGAACAGACGGCCCTCGTAGATCTTGCGCAGGTCTCGCTCCACGTACGTGCGGGTGAGCGCGGCACCACCCAGGATGACCGGGATGTGGGAGAGCCCCCGGCGGTTGAGCTCCTCGAGGTTGTCGCGCATGATGAGCGTCGATTTGACCAACAGGCCGCTCATGCCGATGGCGTCGGCTCGGGACTCCTCGAGGGCGGCGACCATGTCGGTGATGCCGACCTTGATGCCCAGGTTCTTCACCGTGTACCCGTTGTTGGTGAGGATGATGTCGACCAGGTTCTTGCCGATGTCGTGCACGTCGCCTTTGACGGTGGCCAGCACCATCGTGCCCTTGCCACCCTGATCGGCCTTCTCCATGTGCGGCTCGAGGTAGGCGACCGCGGTCTTCATGGTCTCGGCCGAGCCCAGGACGAACGGGAGTTGCATCTCGCCGCTGGCGAAGAGCTCGCCCACGGTCTTCATCCCGGCCAGCAGGAATTGGTTGATGATGTCGAGGGCGCTGCGGCCCTCGGCCAGGGCCTGGTCCAGGTCGGCCTCGATCCCATTCCGGTCGCCGTCGACGATCCGGTGCTCGAGCCGCCGGTCGACCGTCCACCCCGAGCGGTCCTCGTGGGTGGTGGCGCTCGAGGCCGTGGCCCCCTCGAAGATGGACAGCAGCTCGGTCAGCGGGTCGTACCCCTCATGCCGGCGGTCGTAGACGAGGTCGAGGCACACTT
Source organism: uncultured Acidimicrobiales bacterium (assembly GCA_963734435.1). Classification (GTDB taxonomy): domain Bacteria; phylum Actinomycetota; class Acidimicrobiia; order Acidimicrobiales; family RAAP-2; genus Bog-756. The sequence goes on along the minus strand of CAVTHA010000010.1, from coordinate 198,920 downwards.
CGCGGGCCCGCTCGTCGATCTTCGACAACGGCAGGATCTTCGAGGCATGGACGATGGCCGCGTCCAGCCCGGCCTCCACGCACTCGTGGAGGAACACCGAATTGAGCACCTGGCGGGCCGCCGGGTTCAGGCCGAACGAGACGTTCGACAGTCCGAGCACGGTGTAGACGCCCGGCAGCTCCGACTTGATCCTCCGGATCCCCTCGATCGTCTCGATGCCGTCCCGTCGGCTCTCCTCCATCCCGGTGGACAGGGGGAGGGCGAGAGCGTCGAACATGAGGTCTTCGGGGTGTAGCCCGTACCGCTGCGTGGCGATGTCATGGATGGCGGTGGCGGCCCGCAGCTTCCAGTCGGCCGTCCGGGCCTGTCCCTCGGTGTCGATGCAGGTGCAGATGACCGCGGCCCCGAACTCCTTGGCCAGGGTGAGGAAGGAGTCGAGGCGCGTGCCGGGATCGTCTCCCTCCTCCAGGTTGACCGAGTTGATCACTGCCCGCCCCCCGATCCACGAGAGGGCCGTCTCGACCACGGGCGCTTCGGTGGAGTCGACCACCAGTGGCACCGTCGACTGGGTGGCGAACCTGGAGGCCACCTGCTCCATGTCGGCCACCCCGTCAGCGCCGGTGTAGTCGACGCACACGTCGATGAGATGCGAGCCCTCCTTCACCTGCTCGCGGGCCATGGCCACACAGGTGTCCCAGTCGCCGGCCAGCATGGCTTCTCGGAACTTCTTCGACCCGTTGGCATTGGTCCGTTCCCCGATCACCAGGAAGGAGGTGTCCTGGTCGAACGGCACCTGGGTGTAGATGGAGGCGGCCCCGCGCTCCGGCTCGGGGTGACGTGGTGCAGGGGCCAGGTCGGCGCACGCCTCCACCACCGCGGCCAGGTGGGCGGGCGTGGTGCCGCAGCACCCGCCGATGACCGAGACCCCGAGCTCGCCCACGAACTGGGCGTGGAACTCGGCCAGCTGGTCGGGCGTGAGGTCGTAGTGCATGGCCCCCTCCACCACCGAGGGCAGCCCGGCATTGGGCAGGCACGACACCGGGGTCGAGGCGTGGGCCGACAGGTGGCGCAGCGGCTCGAACATCTCGGCCGGTCCGGTGGCGCAGTTGAGCCCGATCACGTCGACGTCCATGGCCTCGAGAGCGCAGAGGGCGGCGCCGATCTCGGTCCCGGGCAGCATGGTGCCGGTCAGCTCGATGGTCACCTGGGCCTGGACGGGCAGACGGCGACCGGCCGCCCCCATGGCCCGGCGCGCCCCGTTGATGGCCGCTTTGGCCTGCAGCAGGTCGAATACCGTCTCGACCAGGATGAGGTCGACCCCTCCTTCGATGAGGGCGGCCACCTGTGCCTGGTAGGCGTCACGGAGCCGGGAATAGGGGATCTGGCCGAGGGTCGGGAACTTGGTGCCGGGCCCGATGCTGCCCGCCACCCACCGGGGCCGGTCGGGGGTGGCGAAGTCCCGAGCGGCCTCGACGGCCAACGCCGCCGCGTCCAGGTTGAGCTCGTGAACCCGGTCGGCCTGCCCGTATTCGGCGAGCACCGGGGCGAAGGCCCCGAACGTGTCGGTCTCCACCACGTCGCACCCCACCTCGAGGAACGACCGGTGGACGCGGTCGACGACGTCGGGCCGGGTGACCACCAGCAGTTCGTTGCAGCCTTCGAGCTCCGGGCCCCCGAAGTCGTCGGCCGTGAGCCCGGCCAGCTGCAGGTTGGTGCCCATGGCGCCGTCGAAGACGACCACCCGCGCCGAGGCGGCCTCCAGGTAACCCGAGGTCTGGTCATTGGCCATGAGCCCTCCAGGCTATCGGGGCGCTCGGGGCCCACCGGCGCCGGCCTGAGGCCGAAGGCCGGCCAGGAGGAGGCGACACGATGTCGTTTAGCATCGGCCACGGTGAGACCGTGCTGAAGATCTACACCAAGACCGGCGACGACGGCACCACCGGCCTCCTCTTCGGTGGCCGGGTGGCCAAGGACTCCATCGTCATGCAGGTCAACGGGGCGGTCGACGAGGCCCAGGCGGTGCTCGGCCTGGCCCGGGCGGAGACCGAGGCCGGCTCCGAGCTCGACATCCTCCTCACCGGGCTCGAACGGGACCTCTACGTGCTCATGTCGGAGGTGGCCACCGCTCCCGCCAACCGGTCGAAGCTGAAGGCCGGCTCGACCATGGTCACCGCCCAGATGGTGGAGGCGCTCGAAGCGCAGATCGACGACTTCATCGAGCGGATCGAGATGCCGAGCGAGTTCGTGGTGCCGGGAGCCAACCGCGCCTCGGCCGCCCTCGACCTGGCCCGGACGGTGGTGCGGCGGGCCGAGCGGCTGGTGGTCTCCTCCCCGGTACCCGGATCGCTGGTGGCGCCCTACATCAACCGGCTTTCGGACCTGTTGTGGGCCATGGCCCGATTCGCCGAGGGGGACGATCACCTCCTGGCCCGGGGGACGCCGCGGCGGAGGCGATCGGGGTCATGAGGGTGGTGACCCAGGCCGGCGGCGAACTCGCCCCGGACGTGGTGGCCGTCGGGGTTCCGGTGCACGCCGGTGACCGCGGGCCGAGGCTGGCCGGCGTGCGGGACGGCGTGGCGGGCCTTGCCGGACTGCCCGCCGAGCTCGATCCGGCCTGGTGCAAGCGGCACCGATTCGACGGGAAGGTGGGCCAGACGCTGCCCCTCGGCTCGGGCGAACCGGAGATCGTGCTGGTCGGCGTGGGCCCGGCCTCCGAGCTCGAGGGCGATCGAGGGCTCGAGGCGGTGCGCCGGGCGACGGCTGCCTTCGTGCCGCGCCGTGGGCTCGGCCGATCGGGCTGCTTGGGCCTTGCCGGCCGCCGACGGACTGACCGGCACCGAAATGGCGGCGGCCGTGGCGGAGGGGGCGGTGCTCGGGTCGTACCGCTACGACGGGTTCCGAACCGCCGAGGCACCGGGACGGGTGGAGTCGTTGGTCATCGTCGGGGGATCGCCGGTGGAGGCGTCGACGCTCGAGGTCGGCGCCGAGCGCGGAGCCCGTCTGGCCGAGTCGGTCAGCCTGGCGCGCGACTTGGTCAACGAACCGCCCAGCTCGCTGACCCCGGAGCGGTTCGCCGATCGGTTCGTCAGCCGCTTCGCCGATGTGGCGGAGCTCTCGGTCGAGGTCTGGGACGAGGAGAGGATCACCGAGGAGCGTCTCGGCGGCCTGCTCGGGGTGGCCCGTGGGTCGGCCCAGCCGCCCCGGTTGGTGAAAGTGGAGTACGACCCGTCCGACCCCATCGAGCTCGGGGGCCACGTGCCCCACCTGGCCCTCGTCGGCAAGGGGATCACCTTCGACTCTGGTGGGCTCTCGCTCAAGACGGCGAGCGGCATGGAGACCATGAAGACGGACATGGGCGGGGCGGCCGCCGTGCTGGCTGCGGTGGACGCCGCCGCCGCCCTGGGGACGCGGTTGCGGATCAGCGCCTTTGCTCCGCTCACCGAGAACATGCCCGGCGGGTCGGCCACCAAGCCCGGCGACGTGTTGACCGCCCGTAACGGCAAGACGATCGAGGTCCTCAACACCGATGCCGAGGGCCGCCTGGTGCTGGCGGACGGCTTGTCGCTGGCCGCCGAGGCCGAACCCGACGCCATCGTCGACCTGGCCACGCTCACCGGAGCGGCGGTGGTGGCCCTGGGAAGGGACGTTGCCGCCGTGCTCGGGAACGACGAGACCCTGCTGGCCGAAGTGGAGGCGGCGGGGGAGCGGGCCGGCGAAGCACTCTGGCCCCTGCCACTGCCCGATAATTACCGCAGCCACATCGACTCCGAGGTCGCCGACATGCGCAACATAGGACGGCCCGGTCAGGCCGGCACCATCGCCGCCGCCATGCTCCTCCGTGAGTTCGTCGGGACCGTGCCCTGGGCCCACCTCGACATCGCCGGGCCGGCCCGATCCGAGGAGAACAGCACGCTATCTGGCCAAGGGGGGTACCGGGTTCGGGGTGCGGACGTTGGTGGCTCTGGTCACCTCCGAGCCATTCGCCAACGTGCTGGCCGGCCTCCGGTCGATGAGGTCCGCCTGAGGCGCAACCCCGGCCGGGCGGACTGAAGCCCTCGACGGGCGGCGGAGTCGCCGCCCGTCACACCTCCTGAAGAGTGGGGTACCTTCGTCGCGTGAGGATCGCGGTGCTCGGGGCCGGTTCTTGGGGGTCGACCGTGGCGTCCCTGGTAGCGCCGAGGCATCACACTCTGCTCTGGGCCCGGGACCCCGAGGTGGCCAAGGCGGTGAACACCGACCACACCAACGCCGCCTATCTGCCCGGTTTCGAGCTGGCGAACGAGCTGTCGGCCACCGCCGATCTCGCCGAAGCGGTGGCTCCGGCCGACCTGGTGGTGGTGGGTGTCCCGACCTCGGGATTCCGTCAGGTCCTCGAGCAGGCGTCGGCGCACATGCGACCCTGGGTTCCCGTCGTGAGCCTGTCGAAGGGCCTCGAGCGCGGCACTCACCTGAGGATGACCGAGGTCATCAAAGAGGTGGTCCCGGGCCATCCGGTGGCTGCCCTCACCGGCCCGAACATCGCTCCGGAGATCATGTCTGGCCTGGCTGCCGCCGCCGTCATCGCCACCGAGGACCTTGAGGTGGCCGGAGCCATCCAGAAGGTCGTGACCCGCGGCCTCTTCCGGGTCTATCTCAACCACGATGTCATCGGTTGCGAGATTGGCGGCGCGCTGAAGAACGTGATCGCCATCGCCGCGGGCATCGGCGAGGGACTGGGAGTGGGCGACAACACTCGGGCGGCGGTGATGTCGCGCGGACTGGCCGAGCTGACCCGGCTCGGTGTGGCCATGGGGGCCCAACCGAGCACGTTCGCCGGCCTGGCCGGGATGGGTGACCTCATCGCCACGTGCATGAGCCCGCACAGCCGCAACCGGGCCGTCGGGGAGCAACTGGGCAAAGGCCGCCGCCTCGATGACATCCTGGCCGAGATGCACATGGTGGCCGAAGGGGTCAAGACGGCCACCGTCGCCCTGGAGCTGGCCGAGCGCCACGGGCTCGACCTGCCCATCTGCGCGGTGATCGACCAGGTGGTGAAAGGTCAGATCGAGCCGGCCGACGCCTATTGGGGCCTCACCCCGGCCGGGCACGAGAACGAGCCCGGTTGAGACCGTAAATTCGTCGGCCCCGTCGGGCGACGCCCAGGGTTTTCCCATCGCCATGCTGGGTAGGGCTGGTTGTGTCCCGGCCGAGGGGCGGGGGACGAGAATGCTCAGGGGGGGGATGGGGGATGTTCCGGTTCCGCAGCACCAGATTGGCTCTCGCCGCTCTGGCGGCGGTGGCGTCGTCCGGGGCTTTGGCCGTGGCCGGGGTGGCCACCGCACCGGCCGCCGCCGCGGCCAGCCCGCAGTGCACCTTCAACGGTAGCTCCCTGCCCATCGTCACCGGGGCTTCGGCCGGCGAGAAGATCGCCGTCAGCTGCACCGGACTGCCGCCCCTCCATCCCTACCTGGTCATGGAGACCAGCCTGTTGCTCGGCATCGACCCGAAGGCGGCGCCCCTCCTCTCGGGGCAGCTGGTGTCCGTTCCCGGGCTGTTGTCGTTGCTCTCCAGCCTGCCCGAGGTCAATGTGGGCGCGCTCAGCTTCCCCTTGTCCGGCCTCGGCGGGGACCTCGACTTCACCTACACCCTTCCGAGCACCCAGGCGGCCGACCCCAACGCCAAGTGCCCACCGAGCACCGCCCAGATCAACGCCGGGCTCATCGGTTGCGCGCTGGCCACCATCGATCTGACCTCTTTCAAGCCGGTCGGCGCGGGCAGTGCGGTGATCGAGTACGCGGGTGATCCGCTGTTCCCGCCCGGCCCGACGCTGGCGCTCTCGACGGCAACGGCCACCCGCGGTCAGTCGGTCGCCGTCGGTGACGCCCCCGGCGCCACCACCTACTGGTGGCTCTCGACCCTCCTCGCCCTCGAAGGGCTTCTCGGCGGAGGGTCGGCTCCCACGCCCACGGTCACAGCCACGCTGACTTCCGCCGAGGGCGTCGCCACAACCGCGGCCAACGCCATCCAAGTGGCGCCCGCCGTCTACGACCACTCGGTGCTCACACCCCCGAAGATCAGCGGCACCTTCACCGTCCCGGCCAAGAAGATACGAGGCCCGCAGACGGTCAGGGTGACGTACCAGGCCTCGCTACTCGGCTTCCCGCTGAGCAACACCGCTTCCGCCCCGTTGCGCATCGGTCGCTGAGCCGGACGGGCCGCGGGCCGGGTGGCGGGCGGCAGCTGCAGCCCGGGCCGCCGAGAAGGCTACCGACGGGTGGAACCTCCACTCGCCGAGTTGTTGTTCGATCTGCAGCCGGTCGCGTCCGGCCGAGGCCAGACCGGCCGCCAGCCGCCCCGCCCGTCGGCGCATCTGCTCCGGCTCGGGCAGGCGCTGTTCGGTGAGCCACCGCCGGTGACTGGCCTGTAGCGGTTCGGGCAGGCGGCGCAGGTGCCGGAGGGGGAGGGGAGGGATGCGGGTGCGGACGGCCAGCGCGCCCGGGCCGTGGGGACGGGCCAGCTCGAACGTGCACAGGCGGTGGAGGGCCCGGCGGAACGGGGAGTTCTTGCCCATGCGCTCACCGAGGCCCAGGCACTTGGCCGTCTCGGCCAGGTCGATGTCGAACCCGTCGCGCTGGAACTCGAGGCCGTAGGAGAGCCTCCGGAGCAACCAGGTCGTCGACGGGCCGATGACACCCAACCAATAGAGCTCCACATAGCGGGAACAAGGGTGAAGTCCGTGGGGGTCGGCCACCGGGTCCACCCACGGCACGATGCGCAGAACCGGGCCTCCTTCCACCGGTGTCGGCGAGCGTCGGGTACGGGTTGGGGACAGGGACGGGACGGCGGTGGTCTGAGTCACAGGGGGGTTCTCCTCGCTCGGTCGACGACGGACGGTGTGCGTACCGCCATGGTGGGGAGCGACCTCGCCGGAAACCTGTCGTCCGACCTTGCCGGGCACCTGGTTCGTTCTTCCGCAGTGCCGGCCGCTGGTGCCAGGTCTGCGCCGTCTGATACGTCTAGGACTTGCGGGGCTTGACATTGTTAGGAGCGTCGCCGGTAGGAGGCCGATACGCAACCGGCGGGGTCCCCCGTTCGATGCAACACCACAAACGGCGATTACTGCTCTTTAGGTCCCTATGGCCTCTCGAGCTTCTTCAGCTTCCTTGTACTTGCGGTGCTGCTCAAGGATGTGCTCATGCGAAGCACCTTTAGTCGGAACATCCGGGTGGTGGTGCCGGCACAAGATGTACGGAGTGCCGTCCAAGGGGTGATGGCCAATCCTCCAACACCCCTTGGTGTGGCAATTGACCTTACGGACACCGGTGTACACCCCGATGCCGACCGCACTGATGAGGGTCGCCTCTCCCAGGTCGGAACCGAAGCCGGACCAGAAGTTGTAGTACAGATCCGGCCCTCCATGGAGTGTGCCGGTGTGAAGTGCCAGCCAATGTCGTACGACACCGAAGAACGCAATGAGGAGGGCAATTCCCACCACCAGAAGAAGCAGGAAAAGGCCAAGTCCCAACCTCCTGGATTGGCCACCGCCCCCGATTTCCGAGTCGGCTCCGGCCCCGTCATCTTTTCCCGCTTGGGGCGGCGGCGGAGCTGAGGTCGATGCGGTCGTCTCGGTCCCAGCAGGGAGATCGGACATCGACTGTCCAGTGTATGAGCCGCTCGGAGTGTTCGCGTGGAATACGCCGGGTCCAGACCGTGGTGCCCCCGAAGGCCGGGCACAGCGGTTACCGACCTAGCCGGGGTGAAACCGAGACGGTTAGCTCACAGTGGTCGTAGTCGATGGTTCAGGTGGCGGCAGTCGCAAAGGTCGCTCATCGGGACAAGGCACTTCGTTCGGAGAGGCGCCGTAGTTGAACGAATAGACAAAACAGCCGACCGCTCGATCGGTCGATCCGAACTCAGACGTTGGCTGGACAGTCACGTCGATCCGTAGGAGCACCTCGCGCCATTCAAGAGCCCTGAACCGGGACACCGATTGAATCACCGGGCTCGAAGAACTGCCCCATATCGCCCGTGTCCTCAACCGGTCGACGCAACACCCTCCCGTATCGTTCGGCGACAACGGCGCCACCTATTTCATTTCATTCGTTGATCCGCCGATGTGATCGTGCTCAACTTATCGTCGTGCCCCGAGTCCTCTTGCGCCGGAATCCGTAAGGTCATGGCCCGCGGTCGTCAGGACCGAGAGAGAATCAGCCTTCCCGCCCGCGGTGGAGCGGTCATTGCAGCCGTAGCTGCAGTGCTTGCGAGCAGCTCGACGATGGCCGCAGCAGCCCCACAGCCTCCGGGCACGGGTGCCAGGGCAGCGGCTGCGGACCCCGAGGCGACCACCGGCATCATCGACAGGAGCTGGAGGAGCTACGGGCATGACCTCGCCAACACCAGAACGAATCCATCCGACGGGGCAATCGATCGGATGTCGGTGAGCGCTCTCACCATGAGTTGGGAGAATGACGGACTGGTCGGTGTGACCGGCACGCCAATCGTGGCCCATGGCGATGTCTATTTTGGTGATTGGCAAGGGAACGTATGGGCGGTAGAGGCGGTCAGCGGGCAGGTGATCTGGAAAGTTCACGTTGGCGGAGACGTGGTCGGCTCGCCGGCCGTGGTTGGTCAGGCCCTGTACGTCGGGGCCGGCAATGAGCTCTACCGTCTCAACGCGGCCAGTGGAACGGTCGTCTGGAAGAGCGTGACCAACGCCAATCCGTATTCGCAGATCAATGCGTCACCAGTGGTGGTCGGGAATCTGGTGATCCAAGGCACGGCACAGTTCGAGGAAGTGGTTGGGAAAGCACCGTTCACATTCCGCGGATCGATCGGTGCGTTCGACACCGCCACCGGGGCTCAAGTCTGGAATTTCGTGACGACTCCGAACGATTCGACGAGTGGAGCCGGCGAAGGAGTCTGGTCGACTCCCGCCGTTGACAGCAAACTTGGGCTGCTCTACGTCGGCACCGGACAGAACATATCGGAGCCTACGGGGCCCCTCGCTGACTCCCTGCTGGCCATCGATTACAAGACTGGTGCTCTCAAGTGGTCGAGGCAGTTCACTAATCCGGACGTCTTTGGCGTTGGGAACTTCACGGGTAAGGATGCCGATGTCGGGGCTTCTCCGAACCTTTGGATATCTGGTGGTCGAGAGATGGTGGGGGTCGGTCAAAAGAACGGCATCTTCCACGCGCTCAACGCCGCCAATGGCGAGGAGGTGTGGAACGCCACCCTCACGCCCGGCAGCACCTTCGGGGGTGCCCTCGGCTCGGCGGCACTTGTTGACGGGAAGATCATCGCTTCATCGAATGTCGGTGATCCAGCGACGAATGCAACGACGAATACCTCGAAGATCTTCGCTCTGGATCCCGCCACCGGCAAGATCCAGTGGGAGATAAGCGAGAAGGGCAACGTGTTTGGACCGATCAGCGCCGTCCCGGGCGTGGCCTTTGTCGGCACCGACACCGGCAACCTCTATGCCCTTGACACCGCTACGGGGGTTCAGCTGTGGACCTACGCCGCCCCAGCCCAGATCGGTGGGGGTGCGTCGATTGTGAGGAACCGTATCTTCTGGGGATATGGATTCTCGCTGTTCAGTGGATCGGGCCGGGGAGGGATCATGAGCTTCGAGGTGAAGGCAGCCGGACCTCACCATTGACAACGGGTGAGTCCCCGGGGGTCAGGACCGGCGGGCCGCCCTCCGACCGCCCCGGCTAGGGCCGGTGACGGCTACCGACCGGGACGGGAGGGCGGAGGTCTGGGTCACGGTTTCTCCTCGGAGGGCGGAAGACGGACGGTGCGCGTCCCGTTGCTGGGCCTGGATGCTCGATCAGCGGCCGGTCCGGGTCCAACCGCCGCGGTGGACACTCTCGTCGAGGGTGCGCCGGGCCCGTCCGGCCGAGGAGGACAGTGGATCCGGCCGGCGCGGCTCACCGAGGAGCACGGCACCCAGCCAGCGGAAGTGAACCGGGACCCCGAGTGCGGTGTGTAGCGCCTCCTCGCCCCGGAAGTTCCCGAGGAAGGCGGCGCCGAGCCCCCGATCGGCGGCGCCGAGGAGTAGGGCCATGGCGGCGAAGGCGGTGTCCACCAACCAGTAGGGGACCACCCAGGCCACTTCCTGTCGCCCGGGGCCCGCCTTGTCGGGCTCGTTGTAGCGCGCCACATAGGCGTCGGGGTCGGCGAACGGGAGCACCACGACCGGGGCCCGGGCCAACCCCTCGAAGCGCCTCGAGCCGGCCCGCCAGGCCGGGTCGGTGGTGGCCTCCCAGTACCGCGCCGTCTCCTCCGGGCCCTCGAGGACGACGAAGTCGCGCCCTTGGGTGTTGCCGGCGGAGGGAGCCCGCAGGGCGTCCTCGAGCAGCTGGTCGACCACCCCGGCATCCAGCGGCCGCTCGGAGAAGTTCCGGCACATCCGCCTCCGCCGCAGCGCTTCGGTCACCTCCACCGGGGCTCCATCCGCGCACCCTACCGCCGGCCGGGCCCCGGGGAATGTTGACCCCGCTGGTAGTGTTTCACCCTGTAGTGAGCCCCGGCGAGGGCCGCCAGACGCCGGCTCCGCCGCTAGTCGAGAAGGATCGTGATCGCCGTGCCCACGTTCAGGGAGATGTTGGCCGAAGCCAAGGCGGCCATCCGAGAGGTGGAGCCGGCGGAGGCCGCTCAGGAGATGGCCGACGGTGACGCCGTGGTGCTCGACGTCCGCGAGCCCGACGAGTACGAGCAGGGTGCCCTGCCCGGGCCGTCCACCTCCCCCGGGGAACCCTCGAGATTCCAGGTCGAGGGCCGGATCCCCGACAAGGCGAGCCCGTGCGTCGTCTACTGCGCCGGCGGCGTCCGCTCGGCCTTCGCCGCCAAGACCCTCCAGGAGCTCGGCTACACCGACGTCGTCTCGATCATCGGCGGGTTCAACCGCTGGAAGGACGAGGGCCGGCCCTGGATCACACCCCGAGCGCTCACCCCCGAGCAGCGCAACCGCTACCAGCGCCACCTCCTGCTGCCCGAGGTGGGCGAGGCCGGCCAGCAGAAGCTGCTCGACTCCAAGGTCCTGCTGCTCGGCGCCGGCGGCCTCGGCTCGCCGGCCGCGCTGTACCTGGCCGCGGCCGGCGTCGGCACCATCGGCATCATCGACATGGACGTGGTCGACGCCTCCAACCTGCAGCGCCAGATCCTCCACAACATGGACCGGATCGGCGAGCGCAAGGTCGACTCGGCCAAGAAGACGCTCACGCCGATCAACCCCGACGTCAACGTCGTCACCTACGACGTGCGGCTCGGGCGCCGACAACGTCCTCGACATCATCGACGGCTACGACGTCATCGTCGACGGGACCGACAACTTCCCGACCCGCTACCTCGTGAACGACGCCTCGCTGCTCAAGCGCATCCCGGTCGTGCACGGCTCGATCTTCCGCTTCGAGGGCCAGGTCACCGTCTTCGACCCCTACCAGGGCCCCTGCTACCGGTGCATGATCCCCGAGCCGCCGCCGGCCGAGCTGGCGCCGTCGTGCGCCGAGGCCGGCGTGCTCGGCGTGCTGCCGGGCATCATCGGCTCGATCCAGGCGCGTCGAGGCCATCAAGATGCTGCTCGGCATCGGCGACCCGCTCGGTCGGCCGGCTGCTCGCCTACGACGCCCTGGAGGAGTCGTTCCGCACCTTCAAGGTGCGCCGCGACCCGGAGTGCCCGGCCTGCGGCGCCGACGCCGGCGAGATCGTCATCGCCGAGTACGACGACCTGTGCATGCCGCACGTGGCCGCCCGCCGGCGAACGCCTGATCCGTCCGCCCGGGCGCCCACGGTGGGCGGGGACGCGCCCGACGTCGTAACCTGGGCCCATGGCAACGAAGGGCGTTCCCTCCGACCCGGGGTCCGGGCGGCACCGACTCGGGCATCGAGATCCGGCCCGTCTACGGGCCCGACGACCTCGAGGGGTGGGACGCCGGCACGGCAGCTGGGCGACCCGGGCCACTACCCCTACACCCGGGGCATCACGCGCGACATGTACCGGGGCCGGCTCTGGACCATGCGCCAGTACGCCGGCTTCGGCACGGCCGAGGCGACCAACGAGCGGTTCAAGTTCCTGCTCGGCGGCGGGCCAGACCGGCCTGTCGTGCGCCTTCGACCTCCCCACCCAGATGGGCTTCGACTCGGACCACCCCCGGGCCGAGGGCGAGGTGGGCAAGGTCGGCGTGGCCATCGACTCGCTGGCCGACATGCGCCTCCTGCTGGCCGACCTGCCGCTCGACAAGGTCACGACGTCGATGACGATCAACGCCACCGCCGCCATCCTGCTGCTCCTCTACGAGCTGGTGGCCGAGGAGCAGGGCGTGGCCCGGCGAGGACCTGGGCGGCACGATCCAGAACGACATCCTGAAGGAGTACGTCGCCCGGGGCACCTACATCTACCCGCCGCGGCCGTCGATGCGGCTCATCACCGACACCTTCGCCTACTGCGCCGAGCACCTCCCGAACTGGAACACCATCTCGATCTCGGGCTACCACATCCGCGAGGCCGGCTCGACGGCGGTCCAGGAGATCGCCTTCACGCTCGCCAACGGCATCGCCTACGTCGAGGCGGCGCTGGCCGCCGGGCTCGGACGTCGACGACTTCGCCCCGCGGCTCTCCTTCTTCTGGAACGCCCACAACAACCTCTTCGAGGAGGTGGCCAAGTTCCGGGCCGCCCGGCGCATGTGGGCCCGGATCATGACCGAGCGCTTCGGCGCGAAGCGACGAGCGCTCCAAGCTGCTGCGCTTCCACACCCAGACCGGCGGCTCGACGCTCACCGCCCAGCAGCCCGAGAACAACATCGTCCGGGTCACCGTCCAGGCGCTGGCGGCCGTGCTCGGCGGGACCCAGAGCCTGCACACCAACGGCTTCGACGAGGCGCTCGGGCTGCCGACCGAGCGAGGCGGCCAAGATCGCCCTGCGGACCCAGCAGATCATCGGCTACGAGTCGGGGGTCGCCGACACCGTCGACCCGCTGGCCGGCTCCTACTTCGTCGAGTCGCTGACCGACGAGGTCGAGCGGCGCGCGCGTGGGACTACCTCGAGCGGATCGACGCCATGGGCGGTGCGGTCGCCGCCATCGAGGCCCGCTTCATGCAGGACGAGATCGAGCAGGCCGCCTACGCCTACGCCAAGGCCGTCGACGACGGGGAGAAGATCGTGGTCGGGGTGAACCGCTTCGTCGACGACGAGGCCGAGCCGGGCGAGGTCTTCCCGATCGACCCGGCCCTGCAGCGCGCCCAGATCGAGCGGACGCGAAGGTGCGGGCGCGAGCGCGACCAGGCGGCGGTCGACGCCGCCCTGGCCGACGTGGAGGCGGCGGCCCGGGGCACCCAGAACCTGCTGGTGCCCATGAAGCGACGCGCTGGCCGCGGTTGGCCACGCTCGGCGAGGTCGTCCGACGTGCTGCGCGACGAGTTCGGCGTCTACCAGCCCGGCCGGCTGACTCAGGGCGTCGGGGCGGCCCCGGCCGCCCGGCCAGCAGCCGGTGGCGCGAGCGTCGGGTCGGTGGCGGCGTCGATGGCCGTCCAGCCATGGCGAGGGCCCCGTCGACGAGGGCGGCGTCGGCCGAGTCGGCCGACGCAGGCCGCGGCGAACTCCGGCTGGTGGTTGACCGCGCCGCGCCGCGTCGATGCCGATCATGGGGTGGATCGTCGGGACGGCCAGCGAGACGTTGGCCATGTCGGTCGAGATGGTCGGCGGGGCGAGCCCGTCGTCGTCGCGGTCGAAGCGCGCGCCCGAGCGCCTCGGCGTTGCGCCGGTAGCCGGCGAGCAGCCGGCGTCGCGACTCCATGTGCGAGTAGGTCGGGGCGAGGTCGCGCGATTCGAGCGTGGCACCCGGTGGCGAGCGCCCCCGCCTCGAAGCAGCGCCTGACCCGGGCTCGAAGGCCGCCAGGTCGGCGAGCGTAGGTGCCCGGCACATGAACCGGCCCGGTCACCGGCGCGGGGATGATGTTGGCGGCGTCGCCGCCGTTGGTCACGATGCCGTGGACCTGGTCGCCCGGCGCGGAGCTGCTGGCGGAGCAGGCCGATGGCCACCTGGGCGACCGTCATGGCGTCGGCGGCGTTGACGCCCCTCGGGGAGCGGCGGAGGCGTGGGCGCTCTTGCCCGGTGAAGTGCGACGTCGAAGTGGTCGACGGCGAGGCAGGTGCGCTTGCGAGCCGGTCGGCGGGCCAGGGGTGGACCATCATCGCGGCGTGGGCGCCGTCGAAGGCGCCCCGTTCGAGCATGAGGACCTTGCCCCCGCCGCCCTCCTCGGCCGGGGTGCCGAGCACCGGACGGTGATGCCGAGCTCGTCGGCCACGCGCGGCGAGGGCGAGCCCGGCGCCGACGGCGCGCGCGGCGATGACGTTGTGGCCGCAGGCGTGCCCGACGCCGGGGAGCGCGTCGTACTCGGCGCAGACGCCGACGACCAGCGGGCCGGAGCCGGCCGTCGGCCACGAAGGCGGTGGGGAGGCCGGCAGAGCCGCGGCTGACGGCGAAGCCCGTCGGCGGCCAGGAGCTCGGCACGACCAGGTCGCAGGCGCGGTCTTCCTCGAAGGCCAGCTCGGGGTGGGCGTGGATGGTCGTGGCTCAGCGCGACCAGCGCGGCGAGACGGTCCTCGATCGCCGACGGGCTGCTTCCTTCACTGGGGTGAGCTCGGCCATGGCCACCGCCCTCAGCTACTCGATGACGGCCACGACGTCGCCGGGGCCGACCGAGTCGCCGGCCGGCACCCTCACCTCGGTCGACCGTGCCGGCCTTCTCGGCGATGATGGCGTTCTCCATCTTCATGGCCTCGAGGACGCAGACGGTCTGGCCGACCTCGACGGTGTCGCCCGCGGCCACCAGCACCTTGACGATGGTGCCCTGCATGGGGACGGTCACCGTTCCCGACCCCGCCCCCGCGGCCGCCGCCTCGGGCGCTTCGGTCCGGCACCGTGGGCCGCCCCGGCGTTGCCGCCGGCCGCCACCACGGTGTCGCCCATGTCGGGGACCCACAGCTTGACCTCGTAGCGGCGACCGTCGACCTCGGCGGTCACCTCGCGCAGCACGCGGGGCCGGTTCGTCCGCGCCGACCGGCCGGCGGGCTCGGCGCCGTCCGAACCGGGCGAGGGCAGCCCGGCGAGGTCGAGGCGTTCCTCGACCCAGTTGGTCGAGTGCCGGCGGCGATGAAGTCGGGGTGCGAGAGGATGGCGACGTCGGCCGGGATGGTGGTCGCCACGCCCCTCGACGACCGTCTCGTCGAGGGCCCGCAGCATCCGGCGCCGGGCCGCCTCGCGGTCCGCGCCCCAGACGACGAGCTTGGCCACCAGGTTGTCGTAGAACTGGCTGACCGTGTCGCCCGCCTCGTAGCCGGCGTCGAGGCGCACGCCGGGCCCGCCCGGGGCGTCGAGGCGGTGATGGTGCCCGGCGAGGGCAGGAACGCCGCCGCCGGCGGGGTCCTCGGCGTTGATCCGCACCTCGATGGCGTGGCCGCTGCGCGGCGACGTCGTCCTGGGTGAAGCCGAGCGGCTCGCCCGAGGCGACCCGCAGCTGCCACTCGACGAGGTCGAGGCCGGTGACCAGCTCGGTGACGGGGTGCTCGACCTGGAGGCGGGTGTTCATCTCCAGGAAGAAGAACTCGCCGTCCTGGTAGAGGAACTCGACGGTCCCGGCGTTCACGTAGCCGCAGGCCTCGGCGACCGTGACCGCGGCCTCGCCCATGGCCTCGGCGGACCTCGTCGGGGAAGCCGCGGCGCCGGGCTCTCCTCGATCAGCTTCTGGTGGCGGCGCTGGCACGAGCAGTCCCGCTCGCCGAGCCACAGGGTCGTTGCCGTGGGTGTCGGCGAAGACCTGCATCTCGATGTGGCGGGGCCAGGTCGAGGTACCGCTCGAGGTAGATCTCGGGGCGGCCGAAGTACGCCTGGGCCTCGCGCTGGGCCGACTCGAGGGCCTCGGCCGCCTCGTCGGGCCGCGTCGACCACCTTCATGCCGCGCCCGCCGCCGCCGTAGGCGGCCTTGATGGCCACCGGCCAGCCGAACGTCGTCGCCGAACGCGACGACCTCGTCGGCGGATCGTCGAGCGGCTCGGTGCGCCCCGGGACGCCCGACACGCCGACGCGCTCGGCGGCGAGGCCGCGAGCTGATCTTGTCGCCCATGACCTCGATGGCCTCGGGCGGCGGGCCGATGAAGGTCACGCCCCGCTCGGTGATGGCCCGGGCGAAGTCGGTGTTCTCGGAGAAGAACCCGTAGCCCGGGTGCACGGCGTCGGCACCGCTGCGGTCGATGGCGTCGAGGATGGCCTCGGTGTTGAGGTAGCTCTCGGCCGCGCGTCTGGCCGCCGAGGGCGTAGGCCTCGTCGGCCAGGCGGACGTGCAGGGCGTCGCGGTCGAGCTCGGAGTAGACCGCCACGGTGGCGATGCCCAGCTCGCGGCAGGTGCGGATGACCCGGACGGCGATCTCGCCACGGTTGGCGATCAGGACCTTCTGGAGCACGCAGCGCCTTTCGAGAATCGGTGGCTGGAGGGCGGTGGCGTCACCACGCCGAGGCGGCACAACACTGGCACGGCCCGTAGGGTGGGTGCCATGCCGGGCACCAGGTTCGGGCACGTCCGGCGCTTCGACGAGATCGACTCGACCAACCGGTACCTGCTGGACGAGGCCCGCGCCGGTGCGCCGGAGGGCGTGGTGGCGGTGGCCGACTACCAGACGCGCCGGCCGGGGCCGGCTGGGTCGGCGCTGGGAGGCGCCGGCCGGGGTCGAACCTGCTTGCTGTCGGTGCTGCTGCGCCCCGCCCTGGGCGCCGACGCAGCTCCACCTGTGCAGCTCGGCCGCTGGGCCTGGCCGCCGGTCGACGCCTGTCGAGCAGGTGCGCCGGGGTGGTCCTGGCCGTCAAGTGGCCGAACGACCTCGTGGTGGCGACGGCCGCAAGCTGGCCGGGATCCTGGCCGAGGCGGACGCGAGTGCCCCCGGCCCGACACGCGCTCCGACCCCCGCCGTCGTGGTCGGGCTCGGGCTCAACGTGAACTGGCCGGTCGACGACGACGGCCTGCCGCCCGAGCTGGTCGGGGTGGCCGGCTCGTTGCG
This sequence comes from uncultured Acidimicrobiales bacterium, assembly GCA_963734435.1. Taxonomy (GTDB): domain Bacteria; phylum Actinomycetota; class Acidimicrobiia; order Acidimicrobiales; family RAAP-2; genus Bog-756. Next base: position 181,887 of record CAVTHA010000010.1, on the reverse strand, counting down.
CCGGCTGGTCGGGCGCGGCCGGTCGACCGCGACCGAGCTGTTGGCCTCCCTGCTCGAGGCCCTCGAGCCCTGGGCCGACGAACTCGGTCGAGTGCGGCGGGGCGGGCCCGCCTGGTGGCCGACGCTCCGGTCGAGGTGCGCCACGCTCGGCCGGACGGTCCGGGTCGAGCTGGCTGGCGGGAACCTGGTCGGGACGGCGCGTCGACATCACCGCCGAGGGCCACCTGGTGGTCGACGTGGACGGGGATGTCCAGACCGTGCCGGCCGGCGACGTCGTGCACCTGCGGCCGGCCGCCGCGGACGCCCCGGCCTCCGGGCCGGCACGGGGCCACCTGTAACCTTTCCGGGCTATGCGACTCCTCGTCACCGGCGGTGCCGGCTTCATCGGCTCGAACTTCGTCCGCTACTGGGTCGAGCAGCACCCCGACGACGCCGTCGTCGTCTACGACGCCCTCACCTACGCCGGGAACCGGCCGAACCTCGCCGACGTCGAGGACCGGATCAGCTTCGTCCACGGCGACATCTGCGACCTCGACGCTCGCCTGGCCGAGCCGCTCGACGACCACGAGATCGACACCGATCGTCCACTTCGCCGCCGAGTCCCACAACAGCCTGGCCGTCCTCGACCCGGCCGGTTCTTCCGGACCAACGTGCTCGGGACCCAGACCATGCTCGAGGCCGCCCGCCGGCGCGGCGTGAGCCGGTTCCACCACATCTCGACCTGCGAGGTCTACGGGGACCTCGCCCTCGACTCCGACGAGGCCTTCACCGAGGACGACCCCTACCGGCCCCGGACCCCCTACAACGCCTCCAAGGCCGGCGCCGACCACGCCGTGCGCGGCCTACGTCGAGACCTTCGGGCTGCCGGTCACCATCACCAACTGCTCCAACAACTACGGGCCCTACCAGTTCCCCGAGAAGGTCATCCCGCTGTTCGCCGCCCACGCCCTCGACGACCAGCCCCTGCCGCTGTACGCGTCGACCCAGAACCGGCGCGAGTGGCTGCACGTCGATCGACCACTGCCGGGCCATCGAGGCCGTGCTCGCAGCGGGGCGAGGTCGGCGAGACCTACCACGTCGGCAGCGGGCGTCGAGGCGCAGCATCGAGGAGATCGCCGACGCCGTGCTCGACGCGCTCGGGCAAGCCGGAGTCGCTGAAGAAGATCGTCCCCGACCGTCCCGGCCACGATCGTCGCTACCTGCTCGACTGCACGAAGATCCGACGCGAGCTCGGCTGGGCGCCGACCGTCGCCTTCGAGGAGGGCCTGGCCGACACCGTCGCGCTGGTACGCGAGCACCGGGCCTGGTGGGAGCCGCTGCGGGACCGGGCCCCGGTGGTCGGAGGGGCCTGGGGCCCGCCGGGACGGCTCGACCGGCCAGCCCCGACCGCGTGCCTGGTGACCGCGCACGGCGGGTCGCAGGTCACCGGCGGCGACGGCGCAGCTCGGCCGGGACCGTGCGGGACGTCCTGGCCGGCCGGGTCCCGACGGCCGGGAGCCGCGGCCGACGGTGAGACGGCCGCAGCCGATCCGTCGCCCCGGTGCCGAGGGACCTTCGACGTGCCGTCGACCGACCATCGACCCGCTCGACGTCGAGCCGACCGGGCGGCCGTGCTGACGAGTCGATGGAGGCTGCGGCCCGACGTCGTGATCCACGCCGGGGCGTGGACGGCCGTCGACGCCTGTGAGGCCGACCCGGACCGGGCCTTCGCGGTCAACGCCCTCGGGACCCGCCACGTGGCCGAGGCGGCCCGGCGCGGTCGGCGCCCACCTCGTCTACGTCTCGACCGACTACGTCTTCGACGGCACCTCGCACCGGCCCTACGTCGAGTGGGACGTCGCCAATCCCCGTTCGGTCTACGGCCGCAGCAAGCTCGGCGGCGAGCGGGAGCTCGATCGCGCCGGGTCCACGATCGTGCGGACGTCGTGGGTGTGCGGGCGCCCACGGCGCCAACATGGTGCAAGACGGTGCTGCGCCTGGCCGCCGGCGACGGGCCCGCTGCGCTTCGTCGACGACCAGCAGGGTGCCCCACCTTCACCGCCGACCTGGCCGGCGCCCTGGTCGTGCTCGGCACCGAGCGGCTGCCGGGCATCTTCCACGTCACCAACCAGGGGGCGACGTCCTGGTTCGGCTTCGCCCGGGCCGTCGTCGGCCGCCGCCGGGCTCGACCCCGGCGCGGGTGGAGCCCATCGCCACCGCCGAGCTCGACCCGCCCCGCCCCGCCCCCCGGCCGGCCAACTCGGTCCTCGACAACGCCGCGCTGCGCCTGCCGGCCTCCCGCTGCTGCCCGACTGGCACGACGCCCTCGAGCGGCTGGTGCGTTCCCTGCCGCCCACGGGCTGAATTTCGGCCTGACGGCGGCTTGCTCCGTGTCCGGTGACCCAGGGATCCAATGGCGACCGGTGCCCGAATCGCCCGGCGATGGACCGTGCCCGGCAGCCGACCTTCAGGACGGACGAAGAATGAGCCGCAGGAGAGGCGCCCACGTCGAGGATGGAACGCCGTGAGAGATGAGCGATCGCGAACTCTGGGTGTCGGCCAGGCAGTCCGTCGGCGGCCGTCGTCGGACCGGGCCGTCGGGCGGCGCGGGACCGGCCGGTGCCCTGCGGCACGGCGCGCCCCGCCGCGGCTACCCCGACGCGGCCACACCTGGCCGTGATCGGCGCCGGCTACGTCGGGCTGACCACCGCGGTCGTCCTGGCCCATCTCGGCCACCAGGTCGCGTGCGGCGAGTCGGACCCGGCCAAGGTGGACAGCTGTCGCAGGGCCGGGAGCCCATCGTCGAGGACGGCCTGGAGGAGCTGGTCCGCGAGGGACTGGCGGCCGGGCGCCTCCGCTTCGTGCTGGGCGCCACGCGAAGCGGTCGAGGGCGCCGAGTTCGTCTTCCTGTGCGTCCCCACCCCCCAGGGCGCCGACGGGTCGGCCGACGTGACGCTTCCTCGAGGCGGTGGCCGCGAGATCGGGCCGGACCTCCTGCCCGGGGCGGTGATCGTGCAACAAGTCGACCGTGCCGGTGGGCTCGACCCTGCTGGTCGAGCGGCTCCTCGACCGCCCCGACGTCGCGGTCGTGTCGAACCCGGAGTTCCTGCGCGAGGGCACGGCCGTCCACGACAGCCTCCATCCCGACCGGATCGTGGTCGGCGCCGACGACCGGGCGGCCGCGGCCCGGGTGGGCGCGCTGTTCGCCGCGACCCAGGCGCCGTCACTGATCACCGACGCGGCCACGGCCGAGACCATCAAGTACGCCTCGAACGCCTTCCTGGCCACCAAGCTGAGCTTCGTCAACGCCGTGGCCAACCTGTGCGAGGCGGTGGGCGCCGACGTGCGCGACGTCCTGCTCGGGCATGGCCTACGACCACCGCATCGGCTTCGACTACCTGCGGCCCGGGCCCGGGTGGGGCGGCTCGTGCCTGCCCAAGGACACCCGGGCCCTGGTCTACATCGCCGAGCAGGCCGGCTACGACTTCTCGCTCCTGCGGGGGCCATCGACACCAACGAGGCGCAGCTCGTCCGAGGTGGTCGACAAGGTGCAGAGCCGCGGTCGGGGAGACCTCGAGGGCGGCGGTGATCGCGGCGTGGGGGCTCACCTTCAAGGCCCGCACCGACGACCGGCGCGACTCGCCGGCCGTCGAGATCGTGCGCCGGCTCGTGGCCGGGGGCGCCACCGTCCGGGCCTTCGACCCCACCGTCCCGGTGCCCGACGCCAGAAGTCGGCCCCGGTCGACGAGCTCCCCACGCTGGCTCCCGATGGGGAGGGCCTAGTCTGCCGCTCGGTGCGCGCCTTCCCCGACGCCTACGCCGCCTGCGAGGGCGCCGCGGCTGCGGTCGTCCTCACCGAGTGGGAGGAGCTCCGCTGGCTCGACTTCGCCAAGGTCAGCTGATGATGGCCGCACCGACGGTGGTCGACGCCCGCAACCTGCTCGACCCCGCCCAGCTGCGCCGGATCGGCTTCACTACGTCGGCATCGGCCGCCCGTGAGCGCTCGGCTGGTGGTGGTCGGCGGGGGCCGGCTTCCTCGGTTCGCACCTGTGCGAGGCGCTGGTGGCCCGGGGCGACGCGGTCGTCTGCGTCGACGACCTGTCGACCGGGCGCCGGTCGCAACGTGGCCCACTTGGGCGACAACCCGGCCTTCGAGCTCGTCGCGGCCGACGTCGCCGAGTCCATCCCCGTCGACGGCGCCGTCGACGCCGTCCTGCACTTCGCCAGCCCGGCCTCGCCGCCGGACTACCTGGCCCGGCCGCTCGAGACGCTGGCGGTGGGGAGCGAGGGGACCGGTCGCGGCCTGGACCTGGCCCACGCCCACGGGGCCCGCTTCCTGCTGGCCTCGACCAGCGAGGTCTACGGCGACCCCGAGGTGCATCCCCAGACCGAGAGCTACTGGGGGCAACGTCAACCCCGTCGGGCCGCGCAGCGTCTACGACGAGGCCAAGCGCTTCGCCGAGGCGCTGACCATGGCCACCACCGGGCCCCGGCGCCGACGTCGGGCATCGTCCGGATCTTCAACACCTACGGCCCCCGGCTGCGGCCCGGCGACGGCCGGGTGGTGTCGAACTTCCTGGTCCAGGCCCTCGAGGCGAGCCGCTCACCGTGTACGGCGACGGCTCCCAGACCCGGAGCCTCTGCTTCGTCGACGACGAGGTGCGCGGGATCCTGGCCCTGCTCGACTCCGAGCTCACCGGCCCGGTGAACATCGGCAACCCCGACGAGCTCACCGTGCTCGAGCTGGCCCACGCCGTCCTGGAGCTGACCGGGTCGTCGTCGCCGATCGTCTACGGGCCCTTGCCCATCGACGATCCCACCCGTCGTCGGCCCGACATCGCCCTGGCCCGCGCCGAGCTCGGGTGGGAGCCGACCACGGGGCTCCGCGACGGGCTGGCCGCCACAGCCGCCTTTCTGGCCGGCGAAGCCGAGCTGCCGCCGGCCGTGCCGGTTGTCGGCCGGGGGTCCCGGGCGCATGGCTGATGCCACTCGCAGACCGGCCGGGGACGGGCAGCCGTCCCGACCGCTACTCCCGGCTGTCGGTCATCGTTCCCGTCTTCAACGAGCGCAACACCGTCGCCGAGATCATGCGCCGGATCCGGGCCGTCGACCTGCCCCTCGACCTCGAGGTCGTCGTGGTCGACGACGGGTCGTCCGACGGGACCGACAAGATGCTGCCGCGCTCGCAGGACTCGACGGTCCGCGTCGTCAACCACCGGGCCAACCGGGGCAAGGGCGCGGCCGTCCGGACCGGGATCGAGGCGGTCGCGTGGCGACCTCGTGCTCATCCAGGACGCCGACCTCGAGTACGACCCCGACGACTGGCCCGAAGCTGCTCGACCCCGTCCTGAAGGGCAAGGCCCAGGTCGTCTACGGCAGCCGCTTCACCGGGGAGCGCAAGAACATGCTGCCCCTCGCACTGGTTGGGCAACCGCTTCCTGACCCTCATCACCAACGTGCTCTACCGCTCGACGCTGTCGGACATGGAGACCTGCTACAAGCTCTTCGACCGGCAGGTGCTCGACGGCATCACCATCGAGTCCGACCGGTTCGACTTCGAGCCCGAGATCACGGCCAAGGTCCTGCGACGGGGCTACCGGATCTACGAGGTGCCGATCTCCTACGCCGGTCGGGAGCCCGAGGAGGGGAAGAAGATCGCGTGGCGCGACGGGTTCGGCGCCCTCACGGCGCTCGTCCGCTACCGGTTCATCCGCGACATCTGACCGCGTGACGCGGCGCGCCGAGGACCGGGCACCGCGCCATGCGTCCGCGGTCCGAGGCGCCGCACCGAACGGGCCGTGGCGACGGCCGCGGGCGGTCGCGGTGGTGGTGGTCAACCACGAGGCGGGGCCGGCCCTGGCCCGCTGCGTGGCCTCGCTGCGGGCCGAGGGGTCGCCGACGTGGTCGTGGTCGACAACGCCTCGTCCGACGGGTCCGCCGACGCGCTCCGGCGGCGACGACCGCCGGTCCGGCGTCGTGCGACCGGGGCCAACCTCGGCTACGGGGCGGGGGCCAACCGGGGCGTCGGCGTCACCGCCGCCCCGATCTCGTGCTGGTGTCCAACCCCGACGTCGTCGTGCACCCCGGGGCGCTGGCACCGCTCGCGGCCGGTGCTCGACGGGCCGACCCCACCTGGCCATCGTCGGCCCGCTGATCCTCGACGCCGACGGCACCCGCTACCCCTCGGCCCGCCGCTTCCCCTCGCTGGTCGACGCGGCCGGCCACGCCGTGCTCGGTGTCCTCGTCCCCGACAACCGCTTCACCCGCTCGTACCGCATGGGCGACCTCGACCCGGAGCGTCGGGGCCACCGACGGTCGACTGGGTGTCGGGGGCGTGCTTCCTGGCCCGGCGGCGGGCCTTCGACGAGCTGGGCGGCTTCGACGAGTCGTACTTCATGTACGCCGAGGACGTCGACCTGTGTTGGCGGGCCCGCCGGGCCGGGTGGGGGGTGGCCTACGTGCCCGGCGCCGTCGGTCACCCATCTGCAGGGCGTCTCGACGGCCCGCCGACCCCTACCGCATGCTCGTCGCCCATCACCGCTCGGTGTTCCGCTTCGCCGGCCGCGACCGGGCGGGTGGCGCCTGGCGCTGCCCCACGGTGGCGGTGGGCCTGGCCCTGCGAGCCGGCCGTGGCCGGCCAGGCAGGCGCGGCTCACCGCTGGCACCGTGCACCGGGCTCGACGCCCGGCCGACGTAGGGTGTCGCCCGATCATGGCCGAGGAGATCGACAGGAAGATGGGTGGCGCGCGCCGGCGCCACGGGCGGGGGCGGAGCTACCGCGGGCAGAGGCCCATCAAGTGGTACGCCAGCCTGGTCATGATCTGCCTGGTCGGCGTGGCCGCTCATCGTCTACAGCCGCTACGAGCGACCCAGCACCCGCCGTCGGCCGGGCCGCCGACCACCCGCCGCACTGGTACGCGGCCCTCGGCTTCGACGTGTGCGGGACGGTGCAGCCCAACCTGCCCGCCAACCCCAACACCAGCCAGACCGGCCGATCCGCACCGACGGTGACGGCGTGATCCATCTGCCCCAAGAACAGCCGGACGTCGGGCAACAACGCCACCCTGGCCCGCTTCGTGGCCGGCTACCACGGCCTCGAGCTGACCTCACTCGACCCTGCAGTTCCCGGGCAAGACGGCGTGCACCAACGGAGAAGTGTGCCCGAAAGGCACCCCCGACGCCGGAAAGCCGGGGGTGGTCGATCAAGGTGTGGCCGAGCTTCACCCCGCCGGGCAAGCGGACCGAGACCAGCGGTCAGCCCCAGGATCTCAAGCTCGCCAACGGTCAGCTCATCACCGTGGCCTTCGTGCCGGCCAGGTGTCGGTGCCGAAGCCCCGGCCAAGGCCATCACCGATGCTGATCGACGGCCGGTCACGTCGGCGGACCGCCTCGACGACGACCACGCCCACCACCACCGTTCCCGTCGTCGACCACCTCCACGGCCACGACGCCCACCCCGACCACGACGCCGACCGCTACCACGCACGAAGCCGTCGACCGGAACGCGGCAAGTGAGGGCCGTCGTCCTGGTGGGCGGCGAGGGGACGAGGCTGCGGCCGCTCACCTTCACCACGCCGAAGCAGATGCTGCCCGTCGTGGAGGTGCCCATGATCGAGCGGGTCCTCGCCCACCTGGCCGACGCACGGGGTCGACGAGGCGGTGCTGTCGCTCGGCTACCGGCCCGACGCCTTCATCGACGCCTATCCCGACGGCACGAGTCGCCGGCGTCCGCCTCGCCTACGCGGTGGAGCCGAGCCCGCTCGACACGGCCGGGGCCATCCGCTTCGCGGCCGACCACGCCGGCATCGACGAGACCTTCGTCGTCGTGAACGGTGACGTGCTCACCGACGTCGACATCACGGCGCTGGTCGCCTTCCACCGCCGGCACGGGGCCGAGGCCACCATCCAGCCTGCACGCCGGTCGACGACCCGTCGCGCTTCGGTGTGGTCCCCACCGACGACGACGGCCGGGTCGTCGCGTTCGTCGAGAAGCCGCCCCGGGACGAGGCGCCCACCAACCTGATCAACGCCGGGACCTACGTCCTCGAGCCCGACGTCCTCGACCGCATCTCCCGCGACGGTCGGGTGTCGATCGAGCGCGAGACGTTCCCGGCCCTGGCGGCCGAAGGGCGCCTCTACGCCGTGGGCACCGACGCCTACTGGCTCGACACCGGGACGCCGGACGCGTACCTCCGGGCCCACGCCGACCTCCTCGCCGGCACGCCGGCCCGGGCCGCCCGCACCCGGAGGCGGAGCGGGATCCGACCCTCGGTCGCGGGTCCTGGCGCATCGGCACGGTGCGACGTCCGGAGTAGGGCGGTGGTCCGGTCCCTGCTCGGCGCGCGGTGCGCCGGTGGCCGACGATGCCGTGGTCGAGGCAGTCCGTGATCGGCGCCGGCGCCGTCGATCGAGGAGGGCGCGGTCGGTCGATCGGCTCGGTGCTCCTGCCCGGCGCCCGCGTGGCGGCGAGGGCCACCGTGGACGGATCGATCGTCGGTCCCGGGCGCCATGCGTGGGCCAGCGGGTGCGTGATCCGCGGGCTCTCGGTGATCGGCGGCCGGCGCCGGGTGCACCGCTTCGGGCACCGATGCCTCGACGGGCAGCGGGTGGCTGCGGGAGTCTGACCGTGCGCAGGCGCTGGTGACCGGCGGCGCCGGGTTCATCGGCTCCAACCTCGTGGACCGGCTGCTGGCCGAAGGCCACGCCGTCGACGTGGTCGACGACCTGTCGACCGGCTCGCTGGCCAACCTGGCCGACGCCCGGGCGTCGGCCGGCGCACGCACTGCACGTTCCACCAGCTCGACATCCGCTCCGCCGAGCTGGTCGAGCTGATGGCCCGCCGACGACCCGAGGTCGTCTTCCACCTGGCCGCCCAGGCCGACGTGCGGGTGTCGGTGGAGCGACCCGGTGTTCGACGCCGACGTCAACATCCTCGGCACCCTGCGGGTGCTCGAAGGGGCCCGGGCCGGCGGCACGGCCCGGGTGGTCTTCGCCGCCAGCGGCGGCACGCTCTACGGCGAGCCCGATGCCTCCGAGCTCCCCGTGAAGGAGTCGCATCCCCAGCGGCCCCTCTCGCCCTACGGGGTGTCGAAGAAGGCGGCCATCGACTACCTCGTCGCCTACCGGGAGCTGCACGCCCTGGAGTTCTGCGCCCTGGCCCTGGCCAACGTGTACGGGCCGCGCCAGGACCCCCACGGCGAGGCCGGGGTGGTGGCCATCTTCGCCGACGAGCTCCTGCGGGGCGAGCCGGTGACCATCTTCGGCGACGGCGAGCAGACCCGCGACTTCGTCTACGTCGACGACGTCGTCGACGCCTTCGTCCGGGCCGCCACCCGGGGCGGCGGCCTCGTGCTCAACATCGGGACCGGGCGCGAGATGTCGGTCAACGAGCTCGACCCGCGTCATGGGCGAGGCGGCCGGCGATCGAGCACCGCCGGTCGACCATCGCGCCGCCCGGCCCGGCGAGCTCCACCGCAGCTGCCTCGACCCCGAGCGGGCCGGCATCCACCTGGGATGGCAGCCCTGGACCGACGCTCGACGACGGGACGGCGGCCGTGCTCGAGTTCGTCGGCCAGCGCCTGCAGGCGGGACGCCGGCCAGCTGCGAGCTGCCAGGGTCAGCGCCGACGGGTCAGCGGCAGGCCGCGTCAGCGGAAGAGGTCCTCGGCCGGTGGGCCGCACGATCTCGTCGGCCACCGACGCCTCGCGCAGCCAGGCGGGGTCGACGCCGCGGACGACGGCGACCGGGACGACCCGGCCTTGCCCATGACCAGCTCGGCCGCCGACGGCCACCTCGTCGGCCACGCACACCTCGGTGGCCACGAGCTCGCGACCGATGGCGTCGGCGGTGCCCCGGAGGTCGACGACGGCGGCGACCCCGGCGCAGCCGATGGCCACGTCGGTGACGCCCTGGCGCCAGGTCCGGCCGAAGGTGTCGGAGACGATGACCGCCGACCTCGACGCCCGTGGCGGCGCCGGAGGCCGTCGCGGATGCGCCGGGCCGAGCGGTCGGAGTCCTCGGGGAGCAGCGCCGCCCAGCCCCGCTCGACGTTGGACAGGTCGACCCGGCGTTGGCGCAGACGAAGCCGTGGCGGGTCTCGGTGATCACGAGGTCGCCGCGCCGGCGCAGGACGCGCACCGACTCCGACTCGATCAGCCAGGGCCTGGTCGGCGGGGTCGTCGGGGTCGATCGGCGACCAGGCGGCCCTCGGCCTTGGACACGATCTTCTGGGTGACGACGACGACGTCGCCGTCGCGGAGCTCGACGTCGCGGCGATCAGGGCGGCCAGGTCGTCGCCCGGCCGATCTCGCCGAGCCCGGCCAGCACGGGATCACCAGGTCGTCCGCCGGGCTGCACCGTGCACCGCGGCGCCGGTGACGGGCCGACGGTGCGTGATCCCGCCGGGCCGGCGCCGGTCGGCGCGCGAGCGCCGGCGCTCGAGGCCGGACGTCGAGGACGGTCCGGGCCAGAGCGCGCCGCGCGTGGCCGCGGGGTGTGCATGACGGTCGGGGCGACGACGCAGCGCACCCCGCAGGCCTCGACGGCGTCGGCCAGCGCGGCGTCGGCGTCGTCGATGACCAGGGTGCCGACGCACACGGCGCGTACAGGCGGGCCACGCCACCACCGATGGCCTCGTGGCCCAGCTCGGTCATCAGGCGGTCGGCCGGACCCTTGAGGGCGGCGCCGGCGACGATGGGGGAGACCGCCACCACGTCGGTCGCGGCGGGCGGCCAGCGCGTCGGCGATGCCCGGGCACGGCCAGGAGCGGGCCGATCGAGACGATCGGGTTGGACGGGCAGATCACGACGACCTCGGCCTCGGCGATGGCGTCGAGCACGCCGGGGGCGGGCGGGCGCGCCTCGGCCCCGTCGAAGCGGACCGACGCCACGGCGACGGCGTGGCGGCGGCCGACGAAGTACTCCTGGAACGACGACCTCGGGACCGTCGACGCAGGCGTCAGCCGGGTCCGGACGCGGGTCGTCGGACATGGGCAGGAGCCGGACCGCCACCCCGAGGGACCGCGGTGATCTCGGCGGTCACCTGCGACAGGGTGGCCCCCTCCGACAGACGCTGGGTGCGGTAGAGGTGGGTGGCGAGGTCGCGGTCGCCGAGGCGGAACCAGGTCTCGCCGCCGAGGCGGCTCGAGGCCTCCATGACCGTCCAGGTCTCGCCGGCCAGGCCCCAGCCGCGCTCGTCGTCGTTCAGGCCCGGCCAGGGTGTAGGTCACGGTGTCGAGGTCGGGGCTGATGTGCAGGCCGTGGAGCACGGTGTCGTCACCGGTGTTGACCACGGCGGTGACGTCGGCCGGCGCGACGACGCGGACCAGGCCGCGCAGGAGGCGGGCGGCACCGACTCCTCCGGCGAGGGCGGTGATCACGGCGCAGCCAGGCTAACGGTCCGGGCCGCTACCGCCCGCGGCCCGGGCTCCGGTGTGCAAGGCTCGACCGGGTGCCGGCAGACGACGCGACCCGACGACGCGAGCGGCCTCCGGGTGGCCGTCGACGCCACGCCGCTGCTCGGCACGAGCCACCGGGGTGGGTCGTGTTCTGCGAGGGCGCCCTGGGGGCGCTGGCCGACGTCGGGCCGACGCTCGACGTCGACGCCTTCGCCGTGACGCTGGCGCCGCCGGCAGCGGCTGCCGCCGCTCGTGCCCGCCGGGGTGCGCGTCCGCCAGCGGGCCATGCCGGCCCGTCCGCTGCACCTGGCCTGGGCCCATCTCGGTCCCGGCCGTGGAGTGGTTCGTCGGGCCCGTCGACGTGGTGCACGGCACCAACTTCGTCGTCCCGCCCACCCGCCGGGCCGCCCGGGTCGTGACCGTGCACGACCTCACCACCGTGCGCTACCCGGAGCTGTGCGACCGCTCCACCCTCGGCTTCCCGCGCTGGTCCGCCGGGCCGTGGCCGACGGGCGCCTGGGTGCACACCCCCTCGCAGTTCGTGGCCGACGAGGTGGTGGCCGAGTTCGGGGCCGACCCGAGCCGCGTCCGCGTCGTGCACCACGGGATCGGCCTGCCGCCTCCGGCCGACCCCGGTGCTTCCGGTCGCCGCCCGCGGCGGGGTCACCGGCGGCGTCGGCCGGTGTCGACCTCCCCGACGGGAGCCGACCGCTACATCCTGGCCGTCGGGACCGTCGAGCCCCGCAAGGACTACCCCGGGCTGGTGCGCGCCTTCGACCGACGCCGCCGCCGGCCGCACCCGACGTGGCCCTGGTGATCGCGGGCGTCGACGGGTGGGGTGCGGACGAGTTCGCGCGCCGCCGTCGACAGCCTCCCCGGCCCGGTCGCGCGATCGTGCGGCTCGGCTACGTCGACGACGTCGCTCGGCGGCGGTCGCTGGCGGGGCGCGGCGGTGCTGGCCTATCCCGTCGGTCTACGAGGGCTTCGGGTTCCCGCCCCTCGAGGCCATGGCCGCCGGCGTCCCGGTGGTGGCCACCGCGGCCGGGGCCGTGCCCGAGATCGTGGGTGACGCCGCCCTGCTGGTCGGTCCCGGCGACGTCGAAGCCCTGGCCGCCGCCCTCGGCCGGGTCCTCGACCGGGGTGCCGAAATCGAGGCGCTGGTGGACCGGGGTCACTGCCGGGCCGCCGAGTTCACCTGGGAGCGCCTGCGCCGAGGGTCTGGTCGGGCTGTACGCCGATGCCGCCGGCACCGCCCGCCAGGCGTGGCCCGCCACGTTCCCCAGCGGGACGCCCACCGCCGGGACGCGGGCGCGCCGGGTGAGGTGAGTCGGTGCGCATGCTCGATCGCCGAGCAGCTGCGGCGGACGGTACCGGGTGGCATCGGCACCTACGTGCAGGGACTGCTGCGGGGTGTCGGCCAGCTCGAGCCGCCCGAGCGCGCCGGACCTCGCCGCTGTCCGCCGGTCGGCGGCGGGCGCCGGCCGCGGCCCCGACCCGCTCGGGGCGTTGGGCTACCCCCTCATGCTCGCGCCTCCCCGGTCCGGTGCTCACCCGGGCCTGGGACCGCGGCCTCCTCCGGGCCCCGGGCGGGTTCGACGTCGTCCACGCCGTGTCGCTGTCGACGCTCGAACCGGGCCGGGCGGCCCTGGTGGCCACGGTCCACGACCTCCCGTGGCGACGGGTTCCCGAGGCGTACCCGGGCCGGGGGCGGGCCTGGCACGAGGCCGCCCTGCGCCGCGCCCTGCGGCGGGCCGACCGCTTCGTGGTGCCGTCCGGGGTGGTGGCCGACGATCTGGTGGAGGCGGGCGCCTGCCGGGAGGCCATCTCCGTGATCCCCCTGGGTTCGGACCACCTCCCGCCGCCCGACCGGCCGGCGGCCACCCGTCTCCTCGGCCGCCTCGGGGTGCGGGGGCCGTTCCTGTTGTGCGTGGGCACGCTCGAGCCGCGCAAGAACCTGACCCGGCTGATCGAGGCCTACCGGCGCGTCCGGCCGTCGCTACCGGAACCGTGGCCGCTGGTGGTCGTCGGCCCGACCGGATGGGGCAAGCAGGTCGAAGCCGGCGACCGGCGTGGTCCTGGCCGGGTCGGTGTCGTCCGCCGAGCTGTCCGCCCTCTACCAGATGGCGCGTCTGCTCGCCTATGTGCCCTTCAACGAGGGATTCGGGCTCCCCCCGGTCGAGGCCATGGCGTTCGGGACCCCGGTGGTGGCGAGCGGGCCCCTGCCGAGCACGGTCGACGCCGCCTTCGAGGTGGATCCCCACGACGTCGAGGAGATCGCCCACGGCCTCCTCGTCGTGGCCACCAACGAGGAGCTGCGTGCCCGACTCCGGTCGCCGGGCTGGCCCGGGCGTCCGGGCTCACCTGGTCGGCCTGGCCCGTCGCCACCTCTCGGTGTGGCAGGAGGTTGATGGTCTTGGACCGGGTGACCGTCGTGGGTGACCCCTGGCTCCGGCTCTCGCTCGACGTGTCGGCGGTCCCCGACCGGCCCGTCGGCGCCGGTCACTACACGGTGACCTGGCCTCGGCCCTGTCGGCCCGGACCGACCTCGAACTCGTGGTGTTCAGCCGCCGGGGAGACGTCGAGCGGTGGCGGACCGACGCACCTCGGCCGCGCTCGGTGGGCTCGGCCCCGGCCCCCCGGGTCTTCCGCCTGGCCTGGGAACAGGGTCGTCTGCCCGCGCTCCTCTCCCGACGGGGCGTCGACGTGCACCACGGTCCGCACTACACCATGCCCGAGCGGTCAAGGGTCCCGACCGTGGTGACCATCCACGACCTGAGCTTTTTCGACCAGCCCGACTGGCACCAGCGCTCGAAGGTCCTGCTCTTCCGCCGGGCGATCAAGGTGGCGGCCCGCCGGGCCCGGGCCGTCGTCTGCGTGAGCCGGGCCACCGCCGAGCAGCTGGCCCGGTGGTGCCGGGTGGAGGCCCGGGTCTTCATCGCTCCCCATGGGGTGGACACCGCCCGATTCCGTCCCGACGAGGCCGAACCCGGGGCCGACGACGCCCGCCTGGCCCGGCTCGACGACCGCTTGGGCGACGGCCGGCCCCTGGTGGTCTTCGTCGGCACCATCGAGCCGCGTAAGAACGTGCCCGACCCTGGTCGAGGCGTTCGACCGGGTGGCCGGTGACCACGCCGACGCGCTGCTCGTCCTGGCCGGGGGCACTGGTTGGGGTGGCGACGCCGTCGAGCGGGCCATCGAGCGGGCCGGCGTCGCCCCCCGTGTCGTCCGTCCCGGCTACGTGCCCGGCGAGACCGTTCCCGCCCTGCTGCGCTCGGCCACCACCGCCGTCTACCCGGCCTTCTACGAGGGGTTCGGGCTGCCCGCCCTCGAGGCGCTGGCCTGCGGGACGCCTCTCGTGACCACGGCGGGAACGGCGATGGAGGAGGTGGCGGGCGAGGCGGCCGTCCTGGTCGACCCGGGGGACAGCGCCGGACTGGCCGACGCCATCGGGGCCGAGCTCGACCGTCCGTCGGGCCCCGGGAGGGCCGATCCGGAGCGCCGCCGCCGCGGCCTCGAGGTGGCGGCCCGTCACACCTGGGCGTCGAGCGCCGCCCGGCACGTCGAGGCCTACCGGTACGCGGCCGGGGCCGCCGGGGTCGTCGAGGGATGAAGGTCCAGGGACTCACCCAGTAGGGTGGCCCGTCGTGCGCTCGCTGATCACCGGAGGCCGGGGCTTCGTGGGCGGGTGGCTGTCCGAGCATCTCGAGTCCCTCGGCGACGAGGTGTCCGTCATCGATCACGAGGTGGACGTCACCGACCCGCCGGCGCTGCTCGCCGCGGTGCGGGCTGCCCGTCCCGATGCCATCTACCACCTGGCCGCGCTGACTCATGTCGGACGGTCCTGGGACGAGCCGCTGCGGGTGCTCGAGGTCAACGTGATCGGCACCGGCACGCTGTTGGCGGCCGCCCGTGAGTGCGGCACTGACCCGAGGATCCTCGTGACCAGCTCGGCCGAGGTCTACGGGGCGGTCACCGATCCGGCACGCCTGCCGCTCACCGAAACGTCACCGACCGCCCCGCTCAGCCCCTACGCGGCCAGCAAGTTGGCCGCCGAGGCGTTGGCCGCCCAGGCCCGCCTCGGCCACGGGCAACGCGTCGTCACCGTCCGGCCCTTCAATCACATCGGTCCCGGACAGTCTGTCCATTTCGCGGTGGCGGCCCTGGCCAAACGCATTGTCGACGCCGAACGGGGCGGTGCCATCTCGATCCCGGTCGGGAACCTGTCGGCCCGTCGTGATTTCACCGACGTGCGGGACGTGGTCCGGGCCTACCGGCTGCTCGTCGAGGCCGACCAGCCGGCGGACCTGTACAACGTCTGCACCGGGCGCGACGTCTCGATCGCGGAGATCGCCGAAGGCCTGCTCCGGTTGGCCGGCACCTCGCTCGAGCTCGAGACCGACCCGGACCTGGTTCGGCCGGTCGAGGTGCCGGTGCTCCGGGGAGACCCGGCCCGGTTGGAGGACACCACGGGATGGAAGCCCGAGGTCTCGCTCGACGAGACCTTGACCGACGTCCTGGCCTACTGGCGCGAGCACGCCTACGCCAACTGAAGCAGTCGGGAGGCGGCGCGGAAAGCGGCCCGCCGGAGCGGGCCGCTTTTCGTTGCGGTCGATGGTGTGCACGTCGGCCGGGCAGGTGCCCGGCCGGGGCTCAGGAACCGGTGGTCGGGATGAGGGTACGGAGCTGGCCGCGGGCCTCCCGGGCCTGGGCATGAGCCTGCTTGGCCAAGTCGCGGGCCTGGGCCGGGAGACGATCCTCGAACGGCGCGAAGACCGCTTCGACCCGCTCGATGATCTCTTCGACCCGGTTGACCAATTCGTCCACGGTGGCGTCGACGTCCTGGCGGGCGCCGTGCAGGTCGGTGCGGACCGACGCCACACGGTCGGACACCCCGGCCTTCGGGTCCCGGAGCCGCTTGAGCAGCTCCTGCCGCTGGACCTGGAGCTGTTGGAAGCCGAGCACTCCGGCCCCGATGACCACGTAGGTGGCATCCTTGGCTACGGAAGCGACGTCCTTGGCCGCCTTGGTCACGTCGGCGTTGATGTCGGGGACCTTGATCTCCGGCATCTTGATCTCTGGCATCTTGATGTCTGGCATGGGTGCGCTCCTTTGGCTGGTTCGGTCGGGCGGCCCGGCTGATGCGCCCGATGGCGCTCCCGGGTCCGGCGGGGTGGTCGGGTGACCTGTGGATACAACTGTATTCTATTTGTTAAACAGTTGCAAGCACCCCTTGGATCTGGTCCCGTCCATGCCCCCTGAGCTGGGAAGACACCAGTCCGGGGAACTGGCGTTGATAGCCTCAGGTCCCTGATGGGAACCCTGGCACCACCGGTTGTGGCTGTCGTCGTCGCCCACGACCCCGGTCCCTGGTTCGAGGAGGCTCTGGCCTCGCTGGCCACCCAGGAGTATGCCGAGCTCTCGGTGCTGGTGCTCGACGCTGGCAGCGGGGAGGACCTCACCACCCGGGTGGCCGCCGTATTGCCCACCGCCTACGTGAGGCGATTCGAGGGCAACCAGGGCTTCGGGTCGTCGGTCAACGAGGTGCAGTCGATGGTCGACGGGGCCGACTACTTCTTGCTGCTCCACGACGACGTGGCCCTCTTCCCCGACACCGTCCAGCTCATGGTGGAGGAGGCGTTCCGGTCCAACGCCGGCATCGTCTCGCCCAAGGTGGTCACCTGGGAGGACCCCGAGCAGCTGGTTCATGTGGGCATGACCGTGGACAAGGGTGGTTCGGTGGTGGAGCGGGTCCAGCCCCACGAGATCGACCACGGTCAACATGACGCGGTGCGGGACGTGTTCGTCGCCCCCGGAGGCTCCACCCTGATCCGGGCCGATCTCTTCGCCGAGCTCGGCGGGTACGACACCGCCATCGTGGCCATGGGCGAGGACCTCGACCTGTGCTGGCGCGCCCAGGTCGCCGGGGCACGGGTCATCGTGGCCCCCGACGCCCGGGTCCGACACCTCGAAGAGTTGGCCGGAGGCCTGCGTCCCATCGACCCGGGCCTGGTCGAGACCGATGCCCACCGGCGGCCGCGCCACCCGGTCACACTCCAGGAGCTGCAGCGTCGCCATGAGCTCCTGGCCGTGCTCAAGTGCTACGGCCCCTTCCACCTGCTCCGGGTGGTGCCCCAGTTGTTCTTCCTGGCCGTCGGCGAGGTCGTGGTGGCCGAGCTGGCCGGCAACCGAGCCCGGGCCCGGGCGGTGCGACGAGCCTGGCGATGGAACCTGAGCCGTCTCTCTACCGTCCGGCGCCAGCGCAAGGAGCTGCGAGGCCACCGGCGGCTGAGCGACCACGAGATCCGGACCCTCCAGATCGGCGGCAGCGCTCGGCTGGCCACCTACGGGCGCCGGGTCTTCCAGCACGGGTTCCAAGGTGCCCATGCCGACGAGCTGGCCGCGTCCGCCGGGACTGCCGCGCTCGGGGCCACCCCCCGGCCCGGCCCCGATGGTCACCGGCCGGACGGACGGCCGTCGGCGGCCACCGCCACCCGCCGGGTCACCACGCCCTCGGACCGGGGTCGCATCAGCGGGAGGGCCAGGCTCGCTACCTGGCTGGCGGCGGTCCTCGTCGTGCTGATCGGGACGCGGGGGATCGTCAACGGACGGCTGCCGGTGGTCGGGCAGTTCGTCCCCTTCGCCAGTTGGTCTTCGACCTTCACCCAGTTCGCTACGGGCTGGCACCCCTCCGGCGTGGGAACCACGGCGCCGGCTTCGCCCGCCCTGGCCCTGGCCGGCCTGGCCGGTACCGTCCTGCTCGGCGCCATGGGCACCACCCAGAAGGTGCTGGTCTTCGCCTGCCTGCCGCTCGGTGTCTGGGGCGTGGTCCGCCTCCTGCGCCCGTTTCGATCGCAACGGGCGGCGCTGGTGGCCGGCCTGGCCTACCTGGCCATGGCCCTGTCCTACGACAACATCGCCCTCGGGAGGTGGGGGGCACTCGTCGTCTACGCCGGGACGCCTTGGGTACTGGGCCACTTGTTCCGGGCGACGTCCACCGTCCCCTTCGTCGTCCTGCGGCCGCCGCCGGCCGATGGTACCGGCCCATCCAGGACGCCGACCCCGCTACCGCGGCGCATCGTCGAGTGGAGCCTGCGGCACGAGACGCTGCGCGCCGTGGTGTCGCTCGGCCTGCTGGAGGCGGTGCTCGTCGCCTTCGTCCCGGCCGCCGCCCTGGTGGTGGTGCTCGCCGCCCTCGCCCTGGTGCTCTCGTCGGCCGTCCAGGGCGACTGGGGGTCCACCGTCCGGGCCCTGGCCCTGGCCTTGGCGGCCACGCTGGTGGCCGCGGTCATCTCCCTCCCCTGGGTCGTCGGCGTCCTCTCGGCCGGCCGGGGCGCGGTAACCGTCTTCGGCGTCCCGGTCCCGGCGTCGGCCGGCCCCTCGTGGGGGTCGTTGCTCCGGTTCGCCGTCGGGCCCATCGGGGCGTCGCCCCTGGCCTGGGGGTTCGTCGTCGCCGCCGCCGTGCCGTTGGTGCTGGCCCGCGGCCCACGGTTCCGCTGGGCGGTGCGGTTCTGGTCGATCGCCCTGGTCTGCTGGTTGGCGGCCTGGGTCACCGGGCGGGGCTGGACCGGTAGCCTGGCTGTGGACCTGCACATCCTGCTCGCCCCGGCGGCGGCCTCGGTGGCCGCCGCCATCGGCCTCGGCGTCGCCGCCTTCGAGGAGGACCTGCACGCCGCGGCGTTCGGGTGGCGGCAACTGGTCACGGTGCTGGCCACCGGGGCGGTGGTCCTCGGCGCCATCCCGACGCTGGTGTCGGCCCTGCCGGGCCGTTGGGACCTGCCCAACACCGACTTCAGCCAGTCGGTGGCCTGGATGGGCGCGAAGTCGGCCTCCGGAGCTTTCCGGGTCCTCTGGCTGGGCGACGGCCGGGCGCTCAACCAGGGCGCCTGGTCGGCGGGGGACGGCCTGGCCTACGCCACCTCCGAAGACGGCAGCCCGGACGCCCGATGGCTGTGGAGCGCACCGGGGCCCGGACCGGCGGCCAGCCTGTCCGCCGCCGTGGACTTGGCCCGTACCGGGGCGACCGACCAGTTGGGTCGGCTGCTAGCCCCCGCCGGTGTCCGCTACGTGGTGCTGGTGACG
Organism: uncultured Acidimicrobiales bacterium; assembly: GCA_963734435.1. Classification (GTDB taxonomy): domain Bacteria; phylum Actinomycetota; class Acidimicrobiia; order Acidimicrobiales; family RAAP-2; genus Bog-756. The sequence goes on along the minus strand of CAVTHA010000010.1, from coordinate 162,434 downwards.
TCGCTGGCCCCGGAGATCCCGGGCGAGCAGACGCCCGAGCAGTACCCGGTGCCGGCCGATCTGGCCCCCGCTCTCGGCCGCCAGCTGGACCTGAGCTCGGCGCTTTCGGGGACCGGCATCACCGTCTACCAGAACGCCGACTGGGTCCCCGAGCGGGCCCTGGTGAGCGTGGGTTCGCCCGTGCCCGCCTCGGCGCCTCCCGAGGTGTTGGGGAGCGCGGCGGGCTCGAGCCTCCTGCCCGGGGCACGCCCGGTCCTGCCCGGGCCCCGGGCCTCGACCTCCTACCGCGGCCCGCTCACCGCCGGGACCGTCTTCTCGGCTTCGGCCCCGGCCGGCCGCTGGGTGCTGTCCGGGCCCGCCGGCACCCGGTCATCGTCGCCCGCCTTCGGCTGGGCCGGGCAGTACCGCGTGGGCCGGAGCGGCGACGCCACCCTCAGCTTCGACGGCGGCCCGGCCGTGGTGCTGTCGCTCCTCTATTCCGTCGGGGTGTGGCTGGTGGTCGTGGTCTTGGTCGCCGGGACCGGCCTCGGCCGTCCCTGGCGGGGGCGGCGGCGCCGCCGCCGGCCCGGCGCCGGGCCGCCAGACGCCGTGGCCGAGGGCTCCGGGGACGAGCCCGATCGGTCGTGACCACACCTCAGGATCCGGGAGTCGGCAGGCCGTCCGCCGATGGCGGTGCGCCGGGCGGCCGGCGGGAACGCAGTTCCCGGCATTCGGCGTCCGGGCGGGTACGCGGCCGGATGGCCGCGCTCCTCCTGGTGGCCGTGCCCATCGTCGTGGTGGCGGTGGTGGAGGCGGCCTACCCGGCATCGCCGGCCGTGCTGACCGCCGGGCCCACCGACGGGGTGTCGGTCGCCGCCGCCGGGTCGTACTCGTCATCTGCCTTCTGTGCCGGTGGGACCGGTACCGCCGCCGCCACCACCGTCTATCTGACCAACACCACGGCCAAACCGGTCTCCGGGGTGATGACCGCCACCGTCCCACCGGGCGGGAGCGGGGCGGTACCGAGCGTCCGCCGGACCATCTCGGTGCCGGCCCTGGGGAGCGCCGCGGTTGACCCGGCCAAGGGGCTGCCCGCCGGCAGCAACGCGTCGATGTTCACCTTTGCCGGCGGCGGCATCGCCGTGAGTCAGGTCGTGTCGGGACCGAACGGATGGAGCACCGCCCCGTGCGCGTCGGAGACCTCGGCCGAGTGGGCCTTCGCCGGGGGGTCGACGGCCGGGGGGAATCTCTTGACCTTGTCGCTGCTCAATCCGACGGCCACCGAGGCGGTCGTCAACGTCTCCTTCCTGACCGACGGCGGCGTGGTCGTCCCGCAGGCGTACCAGGGCCTGACCGTCCCACCCGGCCAATTGGTGACCGAGAACGTGGGTGACTTCGTCCAGAACGCCAACGACATCGCCACCCTGGTCACCGCCCAGACCGGCACGCTGGTCAGCACCGAGTTCCAGCAGTGGTCGCCGGGAGGGACCGGCGGGTTGTCACTGCGGCTGGGCTCGCCGGGCCTGGCCACCACCTGGCAGTTCGCCCAGACCACCGCCATCCAGGGGGCGACCGTCGACTTCTACCTGGCCAACCCGGGAAGCGCGCCGGCCACGGCCACCATGACCTTCGGCCTCTCGTCCGGTTCCGTCGAGCCCGTCCAGACGGTGGTGGCGCCGCGATCGGTGGCAGTGATGGCCACGTCGGCCGCCCCGGGCCTGCCCCACCAGGTTCCCTACGCGGTGACCGTCGTCGCCAGCCAGCCCATCGCCGTCGGCCGGTCGGTGCTCGCTCCCGGAGGCTCGGCTGCACCGGTGTGGGGCTCGTCTCCGGGCACGGTGACCACCACCGACAGCTGGGTGGTGCCCGGGCCCGGCATCCCCGGCGCTCCCGGCACCGCGGGCGCCACGGTGCACAGCCTGGCGGTGGCCGATCCGGGGACGTCGCCGGTCCGGGTCGGCCTCACCCGACTGGGCGAGCGGCACCCGTTCACCGTCTTCACCGTGCCCCCCGGTGGGCTCAGCGTGCTCGGCGCCGACCAGGTCGCCGGACTGGCCACCTACTTGGTGTCGTCGTCGGGGCCGGTCACCGTCGAGGAGGACTCGGCCCCTGCGGGAACACCCGGGGTGGTCTCCTCGTCCGGTTTCCCGCTTCCCTAGGCCAGCCCGCCGCCGGTCCGGTCCCTCAGGGTTGCGGTCCGGCCGTCGGTCGGAGCACGAAATGCGCCTTGATCGATTCGTCGCCGGCCGGCCCGCCACGCTCGTCGGAGAGCTCGAGGAGGTCGAACCGGGTCTCGATCGCCGACCGCAGCCGGGCGATGCGCACGCCGAGCTCGCCGATCTGCTCGTGGTGCAGCCGGTAGCGGCAGTCACCCAGGTCCTCGAAGATGCGGATGTCCCACTGCGACATCAACGAGTCCTCGCCGTCCTGGGCGACGGCCACGTCGATGATGGCCACACCCCGGGCGAAGTCGTAGACCGCCGGTGGGTCCTCGCCCAGCCGGCGCAGTTCCCCGACGGTGTTGACGTCGAAGATGAACAGGCCGTCCTCGGCCAGATGTTCCCTTGCCGCGTCGAAGGCGGACCGCCAGGCGCCGAAGGTCAACAGGTGGTTGAGCGTGTCGAAGACGCAGATGACCACGTCGAACCGCCGGCCGAGGGAGAACGACGACAGGTCTCCTTGGACGAGCTCGGCCCGAGGGACCTTCCCGCCGGCGACGGCGAGCATCTCGGGTGAGCGATCGAGCCCGACCAGTGTCGGGACGTCGGTCAGCCGCGCGAGCAGCGAGCCCGTGCCGCAGCCGAGCTCGAGCAGTGACGCCGCCCCGGTCCGGTAGCGGTCGATGGCGTCGATGACCCGGGACGCCCGCGGGCTGGGGTCGTCCATCACCTCGTCGTAGAAGGGGGCGAAGCGTTGGTAGCCGGCCATGCGCGGTCAGCGGTCCACGTACCGGTCGGCCAGGCTGGAGAGGATCTGCTCGCACTCGGCGGCGCAGTCGGCGATGATGTCGCCGACCGGCCGGCTGGCGGAGATGCGCCCCGCCACCTGACCGCCGAGGGCGATCCCGGCGTCGAGGTTGCCGCCGAAGTAGACGTCCTTCACGTTCCCGAACTCGGCCATGGCATTGCGGCCGTGGTCGAACTCGAGCCCCTCGGAGTGGGCTGTCCTGAGCGCCCGGAGCCCGGGGGAGGTGTGGCTGTTGAGGAAGACCGTGCCGGTCTCGTCGGCGTCGATGATCGCCCGCTTCCAGTTGGCGTGCACCGGCGACTCCGCCGAGGAGACCATGGCCGTCCCCATCTGCACGCCCTCCGCACCCAGCGCCAGGGCGGCGGCCATGGTGCGGCCGTCGAGAAACCCTCCCGCCGCGATCACCGGGAGGTCGAATGCGGCCGTCACCGCCGGAAGGAGCACCATGGTCGACACCGGCCGCGGGTTCTTGAATCCGCCGCCCTCGCCCCCCTCGACGACGAGCCCGTCCACCCCGGCGTTCACCGCCTTCTCGGCCGCTCGCACCGTGGGCACGACGTGGAACACGATGAGGCCCGCATCCTTCAAGGCCGCCGTGTAGCGGGTGGGGCTCCCGGCCGAAGTGGTGACGAACCGGACGCCCTGGGAGATCACGAAGTCCACGATCACCGCCGGGTCCGAGACGAACGCCTGGGCGATGTTGACTCCGAACGGCCGATCCGTGAGCTCCTTCATCAAGGTGATCTCCCGACGCACCGCCTCGAGCTCGCCCGACGAGGTCTCGATGATGCCCATGGCGCCGGCGTTGGAGACGGCGGAGGCCAGAGCCGACCGCGCGATCCATCCCATCGGCGCCTGGACGATGGGGATCTCGATCCCCAACAGCTCGGTCACCCGGTTGGCCAGCACCGGGTCATCTTGACATGGGGGGATCAACGTCCGGTCTCGCCACCCGCAGGACGGGCGGACGTTGGTCTGTTACCGGGCTCGCTGCCGCCCCGCCGCCGCCTCGAGCGACCGCTCGATGTCCCAACCGTGGTGGAAGGCGTCGTGCGCGTTGGCCGACACCACGTCCCCCAGGGTCAGTGACCCCCGCTCGGGATGGACGAGCACGGTGCCTTGGCGCGGGCACTGGCCCGCGGCGTCCGCCCAGGCCTCGACCGATCGTGACAGCGACCACATCGCCGACCCCAGGGTGATCGACGAGTAGCCCCTGGCTTCGGCCAACTGGTTCTCGTCGTAGGGCTCCACCGCCATGTGCCCCGCCCGCGCCGATCCCGCCAGCCGTTCGGCCCAGATCCTCAAGTTGTCCCCCACGTGGCAGATGTAGGCCGACACCGACCACGACAGCGTCGGGTGCTGCTCGTCACCGGTGGCGTCCTTCAAGAGCCCCTCATAGACGTGGGGGAGGTCCCACACCAGGGCCACTCCTTCCTCCACCGGCATACCCCAGCCGAAGGCGCACTCTCGACAGGGGTCGCCGTAGGTGGCGCGGCCCCAACCGTCCACGGAACCGGTTTGTCCCGCGCCTACCGCGGCCTGCTAACGCGAGGTCGGGGGTGGCGGCGGGGGCGGCCAAGGGGCCTGCTTCGGCCAATGACCGGGCGCCGGTTGGGTCGGCATCGGGGACGGGGCCGGCGGCCGGGCACCGGTCGGCGGCGGCGGTGGGGACCACGGCGACGGACCGGCCGGCCCCTCGGGTGCCGCCTCCGGCGCTCGCTCGACGCTCGTGTCGCTGGCATGGGCCGCGCTGCCCACGGTGGTGTCGGTCGGTGCTTCTCCATGGTCGGTCGGGACGTCGCCACCGGCCGAGCCCACCCCGGCCGGGGCGGAGGAGCCGTTTCCCTCCACAGACTCGTCGTCACCGTCGGGTGGCCCGTCGGCGTCCCCGCTGCCCGTCGGGCCGTGCTGGGCGGCGACGAAGATCGGAGGCACGCTCTTCACCCCGTGCTCGTGCACCGGGCGGCCGTAGGCCGTGTCAACCAGCCGGCCCACCGTCTCGCCGTCGATGGTCTCCTCGTCGAGGAGCGCTCGGGCCACGGCGTCGAGGCCACCACGGTGCCGGGCCAGCACCTCGAGGGCGCGCTCTTCCTGAGCGCGGAGGATGATCTCGACCTCGTCGTCGATGATCTGGCTGGTGTGCTCCGAGTAGTCCCTGGTGTGCATGAGGTCCTCGCCCAGGAAGACCTGGCCCTGTGATCCCCAGGCCATGGGACCGATCTTGTCGCTCATGCCCCATTCACGGACCATCTTGCGGGCCAGTTCGGTGTTGCCCACCAGGTCGTTGTTGGCCCCGGTGGACAGGTCCCCGTAGACGAGCAGCTCGGCTGCCCGCCCGCCCATGCGCACGGCGAGAGCGTCCTCGATCTGCTGGCGGGGATGGATGTGCCGCTCTTCCATGGGGAGCTGCATGGTCACACCGAGGGCCATGCCGGTGGGCAGGATGGTCACCTTGTGCACGGGATCGGCGTCGGGCAAGACGTAGGCCAGCACGGCGTGCCCACCCTCGTGGAAGGCCACCCGCTCCTTCTCCGCCCCCGACAGGACGAGGCTCTCTCGCCGCTGGCCCATCAGCACCCGGTCCCGTGACGCCTCGAAGTCGACGTTCTGGATGACCTTCGATCCGCGCCGCACGGCGTGGAGGGCCGCTTCGTTGACCAGGTTGGCCAGGTCGGCTCCGCTCATCCCCGGTGTGCCGCGCGCCACGGTGCCGAGGTCGACGCTCGGGTCGACCCGCTTGTCCTTGCAGTGCACCTGGAGAATGGGCAGCCGCTCGTCGAGGTCGGGGAGGGGGACGACGATCTGGCGGTCGAACCGCCCCGGCCGGAGGATGGCGGCGTCGAGGATGTCCGGGCGGTTGGTGGCCGCCATGACCACGATGCCCTCGGTCGGGTCGAACCCGTCCATCTCCGAGAGCATCTGGTTGAGGGTCTGCTCGCGCTCGTCGTGGCCACCCCCGAGCCCCGCGCCCCGCTTCCGGCCGATCGAGTCGATCTCGTCGATGAAGACGATGGCCGGCGCCTGCTTGCGGGCGGTGGCGAAGAGATCGCGCACCCGGCTGGCTCCCACCCCGACGAACATCTCCATGAAGTCCGAGCCGCTGACGGACATGAAGGGCACACCGGCCTCGCCGGCCACCGCTCGGGCCAGCAGTGTCTTGCCGGTGCCCGGCGGCCCGACCAGGAGGATCCCCTTGGGGATCCGCGCCCCGATCTCCTTGAAGCGGGCCGGGGTCTTGAGGAAGTCCACCACTTCGCTGATCTCCAGCTTGACCCCGTCGTACCCGGCGACGTCGTCGAAGGTCGTCGACGGCCGTTCGGTCGAGTACAGCTTGGCCTTGGACCGCCCGATGGACATGATGCTGCCCATCTGGCCCTGGGCCTTGCGGCTGATGTAGTAGAAGATCCCGCCCAGGATGGCGAAGGGGAGGACCCAGGTGAGGAGGATGCTCACCAGGGCGTTGGAGCCCGAGTTGACCAGCTTGTAGTTGGACCCGAGGGGCTGGAGCGCGCTCAGCTCGGAGTCGGTGATCGGGTTGGGCCCGTTGACGGTGTAGGAGCCGCCGTCGGTGAGGTCACCGGTGATCACCCCGTTGGTCTGGTTGACGGTGGCCGTCTTGACCTGCTTGTCGTGGATCTCGGTGAGGAACGTGCTGTAGGAGAGGGAACTCGGGCTGTTCTTGTGGACCAGGCCCGGCACGATGAGCACCGACAGCACCGCCACCACGATGACCGCATACAGCATCATCCGGTTCCTGTTCTGCCCCGGTGCCTCTTGGCCCGGCCCGCCCGCCGATGGGGGCCCGCCGGGCACGTTGGGATTGGGCGGGGTCACCCCATCATGCTATTCGCACAGGGGTCAGCTTGACGCATCGCCTCCGCACACCACCAGGCCCGCCGCCTGCAGGAGGCATTCCGTCGATATCGTAGGAGGGTGATCGAGCGGTCCGAACCGGGAGCGGACGCGGCGGCGTCCACCGACGATCGGCCGGCGGGTCCACCGCCACCCCCCCGAGGGGCTCCGCCCCTGGTCGAGCCGGTTTGGGCGCCCCCCCCTCCCGGATGGCCGCCGAAGACGCCGGCACCGCCCCCGCCGCCGGCCGGCCCCGGGGTCGGTGGACCCGGCATCGAGATCCCCCTCAACCGGCAGCTGGACGCCGGGGCCGCCCCCGACAACCGGGGGGCCGCCTGGATGTGGCTCCTGTTCGCGGCCATGGGCTTCGTGGGGGGCCAGATCATCGCCGCCGTCTTCGTGGCCGTCAGCGCGGCGGTGGCCGGGAAGCTCGGCTCGCTGTCCGCCATCACCCGGCTCAGCGAGCCCCCTACCTGGTATGTGGTCTCGACGCTGCTCGGCCTGTGGGCCGGGTTCCTCGGGGCAGCCTGGCTCGCCTCCGGTGTCAAGGGCACCAGGAGCCTGTCGCGGGATGTCGGGCTCCGCTTCCGTTGGGTCGACCTCGTGGGGGTGCCCATCGGAGTGGGCGGCCAGATTCTCGTGGCCCTCATGTACATCCCCATCGCCCAGCACGTCCACGACTTCAACCAGCGGTTCAACGCCCCCTCTCAGCGGCTGACTGGGGGTTCGCACGGGGTGGGGTTCGCGGTGATCGCGGTGTTCACGGTGCTCGGGGCCCCCTTCTTCGAGGAGCTGTTCTTCCGGGGTGTTCTGCTGCGCTCGTTGGCCCGGTTGTTCGGCAACGTCGCCGGGTTCGTGGGGCCGGCCCTCGCCATCGTCGTCACCGGTGTGCTCTTCGGCCTGGCCCATGCCGAATCCCTCCAGCTGTTGGGCCTGGCGTTCTTCGGGATCATCCTCTCGCTCGTGTCGTACCTGACCGGGCGCCTCGGCATGAACATGGTGGCCCACGCCACCTTCAACCTGATGGCCGTGGCCGCGGCCGTGGTGGCGCCGCTCGCCATCGGGGGGATACCGGTCTGAGATGACCGCACCCGTCGACGTGGTGCGGGTGGCGCGGCAACCCGACCTGCCCCCACTGCCGGAGCCCGAGGAGCCCACCCTCCTGCAGCGCCTCACCCGGAGGTCGGCGTGGCCGGGTTGGTCGAACGCCATCGTGGTGGTCGGCGTGATGCTGGTGGCGCTCAGCCAGCTCCATCCGTCGTTGCTGGTGGCCAACACCACCACGGCCGGCGGCGACACCGGCGGGCACGTCATGCTCCCGGCCTTCCTCAAGTCGCACCTCTTGACCCACGGGCAGCTGACGGGCTGGGACCCGGACTGGTACGACGGCTTCCCGCTCTACACCTTCTACTTCCCGTTGCCCGGTCTCCTCACCGTGCTCTTCAACGCCGTCGTCTCCTACGACGTGGCCTTCAAGGTGGTCACGGTGCTCGGCACCCTCCTCTTGCCGCTGTGCGCCTGGGCGTTCGGCCGCCTGGCCGGCCTCCGCGACCCCGGCCCGGCCTGCCTGGCCGCGGCCACCCTGCCGTTCCTGTTCGAACCGAGCTTCTCGATCTACGGGGGCAACCTGCTCTCCACCCTGGCCGGCGAGTTCTCGTTCTCCCTCAGCCTCTCCCTGGCCCTGCTGTTCCTCGGCGTGGTGGCGCTCGGCCTCCGCACCGGCCGGCACCGGGCCTTGGCCGGGGTGCTCTTCGCCTGCACCCTGCTCTGCCACCTGCTCCCGGCCCTGTTCGCCGCGGCCGGCGCAGTAGTGCTGGTGCTGCTCGACGCCGACCTGGTGCGGGGGCTGCGCCGCGGGCTGCCGGGCCGCCTGGCCCGTCGCCGCTGGGCCCGGCGCCTCTTCTGGGCCGTGGTGGCCGGCGCCTTGGGCGTCGGGCTCGCCGCCTGGTGGCTGGTTCCCTTCGTCACCGGCCAGGCCTACACCACCAACATGGGGTGGACCAACGTCGACGGCTTCCCCCACCTCCTCTTCCCCGGCTCGTCCCGGTGGGTGCTGGCCGCCAGCCTGCTCGGGCTGGTGGCCATGGTCATTCGCCGCAACCGGGTGGCGTGGTTGATCGCCATCCTGGGAGGCATCGCCGCCGCGGTGGTCTGCCTTGACCCGCAGGGCAAGTTGTACAACGTCCGCTTCCTGCCGATGTGGTTCCTCTGTCTCTACCTGATGGCGGGCTACGCCCTGGCTGAGACCATCTCCGCCCTGGCCCGGTGGAACCGCCGCCGCCGCCTGGCCCGATGGGTCCCGGTCATCCGCCAGCGGCTGGCCGTGGCCGTGCGGGCTCCGTGGCGACCGGGTACGCGCATCAGCCGGTTCCGCCGGCCGACGCCCGGGCCGAACGCGCCGGGAGCGGTGGCCGGCCCGCTGATGGCGCTGGCCGCCGCCTGCCTGGTGGTGGTCCCCCCGTTGGTGCTTCCGGCCTCGGCGCTCAGCCGGGTGGGGGTCACCGTGGGCGCCGACCAGCCGAGCGCCTGGGCCGCCTGGAACTACTCGGGCTACGAGCGCAAGCCCGACTACCCCGAGTACCACGCCGTGATCGAGATGATGGCCAGGGTCGGCGCCGAGCGCGGGGTGCGGGCGCGCCATGTGGGAGTACGACCCGTCGCTCAACCGGTTCGGGACCACCATGTCGCTCATGCTGCTGCCGTATTGGACGAACGGGTGCGTCGACTCGATGGAGGGACTGCTCTTCGAATCGTCGTCCACCACCCCGTTCCACTTCATCGACCAGAACGAGCTGTCGGTGACCCCGTCGGACGCGGTGGCCGGGCTTCCTTACGGCGGGCTGAACGTCCCGCTCGGGATCGAGCACCTCCAGCAGCTCGGTGTCCGGTACTTCCTGGCCGCGTCCAACACCGTGGAGCAGGCGGCGTCGACCGACCCGTCGGTCACCGAGGTGGCCTCCACCGGACCGTGGAGCACCTCGTACAACGGCGAGACGCTGAACACCACCTGGAAGGTCTACGAGATCAAGGGCTCGGCACTGGTGCAGCCCCTGGCCGATCAGCCGGTGGTGTGGCACGGGGTCGCCGCCGGCCAGAAGAGCTGGCTCGCCCCCGCGGTGAGCTGGTATGACAATCCGTCGCGATGGTCGGTGGTGCCGGTGGCCGACGGCCCGGCCGACTGGCCCCGGGTGCCGGTAGGGGACCAGCGGCCGACGACGGTGCCGGTGCCGGCCACCACGGTGTCGAATGTGACCGAGACCGACAGCTCCATTTCGTTCCATGTCGACAGGGTCGGGACGCCGGTCGAGGTCAAGGTGTCCTACTTCCCCAACTGGCAGGCCACCGGAGCGCAGGGCCCGTGGCGGGCGGCGCCCAACCTGATGGTGGTGGTGCCGACCAGCCACCAGGTGACGCTCCACTACGCCAGCTCGACCGGTGACCAGGTGGGCGAGATCGTCACCATCGTGTCGCTGCTCGTGGCGGTGGCGCTGGCCCTGGGTGAGCGCCGGGCCAAGCGGGCGCGATCGGCCCGCGCCGCCCGGATCGATCCCTGAGCCGGGCGGAGGCATGGACGGCGCGCTCGGGATGTTCCCGCTGTCGACCGTGCTGTTCCCGGGGGGTGCCCTGCCTCTCCACGTGTTCGAACCGCGCTACCGCTGCCTGCTGGCCGACTGCCTGGCGGGCGCCGGGGAGTTCGGCGTGGTCCTCATCGACCGGGGCTCGGAGGTGGGGGGCGGCGACCATCGGGTCGGCATCGGCACGGTGGCACAGCTCACCCAGGTGCTCGGCATCGACGGCGGGCGTTCCGTGATCCTGGCCCGCGGCACCCGGCGCATCCGGGTCGACCGCTGGCTGCCCGACGACCCCTACCCGCGGGCGGTGGTAGAGGACCTCCCGAGTTCGGTGGGACCGGGCCACGGTCCGGCCATCGCCGCGGCGGATGGCGCCGTCTCCCGGCTCCGCTCGCTCCTCTCCGAGCTGGGCGACGTTCCCGCCCTGCCGCTCGACCTCCGCCTGGCCGGCACCGACGAGGAGATCGGCTGGGCCCTGTGCGAGCTCGTCCCGCTCGGGCCGATGGACCGCCAGGCCCTGTTGGGCGCGCCCGGCCTGACCGCCCGGATGGAGCTGCTGGCCGAGCTGTGCCGTGCCGCGGCCGGCGACGTGACGAGCATGCTCTCGGACGGCGGCTGAGCAGACCGCCGGGGCGGGTCAGCCCCGGGTGCCGCCAGGCGCGCTGGGTAGGATGGCCCGGCCATGACCAGCCTCTCCGACGTGTTCAAGGCGTACGACATCCGGGGAGTCGTGCCCGACCAGCTCAATACGGCGCAGTTCCGGGCCATCGGGATGGCGATGGCCCGCTTCACCGGCGACCCCAGACTGTTGGTGGCTCGCGACATGCGCGAGTCGGGCGGCGCCTTGTCGCGGGCATTCGCCGACGGCGCCCGATCCGAGGGTGTGTCGGTGGTCGACCTCGGCCTCGCCTCCACCGACCTCCTCTATTTCGCCGCCGGCAGCCTCGACTCCCCGGGGGGCATGTTCACCGCCTCCCACAACCCGGCGCGCTACAACGGCCTCAAGCTGTGCCGGTCGGGCGCCCGTCCCATCGGTCGCGACACCGGGCTGGCCGAGATCCAGCGCACCGCGGAAGCGCTGCTCGACAGCTGGGGCCAGGACGGGCCGCCCGCCCTCGACCCCGGGCGGCTCGCACCCCTCGAGGAGCGTTCGGTCCTCGACGCCTATGCCGACCACGTGCGGTCGTTCGTCGACGTCGGCTCGCTCCGGCGGCTGCGGGTGGTGGCCGATACGGCCAACGGCATGGGCGGTCTGGTCGTTCCCAAGGTCTTCGAGGGGCTCCCCTTCGATGTCGAGATCCTCTTTCCCGAGCTCGACGGGACCTTTCCCAACCACCCGGCCGATCCCATCCAGCCCGAGAACCTGGTGGACCTCAAGCAGGCAGTGGTCGACTCGTCGGCCGATGTCGGCCTGGCCTTCGACGGTGACGCCGACCGGGTCTTCCTGGTCGACGAGCTGGCCCGACCGGTCTCCGGCTCCCTCACCACCGCCCTGGTCGCCTCGGCCATGCTCGACAAGCACCCCGGCGCCACCATCCTCTACAACTGCATCTGCTCGCGGGTGGTCCCCGAGGTCGTGGCGGAGCAGGGCGGTACCGGCATCCGGACCAAGGTGGGCCACAGCTACATCAAAGAGGTCATGGCCGACACCGGCGCCGTCTTCGGCGGTGAGCACTCGGGCCACTACTACTTCCGCGACAACTACCGGGCGGATTCGGGGATCATCGCCGCCATGGTGGTCCTAGAGCTGCTCAGCACCTCGGGGAAGGGGCTCTCCGAGCTGCTCCGGCCGTACGAGCGCTACGCCGACTCGGGGGAGATCAACATGGTGGTCGACGATCCGCCCGGGACGGTGGAGCTCATGGCCGAGGAAGTCGATCGGGCCGACGGCGCGCTCGGCTCGGCCGACCGCCTCGACGGTCTCACCGTCGATCGGGGTGACTGGTGGTTCAACCTCCGCCCGTCGAACACCGAGCCCTTGTTGCGACTCAATGTGGAGGCCCCGGACGAGGCTTCCTGTGCCGCCCACGTCGTCGAGATCGAGGCTGACATCAAACGGCTGCTCGCATCGTGAGGCAGGGGGCACCCGCAGAGCCGAGCCCGGCGGGTTGGTCCGCGGCCGACCGACGAGAGAGGATGGCGGCATGACACTCGACCCGCTCTTGATCGAGGTTCTCGCCTGCCCGGAGGACAAGGGCCCTCTGCTGTACTTCGCCGACGAGGATCGCCTGTACAACCCCCGCCTGCACCGCGTGTACGAAGTGCGCGACGGCATCCCGGTCATGCTCATCGACGAGGCGGTCGCCGTGGATGACGCCGAGCACCAGCGGCTGATGGAGAAGGCGGATGCCGGGGGGGCGCGGACGACCAGCGAACCGCAGGATTCCTGACCGTGGCCTCCCTTTCCGGCGGGGGATCGCTCTCGAGCCCTCCATCCCCCCTCGTGGTGGACAGCCTCGACATGTGGGGAGCCACGGTCGGGCTCCCCGAGCAGGTCGAGGCGGCGGTGTCGGCGGCCCGGGGCCTGGCGCTGCCCCGTCGAGAGCGGGTGGAGAACGTGGTGGTGCTCGGGATGGGGGGCAGCGGCCTGGCCGGTGATGTGCTGGTGGCCACGGCAGCGCCCTTCATGTCCGTGCCGGTCACCGTGGTCAAGGGCTACGAGCCCCCGGACTACGTGGGGACGGGCTCGCTGGTCTTCGCCGTGTCGTTCTCGGGGGACACCGAGGAGACCATCGAGGCGGCCACCGGTGCCTACGAGGCCGGGGCCGCCCTCATCGTGGTGGCCGCCGGCGGCGCGCTGACCCGGCTGGCCGACGACTGGAAGGTGCCGGTGGTGCCGGTACCGGACGACATCCCCCAGCCCCGCGCCGCCCTCGGGGCCCTGGCCATCCCGCCGTTGGTGCTGCTGGAGGAGATCGGGCTGTTCCCCGGGGCCGTCCAGTGGGTCGACCAGGCGGTCGACCAGCTCCGCGTCCGGCGTGACGAGCTCCTTCGCCCGGGCAGCTTGGCCGAGGAGGTCGCCCGGATCATCGGTCGCACCATGCCCCTCGTGCACAGCTCCGGCGACCTGGGCGCCGCCGCCGCCCTCCGGTGGAAGGCCCAGGTCAACGAGAACGCCAAGAGCCCCGCCTTCTACAACGTCTATCCGGAGGTATGCCACAACGAGGTGGCCGGCTGGGGGCAGTACGGCGACGCCACCCGGCAGGTCATCACGCTGGTCAACTTGCGCCACGATGCCGAGCACCCCCAGGTGAGCCGGCGCTTCGAGCTGGTCACCGAGGTGTTCGCGCGAAGTGGTGGCCGACGTGGCCGAGGTGCGGGCGGCCGGCGAGGGGGACCTGGCCCAGCTGCTGGACCTGGCTCTGGTCGGGGACTTCGTCTCGCTCCACCTGGCCGGTCGCGAGGGCATCGATCCGGGCCCTATCCCGATCCTCGACGAGATCAAGCTCCAGCTCAAGGGGCCCGAGTGAGGCGTCCCGGAGGCGGATGTCCCTGACCTGGGCATTTGGTGCCGCTCAGGGGCGCGATACCCCGGGCCGCCTCTGTTGCCGGCGGGTGACGGCCGCATAACAACACGGTGAACTCCGGGCGGTCGCCCCTGGAATTCGGCCGCTCCGGGCGTACACTCATCGGGTGAGCGGCGTGTGGGTCTGTGGTTGCAAGTCGAAGCCAGTCGCAGGCGAAACGACCCACGTAAGGCAACTCATGGTTGCTGAGCATGGTGCGACTTAGAAGTAAGCCCTGCCCGTCGGGGCGCCGGCTGTCGGGGGCGGGCGGAGAAGGGCGAAGCGGGCCATCCATGGATCCGAAGGGCAGGCCGGCTCGACCGGTCGCCGCCGGACCCGGGCCGTCAACCCCTCTGCAGGCGAGTGTGGGGTCAAAGACCAGGTCAGCCGGACGCCGTTCACCGCATTCCCGCAACAGACGACCAGGAAGGACCGGCGCCCGACGTAGTTCCGGCAGCACAACCCGAGGAGGTGCAGCAGTGGACGTGGTCATTGCGCAGGGCAGGAGAACGTGTCCGACGACGTGCGGACGCTGACCGAGGAGAAGGTGGCCAGGCTCGGCCACCGGTGCCCGGGCTCGAGCGGGCCGAGGTGCGGTTCTTCGAGGAGCGCAACCCGCGGATCACCGACTCCAGGTGTGCGAGGTGACCATGACCGGGCACGGCCACATCGTGCGGGCCCGGGCCGCCGCCCCCGATCCCGCTCGTCGCCGTGGACCTGGTGGTGGAGAAGCTCGAGCACCAGGTCGAGCGACCGAAGGGTCGCCTGGTGGCCCGCACCAATCCCCGTCGCCGCAAGGCCACCTCCGTCTCGGTCCTCCACGACCGGGTGCGTACCGCCTGAACGGCGCGTCCGCCGGCCGCGGCACCCCCCTCCGGTCCTTCGGGCGGCCCGGGGGCGAACACCGCGGCGGTAGACTCGCGGAGCCCATGAGCGTCTTCACCAAGGTCCTGCGGGCCGGCGAGGGGAAGAAGGTCCGCCGGCTGGCCGAGCTCGTCCCCCTCGTCAACGAGCTCGAGCCCGAGATGGAGGCCCTGTCCGACGACGACCTGGCCCTGACCGTCGACTTCCGGGAGCGGTTCGACAACGGCGAGACCCTCGACGACCTGCTCATCGACGCCTTCGCCACCGTGCGCGAGGCGGCCTGGCGGGTGCTCGGCCAGCGCCACTTCGACGTGCAGCTCATGGGGGGCATGGCCCTGCACTTCGGCTGGATCGCCGAGATGAAGACCGGCGAGGGCAAGACCCTCGTCTCGACCCTGCCGGTCTACCTCAACGCCCTCGGCGGCAAGGGCGTGCACGTCGTCACGGTCAACGACTACCTGGCCGCGCCGTGACGCCGAGTGGATGGGCCAGGTCCACCGCTTCCTCGGGCTGACCGTCGGCCGGGTGAGCCCCGAGATCGCCGACTTCGAGGACAAGCGGGACGCCTACGCCGGCGACGTCACCTACGGCACCAACACCGAGTTCGGCTTCGACTACCTGCGCGACAACATGGCCCGGTCGCGTGGACGCCATGGTGCAGCGCGGCCACGTCTTCGCCATCGTCGACGAGGTCGACTCGATCCTCATCGACGAGGCCCGCACGCCGCTCATCATCTCGGGCCCGGCGGCCGAGTCGGCCAAGCTCTACTACCAGTTCGCCGGCCTGGCCCGGACGCTGACGCGCCGAGGAGGACTACGAGGTCGACGAGGAGAAGCGCATCGTCGTCCCGACCGAGGCGGGCATCGCCAAGGTCGAGCGGCCAGCTCGGCGTGGACAACATGTACGACGCTGGTGTCGGTCAACTACGTCCACCACCTGACCCAGGCGCTGCGGGCCAAGGAGCTCTACCACCGGGACAAGGACTACCTCGTCGCCGACGGCGAGGTGAAGATCGTCGACGAGTTCACCGGCCGCACCCTCGAGGGCCGGCGCTGGTCCGACGGCCTGCACCAGGCGGTCGAGGCCAAGGAGCGGGTGCAGGATCAAGGAGGAGAACCACACCTGGGCCACGGTCACCCTCCAGAACTACTTCCGGCTCTACGAGAAGCTGGCCGGCATGACCGGGACGGCCGAGACCGAGGCGGCCGAGTTCGCCACCACCTACGACATCCCGGTGGTGCCGATCCCCACCAACGTGCCCATGGTCCGCGCCGACCAGCCCGACCTCATCTACAAGTCCGAGGACGCCAAGTTCGCCGCGGTGGTCGACGACATCGTCGAGCGCTACGAGACGGGCCAGCCGGTGCTGGTGGGCACGGCCTCGGTGGCCAAGTCCGAGCAGCTGTCGCGGCTGCTCGAGCGCCGGGGCATCCCCCACGAGGTCCTCAACGCCAAGCAGCACACCCGGGAGGCCGAGATCGTGGCCCAGGCCGGCCGGCTCCACGCGCGTCACGGTGGCCACCAACATGGCCGGCCGAGGTGTCGACATCCTCCTGGGCGGCAACCCCGAGGGCCTGGCCCGCCACGAGGCGATGGCCAGGGCCTCGACCTCGACACCGACGAGGGCCAGGCCGAGTACGAGAAGCTCCTGGCCCGATTCGAGAAGGAGTGCGGCGAGGAGGGCGACCAGATCCGCGAGCTCGGCGGGCTCTACGTGCTCGGCAGCGAGCGCCACGAGTCGCCGCCGCATCGACAACCAGCTCCGGGGCCGCTCGGGCCGCCAGGGCGACCCCGGCGAGAGCCGGTTCTTCCTGTCGCTCGAGGACGAGCTCATGCGCCTGTTCGCCACCGGCGCCATGCAGTGGGTCATGGGCCGGACCCTGCCCGACGACGTGCCCATCGAGGCCAAGATGGTGACCAAGGCCATCGAGCGGGCCCAGAACACCGTCGAGGGCCGCAACGCCGAGATCCGCAAGGACGTCCTCAAGTACGACGAGGTCCTGAACGAGCAGCGCAAGGTCATCTACGCCCGCCGGCTGCCAGATCATCGACGGCGAGGACCTGCGAGCGAGACGACCGAGGAGCTGCTCGAGGAGACCATCGACGCGCTCGTCCCGTCGGCGTGCCCCGGCGAGTTCCCCGAGGAGTGGGAGCTCGACCGCCTGGTGACCGAGGTCGACCCAGTACTACCCGACGGCGGTTCACCGTCGAGGACCTGGCCGAGGCCGGCACCGTCGCCCAGCTCACCGAGAGCCTCCTGGCCGAGGCGCTCGACGCCTACGCACGACCGCGACGAGACCATCCCCGGGCGGCGAGGACGACGCGCGCGGCAGTCGAGCGCGAGGTGATGCTGCAGATCATCGACCAGCGCTGGCGCGACCACCTGTGCCGAGATGGACTACCTGCGCGAGGGCATCAACCTGCGGGCCATGGGCCAGCAGGACCCGCTGGTGGCGTGGCAGCGCGAGGGATTCGAGATGTTCGGGCAGATGATGGACGCCATCGACGACGACTACCTGCGCTACGTGATGCACGTCCAGGTGGTGGCCGAGACCGGCGGCCGAGCCCGACCTCACCCGGGCCAGCTACCAGGCGGCCGACGACCCCGTCCAGGGCGCGAGCCTGCTCGAGGCCTGCGGTCGCCTCAGCGCCGCCGAGGCCGAGTCGCCGGCGCCGGGGTGCCGACCGGGCTCGGCGACGGCCGGAGCAGGTCGCCGTCGGCGCCCAGGCCACGCCCCAGCACGCGACCGACGGCGAGACCCAGGCAGCCCGTCGTGAAGGCGGCCGACCGAGAAGCTCGGGCGCAACGAGCCCTGCTGGTGCGGGAGCGGCAAGAAGTTCAAGCTCTGCCATGGCGCCGGAGGCCGGTCCGACGCCCTCCGGGGCCGGCGAGCCCGACCGCGTCGACCTCCCGGCCGAGCTGGCGTCGCTGAGGGTCCGCTTCGACGAGGCCGAGGGCTACCTCGACCTCGACGGGCTGCAGGAGCGTCGGGCCGAGCTCGAGAAGGAGGCGTCCGCGCCCGACCTGTGGGACGACCCCGACCAGGCCCGGCGAGGTGACCTCCGAGTTCGGGCCGGGCCAACGACGACATCGAGCTGCTCGAGGACCTCGACCGGCAGCTGTCCGACGCCGAGGTCCTCTACGAGCTCATCGTGGAGGAGGGCGACGACTCGGTCGCCGGCGAGCTCGAACCGATGACCGACGACCTCGACCGCCGTCTCGACGAGCTCGAGCTGCGCTCGCTGTTCACCGGCGAGTACGACGAGGCGACGCCATCGCCGAGATCCACGCCGGCGCGGGCGGGACCGACGCCCAGGACTGGTGCGAGATGCTGCTGCGCATGTACCAGCGGTGGGCCGAGCGCCGGGGCTTCGACGTCGAGGTCGACGAGGCCACCGACGGGCCAGGAGGCGGGCCTGCTGTCGGCGACCTTCATCGTGAAGGGCCGTTTCGCCTACGGCTTGTTGTCCGCCGAGCGCGGCGTGCACCGGCTGGTGCGCATGTCGCCGTTCGACTCCCAGCACCGGCGCCAGACGAGCTTCGCCTCGCTCGACGTGATCCCGTTCCTCGAGGACGTCTCCGGCGAGGTCGACATCGACGACAAGGACCTGCGCATCGACACCTACCGGTCGTCGGGCGCCGGCGGCCAGCACGTCAACAAGACCGACTCGGCCGTGCGGCTCACCCACCTGCCCACCGGCATCGTGGTGTCGTGTCCAGAACGAGCGCAGCCAGCACCAGAACAAGGCCAAGGCCATGCAGATCCTCGGGGCCAAGCTGGCCGAGCGCCAGCGGGCCGAGCGGCAGGCCGAGCTCGACGCCTTGTCCGGGCCGCACGGACGATCGCGTGGGGCAGCCAGATCCGCTCCTACGTGATGGCGCCGTACCAGCTGGTGAAGGACCTGCGCACCGACGAGGAGACCGGCAACGTCGACGCCGTGCTCGACGGCGACATCGACGCCTTCATCGAGGCCGAGCTGCGCCGGCGGGCGGAGCAGCGTCGCGTCGACAGCTGACCGTGCGTGACGGTCGCGTGCCGCGTCGCGATCGCCGTCGGCGCAGGGGAGCGCGTCAGGGGAGGTCAGAGGGCTGATGCTTTGCGGCCCCGGTCTTTGGGTAAGCTTTGCCGGAATGAGCGACTGGTCCTGCACGTTCCCCTCCCCTTCGTGACGCCCACCTCATGATCCGCTTCGAGAACGTCACCAAGACCTACAAGGGCTCGACGGTCGCGCTGCGCGACTGCTCGGTCGACGATCGACAAAGGCGAGTTCGTCTTCCTCGTCGGCCCGTCGGGCTCGGGCAAGACCACGTTCATCCGCCTGCTGCTGCGCGAGGAGATCCCCGACTCGCGGCCGCATCTGGGTGGCGGGCAGCACATCGGCCACTCTGGCCAAGTGGCGGATCCCCTACCTGCGCCGCAACATCGGCTGTGTGTTCCAGGACTTCCGGCTGCTGCCCAACAAGACCGTCTTCGAGAACGTGGCCTTCGCCCTCGAGGTCATCGGCCGGCCCAAGCACGTGATCGCCGCCCAGGTCCCCCAGGTGCTCGACCTGGTCGGCCTGTCCAAGAAGCGCGACAACCTGCCCCATGAGCTCTCCGGTGGCGAGCAGCAGCGGGTGGCCGTGGCCCGCGCCTTCGTGAACCGTCCGCTCATCCTGCTGGCCGACGAGCCCACCGGCAACCTCGACCCGGCCACCAGCCTCGGCATCATGCGCCTGCTCGACCGCATCAACCGGACCGGCACCACCGTGGTCATGGCCACCCACGACGCCGGCATCGTCGACCAGATGCGCCGCCGGGTCATCGAGCTCGACCACGGCACCCTGGTGCGCGACCAGGCCCGCGGCGTCTACGGCATCGAGACCGCCACCACCGCGGCTACCAGCGGTTCACCGGCCGGGCCGGCGGCGAACGTCCCGAGTGGGGCGCCCGCTCGCGCCCGACCTGACAGCGTGGTCACCCGCACCTGATGCCGGTCTCGGTCGGCTACGTCTCCGCGCGAGACGATGACCAACCTGTGGCGCAACCGTCTCATGACGATCGCCGCCATCCTCACCGTCGCCGTGTCGCTGTCCCTGGTCGGCTCGGCGCTGCTGCTGAAGCAGGGGGCCTCCAAGGCCACCGTCCAGTGGCAGAACGGCGTCGAGGCCATCGTGTGGGTGAAGGCCGGGGCCCCGCCTACGCAGGCCAAGGCCATCGGCGCCGAGCTCGACCAGTCGCCGTTCATCAAGTCGTGCATCCACCGCAGCCAGGCCTACGACTACAACGAGGCCAAGCAGATCCTGCCGGCCGACGAGATCGACGTCACCACCCTGGCGGACTATCCCTCGTCTTTCCGGTGCGTGCTCAACGATCCGTCACAGGCCCCCGCCGTCTACCAGGCCTTCGTCAGCAAGCCCGGCGTCCAGTGCGTCAAGTACCCGGGTCAGCAGATCAAGACCATGCAGAGCGTGATCCGGATCCTGCAATGGGTGTTCCTCTCCGTGGCCGTCGTGCTCCTGCTGTCGGCGTCGGTGCTCATCCTCAACACCATCCGCATGGCCATCTTCGCCCGGCGGCGGGAGGTGTCGGTCATGAAGCTGGTGGGTGCCACCAACTGGTTCATCCGGCTGCCGTTCATGGCTGAGGGGCTGATCCAGGGCATGCTCGGCGCGGGGGTCGCCGTGCTGGTGGTCCTCTCTCTCTACTACGGCATCGGGCTCGACACGGCCAAGACCGCGGGCAACCAGAACAGCATCATCGCCCAGATGTCGCTCGGCGGCTGGGAGGTGGCCGGCACCTGCATCCTGGTGGCGCTGGTGGGCGTGGTGGTCGGCGCCGTGGGATCGGCCTTCGCCGTTCGCCGCTTCCTCGACGTCTGACCGGCCGCCCGGCTCACGCCACCACCGCACACCTCCGGCGACCGAATGGATGCCCTCCGCCAGGTGGCCGGCTGGCCGGTGCCAGCGGCCGCCGTCGGGGTGGCCCGGGTCGCCCACCCGGCGGGCCCGACGGGACCGGAGCGTACCCACATGCTCGGGATCACCGGACCGGAGGACCGGGCCTTCGCCTGGGCGTCGGTGACCAAGCTGGCCACCGCCCTGGCCGTGCTCGTCGCCGTCGAGGAAGGGACGCTCCACCTCGACGAGCCGGCGGGGCCGCCGGGGTCCACCGTGCGCCATCTGCTGGCCCACGCCTCGGGCCTCGGCCCTGATCCCGGCCCGGCTCTGGCCCCGCCCGGCCGGGTCCGCATCTACTCCAACGCCGGTTACGAACGGCTCGGGGACCTGCTCGCCGAACGGTCCGGGATGGCCTTCGCCCACTATCTCCACGAAGGCGTCCTCGCCCCGCTCGGCATGGCGGCCACCGTCCTCGACCCGGACGACCCGCCGGCTCGGCCGCGGCCGGGCTGAGCGGGCCGCTCACCGACCTGGTGCGCCTGGCGATGGAGTGGGCCGCGCCCACTCTGGTCGGCGTGGTCACCCACCGGGCCGCGGTGGGTGTCCACTTCCCCGGCCTGGCCGGGGTGCTCCCCGGGTTCGGCCGGTTCGAGCCGTGCGACTGGGGCCTCGGGGTGGAGATGCGCGGCCACAAGCAACCCCACTGGACCGGGACCACCAACTCGCCGGCCACCTACGGCCACTTCGGCCGATCCGGCTCGTTCCTCTGGGTCGATCCGGAGGCCGGGGTGATCTGCGCCGGCCTGAGCGACCGGCCCTTCGGGCCGTGGGCCGAACGGAGCTGGCCGGCGCTGGCCGACGCCGTGCTGGCCGAGTCGGCCAGCAGGCAGGGCCGGCCGGACCCCCACTGAGCCCCAATCGAGCCCCGGATGAGGTGCGGGCCACCCCGCCCGATCCGGGGTGCCACGTCTAGGGTGGGCCGCATGAAGGGCGTCCTCCTGGCCGGTGGCACCGGCTCGCGGCTGCATCCGCTCACCCGCATCACCAACAAGCACCTGCTGCCGATCTACGACCGGCCCATGATCAACTGGGGCATCGAGGCCCTGGTGAAGGCCGAGATCACCGAGATCATGCTGGTGACCGGAGGAACCCACGCCGGCGAGTTCCTCCGGCTGCTGGGCAACGGCCACGAATTCGGGATCGACCGGCTCAGCTACGGCTACCAGGACCGGCCCGGGGGGATCGCCGAGGCACTGGGGCTGGCCGCCCGGTTCGTCGACGGCGAGCCCGGTCCTGGTGATGCTGGCCGACAACATCGTCGAAGGCTCGATCAAGCCGATGGTCGATGCCTTCAAGGCCCGCCCGGTCGGGGCGCGGATCCTGCTCACCCCGGTCGAGGAGGACGAGCACCTCCGCCATCTGGGCGTGCCCGCCTTCGACGGCGAGCAACGCGATCGTCGGCATCGTGGAGAAGCCCGAGCACCCCGATTCGAAGTTCGGCGTGACCGGCATCTACTGCTACGACTCCGACGTGTTCGAGGTCATCCCCACCCTGTTGCCTTCGGGACGGGGCGAGCTCGAGATCACCGACGTGAACAACCACTACATCGACCAGGGGTCGATGGCCTACGACGTGCTCGAGGGGTTCTGGGGAGACGCCGGAGAGTCGATCGACGCCTACTACACGGTCAACGACTTCGTACGCACCAATGGGGCCAACAAGGGCTGACCGGCGGCGCCGACCGAACGGCGCCGACCGAACGGCGTTGACCGAGCGGCGCGGTCAGCGCGTGAGGTCCGCCGCCCACGTGGCCGTTTCGGACCGGTGACGGGCGTAGTCGACCTTGCCCGACGGCGAGCGCCCGATGGACGAGACCAGCCGGACGCGGCGCGGCGCCTTGTACGACGCCAGCTTGACCTTCACGTGCTCGATGACCCGGCCCGGGTCGAGCGAGTCGGCCGCGGCGCCGGGAGAGGGCTCGACCACGGCGACGATCTCTTCTCCGAAGCGCTCGTTCGGGTATCCCCACCACCACCGCGTCGGCCACGCCGGGGATGGTCTTCACCACCTCCTCGACCTCTTCCGGATAGACCTTCTCCCCGCCGGTGTTGATGCACGACCGAGCCCCGGCCGAGCAGGTGGATCGAGCCGTCCTCGTCCCACCTCGGCGTAGTCGCCCGGTACCGAGTAGCGGACGCCGTCGATGGAACGGAAGGTCGCCGCCGTCTTGGCCTGGTCCTTGTAGTAGCCGAGCGGGATGCGCCCGCCGAGGGCCAGCACGCCGACCTGTCGACCGGGTGCGACGTCACTTGCCTCCGTCGTCGACCACCCGGACCTCGGGCCCGAGGGTGAACCGGGCGGTGGACGCGGCGCCGGCGGCCGAGGACACCGAGCTGCCCATGCCGATCGCCTCCGATGACGAGAAGGCGTCCATCAACAGCATGCCGGGATGATGACGGAGCAGGCCCTGCTTGGTCTCCTCGCTCCACATGACCCCCGAGGAGACGATGCCGACCAGGCTGGTGAGGTCCCAACGCCCGGTGTCGGCGTCGAGGGCGGCGAGGATCGGCCTGGCGAAGGCGTCGCCCACGATGACGAGCCCGTTGACTTTCTCCCGCTCGACGGTGTCGAGGAGGTCGACCGGGTCGAACTGGCGCGAGGTGAGGGTGACCACCCGCCCACCCTCGCTCAGGCATTCGAGCGAGGTGAACCCACCCGTCCCGTGCATGAGCGGGCAGGCGGGCAAGAGGGTCATCCCCGGGCCGCGCTGGGCCAGCTCGGCGCGGACGCCGTCGAGGTCCGCCGTCGTCGGCGAAGCGACGGAAGCCCTGCCGCGTTGAGGCGGGCGAACAGATCGTCCTGGCGCCACATCACGCCCTTGGGCATGCCGGTCGTGCCCCCGGTGTAGAGCATGTAGAGGTCGTCAGGGCCCCGGCCCCACGGGGCGCGCACCCGGTTTGGCCCGAGGCGTCGGCGCCGGTGGTGGTGGCGGCCACCTCGTAGGGCGTCCGCCCAGCCCGGGCAGCTGGCCCGTCCCGTCGTCCACCCACAGCCAGCTGCGGATCCCGGGGTCTGCGGTGGCGGAGCCCGTCGATGCGCTCGACGAAGGACGCCGTGGAAGACCACCGCCACCGCGTCGGCGTTCTTCCACAGGTAGGTCAGCTCGTCGTCGGCGTAGCGGTAGTTGGTGTTGATGGGGACCAACCCCAGCTTGAAGCACGGCGAAGGTGGCCTCGAGGTACTCGGGGCAGTTGTAGAGGTAGAGGGCCACCTTGTCCTGATGGCCGACCTCGGCGCCGAGCAGCCACCGGGCCAGGTTGTCGGCCCGCCGGTCGAGCTCGGCCCAGCGGACGGTGCGGGCTCCGTGGGTCAGGGCCGGGGCGTCGGGCAGCGGTGTCGGCCACCGCTTCCCAGACGTCCCCGTAATTCCACTTGCTCACCGTCGACTCCTCACCCCGCGGCCCGACGTCCGCCGAGCGGACCGCCGACCCCACGGCCCACCGTGGTCCGGTGCGTGCATGGCAACGGTGCCCCCGGACCGGTGCAGCCTACGCTGGCCGGCGTGGACTTCGCACTGCCTTCGGAGCACGGACCCGAGGCGGGCCGCCGTCCGGGGCTGGCTCGAGTCCCACCCCCGGCCCACCGCCCCGCCAGCTGGCCGAAGCAGGGCCTGGTGGCCCCGCACTGGCCCCGCCCCTGGGGCCTCGGGGCCGACCCGACCCACCAGCTCATCGTGGACGAAGAGCTCCGGCGGGCCGGGGTGCAGCCGCCCTGACAACACCATCGGCATCGGCTGGGCCGGTCCCACCATCGTCCATGCCGGCAGCCCCGCCCAGCAGGACCGCTACCTGCTGCCCCTGCTGGCCGGCGAGGAGATCTGGTGCCAGCTGTTCAGCGAGCCCGGCGCCGGGTCCGACCTGGCCTCGCTGGCCACCCGGGCCGAGCTCGACGGGGACCAGTGGGTGGTGCGGGGCAGAAGGTCTGGACCTCGTACGCCCATCGCGCCCACTTCGGCATCCTGTTGGCCCGCACCGAGCCCGAGGCGCCGCCCGCACCGGGGGATCTCGTACTTCATCTGCCCGATGGACGCCCCCGGCGTCACCGTCCGGCCGCTGGTCGACATGACCGGGACCCACACCTTCAACGAGGTGTTCCTCGACGAGGTGCGGCTGCCGGCCGACGAGCCTGGTCGGTGAGCGCGGGCAGCGGCTGGGGCGCTGGCCAAGGTGACCCTGGGCCAACGAACGAGTCTCCCTGTCGGGGTCGGGTGCCCTGTGGGGGCATGGGCCCGACGGCCGGCGACCTGGTCGACGCGGTGCGGTCGGGAGGTGGCACCGGTCGACCCCTTGCTCCGCCAGCGCCTGGCCCGGTTGTGGGCCGACGGCGAGATCCTCCGGCTCCTGCGGCTGCGCACGCGTCTCTGCCGCCATGGCCGGCCTCGAGCCCGGGCCCGAGGCCTCGGTGCGCAAGGCGCTGGCCGACCGGCACGGCCAGCACGTCATGGCCCTGGCCCGGGACCTGGCCGGGGCCCGGGGCATGCTCGCCGACGGGCCGGCCGGCCCGAGCCGGCGGAGGCCGGGCTCACCCGCTCGTCGGCCGGTCTCTGGGGCTTCGGCTTCCTGTTCTCGCCGGCCCTCACCATCGGCGGCGGGACCGCCGAGGTGCAGCGCAACATCATCGCCGAGCGCACGCTCGGTCTGCCCCACGATCCGGGCCCGGGGGCCTGACCGGCCTGCGCTCAACCGGCGATGGGCCCGGCGTCCTCGTAGCCCTGGCGCACCCCCTGGCCGGCCCGCCGGGTGAGCTGCTCGGGCTCGTAGAGCATCCAGTAGGCGTTGCGGGCGTGCTTGCGGGCCCGGTCGACGCACACCTTGGCCAGCTTGGCCGGGTCCTCCTCCTCGTTCTCGTGGACGAACACCTCGAGGATGTGGGTGGAGGTCAGGAGCTGGGCCAGCATGATGCCCTGCGAGGCCTCGTGGGCGCAGACCTGGTCGATGGCGGCCTTGCCCGGGCATGCCGAGGGCCACCACGATGCGGCAGCCCTCGTCCTCGATGAGCCGCTTGCAGGCCACGCCCAGGTCCTTGAACCCGGGCACCGTCCGGTGCACGACCTCGAACGTCGAGCCGTACCCCGGGCAGCTGCGCAGCTCGTCGACGGCCTCGGCGCCCATGTCGTAGCGGGCGAACATGGTGTCGACCACACCGATCCGGTCCATGGGCCGGAGCCTACCGGTGCGGGGCACGGCACCCGCTCCGATCCCCGGCGCGGCCGACGGCTCCCACCGTCCTGCCGCGGAGTCGACCCGGTGCCCCGGCGGTCGACAAGACTCTGCGCCGATGAGCCCCGACGCCCCGCACGCCCCCGCGCCGCGGCCGGAGCCTGGGTGGCCCGCGACGCCGCCGTGGTCTGGCACGGCTTCACCCAGATGGCCGCCTATCCGGACAACGCCCCGATCACCGTGGAGCGGGCCGAGGGACGCGAGCTCATCGACGTCGACGGCCGCCGGTACTTCGACGCCATCTCCTCGTTGTGGGTGACCACCCTCGGTCACCGGGTCCCCGAGCTCGACGCACGCCGTGGTCGACCAGCTGGGCCGGGTGGCCCACTCCACCCTGCTCGGCAACGGCAGCACCGCGGCGGTCGAGTTCGCCGAGGCGCTGGCCGCGGTGGTGCCGGTCGACGACGCCCACGTGCTGTTCGCCTCCGACGGGGCGGTGGCCGTCGAGCAGGCCCTCAAGATCGCCTTCCAGTACTGGATCAACCGGGGCGAGCCGGGCCGCACCGCGCTTCCTGGCCCTGGGCGACGCCTACCACGGCGACACCGTCGGGGCCCTGTCGCTGGGCGACGGCGGATTCGGCACCGACCTGCTTCGATCCGCTGCGCTTCCCGGTCGTCCGCACCCCGGGCTACGCCACGCCGACTGGGCGACCAAGGCTGGTCGGCGGCATCGAGGCCGACGCCGACGAGCTGGCCGCGGTGGTCATCGAGCCGTTGGTGCAGGGGGCCTCGGGCATGCTGGTGGCCGAGCCGGCCGACCTGGCCCGGGTGGGGGAGGCCTGCCGGCGCGCACGGGGTGCTGCTCATCTGCGACGAGGTGGCCACCGGCTTCGGGCGGACGGGCAAGCTGTTCGCCTCCGAGTGGGCCGGACCCGCGTTCCGCCCCGACCTGCTGTGCCTGGGCAAGGGCATCACCGGCGGCTACCTCCCCCTGTCGGCCACCGTGGCCTCGGGCGAGGTGTTCGACGCCTTCGACGGGCGCCGACCTCGGGCGAGCGCACCTTCTACCACGGTCACTCCTACGGCGGGAACGCCCTGGCCTGCGCGGTGGCCCTCCGTCACCTCCAGCTCATCGAGGAGTGGGACGTCCTGGCCAACGTGACGGCGGTGGCCGCCCACCTGGCCGATCGGCTGGCCGGATCGATCGCCGGATCCGCCCGGCGTGCGGCGAGGTCCGCCAGCGGGGCCTGATGGTCGGGCGTCGAGCTCGCCCCGCCGCCCGGGGCCGCCCGGTGGGGCCGCCGGGTGTGCGCCGGGGCGGTGGCCCGGGGGGTGCTGCTCCGCCCGCTGGGCGACGTGGTGGTGCTGATGCCGCCGCTCACCACCACCGCCGACGAGATCGACCGCGTCGTCGACGTCCTGGCTGGCTCGATCGCAGTCGTGGCCGGCACGACGGCCCGGTGATCGGGCGCCCGCCGCGGCGTCGCACCACCGACGCCACCGGCTCCGACGGTCCCCGACGCCGGTGCCGCCTGGTCCGCCTGGGTGGAGCCAGTCGTGCCGGGTGCCGTGGAGGCCGCCGGTCAGTGGCGCGCCCGACGGACCTTCGACGCCCGGCCGGCCGGACCTGGTCGACCCTCGACGGCGCCCGGCTCGGAGCGCGCCGGTCGCCGGCGACCGGTGGTGTCCTTCGCCTCCAACGACTACCTCGGGCTGGCCTCCCATCCGGCGGTGGTGGCCGCCGCCCACCAGGCCCTCGACCGCTGGGGGGCCGGGTCGGGTGCGTCCCGTCTGGTCACCGGGTCACGACCGGTGCACGCCGAGCTCGAGGAGGCGCTGGCCGCCTGGAAGGGGTGCGAGCGGGCGGTGGTCTTCCCGACCGGCTTCGCCGCCAACCTGTCGGTGCTGTCGGTGTTCGGCGCCGAGGGCGCCCACATCTTCTCCGACGAGCTCAACCACGCCTCGATCATCGACGGCTGCCGGCTGGCCCGGGCCGGCGTCACCGTCTACCCGCCACGGGACCTGGACCGGCTCGACGCCGCTGCTCGGCGCCAGTGCCGGCGGGCGCGCCATCGTCGTCTCCGACACCGTGTTCTCCATGGACGGCGACGAGGCCGACCTCGCCCGGTCTGGCCGGGCCTGTCCCGCCGCCACGGCGCCCTGCTGGTCCTGGACGAGGCCCATGCCGTGCTCGGCCCCGAGCTCGACGACGGCCTGGGCGGGAATCTCGACCGCCGCCGACGTGCTGCGGGTGGGCACCCTGTCCAAGACCCTCGGCTCGCTCGGTGGCTTCGTGGCCGGCCCCGCCCGGTTCGTCGAGCTGCTGGTCAACCGGGCCCGGCCGTACATCTTCACCACCGCCCCCACCCCGGCCGACGCCGCCGCCGCCCTGGCGGCGGTGGGCGTCGTGCGGTCCGAAGAAGGGGCGTGGCGCTGCGGGCCCGGCTGGCCGGCCACGTGGCCCGGGTCGCCGCCGCCGTCGGCCGGCGGGGCCAGCGCGCTCCCGATCATCCCGGTGGTGATGGGCGACGAGGCCGACGCCGTGGCGGCCTCGGCAGCTGCTGCTGGCCGGGGGGCTGTGGGTCCCGGCCATCCGGCCGCCGACCGTTCCCGCCGGGACGTCCCGCCTGCGGATCACCCTGTCGGCGGCCCACACCGACGAGCAGGTGGACCGGCTGATCGGCGGACTGGTTTCGGCGGGGCTGGCCGACCCCGGGCAACTCGGGCGCCGGCGGGGCCGGTGCGCCCTGAGCGACTCGTCCTGGTGTGCGGCACCGGTACCGACGTGGGCAAGACCTGGGTGGCAGCCGATCTGTTGGGCGAACTGCGGCCGCCGGGGCCTCACCGTCGCCGCCCGCAAGCCGGCCCAGTCGTTCGACGTCGACTCCGAAGGGGCGAGCGCTCGGCGGACCGACCGACGCCGAGGTGCTGGGCGCGGCTTCGGGGGAGGACCCCGGTACCGTCTGCCGGTCATGGCGCTCCTACCATCGGGCCATGGCCCCGCCGATGGCGGCCGAGGCCCTCGGGCTGCCCGGTCTTCTCGGTGACCGACCTGGTGCGGGAGCTGCAGTGGCCCGCCGACGGCGTCGAGCTCGGGGTGGTCGAGATGGCCGGAGGGGTGCGCTCCCCCCAGGCGTCGGACGGGGACGCCACCGACCTGGTGGAGGCCGTCCAGCCCGATGTGGTGATGCTGGTGGCCGATGCCGGTCTCGGCTGCCTCAACGGGGTCCGCCTCTCGATGGACGCCCTGGGCACCGTGGCGGCCGACGGTCCACGGGTGCCGACGGTCGTCGTCCTCGACCGGTTCGACGGTCACCACGACCTCCACCGGCGCAATCGCCGGTGGCTGGCCGACCGCGACGGTTATCGGGTGGTGGCGCTGCCCGGGGAGGAGGCCGAACTGGCCGACCTGGTCACCGTGGCGTCGCCACCGGCCTGACCGCCGACCCCGCCGCCCCGCCGCCCGCCGTCAGAAGCCGAGACCGGCGGCGTCGACCACCGCCCGGCTGAAGGGTCGGGCCAGGGTACGGAGCTCGGCGCACCCTTCTTCGCCGAGCGCCTGGTAGGGGAAGACGGCCCGCCGGTCGGTGACGTCCTCGATTCGCTGGCGGACCGAATGCCCGTCGGTGGTGAGAGCCAGCCCGCCCTCGGGCGTCGGCGGTTCCACCCACCCGCGTCCCCGAAGCCGGCTCACCCCGTCGTCCCATTCGGCGTCGGTCCAGCCCCGCGTGGACCGCAGGAACCCCATCGGCACGTCGCCGGACGCGGCGTGCATGATGAGGGCCTCGACCGGGTCGAGGTCGTGAATGAGCAGCGCGGCGATATGGCCGTCACCGCGGTACTCGCGCAGCAGCGTCTGGGCGTGCCACAGCACGGTGTGCGGCTCGGTCGGCCAGTCCAGTCCGGCGTGCCCGGCGAAGAGGGGCCGGCCGGCGCACCGGTCGCCGGCTCGCACCGCCGCCGACCGGGCCAGGGTGGCGGCCCGCTCCATCTCAGAGGAGACGACGGCGTCACCGAGCATCCGACGGAGCGCGGTGTCGGCCGCGTCCAGTCGGGCGGCCAGCACCTGGCCGGGTGCCACCGTCTCCCAGGCGCCAGTCATGGCGGCGCGTACCAGCGTCGGGCGGAAGTTGTAGAAGGTGGCGATGACGGTGGTGTCGGAGACCGCTCCCATCGGCGCGGATCGCGACACGAAATAGCCCGACTCCTGCCGGAGCCCCAAACGCGCGTATGCCGCCGGCGCCTCGGGTGCGAAGTACACCAGGCCGTGGAGCGGCTCGACGGTCCGCCAGGTCTTGCGCGCCGTCAACGGTGAGACGGGCATCGGGGCGGTCCGATCGGTGACCATGGCCAACGGTAACCCGATCCGGGGGCCGGCACCCGGGACCGCGCCACCGCCGAGCGCCGTATAGTGCGTGGCAGTGGAGCCGGTGCGATCGTGCCCCCGAGGAAGCGCCATGGGCGCATGGAGTCGGGTCCGGGGACGGAGCCGACGGTGCTGAACGGCGTCTCCGGCATGGTCGGCGAGACGGCGGTGGTACGCAAACCGGTGTCCGACAGCCACCAACCGGGCTCGGTGTTCTCCCGGGGCGAGGAGTGGTACGCCGTCTCCTTGTTCCCCGGGACCACCATCGACGTCGGGACCAAGGTGGTCGTGGCGGACGTCGAACGGGGCCTCCTGGTCGTCTACCCGTCGGACGACTGATCGCCCTGGTGAGACGCCACCCACCCTGCGTGCCTACAGTGGGAAGCGGAGGTGGTCCCAATGATCGTCGGTTCCGTCGGCGCGTCTGTCGCACTGGTTGTGGTGGGTGTCGCCATCTTTGTCCTCATCGTCGTCTTCCTGAAGTCGTGCCTCAAGGTGGTCCAGCAGGGATGCGTGGGGGTGGTGAAGCGCTTCGGCGAGTTCAAGTCCATCCTCCAGCCCGGCCTCCATGTCCTGTTGCCCCTGGCCGACCGGATGGACAAGGTCGACATCCGCGAGTTCCCACGGACCGGTGATCAGCAGTCCGTCATCACCGCGGACAACGTGTCCCTCCATGTGAGCGCCACCATCTTCTGCCAGGTGACCGACGTGAAGCTGGCCCTGTTCGAGGTCAACGACTTCGGCCTGGCCATCGACCAGATGGCCCGCACCGCGCTGCGGGCCGTGTTCGGCGAGCTCACTCTCGACGAGTCGCTGTCCGAGCGGGAGACCATCAACACCAAGATGCAGGACCACATGGCCGAGGCCACCCTCAAGTGGGGGGTCCGTCTCAACCGCATCGAGATCCTCGACATCACGCCGCCCAACAACGTCCTCCAGGCCATGTCCGAGCAGAAGGAGGCCGAGCAGCACAAGCGGGCCGCCATCTTGAAGTCGGAGGGAGACCAGCAATCCGCCATCAACAGCGCTCAGGGTCGCAAGCAGGCGGCCGTACTCGAGGCCGAGGGCCAGAAGCAGGCCTCCATCCTGGCCGCCGAGGGTCAGAAGCAGACCCTCGAGCTCCGCGCCGACGGCGAGAAGCGGGCCGCCCAGTTGCGGGGCGAGGGGGAGGCGGCTGCCCTCAACGCCATCGACGAGTCGAGGATCAAGCCCAACACCCTGGCGGTGATGCAGCTGCGGGCCATCCAGGCCCTGGCCTCCGCACCCAACTCGAAGCTCGTCGTGCCCTACGAGGCGGCCGGGCTGGTCGGGGCAGCCCAGGTGCTGGTCGACGCCATGAGGGACGTGGGCGAGGCCGGTGATGCCGCCGCCAACGGGCGGGCGCCGCAAACCGCACCCTGACAGACAGGGTCCGCCCTGGCCTATCGCAGCTCGACCTGGTCGAGGTCGGTGTCTTCCCAGTGGGTGAAGACCTCGTCGGGGAGCGACAACCGGTGGGTCGGCTCGAGCGCCTGCACGAAAGCGCGGTCGTGGCTCACCACCACGATGGTCCCGGGCCACTGGCTGAGCATGGCGCCGACCGCCTCGATGGAGGACGGGTCGAGGTTGTTGGTCGGCTCGTCGAGGAGCAGCACATTGGCTCGACCGGCGGCCAGCATGGCCAGCCCCAACTTGGCCCGCTCGCCGCCGGACAGGGTACGCGGCATCTGGTGGGCGGCGGCGCCGGAGAGGCCGAACATGCCGAGCAGCGCCCGCCGCTCGCTCTCAGAGGCCAGGATGGTGTCGTCGATGTTGTCGAGCGCGCTGGCTTCGAGATCGACCTGTTCGTGCTCCTGGGCGAAGTAGCCGATGGTCACGTTCGCACCGAGCTCGACGGCACCGGTGGTCGGCACCTGCACACCGGCCAGGCACCGAAGGAGGCTCGACTTGCCGGCGCCGTTGCGCCCGGTGACCACCACCCGGTCGCCGCGGCGGCACGGCAGGCTCACCTGG
The DNA here is from genome assembly GCA_963734435.1 of uncultured Acidimicrobiales bacterium. Lineage (GTDB taxonomy): Bacteria > Actinomycetota > Acidimicrobiia > Acidimicrobiales > RAAP-2 > Bog-756. The sequence goes on along the minus strand of CAVTHA010000010.1, from coordinate 130,234 downwards.
CGCAGCACCGGCGCCGGGCCGTAGCGCACCCCGAGGTCGAGGGTCTTCACCGGCACCTCACCCGACCGCCGGGGCGCCGGAAGCCGGAAGGCGCGGCCGCGCTCACGCCGGCGGACCTCGGTCCGGCTCGACTCGAGCCGCTGCACCCGCTTGTCGATCGACTTGGCCACCCGGGCCCGGCGGTTGGTGCTGCCGCGCATGGAGTCGGCCAGGGACGAGAGGCGTTTGATCTCCCGCCCCTCGAGCTGCGCGGCGCGCTCCCGGCGCTTCTGATCCGCTTCGAGCTGGACGAGATAGGACGAATAGGTGCCCCTGAACTCCTGGAGGTGGCCGTCGGCCAGATGCAGGACCTTGTCGATGGACCGGTCGAGTAGCCGGATGTCGTGCGAGACCATCAGGATGGCGCAGGGGTTGTCCTCGAGCTCGGCCATGAGCCACCGCTTGGCCGCCACGTCGAGGTGGTTGGTGGGCTCGTCGAGGATCATGATGTCGGGTTGCTGGAAGAGGACCCGGATCAGGTCGACCCGCCGACGCTGACCGCCCGACAGGCTCTCGATGTCCTCGAGCAACACGTCTTGGCGCAGCCCGAGGCCATCGGCCAGACGAGCCATGGCGGACTCGGCCTCGTAGCCGCCGTTCTGACGGAACTGCTCTTCGAGATCGGTGAACAGTTCGATGTTCCCGCCGGTCGGGTCCTTGGCCATCTGGGTGCGCGCCTTGTCGAGGGCGTCGTCGAGCACGTCGAGGCCCCGCCCCGACAGCACGTGGGAGAAGCCGTTCGGCTCGAGCCCGAGGCCATGGGCCACCGGGGACTGGGGCAGGTAGCCGTAGGTGCCCCGGATCCGGGCATTGCCGGTCGACCGGACGCTGCGCCCCGGTTCGCCCAGCACCACCGAGATGAATGTCGACTTGCCGGCGCCGTTGCGACCGACCAGGCCCACCTTCTCGCCCGCCCCGATCACGAACGAGGCGTCGCGGAGCAGCGCCCGGTCACCGATCTCGATGTTGAGGGAGGAGGCGACGATCATCAGGGATGCACGGGGACCCCGCCGCCGGTCCCGGGCCGGTACCCGGCCTCCTTGCGGATGCGATCCGGTCGCCAGTGTCCCACACCGGCAGCGGCGCGGCCGGCGCGGCGCGGCCGGCGCGGTGGGCTCAGCCTCCGGAGACGAGGATGTCGCCGCCGGCCGGCGGGCGGGAATCGTCGACGTGGTCGAGCCAGCCGGCTGGAAGATGGACGGCTCTCGGGCCATTGGCGTGTCCCCGCACCACTCGGCGGGCATCGTCGGGGAAGTCGAGCCCCGGGTCGAGGCTGTCGAGCAGGCGGTGGATCTCGGCCGGCGACGAGGCCTGCGACAGGCACCGCCGGACGGCGGGCCCGACCGGTAGGCCGGCCAGGTACCAGCCGGCGTGCTTGCGGAATTGGCGGGCGCCCAGGTCCGGACCGAAGGATTCGCACAGCAGGTCTGCATGGGTCCGCATCATCTCGGCGATCTCGCCGAGCCGGGGTGGGTCCTTCGGCTCCCTCCCGGCGAAGGCGTCGGCCAGGTCCCGGAACAGCCAAGGCCGGCCGAGGCAGCCCCTCCCCACCACTACGCCGTCACAGCCGGTGGCCGCCACCATGGCCAGTGCGTCCGACGCCTCCCAGATGTCCCCGTTGCCCAGGACCGGGACGGAGGCGATGGCCGCCTTGAGCCGGGCGATGGCCGGCCAGTCGGCCGAACCGGAGTAGAGCTGTTCGGCGGTGCGGGCATGCAGGGTGACCGCCGCGGCTCCCTCGTCCTCGGCCGCCCGGGCCGCTTCGAGGTAGGTCTGATTGGCGTCGTCGATACCCAGGCGCATCTTCACCGTCACCGGCACGGTTTCCGCCGCCCGCACCGCCGCGCTCACGATGGCACGGAACAGCCCGTGGTGGACCGGAAGGGCGGCACCCCCACCGTGGCGGGTCACCTTGGCGGCGGGACATCCGAAGTTGAGGTCGATGTGGTCCACCCCGATCTCACCGGTCAGCCGTTTGACGGCCGCGTGCATGACGGCGGGATCGACGCCGCACAGCTGCACGCTGCGGACGGGTTCGTCGTCTCCGAACGCAGCCATGGCGAGCGTCTTGGCATTGCCCTCGACAAGCGCCCGGGCGGTGATCATCTCGCTCACGTAGAGGCCGGCCCCGAAAGAGCGGCAGAGCCGCCGGAAGGCGATATTGGTGACCCCCGCCATCGGAGCCAGTACGACCGGCGGATCGACCGCCATGGCCCCGAGTTTGAGGGGAGGAGCCTCAGCCGTCATGGCCCGCCCGGTGTCCACAGATCGGTGATCTGGATGGAAAGCTCGGCGAGCAGCGTACGGAGGAGCGGCAGGGACAGTCCGATCACGGTGCCGGGGTCGCCGTCGACGCCGTCGATGAAGGGTGCCGACCGCCCGTCCAGGGTGAAGCCGCCGGCCACCTGCAAGGCCTCACCGGTCGCCAGGTAGGCATCCAGCTCGGCGTCGGTGGTCACCGCGAACCGCACCTTGGTTGCGCCGACGCCGGCGGCCTGCCGGCCGCTCGGCTCGTCGATCACGCAGTGCCCGGTGAACAGGGTCCCCGTCCGCCCGCGCATCGAGGTCAGCCAGCGCCGGGCCTCGTCCCCCGACGCCGGCTTGCCGTGCGGGCGGCCGTCGAATTCCAGCACCGAGTCGCATCCCACCACCACCCCCTGCCCCGACGGGTCGGCCACCGCTCGGGCCTTGCGCTCGGCCAACACGGTCACGAGGGCGGCGGTGTCGGGTGCTTCGGTGGCGGACTCGTCGATTCCGCTGATGACCACCTTCGGGTCGAAACCGGCGTCGCGCAGCAGCCGCAGCCGGGCCGGGGAGCCCGAGGCCAGTACGAGCGTGCGGGCGGTCATGCACGGAGAGCGTAGGGGCTGCCGAGACGGCCCATTGGCCAGCAGGCGGGCCGGGTCGACCTGGCCTCGGCTTCATCACCATCCACCCGCAACCCACGCCACTGCTCGTTGCGCCGCTTCGGGCACTTCTGTCCGGAGTGGTTCGCCAACTCCTGCAGCGTCCGGTCACAGCCCTGGCACCGCCACCTGGTCGACGCCATCAGCTTCGGGACAACAGGGCCGTCCACTTAGGCGAACGCCAGCTAGGCTGAGGCCTGATGCCCCGTGCCATCGCTCGCCAACCTGAAGATCGCCGCCGGTTCGTGTCCCGGTGGTTCAAGCGACAGATCGCCGTCCGCATGATCGTCGTCGGCTTCATCGTCCTCGCCGCCGTGAGTCTCGCCTTTGGAGCAGTCGGTGTTGGCGTTGGCATCGGTGTACTCACCGGGATGGCCGCTCTGGTTTATCTCCGGCGACGGAGAAGTTTGTCGCAGCTAGGTGGCATACCGGGTGTGAAGTAGTCGTCCTGGTAGCCGACATCACAGATCTGCCTGGCGGTCCGTAGCGCGGGAAGTGGTTCGATGCCCCGGCACCGGCGCCCAGGCGCCGTGCGGATGGACTGCCGGATGCGCGATCCTGGAGCCATGACCGACCCGGGAACGAGCGTCGCCCCCGTCCGGGCCGATCCCGAGCTCGACGGGGGGCACGAGCGGATGTCGCACATCGTCCTCGAGGGGTTCAAGCCCGACGACGGCGACTTTGTCTCGGCCGGCCCCTCGGTCGTCGAGGGCATGGTCAACGGCACCACGGTCAAGGCACTGTGCGGCAAGATCTGGGTGCCCGGCCGCGACCCCGGTCGGTACCCGCTCTGCCCCACCTGCAAGGAGATCGCCGAGACCCAGGGCTGGAGGATCCCGGCCGGCTGAGCGGTCACCAGCCGGGGGCCGCTCCCTCCGCCCGGGACGGGGTGACCTCTCCGTGGTGACGGCAGGTGGCCCGGTATCCCCCAGGATGGACGGAGACGGTCAGCCTCCGTCCACAGCCGGGACAGAACCGTGGTGGGTCGAGGGCCCGGACGCATCCCGGACACGCCTCCGACCCGCAACCGGTGCAGTGGGTGGCGTCGCCCGGTTCGCGTGCCGGCATGGGGCGGTCAGAGGACGCCGGTGAGGGCCCGCACCGGCATGCGCAAGTCTTCCAGCATTCGGAGGTCTTCGTCGGCCGACCGCCCGAGGGTGGTGAGATAGTTCCCGACGATGAGGGCGTTGATGCCCGAGGTCATGCCCATGGACTGCAACTGCCGCAAGGTGACCTCCCGGCCCCCGGCGTAGCGGAGGATGACGCCGGGCAGCCCCAGCCGGAACAGGGCGATCCAGCGGATGGCCTCCCAGGCCGCCACGGGCTGCCCTTCCCCGAGCGGGGTGCCCGGTCGCGGGTTCAGAGAAATTGAGGGGGACCTCGGTGGGATCGAGCTCCTGGAGTTGGGTGATGAGCTCGACCCGCTGGGCCGACGTCTCACCCATCCCGATGAGCGCGCCGCTGCACAGCTCCATGCCGTGGGTCCGCACCAGTCGGCAGGTGGCCTGACGTTCCTCCCAGGTGTGGGTGGTGACCACGGTGGGGAAGTAGGAGCGCGACGTCTCGAGGTTGTGGTTGTACCGGTGGACACCCCCCTCGGCCAGGCGCCGAGCCTGGTCGTCGGTGAGCAGGCCGGCACTCACCGCCACGTTGAGCCCGGTGTGGTCGCGGATGAGGGGCACCAGTTCGAGGAGGCGCTGCATGGTCCGCTCGTCGGGACCGCGCACGGCCAGCACGATGCAGAATTCCGACGCCCCGGCGGCCCGGGTCTCTCCTGCCGCCTGCAGCACCTCGTCCGTGTCGGCGAAGGGAGTTGCCTTGACCGGGCTGTCGAAGCGGGACGACTGCGAGCAGAAGTGGCAGTCCTCCGGGCAGCCGCCGGTCTTGGCCGACAGGATGCCCTCCACCTCGACTTCGGGACCGCACCAGGCCAACCGCACCTGGTGGGCCAGCGCCGCCAGCGAGGTGACCCAGTGATCGGGGAGGGCGGTCAGTTCCTCGAGCTCCGTGGCGGTGAGGAGCCGGCGGTCGTCCAGCAGGGCCCGCTCGGCCGACGCCAGTCGGGCCCGCGCCGTCTCTCCGTCGACCTCTCGTACTCCCTCGACCTCACCGCCGGTCGGGTCGCTGCCGTCCCGGGCCCGGCTGGGCCGGGACCAGGACACCCTGGTACCGACGGGAGTGGCAGCGGGGTCGCCGGGCATGCCGTTACGGTAGTGGCCGCGCCGACCGGCCGGAGAAGAGGACTGGGGGAACCACGATGGCATGGGATTTTTCCACCGAGCCGGAGTTCGAGGAGCAGTTGGCCTGGATGCGGCAGGTGGTTGGCGACGAGATCGTTCCCCTGGAGACCCTGTCGCTGAGCTACGACGCCATGCTGGAGGCGGTCAAGCCCTTGCAGGAGGAGGTCAGGCGTCGTGGCCTGTGGGCCTCCCACCTCCCCGTCGAGCTGGGTGGGGGTGGGTTCGGCCAGGTCAGGCTGGGGCTGATGCACGAGATCCTCGGCCAGACCCCGTACGGTCCGGTGGTCTTCGGCAACAACGCTCCCGACTCGGGCAACGCCGAGCTGCTGGCCGTAGGCATCGAAGCATCGGGACGGGAGGACCAGCGCGCGCGGTGGCTCCAGCCACTGCTCGACGGCCGCATGCGCAGCGGGTTCTCCATGACCGAGCCCGGCGCCGGCGCCGACCCGACCATGATCACCACCCGGGCTACCCACGATGGCGACCAGTGGGTCATCGACGGCCACAAGTGGTTCACCACCAACGGCTCGGTGGCTGACTTCCTCATCGTGATGGCGGTGACCAATCCCGAGGTCCATCCCTACCAGGGGTGTTCGATGATCATCGTGCCGGCCGATACGGCCGGGGTGGAGATCGTGCGGGACGTGGCCACCATGGAGGACCCGGTGGACCACTTCGGGAAGTTCGGTGGCCACGCTGAGATCCTCTACCACGAGGTGCGGGTCCCCTACGAGAACCTGGTCGGCAACGAGGGGGAAGGCTTCCTCCTGGCCCAGCAGCGCCTCGGACCCGGACGCATCCACCACTGCATGCGCTGGCTCGGCCAGTCGAAGCGGGCCTTCGACATGCTTTGCGAGCGGGCGGTGTCCCGCACCACCCATCATTCCCTGCTGGCCGAGAAGCAGACGGTCCAGAATTGGGTGGCCGACTCCCTGGCCGAGATGACCGCGGCCCGGCTGATGACCCTGCAGGCGGCCTGGAAGATGGACCGCGAGGGTGCCTCAGCCGCCCGGGTGGAGATCGCCATGATCAAGTACTACGGGGCCGGCGTCCTCTACAACGTCATCGACCGGGCCATCCAGGTGCACGGCGCCCTCGGGTTCTCCACCGACCTTCCCCTCGAGTCAATGTACCGTCACGCCCGCGCCGCCCGTATCTACGACGGACCGGACGAGGTCCACAAGGTGACGGTGGCCCGCCAGACGTTGAAGGAGTACAAGCCGGTCGACGTCCCGAGCGAGCACGTGCCCACCCGGCGGGCCGAGGCGCGGGAGCGCTTCGCCCACTTGCTCGAGCTGGAGACGGCCGATCGCTGAGCGGTCGGTGGCCGCCTCTGGGTCGTCGAACCGGTCGGGATGGGGGAGTGCAGCGGCGGCCCGGGCGGCCTGGGGCGCGACGTTCATTCCGTGCTGGCCGTCGTGGCCTTCGGCGGCTGTGCGGGCCCGTCCCCCGCGGCGCCGGCTGATCCGGCGAACCCGTCGTTCAGCGCCCGCTTCACCGCGGCCGTCAATCCGTTCACGTTCGGGCAGGACCCGTCCTGGACGGCGGACGGCCGGGTACTGTCCAACCAGTCCGACCCGGCCGGCGTCTCCCAGATCTACGTGAGCCAGCTCGACGGGAGGGCGATGTCCTGTCTCACCTGCGGGCAGCCGGGGCCGAACGGGTTCCCCCAAGAGCGTCCTCGCGGTGACTGGATCCTCTTCTGCTCGTTCCGCGGCCAGCAGGTGACCTTCGGGTCCCCGTGCCTCGGCGGGTTCGGCACCGACCTCTATGTCATGCGGCCCGACGGGAGTCACGTCACCCGGCTGACCGGCCCGGGCCTCTCGTCCTTCGAGCAGAGCGGCGACTCGTACGACAACTACCACCCCTACTGGTCGCCCGACGGGAGGCACCTCATCTGGACCCACGTCGACTACGGGCCGCTGGCGAACGGCGGGACGCAATGGACCATCCTGCTGGCCACGTTCGTGGTGGGCCCGGACGGGACCCCGCGCCTCGCCGACGTGACCACGGTGGCGCCGGGGGGTGACAATGCCTACGAGACGCAGGTGTGGGCCCCGGACGGCAGCGGAGTCCTGTACACCTCGTTCAGCTCCGACGGGGACAAGCGCATCGGGTGGCTCAACTCCGAGCTGTACTTCCTCCGGTTGTACGGCGGGGGGGCGAGCCCGGCCCATCCGCTGGCCACCCATCTCACCGACGGCAACCCGGGCTGGGACGAGCAGGCCGTGTTCACCCCGGACATGAAGGACGTGATCTGGATGTCGAGCCGCGCCACCCCCACCTGGTACCAGACCGTGGTCAGCGAGGCCCAGGCCGCCGGCTACGACCCGCCGTCGGAGAACGACGTGGCCGGGCCGGTCTTCGTCTTCACCGTGCTCGACCCACGGTTCCGTACCGATCTCTACGAACTCGACCTCAGGACCCGCGCCGTCCGCCGGCTCACCGACCTCGACCAGGTGGTTCCCGAGTTCTACTTCGATCCGTCCGGCTCCAAGCTGCTGTGGACCACCGGCGAGCGCAGCCACACCTATGTCGGGACCTTCGCCGGCGCCGAACCCGCCGTCAGCCGACCGATGGCACCCGATCCGGCCTGGGTGGGGGCGCCGCGGCACGGCGACCACACCCCGCCCCGGCCGGTCGAGCCCACCATGGTGACCATCGGCCATGTGAACCTCCCCGGCCCGGAGGTCGACGCCATCGCCCTCATGGAACAACAGCTCGGCCGGCTGGCCTCGATCTGGCAGCCGCTGGCATCGGGCGGAACGTGTTGCCGCGCCCCGGGCTGAGCTCCGGCCCGGTCGTTGGTCGCCACTGCTCCCTACCATGCTGAGTGGAGGTGAGTCCTTTGGGAGATTTCTTCAAATTGTTTGCCGCCGGGCCCATGTTCTTCGTCAGCGCCTGGGTGCTGATGATCTTCGCCCGGCATGGTCCATGCGGACGTGGGCATCGTCCCGTTTGGATACCTGTCGTCGATGGTGGTCACCATCGGGTTGTGGTTGACGCTGGCACCGGCCATCGGGGCGGTGGCGCGTGTCTCCGCTCCCAAGAGGAAGCCCTGAGCACAGCGGTCGGTGGCGGTGCGGATTTCGTCGGTACAGGTGGTGACCGGCCGTCAGTCGATCAGTAGCGGTAGGTGTCCGGCTTGTACGGGCCGTCGACCGGCACCCCGATGTACTCGGCCTGCTCCTTGGTGAGCGTGCTGAGGCGGACCCCCAGGGCATCGAGATGCAGACGGGCCACCTTCTCGTCGAGATGCTTCGGCAGGACGTAGACCTTGTTCTCGTACCGCGAGGCGTTGTTGAACAACTCCATCTGGGCCATGGTCTGGTTGGTGAAGGAGTTGGACATCACAAAGCTGGGGTGGCCGGTGGCGTTGCCCAGGTTGAGCAGGCGGCCTTCGGACAGGATGATCACGGCATGGCCGTCGGGGAAGACCCATTTGTCGACCTGGGGCTTGATGTTGACCCGCTCGATCCCCTCGGTCGCCGCCAGCCCGGCCATGTCGATTTCATTGTCGAAGTGACCGATGTTGCCCACGATGGCCTGGTGCTTCATACGGGCCATGTGATCGGCGGTGATCACGTCCCGGTTGCCGGTGCTGGTGACGAAGATGTCGGCCGTGCTCACCACGTCGTCGAGGGTGGCCACCTGGTAGCCGTCCATGGCCGCCTGCAGGGCGCAGATGGGGTCGATCTCGGTCACCACCACCCGGGCCCCCTGACCGCGGAGCGACTCGGTGCACCCCTTGCCCACGTCGCCGTAGCCGCAGACCACGGCGACCTTGCCCCCGACGAGTACGTCTGTCGCCCGGTTGATCCCGTCGACGAGTGAGTGCCGGCAGCCGTACTTGTTGTCGAACTTGGACTTGGTCACGGCGTCGTTCACGTTGATGGCGGCGAACAGCAGCTCGCCCGCCTGCTCCATCTCGGCCAGTCGATGCACGCCGGTGGTCGTCTCCTCCGAGACGCCGAGCAGACCGTTGGCGATGGTCGTCCACCGACGGGGGTCAGCTTGCAACCCCCGGGCCAGGGTCTCGAGCACCACGGCGAACTCCTCCGAGTCGGCCGTGGACGGGTCGGGCACCGAACCGGCCTTCTCGAACTGGACACCCTTGTGCACGAGGAGGGTGGCGTCACCGCCGTCATCGAGGATCATGGTCGGTCCTTCGCCCGGCCACAGCAGTGCCTGCTCGGTGCACCACCAGTATTCCGGCAGCGACTCGCCCTTCCAGGCGAAGACCGGTACGCCTCGGGGCGAGTCGACCGTGCCGTCGCGACCCACCACCACGGCGGCGGCGGCGTGGTCCTGGGTGGAGAAGATGTTGCAGCTGGCCCAACGAACCTCGGCGCCGAGCGCGGTCAGCGTCTCGATGAGCACCGCGGTCTGGATGGTCATGTGCAGGGAGCCGGTGATCCGGGCCCCCCGGAGGGGCTGTTCCGCCCCGTGCTCGGCCCGCATGGCCATCAAACCCGGCATCTCGTGCTCGGCCAGCTCGATCTCCCGGCGGCCGAAGTCGGCCAGGGACAGATCGGCCACCTTGAAGTCGTGATGAGGTTGGCTGGTCATGGGGCTCCTTCACTGTGGCCGGCCGGCGGACCGGTCGGGTGGGCGGCCGTCCGGTCTGGCGCGCACCACCGGGGGACGTGCCCGACGGTGGGATTCATCTGCCCCAGGACGACCCTGGCATGGTAGCCCAACGACTCGAGCGTTCACCGGGGGCGGTCGCCCTACCGCGCTGGGACCGGCGGGTCCGGGATCACTCGATGAGCGGCTGGGGCGGGGGCTGGAGCGCCCCCCGGTCGAAGACCTCGAGATAGGGCGACGGATCACCCTGCCAGGGAAGGGCACGGAACTGCTCGGTCGACCGGCGCCCGGCGAAGGCCCGGAAGAGCTCGAACACGCTGGTCGACACCCGCACCGGTGCGGGGGTCGGGCCGATGGTGGCCTCGAAGTGCGGCGAGTCGAGCTCGATGCCGGGCAGCCCCTTCTTCTCGACCAGCCCACGGATCGAGTCTTCGATGAAGGTCAGCCCGATGACCACACTGTCGGTGTCACGGGCGCCCGGACAGCCGATCGCCCCGCGCAGGTCATGCTCGTGGGTGCAGGCGTCGAAGACCAGCTGGGCGGCGGCCCTCGGCGGGAACGTGCCTCCATCGCCTCGACCCGGGGGCTCGTCTCGTTCCAGGCCTCGGACAGCTGGCGCAGGCCGAGGGGGGCGAATCGCCTGACCTGGTCGTCGGCCCAGGCCGCCGTGCCCGCCCCCTCGAGGTTGCCGTCCATGATGTCGACCTCGACACCGTAGAGGTGGGCGACGAGATCGGTGACGGTCCAGTCCGGGCAGGCGGGGACGGTCACTGACGCCGCTTCGTCGTCGGGAGTGCCCTCCAGCAGCTCGGTCACCCGTTGGCGGATGCCCGCGTAGGCGAATGCGGATTCTGCCGGCGTCTTGAGCATGGTCGACCTCTCTCTCCGGTCTCCGGCGAGTGGACCTGTACTCGCCGGGCGCGGTGACGGGCCTGCCCGAGGGTCCCGATGACGACAGCACAGTATGCCGTAGTGGGCCCGGCGCGCTCGGCTGTCGGCGGGGAGGACGTGGACGGACTCGTCGAACGCTCAGGGCCGGGCGACCGATGTACTGAGCGTCAGGTCCGCCGAGGACTCGCCCACCGACACGATGTAGGTGCCCGGAATGGTGGACCAGGACCCATTGAGATACGCCTGGAACGCCGAGGCGGGGACCGACAGGGTGACGGTGCGGCTCTCGCCCGCGGCCAGGGTGACCGGGGCGAACGCCACCAGCTGGGCGGGCGGTTCAGCGGCCGCGGCCGGGTAGGTCAGGTACGCCTGCGGGACGTCGGTTCCGGCGACGCCGCCTTCGTTCGACACCCGTACCCTGAGCGCGTATCCGGATGCCGTCCGCCTGACCCCGAGCTTCCCGAGGGCGAACCGGGTGTAGGACAGGCCGTAGCCGAACGGGAACAGGGGCTGGACACCGGTGGCGTGGTAGTATCGGTAGCCGACATCGAGCCCCTCGGTGTAGTCGGAGGTCAGGTCGACCCCGGGCCACTGGGCGGCGCTGTTGACGGCGGCGACTGGGCGTCACTGGTCGGGAAGGTGACCGGCAATCGGCCGGACGGATCGACGTCACCGAAGAGCACGGCGGCGATGGCCGTGCCCGCCTGCTCACCGGGGTACCAGTCCTCGATCACACCGGCCACCTTCCCGAGCCACGGCATGAGAACCGGGCCACCGGTATTGAGCACCACCACCGTGTGCGGATTGGCGGCGGCCACCGCCGAGATGAGCGTGTTCTCGTCCCCGGGGAGGGAGAGCGATGGGCCGGTCGAAGGCCTCGGAGCTGAAGTCGCCGGCGAACACCACGGCCACCTGACGCTGCCCGGGCTGCGGCCACCGCCGCGGCGATGTCGGCGCTCACGAACTTCCAGCCCAGGGTCAGCGAGCTCGGGACGATCAGCGACTCACCCGACGGGCGTGGTGGTGTCGAACGGCGTCCAGTCCAGCCGGACCCGGTAGGGATGGCCGGCCATCAGCGATACGGTCTGTGCCCACCGGCCGAGGGCGTGGTCGAGGGTGATCGGAGACGCCGGCTTCCCGTCGAGGCTGAGCTTGGCCTGCCCGTCACCCTGGAGTGACAACGTGTACAGGCCGCTGCTGGGGAGGTGTGAGGGTCCCGGTCCAGGTGGAGGTGATGTCCGACCACCCGGCCGGCAGCACCACCGGGGAGCGGGTGGTGGGGGAAGCCCGCGGATCCCGAGCGACCCCAACCGGTCCGACGGGAGCGGTGGGCGGCGGTGCTCCACCGATGGCGAGCGGGTCAGCCCGGGCAGGGGCTGGCGGTCGAGGTGTGGGGCCGCATGGTGACGTTGACGGTGGGTTCGACGCTCTGCACCGGACTGGCACCTGCGCCCGGCTCGGTCTGGGTCAGGGTCAGCGTGAGCCCATGGCCCGCACCCGAGGTCGGGGTCAGGTAGCTGGGACGGGGATCGGCGGGAGGTGCTTGGTGGTGCTTCCGCCGTTCGCTGTAGGTGACCGTGTGCCGGTGCCCGCCCGGTCGCCGGATGGCGGACAGCGGGGTGGACGTGAAGGGGGCGATGCACCCACGAGCTGCCGAACCCGGTAGTGACCGTCGCCGAGCTGGCGTCGGCCCCGATGACCGCCACGCGACTTGGTGCGGCCGATGCGACCAGGGGGAGGATGCGGCCCTGGTCCTTGAGGAGGACGGCCGATCGCTCGGCGGTGCGTGAGGGCGAAGGCCGGTGTGGCGGGGGAGTCGACCACCGGTCGCCGGGGATCCGACGTCGGAGCGGGTCACCAGCCCATGGGCGAACATCTGCGGTGAGGACCTGGGTCACGGCTCGCATCGACCGCGCGACGCGGCAGTCCGGTGCTGGCCGACCAGCGGCGCCAGCTCGGTCCACCTGGGCCGGTTTGATCAGGTCGGTGCCGGCCGTCGATGGCGGCGACCGGATCGTGCACCGATCCGAGGTCGGATCGGACGAAGCCGTCGAACCCCCACTGTTCGAGCAAGGCGAGCAGCTGAGGCCGTCCTGGCACTGGAACGTGCCGTTCAGCTGGGGGTAGGCGCACATGACCGTCGAGACGTGCGCCTGGGTGACGGCTGCCTTGAACGGGCGGAAGGTAGAGCTCCTCGAGGGCCCGCTGGGAGACCGACGTCGTTGAGCACGCCCCGGTCGGTCTCCTGGCTGTAGACGGCGAACTCCTTGGCCATGGCCATGGACCCGGTCGCTGGATGCCCTGGATGTCGGCGACTCCCATGGCCGAGACCAGGACCGGGTCCTCGCCGAATCCCTCGTAGGTGCGGCCGCTCTCGGCACCCGGTCGATGTTGAGGGTCGGGCCCTGGACGACGTCGACCCCCTGGCCGGCGGCCTCGGACCCCTGCGACCTGGCCGTAGGTACGGGCGATCGCAGTGTCGAAGGTGGCGGCGACGCCCAAGGGGGCCGGGAGCTGGGTGACGTGGACGGCGCCGATAGGCCAACCCCTGGGGGCCGTCCTGGACGGTGAGGGACGGGATGCAGAGCCGGGGAACCCCGGTGTTGACGTTCTCGTACTCCCTGGAGCTGTACGAGGACCACCTCACCGAGCTTCTCGGCGACGGTCATCCGCGCCAGTACCGTCCGGGCCAACTGGGTGGGCGTCTCGCCGCGGTCGATGGCCGACTCCAGCCATGGGCACCGGGAGGAGATGTCAGGAACCGGCGTCGAGGTGGTATTGGGCGCAGAGGTGGTGACGGTGTCGGGCACCGACGTGGTGGTGGAGTGGGACCGGGCGGCCGCGGCCGGGCCCGCCGTATGGGCCAGGAGAATCGGCACGGACACGACGACGGCGGCCACGATCACCAAGGGCGAGCGAAGCCTCGGGAGTTTCCGCCGTTCCGGTGTGGGGTTTCTTCGGGTCTCGTCCACGGGCGCGGCCAAAGATAGCGACCAGGGCGGGCCAAGCGATGGCGGAGGGACCCCGCCAGCCTTGGCGGGTGAAGGCCAGCCGCCGCCTCCACCCAGGATGTGTAATAATGTAATATTGTAATCAAACAGGAGGAGGCCCAAGTGGGACCGGATCAGGGCAATGCAGGGCGGCGATCACGTGGCGGCGGGCGCGGGCGGGGGGCACCCCCGGCCGGGTTGGGCCCGGTCGAGGGCCCGCCCGGGGACGTGTCGGGGTGGCTGGCCGGCCGACTGCCGAGCGGATGGTTCGAGGGTCCGCCCACCGTGACTGTCGATCGGGACGAGATCGTGATCGTGGGCCCGCTGGCCGCACCCGTTCTCGTCGACGGTGACGACGAGTCGGCCAGATCGGCCGCCGAGGCCGGCCGGATGAGCCGGTTCCACGAGGACACCCGGGACGAGCGCATGGCCATCGCTCGTGAGGCCGAGCGGCGCTTCGGCCGGAGCGTGGCCTGGGGGGCGGAGGTCGGCGGGACATCCGCCATCTTCACCAACCTGTCGGTGCCGGTCATGACCCGGTTGCGCCAGCCCGAACGACGGGTGCTCGACACCCTCGTCGACTGCGGCGTCGCCCGCAGCCGGTCGGACGCCTTGGCCTGGTGCGTCAAGCTGGTGGCGACCCACACGGACGAGTGGCTGCAGGAGTTGCGCACCGCCATGGAAACCGTGGAGTCGGTCCGACAGCAGGGCCCGTCGGTCACCTGACCTCGGGGGGCGAAGCGCGCCCGACCGGGATTGTTCTGCCCCGGTGGCTACCCTGTCTCCGGTGATCCCGGCCACGGTCGCACGCGGCCGTCCATGAGGTGAGCCCGCTCGGGCACCGGTCGGGGCCGGCCGGCGTGGTCGCCGTGTTGGCGGCCTTGGCGGCGGCAGTCCTGGTGGCGGGGTCGGCCGCTCCGGCTCTCGGCGCCCCGGCCAGCAGCGACCCCGACTCATGGACCGTCTACCACGGCGACAACGCCGGCCACGGGGTGTCCTCGACTGCGGCCTCCGTCGACACCGCCGCGCCGGCGTGGACCTCGCCCACCCTTGACGGCGCGCTGTTCGGCGAGCCGCTGGTCGCCGATGGTCGGGTCTACGTGGCCACCGAGGACGATCGGGTCTACACGCTGGCCACCACCAGCGGTGCCGTCTTGTGGTCTACCCGGGTGGGCAACGCCGTGCCGGCCTCGTCACTCCCGTGTGGGGACATCCAGCCGACCGTCGGGATCACCGGGACTCCGGTCATCGATGAGGGGCGCGGCGAGATCTTCGTGGTGGCCGATGAGCTCGTCCAGGGACGGCCGGCACACGTGCTGGTCGGGCTCGACACCGTTACCGGTCAGGTGGAGATGACCGACAACGTGGACCCACCCGGCGCACTCAGCTCGGCCCTGCTGCAGCGCACCGGTCTTGCCCTCGACGCCGGTCAGGTGGTGTTCGGGTTCGGCGGCAACTACGGGGACTGCTCCACCTATCGGGGGTGGGTGGTGGCGGTGGAGGAATCCGGCGGCGCACCTCGCGACTTCGCCGTCGACGCCGGAACGGGCGAAGAGCAAGGGGCCATCTGGATGGGCGGAGGGGCGCCCGCCGTCGACGGCCAGGGGGACATCTGGGTGAGCGCCGGCAACGGCTCGGTCACCTCCTCGCAGCACGCCTATGACAACAGCGATTCGGTGCTCGAGCTCTCGCCCGCCCTCCGGCTACTGCAGTTCTTCGCCCCGACCGACTGGGCCGCCGACAACGCCGCCGACCGTGACCTGTCGATGGAGCCGGTGTTGCTCGCCGACGGCCAGGTGGTGGTGGCCGGCAAGTCCCGGACCGCCTTCCTGTTGGATGCCACCCGTCTCGGCGGCATCGGCGGCCAACAGTCGGAGCTCACCGGGGTCTGCTCCGACGATGTGGACGGTGGTGGGGCGGTCGTCGGGACGGTGGTCTACCTTCCCTGCACCACGGGAGTGGTGGCGGTCCGCGTCTCGTCGTCTCCCCCGGGGATCCAGATGCTCTGGTCTTCCGGTTCGGGCGGGGGCCCGCCGATCGTGGCCGGCGGCCGGGTTTGGACCATCGGCGCCACCGGGGTGCTGGACGGCCTCGACCCCGCCACCGGGGCCGTGCGTCAGCAGGTGGCCATCGGTCCTCCCGACAACCATTTCCCGACGCCGAGCCTGGGCGACGGGCTGCTGCTGGTTCCGTCCGGCCACCGGGTGGAGGCGTTCGCCGTGCCGGCGGCGGGCACGCCTGCCACCACGGCACCGAGCACCACACCTACCCACACCACCCGCCCGGTCGGTCCTGTCGGGGGGACCGATGCGGGCGGGCTGTCGGCCGGTGCGCTCGCCGGACTGGCGGCGGCGGGCGCGGTGGTGGTCGGGGTGATCGCCTGGTTCGTCCGCCGACGGCGGACGGGGACGCCCCGACCGGGCTAGGTCGGGGGAGACCATTCCTTGTCGAGCAGCCGGCGAACCATGGGATCGAAGATGGCGACGGGCTCGTTGTCGTAGTCGGGATCGAAGGACACCTCGTCGTACTCGGCGGTGAACTCGACCGTCTGGTCGTAGTAGGGACTGGCGATGAACCCGTCGCGCTCGTTGGGGTCGAGCCCGAGGTGTTGTCCGAAGAAGTACACCTGGAAGATGGGATGGTGGGCGAGCATCCAGTAGTTGGCGTCACTGATGAACGGCCTGAGGATGGAGGCGGCGATCTCACCGTGATTGAACGGCCCGAGGGACTCGCCCACGTCGTGCAGCAGGGCGCACACCACGTACTCCTCGTCCCGGCCGTCCCGAAGTGCGCCGCGTGGCGGTCTGGAGGCTGTGAGCCTGGCGGTCGATGGGGTAGTGCTCGTCCCCCCGGAGATCGGTGAGCATGCCGATGAGAAGGTCGGGGAGGTGGTGGGCAGCCTCCCGGTGGACCTGGGCGAGGATGGCGAAATCGGCATCGGATCCCGCGTCCATCCGCCGGAAGTGCATGTGCTCGGAGTCACCCGTCATGGTCGCAACGGTATCGCCCCACTCTGCTGAAACGACAGGCCATGCCGGCGGCCACCAAGTCGCTGGCCGCATCCGCTTCAGCCGTCAGCGGCCCCTGAGCGAGGTGATGTCGAACTCGGGGGCCGGGTCGTCGAGCGGGAGGACCATCCGCGGCGCCAGGGGCTGGTGACGCTCCGCCGTCAGCCGGACGGCGGTGCCATAGGCGGTGAACCCCACTGCGTGGTGGGCGAAGTCCATCGGTCCCTCGGTCACCTTGACCCCGACGACACCGGTGCTGTCCAGGGCCAGCGCCGACTGTTGCATCCGCTCCATGGCCGACTCGCGGGCTGCGTACATGGCCTCGGTGAAATTGGTCAGCTCGACGTTCTGGGATTTCTGCTTGATGGCGACCCCGGCCGAACGGCGTGGCGCGTAGACGAAGCTGGCGCCGACGGCCAAGCCGAGCGGTACCCATCCGGCCACATGGAGGAGGGCGAAGTCGCGTCCAGAGAGGTCCGAGACGAACAGAGGATCGGAGGACAGGCCCTTCGACCCGGTAGGGCGCACCGCCGTGCCCACCAGCGCCACATCGACATGGTGCCGGTGGACCGTGGACTCGATGTGCACGCCGACCACTCCTCGTGCCCCGACCTGCGAGCACTCTTGGTGGATGCGCTCGATGGCCATGGCGAAGGCCCGGGCATAGGCCTCCGAGGCGAAGGTGATCTCCCCTTGTCCCCAGTTCCACACCCCCATGGGCACCGAGTACAGCGAGGCGCCGCACACCAGTTGCAGCGGCTCCCAGCCGATGGAATGAAGGATGAGCTCCTCGTCTATCGAGAGATCCGACGTTCGCGCCTTCCCACGGCCGGTCGTCTTGGCGCCGGCTCCCGCACGGGCCACGAAGTCGGCCGCCTTCCGCATCTCGGCCCGGAGATCGGTCGTGCGAGCTGCTTCCGGGTCGGCGCTCACCGCAGCCGCACTGTGGGCTGGGGCGGCGGGAGCGGGTCGAACTCCTCGAACCGGCGCACCCGGTTGCCGCGGAGGATGCACTGCAGTTCGGAGTCCCCCTGACCCAGCTCGTGCTCGGTGGTCATCATCGAGGCCCCGTGCAAGGAGTCGCTGCCCAGTTGGTCCCGGACCCGCTCCCGGGCAATCCGACGGACAGCCATGTGGGCATGGGCGGTCTGTTCGATCTCGGATGTCGGCATCCGGTATCCCCAGTTGGCGTTGGAACCCTCGGTCAGGTACTCGGTGATGCAGTAGGCCCAGACCCGAACGGACGATACCGACGCGGCGATCGACACCGGTGCGAATCCTGCTTCGATCGACTTGGCCAGTCGCTGCCCGGCCAGGTAGGTCGTCCAGGGGGCGCCGGCCGGATCGGCCGCCCCGTCCACCCGTACCGCGGTGCCCTGCACCTTGAACTCCAGCACCCCGAGGTCGCTGAGGCGATCAGAGGCGTCGACCAGACCCACCACACCATGCGCGCCCACCTCGGCCGCTTCTTCCAGCAGGCGACCGTAGGCGGCGTCGAAACCCTGTCGCCAGGCGTCCTCCACCCACGACTGCTCGTAGTTCTGCCCCCAACCGCGGTGCTCCGCCGAGACGAATCCGTGCGGGCACTGCCAGGTCTCCTCGTAGCCTCGGCCCTGTCCCCGGTAAGGGACACCCATGCCGAACGGGGACCCCATGCCATACCACCGCCACTGCATCACGCAGAAGCCCTGCACGAAGCCGACCGGCTCCAGACCCATCTGCAGGCAGGCGGCGAAGTCGGGCACGCTCAGGCCGGATGTGAACGCCCCCTCGGCGAATCGCCGGGTAGCCGCCTCGGGCAGGTCGTCGGTCATGCCAGCCGTCAATTGTCGAGCGAGATGATGGTGGTGGGCCGGGCCAGCGTCACCTCGTCTGCGCTCTTGGCCACCGCTGTTCCGAGCGACAGGAACTCGATGGTGTGGCTGCCCCACTGATGGGACTTCTCCTCCAGCCGCACACCGACGATCCCGGTTGCGTCCAAGCGGTTGGACTCGTCCTGCATGCGGGTCATGGCCAGCTCCCGGGCCTCGTACAGGGCTTGCGTGAAGTTGGGGAGCTCCACGTTCTGCCCGGCCGAGCCGAGGGTCTGCCCCAGACCGCGGTGGGCGATGTGGTACACGCAGGTTCCCATCACCAGGCCCAGGGGTACGTAACCAGTTTGCATCAGCGTCCAGAAGTCCTGACCGGACAAGTCGGAGGTGAACGGCTTGCCCAGCTTGTTCCGGTACGAGACGCCGCTTTCGGCCTTGACTGCCGTACCGACGGCGATGAACTCCGCGGCGTCCTTGCCCCATTCGTAGTAGTTGACGTCGAGCCGCACCCCGACGACGCCGTCGGCACCGAGCTCGGTGGCCTCTTCCTCCATCCGGTTCATGGCCAACTCCCGGGCCTCGTACATGGCTCCGGTCAACTTGGCCAACTCCTGGCTCTGTCCCCATTTCCGGGTCTGGATACCCGTGTGGTAGATCGACGACCCCATGACGAAGCCCAGGGGGTGGAAGCCGACCTCTTTGATCAGCAGGAATTCGTTGACCGACAGGTCCGAGGTGAACAGCCCCTGCTCCAGCTCCTGGAGGCGGTGACTGGCGCCTTCGGGCAGGTCCTCAGGTGTTTCACTCATGGTTCCCTCCGATGACGATCGTTTCCAGCGCTTGTCGGACGGCCAGGCTGTTGGCCGCTTCTGCCTTGAGTGACTCGAGGAGCCGGGCCAGCCACGCATCCAGTCCGACCTTCTCGCTGCGGATGCGGATGCCGCCTGACGAATGACCGATGCTGCACCGGACAGATCCACTGTCCATCTCGGCCTCGAACAGGTCGTCGCCCAGGGTGATCCTGAGGGACCTGACATCGTCGGACTTCCGGAACCGACCGCCGGACCGGCTGACCTGGAGCCGCGGCCCCATGGCCTCGGCCAGCGTGTCGGCCAGGACCTTCATCAGCAGGCCGACGTCTGACGCGTCGGCCCGCAGTGAGGCCGCGGTCAGCTCGAGATCCATCGAGTCGTCGGTCCCGGCCATCTCCGAACCCTACCGCTGCGCCGCGGTCATGATTCGGCGCAGCTGATGGCGGGCAGGCCGATCTACCTCTGTACTTGATGCCGTACCGAACCCTTGGTCGGCCAGATCCGGAATGGCGTCCGCCAGACCCTCGCAAGGGCGCGAGCCGCACTCCTACGGTGCGACGCCGCCACCCTCACGACGGGGTTGGCGTCAGCGTTCCCCTCGACTGGTTCGGGATCTTCTGGTGCTTCTTGACGTTTCCGTGCCGGACTGCTCCGCGGCCGACCGATACCGTCGCCAGGGCGGCACCCCTGGTTTGTCGCCAATTCTGACAAAGGGGATCTCCCGAACCAGGTGGCTATGGTGTGGCCGGTGACCGCCGACGGACCGCCGCTGTCTGCGCCCATCACCGGGCTCTCGCACGTGCAGCTGTTGGTGTCGGATTTGCGAGCTAGTGCCCGGTGGTACACGGCGGCGCTCGGTCTCGAGCCGCAAGCAGAAGATGAAAGTGCCGGATACATCGCCCTCCGGCACCGCGGGGCCCGGGTGGTCGTCGTGCTCACGTCAGCGGACTGCGACACCAACTCGGGGAACGGAAGTGGAGCGGAAGGCAGGCAGATGACCGGTGGTCAGGGGGGCCTCGATCATCTTGCGTTCGCAGTGCCGGACGGCAGTGCTCTCCGTGCGTGGGCCGACCACCTGAGCGCCATGGGCGTCCGCCATGACGGAGTGGTGCTCGAGAACGGGAATCCCTCCCTGCAGCTGTGTGACCCGGACGGGAACGCCATCGAGCTCGTCGCACCGGGTGGCCCGCGGGCCTGATCATCGGCGGCCGGCTTTCGCCGGCGCCACCCGGCTGGCATAGAGTGACGCCCGTGTCACACGTGGGTCAGCCGCCGGAAGCCCCGGCCGGCCGGACGGGGGAGGTGACGTCATGGGCGTTCTGCCCGAGGTGATGCCGGCCGCGGTCTACCGGCGGCCGGGCGAGGTGGTGGTCGAGGAGCGGCCGGTGCCCCGCCCCGGCCCCGGCGAGGTGCTGGTCGAGGTCGACCACTGCGGCATCTGCGGATCCGACATCCACATGCTGCTCGACGGCTGGGGCGACAACCGGGCCTGGTGGCCGGCCACGAGTTCACCGGCGCCATCGCCGCCCTGGGCGAGGGTGTGGACGGCTGGGAGATCGGCGAGACGGTGGTCGGCGGCACCTCACCCAAGTGCGGGCGGTGCCGGCGCTGCCTCGAGGGGAAGCCCTCGCAGTGCGAGAACCGCCAAGGATCCATCATCGACGGCCACGACGGGGCCTTCGCCCGCTACCTGCTGGTGCGGGCGGCGGCCCTGCTCCGGCTGCCGCCGGGCCTGTCGGCCCGCCACGCGGCGCTGGCCGAGCCGCTGGCCGTGGCGCTCCACGGGATCACCCGCTCGGGCGTGGCCCCGGGCGACAGCGTGATGGTGATCGGGGCCGGACCCATCGGGGCGCTCTCCATCGCCGCCCTGGTGGCCCGCGGCATCGGGCCGATCACCGCCGTCGAACCCGGGGAGCGGCGCAAGCAGCTGGCCGAGGACCTCGGGGCCGACGTGGTCCTCGATCCCGCCGACCTCGAGAAGTTCCCGCCCTGGGAGCCCGAGCGGATCTCGGAGCGGGCCGTCCACGTCGTGCTCGAGTGCTCGGGCAAGAAGGAGGCCATGGAGATCGGGTTCCACCAGCTGCGCCGGGGCGGCACCCTGGCGCTGGTGGGCGCGGGCATCGAGCATCCGGCCTTCGACCCCAACCGCTTCATCCTCAACGAGCTGCACGTGGTGGGCTCGTTCATCTACGACAAGGGCGGGTTCGAGCGGGCGCTCGAACTGCTGGCCTCCGACGGCTTCCCGAACGACCTGCTGATCGAGGCGGAGGACGTGCCCCTCGACGGGCATCTCCGACGCCCTGGTCGGCCTGGCCGAGGGCCGCTTCGCCGGCAAGGTGATGGTGGTGCCCCGGCTGTCCGAGGGCGCCGTTGCGGCCCCGGCCACCACCGGGAGGTCATGATGGCCCACCCCTACTACCCGACCGGCAACCCGCGCTTCAACCACGTGGCCATGAGCCTCCCCGCCGACCTGCTCGACGAGACGCAACCGGGCCGACATCTGCCGCTTCTGGAGCGAGGTCTTCGGCTTCGACGAGATCGAGGTCATGACCGAGGACCGTCGGCGCCTCATCCTGTCGTGCGTGCACTGGGACCAGTTCATCTTCCTCATCGCCGAGGACGACCCGATGCGCTGCCCGCGGATGGACCACTTCGGGTTCTCGGTGGGATCGCTGGAGGAGCTGCAGGGGGTGCAGGACCGGGCCGAGGCCTTCCGGGAGCACGACGACCGGGTCGACCTCATCGACCTGCACGCGGACGACCAGAAGGTGGTCAAGATCCACTCGCTCTACGTCCAGTACCTGCTGCCCATGATGTGCGAGGTCCAGTGGTGGGAGTTCGCCGCGTGAGCGACCGGCCGGCGATGGCGGTCGCCTCGAGATCGGGGTCTTCGTCCCCCAGGGCTGGAAGCTCGAGTACACGGGGTGGAGCGGACCCGACGCCTGGGCCCGGTCGGTGGAGCTGGCCCGGCTGGCCGAGTCGCTCGGCTACGACCACCTGTGGGTCTACGACCACGTCGAGACGGTGCCCCGGCGCGAGCCGACCCACGTGTTCGAGGCCTTCACCATGCTGGCGGCGCTGTCCCAGCAGACCACCAGCGTGTGGGCCTGGGTCAGCTGGTGACCTGCGCCTCGTACCGCAACGCCGGCCTGCTGGCCAAGGAGGCGGCCTGCATCGACGTCTACTCGGGGGGCCGGCTCATCCTCGGGCTCGGGGCGGGCTGGTTCCACGAGGAGTACCACTCCTACGGCTACGAGTACCTGTCCAACCCGGAGCGGCTGGCCGTCCTCGACGAGACCCTCGAGGTGGTCCGGCGGCTGTGGACCGAGGAGACGGTCACCTTCGACGGCGACCATCTGCACTTCGACGGTGCCTACTGCGATCCCAAGCCGGTCCAGCAGCTGCCGCCCGTCCTGGTGGGCGGGGGCGGCGAGAAGGTCAACCTGCGCATCGCCGCCCGGCGGGCCGACCTCACCAACTGGCAGGTGAGCCTCGAGGCCTTCGAGCGCAAGTCGGGCCTGCTGGCCCAGTACTGCGAGGAGGTCGGCCGGCCCTTCGAGGAGATCAACCGGACCCACGGACCCGACTGCCGGCTGTTCGACACCGAGGCCGACACCCTGGCCTGGTGCGAGTCCGAGGGCGGCGGGAACCTCTGGGACGGCGTGCCGACCGAGCGGTACCTGGCCGACAACCTGGTCGGCACGGTCGACCAGGTGATCGAGAAGACCCAGGCCTTCATGGACGCCGGCTGCCGGGGCCTCATCCTGTGGCTGCGCGACTTCCCCGGCGACGAGACCCTGCGCCGGTTCATGGCCGAGGTGGTCCCATCCCTCAAGGTCTCCTAGGAAGTCGCCGGACCTCCGGACGAGCTCACTGGCGACCGGTCTCGACCGCCCCGCCGGCGATGGCTTCAACCAGCTGGGCATGGTCGCGTTCGTTCTGGTCGGCGTACCGGCGGGCGAACTGGGCGATGGATCGGTCGAACGCACCGCTCTTGCCCAGATAGCCATCGATGGCCACCGGGTCCCCTGACCGGGCATGCGCCCGGGCCAGAGTCTCGCCGCAGGCCGTGGCGAACTCGATGAGTACGGGGCTGATGAGCTCGATGGTCGGGACGATCTTCATGTCCCGGAACTGTCTGACGTAGTAGTCCTTTCCGTTGAGTGATCCCCAGCCCACGAAGATGTCGGTCGCGCTCTGGACCGTCCTCTTGCCGTGGATCACCCGTTCACCGTGGTTTGCGTGCGCGCTGCGGCGTTCGCTCGACTCGTATACCGAGGGCCCGGCTTGCTTGACCTGGAGGAATAACGGGTCGGTACCGCTGCGACCAACGAAGAGCACCAGGTAGACCTGCATACCGACGCTGCCCACCCCCACCACCTGGCGGACGATGTCCGCCTCGGTGAACCGGTCGAACAGTCTCCGACGGTCCGGCTGGAGGGTCAGGCGGTACTCGGCGAGCAGGGTGTCCACCAGCTCGCTCTGCTCGGCGTCGCCGACGGTGACCCGTAGAGGTGGATCCTCGGTGATCCTCGGCCGGCCATGGGCCATGGTGGTGAGCTTGGCATAGGCGCCCAGATGGGTACGGTGCTTCTTCTTCTTTTCGATATGGATCGAGACCCGGCCTCGGTCCGCCGGTTCGAAGTAGGAGAGCAAGCTGTCCACGTGCATGCCGTCGTACCAGATGTCCAGCTCGTTCGACCGGGCATACCTGCGCATGCGTCCGCGGTACGCCTGCAGGGCCGCCGCCACCGCCTGGTCGGGGCGACCGGCCCTGACCCCGTTCTCGCGGGCGGCCACCACCAGACTGGTGGCGAGGCGCTTCAGGTCCCACTCGAAGGGACCGGGCAACGTCTCGTCGAAGTCGCGCAAGTCGAAGAAGAGATTTCGCTCCGGGGTGGCCCAGAGGCCGAAATTGAGAACATGGGCATCACCGCAGAGCTGCACGTCCAGCCCGCTGTCCGGCTGGGAGCCGAGGTCGCTCGCCATCACCGCCGCCGCTCCCCGGTAGTAGTTCCACGCCGAGGCGGCCATGCGGTGGTGCCGAAGGGGGACGAGCTCGGGCACCCGGATGGCGTTCTGGGCCAGGATCGTCTGCAGGGGGTCTTGGCGCCGGGAAGCCCCGGACCAGGCGCCGATGCCGCCTCTCGGGACCCGGGCCCGGCCCTGTTTGCCCTGGGCCCGTCGTTCGGCCCGGGTGGCCACCAGATCGTGGCGACCGCCGGTCACCGACGAGGTGACGAGCAAGGGGATGTCCGTCATGTCAACCATCCTGGCCGATCCAGGGACGGCGCCCGCTTGGGGCGCGGTGATCCCGCGTGGGCCGCACCCCGATGTCATCGGACCGTGAGACGCCGACCTGAACAACTACCGGTCGGGGCATCGCTCTCGGAGCCGGCGACGTACGCTAGGAAGGGGCGGAAGTGGGCCGAGGCGACGTCCGGCCTGCCCGTTTGGTCTTCCCGAGGAAGCACATGGCCTCCAGTCAGTTGGTGATTTTCGACAACGACGGCGTCGTCGTGGACAGTGAGCTGCTGGCGAATCGGGTGCTGTCTGAGTTGCTGACCGAGCACGGCCACCCCACGAGCCTCCAGGAGTGCCTACAGACCTACATGGGCGGGACGCTGGCGAGCGTCCACGCCATGGTCACGGAGCGTTCGGGCCGCGAGCTTCCGGCTCACTTCGATGAGACGTACCACCAGCGCCTGTTCGAGTCCTACGCCCACGACCTGCGGGCCGTCCCCGGCATCCGGTCGGTGCTCGACCACCTGGAGCTGCCGTTCTGCCTGGCATCGTCGGGCAGTCAAGAACGGATCGTTCGGTCTCTTGCCCAGGTCAAGCTCCTCGACTACTTCACGGATCGGGCCTTCAGTGCCGAACAGGTCGCTCACGGGAAACCGGCCCCCGACCTGTTCCTCTACGCGGCCTCAGCGATGGGGGTGCAGCCTTCTCGGTGCGTGGTCGTTGAGGACAGCCCGAACGGAGTCGCCACGGCGCGAGCCGCCGGCATGACCGTCTACGGATATGTCGGGCTCACGCCGCCGGAGAGGCTGCACGGCGCGGACGTGACGTTCGCCAAGATGGAAGATCTCCTCCACCTGCTCAAGTGATCACCCGGCCGTTTCGGTCGGGGGCGTGAGCTGGGCGTCGATCTCCTTGAGATCGAAGTAGTCGCGCCACCGCGTGACCAGGCCGTCGCCATCCACATCGACCGCGGTGCAGCCGTGGATCTCGATGGGAACAGTCCCTCCGAGCGTCCCCCGTCCGATCCACTCGAAGGCGCCGCCGGTCGAGTCCCCGTGGACCGCGGTGATCTCCTGTCGCCAGTCGGGGAACGATGTTTGGTCATCTCCTCGATGGCGGCGAGGTCGGTCGTCGGCTCGTTGACCGGATCACTGAACAGGGCGCCCGGGGCGAACAGCGAGGGAAAGTCGCCATCCGGTCCGAGGGCAGTCTCCAGCGCCGTCCCCACCGTGGCCAATCCATGCCAGTCACCGTACCTTTCGTCGGGCGGTGCCGCAGGCCGATCGGGGGCCGAGCTGACGGAGCCCCGCGGTCGTGCCAACGACGGGCGGAGTGACGCACCGATTGGCTACCGTGGTCCAGCGACGGAAAGGGAGCGTGGTGGGACGCCGATCGGCCATCGAAGTGGGGCGGCACAGCCTCAGTCGTCGGCAGTTTCTCGCCGCCGCCCTCGGGGGCCGCCCTTCTGGCGGGGTGCGGTAGGTCCGCCTCCCAATCCACGGTGACGGCTATGTTTTTTTTTTTGTGTTTTCCTTGGCTCAGTTGGTCTTGCTCGGGGATAAACCGTTCACCTACCAGGTGGAGTCGTTTACCTCGTCGCCAAACGGGCATATTGTGGCGGTGCAGTTGTTCACGACGACGGTCGATCCGGAGGATGAGCATCACGACGATGTACGATCTCTGCTGCTGCTGGATGACTCGGGGCGGGAGTTGCATCCGATCGGGGCCAGACCCGCTGATCCCGGAGGCGGAGCACGGCCGATGTGGCTGCGGGATAACGGAACGCTGGTGTATTTGACGGATGAGCAGGCGAGAGAATTGTTTTCGATGAAGTATTTGTATATCGGGGGCGGGCCGGCGACGAAGGTGTTTGAGGGGCGAACCTTCGCAGGGGCGGTGCGGGTACCAGGGAGCAACGCGGCGATTGCGATTGAGCGCGATCGGAACATGGAAGGGCCGCCGCGGATGCAGCGGCTGGATTTGCTGTCGCAAGATAACAAGGAGTTGGCGACGCTGGACGGATATTATGGTGGCCTTTCGGTTTCACCGACGGGAACGAAGGCGGCGTACTTTCTGGATCGCGAGGTTTTGGAGATTCGAGATTTGGAGAAGCCGGACCGTGTTGTGAGGAATGCGCGTGGGATTGGGAGTGGTGCAGTGGAACGCGGAGGAGACGGAGATTTATGTGAAACGGACGGTGGAGAAAAAGTCCGCCGATCTGGTGACGTTTCGGGTGCCGCAACTAGTCGGCGTTTCAAGAGGGCAGGTGGTGCCGGTGAGCCGGCGGAGCCGCGGCAGTTGCTGCATCGATTGGCGGTGCGGGATCTCGGCTGTCGAGCAGACGAGGAAGATTTTGGCGGTGGTGTTGCCGGGGAAGAGGAATTTGCAAGTGTTTGGGTTTTAGGAGAAGAGAGGGATCAGCAGATTATCCGCGATCAGATCTTCAAGACGAAAGAAAAAGCTGGCCGATCTAAACATCGACCACGACACAAGAAAAAGAACCGGCGCCTAGACGGGGCGCCTTTTGTTGTTTGGACAAACAGCAAGCGTCTCGATAACGAGGACGCCGGCGGCGCGAGCTTTGGCTGCAGCCTGAGCATGCGTAATTCCCTGCTGCGGCCACAGACATTTGGCGTGGACAACGATGGCGGAATCGGCGATGGCCGGGACATATTGGGGGCGGCGGAAGACATCGACGATGTCGATCGGGACCGGCACGTCTTGCGGAGGCGAGGATACGATTCTGGCCGAGGATTTCAGATTCGTTGGGATTGACCGGAATGATTTGGTAGCCGACGCGTTGGAGGTAGGAGGCCACCTCGTGGGAGGGACGCAACGAGTAGGATGATAGACCGACGATGGCGATGGTTTTGGAGTGGCGAGGAGCAGGTCGGTAATGGGATCGGGCTGCATAAGGCTTTGATGAGGGAGAGCGGGAATCGGGTAAAAGCTCTGGATGCACGTGTCAGTCTAGAGGAGAGCAGGGACTCCTCAGGGACGGAAGCCATTTTACCCTGATGTTGGATGTCGAAGCCGCTCGAAGCTCGGCGTGAACTGCAGCTCGCCCCCCTAAAGAAAAATTGCGCGGGACGGTGGGATCGAAGGCCGATCCCCCGCTTGCTCGGGAAGACGGGCCTGACAGAGCGACCATGCGGTCGGGAGCAGACCGGGCGGTAGGGGTGCGGCGTTAGGCGAGCGAGGATTGGTGATGGCGTGGGAGGGCGGAGGCGAGGGCGTGCAGAAGTTTGGTGCTTTCGGCGGGAGAGCCGACGGAAATGCGGATGGAGTCCGGAAAACCCATCCAGGCCATGGGGCGAACGATCACGCCTTCGCGGAGGAGTTCGTCGCAGAGGGGTTTGGCGTTTGGGCCGACCGGGACGAAAAGAAAATTGGTTTCGCTGGGGACGGGAGAGAGACCGAGTTTGCGGAGTTCGTCGAAGAGCCGTTGGCGTTCGACGCGATTGGATTCGACGGAGCGGCGGACGTGGTCGTGGTCGTCGAGCGCGGCGAGGGCGGCCGCCTGGCCAACACTGGTGACGTTGAAGGGAGTGCGGAGCTTGTTCATTTCGGCGACCAGGGTGGGATGGCCGATGCCGTAGCCGATGCGGAGTCCTGCGAGGCCGTAGACTTTGGAGAAGGTGCGTAGAGTGAGGATGTTGTTGTACTCGCGAAAGAGTTTCAGCGCTTCGGGGAGATCGGGACGGGCGGCGTATTCGCGGTAGGCTTCATCGAGGACAACGAGCACGTCGCCGGGAACTTTCTTGAGGAAGGCGGAGAATTCGGCGGCGCCGAAGGCGGTGCCCGTGGGATTGTTCGGATTGGCGATGTAGATGACGCGGGTTTGCGGTGTGACGGCAGCGGCGATGGCGTCGAGATCGAAAGTGTAGTTGCGCATTGGCGTCTGAATCAGGCGGCCGCCGCTGGCACGAATGGCGATGGCAAAGAGGGCGAAGGAGCCTTCGCTGGTGATGCCGTCGAGGCCGGGGCGGAGAAGAACGCGCGAGGCGAGGTCGATGATTTCGCTGGAGCCGAGGCCTACGAAGACTTCTTCGAAGCGGACGTGATTGCGCGCGGCGAGAATCTCGCGGAGGCGTTTGCTGCCGCCGTCGGGATACCAGTTGGCTTCGCCGAGAGCGCGGCGAGCGGCTTCCATGGCTTTGGGAGAAGGACCGAGGGGATTTTCATTGGACGCGAGTTTGACGGCGTGAATTTTGAGGTCCTGCTCGACCTCCTCGACGGGCTTACCGGGAACGTAGGTGGGAAGGCCCTGGATGTAATCGGGGATGAGCTCTTCGAGGGTATGGGTCATGAGAATATTTTATGATGAGGATAAGGGTTTGTGTAGGGGGGAGATGAGGCGCGGTGGGCAGTTGGGTAACCATCGACGTTTTCATGGAAAGTGGAAGAGTAGAAAGAGTGCGGTGGAGATCGTGATGATTCCTTCGAGTACAGAATATGGTCGGGACGCCAATTGTGTGAAGCCAAAGCGCAGTGATCGAAGAGGGCTTCCTCGCTTCGCAGACTAGGCTCGGAATGACGGGATTCGCGGTGGAGGTTGTGGACCCAAAAGCCGCGGCGCTTCGACGCTCAGGGCAAGCGAGCCTCAGCACTCCAAGAGAAGCGGGTCCTTCGCTTGTCTGCCGCAGGCAGGCTCAGGATGACAACTTATTTTGTTTGGGTGATGTGTTTGACGAGGACAGGGATTTGAGTTGGACTACTTCCCTTTCGGTGAGGGGACGGAATTTGCCTGGGGGGACATCGAGGATTAGGGGGACCGAGTTGCACGCGTTTGATTTTTTCGACAAGGAAGCCTACGGATTGAAACATCGCGGCGGATTTGGCGGTTGCGGCCTTCGATGAGAGTGACTTCGTACCAGGGATTGGGGGCGTTTTCGAGTAGACGGATTTTTGCGGGCGAAGTTTTGACGCGGCGGTTGTCGTCGAGTGTGATGGTGACGCCGTTGCGGAGGCGTTGAATGGCTTGTTCGTTGGGCTGGCCGCTGATTTTGACATGATAGGTTTTCGGGACGTGGGACGCGGCTTTGGTGAGTTGTTGGGCGAGGGCGCCATCGTTCGTGAGCAGGAGCAGACCTTCGCTAGCGTAGTCGAGGCGGCCGACGGGATAGACGCGCTCGGGAAGATTGCCGAGGAGTTGCATGACGGTGGGTCGGCCTTCGGGGTCGGAGACAGTCGTTGACGTAGCCTTTGGTTTTGTTCAACAAAAAATAGACGAAGCGCTGCGGAGGTTCGAGCGGTTTTCCGTCGACGGTGATGGTGTCGGCGGCGGGGTCGGTTTTTGGTGCCGAGTTCGGTGATGGTTTTGCCGTTGACGGCGACGCGGCCAGAGGAGATGAGTTGTTCGGCTTTGCGGCGGGAGGCGATGCCGGCGGCGGCGAGGATTTTTTGCAGGCGGAGCATGTGGAGTTTTTGGGTGACGGTTTTAAGTTAACAGTAAAGGCGATGGGGAGGCCAGGGATTGAGTGGCGAGCTACAGAAGGAGATAGACGCGTCGCGGACGTTGTTCGGAATGACGGATTGGGTAGGCAAGGATTAGCGGGGCTTGGCCTTGGCGGGCTTTGGTTTGATGAGCGAGGCGATGTCACGTGGTTCGAGGAGGCGGTAGCGGCCACGCGGGATGCCTTCGATGGAGAGCGCGCCGAGGGCGATGCGCATTACTTTTTCGATGGGGTGGTTTTCGCGGAAGAGAGCGTTTCGGAGGGATTCGAGTTTGGGGCCTTGCATCGTGAGTTGATACCAGTAGTTGGCGCTGTGGCGGCGAGTAGCTTCGGGTTGACGAACGGTCTGCAATTTGACGCGCAGTTCCCTGTTGAGGCGGTCGAGATCGGCGAGCGTGAGCATGCCTTTGACTTTGATGTGGTAGGTCTGGTCGAGACGATTCCAGTGCTTGAGGAGCTGCGCGGCGAGGTCGCCGTCGTTGGTGAGGAAGACTACGCCGGAGGCGGCGTATTCGAGGTTCCCGACCGGGTAAACGCGGTCAGGAAAGCCGCGGAGGAAATTGCGGAGGGTTTTGCGGCCTTCGGGGTCGGCGAGAGAGGAGACAACTTCGGGGGGTTTGTGGAGCAGGAGATAGACGTGGCGCGGAGCGGTAGAGATGGTGCGGCCGACGGCTTCGATTTTGTCGGTGGTGGCGTCGGCTTTGGTGCCAAGGGTGGTGATAGTTTTGCCGTTGACGCGAACCTGGCCGGAGAGAATGAGTTGTTCGGCGTGGCGTCGGGAGGCGATGCCTGCGCGGGAGATGATTTTTTGGAGGCGTTCGAGCATGGGGGAAGTCTTAGGTTTGTTTTTGGTGAGGTTAAGGATAACAGATATATGCCTGCGGGCCTCGAGTGAAGAAATAAGAGACGTGGAAGAGTTTCACAATGTAAACGTGAGCAGGCTAGCCGGCGGAGGTGGATTTGGCGTTGGGGGGAGGAGGATCTTCGTCGAGTTCGCCGGAGGGCATGCCTTCGTCGGTGGCGAGGGCTTCGTGTTCGCGTTGGGCTTCGGCGGCAGTGAGTTCTTCGTTCGACGTGATGGAAGGCGTCGGAGATCGCGGTGGAACTTTGCTCGGGGGAAGAATCGAAGAGGGGTTCCTCACTCCGCGGACTGCGTTCCGAGTGACGGAACTCGGACGGGACTGAGGAGAGCTGGGGCTCCCGGGTCTGGTTGGCGAGGTCGATCTCGGGGTGGAGTTCCGAGACGGCGGGCTCGGACACGTCGGCGGGAAGCGCGTCGTCGGTGCCCAGGGCTTCGCGGGCCAGCGCCTCGAATTCCTTGAGGCTGGGGAGTTCGTCGAGGTCGCTGAGGCCGAAGCGCATCAGGAATTCTTTGGAGGTGCGTAGAGGATGGGGCGGCCGATGACTTCCTTGCGTCCGGCGGTGGTGATGAGTTTCTTGTCGAGGAGCGTCTGAGATTACACCGGAGGTGTTGACGCCGCGAATTTCCTGGAAATTTCGGGAGCGGTGACCGGCTGCTTGTAGGCGATGACCGCGAGCGTTTCGAGCGCGGGCATGGTGAGGCGCAGAGGCGGGCGAAGGCTCTTGATGAAGCGGCGCACGACGTCGTGGTGCTGCGGCTTGGTGTACATCTTGTAGCCGCCGGCGACGGCGCGGATTTCGATGCCGCGATCGTCGGTCGGCGTAGGTGGCGACGAGTTCGTCGAGCGCGGCTTTGCACGAGGAGCTTTGTCTTCGCCGACGGCGGTGGCGAGCTGGTCGAGGGTGGCGGGCTCGTCGGCGGCGTAGATGATGGCTTCGAGAGCGGCTTTCAGTTCGAGGTCGGACATGAGTAGTTCATAGCTTACAGTTACCGACGGAAAACGAGGTAAAGGAAATATAGGAGGTAAAGGTTGTACAGGAAAAGGCCGAAAACTTACCTGGGGGGCTATCTAGTCCTTCGCCTTCTTCATCTTCGTTTATTTCCCTGGTCTCATTCTATTGGTATTCGGCGTCGATGCGGAGGGCGCCGGATTCGTCGAAGGCGGTGTCGAAGGATTTGGATTTTTTGATGAAGATTTCGCCGAATTGTTTTTCCTGGGCAAGGGCGATGGCCTGGAGTTTGACCATTTCGAGGACGGCGAGAAAAGCGACGATCATCGCGTGACGGGAGGGGCAGGCTTCGAAGAATTGAATGAGGCTGATGGAGTTGGTGTCGCTGGAGAGGATCTGGCCGCGCAGCTGAGCGATCATTTGCGCGACGGTGAAGGTTTCGTGCTGAAGCTCGATGCGGGTGACTTCTTTTTTGCGTTCGAGGACCTGCTGGAAGACGTGGACGAGATCGACGAGAGAGACGACGAGTTCGCCTTCGGTCGCCTTCGTCGTTGTAGAGCGATTTGTCGGGCTTGGACCAGACGTTTTCCTCGATTTGCTGCTTTTGGTAGAGGAGCTGCGCGGCGTTTTTGAATTTTTCGTGTTCGAGCGAGGCGCTGGACGAGTTCTTCGCGCGGGTCGGCGGATTGCTCTTCAGGAGTAGCCGAGCGGGTCGGGCGGGAGAAGCATTTTCGATTTGATGTAGATGAGCGTGGCGGCCATGTAGATGAATTCGGCGGAGACGTCGACGTTTAGTTCTTCGAGCTGGTGGAGGTAGTCGAGGTATTGGGAAGTGATTTTGGAGATTTGGATGTCGTGGATGTTCATTTCCTGCTTCTTGATGAGATCGAGCAGGAGGTCGAGGGGGCCTTCGTAGAGAGGGATGTTGATTCGGTAGGGGGTCGCCATGGGTGGATAGTTTACCAGTGGCGACTGCGGAGTGGCGAGTGAAGAGAGGAAAGATAACCCAGAGACGCGGAGGGTGCGGAGGTTCGCCGAGGAAAGAGAACCGAAGACCCACCCTCAAAAAACCGAAGGTAGGGCACTGTTCGCAGGGCTGAAGCCTATGACGCTACTGGGAGAGGCAAAAAAGGCCTCGCGTCTGAAGGCATGAGCTGCAGGAAACCCCAAGAGGGCTGGCATGAAAGCCAGCGCTACAACGAGGCGCGTTTGGAGGACCAGTGGAAGATGGAGTCGCGGACGCGGGACATTGTTTGCCGCGCGGAGTCGCGGGCTTTGGCGGAGCCTTCGTCCAAGAGTTCGAGGACCTTTTCTGCGACATGATGGGCATCGGGCCGTCCGACCACAGCACCGTCCTCTACGTCTCCAACGTCATCGCCGGGTCCGGCAACGGGGTGGTCGGCGCCAGCGATCCGGAGTACATCCCGGGCGATGCCGATCCGCTGGTGACGCTGATGGACGCCTGCCAGCAACTCACCACGCTCATGTCGGAGCTGGCGGAAGTCCGGCGGGTCACGCCCACCGACGACCTCACCTCCGCCCTGGTCAATACCAACATCGAGGGTGAGTCGCTGTCCGGGGCGGAGATTGCCTCCTTCTTCATCCTCTTGGTGGTGGCCGGGAACGCCACCACGCGCGAACGCCATCAGCCATGGCCTGGTGGCCCTGACCGAGCATCCCGACCAGCGGGCCCTCTGGCAGGCAGACCCGACCGGCATCGCAGCCACCGGCGTCGACGAGATCGTGCGGTGGGGCTCGCCCGTCATCTGGATGCGGCGAACCGTGGGTGAGCCCACCACGCTCGGCGGCGAGGACCTGCAGCCGGGCGACAAGCTCCTCTTGTTCTACAACTCGGCCAACCGCGACGAGGACGTCTTCGAAGACCCCTATCGCTTCGACGTGCGCCGGACCCCCAACCCGCACTTCGGCTTTGGCGCCGCCGGGCCCCACTACTGCCTGGGCGCGCATCTGGCCCGTCAGGAGATCGCGGTGCTGTACCGCCAGCTCTTCGAGCGCCTGCCCGACATCGCCGCCACTTCTGAGCCGGACCGTTTGCGCTCGACCTTCATCAACGGGATCAAGCACCTCCGTTGCGAGTTCACCCCGGTGGCCGTGGGGCGTTGACCCCGTGCGGGGACGTCGTCGCTCAGGTCCGCACTGAGCGCAGACGCTCCGCCGGCGGCCCGCTGGCCACCAATGGCGCGGGCACCGCGACGGCGTGGGAACGGAGGCGCTCCGCCATCCCCTTGGCCTGGGTGTCCAGCCGGAGATTGGAGGCGACGCCCCATCCGAGGATGCCGTGCACGACGAAGTTGACGGCGCGCAGGTTGGAGAGCGGATAACGGCTGACCTCGAACGGTGCCGACTCGGGGAGGGCCGCCTTGAACTGCGCCACGTCGAAGCTGTCGCGGAGCCAGCGGGCCACGGGTTCGCTGTCAGCCCACAACCCGACGTTGGCGTCGCCACCCTTGTCGCCCGATCGCCCGCCGACGAGCACCCACAACGGCACCGTGACCAGATCGTCCGTCGGGCCTTCGGGGTGCGCGGGCGGTGGAGCCGACGAGGTCGGTCGAGGTCGGCGTCGAGGTCGTGTCGGGGGCGGGGTCGGCGGTGCCGCGGCAACCGGGTCACGCAGCGATGCGAGGCGCCCCCGCCCGCAGTGAGGGGTAACCGGTTCGCCCTCGCACTCGATGCGCGGCGTGACCGCGTCGACGGGGATGGTCGTGGGCCAGTAGCGGGCCACGGCCTGGGCGCTGCCCGGCGCCGAGGTGAAGAACGTACCCGGGTAGCTGGCCAGGCTCGTCTCGACCACCGCGCCGGAGAAGCCTCGTCCCACCGCCTCGGCGTCATCCCCGCGGACGGCGAGGCGCAGGAACGCCATGCCTCCACCGCTGAGATCACCGGAGAGATCCTCGGACGTCTCGGCGAAGGCGGTGCGGCCCCCGGGAATGCCCTCCCAGACCGCGGCCGCGGCCAAGGCGGCCTTCTCCTCGACCCGCGCCCCGGTGATGGCCAGCGTCATGGAGTTGCGCCACCCGGCGTCGAGGTTGGCCGTCACCTTCAACGTCGCCGGCGGTGCGTTCGCCCTCGACCCCGCTGATGCGCACGCGGTCGGGGCCGATCTGCTCCACCGCCATGGTGTCGAACCGGGCCACCGCGTCGGGGCTCAGGTAGCGCGGTCCGGCGATTTCGTAGAGGAGCTGCGCCGTCACGGTCCCGACCGTCAGCGCGCCGCCGGTGCCCGGGTGCTTGGTGATGACCGAGGAGCCGTCCGGGTACAGCTCGGCCAGGGGGAAGCCGATCCGGCTCAGGTCGGGGATCTCC
Source organism: uncultured Acidimicrobiales bacterium (assembly GCA_963734435.1). Classification (GTDB taxonomy): domain Bacteria; phylum Actinomycetota; class Acidimicrobiia; order Acidimicrobiales; family RAAP-2; genus Bog-756. Next base: position 95,114 of record CAVTHA010000010.1, on the reverse strand, counting down.
TCGAAGAAGGCGTAGTTGCCCCCGCAACACTGCGCCCCGCACTCGATGACATGGCCGGCCACGACGGCGCCGGCGATGGCGTCGTAGTCCTCGTCGGCCCATCCGAACGCATGCAGCGCCGGCCCGACCGTGAGCGAGGCGTCGGTGACCCGGCCGGTCACGACGACCTGGGCCCCCGCCGCGAGGGCATCGGCAATCGGGCGCGCCCCGAGGTAGGCGTTCGCCGTCACCAAGGGCGCTCGGGAGCCAGGGGCTCCCCGGTGTCGAGGTTGACGAACGTCGTGTCCGGCCGCCGACAGATCGGGCACCCGCGCGGTGATGTCGTCGCCCGACACCGAGGCCACCCGTACCGACACCCCCTGGCGCCGGGCGAGCTCCCTCACCGCGGTGGCCAACCCTTCGGGATTGAGCCCACCGGCGTTGGACACGATGGTGATGCCCCGCTCGATGCAGGTCGGCAGCACCTCTTCGAGTTGTTGGAGGAAGGTGCGGGCGTACCCGCCGCTGCGCTCGCGGGTCTTGTGCAAGATGTACATCGTCAGCTCGGCCAACCAGTCCCCGGTGAGCACGTCGATCGGGCCGCCCTCGACCATCTCGCGGGCGGCCGAGACCCGATCCCCGAAGAAGCCGCTGCAGTTGGCCACCCGGAGGACCTTCGGCTCCGCGCTCGATCTGCGGACTGGCTCACACCGGCTCCACGACCACGAGCACGTCCCCCGACGTCCACCTGGGCGCCCGGGGCGCACAAGACCTGGGTCACCGTGCCCGCGCCGCCGGACCGCAGGGTGTGCTCCATCTTCATGGCCTCGAGCACCACCAACCCGTCGCCGTCGCCGACGACGGTCGCCCACCGCCACCATGACCCGGGTGATGGTGCCCGGGCAAGGGTGCCCGGCACTCTCCCGCCGTGCCTCCCTGCTCGTCCGGATCGTCGTCGGTGCGGCGGGTGAAGCGTGGACTGTCCCTCGGGCCCGTTGACGTCGACGTGCGGACCGGCCAGACGCACGCGGTAACGCCGCCGCAGGCCCGCCGAGGTGAGGTCGACGACATCGTCCGTCGGCCGTGGCGCGTACCCACCTCCTCCCATTCCCCGGCACGAGCACGGCGACCGCGTCGTCCGGTCCCTTGGTGCGCGACGGCGAGCGTCCCGAAGGCATCGACGAGGGTGTCGACATGATGGGCGGTGCCGACGTTGCGCCATCCGGCCGCCGGCACGGGGACGAGGCTCTCGGCGGCGCGGCCGCTGGAGTAGGGCCAACGCGGCCGCCGCGGCATGGCGGTGACGCACGTCGTCGGCCGGGCACGGCATCACGCAGGTCGTCCCGCCCGTCGAGGTAGTCGATGCCGGCGTCACCGTGGCGGAACACGGGATCGTCGAGGATCGCCCCGAGGAGGTCCCGATTGGTCTCGAGGCCGTCGACCTCGAGTGCGCGCCAGCGCCCGGGCCAGCCGAGCCCGATGGCCGTCTCCCTGGTGCCGCCGTGGGCCATGACCTTGGCCACCAGGGAGTCGTAGGACGAGCTGACCGTGCTCCCCGACTCGATGCCCGCATCGGTCCGCAGCCCCGGCCCTTGCGGCCAGGCCACGTGTCGGGCCGTGCCCGGGGTGGGTCGGTAGTCCTCGCGGGGCCGCTCGGCGCAGAGCCGGGCCTCGACGGCATGGCCGGACACCGTGACGTGTTCCTGGGCCAGCGGGAGGGGGTGCCCGGACGCCACCAGCAGCTGCAGACCTACCAGATCGAGGCCGGTCACCAGCTCCGTGACCCCGTGCTCGACCTGCAGCCGTGTATTCATCTCCAAGAAGTAGAAGTCGCTCCCGTCGACCAGGAACTCCACGGTCCCGGCGCCCTGGTAGCCCACCGAGCGGGCCGCCACGGTGGCGGCGTGCCACATGCGCGGCACGCGTGCCCCGGTCCACCAGGATGGCCGGCGCCTCCTCGATCACCTTTTGATGGCGCCGCTGCACGGAGCACTCCCGGTCGTAGAGATGCAGCACCGTCCCGGTCGTGTCCCCGACGACCTGGACCTCCACGTGACGGGGCGACGGCAGGTACCGCTCGAGGAAGACCTCGTCGGAGCCGAAGGCCGCGGCCGCCTCGCGCCGCGCCGCCGCCACGGCCTCGGCGAGCTCGTCGGGGCGCTCCACCAGACGCATGCCGCGGCCGCCGCCCGCCGGCCGAGGCCTTGACCAGCAACGGAAACCGATGGCCTCGGCGGACCGGCTCAGTGTCGTCCTCGGCGATGCCTGCCGCCACGACCACACTCGGCAAGCACGGGCACGCCGGCGGCCGACACCGTCTCCTTGGCCCGCACCTTGTGGCCCATGACCCGCATCGACTCCGGCGTCGGCCCCACCCAGACGATGCCCGCCCGGGCGCAGGCCTCGGGCAGCTCCGGGTTCTCCGAGAGGAACCCGTAGCCGGGGTGGATGGCGTCGGCGCCGGCCAGCCGGGCCAGCGCCACCAGCGCCGCCGGGGTTGAGGTAGGTCTCGGCCAGCGACCTTCCCGGCGAGGTGGACGGCGAGGTCGGCCTCCCCGACGTGGGGGGAGGCGGCATCCTCGGACGTGTACACGGCGACCGCGTCGATCCCCATGTCGTGGGCGCCCCGGATGATCGCGCCGGGCGATCTCACCCCGGTTGGCCACCAGGACGCGCTGCAGCCGGGACGGCGCCATCAGTGCCGCACGACGCCGAAGGTGGCCGTGCCCGCCACGGGAGCGGAGTGCACCGCGGTCAGCGCGATGGCCAGCACCGTGCGCGTGTCCCGCGGATCGATGATGCCGTCGTCCCACAGGCGGCCCGTGGCGAACAGGGCGGTCGACTCCTCTTCGATCTGGGCCTCCGTGGCGGCGCGGAGCTCCTCGTCCGCCTGCTCGTCGAAGGGCCGCCCGGCCGCTTCCGCCGCGTTGCGGCGCACGATGGAGAGGACGCCGGCGAGCTGCTTGGGTCCCATGACGGCGATGCGGTGGTTGGGCCAGGTGAAGACGAAGCGGGGGTTGTAGGCCCGCCCGGCCATGGCGTAGTTCCCGGCGCCGTAGCTGGCGCCGACCATGAGGGTGAGGTGCGGCACGGTCGAGTTGGACACCGCGTTGATCAGCTTGGCGCCGTCCTTGATGATCCCTCCCTGCTCGTACCGCGTGCCCACCATGAACCCGGTGATGTTCTGCACGAAGACGAGGGGGGTGTTGCTGCGGTTGCACAGCTCGATGAACTGGGCGCCCTTCTGCGCCTCCTCGGAGAAGAGGATCCCGTTGTTGGCCAGCACGCCGATGGCGTAGCCGCCGAGGGAGGCCCACCCGCAGACCAGCTGCGCTCCGTACTCCGTCTTGAACTCCTCGAAGCGCGAGCCGTCCACCACGCGGGCGAGGATCTCGCGGACGTCGAACGGCACCCGCACGTCCACCGGTGCGACGCCGAGGAGCTCCTCGGCCGGATAGAGAGGGGGCTCGCAGCCGGGGTCGGGAGCCGGGACCGCCGCGGGACCAGCGCAAGTGGGACACGATGCCGCGGGCGATGCGAACGGCGTCGTCCTCGTCCCGCGCCAGGTAGTCGCACAACCCCGAAATGCGGGCGTGCATGCGCGCCCCGCCGAGCTCCTCCTCGTCGGCGTCCTCGCCGATGGCCATCTTGACCAGTGGGGGCCCGCCCAAGAAGACGCGGGCCCGCCCGTCGATCATGACCGTGTAGTCACTCATCCCGGGGAGGTACGCGCCCCCGGCGGTCGAGGAACCGAAGACGACACAGATCGTCGGGATGCCCTGCGCCGAGAGCTGCGTCAGGCGGCGGAACTGCTCGCCGCCCGGGACGAACACGTCGGCCTGGCGGGGCAGGTCGGCTCCGCCCGACTCGACCAGGAGAATGAGTGGGAGGCGGTTGGTCTCGGCCACGTCCATGGCCCGGAGCAGCTTCTTGATCGTCGTGGGGCTGGTCGTGCCCCCGCGCACCGTGGGGTCGTTGGCGATGATGAGGCACTGGGTGTGGGCGACCTCGCCCAGCGCCACGGCCACCCCGCCCCCGAGCGGGTCGCCGGTCTCGAGACCGGCCAGCGGGCACAGCTCGAGCACGGGAGTGCCGGGGTCGACCAGGGCCTCGATCCGCTCGCGCACCATCATCTTGCCGCGCGACCGATGGCGCTCGACGTAGTGCGGGCCTCCACCGGCCAGCACCTCGTCGTGCAGGTGGCGCACGTGGGCGACGAGGAGGCCCATGGCCTCGGCGTTGGCCATGAACTCGTCCCCGGAGACGGCCAGGCGGCGTGACGGAGGGTCGCGACTCACGACGCGGTGACCTCCCACGACGGCGTGCGCTTATGGAGGAAGGCGTCCATGCCCTCCGCCGCCTCGGCACCCGCGAACAGTTCGGCCGAGCGGGTCCGGGCCACCGACAGCCCTTCGGACCAGGGCGCCTCGGAGAGCTCGGCCAGCAGGGCCTTGGTGGCGGCCACCGCACCGGGCGCGCCCTTCAGGACCGAGGCGACCGCGGCGTCGACCCAGGCGTCGAGCGCCTGCTCGTCGTCGACCACGCCGGTCAGCAATCCGGCCGCGGCCGCCTCGGCCGCGCTCGAAAGGCTCGCCGGTGAGCGCGGCACGGGAGAGGAAGCGCCGGTCCGCCACGCGCAGGGCCGGCACCAGAATCATGGCCGGCGCCACCCCCACCCGGACCTCGCTGAAGGCGAAGGTGCTGCGCCGCGGTCGCCACGGCGAGATCGGCCGTGGCGATGAGCCCGAGTCCGCCGGCCCGGGCGTGGCCACCACCCGGGCGATGACCGGCACCGGGGCGGAGCGGATCGTCTCGAGGATTTCGGGCATGCGCGAGGACACGGTCGTCGGGGGCGCGGAGAGGTCGGCGCCCGAACAGAAGGCCTTGCCGGTGGCGGTCAGGACCACGACCCGGACGGCGGCGTCGGCGGTCGCCTCGGCCAGGCCCTCGGCCAGCTCGTCGAGCAGCTGCGCCGAGAGCGCATTGCGGTTGTGCGGCGAGTCGAGCGTCAGCGTGCAGACCGGCCCTTGGCGCACGCGATGGACCAGCTCTGTCGTCACCGATGGGCAGTGTAGGGGGCCGGCGCCGCGCCCGGGGGATCGAAATTACCCGGTGGTAACCTTCGGCCGTGATCGAGACCGACGAGCACCAGATCTTTCGCAAGACACTGCGGGACCTCTTCGAACGCGAGATCGAGCCGCACGTCGACGCCTGGGAAGCGGCGCGCACGTTTCCGGCCCACGAGCTCTTCCCCAAACTGGGCGCCGTCGGTCTGCTCGGGCTGGAGTACGAGACGGCCTACGGCGGCATGGGGGCCGATCACTCCTTCACGGTGGTGGCCGGCGAGGAGATGGGACGCATCAGCTGTGGCGGCATCCCCATGGCCATGGCGGTGCAGATGTCGATGGCCACGCCGGCGCTGGCCCGTTACGGCTCCGACGAGCTCAAGGCGAAGTACCTGGCGCCCGCCATCCGCGGCGAGCTCGTGGCCTCCATCGCGGTGACCGAGCCCGACGCCGGGAGCGACGTGGCCGGCATCCGCACCCGGGCCGTCCGCGACGGGGACGAGTGGGTCATCAACGGGGCCAAGCTCTACATCACCACCGGCACGCAGTCGGACTGGCTCTGCCTGCTGGCCCGCACGAGCGACGAGCCGGGCTACCGGGGCATGTCGCTCATCGTGGTCCCGACCGCGATCGACGGCGTGGTCGTGTCCCGCAAGCTCGAGAAGTTGGGCATGTGGTCGAGCGACACCGCCGAGCTCTCGTTCTCCGACGTGCGGGTCCCGGTGTCGAACACCATCGGCGAGATCGGGCGGGGCTTCCAACAGCAGATGGTCCAGTTCCAGGCGGAGCGCCTGATCACCATGTACAAGCAGGTCGGTGCGATCGAGCAGGCCCTGGGGCGCACCAGGGCCTACCTGGTGGAGCGCCAGGCGTTCGGCCAACCGCTCATGGCCAACCAGCACCTGCAGTTCGCGCTGGCCGAGCTGTCGGCGCGCCACGACATGCTCAAGCACTACGCCCGCGCCGCCGCCGATGCCGTGCGGCGCGGCGAGGACGCCACCCGCTTCGCCACCATCGGCAAGTTGATGGGCTCACGGCTCCAACGCGAGGTGGCCGACGCCGCGGTGCAGTTCCACGGCGGCATCGGCTACATGGCGGAGCACTGGGCCTCCCGCTTCTACCGCGACACCCGGCTCGACTCCATCGGGGCCGGGGCGGACGAGGTGATGCTGCGCATCCTGGCCCGGATGGACGGCTACTCGGTCGAGTAGTCCGCCGCTCGCGACCGTCAGCCGAGTGGCAGTCCGGGGGCGTCGGCCAAGAGGGTCGCGACCGGCTTGGCGGATACCGCGTAGATCTGGTCGGGACGAAACGAGCGGACGGCCCGGTCGCCCGAGCGCCCTCCGACGACCTCGACCCAGACCTCGCCGGTCTCCTTATTGGCCACCTGGGCCACGAACGACCAGCTGGCGCCGCGCATGCGGGTGCCGGTCACGACGACGGGATCCCCGGGCCGCAACCCGGCCCAACGAGTGTTGCGGCTGAGATCGGAGGGCGCCATCGCCCCTCTTTTTAGTGCATCGAGCCGGCGATGTCAGAGCCTGGTCCTATCCTGGCTGCCATGGCGCTCGAACTCCCCCGCACGTTGACGCCATCGAAGGTGACCGCCTTCACCAACTGCCCGCTGGCCTTCCGCTACACCGTGATCGAGCACCGGCCCGAGCCGCCGTCACCGCACGCCGTCAAGGGAACGCTTGGTGCACTCGGCGCTCGAGGGCCTCTTCTGGAACCACGCGCCGGCGGGCCGCACCCGGGCGGCCGCCGGGCACGAGCTGGTGCGCGCCTGGACCGAGCTCGGGTCGGATCCCGAGTTCGCCGAGCTCGGTCTCGGCCCGGACGACGCCGCCGCATTCCTGGCCGATGCCGACAAGCTCATCGACAACTACTTCCGCCTGGAGGACCCCACGACGGTGCAGACCATCGGCGTGGAGCTCGGCGTCGAGATCGAGAGCGACGGCCTGCGGTTGCGCGGCATCATCGACCGTCTCGACATCGGCCCCGACGGCGCCTTGACGGTCGTCGACTACAAGACCGGGCGGGCGCCCTCGGAACGCTACGAGCAGGGAAAGATGGGCGGCGTCCAGACCTATGCGCTGTTGTGCGAGAAGGTGCTCGGCCGGGCCCCGGTCGAGGTGCGCCTGCTGCACCTGCGCGACCCGGTCGCCATTACGGCCGTGGCCACGCCCCAGACGATACGGGGCCAGCAGCGCCGCACCTCGGCCGTGTGGAACGCCATCGAGCGCGCCTGCGTCAAGGAGGACTTCCGCCCCAAGGTGGGACCCCTCTGCCAGTTCTGTCATTTCAAGCCTGCGTGTCCCGCCTTCAATGCCGCGTGAGGGAGAGACGGTGACCCGCCTCGACGAGTCCATGACGCGCCTCGACGACACGGTCGATGGCGTGTTCGAGCCGTGGCGGGGCCGGCCCCAGGTCGACCGCACCGCTGCGCTGGTGTCCAACCTGGCCGACTACGGATTCGTCTGGGTGGGGCTGGCCGCCCTCAAGGCCCGGCGCCGAGGGGCCGGACGCCGGCGGGCCGTCGTCTCCCTCGGCACGGCGGGCGTCTCCTCGCTGCTCGTGAACCGGGCGGCCAAGTCGGTAGTGGAGCGCCAGCGGCCCGAGGAGCAGCTCGACGTGCGGGTGCGCACGCCCACCAGCAACAGCTTTCCGAGCGGGCACACCTTGGCCGCCTTCGCCACCGCGGTCGTCCTGCCTGACTCCACCGCCGAGACGGCGGCCTACGTCGGATTCGCCGGCGCCGTGGCGGCCAGCCGGGTGCACCTGCGGGCCCATCACCCCAGCGACGTGCTGGGCGGTGCGGCCATCGGCGCCGCCCTGGGTCTGCTCCTCCGTCCGCTGGTCAACCTGGTGACCCCGGGCTCGCGGGGCCGGTCCCGGCGCAGGGCCAAGGGAATGGGGCCTCAGGGCTACGTGTTGAAGAAGCTATGAAGCCATTTGCCGTCACCTGGGACTACCGGTGTCCTTTCGCCCGCAACGCCCATGAACACCTGGTGACCGCGTTGGCCGACGGAGCGGACTGGGATGTCACCTTCCTTCCCTTCTCGCTGAGCCAGGTGCACGTGCCCGAGGGCGGCACCCCGGTGTGGGACGACCCCGGCCAAGTTCAAGGACCTGATCGCCCTGGCGGCGGGTGTCGTGGTGCGCGATCAGTATCCCGAGCAGTTCGGGGCGGTCCACGACGCCCTGTTCTCGGCCCGTCACGACCAGTCGCTCGACCTCCGGGACGCCAGCGTGGTCGCCGGCGTCCTGGACGCCGCCGGCGTCCCCGGTGACAAGGTGCTGGCCGAGGTCGAAGCGGGCGGCCCGATCGAAGAGATCAAGCGTTCGCACCTCCAGGCGGTCAACGAATGGAGTGTCTTCGGGGTTCCTACCTTCGTGGTGGACGGCCGGGCGGTCTTCGTCCGGCTCATGAGCCGGCCCCAGGGCGACGCCGCGCTGGCCCGTCGCACCATTGAGGGGATCGTGCGCCTGGTGGACGAGCAGCCGGACCTCAACGAGTTCAAGTACACGACGCTCGAGCGCTGAACGGCCGCGAGGTCAGCCCGAACGGGCGATCTCGCTGAGCAAGGCGAACGTGCGGTCGCGCTCCTCGCGGGTCCCGACGATGGAGGCGACGAAGTCGGTGGCGCCGGCGGCGGCCAGCTTGTCGATCGACGCCCGCACCGAGTCCTCGTCGCCCACGATGGCGACGTCGGCCGGGCTCGTCCGCCCCCTCCTTGTCCAACATCGCCTTGTACGACGGCAGGTTGGGGTAGATGGCGAACTCCTCGTTGATGCGCTCGTGCGCCGCCTCGATGTCCGCGGTGACCGAGATCGGCAGCGACACGCCGATCCGCGGGGCCGGGCGCCCCGCCTTCTCCGCCGCGGCGCGGATGACGGGCGCGATGTGCGACTCGACGGTCGAGATGCCGGTCATCCAGGTGACCGTGCCGTCCGCCACCCGCCCGGCCAGCTTGAGCATGGTGTCACCCAACGCCGCCACCAGCACCGGTGGGGCGGTGACATCGCGCACCTCCAGGGGAGCGAACGCATGGGTCGTGAGGCGCTCGCCGGCCACGTCGACCTTCTCGCCGTGCAGGAGGGGCATCAGGGCCGCCAGGTACTCCTTCATGTAGCGGGCCGGCTTCTCGAAGCTGATCCCCCACATCCCCTCGACCACCACCTGGTGGGACAGGCCGATGCCCAAGATCAGGCGGTTGGCCGTGGCCAGCTGCACGGTGAGGGCCTGCTGGGCCAGCATCATCGGGTGGCGGGGGTAGATCGGGACGACGCCGGTCCCCAGACCGATGCCGGGCACCTGCGCCCCCGCCGCAGCCAGCAGGGTCAGCGCATCGGGCCCGAAGATCTGCACCGCGAAGGCATGGTCCAGTCCGGCCTCGGCGAACCGGCGCAACTGGGCCACCGTGTCGGCCAACGACCGGTCGACGTCGATCAGGCTGCCGATGCGCAGGGGTTTGGCCATGGGTGCTCTCGTCTCCTCGATAGTGTGCCGGTCGTGTCCGGTCCACCGCTGTCGCCGAGGATACCGACCTGAGCGCCCACCACGTCGGGTTCGTCGGAGCCGGGCAATTGGCACGAATGGCCGCCGAAGCGGCAAGCGCCCTCGGGCTCTCGGTGGCCGTGCTGGCGGAGCACCCCGACGATGCGGCCTGCGCCGTGGCGGCCGAGGTCCTTGCTGGGCTCCCCCCTGGTCGAGGCCGACCTGCGGGCCCTGGCCGCCCGATCCGACGTGATCACGTTCGACCACGAGCAGGTCGACCTCTCCATCCTCCGCACCCTGGCGGCAGACGGGGTCGTCATCCGGCCCGGATTGCCAACGCTGGAGATGGCCACCGACAAGGCCCATATGCGGTCGGTGCTGGCCGCGGCCGGGATCCCCGTCCCGGCCCACCTGGTGCTCGATGCGGGTCCTCTTGGTCACCCCGCGCCGGCGGCGGAGATCGCCGCGTTCGCGGCCCGGCACGGGTGGCCGCTCGTGCTCAAGACGGCCCGGGGCGGCTACGACGGCAAAGGGGTATGGATCGTCGAGGACCTGGCCGAAGTGGCCCGCGGTGACGGCGCCCTTGGCGGGCCGGCTGCTGATCGAAGAGATGGTGCCCTTCCAGGCGGAGCTGGCCGTCATGGTGGCGCGCCGCCCCTCGGGGGAGATGGTGACCTGGCCGGCCGTCGAGACGGCCCAGGTGGACGGGGTGTGCCGAGAGGTCCTGGTGCCGGGCCGCCTGCCCCCCGACGTGGTCGAGCGTGCCCGCGCCCTCGGGCAGTCGGTGGCCGAGATCGCCGGGGCCGTGGGTGTGCTCGCGGTGGAGCTCTTCTGGTCCGGAGGGGTCCTGATGGTCAACGAGATCGCCGCCCGTCCCCATAATTCCGGGCACTGGACCATCGAGGGCGCGGTGACGTCGCAGTTCGAGAACCATCTCAGGGCCGTCCTCGACCTGCCCCTGGGATCGCCGGCTCCCCAGCACGACCAGGTGGCCAGCGTCAATATTTTCGGCGGCGCCGAGGGGGAGGATCCCCTGGCCCTTCTGCCCGGTGGCCTGACCATCGAGGGGGCCCATGTCCACCTGTATGGCAAAGCGACCAGGCCAGGGCGCAAACTAGGGCACGTGACCGTGTGTGGAGACGATGCCGATGAAGTGCGGGAGCGGGCCTGGGCGGCTGCAGTGGCCCTGGGGACGCCCCGTCCGCAGGTTCTCCTGACCCCGTCGGGACGGCCCGGATGACCCCCTTGGTCGCCGTGGTGATGGGGAGCTCGTCGGACCTTCCGGTCATGCAGGACGCCATCGGGGTCCTCGAGCGCTTCGGGGTGCCGCACGAGGTGCGGGTGGTGTCGGCCCACCGGACCCCCGACGACATGATCGCCTTCGGGCATGCCGCCGCCGCCCGGGGCCTGCGGGTGATCATCGCCGGCGCCGGCGGAGCCGCCCACCTGCCGGGGATGCTGTCCTCGGTCACCACCCTGCCGGTGATCGGGGTTCCGGTGGCACTGGCCCATCTCGACGGGCTCGATTCGCTTCTCTCCATAGTGCAGATGCCCCGAGGGGTGCCGGTGGCGACCATGGCCGTGAACGGGTCCCGTAACGCCGGGCTGCTGGCGGTTCGTATCCTGGCGGGGGGCGATCCCGTCCTGACGGCGCGCATGCAGGAGTTCCAAGAGGAGCTCGCCGCGGCCGCCCGGGCGCAGGACGCCGAAGTCGCCGCAGGAGGAGAGGAGGGCCATGAGTGAACCGACGCTGGCGCAGCGGCTCGGGTACGCCGCCGACGCCAAACTCCTCATCATCAACGCCGACGACCTCGGCTCGTGCCACTCCGCCAACGTCGGGGTCTTCGAGTGCCTCGCCACCGGGATCGTCACCAGCGCCACGCTGATGGTGCCGTGCCCGTGGGCCCGCGAGGCGTCGAGCCGTTACCGGGGTGAGGACATCGGGGTCCACCTGACCCTCAACGCCGAGTACGAGCTCTACCGCTGGGGTCCCATCACCCACGCCCCGTCACTGCTCGGCGGCGACGGCGGGTTCCCGCGGACGATGGAGGACGTGTGGGACCACGCCGACCTCGATGAGGTGCGACGGGAGTGCCGAGCCCAGATCGAGCGCGCCATCCTCTGGGGCTTCGACGTCAGCCATCTCGACGCCCACATGGGCACCCTGCAGTTCCGGCCCGAGTTCTTCGACGTCTACCTCGACATGGCGATCGAGTTCCGGCTGCCCCTGCGCATGATCGGCGCCGGCATGGAGCGCTACGTCGGTTTTCCCGGCCGGGCCGTGGCCGCCGAGGCGGGCGCCATCTTCACCGACCACACCCGCTTCGTCCCCGGCGTCGGGTCCCGCCAGACCTTCGAGAAGGACCTGGCCACGCTGCGGCCCGGGGTGACCGAAATGCATCTGCACCCCGCCGTGGACAGCGCCGAGCTGCGATCCCTGGCCACCGACGACTGGGCGGCCCGGGTCGACGATTACCACATGATCTGCGAGGAAGACTGGGTCGCCGAGTCCGTGGCGGCGGCGGGCGCCACCCTGATCGGCTACCGGCGCCTGCGCGAACTGGCCCGCGCCGGCGGACTGACGGCGGCCGGGCACGCCGTGGAGCCCCGGCAGGAGCGGCGCGCCCGGACGATCGCCACCATGGCCCTCCTGGCCGTGGTGGCCGCCGTGGTGGCGCTCCTCTTGGCGCAGAGCGCCGGCGCGATCCACCTGGGTTTCCTGGGCTCGGGCGGCTGACGGGCTCGGGCGGGTGATGGAGTCAGGCGGCTGATGGAGTCAGGCGGGTGATGGAGTCAGGCGGCTGATCAGCGCAGCCCGGCGAACAGGTCGTCCTCAGTGACGTCGACCGGTCCGACCCGGCTTTGGGCCAGGCGGAAGTGATCGACCGGGTCGATGTCCTTGAGCACGTCGGGCGGTAGGCCGAACCAGAACGGGGAGTTCGGGTCGACCTGGGTCGCATGCGCCTTCAGCGCCCGGCCGCGTACGTCCTCGAAGCCCTTCACGTCGATCGACGTGGTGAAGGGGTCCTCCCGGGTCATCCGGGACATCCGTTCCTCGCTGAAGGGTGATTCGAGTCCCAGCTCCAAGAACTTGGCGTGGATCCGGCGGAACCGCTCGGCCGGCCACACCGAGTAGTACAGCTTCGACGGCGTGAAGGGGGGTCCGGCGTCGGGGAACCGGTCGGCCCGGCCGGCGGCATCGAAAGCCAGCACGGAGATCTCGTGCACCCGGAGGTGGTCGGGGTGCGGGTACTCGCTCTGGTCCTCCGGATAGGTCAGGATCACCTGCGGCCGCTCCTGCCTGATCACCGCCACCAGGCGCCCGACCGCCTCGTCCAAGGGGGCCTGGGCGAACGACTTCGGGTCCTCGTTGGCCTCGGTGCCCGGCATGCCCGAATCGCGGTAGCCCAGCATCACCGTCTCGTCGTAGCCGATGATGTCCGTCGCCGCCTTCAGCTCGGCCAACCGGACCGCCCCGATGTCGGCCCGGACCTCAGGGGTGTCCATGGCCGGGTTGAGGATGTCGCCCGCCTCCCCGCCCGTGCAGCACACCAGGACCGTCCGCACCCCTTCGGCGTGGTAGCGCGCCACGGTCGACGCGCCCTTGGAGGACTCGTCGTCGGGGTGCGCGTGTACCGACAGCAGGCAGAGTCCATCGTGAGGCACCGTGGAGACCTTAGTGGCGGGGTTCCCGGGCCCCGGCCGCCCCGGAACACCAGCCGTTGCCCCATTGGCCCCGCCGAGCCGTACACTCGTTGGTATGGCAGGCACGTTCAAGAGGATCGGTGGGATCTTCCAGGCCAAGGCCAACAAGGTCCTGGACAAGGCGGAAGATCCTCGGGACACGCTGGATCTCTCTTATGAGAAGCAGCTCCAGCAGCTCCAGAAGGTGCGCCGGGGCGTGGCCGACGTGGCGACGGCCCGTAAGCGGCTCGAGCTTCAGGCCCAGGGGTTGCAGAAGCAGGCCGACAAGCTGCAGGGGCAGGCCAAGGCCGCCCTCCAGCAGGGCAACGAGGACCTGGCCCGCGAGGCGCTGTCGCGCCGTGCCGCACTGGGCGAGCAGCTGGCCGAGCTCAAGACCCAGCACGACCAGATCAGCGAGCAGGAGCAGAAGCTGATCGAAACCTCCCAGGTGCTCCAGACGCGGGTGGAGCAGTTCCGCACGAAGAAGGAGACGCTCAAGGCCAGCTACACCGCGGCGGAGGCCTCGACCAAGGTCGGCGAGGCCGTGTCGGGGATCTCGACCTCCATGGGCGATTCGGGCCAGGCCATGCAGCGGGCCCAGGACAAGATCGCCAGCATGCAGGCACGGGCCGGCGCCATGGACGAGTTGCTGGCCTCGGGCGCCCTGACGGATCTCGGCACGCCGGTCGACGACATCCAAAAAGAGCTCGACAAGGTGAGTGCCACCTCGCAGGTGGACAACGAGCTGGCTGCCTTGAAGTTGGAGCTGGGAACAGGCGGGGCGGACGGGGCGGACGACACCACGGCGGCCTTGCCGGCCGCCGAGCAAAGTGGCAATGGAAACGGAGGAACACCCGACTAATGGCGCTCTCGCACAACATCAAGCCAGATCGGGGGCTGACGACACGCATGCTGATGACGGGGTTCTTCCTCGTCCTTCTCTACGCCCTCTTGATCGGCGTCCTCTTCATCTTCTTGAAGAGCCTGCTTCTCATCCTGGTCATCGCCTTCGGGCTCTTGTTCTGTCAGTACTACTTCAGCGACAAGATCGCCATGTTCGCCATGCACGCCAAGGAGGTCACCCCGCAGGAGGCCCCTGAGCTGCACGGTGTGATCGACCGCCTGTGCGCGCTGGCCGACATGCCCAAGCCCCGGGTGGCCATCGCCCACACCGACGTGCCCAACGCCTTCGCCACCGGGCGCAGCCCCAAGGCCGCCGTGGTGTGCGCCACCACCGGACTGCTGCGCCGTCTCGACGAGCCCGAGATCGAGGCCGTCCTGGCCCACGAGATCTCCCATGTGGCCCACCGCGACGTGGCCGTGATGACCATCGCCAGCGGCCTCGGCATGATTGCCGGGCTCTTGACCCGGGTCATGTTCTACTCGGAGATCTTCGGTGGTGGCGGCCGCGGGAACAACAACAACAGCGGCGGGCAGCTGGTCATGATCGAATTGATCGTCACGCTGGTCTCGGTCATCGTCTACTTCGTGAGCTTCCTGCTCACGATGGCGCTGTCCCGCTACCGCGAGCTGGCCGCCGACCGGTCGGGCGCCATCCTGATCGGGCAGCCCTCCCTGCTGGCCTCGGCCCTGATCAAAATTTCGGGCGAGATGGGCCGGGTCCCGACCAAGGACCTCCGCGCCGCCGAGCCGTTCAACGCCTTCTTCATCGTGCCGGCGATGACCAGCGCGCAGGACCAGCAGCGGGGCCAGAGCGGGGGCTTCAGCTTCGGCAGCCTGTTCCGCACCCACCCCACCTTGGAGCGCCGCTTGGCCCAGCTCGACCAGCTGGAGCACGAGCTCGGCCAAGCCCGCTGAGCACCTGCTCCTGAGGTGGGACTTCTCGACACCCTGCTGGGTCGGACCAAGCCGGTCAAGGCGAACCTGGACGCGCTCTTCGCCCTTCCGACGGCCGCGCTGACCCTGCAGAGCGCGGGCGGCCTGGTCTCGTCGGGCCACGCCGGCGTGTGCTGGAAGCCGCCCTCGGGCCAGGGCTCGGCGGACCTGCAGGCCGAGGTGGCCCAGCTGGTCGGCGACGGGTACACCCAGACACAGGACTCGTTCGGCTACGGCTGGCTGCTCTTGGCCGAGCCCGAGCTCGACGACCTGGTGACCAAGGCGCACATGGCCAACACCACGCTCACCGAGGCCGGCTGGGGCCAGCAGCTCCTGTGCTCGGTCTTCGGGTTCGTGCCCGAGGCCGGCGCAGCCGCCGACGCCCGACCGTTCTCCCTCGTGTACCTCTACAAGCGCGGCACCTTCTACCCCTTCGCCCCGGTGGACAACCACAAGGAGCGCCGGGACACCGAGCTCGAGCTGCGCATCCGCTCCATGCTGGGGTCGGACCTTCCCGTGGAAGCGGACCTGACCCGATGGTTTCCCCTATGGGACCTCCCGGTCGCGTGACCGTCGAACGCCTGATCGCCGCTGCAAGGCGCGGTGAACTTCCGCGACCTCGGCGGGTACGTCACCGAGGACGGACAGCGCACGCGGTGGCGGGTCCTCTTCCGGGCCGACGGGCTGGGCGAGCTGACCGAGACGGACCTGGACGTGATGCGAGAGCTCGGCATCCGCACGGTGGTCGACCTGCGCTCGGGCCAAGAGGTCGAGCAGAGCCGCTTCAACGTGGAGGCGCACCCGGTGACCTTCCACCACTTCCCCTTCATCAAGGCCCTCCCCGACGCGGAGGACTTTGCGCGGGCACCGGGCTTCCTCGGCACCCAGTACACCGAAATGCTCGATGACGCCACGCCCCAGATCATCGGGGCCCTGTCCGCCCTGGCCGCCCCCGACGCCCGCCCCGCCGTGTTCCACTGCACGGCCGGCAAGGACCGCACCGGCCTGCTCTCGGCCCTGGTGCTGTCGTTGCTCGGCGTGCCCGAGGAGACCGTCGTCGCCGACTACGCGCTCAGCGGCGCCGCCATGGCCCGGCTCCGGGCCAAGTTGATCGAGAAGTACCCCGACGGCAAGAGCGTGATCGCCGACTCCGACGTGTTGTTCTCGGCCGACCCCGCCAACATGGTGGCGCTGTTCGCCCATCTCCGGGCGCGCTACGGGACCGTGGCGGAGTACGCGGCGCAGGTGGGCGTGCCGCAGGACGTGGTCGACCGCCTGCGCCAGGAGCTGCTCGAACCGGTCGAGTAGCCCGAGCGACGAGACCGGTCGAGTCGCCCGGTTCCGCTCAGCGCAGCGGGCGCAAGCGGTCGATGGCCGCCGCCAGGGCGATATCGAGCACGGTGAGCCCGCCGGCGCTGTGGGTGCTCAGCACCAGGTGGACCTTGTTCCAGCGGATGTCGATGTCGGGATGGTGGTTCGGCCGCCTCGGCCGGCGGCGCCGACGGCGTTGACGAAGGCCAGCGCGGCGGCGAAGTCGCGGAGCTCGACCGTGGTGACCAGCTCGTCGCCCACGCGCTCCCAGGCCAGGCCCTGCTCGGCCAGGGCGGCGTCGACCTCGTCGGCGGACAGGACGGGCTCGCTCACGGATGGGTCATCTCCTCGGGCCGCACGGCGGCGTCGAACTGCTCGGCGGTGAGGAAGCCCAGCTCCAGCGCGGCCTCCCGCAGCGTGGTGCCCTCCTTGTGCGCCTTCTTCGCCACCTGGGCCGACTTGTCGTAGCCGATGATCGGGTTGAGGGCGGTGACCAGCATGAGCGAGTTGGCCAGGTGGCGGGCGATCTGGGCGTAGTCGGGCACCAACCCCTCGACGCAGAACTCACGGAAGGCCCGGCGAGGCGTCGGTGAGCAGGTCGACCGACTGCAAGACGTTGTAGATGATGACCGGCTTGGTCACGTTGAGCTCGAGGTTGCCCCGGCTGCCGGCGATGGCGATGGCGGCGTCGTTGCCCTGCACCTGGATGCCGACCATGATCATCGCCTCGCTCTGGGTCGGGTTGACCTTGCCGGGCATGATGGACGAACCCGGCTCGTTCTCGGGCAGGGCCAGCTCCCCCAGCCCGCTGCGGGGCCCCGAGCCGAGCCACCGCAGGTCGTCGGCGATCTTCATCAGCGAGGCGGCCAGGGTGCGCAGCGCCCCGTGCGTGAAGAGCAGGGCGTCGTGGGCGGCCAGGGCGGCGAACTTGTTGGGGGCGGTGACGAAAGGGAAGCCCGGTCATGGCCGCGATCGCCGCCGCCACCCGCTCGCCGAACTCGGGGTGGGTGTTGAGGCCGGTGCCCACCGCCGAGCCGCCCGCCGCCAGCTCGTAGATGCCCGGAAGGGTCAGCTCGATGCGCTCGATGTCGGCGGTCAGCTGGGCCACGTAGCCGGAGAACTCCTGGCCCAAGGTGAGGGGCACGGCGTCCATCAGGTGGGTGCGCCCGATTTTGGTCACGTCCGCGTAGGCCACTTCCTTGTCGTGCAGCGCGTCGCGCAGCGCGGCCACCGAGGGCAGCAGCCGGTGCACGATCTCCTCGGCGGCCGCGATGTGCATGGCGGTCGGGAAGGTGTCGTTGGAGGACTGCGACATGTTCACGTGGTCATTGGGGTGGATCGGCCTCTTCGACCCCAGCTCGCCACCGGCCAGTTCGATGGCCCGGTTGGAGATGACCTCGTTGGCGTTCATGTTGGTCTGGGTCCCGCTGCCCGTCTGCCAGATGTGCAGGGGGAACTCGTCGTTCCAGCTTCCCGCTCCGCCACCTCGGCCGACGCCTGCTCGATCAGCTCGGCCAGTCGCGGCTCGAGCTTGCCCAGGTCGCGGTTGACCGTGGCCGAGGCGCCCTTCAAGATCCCGAAGGCCCGGATGACCGGCGGAGGCATGGTTTCAATACCGATGTCGAAGTGATGGAGCGAGCGCGGTCTGCGCTCCCCAGTAACGGTCCGAGGGGACCTCGATCTCCCCCATGCTGTCGCTTTCGATCCGAATGTCTGCCACGGGAGCCAGCTTAGGACCGGCGCCGCGTGCAGACCCAGTTGGACCGCCTCCCGCGCCGCCGCGACGTCCAACGCACGCGCCCCGTCGCCCTCCCCCGGGACCTCGAGGATGGCCGGGAGCTCCATCAGGGCGGGGTGGCTGAGCAGCAGGCCCAGGTGCAACGCCCCGATGGTCCCCTCGCCCACGTTGGCGTGCCGGTCCCGATTCGCCCCCAGCTCGACCTTGGAGTCATTGAGGTGCAGGCAGCGCAGCCGGTCCAGCCCGATCACGGCGTCGAAGTGGGCCACGACGTCGTCGGCCTCCTCCACCGAGGCGTAGCCGATCCCCGAGGCCCACAGATGCTGAGTATCGAGGCAGACGCCCAGCCGGGGGGCGAGCGCGCCACCCGCAGCGTCGAGAATGGCGGCCAGCTCCTCGAAGCTGCGCCCGACGGTGCCGCCGGTGCCCGCCGCGTTCTCCAGCAGGATGGGGCAGGCGCCGGGCGAGCGGCCGTCGAAGCGCTCGAGGACGCCGCCGAGGGCGTCGACCACCTGGGGCAGGCAGTCGGCGAACCCGCTCCCCTTGTGACTCCCCACGTGCAGGACCAGCCCCGAGGCGCCCATGCCGGTCGAGACGGCCAGGTTGGCGGCGAGGCAGTCCACCGAGCGCTGGAGCAGGTCCGGTTGGTCCGAGGCCAGGTTGATGAGGTAGGTGGCATGGCAGAAGGTCTCGGTGATGACCGGGCTGTTCTCCTGGGCCACCCGGTACTCGTAGAGCACCTCGTCGGCGTATTGGGTCGGCTTCCAGGCCCGGGGGCTCTGGGTGAAGATCTGCACCACCTCGGCCCCGATGTCCGCCCCCCGCTCGAGGGCGGGGACCGCTTTCCCCGGCCCGAACATGGGCACCGATGCGCATGCGTTGAACGTAGTCGGCTCCCGATATCGTCGGAACGGGTACGGGCCGAGCCCGCACCTGACCACCCGTACCTCCCCGACGTCTCCGCGAAAGGAACCACCGATGGCCGACTCCCTCTCCGCCAAGGCCCGCGAGCTCATCGCCCGACCGGTCCTGGCCTCCTTGACCACCCTGGGCAAGGACGGCTCCCCCAGGTCACCCCGCTGTGGATCGACCAGGACGGCGACGACCTCCTCTTCAACACGGCCCAGGGCCGGGTCAAGGCGCGCCACGTGGAGAACGACCCCCGGGTGGCCGTCTCGGTCGTGGACCCTGACGACCCCTACAACGTGGTCGCCCTGCGCGGGACCGTGGTCGACATCACGACCGACGGGGCCGACGCCCACATCGATGCGCTGGCCAAGAAGTATCTCGGCGTGGACTCGTACCCGATGCGCCAGGAGGGTGAGGTACGGATCAAGGTGCGCGTGCGCACCGACCACATCGCCATGCAGGGCTAGGAGGCGGAGGGCCCCGCACCGCCTCAGCCCGCCCCGCCCCGCCCCGGGCGGGTCGCGTCAGGCGATCTTGAATCTCGCACACCTCGACTCCCGGTGGCACGGCGTCGGGAGACGCCGGGCCGCGGGGACCAGCACCAGGTCGCACAGGGCGAGGAGGGCGGCGGGAGGCGGTGCTGCCCCGACGCCATCGGTCAGGTCCAGGGCGATCGGGGGCCCGCCCGGCCTCTGCAGGGAGGGGTCGGTTGATGGCGCCGGCCACCGGGTAGTGCGGGCCTGTCCCGACGGCGACCCCGTCAGTCCACATGGCCCGGCACAAGGTGGCCGCTTCGACCGTGGCCTCGGTGAACGGGCCGGTGAAGGCCAGGACGGCCCGCCCGCCGCTGACGCGGTCGAACGTCGTCATTTCGCGGGCCAGCACCGTCGGATGCCGGTGGGGCTGCGAGCCCAGGTCGATGCGCACGCCGAGCAGGACGCCCGGGACCCACGACCCCACGGCGGTGGCCAGGACGATGGCGTCACCCAGGGGCCCGTCGCGCAGGAAGAGGACGTCGACCCCGTCCCGGCCGGCCCGTCTCGGCGGTGGCCCGCAATGTACCCGTGTCGCGTTCGTCCAGGAACAGTCCCTTCACGGCGTCGCACACTACGTCCTCTCCCACCACCCCCCGTCTGTCACGGGCCGCCCGGTCGTAGGCGTTAGTCCTCGGTGTCCACCAGCGCCGAGCGCGTCACTCACGGCCCGGGTCGCCCTCTCCCACGAGCGCCGTGCTCCCGCGACGTCTTCGTTCTCGCCGGGCAAGCGACCCTCCAACTCGATCAGCGCCCCCTGGGCGTCTCTCAGGAGGTCGGCTAGCTGCTGCTGCTGCGATTCATCTGCCATGAGTCGATGGTACGACTCCGACTGTCAGCGACCCAGTGCGCCGGCCTCCGACAGGGACGTGCCACGGGTGCATCGGGAGTGTCGTCACCGCCGCCCGGCGTGGTCGATGCGTCCGTTCACCTCCGCCTCCTGCCGAACGGCGTGAGGGCGTCGCCGACTACGTCCTCTCCCACCACCCGCCTATGTCGCGGGCCACCCCGTCGCGGGCCAGACGCTCGAGCCCGCCGCACAGCGCCGGGAGGTCCAACCCGGTCACCCGGGCCAGATGGTCGAGGGAGACCGGATCGGAGGAGAGCGCCTCGAAGAGGGCTCGATCGGGACCGCCGTACTCGCCGCTCGGGACGGACGCCGGAGCGGGCACCGGCGTCGCCGGCGACGGCACCGGCCGCGGCCGCGGCCCGGCCGGCAGCAACACGCCCCGCAGGGCGAGCGCGGTCAGAATGTCGTCGACCCCGCACACCGGGAAGCAGCCGTCGGCCAGGAGGCGGTTCGTCCCCTCCGACGTCGGGCTGCGGATGGAGCCGGGGACGGCGCCGACCGGGATGCCGCGCGCGGCGGCCGCCTCGACCGTGTAGAGCGCCCCTCCCCGATGCCTGCTCTCCACCACGACCACGACGTCGCTGAGCATGGCCAGGAGGCGGTTGCGCACCGGGAAGCGCCACTTCTCGGTGCGCACCCCGGCGGGGGACTCCGAGTACACCGCGCCCTGTTCGGCCACCCGGGCCCAGAGCCGGGCGTTGCGGCGCGGGTAGGGATCGTCCAGACCGCCCGCCACCACGGCGATGGGCGGCGCGCCCGGAGGCCGTGGCCCCTTCGTGGGCCGCCCCGTCGATCCCGAGGGCCAGGCCGGAGACGACGCTGACACCGAGCGCGGCCAGGTCGGCCCCGAACTGCGCCGCCACGCCGATCCCGTAGCGGGTCGGGCTCCGGGTGCCGACCAGGGCCACCGTCGGATGCCGTGCGCACCGCCTCCGGATCTCCCTGGCAGAAGAGCACCGCCGGGCGCGTCGGGGTCGTTCTCCAGGCGGGCCGGATAGCCCGGTCCGCCGTGCCAGCACACCTCGATCCCCTTCTCCTCGTGCCGCTGCCAGATGCGGGCGACGTCGCCGGCGAACGACGACCGCGACCAGGCCACGGACGGGGCGTCGGTCGCCAACAGCAGGCGCAGCGTGGCCGGGCCCACCTGGGGCACCGATGCCAGCGCGGCCGCGTAGGCCTCCTCGGGCAGGCCCTGGGCTCGGGACCCTGAGCCGCCGCGCTCATCGGGTCACGACCGTGCGGGCGGTGCGCAGGCACAGGGCATCGGCAGACGTGCTCCTCGTCGACCTGCTCGGCTCCGACCAGGTCGGCCACCGTGCGGGCCACCCGCGCCACCTTGTGCAGTCCCCGTGCGGTGAGGGCGCCTTCGCGCAGCTTGGCCGCCAGCAGCCCGGCCGCCTTCGGGATGGAGCGGCGGCTCGCCGGTGCCCGGAGCCGTCCCGGGCGGCGGCCCGCGCACGGGCCGCGGCCACCCGGGCGGCGGAGACCGCGGTGGACTCGCCGGGGGTGTCCGCCAACAGCTGGTCGGGGTCCGGACGGGCCAGCGGGACGACGAGATCGAATCGGTCCAGGAGCGGGGCCGAGAGGCGCCGGGTGTACCGGGCGCGGTCGGCGTCCGTGCAGCGGCAGGCGCCGTCGAAGACCCCTTCCCCGCAGGGGCACGGGTTCATGGCCGCGGCCAGGAGGAACTGGGCCGGAAAGGCGACGGTGCCGCCGGCCCGGCTCACCCGGATCACGCCCTCTTCGAGCGGCTGGCGCAGCGCCTCGAGGGCGGCCACCGGGAACTCCCCCATCTCGTCGAGGAAGAGCACTCCATGTGTGGCCAGGCTGATCTCGCCGGGGCGCAACGACCAGCTGCCCCCGCCGACCAGCGCCACCAGCGAGGCGCTGTGGTGCGGGGCCCGGAACGGCGGGTGGCTGACCAGCACCCCGTCGGGGAGGAGGCACCCGGCCGCGGAGTGCACCCTGGTCACCGTCAGCGACTCCTCGGGGGTCAAGGCGGGCAACAGGCCCGGCAGGCGCTCGGCCAGCATGGTCTTGCCCGATCCCGGCGGGCCCACCATCAACAGGTGGTGCCGACCGGCGGCCGCCACCTCGAGGGCGTGGCGCCCGAAGGGCTGTCCCCTGACGTCGGCCAGGTCGGGCAGATCGGGCGCCGGCGCGGCCGGGTGGCGCGGGCGGGATGGTGGGCCACGTCGCTCCGGGCCCGCAGGATCTGGGCCAGCTCGGCCAGCGACGACACGCCGTGTACCGCGTCGCCGCGGACCAAGAAGGCCTCCCGGGCGTCGCACAGGGGCACGACCAGCTCCAAGGGCGCCGTGGCGTCGGCCAGGGCGATCATGCCCGGGACATGGCGCAACGAGCCGTTCAGCCCGAGCTCGCCGCAGAAGGCGAGCGCTCTCGGTGCACGCCGGCGGGAGTTGGCCCGTGGCCACCAGCACGCCCACGGCGACGGCCAGGTCGAGCCCGGCTCCCCCCTTTCGAACGCCCGACGGGGCCAGGTTGACGGTGACCCGGCGCAGCGGCCAGGGCAGCCCGCTCGAGAGCAGGGCGGCCCGCACCCGGTCGCGCGACTCGCGCACGGCGGCGTCGGGCAGGCCCACGATGGTGAAGCCCGGGCAGGCCGTTGGAGACGTG
Organism: uncultured Acidimicrobiales bacterium; assembly: GCA_963734435.1. GTDB lineage: Bacteria > Actinomycetota > Acidimicrobiia > Acidimicrobiales > RAAP-2 > Bog-756. The sequence continues at coordinate 72,073 of CAVTHA010000010.1, read as the reverse complement.
GACCTCGACCGAGACCGACTGGCCCACGGCGCCGGTCAGGGTCGCAGCAGCGATCGCAGGCGAGCATGCCGAAGAACGGTTGCGTTCGGCTCGAGAGTGCGACGGATACGTTCTGCTTCTCGCCGAGTCCGGTATCGTCGCGTGGAGCGGGCTGAGACGGACCTCGGCCGACGAGGATCTGCCGGGGTTAGGGGTGAGCACCCCAACGGATGGACGCGGCAAACGCCGCCAGCGCCAGCAACGCCCCGACGATGGCGAACTCGGCCGTCACCTCGTCGTGCTCCTTTTGGACCTTCACCTCCTTGGACAGGTTGGCGAACACCTCCGAGAGCTGCGAGGCGGTTCGGGCGGTGTAGCTCTTGCCGCCGGTCATCCGCGAGACCTCTCTCAGCGGCGGCAGGTCGGCCACCAGGGGTGAACCCGGACCCCCGCCGAAGCCGCCGCCGCCGAAGCCGCCGCCCCCGAACCCGCCGCCGCCGAAGCCCACCGCCGCCGAAGCCACCCTGCTGCTGGGGAGTGCAGTCGAGCGGGCCCGGGTGCGTCGTGCCGTAGCCGATCGTGTAGATGCGGACCCGTCGGGCGACCGCGTACGGGGCGGCCTGCAGCGGGGTGATGCCCCGGTTGTTGGCCCCGTCGGTCAGCAGCACGATGATGTCGGGGACGTAGCCTTTGGATCCCGGCTTCGCTCGGTGCCGTCGTGCCGCGTGCCGCCGGACCGCTCGTCCCCCGAGTTCGGACGGAGTGGCCTCGGCGCCCAGCACCGAGTTGGCGACCGGCTTGACCTGGGGATCGACCTGGGCGATGGCGTCGAGCGACTGCAAGATCGCCGCCCCGATGGCGGTGCCGGGGCCGGTCGTCAGGTGGTCGAGCGCGTGATCGAGGGCGCCGCGATCGGTCGTCGGCGGGACGGCGAGCTCGGCGAACCCGTTGAACAGCACCAGACCGATCTGGGTGCCGCTCGGCTCGGAGTTGACGAACTGGAGCGCCCCCTGCTGGGCCACGGCCAGTCGGTTCGGGTTGAGGTCGGTGGAGCACATCGAGCCCGACTCGTCGAGCGCCAGGATGATCGACGTCTTCTGGGTCGGCACGTCCTCGGTGAGCTCGGGTCGCGCCGACGCGATCGCCAGCACGCCGATGGCGGCGAGCAGCGCGGCCACGGGCACGTGCCGGAGCCAGCGACTCCGTCGGGGAACGGCGGCGCGCAACAGCGCGAGGCTCGAGTACGTGATCGCCTGGCGGCGTCGCCGGCGCAGTGCGATGACGTACAGGCCCAGCACGACGGGAACGGCGAGCAGGAGGAGCAGCGCGAAGGGCCAGGCGAAGCTCACCTCACATCACCCGCCCGAACCACAGCACCGAGAGCAGCGCCGCCCACGACGAGGAGCAGCATGGCCGCGGCGGCGAAGAGGGCGGAGATCTCGATGTGCTCGCTCACCACCGTGAAGTGCAGATCGATGGTGTGGGACACCTCGGCGCACCGCGGCGCGGTCGTCGACCTGGTGGTAGGTCCCGTTCGTGACCTTGGCGACGTTCTCGAGCGTCTGCGGATCCAGCGCGGTGGCGACGCTGAACCCCTCGATCTGCACCGTCGTGCCGGCGACGGTGCCGACGCCGATCGTCTGGATGCGCACCCCCGCGGTCGACGCCAGCCGGGCCATCGTCACCGGGTTGATCTGCACTCGTGTTCTCGCCGTCGGAGATCAACACGATCGTCGCTCCCCCGAAGTAGCCGATGTTGACCTCGTTCGAGTTGTCCTCGTTGAGCGCCTTGACGTTGACCTTCAGCGTCTTGCCGGCGATTGCGTCGAGCGACGTGAGGATGCCCGTCGCCAATGAGGTGCCGCCGCCCAGGGAGAGGTCGTTGATGGCCCGCAGGACCGCGGGGTGATCGAAGGTGGGCGTCTGGACGATCAGCGCACTGGGCCGAAGGCCACCACGCCGATCTTGACCGACGACGGCTGATCGCGGACGAAGTCGCGGGCGGCCAACTTCGCCGCGCCGATGCGGCTGGGCTTGACGTCCTTGGCTCCCATGCTGTTCGAGACGTCCATCGCCAGGACGACGGTGGCCTGGAGCCGCGGCGTCTTGATCGTCGCCATCGGCCGGGCGACCGCCAAGGCCAGAAGGGCGAGCGCGGCGGCGAACAACGCGAACGGCAGGTTCCGGCGCCAGCCCGGTCGCGACCGGGGCCGCTGACGAGGAGTCCCTGCGCCGCGAGCTCCTCGATCCGTCGGGCCCGCCGGCGGCGTGCTGCGACGTAGACGGCCACCACCGCCGGCACGACCAGCAGCGCCCAGCAGCCATTCCGGCGTGGCGAAGGTCATCGGCGCCCCGGCCGCCGACGTTGCCGCCATCCGCACGAACGCGCCGCAGCAGATCGTCCTCGGTCGACACGACGTGGAGATCGATGCGGGCCCGGGCGACCGACCGGCGGATGGTCTCGTCCTGATCGTCGGCCAGCGCGTGCAGACGGCGGCGGAACTCCGGATCGCTCGAGTCGACGAGCAGCTGCTCCCCGGTTTCGGCGTCCTGCACGTACAGCAAGCCGGCGGCGGGGAGCTCGTGCTCGCGGGGATCCACCATCCGGACCGCGACGACCTCGTGTCGCCGGGTGAGGCGGAGGAGCGGTCGTTCCCAGCCCGGCTCGCTGACGAAATCGGAGATCACGACGACGAGCGAGCGTCGGCGCACGAGTTGCTCGGCCGTGCCGAAGAGCTTGGCGAGGTCGGTCGACGCCGCCGCCTCGACCGGGCGAAGCAGATTGTCGCATCAGCACGAGGACGTGGTTCCGGCCTTGCCGTGGCGGGAGCACCCAGTGGCGCGCCCCGTCGAAGACGATGGCCCCGACCCGATTGCCGTCGCGCACGAGCAACTGGCCGAAGACGGCCGCGAGCTCGCACAGCACGTGCTCCTTGGTCCGTTCGGCCGGGCCGAACGCCATCGATCGCGAGCGGTCGAGCAGGAGCCACGCGGTGAGCTCGCGGTCCTCCATGAAGTCCCGGACGAACAGCTCGTCCATGCGGGCCGTGACGTTCCAGTCGATGTGGCGGACATCGTCGCCCCACTCGTACGCCCGCAGGTCGAGGAAGTCGGTGCCGTCGCCCCGGAGCAGCGTCCGGTAGTCGCCCTGCAGGCGCCCGTCGAGCCGTCGGACGACCTGCCAGTGCAGACGGCGCAGCATCCCCTCGGGCGTCAAGAGGTCAGCTGGATCCATGGCGTCCCCTCTCGGGCTAGCTGCCGCCGGATCGCAGAATGACGTCGGGGACCGGGATCGTGCTCAGGACCGCGTCGATGACGTGCTGGGCGGTCACGTCGTCGGCGAACGCCTCGTACGACAGCACCAAGCGGTGCCGGAGCACGTCGGGCGCGATCGTGCGCAGGTCCTCGGGCAACACGTACTGCCGGCCCCGCACGAGCGCCAGCGCCTGCGCTGCGATCACCATGTTGATCGAGGCCCGCGGGCTCACGCCGAACGTGATGTACGGCGAGAGCTCGTGCAGGCCGACCGTCGTCGGGCTCACGGGTGGCCGACGCCACCGTGACCGCGTACTCGATCAGCGACGGGATCGACGAACACGGTCCGGACCGCCTCTTGGAGGTGGCGCAGCTGCTCGACACTCATCACCTCGCGCACCGTCTCGAGGCCGGCGACCATCCGCTCGACGATGACGAACTCCTCGGTGGCGCTCGGGTAGTCGACGAGCACCTTGAGCATGAACCGGTCGACCTGCGCCTCGGGCAGCGGGTAGGTCCCGTCGGACTCGATCGGGTTCTGCGTCGCCATCACGAGGAACGGGTCAGGGAGCGCGTGGGTCTCGCGGCCGATCGTCACCTGGCGCTCTTGCATCGCCTCGAGGAGGGCGCTCTGCACCTTGGCCGGCGCGCGGTTGACCTCGTCGGCGAGCACCAGGTTGGCGAAGATCGGGCCGAGCGACACCTCGAACTCGCCGAGCTTCTGGTTGTAGATCCTCGTGCCGACGATGTCGGCCGGCACGAGGTCGGGCGTGAACTGGATCCGCTGGAACTCGACGCCGAGCGCGTCGGCGAACGTCTTCACCGCGAGGGTCTTCGCCAATCCCGGCACGCCCTCGACGAGCAGATGGCCGCGGGCGACGAGTGCGACGACCATCCGCTCGAGCAGCACGTCCTGGCCGACGATGACCCGCTTGACGTGGTAGAGCACCTCCTCGAGCGACCTCGATCGACCTCGGCGGTTACCGCGGCGGTGCCGTCGGTCGACTCGCTCACTTGGCCGGGGCTCCTGCGGCTCCACCGGCGGTCGCGATCGGCACGGCAAAGCCGATGCCGGCGAACTCGTCGTTCCCTGCGGGGTTGGCGAGTCCGGTCACGATCCCGATCACCTGACCTTTCGCATTGAGGAGCGGGCCGCCGGAGCTCCCCGGATTCACCGCCGCGTCGAACTGGATCATCCCCGTCAGCGACGCGCCCGCCTGCCGGCGTAAAGGTGCGGTTCAACCCCGAGACCACCCCGGCCGACAGCGAGGCGACGAGGCCGAGCGGGTTGCCCGACGGCGAAGACCTCGTCGCCGATCTGCGGCGCGCCGCCCAGCACCGCCGGCACGACGACGGCCGGCAGCGGTCGACGGTTCAAGACCGCGATGTCGTGGCTCGGCGTCCGACGAGGTGACGGACGCCGCCGAGGTCGTCCCGTCGGCGAAGATGACCTTGATGGTCGACGCGCCCCGCACGACGTGGAGCGCGGTCAGGATGTCGCCCTGCGAGTCGACGATCACGCCGCTGCCGAGGTCGCCGGTGCCCGCGGCGCCCCCCTCGGACTGGACCACCACGAACGCGGCCTCCACCGCCCGGTACACCGGAACCGCCGCGGGCGGCTGGGACTGCAGCCGGGAGACCGCGGTGCTGGCCTGCTTGCGGGCGATGGCGTTGACCTGCTTCCTGCTGAGGTCGGGCCGACCCGAGATTCGGAGGTTGGTGACGACGAGGGCGGCGGAAAGACCGACGACGACGAGGAGGAGCACCGCGAGCGCGATGGCCCACCGGCGCGATATGCCCGGCCCGGGTCTGGTCCGGCTCGGGTGGGGCCGACGTCGTCGGGTTCGGATTGGGCTGGTGGTTGGACGACGAGGCCGTGGTCGCCCGGGACAAGCTTGGCGGAGCCCGGGTGATCGGAGCCTGGGTCGACGAGGGCCGGTCTGGCGACGCCGGGGCTCGCCGTGGCCCGATCGGGAGCCGGTCCCACAGTGTGTGCCGATCTCCGCCCGCTGGCTCCACCCTCATCGGACCCGACGCTAGGTCACCGTTCTGCGGCTGTGTCCTCGGCACATGGGATACGTCTGCACACCTCCCGCAGGGCGCCGGCCATGGCGACGCGGCCCTCGACCGAGACCGATGAGGCGAGACTGGTCAGGCAGGCAACGGGACGAGGCGGTCATTCCCCCGCGGCGACGGCCAGACCGAACAGCGCGGTGAACCGATCGACCATCATGTCCCGACCCTTGACCTCGGCGATCACCTCGGGGCCCACGATGTGGTCCTGCCCGGGGAACTGGCCGGCGCCGCCCGTCGGCCCGATGGGCACCGCGATCGCCGTACCCATCGACTGGTAGTCGACGAGCTCGGAGCTCCCCGAGGCGAGCGCGGTGATGTTGGCGGCCGACGGTGGCGGCCTGGTGCCCGGCGAAACCGGCCATCTTGGCGTCGGCCGTCGACAGGTCACCCAGCGCGAACACCGTCGTCTGCCCGACCACCTGCAGCGTGGGGCCGACCTCGACGTACCCGTCGGCCCGGCGGGCCGACGAAAGCGCCTGCCCCAGGTAATCGCTGTTGGGCACGACGCCGTAGCAGCGGAACCACAGGTCCGCCGTCACCTCCGACTCCGTTTTCGGTCGTCACGGTGAAGGTGCCCAGCTCGCCGGGCTCGGTGGGAGGCGCCTGGCGCAGCGGGCTACCGAGGAGCACCTCGACCTTGAACTCCTCGAGCTGGCGTCCGAGTTCGGCCCGCAGTTCGGGCATGAACGGCCCGTCCGAGGATCTCGTCACGGCGCGTCGACCAGGACGATCGACTTGTCGGGCCAGACGGCTCGTATCTCGCCGGCCAACTCGATGCCGACCGGTCCGGCGCCCAGCAGCAGCACCCGATCCGCCTGCGACAGGGCGCGGTGGGTGGCGCGGACCTGCTCGAAGGCGTGCTCGGTGTCGACCAGGTCGGTCTTGGCCGGGAAGGGGTAGCTCGAGCCGGTGGCCAGGACGACGTAGTCGGCCGGGATCTCCTCGCCCGACGCGGTGACGACACGGCCCGGCTCGACGGTCACGGCCCGATCCCGCACCACCCGCCCGTGGGCCAGCAGCCCGTCGTAGGGCAGGAAGATCCGCGGCAACCAGGAGGGGTCGACCAGCGCCCGGAGCGCCGCGACGTTGTGCATGAACGCGTCCTTCGGCTCGACCAGCACCACGTTCATCGTGTCGTCCAATGCCTTGGCTACCGCCGTACGCGCCGTAGCCGCCGCCGACCACTACCACCGTCGGCCGATGGGCCTGCTCGCTGACCGTCATGTTGGCTCCTGTCCATCGTCCTCTGAGATTCTACGAAGATCATATGCTATCAAGACTATCTTTGCAAACGACCTTCTGCGGAGCACGGGAACCGTATGATGGCGTGCGTGAGCGCGGTACGCCAACGAAGCAGATCCGACCGGTCTGCTGGCCGCCAGCTGTGATGCCGCGTTGGCGGACGATCTCGGGTGGGGACTCGGAGTGGTCTTCCGGGCCTACGTCACCGCCGCGCACGACGCCGTGGCCGAGCTGCCCGGCGGTCCCCGGGGCTACCAGGTGCTGGCGTCCGCCGCCCAGTCGGCGGTCGGCAGCCAGCTGGCCCTGGCCCAGCACCTCGGCATCGACCGCACGGTCATGACGTATCTCCTCGACGACCTCGAAGCGGCCGGGCTGATCGAGCGCCGAGCCCGACCCCGCCGATCGACGGGCCCGCCGCATCGTCGCCACCGAGCAGGGCGTCGACCTGCTCGTGACCCTCGACGCGCGGCCTGCGCGCCGTCGAGGCCCACCTCCTTGACCCGCTCGACGAGGAGGACGCGGCGAGCTCTTCCGTGCCCAGGTGCGATACCTCGCCACCCGAGTCGACGCGCTCGACCCCCTCGACAACCCGTGCGAACTGGCCGAGCAGGTCGACGCCGCCCTGCCCACGCCGCGGTCGACCACTCGCCCCTCGAGGCGATGAAAGCCAGGGCCAGTTGAGCGATCCCGCGGACGAGCTCTTCGCTGCCTACCGCACGACGCGGGGGGGATGGCCGTTCTCGCCGAGGGCCTCGACCCCGGCGATCTTGGCCGGACCGTCCCCGCCTGTCCCTTATGGACCGTGTTCGACCTGCTGGCGCACGTGGTGTCCATGCCGGCGGCCATCGGCCAGGGCGAGTCGCCTCCGGGGCCGGTCTCCGCATGGCTGCAAGGCCTGGTCGAGGCCCGGCGGGACCAGAGCGTCGGCGAACTCACCGAGGAGTGGCTCTCTCTGGACAGCGCCATCTCGGCCATTCTCAACGGGCCCGGCGGCGTGCTCTTCGGTGACTTGGCCGTGCACGAACACGACTTCCGCGGCGCCGTCGGCGGCGCCTGACCACGGCGCGCTCGAGGTCGAAGTGATGCTCCCCAGAACACTGGCCGCGTTTCGCCAAGCCATTGCGTGACGCCGGTCTCGGCGCCATCGAGGTTTGCCACGACGACCGGATTTGGCGCAGCCATGAGGGGGAACCGGGCTGGACGCTCGATGTCACTCCATGGGAGGCGGTACGTGCGGTCAACAGCCGTCGCACCGCTGATGAGTTGCGCCGACTCCCGCACCGAGGAGACGTCGAGCCCTATTTGGCCATCCTCGACGCCCACCTGCCGCTGCCGACCGCGTCGCTCAACGAGCCTTGATGCCGCGCTCAGTTCTCCACAAAGCGTTGCCGCAATGCCCTCTTGTCGACCTTGCCAGCATCATTGCGCGGCAGCGAATCGGTGAGTTCCACTCGTTCGGGAAGCTTCTGCCGCATCAGGCCACGCTCGGCCAGGAACTCGGCAATCGTCGTCACATTGATGGACGCGTCGTCTGACACAACGACGGCGCACACCAACTCGCCTCTGGCCTCGTCGGGAAGCCCTACGACGGCGACGTCCCGGATCGCCGCGTGTGTGAACAAGAGGTCTTCTAGTTCCTTGGCGGACACATTCTCGCCTTTGCGAATGATGACGTCCTTGAGGCGGCCGGTGATGATGATGTTGCCGCCGGGATCCAGCCGGCCCAGATCGCCGGTCCGCAGGAACCCTGTGTCGTCAAAGGCGTCGGCATCGAGAGCCGGGTCCACATAACCCATCATCACCTGGGGAGCCTTCACGCGCAGCTCGCCGACTTCCCCGTGGGCAACCGCAATCCCATCGGCTCCTACGAACCTCAGCTCCACCCCAGGCATCGGCGGCCCTTCCGAATTGGCGAGCTCGTCATCCGAAAGCGCCGGACCGGCTGCAGTGAGGATCGGGGCTTCGGTCATGCCATACGCACCGAGGACACCTGCGCCGCCGCATGCACGTTTGATCTCGTAGTGAATACTGGGCGGCTTGGGCATTCCTCCAAACGTGAACGCCCTCACACGGGGAAACAGTCGCTCACCCTCAGGCATGGCCCTCTGCGCCGCCAGGAATTCGTGCAGGAAGGGCAGGCCGCGCCGCCGGCCAACGTCACACCGTGCCGTCGCAACGACCAAGTGGCCTCTCGGTTGAATTTCTCCACAAGAATTAGCCCGCAGCCTGACAACATCGTGGCGTAGACCCACGCGATACCACCTATGTGCGTGACCTGGAACACGAACGCGATGCGATCCGACGGCGTCACATCGTACCGATCCACCATCCCACGGGCGCAAGCGGTGAGGGTGGCGTCTGAATGGCGGGCGCCCTTCGGCGCCGCAGTGGTCCCCGACGTATAAAAGACCCATGAGTGAGCGCGAGGGCGGGGGGTCGGCGACACGCCTGCCGGAACATTCTCGATCTCGGACGGCACCCGCAGCACCCGGACATGCGTGAACTCTCGGGCGAGGTTGTCCTGCTCGTGACGATCTCGCTGTCCCCACCGGGAGGGGACAGCGAGAATCGACGCGCCGGTCTGGGTGAGCACGTGGCCCAATTCCCTCCTCCCCAGAGAGGGGAGAACGGGTATCTGGACTGCACCGAGCCGAGAAAGAGCGAGGGCGAGAGTGACGGCCTCGACCCCCGTCGGCAACTGCCACACAACACTCTCTCCCGGACTCACCCCATGTTGCCCAAACCACTCAGCGAGATGTGCGGCTCGATCTCGAAGCTCCGAAAACGTCGTCTCGGTTCCGTCTTCGGATATGGCGAATACGGCCCCGGGGCTTCGATCAGCCCGTTCAACGGCGAGCTCCCAGAGCGTCAGGGCACCCATGTCCGGACCAATCACGTCGTTCACCTGGGCCGGGCGCGGTGAATTCCGACCGGTGAATAGTGGCGGTTGGCCAACTCGCCCATCGCGCGACGGAGCAATTCGGTCTGACGATTGACGTACCGCAACCCGTATCGAATGCCCTCTCGCTCGTCGAGAGCTCCCGTCGACACGGAGTGACAGAGCATTTCGCGACCATCGCCGGTGCTGTCCACGCCACGACCCAGCACGTTCTCGAGGTCGGCGAGCTCGGCCTTCTCGAGAGCGGGGCCAAGACGATCATTCTCCCCGAGCACCTTCAGCATCCTCGCCACACCTTTCGCACGACGGTTGGCGAAGGCGTTGTCGGCCAGGCCCGGAACGACGGTCTCTCGGAGTTCTTGGAGGGCCACCTCGTACAACCATGTCCACGCCGTCGCCGGAGGCTCGTCGGCCAGGGGTGAGAAGTCGGGAACGGGGATCCCGTTCGCGCCCGCCAGCGCCTCGGCCAACATCCGCAGATGTAAGGCACTGTAGATGAGATGGTTGGCCATCTCGCCCCGGGCGTCGTGAACGGCCAGAGCGTTGAGAGTACCGATAGCGCAGCGCATTTGCGCCAGAACGATGAAATAGCGAAGTCTGCTCTCGTCAACGATACGGCCACTCTGTCGTTCGTAGTCGGCCAAGCGATCCGGCAGATACGTGAACCGCTCCTGGAGATCGCGGACATAGATCCAAGCCAGATCGTCGTGAAAATCACCGAAGTGCGCGTTCTCCCAGTCGAGAACGACCGCAACGCGATCATCTCGATACATGAAGTTGCCCGGACCGGTATCGCCTTGTACAAAGACAACGGAGGTCCCTGTGTCATCGGGCAGATGCCGACGCAACCATGCCGCGGCCATCATCACAAGGGGTTCTCGTTCGGCGGCTCCATCCAGGTGGACACGCTCCCAGATGTCGATCTCATCCTCCACGTACGCCGAGACGGGCTTGTGCTGTTCGAATCCCGGCAGGTGAGAGCGTGCTCGGATCGATCTTGTGGAGCGCAGCAATCTGCGCCATGAAGTCCGATGCGATCGCCACGGCACGTTCGGGATCCTTGATCTCGGCAAACCAGTTCCGGCCCTCGACCCTGCGCATCAAAAAGGCCTCATCGGTCGGGTGCACTGCGACCAGGTGAGGCACGCGGACGGCTGTGCCCTGCAATGATCGGTAGACGGCAGCTTCCCGTCGCAGCGTAAACGGCGTATTGCTCAAGGGCCCATACCCCAGGTCCATCCTGAGCCAAAGCGCCTCTTCGATCCCATCGTCACGTTGGATGTCGACGGCGAACCCCGCTCGAGACCCCCCGGCGCTTCTCCGCTCAGCAGAAACCCGGACGGCCCCTGTCTCCGAAGCAATCCAACTCGTCATTTCCGGTGAGAGCTCGCTGTTGTCGTCCATCAGGCCGTCCTCAATGCGAAGCGACCCTGCAGGCGATACGAAACCTGGCGAAGGGACGCCACGGCTTCGGTGGACCTACTCCAAGGGGAGACGATGAGTCGAGTGGCGCCAGCCCTCTTCCATTGCTCAATCTCCTCGGGGTCGGGGTGTCGAGCCAACGCAGTTCGTTCGATGTCGTGATAACTCGCGCCCGGCTGCGTCGCACGCCCGCTCCAGCCATCCTGTGGCCGTGGCGAACGAATCGACGGTCTGCAGCATGCCAATCCACCCGTCTCCGCGTTCCACGACACGCTTCAGTGCTCGAATGCTGTCCCCGCCGATGTGAACCGGGAGCCGTGCTTGGATGGGTTTCGGGTTGAAGACGACCGGCGCAAAATCGAAGAATTGGCCGTGGTGCTCGACGAACTCCTCTGACCAGAGCGCTCGACAGATATCGATCGCCTCGTCGACCCGCGCTCCACGGGAATCGAAGTCGAGTTCGACGGCATCCCACTCCTGGCGAAGCCAACTCGAGCCGACACCGAGGGTGATACGTCCATTTGTCATCAGATCGGTCGTGGCCACGGACCGCGCCGTGACAAAGGGATGGCGAAGTCCGATGTTGAAGATGTTTGTCCCCAGCCGAATCGTCTCTGTCTGCGCGCCGAGTGTCGCCAACACCACGAATGGATCGAACAAGGGAAGTGAGGGATCGACCTTGACATGGTCATCCGCCGGCCCGGTCGCTATCTCCTGTGGAAAGATCAGGTGCTCTGCAACCCAGAGCGACTCAAAGCCAAGGTCCTCCGCGTTCTGCGCCAAGTCCACCCACGACCTTGGATTGCAGCGCTGCAGATCCACACCGAACTTCATGGAGCATTCTTCAATGTGCTCGATGGTCCAGGGCATACTCGCGCCACTTTTCGGGGTGCCAGATATCCTGGTCTTCTCCCCAGCAGGCGCGGCCATCAAGTTCCCATTCGACCAAGCTGTTCCAACAGAACATGCTCGGGTAGCACTTGAACACCTGCCGACTGGCCACGGTACCGACAGACTCAACCGTCCGGCCCAACTCATCGATTCCAGAGATCGTGATCCGTGCCGGTCGGCCGCTGGCGTCGCGCTCCACCTCTCGGGTGCCGCCGGCGAGCCGGGACCATTCGCCGTCCCGCATGAGAAAGCCGGTGGTGATGAGATCCTGATCTGCCCGGTTGGTCACCGATATCGAAAGGACCGCGCTGTGTTCCGACGCCGTGGCGTAGGAGTACCCCACTTTGGGCTGCCGGCCATCGCGCCGGATCCCCCACGATCGATCCCTCATGGAAAGGCAGTTGACGGGGATCACTTCACCTCGCAATGTCATGGTTCCCGTAACCCGACCGGGCTGATCGATATGGCTTCCATGATTGAACGGCGGCTCGCCCCTCGTCACAAGCGGTTTCATGAGGGCCTCATAGCGGAGATCTATCTCCAGCGAACGTTGGCGGAAAGAGAACTCGAAGACCCTGCCAGGTTCGAGGCACTTCAGCCCCATCCCGTTCTCCATGGATGCCGAGCGAAGATCTAGGTCGGTCGGCATCTTCAAATGCCAGAATTCCTCGAAGAACGGGATCTCCCACGGGAGATCTGCCGACGCATCGGTCACCAACACGTTTCCGAACATGACGCCGAGATTCGACCTGAAGGCCGGATAGAAATATCCGAGCATCTTTCTTTCGGGCACCATCCAGGAGAACCACACTGTCTCGGTCCACCAGGAATCATCGGACGTGGGCAGGTGGAGGTTGTCATCGCTCTCGAGCAAGCCCCACGCTTCGAGAGAGTCCGCCGCTGTCATCCGCCATCACGTTGATCCTCCAGGGCGCAGTGGATGTTCTCGACGCCAGATCTCGACCTCATGTGGCCCGGATGGCCTCGTAGCCACAACCGGACGCGCACTCTCTGCACGTTGTTCGGTTCTTCGACCTGCAACATGGTGTCACAGGCGATCGGCTTGTGCTCCACTGGCGGAAAGGACGGCGAGCCGTGCTCCGCTCCCATGAGTCGGTCAGGCGCAAGGTCAGGTGGAGGGGGTGATGACTCCCGCGCCGTTCTGCTTCTCGGGCGAGTCCTTGGAGTCCGAGGTGCCCGACTTGAGGGTGCTCAAGAGCACCTCGGCCGACCCCATCAGGCTGGCCGCCTCGTAGGGCACCACCACCTTGGCGTTGTTGGAGGCGGCGATCTCTTGGAGGGCCCGCAGCTGTAGGACGGCCAGGGTGCGCGGGTTGATGGTGGCGGTGTCCAGCGAGTTCAGGCGGGAGGCCTCACCCTCGCCGCGCAGGGTGGACGCCTTCTTTTCACCCTCGGCCTGGAGCTCGAGCACCTTCATCTCGGCCTCGGCCCGCAAGATGGCGGCCTCCTTGGCTCCTTGGGCCTCGAGCACGGCGGCCTGTTGGCGTCCCCCGGCGCTGTTGATGGCCGCCTGCTGCTCGCCTTCTGACTTCAAGATGGCGGCCCGCTTGTGCTGCTCGGCTTCCTTTTGCTCGGACATGGCCTGAATGACGTTGGTGGGCGGGGTGATGTCGAGGATCTCGATCCGGTTGAGCCGCACGCCCCACTTGAGCGTGGCGTCGGCCATGTGGTCCTGCATACGGGTGTTGATGGTCTCGCGCTCGGAGAGCGCCTGGTCCAACGACAGCTCGCCGAAGACGGCCCGCAGGGCGGTACGGGAGAGCTGATCGACCGCCAGCTGGTAGTCGTTGATCTCGAAGAGGGCCGACTTGACGTCGATCACCTGGCAAAAGATGGTGGCCGAGACCCACAGCGAGACGTTGTCCTTGGTGATCACCGACTGCTGGTCCCCGGTCATGGGGAACTCACGCATGTCGACCTTCTCCATGCGGTCGACGAAGGGCCGCAGGACCCGCAGGCCGGGCTGGTCGACCGACTTGAACTGGCCCAGGCGCTTGACCACGCCGACACTGCCCTGCTGGACGATCTTGAGGCAGCGTGACATGAACCAGGCCGCTAACCCAACCCCACCGACTACGACGACTACAACGATCCCGACTATCTCACCCGTCGATGCCAGCATGGCGTTCTCCTTAATGTTGCAGCTACAAACCTTGGCCACGTACCGGACGCAGGCTTGCAACTCCTCATTCAGACAGCCGGGGCGACCCCGACCGAGCAACTCCTTCATTGTACCGGGGCGGGGGGGGCCATAGCCCGCCACCTCCAATCGTTCTTGACGGTGCGTGTCCATCCGCCGACAGGCGCCGATGGTGCTCTCGTCACGGACCTCGATCACGGGTATATGAGTGATACACCCTCCCGCGAGGATGGTCACCATGGCCCGAATGGCAGCATTCCGCTTCACCGCACTCGATAATCCCGTGCTGGCCGAAGAGGTCCGACGCCACATCGGTGCCCGGCGCTTCGCCTACAACCGCTGCCTCGAAGCGGTCAAAAACAAGGTTGACGAGCGCCGCGCTCGGCCCGACGTCGAGGTCCCGTGGTCGGGGTACTCGCTCATCAACTGGTGGAACGCATGGAAACGCTCGGAAGACGCTGGGTGCCGCTTCGCCGTGGACTCCTCGTGTTGGCCGGCTCGGATCGGTCCGAGTGGGGCCGCATCGACCCACCACGCCATCTGGTAACCGCCGGGCCGGCAATCGCCCTGTCGTCGCGGTCCGTTTCGCGCAAGGTGCCCGGCTCGGCCAACCGGGCCAAGGCACGGGCTCGTCTTGGACGCCTCCATGGGCGGGTGGCCAACCGGCGCCACGATTTCACCCATCGGCTCTCGAGCCAGATCGCCAAGACCCACGGCGCCATCTGCATCGAGGACCTGGCGGTGAAGAACATGGTGAAGAACCACCACCTGGCGCGGTCCATCAACGACGCCGCCTGGGGGGAACTGGGAAGCCAACTGCGGTACAAAGCCGAGTGGTACGGGGCCACCTTGGTGGTGGCCCCGCGCTTTTCGCCTCCACCAAGACCTGCTCGTCGTGCGGGTGGGTCTGGCAAGAGATGACCTTGGCCCATCGGGTCTTTCGCTGTGAGCACTGTGGCCTCATCGCTGACCGCGACACCAACGCGGCCGCCAATCTCGCTGCCTGGGGCGAGGCCGAGCAGTGCTCGGCCACTCAGGCCCCGGACCCCGAAGCACGGGGCCGGGTCACCAAAGCCTGTGGAGGGAGGAGCGCTGGCCATCACCTCGGTGACGGTGGAACTGCTCCCGAGACCCCCGATCCGGGGAAGAAGCAGGAACCGGTCGCCGCGCCAGCGGATTGACCGGACACCCGAGAAGGGTGGTCAGTAGATGGCGTGTCTGCTGGCGCTTTTAACTATCGCGAGCGTAGACAACGAGGAGGCCGCGCTCTATGTCGGCCACCACGACCTCCGTCCCCACTCCGATGTTCTCGTCCGGATCCAGGGGAATGGCGAACCACTCCTCGCCCCGGGCCCGGACCCGGCCCGGGTTGTGCCCGCCGCGGATCTCCCTGGTGACGAGGGCGGTGTCGCCGACCATGCCTTGAACTCCGTTGAGCACGTTTCCAGTCTATTTCTCTTGGGCGACCTGCATCTCTTCGGCGGCCGGGTAGGCCGGTTCCGCTTCATTCACGGAACGACCTCATTCAGCTCCCGCTTCAGCTAACGACCGATGTAGGTGGGCTCCCGCTTCTCCGTGAAGGCGGCCAGGGCCTCGTTGGTATCGACGCTGGCGAAATTGACCGACTGGCAACGGGCCTCGTTCTCCAGCGCCTCCTCCATGGAGGAGTGCCCCGAGGCCTGCAGGAGCGTCTTGGTCATCGACAGCGCCAGCGGCGGCCCGGCCGCCAGCGTCGCCGCCCACTGGTCGACGAAGGCGTCCAGCTCAGCCGCCGGAACGACCCGGTTGATCAAGCCGATGGCCAGCGCCTCCTCGCCCGTGTACATGCCGCCGAAGAGGGCGATCTCCTTGGCCCGGGCCATGCCGACCAGCCGGGGCAGGAGATACGAGCCGCCGTTGTCCAGCGAGAGCCCGCGCCGCGAGAAGATCATGGAGAGCTTGGCCCGATCGCTGCAGACCACCAGGTCGCAGCCGAGCGCCAGGGAGAGACCGGCGCCCACGGCATGCCCGTCGACCTTGGCGATGGTCGGCTTGGTCAGCCGGTACAGCGCCAGCGCCACATCGCCCAGCCGGCGCATGCGCGCCAGCGGCGACCGGGAGTTGTCCTGGGCCGGTCCGTTGGGGTCCCCCAGGTCGGCGCCCGAACAGAAAGCCCCCCCGGCACCGGTGAGGACCAACACCCGGTCCTCGGCGTTGGCCTCGATCTCCTCGAAGATGGCGGGCAGCTCGAGCAGCATGACGGCGTTGGCCGCGTTCTTGCGCTCGGGGCGGTTCATGGTGACGGTGACCACCCCGCCTTGACGTTCGACGATGAGAGTTTCCATGAGCCGTGACCCTACGCCGCGAATGCGTCAAAACGCATCTTCGACGACGGTGAGCGAGCGCCCGAGAACCGCGACGACGTCGAATCGGGGCTGGTGGCCACCGCAGGTGTGCCGGGAGATGTACTCGGCGGCCAGGCGCCGCAGGCGCAGCTGCTTGACTCGGGTGACCGCTTCGACCGGGGCGCCGAGGCGGTCGCTGAGCCGGGTCTTGACCTCGCAGAAGACCAGGACCTCGTCGCGGGCACAGACCAGGTCGATCTCGCCGCGGCGGCTGCGCCAGTTCCGCTCGACAATCTGGTAGCCATGACGGGCGTACCAGTCGGCCGCCCGATCCTCACCGGAACGGCCGAGGGCGATGCGGTGGTTGACAGGCTCTTGGGTCACGCAAAGGGAACGGTCGGCCCCACCGGTGATTGTGCCTGCGCCGAGGCCGAGCCGGCCTAGAGGCCTAGAGCTCCTGTTCGGGCAGGCGCTCGATGTTCACGTCGCGGAAGGTGACCACGTGGACGTGGGCACGAAGCGGGCCGGCCGGTACATGTCCCAGACCCAGGCGTCCTTGAGCTCGAGCTCGATACAGGCGGGCGTCGTATCGGACCTCACCTTCAGCGAGACCTCGTTGGCCAGATAGAAGCGCCGCTCGGTCTCGACCACGTAGGAGAACACGGGCAGCACGGCCCGGTACTCCTGGCACGAGGCCGAGCTCGATCTCGGCCTCGTACCGCTCGAGGTCTTCCTCGCTCATCGCCCCAGCCTCGTCGACCCGGCGTCAGCGCCACGGTCCGCGGTCCGCTTCTCCTTGATCTTCGCCGCCTTCCCGACACGGTCGCGCAGGTAGTACAGCTTGGCCCGGCGGACGTCACCGAGGGTCACCACCTCGATCTTGGCGATGGTCGGCGAGTGCACCGGGAACGTACGCTCGACGCCCACCCCGAAGCTCACCTTGCGCACGGTGAAGGTCTCCTGCACCCCGCCGCCCTGGCGGCGGATGACCGCCCCCTGGAAGACCTGGACCCGCTCACGGGTGCCCTCGACCACCCGGACGTGCACCTTGACGGTGTCCCCGGGGCGGAACTCGGGGATGTCGTCGCGCAGGCTGTCGCGGTCGATGATCTCGGTCGGGTGCATGAGAGGTCCTAACGTCACACCGGCTCAGTGCCGGACGGAACATCGTAGCCGTGCGCGGCCAGTGACCGCACGTCGTCGTCGCTCAGCCGGCCCTCCCGGCGCAGCTCGGTCGAGCAGGTCGGGCCGCCGGGCCGCCGTGCGCAACAGGGACTGGAGGCGGCGCCAGTCCGCCACGGCGGCGTGGTCGCCCGAGCGCAGCACCTCGGGCACCTCCCAACCCCGGAACTCGGCCGGCCGGGTGTACTGGGGGTACTCGAGCAGGCCGGCGCGAGAAGCTCTCGTCGAGGGCTGAGGCCTCGTTGCCCAGCACCCCGGGCACCAGCCGCGCCACCGCCTCGATCACGACCAGGGCCGCCAGCTCGCCGCCGGCCAGCACGAAGTCGCCGACCGAGAGCTCGCCGTCGACCAGGTGGTCGGTCACCCGCTGGTCGACCCCCTCGTAGCGGCCGCACAGAAGCGAGAACCCCCCGGCGAGCGCGGCCAGCTCGGCCGCCACCGACTGGTCGAGAACGGCCGGCCGCCCGGGGCCAGGAGCAGCAGTGGGCGGGGCAGCGGGCCGGCGGCCTCGACGGCCTCGACACAGCGGAACACCGGCTCGGGCATCAGGACCATGCCGGGGCCACCGCCGAAGGGGCTGTCGTCGACGGTGCGCCGGTTGTCGAGCGAGCCCTGGCGCAGGTCGTGCACACGCATGTCGAGGGCGCCCGACTCGCTGGGCCCGCCCGAGAATCGAGGCGGTGCAGTACGACGTGATGGCGTCGGGGAAGAGCGTGAAGACGTCGATCCGCATCGGCGGGCCGTGGTCAGGGATCCAACAGGCCGTCGGGGATGTCGACCACCAGGGTCCCCGCCGCGGTGTCGCTGTCCGTCACGAAGCGCAGGGGGATCAGGCCGCCGCTCTCCAGCACGAGCAGGTCGCTGGCCGGATTGGCCTCGACGGCCCGGACCTGCCCCGAGTTCGGTGCCCGCCACGTCGACCACGGTGGCGCCGACCAGCTCGTGCACCCAGAGCTTGCCCGGGATGTCGACGGCCTCGGCCTCGAGCTCGATCCCGCGCATGCGCTCGGCCTGCGACCGGTCGACGACGCCCTCGAACTGCACGATCCAGCGGTCCTGGAACGGGCGGGCCGACTCCACGGTGAGGGTGCCCCGCGGCGTCGGTGAGCACCGAGCCCGGGTCGAGGCGCTCGGTCAGGTCGGTCCACAGCTGGACGACGACCTCGCCGCGCAGGCCGTGGGCCTTGGTGACCCGGCCGACCTTGAGGAGATCAGTCGTCGACGATGTCGACGCTGGTCGCGATGCCGTCCTTGGCGCCGGCCACGCTGACCAGCGTCCGGATGGCCTGGGCCGTCCGGCCCCGACGCCCGATCACTCGGCCCATGTCGTCGGGCGCCACGTGCAGGCTGAGGCGGAGGCCGCCCCGACGCTCCTCGGTGTCGATGACCACCGCGTCGGGCTCGTTGGAGAGCGAGCGGGCCAGGTAGCTGAGCACGGCCAGCGGCGTCGCCGCCGTCGAGGGAGTCGTTGCGCTCGTTGCCCTCGTCCTCGGTGTCGGTGTCCGCGTCGGTGTTCACGTCGTCCGACGAGTTGATGTCGACCTGATCGTCGCCGTCGACCGTGTTGATGTCGCCGGCCTCGTAGAGGTTCGTCACTTCGACCTCGCCGCGGCGAACTCGTCCCAGGCGCCCGAGGTCTTCAGCAGCTTCTCGACCCGCTCGGTCGGCTGGGCGCCGTTGACCAACCACTTCACGGCCTTGTCGTTGTCGATCTTGATCACCGCATCCGGCTCGGCCGTCGAGGCGCCGCGGGGAGCGTAGGTACCCACGATCTCGAGGAACCGCCCGTCACGGGGTGACCGGCTGTCCGCGGCCACGACCCGGTAGGTCGGCTGCTTCTTCTTTCCCATCCGCACCAGGCGGAGCTTCACTGCCACGAACTGATTCCTCCATCATCTGGACTTTGTGCGTCCATTCTGGCAGATAGCGGCCCTACCGACTTTTCGGTGGGGTGACGCGACCGCCCTTCTTCTTCTTTTTGGTGCCTTTGTTGCCGCTGACCACGGGCCGGGGAGCCGACGGGGCCGGCAGGCCGGGGAAGAGCGGGTTGTCGCCCGAGAGATCGCCGTTGTCCCCCATGAGCTGGGAGAGCATGTCGAAGTCGGGGCCGCCGCCCGCCGCGGCCTGGGCCGGCCAGCTTGCGGCCGGCCCGCCCTCCAGGCCGCCCATCCCCCCCATTCCGGGCATCGCGCCCATGCCGGGGATGTTGGGCATATTGCCCGACGCCACCCCCTTCATCATCTTCTGCATCTCCTTGAACTGCTTGAGCAAGGTGTTGACCTCGGGCAGTGGTCCCCGAGCCCCGGGCGATGCGGCTCCGGCGTGACCCGTCCAGGAGGGAGACGTCGTTGCGCTCGGTCGGGGTCATGGAGCGGACGATCGCCTCGACCCGCGAGATCTCGCCGTCGTCGATCTGGCCGGCCGCCTGGCGCATCTCCTTGGACATGCCGGGCATGAGCTTCATCAGCCCGCCTAAAGAGCCCATCTTCTTGACCTGGTGCAGCTGGGACAAGAAGTCGTCCAGGGTGAAACGGCCCTGCATGAGACGGGCCGCGCCCTTGGCCACCGTGTCGTGGTCCATGGTGCGCTCGGCCTGCTCGATGAGGGTGAGCACGTCGCCCATGCCCAGAATGCGGTCGGCCATGCGGTCGGGGTGGAACAGGTCGAAGTCGGACAGCCGCTCCCCCGTGGAGGCGAAGGCGATCGGCCGGCCGACGACGTCCTTGACGGAGAGGGCCGCCCCACCGCGGGCGTCACCGTCGAGCTTGGTGAGGATCACCCCGTCGAGGGCGAGCGTCTCGTGGAAGGCGCTGGCGGTCGCCACGGCGTCCTGGCCGGTCATGGCGTCGATGACCAGGAACGTGTAGTGGGGCTCGGTGGCGTCGGAGATGCGCCGGACCTCCTCCATGAGCGCGTCGTCGATGGTCAGCCGGCCGGCGGTGTCGACGATGGCGACGTCCTTGCCCAGGCGACGGGCTTCCTCGACCCCGGCCCGGGCCACGGCCACCGGATCGGTCGGCTCGCTGAACACGGTCACCCCGGCCTGGGCGCCCAGGATCCGGAGCTGCTCGACCGCGGCGGGCCGCTGCAGGTCGGCCCCGACGAGGAGCGGGTTGCGGCCCTGCTGCTTCCACCACTGGGCCAGCTTGGCCGAGGTCGTGGTCTTCCCCGAGCCCTGCAGACCGGCCAGGAGCACCACGGTCGGTGGCCGCGAGGCGTAGGAGATCTTGAGGCTCTCCCCGCCGAGGACCCCGACCAGCTCCTCGTGGACCGCCTTGATCACCTGCTGGCCCGGCGTGAGGCTCCTCGAGAGCTCCTCGGCGCTGACCCGCAGTCGGATGCCGTCGCAGAAGCGGCGGGCCACCGACAGCTCGACGTCGGCCTCGAGCAGGGCGGTCCGGATCTCCCCGAGCGCCTCGTCGAGGTCGGCCTCGCTGAGCCGGCCCTTGCCCCGGAGCCGGGTCGAGATCCGCTCGAGGCGGTCAGAAAGTGCGTCGAACATGGCGTCTCAGCCTACCGGGGTGATGCCGCCGCGCCCGCGCCAGTCTTCGGGCCGAGTTCGTTAGTCCAGCCCGAGGAGGGCGTCGACGAAGGCGTCGGGGTCGAAGGCCACCAGGTCGTCGACGCCCTCGCCCAGCCCGACCAGCTTCACCGGGATGCCCAGCTCGCGCTGGATCGCGATGACGATGCCGCCCTTGGCCGGTGCCGTCGAGCTTGGTCAGCACGACCCCGGTCACGTCGACCGCCTCGGTGAACTGCCTCGCCTGGATCAGCGCGTTCTGCCCGGTGGTGGCGTCGAGGACGAGCAGGACCTCGGTCACGTTGCCCGGGTCGCGGTCGGCGACCCGGCGGATCTTCTTGAGCTCCTCCACCAGGTTCACCTTGGTGTGCAGCCGGCCGGCGGTGTCGGCCAGCACGAGATCGTTGCCCCGGGCCGCCGCCCGCTGCACGGCGTCGAAGACGATCGCACTGGGGTCGCCGCCCTCGGCGCCCCGCACGATCTCGACCTCCGACCGCTCGGCCCACATGCCCAGCTGGTCGGCCGCCGCGGCCCGGAAGGTGTCCCCGGCGGCCAGGAGGACCGAATGGCCGGCCATCGACTCCTGCCGCGCCAGCTTGCCGATGGTGGTCGTCTTGCCCACCCCGTTCACCCCGACGAACAACCACACGTCGACCGTGCCCGCGTCCCCGGCGAAGCGGAGCTGGCGGGAGTCGGCCACGTCGAGCAGGGCGCGGATCTCGTCGCCGAGCGCCGTGAGGAGATCGGTCCCACTGGCGATCTCCTTCGAGGCCACCCGGGCCTTGAGGTCCGTCAGCAGGGCATCGGCGGTCCGCACGCCGACGTCGGCCCGGATGAGCGCCTCTTCGAGCGAGTCCCAGGTGGCGGCGTCGATCCGGCCGCCCCGTAGGGCCGAGACGGCCCCGCTGAAAATTCCCCGGACGCTGCCCAGGCGGCTGCGATAGGTGGCCGGCTCCGGCTCGGCCTCCAGCACCGGCTCGGCCAATGGCCCGGGCGCGGGTTCGGCTGGGGGTGCCGGTTTCGTCGGCGGGGCCGGCTGCTTGGCTGGAGCCGGCTCACGCTCGGGAGCCAGGATCGGCATCCTGGGCGGCGGCTCCTCGAGCGTCGGGGTCGGGCTCTTCGGGGCGAGGGGCGGCCGCGAGGCCCGCCGGGCGCGGGCGATCAGGATCAGGGCGGCCAACAGGACCACCACGACCACCCCGATGGCGATGAACAGCGCGGTCATGCGCAGCCTCCGGTCATGCCGGCCCGCCTCCGGTCATGCCGGCCCGCTCTCGGCCATCTGTTCGGTCTGGCGCTCGACCTTCTGGCTCACCACCTGGGAGGAGCCGCCGGGCGCCATGGTGACGCCGTAGAGGGCGTCCCCGGTCTCCATGGTGCGCTTCTGGTGGCTGACGATGAGGAGCTGGGCCTCGTGGCGGAACTCACGGACGAGGCCGAGGAAGCGGTGGAGATTGACGTCATCGAGGGCGGCCTCCACCTCGTCCATCAGGTAGAAGGGCGAGGGCCGGCTCCGGAACACGGCGAAGAGGAAGGCCAGGGCGGCCATGGACCGCTCGCCGCCCGAGAGCAGCGACACCCGGCGGACGTTGCGCCCGGCCGGGCGCACCTCGATCTCGACGCCGGTGTTGAGCAGGTCCTCGGGATCGGTCAGCACCATCCGCCCGGTGCCGCCCGGGAACAGGAGGGCGACCAGGGTCGAGAAGTGCTCGTTGACGTCGGCGGCGGCGGCGGCGAACGACGTCATGATCTCGTGGTCCAGCGTCCGCACGACCTCGTGCAGCTCCCGCCGGGCACCGCGCACGTCGTCCACCTGGACCTCGAGCTCCTTGTGCCGCTCCTCCAGGGAGGAGAGCTCCTCGAGCGCCAGCGGGTTCACCGGCCCGAGCGCCACCAGCTTGCGCTCCAGCTCCGCCGCGTGCTCCGCCATGCCGGTGCCCTCGGGCACCTCGGGGATGGGCAGCCCGACCAGGTCCTCGGGCACGGTGCCGAGCTCGCGCACAATGTGCTCGTGGAGCGTCTCGGAGCGCAGGGCGACCTCGTTGCTCTCCAGGTCGAGGGCGCGCGTGCGCGAGCGCACCGCATCGAGGCGCTGCTCGGTGGTGTGGCGATCCTGGCGGAGTTGCTCGAGGCGCACCCCGCCGGCGCGGACGGCATCGACCTGCTCCTGGTAGTCGCCGCGCAGGGTGTCGAAGATCCCGTCCAGGCGGGCGTGCTCGGCCTCGACCACCGCCTCCAACCGGGTCAGCGCGGCGCCCTCCGCCTCGAGTCGCTGGCGCCGCGAGGCCGCCGTGGCGCGCTCCTCGGCGTGCCCGAGCAGGCGGCGCTCGACCTCGGCCTGGCGCTCGGCCAGGACACGTCGGCGCTCGGCCAACCCGGCCACCCGGACCTCGAGCTCCTGGCGGCGCGCCCGCAGGGCCTGGCGCCGCACGGCCAGCTCGCCCCATGCCGCCGCCGCCTCCTCGATCCGGGGCACCGACTGCGCCAAGCGGTCCCGCTCCGCCTGCGCCGCCGCCAGCCGCTCCCCGGCCTCGATCCGGGCCTGCCGGGCCGCCGTCAGCTCCTCGTCCAGCCGCCGCCGCTCCTCGGTGGTGCGCTGGGTGTCCGAGGCCGCCGTGGCGCGCGCCGAGACGTGACGGTCCAGGGCCCGCTCCGCCCCGGCCAGCCGCATCGCGGGCCTCCGAGAGCGCCGTCCGGCACCGGGCCAGCTCCAACCGCGCCGCGTCCGCCGCCGCCGCCGCCGCCGTGGCCCGCTGCTGGGCGTCCTCGACGGCCGCCGCGGTCACCACGCTGGTCGACGAGCGCACCCGCCATCCGGTGGCGGCGAAGCGGTCGCCCTCGGGGGTGACCACGATCAGGTCGCTGCGCTCGAGCGAGAGGTCGATCGCCTCCTCCCAGCCGTCGACGCGGACGGCGTGGCCGATCAGCGCATCGAGCACGGACTCAGCCACGGCCTCCCCGTGACGGGCCCGCACGTGGCGGCGGACGGACTGGGCGCCCGATCCCGCCGGCAGGTCGAGGGCCGGGGCTGGCGCGAAGGGCGAGCCATTGCTCCCGTGGCCGCCGTGGCTCCCTGGCCGCCGTTGCTCCCGTTCGTCCGGGGTGCCAGCACCGCGCCGGTCACCCCGCGCTCGCGCAAGGTGGCCAGGGCCTGGTGGGCCGACTGGCGCCCGTCGACCACCACGGCGGCCACGCCGGCGCCCGCGGCGGCCTCGAAGGCCGCCTCCCAGCCCTCGTCGATCTCGACCAGGTCGAGCAGTGAGCCCACCACGCCGTCGACCCCGCGGAGAGCTCGCGGCCTCCGGCCCCCTGCAGGTCGCGGAGGGCGCGCTCGAGCGCCTCGGCCCGGGCCGCGCTGCGGTGCCGTGCCTGGTCGCCCTCGTCGGCGCTCCGCTGCGCCGCCTCCGCCCGCTCGGTCGCCCCGGCCAGCGCCAGCCGGCTCGTCGCGACGTCCGCCTCCAGCCGGGCCGTGGTCGTTTCCAGTGCCGCCGACTCGTTGTCGAGCAGATCCGCCTTGACCGCGGCCGCCGCATGGCGCTGCTCCAGCGTGGCCAGCCGGGCGTCCAGGGCCGTCATGTCCTGCTGCTCGCGGGCCACGGCCCGGGCCAGGGGCTCCGTGCGCGCCCGCACCTTGGCCATGGCGTCCTCGGGCAGGTCGTCCCCGAGCACGTCGGCCCAACGCTCCCGGAGCACCGCCTCCTCGGCTCGAGCACGCCGGCCTCGGTCTCCAGCTCGGCCTGCACCGGGTCGGCCGCCGTCTCGTCGGCCGCCGGCGCGATCTCGGCGGTCAGGCGCGCCGCCTCGGCCTCGAGGGTGGAGACCACGTCGACGTCGGCCGCCGCGTCGAGCGCGGCGATCACCGCACGGCCCCGCTCGCGCAGCACGCCCGAGGTCCCCCGGGCCCGCTCGACCAGTCCCTGCACCCGGCCGAGCGCCCGGGCCAGGTCCTCCTCGCGGTGCGAGGAGAGCTCGGCCGAGGTGGTCGAGGCCTCGGCATCGAGCACCTCGAGGGCGGCGTGGAGCTCCCGCTCCTCCTCCTGGCAGATGGTCAGGCTCTGGCTGGCGGCGCTGCGGCGGCTGGACAGCTCGGCCAGCTCGGTGCCGGCCAGGTAGCGCCGGATGGTCAGCAGCTCGGTGGCCACGGTGTCGTGCGAGCGGGCGGCGGCGGCCTGGCGCTCGAGGGGGCGGATCTGGCGCCGGACCTCGCGCACCAGGTCGCCCAGGCGCTCCAGGTTCTCGGCCGTGCCGGCCAGCCGGCGTTCGGCCCGCTCGCGCCGGCGCCGGTGCTTGAGCACCCCGGCCGCCTCCTCGATGATGGCCCGGCGGTCCTCGGGACGGGCGTTGAGCACGGTGTCGAGCTGGCCCTGGCCGATGATCATGTGCTGCTGGCGCCCGACGCCCGAGTCGGACAGCAGCTCCTGGACGTCGAGCAGGCGGCAGGGCGCGCCGTTGATGGCGTACTCGCTGTCGCCCGAGCGGAACAGCGTGCGGGTGATGGTCACCTCGGCCAGGTCGATGGGGAGCTTCCCCGAGGCGTTGTCGATGGTCAGGGACACCTCGGCCCGGCCCAGGGCGGCCCGCGACGAGGTCCCGGCGAAGATGACGTCCTCCATTTTGGCGGAGCGCAACGAGCGGGGGCCCTGGGCCCCGAGCACCCAGGTGACGGCGTCGACGACGTTCGACTTGCCACTGCCGTTGGGGCCGACCACCACGGTGATGCCGGGCTCGAACTCGAGCACGGTCGGGTCGGCGAACGACTTGAACCCCTTCATGCTGAGCGACTTCAGGAACACCGGGGCGACCCTAGTGGTCCCGAGTGGCCGGGCTCCGCCAATTCCGGCCGGCCGGCATCGACCTGCCCTTACGGACCTGCCGGTTCAGACCTGGCAGTGGTCGCAGAAAAAGGTCGAGCGGCCGCCGGTCTTGACCCGCACGATCGTGTTGCGGCAGCGCCGGCAGGCCTGGCCCTCGCGGTCGTAGACCTGATGGGATCCCTGGAAGTCGCCGACCTCCCCGAAGAGGTCGCGGTACTGCTCGTCGGCCAGCGAGGATCCCCGGTGCTTGATGGCGTCGGCCAGGGTCTCGACCATGGCCCGGTAGAGGCGCCGGACCTCGGTGGCGGTCAGCGTGTTGGCCGGACGGTCGTAGCGCAACCCGGCCTGGTAGAGCATCTCGTCGGAGTAGAGGTTGCCGATGCCGGCGGTGAAGCTCTGGTCCATCAGCATCGACTTGATGCCGGCCTTGTGCTGGTGCAGCAGCAGGCCGAAGCGGTCCCAGCTCATCATGTCCTCGACCGGGTCGAAGCCCAGGTGGGCCAGCTCGGGTATGGCCTTGCGGATGGCCGCCCCGTCCCCGCCCGCGGTGCCCGAGACCGGGCTCAACGCGGTGCCGTCCGCCTTGAGGGGCGGGGTGGAGACGAACAGCTCGCCGAAGGTGCGCGGATCGACGTAGCGCAGCTCGCCGCCCTGGGTGAAGGTGATGACCACGTGGGTGTGCTTGGGCTTGGGGTCCTTGACCGACTTGACCCGCAGCAGCTGCCCGCTCATCCCCAGATGCACGACCAGCGTGTCGCCGCTGTCCAGCGTCAACAGGAGGTACTTGCCCAGGCGGCCGACCGACTTGATGGTCCGGCCCTCGAGGGGCGTGCGGAAGTGCTTGGCCGAGGGGTGGCGGCGCACCGAGCGGCCGTTGGCCACCGACACCGTCTTGATCTTCTTGCCCGGCACCTCCCGGGACAGGTCCTGGCGCAACGTTTCGACTTCGGGTAACTCAGGCATTCTGCAGACCCTCCCAGGCGTTGCGAGCCGCTTCCTGTTCGGCATCTTTTTTGGATCGCCCCGCCCCGACCCCGAGCCGGGTGCCGGCGACGAACACCTCGGCCTCGTAGGCCCGTTCGTGGTCCGGGCCCGAGCCGACGACCACGTAGCGGGGCGGGCCCTCCCCGTCGCGCACGGCCTTCTCCTGCAACCGGCTCTTGTGGTCGAAGTCGTCCGGCTCCTTGCTGGCCCGGCTGATGGCGTCCCCGAGCTCGCGCAGGACCAGCTGCTCGGCGGCGTCCCACCCCGAGTCGAGGTAGACGGCCCCGAGAATGGCCTCGAAGGCGTCGGCCAGGATGGAGGCCTTGGTCCGCCCGCCGGACGCCTCCTCGCCCCGGCCCAGCAGGAGGACCTCGCCCACGCCGAGGCCCTCGGCCACCTGGGCCAGCACGCGGGCGTTCACCACGGCCGAGCGCACCTTGGCCAGCATCCCCTCGGGGAAGCGGGGGTAGCGCTCGTAGCTGTAGCGGGCCACGACGAGGCCGAGCACGGCGTCGCCGAGGAACTCGAGCCGTTCGTTGGACGGCGCGCCGCCCTCCTGCTCGCCGCACCAGCTCCGGTGGGCCAGCGCGTGCTGGAGGAGGCTGATGTCGCTGAAGTTCGTGGCCCAACCGTTCGGCAAGTGCTGCCGCCCCCTCGGCGCCAGCGTCACCCCGCCTCGAGCTTGGCGTAGACGTAGTCAACGGCGTCTCGGACGGTTCGGAGATCTTCAAGGTCTTCATCATCGATGCGGAACCCCACGGTCCGCTCCCCCAACTCTTCTTCCAGCCCCTCGACCAGCTCGATCAGCGCCAGCGAGTCGGCGTCGAGGTCCTCGACGAACGACGCCCCCTCGGTGATCGTCGACGGGTCCGTCTCCAAAATGTCGGCCAGTTGGTCCCGGATCAGCGCAAACACCCCGTTGCGATCGAGGGGGCCCTGGTTGGTGTGGGTTTCGGCGGGCACATGCGCTCCTGGGTCGACGAATTCGAGACAGCAGCCGTCATGCTACCGGTCTTCGGGCCAGGAGCGCCCGGTTGTGCCCTCTGAACTGGGTTTTTACCCCTCCTGGGGCGGGCGCACGGCGGCCGCCACATGGTCCACCAAACCCCGGGTGGCGCACTCGTAGGCCACCCGCACCGCGTTGACCATGGCGACCGCGTTCGACGACCCGTGGCTGATCACGCAGACGCCGTCGATCCCGAGCAGCATGGCCCCGCCGGTGTTCTCCGGCTCGAACTCGGCCGCCATCGGGAGCAGGTACGGCAGCAGGACGTCGGCCGCCGCCTTGGTCTCGTCGTTCGTGCCGAAGACCCCGAGCATGGCGTCGAAGAGGAAGCGCAGCGAGCCCTCGAGGGCCTTGAGGGCGACGTTGCCGGTGAAGCCGTCGGTCACGATGACGTCGGCCGGCGAGGGCAGCAGGTCCCGGCCCTCGAGGTTGCCGACGAACTCGAAGGCGAACCCGGTCCCGCGCCGGCTGGCCCAGGAGGCGCGTGGGTCTCCTTGACCAGCGGCGTGCCCTTGGTCGACTCCTCGCCGATGGAGAGCAGGCCGACGGTCGGCGAGGTGGTCCCGAAGCGGGCGGCCACGTAGGCCGCGCCCATCTGGGCGAACTGCACCAGCATGGCCGGCGTGCACTCGGCGTTGGCCCCGGCGTCGACCAGGACCGCCGGCGTACGGCCGAGGCGGGGCAGCGGGGTGGCGATGCAGGGCCGGACCACCCCGGGCAGCCGGCCCATGCGCAGCAGCGCGGCGGCCATGGTGGCCCCGGTGTTGCCGGCGCTGACCATGGCCGAGGCCTTGCCGTCGCGCACCAGCTCGGCCACCCGCACCAGCGAGGAGTCCTTCTTGCGCCGCACGCCCCCGGCCGGGTCCTCGTCCATGGCGATGACCTCGGTGCAGGCGACGAGTGGCGAGCCCGAGCGTGTCGCCGACCTGCTCGGGCGGGCCGACCAGCACGACCGGGATGCCGTCGTCGGCGGCCCGCCGGGCCCCTTCGACGATCTCGCCGGGGGCCTTGTCGCCGCCCATGGCGTCGACCGCCACGGGCAGTGTGGCCAGCGCCTCCGCACTCGGACGCTCGCCGCGACGGCTCAAGTCAGTCGACCTCGACGGCTTGACGCCCCTTGTACCACCCGCAGACTGGGGCAGACCACGTGCGGCGTCTTGGCCGACTGGCAGTGCGGGCACACGCTGCGGGGCGGGCGGCGCAGCACCCAGTTGGCGGCCTGGCGGCTGCGGCCCTTGGCCTTGGACGTCTTCTTCTTCGGGACTGCCATCGTGGGTCTCCAACAATCGGATTGGGGGCGGGCGGATCGGGGCGGGCGGGCCGACCGACGAGGGTCAGCTACCGGAGCACATCGAGGTTAGCCCACCGGGGGTCCGGCGGGGCAACGCAGCCGCATTCGGCCTCGTTGCGATCGGCCCCGCACTGCGGGCAGAGGCCCCGGCAGTCCTCCCGGCACAGCGGGGCCGCCGGCAGCTCGAGCACGATGGCGTCGCGGACCAGCGGCCCGAGATCGATGGTGTCGTCGACGATCGGGTAGAGCTCGTCCTCGGGGATCGGGCGCGTCGCCGAAGCGCTCGCGCACGGCGATGCGACAGCTCGCCGCTGCACCGGGACGGTGCAGCGCCGGCAGATCCCCACCCAGGGGGCGCGGACGGTGCCCACGGCGTCGATCCCGCCGCTGAACGAGCGCAGGGTGATGTCGCACTCGGCCTCGGCCTCGAGGGGCACCACGCTGCGGCCGGGGTCGATGCCCAGCTCGTCGAGGGGCCCGGCCAGGACCACCGGGCCCCGGCGCACCTCGTGCGCCGTGGCGCCGGGGTTGCGCCGGAGCCGGGCCACGTGGACGACGAAGGGGTCGGCCGCCATCAGGACACGTCCTGGTCGAAGAAGCCGTCCTCCTCGGTGGCGGGTCCGGCGTGGTTGGGCTCAGGTCTCGACCGGGTGCGGCGCCGGGACGGCGGCCAGCTTGGCCCGGCCGGACTGCACGGTCCGGATGAGCCGGTCGAGCACGATCTCCATGCCGGCCAGCTTCTGGTCGCAGAAGTCCTCGGCCTCGTGGCGCATGGTGCGGGCCTCGTCGTTGGCGTCGTCGAGGATGCGCTGGGCCACCGAGTTGGCCTGCCGGACGATCTCGGTGCGCTGCACCATGCGCTCGGCCTGGGCCCGCACCTCCTCCATCAGCGTCTCGGCCTCCCGGGTGCGCTCGGCCAGGAACTCCTCGCGCTCGCGCAGCAGCCAGCGGGCCTGGCGCAACTCGTCGGGCAGGCGGTCCAGGGCGGTGCGCAGGAGGCCGGTCACCTCCTCGCGCGAGACGATGACCGACGAGGAGAGCGGCATGGACTTGGCGCCGGCGACGATCTCGAGCACCTGGCCGAGGACCGCCTCGGCGCTGACGTCCTGCTCGCTCGGCCTCGTCGATTTCGAGATACTGGTCGGTCACTCCTCCCCCTCTCCGTCCGCGAACTTTCTTGACCGAGGTGCTCCGCCACGACCTTGGGCACGAAGGCGGAGACGTCGCCGCCGAAGCGGGCCACCTCGCGCACCAGCTTCGACGCGATGAACGAGTAGTTCGAGCTGGTGGGGATGAAGATGGTCTCGACGCCCGAGAGGTGGTGGTTCATCTGGGCCATCTGCATCTCGGTCTCGAAGTCCGAGACGGCCCGCAGGCCGCGCACGATGGCCGTCGCCCCCACGTCGCGGGCCACGTTGACCACCAGCGTGGACACCGAGACGATGCGCACCGCGGGGAGTGGGCCAGCGACCTCTTCGAGCATGCTCTGGCGCTCCTCGAGATCGAACAGGGCCTGGCTCTTCTGGGGGTTGCGCAGGGCGGCCACCACCACCTCGTCGAAGAGCCGGGTGGCCCGCTCGACCATCTCGAGATGTCCGTTGTGGAAGGGGTCGAAGGATCCGGGGAACAGGCCGACCTTCACGAACGGGCCTTCACGAGCTGGTTCCGGTGCGATGAGCCACGGTGACGAGCGTACCGCCGTACCGGCGTTCCCTTGCGATCATCCAGCCCTCGGGGAGCGCGATCGGGGCCGACGACTCGAGGACGGCCGTGTCGGCCTGCAGGTCGGCCCAGCAGGTCGGGCCAGGCCTCGAAGGTGTAGGGCGGGTCGCACAGGGCGAGATCGAACGCCGGCGCCCCGGCCAGCCAGCCCGGCAGGGCGGCCCGGACGACGGTGGCCGGCTCGTCGCCCAGCCCCACCGCCACCAGGTTGGTGCGCACCGCGTCGAGGGCCCCGGGATCCTGGTCGACGAAGGTGGCCGAGGCGGCGCCCGCGTGAGAGGGCCTCGAGCCCCAGGGCCCCGCTCCCGCAGAACAGGTCGACCACGGTCAGCCCCTCGACCCCGCCCCGCGAGCCCAGAATGTCGAAGATCGACTCGCGCACCCGGTCCGACGTGGGGCGGACGGCGGCGGGCAGCTTGGCGGCGAGGCGCCTGCCCCGGCTCCGGCCTCCGATGACGCGCACCGCCCTCAGGGTAGACCCGATACGTGCGGCCGGCCCGATCAGGGCGCGAGCTCGCAGACCGTGCCGGGCCCGATCAACTCTTGAACAGGTACTCCGCCTCGTCCTCGCTCAGGAACAGGCGGATCTCGTCCGCCAGGGGCTCGTGCGCGGCAAGCTGCGGATCCTCCTCGACGATGGCCTCGGCCACCCGCCGGGCCTCGTCGAGGAGGGCCCGGTCCTCCGGATCGGACAACGAGGCCAGCCGCAGATCGGTCTGCCCCTGCTGGCGGGCCCCCAACAGGGTCCCCTCGCCGCGCAGGCGCAGATCGTCCTCGGCCAGCGCGAACCCGTCGTTGGTGCGGGCCACCGCGGCCAGGCGCTCCCCGGCCACCGCCGTCGTCGCCGACCCGCACCGAGAAGGAAGCACCAGCTGGGGAGGGCGCCGCGCCCGACCCGGCCCCGCAGCTGGTGCAGCTGGGCGATGCCGAAGCGGTCGGCGCTCTCGATCACCATGACCGTGGCCTCGGGCACGTCGACGCCGACCTCGATCACCGTGGTGGCCACCAGCACCTGGGTCTCCCCGCGGCGGAACTCGGCCATGGCCTCCTCCCGGGCCGCCGGGGGCATCTGGCCGTGCAGGAGACCCACCCGCAGGCCGGCCAGCTCGGTGGCCGCCAGACGCGTCCACTCCTCGGTGGCCGACCGCGCCTCGACCCGGGGCGAGTCGCCCACCAACGGGCAGACCACGAAGGCCCGGTGGCCGGCCGCCACCTCCTGGCGCACCCGGTCCCAGGCCAGCGTGCTCGTCGGCCGGGTCGGGCAACCAGGTGGTGGTGATCGCCACCCGGCCCGGGGGCATCTCGTCGAGCGTGGTGAGGTCGAGGTCCCCGAAGATCACCATGGCGGCCGTGCGCGGGATGGGGGTGGCCGTCATGACCAGGAGGTCGGGGTCGCCCTCGCCCCCCTTGGCCCGCAGCGTGGCCCGCTGCTCGACGCCGAAGCGGTGCTGCTCGTCGATCACCACCATGCCCAGCGACTTGAACGCGACCTCGTCGGTGAGGAGGGCGTGGGTGCCCACCACGATCGCCATGTCGCCGCTGCGCCAGCTCCTCGAGCAGGTGCGGCCCGGGCCTTCCCCTTGACCCGGCTCGTCAGCAGCTCCACCCGGACGTCCAGGTCGCCCAGCATCTGCCGCACCGCCACCGCGTGCTGCTCGGCCAACACCTCGGTCGGCACCATCAGCGCCCCCTGGTACCCGCTCTGGACCGCCCCGAGCAGGGCGGCCAGGGCCACCACGGTCTTGCCCGAGCCGACGTCGCCCTGGAGGAGGCGGTGCATGGGGAACGGGCCGGCCAGATCGGCCGCGATCACCGCCAGCGTGCGGCGCTGGGCCATGGTCAGCTCGAAGGGCAGAGCCGACCAGGAAGCGCGCCACCAGGGTGCCGTCGACGGCCCCGGTGATCTCCTGGACCGAGACGGTGTGGCGGAGGGCCCGGGCGTTGTGCTCGAAGGCCCGGCGCCGCAGCACCAGGGCCAGCTGCAGACGGAACAGCTCGTCGAAGATCAGGCGGCGCCGTGCCGGGAGCGACGGCCTCCATCGACTCGGGGTCGTGGATGGCCCGCATGGCCGCGGTGCGGTCCCACAGCGCCAGCTCGGCCAGATACGGGCCGGCCAGCGGGTCGACGAACTCCCCGGCGCGCCGGAGCGCCTCCTCCACGAAGGTGCCGATCTCCCAGCTGGTGAGTCCGGCCTTGGCCGAGGCCGGATAGATGGGAAGGATCCGCAGGGTGCGCCGTTGCCGGCCGACCGTGGGCTCCTCCACCCCGGCCACCACGTCGACCACCGGGTTGACCATCTGCCGCGTGCCCCGGTAGTCGCCGACCTTGCCCCAGAAGATGGCCTCGGTGCCCTCGGTCAGCTGTTTGGCCCGCCAGGGCTGGTTGAAGAACACCACGTCCAGGGCGCCGGTCTCGTCGCGCACGGTGATGGTGACGGGCGTCTTGCGGCTCCGGTTGTAACCGCCGCTCGAACGCACCCGCTGCACCTCGGCCAGGATGGCCGCCTCGGCGCCGACCTCGAGCCCGGACACGTCGGCCTGCGCCGTGCGGTCGATGTAGCGGCGCGGGAACGTCGTCAGCAGGTCCAAGACGGTCTCGACGCCCCACTGTTCGAGCTGGACCGCCTTGCGTGCCGACACCTTCTCGAGGACCGAGACGGGCCGCAGGCTCAGGTCACGCAGCGTGCGCGGAGAGGCCACTCGCTCCCGGTTCCGGCCTACTCGATGCCCAGGAGGTAGGGGTAGAGCGGCTGACCCCCGTGGTGGACCTCGAGGGCGACGTCGGGGTACTCCTCGCTGAGCCACTCACTGATCCGGCGGGTGTCGGCCGCCTTGGAGCCCTCCCCTTCGATGAGCGTCACCAGCTCGTGCTGGTCGGTCAGCAGGCGGCTCAGGAGCAGGCGGGTGGCGATCACCACCGAGTCCGCGATGGAGATCACGCCGTCGCGGGAGATGCCGATCCAGTCGCCCTGGCGCACCTCGCCCGCGTCGGTCGTCGTGTCGCGGACGGCCCGGGTGACCTCGGCCGGGCACGACGCGGGCGGCCGACTCGCCCATGCTGGCCGCGTTGACGGCCGCCCCGGCGGCGGGGTCGTAGGCCAGCAGGGCGGCGAACCCCTCGAGGATGCTCCCGGTCGCCACCACCCGCACCGTCTTCTCGCTCAGCGCGTCCACCTGCTCGGCCACCGGCCGGATGTTCTTGTTGTTGGGCAGGATCACCACCTCGTCGGAGTCGACGAGCCTCGACCGCCTTGAGCAGGTCGTGGGTGGAGGGGTTCATCGACTGGCCCCCGACCACCTGGTGGTGCACGCCCAGCGAGCGGAAGATGCGGCCGATGCCGTCGCCGGTCACCACGGCCACCACGCTCGTCGTGGGCATCGGGCCCTCCCGCACCGCGCCGGCGCCGGCGTCGGACGCGCTGGACGCCTCGCGGACCCAGCGCTCCTCCTCCACCTGCTCGGCCAGGTCGGTGACCCGGATCCGCTGGGGCCGCCCGGTCTCGACGCCGGCCTCGATGGCGGCGCCGATGTCGTCGGTGTGGATATGGCAGTTCCACAGCCCGTCGCCGCCGACCACCACGATGGAGTCCCCGATGCCCGCCCACACCTCTTTGAAGTCGGGCATGGAGTCGTCCGGGGCGTAGAGGAGGTACATCACCTCGTAGCGGAGGTCGCCGACGTGGGGCTCCTCGTCGGTGCCGCGATCGTCCTTCCTCCGGTTGTAGCCCTCGTCCGCCACCGCGCCCAGCCCGGGACAGGTCGACCTCGGGGACACCCGAGGGCTCGGGCAGCGGTGGGCGGTGTCGACGACCGACCAGCACGCATCGAGCAAGCAGGAGGAACCCGGTCCCGCCGGCGTCGACCACGCCGGCCTGGGCCAGTACGGGCAGCATCTCGGGCGTGCGGGCCAGCGCATCGGCGGCCACGCCGTGGGCCCGCTCGACCACGCCGATCAGGGTGGCCCCGGCCTCACCGACCCCGGCCGCCGCGCCGGCGGCGGCCGCCGCGGCCACCGTCAGGATCGTCCCCTCGACCGGGCGCACCACGGCGCGCCGGGCCAGATCGGAGGCGTGTCCCAGTGCATCGGAGAGAACGGTCGCGTCCACGCCGGACTCGGCCACCCCCATGCGGTCGCACATGCCCCGCAGGAGCTGGGAGAGGATCACCCCCGAGTTGCCCCGCGCCCCCATGAGCGAGCCGTGGCCGATGGCCTTGCAGACCAGGGGTAGGCCCGAGCCGGCCGGCACGCCCTCGAGCTCGGTCACCACGGCCTCCAGCGTCAGGGCCATGTTGGTGCCGGTGTCGCCGTCGGGCACCGGGTACACGTTCAGGCGGTTGATGTCCCCCTGGTGCTGACGCAGCGCGTCACGGAAGCGACCCATCACGGTGCGCAGGTCGTCCGCGCCCAGGGTCGCCAGGGAGGTCATGGCAAGGGATGCTAACCTTTGCGCCGTTCGTGAAGGCCTGCGTGGTGAGAACACCGCGGCCGCCCCCAGGAAGGTCTACCCAATGGCAGCAGTGTGCGATATCTGTGGCAAGAAGCCCTCGTTCGGCATGAGCGTGAGCCACTCCCACCGGCGCACCAAGCGGCGCTGGAACCCCAACATCCAGCGGGTGCGTGCCCTGGTGAACGGCGCACCGAAGCGGCTGCACGTGTGCACATCGTGCATTCGGGCCGGCAAGGTGACCAAGCCTGTCCGCCGCACCCCGGCCGCCTCCGCCAGCTGAGTCACCCGGCGGATCTCCGTCGGGCGCTCGGGCCGTCGCCGGGCTCCTCGCCCGCCCTAGCCCAGGCGGTGTTGCCACCCCAGTTGCGCCAGCTCGCGGCCCCCGAGCGTGCGGTGAGTCGGGTCCGCCGTCACCACCCCGATCCTCTGGAGCGGGCGCAGTCCCGCCCCGGCCCACGAACCCGCCGCCGTGTCGACCCGGTCGGGGCCGATCACGACCACCAGCTCGTAGTCCTCTCCGCCACCCAGCGCCTCCTCGAGCGTGGCGCCGTCGGCCACCGGGACCGAATCGAGGACGAAGCCGACCTCCGACGCGTCGGCCAGGCGGTGCAGGTCGAGCGCCAGCCCGTCCGACACATCCATCATGGCGGACGCCCCGGCCCGGCGGGCCGCCTCCCCTTCGGCCAGACGCGCCACCGGTCGCCGGTACGCCGCCGCCAGAGACGCCTCGACCGGGCTCCGGCCCGGGCGCCCCGGCGCCTGACCGCAGGACCCGCAACCCGGCCGCCGAGCCACCACAGGGTCCGGTGACCAGGATCACGTCCCCGGCCGAGGCCCCGGAGCGCGGCACCGGCGTCCCCCCGTCGAGCGTGCCCATGACGGTCACCGCCACCACCAGCACGCCGGCGGACGAGACGTCGCCCCCCACCACGGGGCACCCAGCGACCTGCGACGCCTGGGCCACCCCTTCCATGACGCCGAGCGTGACCTCGCCCCCGCCGGCCGATTCCGGTACGCACAGCGCCACCAGCGCCCCGATGGGGCGGGCCCCCATGGCCGCCAGGTCGCTCAACGCCCCCATGAGCGCCTTCCACCCCACATCGTGGGGGCTGCAGAGGGCCAGATCGACATGAACGCCGTCCACCACGCTGTCGACCGAGACCACCACGGCGCCGCCGGCGGGGACGTCGAGCACGGCGGCGTCGTCGCGCAACCCACCCCCCTCGATTCCATTTTCGAGCGCGTGGCGGATACGCTCCAATGTCTCGTCTTCAACCAGACGGGACATGCGCCCGGGTTTGGGGGAACCCACGGCACATGCCTAGCATTGGACGCCGCATGCATCGGCCGAACCAAGGAGTAGAGCTACCCCACATGCCCAGCACCACGAACGCCAAACTCCTCGCCTGGGTGAATGAAGTCGCGGCCGTGACCACGCCCGACCGGATCGAATGGTGCGACGGCTCGGCCGACGAGTACGACCGCCTGTGCCAGTTGCTCGTCGACGCCGGCACCTTCACCAAGCTGTCCGACGCCAAGCGGCCCAACAGCTACTGGGCCCATTCGGACCCGGGCGACGTGGCCCGGGTGGAGGACCGGACCTTCATCTGCTCGAAGGAGGAGATCGACGCCGGCCCGACCAACAACTGGCGTGACCCCGACGAGATGCGGTCCCTCCTCAACGGGTTGATGAAAGGCTGCATGCGGGGCCGCACCATGTACGTGGTCCCCTTCTCCATGGGTCCCCTCGGCTCGGAGATCGCCCACATCGGCGTCGAGTTGACCGACTCGCCCTACGTGGTGGTCTCCATGCGCATCATGGCCCGCATGGGCACCGGCGCGCTCGAGGTCCTCGGGGACGGACGGCGACTTCGTCCCCTGCCTCCACTCGGTCGGTGCGCCTCTCGAGCCGGGCCAGGCCGACGTCGCCCTGGCCGTGCGACGCCGAGAACAAGTACATCGTCCACTTCCCCGAGACCCGCGAGATCATCTCCTACGGATCGGGCTACGGCGGCAACGCGCTCCTGGGCAAGAAGTGCTTCGCCCTCCGCATCGCCTCGGTCATGGCCCGCGACAACGGCTGGATGGCCGAGCACATGCTGATCCTGAAGCTCACCTCCCCCGCCGGCGAGACCCGCTACGTCACCGGGGCGTTCCCCTCGGCGTGCGGCAAGACGAACCTGGCCATGCTCATCCCGTCCCTCGAGGGCTGGAAGGTCGAGACGATCGGTGACGACATCTGCTGGATGAAATTCGGCGACGACGGCCGCCTCTACGCCATCAACCCCGAAGCCGGGTTTCTTCGGCGTGGCCCCGGGCACGAACACCCACACCAATCCGAACGCCATGCTCACGCTCGACGGCAACTGCATCTTCACCAACACGGCGCTGACCGACGACGGCGACGTGTGGTGGGAAGGCATGACCGACGAGCCGCCGGCTCACCTCACCGACTGGAAGGGCCAGGACTGGACACCGGCCTCGGGCACGCCGGCCGCCCATCCCAACGCCCGCTTCACCACCCCGGCCAGCCAGGACCCGGCCATCGCCCCCGAATGGGAGGACCCGAAGGGTGTGCCGATCTCGGCCATCCTCCTCGGCGGCCGGCGGGCCTCGGTCGTCCCTCTGGTGTTCCAGTCGCGTGACTGGGAGCACGGGGTGTTCCTCGGGTCGATCATGGCGTCGGAGACCACCGCCGCCGCCGCCGGCGCCGTCGGGAACCTGCGCCGTGACCCCTTCGCCATGCTGCCCTTCTGCGGCTACAACATGGCCGACTACTTCGCGCACTGGCTGGAGATCGGCGCCACCGCCCCCGACCGCGACCTCCTGCCCAAGATCTTCTACGTCAACTGGTTCCGCAAGAACGCCGACGGCAAGTGGCTCTGGCCCGGCTACGGCGACAACTCGCGGGTCCTCGAGTGGGTGTTCAACCGGGTGGGGGGCGAGGCCAAGGCCACCGACACGCCCATCGGGTGGGTGCCCGGGACCACCGACATCGACATCGCGGGCTCGACGTCACCGAGGACGACATGGCCGAGCTCCTGCGGGTCGACGCGGCCGAATGGCAGGCCGAAGTGCCGTCCATCCGGGAGCACTACGCCAATTCGGCGATCGCCTTCCGGCCGCGCTCGACAAAGAGGTCGACGCGCTCGAGGAGCGCCTGGACTAAGAGCTCTCGAGCTCTCCACGTGTGCCATGGCCGTCTACGCCTACGTGCTCATCCAGACCGAGGTAGGCCAGGCGGCCGGCGTCGCCACGCAGATTCGCCAGATAGCCGGGGTGGTGGTGGCCGACGACGTGACCGGGCCCTACGACGTCATCGCCCGGGTGGAGGCGGATTCGATCGATGAGCTGGGCCGGATGGTGGTCAGCCAGGTCCAACTGATCCAGGGCATCACCCGTACGCTGACCTGTCCGGTGGTCAACCTCTGAGCGGCGCCGTCCAGCGCATCTGCACGTCCGGCTCACGCTCTTCGTTCGCACTCCCGTCGGTCCGGAGCAGCTCGACGAACCCGGCCCCCGCGTAGAAGGCGATGGCGCGGCGGTTGGCCACGAAGGCCCACAGCGACAACCCGCCCGGGTTCTCGCGGCATGGCCCGGCCCAACAGGGCGCGGCCGATGCCGCGGCGCTGGTGCGCCGGCGCGACGTAGAGGTGGTCGAGCCAGCCGTCCTTGACCGCCGAGAAGGCCACGACCTCGCCGGCCACGTCGGCCACCGTGACCCGACTGGTCGGCAGCACACGGGTCGAGAAGAACACCACGTGCTCCTCGTGGCTGTGCAGCACGGGCAGGTAGCGCATTTCCGCCCGGGCGGCCCCGAAGACTCCCGCCACGGCAACCCCGTCCTCGGGCCGACCATCTCGCAGCACGACCCCGTCGGGTTCGTCCACCCGTTCGGCCTCGGACCCGTTCATCGTGACCAGGCCCCCGTGCTGCCGACGCACCTAACTCAGCGCGCCCGTCTCCCGCAGCTTGGCCACCGTCCCCTCGTCAATGCCCCACTCGACCAACCCGGACACCGTGTCGCCGCCCGGGACACGACGGCGGGCGGCTGATGGACGAGGGCGTGCGGCTGAAGCGCGGCGCCGGCGCCGGCTGCACCACGCCGTCGACCTCGACGAACGTCGACCGGGCCTGGTTGTGCGGATGCAGGTGGGCCTCCCACGGGGAGAGGACCGGGGCGACGCAGGCGTCGGTCCCGTCGAAGATGGCCGTCCCACTCGTCGACGCGTCTTGGTGGCCGACCACGGCCGCCACCCGTTCCTTCATGGCCGGCCAGTTCGCCTTGTCGTTCTGCGCGGCGAAGAGGGGGTCGCCGGCCAGCCCGAGACCCTCGAGGAGCTCGGCGTAGAACTTCGGCTCGATCCCCCCGAGCGCCAAGTACTTCCCGTCGGCCGTCTCGTAGACCTCGTAGAACGGCGCCCCGGTATCGAGCATGTTGGCGCCGCGCTCCTCGTTCCACATCCCCGACGCGCATGGAACGAGTGGATCATCGTCATCAAGGAGGCCGCACCGTCGACCATGGCCGCGTCGACGACCTGGCCCTGGCCCGAGCGGGCCGCCTCCAGCAACGCCGCCACCATGCCGAAGGCGAGCAGCATGCCCCCGCCCCCGAAGTCGCCCACCAGGTTCAGCGGCGGCACCGGCGCCGAATCGGCGCGGCCCATCGACCACAGGGCGCCCCCGATGGCGATGTAGTCGATGTCGTGCCCGGCCGTCGGGGCCATGGGGCCCTCCTGGCCCCACCCGGTCATGCGCCCGTAGACGAGGACCGTGTTGCGGGCCCAGCAGGCGTCCGGCCCCAGCCCCAGCCGCTCGGCCACGCCGGGGCGGAATCCCTCGATCAGACCGTCGGCCTGCTCGACCAGGCGCAGCACGAGCTCGACCGCTTCGGGATTCTTCAGGTCGATCCCCACCGAGGCACGGCTCCGGTTGAGGAGGTCCCAGTGGCTCGGCGTCCGCCGCCGCCGCACGTTCCGGGCGCACCGGGGGCCGCCCGCTCGAGGCGGATGACCTGGGCGCCGGCGTCAGCCAGCATCATGGCAGGTGTAAGGGGCAGGGCCCGATCCCCGCCAGCTCGATGATCTTGATACCGCTGAGCGGTCCGCTTCTCGATGTCTGCGCCATGGCAGGATCGTGACCCGAGTGGCCTCATAGGGGTCAAGCTGGCGCGATGCTCATCGCCCGCGCGCCCGGACGGGTCACCCTGATCGGCGACCACACCGACTACAACCAGGGCCTCTCGCTCCCCATGGCCATCGACCTGGCCACCGAGGCCACCTTCACCCCCAAGGCGGGCAGCTTCTTGATCGGCGTGGCCAGCGACCAGTACCCCGAGCCGTGGGAGATCCCTCTGGGCGACACCGCCCCGGCCGCCACCGCACGCCGTACTGGCGGCCGCCCTCATCGCCCTGGCCCAGCCGCCGTCGGGCGGCGCACTGCGGGTCACCAGCACGATCCCCGTCGGCGCCGGCCTCTCGTCGAGCGCGGCCTTCTCGGTCGCCGTCCTGCTGGCCCTGGGCCGACCGGCGGACCCCCTGGCGCTGGCCAAGCTGTGCCAGAGCGCCGAGGGGGCGGCCGGCTCCCGCGGTCGGCCTGCTCGACCCGTTGGCCATTCTCGGCGCGCAGGCCGGCCACGCCCTCTCCATCGACTTCGCCACCCTCGAGTCGCCATCAGGTCGCCGATCCCCGAGGGGGCGGCGTTCGTGGTCGTGCACTGCGGGGCCAGCCGCGAGCTCGGCTCCTCGCCCTATGCCGATCGTCGGGCCGAGTGCGAGCGGGCGGCCAACCTCATCGGTCGGCCCTCTGGGGCTCTGCGAGCTCGGTGACCTGAGCGTGCTGCCCGACCCGGTGCTGCGCCGACGGGCCCGCCACGTCATCACCGAGTGCGCCCGGGTGCGCGAGGTCGAGCGGCTCTTGGGCCGCGAGCAATCTGACCGGCCGTCGGGGCGGTGATGACCGACGGGCACCGCAGCCTGGCCGAGGACTTCCGGGTCTCGATCCCCGCCCTCGACGAGCTGGTCGACCGCCTGGTGGCGCATGCCCGGCGTCTACGGGGCCCGCATGACGGGCGGAGGCTTCGGCGGGTGCGCCATCGCCC
Source organism: uncultured Acidimicrobiales bacterium (assembly GCA_963734435.1). Taxonomy (GTDB): domain Bacteria; phylum Actinomycetota; class Acidimicrobiia; order Acidimicrobiales; family RAAP-2; genus Bog-756. Next base: position 30,757 of record CAVTHA010000010.1, on the reverse strand, counting down.
TGTGCGCGCCGGACTCGCCCGCCCTCAGTCCCGAGAGCCACGCCCCCCTGCCGGCCTGGCGGGTCAGCCCGGCCGGCGGGGCGGACGTGCGCGGCGCGCCCGACCGTCGGTGCGGCAACTGCGCCGACGCCAGCGCCGGTCGCTCAGTCCGGCGACTCGGCCCAGGCCGCCTGCGAGGTGGCCACCAGCGCGTCGAGTGCCGCCTCGGCCCGCCCGGCGTCGATGGACTGCGCGAGCCAGCTCCACCCCGGCCGCCAGGTCGTCGACCCGGCCGATCACCATGAGGGCGGCGGCGGCGTTGAGCACCCCGATGTCGCGATTCGGCCCCGGCGCTCCCCTCGAGCACCGATCGGATGGCCGCGGCGTTGAACGCGGCGTCCCCGCCGCGCAGGTCTTCCATGGTGGCCGGGGCGAAGCCGAGCGAGGTGGGGTCGACCCGCCACTCGGAGAGCTCGAACGAGCCGGCACCGTCGCCGTTGAGCTCGAGCACGGTCGAGGGCGAGGTCACGCTGAGCTCGTCCAGTCCGTCGTCGGCATAGATGATCATGGCCCGCCGGCTCCCGGTGGCCCCGAGCACGGTGGCCATGATGGTGGCCATGGCGGGATCGTTGACGCCCACCAGCTGGTGGCGGGTCCGGGACGGGTTGGTCAGCGGGCCGAGGAAGTTGAAGATGGTCGGCACGCCGAGCTCGCGGCGGATCGGCGCCACGTAGCGCATGGCCGGGTGAAAGCGTTGGGCGAAGCAGAAGCCGATCCCCGCCTCGGCCACGCAGCGGGCCACGCCCACCGGGCCGACCTCGATGGCCACGCCCAACGCCTCGAGCACGTCGGCCGAGCCCACCGACGACGAGGCCGACCGCCCCCCGTGCTTGCAGACCGTCACCCCGCACCCGGCGACGATCAGCGAGGCCAGGGTGGTCACGTTGATGCTGCTCAGGCGGTCGCCGCCGGTCCCGACCAGATCGACCACCGCGTCGGGGCCGACGGGCAGGTCGAGGGGCACCGCGGCGTCCACCATGGCCCGCGCCAGGCCGGTCACCTCTTCGATCGGTCTCGCCCTTGGCGTGCAGGAGGGTCAGGAAGGCGCCGATCTGCGCCGGCGTCGCCTCGCCGGCCAGCACCGAGCCCAAGGTGGCCTCGGCCTCTGTCTCGGTGAGCGACTCCCGGGCACGATCAGGCGGCTCAGGACATCGGGCCTCACCCGCAGCGTCAGTCCCACCACAGGTCCCGGTCCAAGACGCCCCGGGCGATCAGGCCGAGCTGCACCTGCGAGGTGCCCTCGACGATGGTCAGCTGCTTGGCGTCGCGGTACCACTGCTCGGTCGGATGGTCCTCCATGTACCCGGCCGCCCCCAGGAGCTGCACGGCCAGCGACGAGGCCCGCACGGCCAGCTCGGTGGCGTGGTACTTGGCCATGGAGAGGTAGGGCACGTACTCCTTGGTGAACTTGCCCTCGTCGGCCAGGACGGCGGCGCGGTAGGTCAGCAGGCGGGCCGCCTCGATGTCGACGGCGCACTTGGCGATCTCCCACTGGATGCCCTGGAAGTCGGCGATGGTCTTGCCGAAGGCCGCCCGCTGCTGGACGTACTCGGTGGCGTACATGAGCGCGCCCTCGGCCAGCCCGATGCCGCGGGCGGCCACGATCGGGCGCATGGCGTTGAGGCCGAGCATGGCCAGGCGGAAACCGCCGACCTCACCGATCACGTTCTCGGCCGGCACGTGCACGTCGGTCAGCAGCAACTCGCCGGTGTCGACGCCCTTGACGCCCATCTTGTGATCGGTCCGCCCGACCTCGACCCCGTCCCAACTTCCGCTCCACGATGAACGCGGTGATCGAATCGTGGGCCCGGCTGGTGGGCTCGCTCGTCTTGGCGAACACGGTGTACCAGTCCGCCTCGCGCACGCCGGACATCCAGCACTTGGTGCCGTTGAGGATCCAGCCGCCTGCCCCGCCGGCGTCCGGCACCCCCCGGGTGCGCATGCCCATCACGTCGCTGCCCGCCTGGGGCTCGGAGAGCCCGAAGGCCGCCCGTTGCGTGCCCTCGGCGATCCCGGTGAGGTACCTGCTGCTTCTGCGCCTCCGTGCCGGCGATCATGACCGGGCCGGTGGGCAGGCGGGTCAAGCAGCAGCATCAAGGCGGCCGAGTTCGAGTACTTCGCCACCTCTTCGATGGCGATGGCGAGGCCCAGAATCCCCGCCCCCGAGCCGCCGTACTCGGTGGGAATGCACAGCCCGAGCAGTCCGGCGTCCCGGAAGGCGTCGAAGAGGTCCTGCGGGGTAGGTGCCGTCCTTGTCGATGGCGCGGGCCCGGGGCTTGACCTTGTCCTGGGCCAGGCGGCGCACCGATGCCTGCAGCGCGGCGAGTTCGTCGGGAAGGTAAAAATCCACCGGCGAAGGCTACCGGACGGTCCCGCCATGTATTTTCTGGTCCTTGAGCCGCGACGATGCACCTGACGGGCCTCCCCACGAGACTCACCGCGAGACTCCGGCCGAGCTGACCCGCGAGAGTTCGGCGAGACGCGGCTGCGACATCCGGCTCGAGTGACACGCCGGAGACTCCGCGGGCGCTCCGCTGAAGTCGCTGAGACTGCGGCGAACTTCACCCGAGCTGTGGCCGAGCTCCGGCCGAGGATCTCGACTCCGCCGGACCTGCAGAAGCAGTTGCGCAAGGCCGCAAGAAGGTCGCCGCAAGCATCGCTGGCGGCGGCGCATCCTCTACGCGCTGGCCTTCATCGTCTTCCTCGCCGCGGCCGGTGCCGGCGGCATCTTCTTCTACGCCCGCTACCGCTACGACGAGATCCCGAAGATCCACTCCAAGCACCTGGTCAAGCAGACGGCCAAGCCCGGGCCAGCCCTTCAACGTGCTGCTGGTCGGCTCCGACTCCCGCGCCTTCGTCAGCAACCCCACCCAGGTGAAGGCCTTCGGCGACGACGCCGACGCCGGGGGCCAGCGCAGCGACGTCACCATGGTGGCCCGCTTCGTCCCGGCCACCAAATCGGTCACGGTCATCTCGATCCCGCGCGACCTGTGGGTCGACATTCCCGCAGAACAGCAGCGACATCTCGGGGATGAACCGGATCAACGCCGCCTACAACTCCGGTCCCGACCTCCTCATCCAGACCATCGAGTCGGTCCTGCACATCCCGATCAACCACTACATCTCGGTCGGCTTCCACGGCTTCTCGGGCATGGTCAACGCCCTCGGCGGCGTCACCATGGACTTCCCCACCGCGGTCAAGGACGCCTACACCGGGCTCGACGTCACCACGACCGGGCTGCCAGGTCGTCAACGGCACCGTGGCCTTGCAGCTCGTGCGGAGCCGGCACCTCGCAGTACATGAACACCGAACGGCTACTGGGAGTACGACGGGCTGTCGGACTTCAGCCGGATCCAGCGGCAGGACTCCTTCTTCCGGGCCGTGCTGGCCAAGGTCAACACGTCGATCACCAACCCGCTGGCCATCAACGGGTTCATCTCGGCCGCCGTGGGCAACCTGGCCATCGACGACACGCTCACCGAGGGTGACCTGCTCCACATCGCCACGGAGTTCCAGGGGTTGTCCTCGTCACACCTGATCACCGAGACGCTGCCGACCACGAGTTACGTCACCGACGGCGGCGCCGACGTCCTCCTGGCGGCCCAGCCCTACGCCGACCAGATGATCGCCGCGTTCAACCAGCTCGGCGTGCCCAAGCCCAAGCCGTCGACCACGACCACCACGACGGCCCCGCCCCTGGCCAACAGCGCGGTCTCGGTGGATGTCCTCAACGCCTCCGGGGCGGGGCTAGCTGGCCAGCGACACGGCCGCCGGCCTCCGAGAGAACGGCTTCGTGATCACCGGCATCAACAACGCACCGAGCGTGATCCCGGCCGGTGAGCCCTCGGAGATCTTCTACGGCCCCTCCGGGCTCCCCGCCGCCCAGACGCTGGCGGACTCGCTCAAGGGCAAGGTGACCTACGTGCCCGACTCCAGCCTGACCGGCAACAACGTGACCCTCTGGGTGGCCAACGCCGCCCTGACGGTCACCACGACCACGCACCACCACGACCACGCCCGGGTCGCCCACGACGACCACGACGATCCCGGGCGACGTCTACACCAACACGCAGCCCGAGGCCGTGGAACCCGGTGCCCTGCACCCTGGGGGCGCCGGCGACCACCACCACGACGACGGCCAAGGCGGCAAAGACCAAGGCCGGCGAAGGGGTCAGGCTGACTTGCGCCTCTGCCGCACGATGCGCCGGCGTTCCCGCTCCGTGGTCCCACCCCATACGCCCTCACGCTCGCGGTGGGCCAGGGCGTGCTCGAGGCAAGCCTGACGGACCGGGCATTCGGTGCAAATAGCCTTGGCTTCGGCCGCGTCGGCCTCGTCCTCTGACATCGGGTAGAACGCCTCGACATCGAGGCCCCGGCAGGCGGCTTGCTTGCGCCACGTGGTGGCACTCATGGGAAACACTTCCTCGCAAAGTCGGATATGGGCAGTTTCGCCCTCGTCGGGGGCACTGCCAGGGAGAACCCAGCGGCGCCGGCACCGAATTCCGGCGAACGAAGAGTATGGCCCACCGCCGGGCCGCCTGTAAAGACCTGCACAAGAATTGTCCCTGGTCAGCCGATAGGAAGCGGCTTTGTTGTGCCCCGCAGGTCACCCAGCAGCTCCTGACGGACGTCGTCCGGGAGGACCGTGCGCGCCTCGTAGGCCGGGTGCCGGGCGACCAGGGCGACCTCGCCGGGACCGGCGAAGGCCTCCACCTGCGCCGCCGAGAACTCGAAACGGAGGTAGTGCACCGCCGGTGTCACCGTGTCCCGGACCAGTGCGGCCGCGTGCGCCTCTTCAGGGACGCTCGGCACGACGTCGTCGCCGATGGCCACCCCGAGCGCCCGCTCGATCCCGACCAGCTTGGGCAGCCACTCCCGCATCGACCCGTCGCTGGTCAGTTCGATGAAGAGGGTGGCCGAGAGCTCCCCCTCCTGCGGGAGCAGGCGGTTGTAGATGTCCAGTTCGACCTGGATCGCCTCGTCGCTCAGGATCTTCTCCACCCGGGCCATCTCCTGGACCTGGAATCGCACCGTGTCCACGGACTCGAAGACCAGGGTCATGATGGGGCCGAGCGCCACCCGGCGTAGCCGCTTGCGGGCGATGACCGCGGCGCGAAAGTCCTGGCGCACACGCTCGTAGGCCCGCAGATCCAGTATGTCGGCCACTCTCAGGGCCTCGGTCATTCGTCCTCCGTGATTGCCCGTGCGCCTGGGGTCGAGACGCCAGGGTGGCACCGGTCGGGCTCGAGCGGTGGTCCGATCCGACCCGCGGCGCGGTCTTGGCCACGCCCTACGGGTCGGTCGGACCGTGAGTCGGGGTCGTCAGGCGCCCCGATGCGTCATCAGGTGCTGCCCTCTACGAGAGGGCTTCGAGTCCCTGGGCGAATCGACCGGCGTGGGACTTCTCGGCCCGGGCCAGCGTCTCGAGCCACTCTGCGATCTCCTCGAAGCCTTCGTCACGGGCGGTCTTGGCGAACCCGGGGTACATCTCGGTGTACTCGTAGGTCTCACCCTCGATGGCCGACTTGAAGTTGTCGACCGTCGGACCGACCGGGACCCCTGTCGCCGGGTCACCTACCTCCTTGAGGAAGTCGAAGTGCCCGAAGGCATGGCCGGTCTCCCCCTCGGCGACCGAGCGGAACAGGGCGGCCGCGTCGGGGTAACCCTCTACATCGGCCTTCTGGGCGAAGTAAAGATAGCGGCGATTGGCCTGGCTCTCGCCGGCGAAGGCCGCCTTCAGGTTGTCCTCGGTCTGCGTTCCCTTCAGTGCTGGCATGGTTGTTGGTACCCTTTCTCTGTTGTCATTGCTGCGTTGTCGGTGTTTGCTGCGTTGTCGGTGTTTGCTGCGTTGTCGGTGTGGCAAAGGTGTGGGTGCTGCTGAGCGGGGACCGTAACCTCACTGGCACTCGTCACAGAGGCCACGGAAGACGACCTCGGCGCTCAGTACGTCGAAGCCAGGTGCGGTGCCGGGAGGCACGCGCAGCTCGGGAAAGTCGGCGTCGATGTCGCGCACCTTGCCGCAGGCCCGGCACACGACGTGATGATGGTTGGACTCCACATTCGGATCGAAGCGGGCGGCGCCCGTGCCGAGATCGAGGGCGGAGATCTCGCCCAGTTCGGCCAGGTCGTGCAGAGTCTGGTACACGGTTTTCAGGGAGACATTGGGCATTTGGCGCCGCACCCGCTCGTACACCCGCTCGGCGGAGGGATGGGTCTCGTCACCCTCGAGAGCTCGAAAAATGCACTGCCGCTGGGCCGTGATCTTCCACCCGTTGGCCCGGAAGAGGTCGGTCAGCGCGTCAGGGGACTTCATTTGGCGGCCACCATAGCGCCCCTCCACCGTTTTGACAATCGTTGTCAAACAGCTCCCCTATGCGCTACCTTCTCTGCGGTGAGCGACTACGTGATCCCGGAACCCGAACCGAAGCCGATTGACGAGAAAATAGAGATCGAGCTCCGTCACCTGGCCGAGAACGCAGTACTGAAGGGCAAACCATCCGGCGAGGAAAAATGCGAGAACTGTCGCTACTACCTCGAGCCCCACAAGGACATCTCCTACTGCTGGCACCCCAAGCTGCGGATTCTCGTGGGCGACCAGTGGTGGTGCCAATGGTGGGAGGCCATCCCCGCCGAGTAGGGCCGCATGAGGAACGGAGACCAGCGCGTCGAGTTCGGCCTGGCGGCGATGCTCGCCGGACCGGAGGCCATGAACGGGCGCGCGTGCCCATGAGGATCTCCATTCTCGATGACTATTTCGACACGGTGCGGACCCTCGACTGCTTCGCCAAGCTGGCCGGACACGATGTGACGATCTGGAACGACCACACCGATGAGGTCGACGACCTGGCCGATCGGTTGGCCGACGCCGAGGCGCTCGTGCTGATCCGAGAGCGCACCGAAGTCCGCCGTGCGCTCCTCGAGCGGTTGCCTCGCCTCCGACTCATCAGCCAGCGCAGCGTGTACCCCCACATCGACATCGAGGCGTGCACCGCCCTGGGCATCGTCGTCTCGTCCGATCTGCACGCTGGGTCGGCCTCGTACGCCACCGCCGAGCTCACATGGGGCCTGGTCATCGCGGGCATGCGGCGCATTCCTCAGCAAGTGGCTTCGCTCAAGGCGGGTCGGTGGCAGGACGGGGTCGGAGACTCCCTACGGCACAAGACACTCGGCGTCTACGGCTACGGCCGCATCGGCAGAGTCGTGGCCGACTACGGGCGCGCCTTCGGCATGGACGTGATCGTCTGGGCCAGCGCATCCTCCCGGGCCAAGGCGGCCGAGGACGGCGTTGTCGTCGCCCCGAGCCGGGAGTCGTTCTTCGCCCAGTGCGACGTGATCTCGCTCCACCTGCGGCTGGTCGACGCCACCCGCGGCATCGTCGGTGCGGCGGACCTGGCGCGCATGAAGCCCTCGGCCCTGCTGGTGAACACGAGCCGGGCCGGGCTCGTTGCCCCGGGCGCACTTCTCGAGGCTCTGCAACGAGGGAACCCGGGTCGGGCGGCACTCGATGTCTATGACCGCGAGCCCCTGGTCGACCGCTCCGATCCCCTGCTGGGAATGGACAACGTCATCTGCACGCCGCACATCGGCTACGTCTCCCGGGACGAGTGGGAGATCCAATTCGCCGACATCTTCGACCAGATCACTGCCTACGATGCCGGTGCACCGATCAACGTGGTCAATCCCGAAGTGCTCGATGCACCGCGAACACCCTGACGGGGTGCTCTACCCCTCGCAGTGATTGCAGGCCGATCTCGTCTCTCCTCCACCCGCCGCCCTGGGGCAGCGCCGTGGCGGCGTCGGCAGTGACCACCACGGCTCCCGGCTCGGCCACTTTGACCAGCCGTGAGACCAGATTGACCAACGGTCCGAAGTAGTCGCCCTCGCGGGGCGTCACCAGCCCGTAGCCCACCGCCGCCCGGGCGGCCGGCAGCAGGGGATCGACCCCGACCGCACTGCAGATGTCGAGAGCGATCCGGCAGGCGGCGTCGACGGAGGGGGCGACGAAGAACGCCTCGTCGCCGATCATCTTGACCACCCGCCCGCCGGCCAGGACCGCACTCGACCACGCGGTCGATTCGAACCCGGAAAGCGCGAGGCTGTGGTCCCGCAGGCTCAGCCCTTCGGCCCACGAGGTCGAACCCACCAGGTCCACGAAGCCCAGGGCGATGCGCTCGCTCGGCCCCCGGGTGACAACTTCCCCGGCCCGGTCCTCGGTAGCACCCTCCGTGTGTGCACCGGCCCCACCCGGCGCCGGCCAGGCCCGGGCAAGCTGGGCGCGGCGGGCGGCCCTCTCGAACTGCGCCACCACCAGACGGGACAGCACCTCGGGAACATTGACGAAGGCCAGCGTCGCCGTCTCGGCCACCCGGGCGCGGGCCAACTCGTCGGTCCCCTCGCGGGCTGCCCCTGGACCCAGCGCCGCGTAGAAGAGGGCCACAGCGGCCTCGGCGACGGTGATGGCCGTCGCCCCGAGGACCCTGGTGAAAGCGAGGATGGCCTCCTCGCCCATGAGGGAAGCGCCCTGCTCGAAGGCCGACATGAGATCGACCAGGTCGCCGGGCAACGTGCTGCCGGTGGTGGCGGGCAGGCCGGCCGCCAGCAGCACCCGGCGCACCCGGTCCTCAGTGACGCCCGCGCCCGCCGCAATCTCCTCGACCGAGAGCACCGACCGGCCCGACCCCACCACGAGATCGCCGGCGACCCCCGGGAGGCTTCCGTGCCGGTGCGCCTCGACCATCTGCGCAAGGGTTGCCCCCCGGGCCGTCAGGTACTCGAGCAGGGCGATGCGTTCTCGCGCCCCTGCTTCGTCCGGCGTCAAAAGGCCCGCCTTCTCCCAGGCACCTGTGTCCACCGGCCCATCGTTCCACGGGGCCGGCGAGAAGCGCTCCTCAGGCTGTGTGGCAGGCTGGGACGGTGCACCGGTTTCGACGGGAGGACTCGTTGCGGCGCCTGGCCGACGAGCGGTTCGATGTCCTGGTGGTGGGCGGCGGCGTCACCGGGGCCGGGGTTGCCCTCGATGCCGCCAGTCGGGGGCTGAAGGTCGCGCTGGTCGAGCAGAGTGACTTCGCGTCGGGCACCTCGTCGAAGTCATCCAAAATGATCCACGGGGGTTTGCGCTATCTGCAGCAGCGCGAGTTTCGATTGGTCTACGAGAACCTGGCTGAGCGCCAACGCCTTTTGGAGAACGCACCCCACCTCGTGAGCCCCTTGCCGTTTCTCATACCCCTCTTCGGTCGCGACGGGGTGGTCTCCAGGACCGTGGTCCGCTCCTACTCCATCGCGCTGTGGCTCTATGACCTCACCGGGGGTCTCCGCATCGGCGCCCGCCACAAGCGCGTCACCAAGGATCAGGCGCTGGCCCATCTGCCGACGCTGGCCACCGACCATCTCGTGGCCGGCTTCTTGTACTACGACGCCCGCGCCGACGATGCTCGCCTGACCCTCACCTTGGCCCGCACCGCCGCGCTGGACCACGGAGCCGTCGTGGCCAACTACACCCAGGTCGTTCGACTCATCACCGGTGAAGATGGACGCACCACGGGTGCCGTGGTGCGTCCCGATCCGGACGACCCCTCCTCCGAGTTCCCGGTGCACGCCCGGGTCGTGGTCAACGCGACGGGCGTCTGGGCCGATGAGGTGCGGGCCCTCGACGAGGGCTCACATCCCCGCTCCATTCGACCGGCCAAGGGAGTCCATGTCAGCGTGCCCGCCGACCGGCTCCCCTGTGACATCGCCGCGGTCATTCCCGTCCCCCGCGACCGGCGATCGATCTTCGTGGTGTCGTGGCCGGACACCGATCTCGTGTATCTCGGCACCACTGACACGGACTACCAGGGCCCGCTCGAGGATCCTTCCTGCACCCCTGAAGACGTCGACTACCTCCTCGACGCCGCCAACAACGTCACCACGTCGGCGCTGACCCGGGCCGACGTGACCGGCGTGTGGGCCGGCCTCCGCCCTTTGCTGGCCCAACCGGGAAAAGGGGGTCACGTCTCGGAGCGCACGTCGGACCTGTCGCGCCGCCACACGGTGCGGACGTCCGCCCACGGGGTGGTGACCGTGACCGGGGGCAAACTGACCACCTACCGGAAGATGGCCGAGGACACGGTGGACGTCGTCGTGCAGCGTCTCGGGGAATCACCCAAGACCCGCCGCTGCATCACCAAATCCCTCCGCCTCATCGGCGCCACCGCAGCCACCAAGGATCCTGTCGCCATGGCCCACCCGCACGCGCATCTCGCTCGGCCGCTACGGCACCGAGTCCGCCGCCGTGCTCGCTCTCGCCGAGGGGAGGCCCGAGCTGCTGGAGCCGGCGATCCCCGGTCTTCCCTACCTGCGGGCAGAGCTCGTCTACGCCGCCCGCGAGGAGATGGCGCAGACGCTCGATGACGTGCTGGCGCGGCGCACCCGCGCCGTGATCCAGCGGGCCCAACCCACCATGGCGGCCGCGCATGCGGCGGCCGTACTCGTCGCTCCCGACTTGGGCTGGGACGAACAGATGGCATCCAACCAGGCTGCCCGTTTCGTAGAGACCTACCAGAAGGAACTTCTGACTGCCGGACTCGATCTCCCTTGAGCAGTCCCACGCCGGTCACGCCGATCGATGCCGCTCGCGGGGCAGGTCACCGATCATCTCTCCGGTGCCGTCGTGTCCCACCCCAAGGCCTGATCGACCGCATCGCCGACAGCGGTGCCGTGGTGCTCACCGATGACGTCAACCGAGCCGAGGCGGGGCGGGACTGGTGGCCGCTGGCCATCGGTTGGGCCGCCGACGGGGCGGTGCCCCAGCGACCGGCCGTGGTCGTGCGCCCCACCACGACGGCACAGGTTTCTGCCGTGTTGGCGGCCTGCAACGAGGCCATGGTGCCGGTCACGCCCATCGCCGGCCGCAGCGGGGTGTGCGGCGGTTCCATCCCGGTCTTCGGCGGGGTGGCCCTGGACCTGACGTCCCTCGACGGACTCGTCGGGGTGGACGAGACCTCACTGACCGCGGACGTGCGGGCGGGCATGTTCGGCCCCGACCTCGAAGCGGCGCTCGGGCGAGCTGGGCTCCGGCTACACCCTCGGCCATTGGCCACAGTCGATGGACCTCTCCACCGTCGGCGGCTGGCTCGCCTGCCGCGGTGCCGGGCAGTACTCGACGCGCTACGGGAAGATCGAGGACATGGTGATCGGGCTCGAGGTCGTCCTGGCCGACGGACGGATCGTCCACACCGAGGGTCATGGTCCCCGGGCCGCCACGGGTCCCAACCTGACGCAGCTCTTCGTCGGGAGTGAAGGCACGCTCGGGCGTCATAACCGAGGCGCGCTTTCGCATCCATCCTCTTCCGCCGGCGCAGGGTCGCCGGGCCTTCGGCTTCACCACCTTCAACGCCGGGCTCGCAGCCTGCCGCAAGATTCTGCGACGGGGCGCCACGCCGGCCGTCCTCCGCCTCTACGACGAGACCGAGTCCGGACGCAACTTCGACCAGCCCGGCACCAACGTGCTGGTCGTGCTGGACGAGACAGATCCTGCGCTCCTGGCCGCCACGCTCGCAGTGGTGGACGACGAATGCGGCGCGGCGGGGGGAGCGCACGCACTGGACGCCGCGCTGGTCGAACGTTGGCTGAGCCACCGCAACGACGTCTCTGCCCTGGCCCCCCTATGGCGGGCGGGCATCGTGGTCGACACCGCCGAGATTGCCGGACCATGGGCAGCCCTCCCGGGTCTCTTCGACGAAGTGATCGGCTCTCTCGGGGCGATCGACGGGACGTTGGTCGCATCTGCCCACCAGTCCCACGCCTACACCGACGGCGCCTGCCTGTACTTCACCTTTGCCGGCCGGGGGCCAGAGGGGGACGACGCCTGGCGGGAGCAGTACTACCGGCGGGCCTGGGAGACCGTGACCGATGCCACGTTGGCGCACGGAGCCGCCATCAGCCACCACCACGGGATCGGGCTGAACCGGTCTCGCTTCCTCCCTCGCGCCCTCGGCTCGGGGTTCCAGGTCCTTGTCGGGCTCAAGCAGAGCTTCGACCCCGTCGGCATCCTCAACCCCGGCAAGCTCGGCCTCCCCTCCCCGTTCGGGCCCCCGCCCTGGTCATGAGCGGAAAAGGGGGGAGCGTCCTCGTCGTCGATGTCGGCACCTCAGGGGTGCGTGCGGCCCTCGTGCGACCCGATGCCACGGTCGACCATGTGCACTACGCCGCTGTCCTGCCCGACACCCCGGCGCCGGGCTTGGTGGAGTTCGACGCCGCGCTGATGGCCGACGCCGTCCTCGATGTGACCCACGCCGCACTCCGCGACGGAGGCCCCGTCGAGGCCGTCGGGATCGCCAACCAGCGAGCGTCCACCATCGTCTGGGAGCGCGCCACCGGCAAGCCTCTGGCCCCCGGCATCGGGTGGCAGGACCTCCGCACCGTCGGTACCTGCCTGGCCCTGCAGGCCGAAGGCATCCGCCTCGCCCCCAACGCGTCGGCCACCAAGTTGATGGCCATTCTCGACGCAGTCGATGCGGACCGCACCAGGGCGGCCGCCGGTGAGCTGTGCTTCGGCACCGTGGACGCGTGGGTGGCGTGGGTCCTCTCGGGCGGAGCCGGCTCCGGCCGCGATGCCCTGCATGTGACCGATGCCACCAACGCCGCCGTCACCGCACTCATCGATCCCTCCACCGTCGATTGGGATGATGAGCTCCTCACCCGACTTCGCATTCCTCTCGCCGTACTGCCTCGTATCGTTGACTCGTCGGGGGAGATCGGCGCCTGCCACGCCCTTCCCGGGGCGCCGGTCATCTGCGGCATCGCCGGTGATCAGCAGGCGTCGCTGGTCGGGCAGGGCTGCACCCGCCCGGGATTGGCCAAGGCCACCTTCGGGACCGGCGGCATGCTCGACCAGTGCACCGGAACCGAGCGGCCGCCGGGCCACACTGGCCAGGGCGCACACGGTACGTTTCCCATCGTCGCCTTCCGCGTAGGCGGGGTCGTGACCTGGGGCGTCGAGGCGGTCATGCTCTCAGCCGGCACGTGCGTGGAGTGGCTGCGTGACGATCTTGGCGTCCTAACCGAGCGCGGCGGAGTCGGCAACCGTGGCAGCACAGTGCACCACGACGGGCGACGTGTGGTTCGTCCCGGCGCTACTTGGGCTCGGCACCCCGGTGTGGGACTTCGGTGCGCGCGGCACTTTGGTCGGGCTGACCCGGGGATCCGGACGGCCCGAAGTGGTGCGAGCGGTGCTCGAAGGAGTGGCGCACCGGGGTGCCGACCTGGTCGAGGCCGCGCAAGCCGACAGCGGCTTCCCCATTGACGTGCTGCGTGTCGACGGCGGCATGTCGGATAACGAGGTCTTCGTCACCGCGCTGGCGGACGCCGTCGGCCGTCCGGTGGAGATATCACCGGTGCTCGAGGCGACCACCCTCGGTGCCGGGCTGCTGGCCGGGCTGGCTATCGGCACCTACGGATCGACCGACGACATCGCACAGACGTTCTCGCCCCGGCGGACGGTCGAACCCCGCACCGACGACGCCACCCGTTCCCGCTCCCGTGACCGTTGGCTGGCGGCGAGAGCCAAGGCCGAAGCAACCATCCCCGAGCTCACCGGCATCACGTTCTGAGGTCGCCCCTATGAGGGCATGTGCGCCAATGCAGCCTCCCAGCTGCTGCCCCCTTCGAGCAGTGGTCGGTATCCCATCAACTGGCGCGGCCTCCCGATGGCCATGACGGCCCGAAGGCGACCCGCCCGACCGAAGAGGGCGACGAACTTCCCCTCTTCGAATGAGCCGCTGACGATCTCGACCTGGTCGTCCCCTCCGGGGTTCCCGAGGACCTGGAAGCGGATGCCGAACTGATCGGACCAGAAGTACGGAACGGGGGTGAATGGCATGGCGTGGCGCCGACCGGCGAGCACCGAATGGGCCGCCGCCATTCCGGCCTCGGCCGCTACTTGCCAGTGTTCGATCCGGATCTGCTCTTCGTTCCCGTCGTGGCGCCAGACCCACCGGGCCACGTCCCCTGCGGCCACGACCCCGTCCGCCGCGAAGAGCCGGTCATCGCAGACCACGCCGTTGTCCAGCGTAAGCCCGGAATCCTGGAGCCAGTCGACGGCGGGCGCCACCCCTATGCCCACGACCACCACGTCGGCCTCGACCTGCTCACCGTCCCCGGTCTCGACGACCAAGCCGCTCTTCCCTGACGACCCCTCGACGCGACGAATGTCGGCCACTCCACGCCCGGTTTGCAGGTTCACGCCGTTGGCCTCGTACAAGGAGGCGCAGTGCGCGCCGAGCACTGGGCCCAACACATTGGACAACGGAATCTCCAACGCCTCGATCACGGTGACCTGGCATCCCAGTCCGGCACACGTCGAGGCCACCTCGGCCCCGATGAACCCGGCACCGATCACCACGACGCGGCGGCGACTCGACGGCGGTCACGGCCGCGCGCAACGCCACCGAGTCGTCCAACGTCCGTAGGGTGAACAGCCCGTCACGCTGCGCGAGGCTCTCGGTGCCCGGCAGATGCCGCGGACGGGCTCCCGTCGCCACGATGAGGGCGTCCCCAGAAAGCTCGGTGCCGTCGTCGATCTCGACTTGGCGTTTTTCGACGTCCAGCCGAACGGCCCGGTGCCCCAGCACTTCGTGCAGCTGCAGTTCACCCGCACGCTTACGGTCCGCCAACACTGCCTTCTCCGGGGGCCACGTCCCCGCCAAGACCTGTTTTGAGAGTGGGGGGCGGTCATAGGGCAGGTGCAGTTCCTCACCCACCAGCGTGATCTTGCCGGTGAACCCTTCCTCTCTCAACGTCTCGGTGGCCCGCAATCCGCTCAACGAAGCACCGATTACGATGACGGTCCCGTCGCGCGGCAGACCCTCCGTCAGCGTCACCGTCCTCCGAACATGGTTGTCCACTCGTTGAGCGAGCGGGGCCGGAAGACATAGTTGGTCTTGCGGGTGTCGCCCATGCGCTGCGAGGGATCAGCCGAGTACAGATGACCGGGGAACAGCACCGCATCGTCGGGCACCCGGGACAGCCGATTGTTGATGGAGTCGTACATGGCGACCGGGTCGGACCCGGGGAGATCGGTGCGCCCGCAGCCCTCGAGAAACAGGGTGTCGCCGGCCACCAGTCGACCGTCGACCAAGAAGCATTGGCTGCCCGGCGTATGACCGGGCGTGTGGATCAACTCGATCTCGACCGCGCCCACCCGCACCACATCGCCGCTGTCGTGACCGACCAGGTGCGATGCGCTGACACCCGTCGTACGCTCCACCCACGGCACCTCTTCTTTTTGCAGGTGCACCGGGACCTGCACTGTTTCCAAGAGCGCGCCGATGCCCTCGATGCCCCACCCCGCCATCTCCCCCCCGACGTGGTCCGGGTGATAGTGCGTGCCCAGCACGCCGGTGAGTTTCATGCCGTCCGCCTCCAGCAGGTCGACCAGGTCCGCCACCGCATAGGCGGGATCGACAACGACGGCTTCACCAGTCGCCCGATCACCGATGAGGTAGGCGAAGTTGACCATCTGGCGGGCCATCTGGTCTCCCTTGGCAAAGTCCCTCCCCGAGAGAAGTTGCCGGAAATACAAACGGTCGTCTTGTGCCGTCTCAGTCATCGTCGCTCCCTCCATCGGACTCGACCTCGCGGGCCAACGTGTCGAGGCGAGGGACCAGGTCCTCCACCTGCGTTCTGGTATGACGAAGCCGCCGGTCGAGCTCGTCGATCAGCGCGGTGGCGCGTTCGAGACGCGCCACCAACACGTCGACGTCCACTTCACGCTGTTCGAAGAACTGGACGATCGCGTCCAGTTCCCGACTGGCGTCGGTATAGCTCAGTTCCTCCACCGGAGTGGGTTCTGTGGTTGCCGCAGTCATTCAGATCTCCTCCTTCCTTTCTTCGCCACGATCGCTTCTGACCTCAGCGGACTCCACGCGGGAGCGGGCCGTGCCGTCGGCAAAACGGGTCACGACCTCGCGGCCCGCAACAAGTCCGGCGGCGCTCTTGACCAACTCGCCCTCCGTCGTGAGGGTCAGGGTGTAGCCCCGTTCCAGCTGTCGTTCAACGTCATACGCCGTGAGCAGCCGGCGCCACGATCGCACACGTTCGGCTTCTCGGTCCACGTGCCCTAGCGTCAACGGACCCATACGGGCGGCGTGGGCCCTCAGCGCACTCCGGCGCGCCGACAGTCCTTCAGGGGCCAGACGGGCCAGGGACACCGTGCGTGCCGTGAGCCGCTCCCGGTGCACCCGCAGTTGGCTGCGGGCGGCGTGGGTCAGTCGGCCGCGGGCGGCCGCGTCGCGCGCCTGTGCCTCCTGGAGAAGCGAGGGCACCCGACGACTCAGTAGGGCGGCCGGCCCCGCCACACGCTGCTCCCACCACTGGCCGACTCGCAGTACGAGCTCATGCCCGCACTCGGTCGGCGTGATAAAGGCGCGGTTGGAAACAATGTCGGCCACGGACTCATCCCCCGTATGCCCGATCCCCGTCCAGACCGGTTTGCGTCCGGCGGCGATGGCACGGGCAACTACTTCGGAATCGAAGGTTGCCAAATCCGCCTTCGATCCCCCGCCTCTGACCACAACCACCAGATCACAGTCCGTGCGCGACAGCGCCGCGATCGCCCTGGCCACGGCGGACGGCGCATCACCACCCTGCACGGCGACCGACGCCACCTGCACGTGGAAGCCGAATCCCGACCCAGTGAGCTGGCCCAGGAAATCGTGGTATCCCTCGGTCCCGGGACTGGCGACCAGTCCCACCCGCAGCGGCACCTCTGGGACCACCAGCGCAGCATTTCGCCTGAGCAGGCCCTCAGCCTCCAGCGTTCGCAGGAGCTGCGCCCGCTGCACGGCCAACCGACCCAGCAACGCGGTCACATCGAGCTCGGAGAGAATGAAACCGATCTCCCCCTTCGGGCGGTAGAGGTCAAGCGTCCCCCGCAGGACGACGACCATGCCCTCGGCCAGGGTGATGCCCGCCTTGGCCAGGGATCCCCTCATGGGCAACCACGACGTCCTCCAGCACTTGACCTTCAGGGCGGGTGCGCCCCGGCCCCGTGGAGCGGCGCCGTCCCCGCCGTCCGGGTCGACCAGGTCCAGGTAGCAGTGGCCCGACCGTCCGGACTGGTCCGCGAAGCTCTGGATCTCTCCGCGGACCCATAGTTGGCGATTTCTCGGAAAGGTCGAGGTCAGCGCCGCGTCGACCTCATCGTAGAGCGCGCCGATGGAGAGTACCCCGGGGCGGCCACCATCCTCGGGCGGATCGTCCGCGACGGCCAGCGGAGGAGCCTCGGGGTCGAAGAGCTGATGGGCGCGGCTTGACATCCTCGACACCCTACCGAGGCGGTGCGCGTCGCAGGCACCTCCATCCCGGTGGCAGACTGGCGGGGACGGTGAGTCGGCTGGGTGGCCGCAGCCCGGACCGCGTTGCGGGATCGTGTTGAGGAAGGTCGGGACTCCGCAGAGCAGGGTGCTGGCTAACAGCCAGTCGGGGCGACTCGCAGGAAAGTGCCACAGAAAGTAAACCGCCGATGACGGACCTCCGGGTCCGCACAGGTAAGGGTGAAACGGTGCGGTAAGAGCGCACCAGCGGTCAGGGCAACCTGATCGGCTCGGTAAACCCCACCCGGAGCAAGGCCAAGCGTGGGAAATGGGCTGCTCGCCCGCTCCTCGAGAGAGGAGCATCCCCAGGTAGGCCGCTTAGATGGATGGTCACCAAGGCCCGCAAGGGCTGAACAGAATCCCGCCTACAGGCCGACTCACCGTCACCATCACGCGGTCACCCTGATGGCAACGCCGACTCCTCGATGACCTTTGAGATACTCGGCACTCTTTCGTTTCCCGTGAAGGGCAAATCGAACAGGGCTGTGATGTCAGCGATCAACGAGGCAGGTGATGTGCCGCATCCGGAGATTTCCCAGCCCTTACCCGAGGAAAACTACGACGCTTCCTCGTCGGAAGGAGTCTCAGGGATGGCCGATGAAGGGGAACTCGCGCTGCCCCCCACGACAGAGAGAACACCCGAGGACTCCGAGGCCATTTTCTTGGCTCTCGGTCAAAGTCTTACCGAGCGGCCCGTGGCAATATTCACGCCGCCGAAGGGGCCGCACGCCTATGGAAAATACGTTGTTCACCTTTCCGCTTCTTCGGACTGGTAAGGAGAGCCACTCGACACTTCGCCGCCGCGGTTATGGCCGAGCACGCCGTCAGAAAGGTCGCTCATCGACGCGGAAGACCCGGGTATTTCGAGGCGATGGCCCAACAGCGCTTCCAGCGCATCAGCGGTGAGGGGGTGGGCGAAAAGAAATCCTTGACCGTATTTGCAACCGAGGAGCTCGAGTTGTGCGACCTGCGAGGGAATCTCGATTCCCTCGGCGATACCGAGCAAGCCGAGATTGCGCCCCATGGAGACGATCGTGTCCAAGAGCGCCATGCCGTTCCCCTTGTCCATGTCTCTCACGAAGGCTCGGTCTATCTTGAGCGTCCCCAACGGGAATTGGTGTAGGTAGCTGAGTGACGAGTATCCCGTTCCAAAGTCGTCGAGCGCGAGCGTGATGCCGCGCTCTTGGAGCGTCCGCAAGAGGAGCAAGACCGAGTCATCCCCTTCGAGTAGTGCGCCTTCGGTGATCTCGAGGGTGAGCACGCCAGGAACGAGGCCGTGTTCAACAAGGACCTCGTCGACCATCTTTGCAAAGTGTTGATCGTGCAGTTGGCGGGGGGACACGTTCACGCTCATGCGGAGCTCGTGGGCATCGGGGTGGCTCTGCCGCCAGCGGCTCAGGTCGGCGCAGGCCTGGTCGAGCACCAACCGCCCCAAGGGGACTATGAGGCCGGACTCCTCGGCGATCGGGATGAACTCTGAGGGGAGCAAAAGGCCCCGTTCCGGATGGTTCCAACGGGCCAGAGCCTCAACGCCGACGATCCGACCGTCGTGCAACTCGACGATTGGCTGGTAGTACACCAGGAGCTCGCGGCGCGTGAGCGCTTGTTCGAGCTCGGTTCGCTCCTGCACCCGCATGAGCACCGCTTGATGAAGACTGGGCTCGTAGAACCGAAAGGTGCGCTTTCCGGCATTCTTGGCGGCATAGAGCGCCAGGTCGGCTTCTCGAAGGAGATCGGCGGCGTTACTGTCAGAGTTCGACCTCGTCGAGGCTATTCCCACGGTCGCGCTCATGTTCATGTCAGAGTTCGCCACGGCGAACGGAGCCACGAATACGTCGAGAACACGCTCCGCCAGCGAAGTCACTGCATCGGTCTCCGATCCGTCGAATTCCGCACAGATCGCGAACTCATCTCCACCAAGGCGGGCTGCAGTGTCGCCGTGACGCATGAGCCCGGCCAGCCGGCTGCCCACTTGCACCAGCAGTTCGTCACCTGCTCCATGCCCGAATGTGTCGTTCACGAGCTTGAAGTCATCGAGATCGAGAAGCAAGACCGCCACCGATATTGCCTGTCGTTCTCTTCTCCCCAGGGCATGCTCGACACGATCGTTGAACAGGTCCCGGTTGGCCAGGTTCGTCAGACCATCGTGGAAAGCCCGGTGACGGAGCTCGCTCTCGAGGTGCCTTCGTTCGGTCACATCTCGTAATGTGAGAACGACGCCTGCGATGTGGACATCAGCGGACAGGTCACTTCCGGTCACTTCCATCACGAGCCACCGGCCGTCGGCATGGCGAATCCGCCATTCGGCATGCATGCCGCCCATGCGGCGACCTGACATCATTGACTCAACCAGCGCGAGCGCAGCCGTGGCATCGTCGGGATGGAGGAGATCACTTATCGTCTTTGATTCAATCGTTTGACGCGCATAGCCGAGAACGGTCGATACAGAGGGGGTTTCCGCGCTGAGGCTGCCGTCTGCTTGCACGATCAGGATCACATCGGACAGCGTTTTGCACGAGCGAGCGAAACTTCGCTTCGCTCCGCCGTTCGTACACGATCATCGAGAGCTCCACCCGCTCGAGCGCCAGTGAGACCGGCGCAGCCATGGCTTCGAGGATGGTGAGGGTGTCCGGGGAGACGTCGGCCTTATGAGAGATGAGAATCTGCCGTCGTACGCCTTGGACGTCGGCGAGTGCAATCTGGGTCCAGTAGTGCGCGCTGTCAATGATGGGTGACGGCATCCTGGGAAAATTGACCTTCAAGCCACCGTGTGCCTGATCAGCCTGTTGGAGGACGACACTGCAGCCCACGAGGATGTTCGGGATACCCCCAACCACCCGCTCGCCTTCGTCGCCAAGTTGTGTGAGCAGACAGGCTCCCGAACGGTCTCCGACGATCGCCGCCACGGCGCCCAGTGAGACCGAGACGACCTCGCTCAGCTCAGTTGTTCCCAGTAGGCGTTCACCAAGGTCGCGGAGAATGTGCTCTCGTTGTGCAAGCACCGCTCGGCTTTGGGCCAATCCGGTGATCCTCAGCATGACGAGGATGAACAGCAGACCGCGGAGACTGTACCGATAAGCGCCCCATCGTCGACCGTTGGGTTGAGGAATGAGCGGGCCACCAGGAGAGCGGGGGCGACTAGCGTTGACACGCTGATCGCGGCCAGCGAAATGGGGCTGAGCGGGCGGCTCGGTTGTTTTTCGGTCACCTCCCGCATCGACGGGTGGAGAGCAGCCGTCCCCCCAAGCACGAAGAAGGCGACGCACCCCAGCGCCGTTGGCCCACCGACCGACCAGTTCCCGTGGAGTTGGCTCCATCGGTAGATCGAGTCTGTGGCGAGGAAGCCGATGCCTCCGGCTGAGAGGAGGATGACCGAGGTGTTGCGCCGCGGGCCGCCCAGCAGGAGCCGGGCGAGCATATACAGAATAAGGATGTCCCCGAGCGGGTAGGCCATGGACACAGCCTTCGTCAAGAGGGTCAGCTGCGAGGCACGGACGTACGGCTCAATCAGGTAGATCCATGACAACAAGGCCAGGCCGACGGTGACGATGAGGGAGTCGAGCAGTGCACCGACATTGCGTTCGCGGCTCTGGGCCCGCACCATTAGGAACAACCCGATGGCGAGAAGCGGGTAGGT
This sequence comes from uncultured Acidimicrobiales bacterium, assembly GCA_963734435.1. Classification (GTDB taxonomy): domain Bacteria; phylum Actinomycetota; class Acidimicrobiia; order Acidimicrobiales; family RAAP-2; genus Bog-756. The sequence continues at coordinate 9,729 of CAVTHA010000010.1, read as the reverse complement.
CGCCAGGTAGAAGACGTCGGCGATTGAAGGGAACGGGTTGCTCTCATGGAGGACCCTGGTCAGGACATCGTACGTAATGCCGCCGCTGACGAAAGCAAACTGTGCGATGGCCACGAAACTCCAGGGCGCCCGGCGCGACGGTCGGTTTTTCAATTCTCCAAGGACGATCGCAACGGTGGAGCAGAGCCCCATTGAGCCCCAGAGGTAGGTGTGGTATCGAGGAAGGGCGAAGATTGCGGCGACCAATGGGACGTTGGCAAGGAGGTATAGCCAGTGCCAGCGAATGCTCGGACGCGCCCTCCCTGCGTTCGGGGGGAGGGTCGACACGGTGTTCTGGAACGCTGGCGACCACGCTCATTCGCGGCACCCGCTGGGGGAGGTTGGCGGTCCGGTAGCCCGGGGGCGCTTAACCGCGACGGCCTGAGGACCCGGCTCACCGCGCCGATGCACTGGCACTTGTGCGTGCACCCCCTCTGTCGTCATCGTGACCCCTCGCAGCCAGAACAGCTCTCTGGTGTACGCCGCACCGGCAGTTACATGGGTGTACGCCGCACGGGCAGTCTCGCTCCCGGCGCTCTACACGCAGCCGACCGCTCCCCAAATTCTGCCCAACTTCCTTTTTTCGGGCCGGTGCCCGGCCCCCGGGCGGCTACTCGACGGCGGCGTTCATGGCCAGGATGAGTGGCAATTTGGCCCGAGCGGTCCACGGACGTTTGCCGACCGTTTGAAACCCTTCAGATCGTCAACCGTGGTTACCCCGTGGGTGCGCCTCAACGACACGATCGGGGCAGTCGTCGGTCCCCGCAAAGACCGTCGCTGGTGCGCCAATCTTGGACTTCCGACCGGCAGAGTGTCTCGCCCTTCCAACTTTCGGCCTAGTGCCAACCGCTCAAGTCGCTCGGACGAGCGCATTCCAGGCGAGAGGAGCGGTTCCACACCTGGATCAGATGCGATTGCCCTTGTCGAACCCACATTCAGAACTTCGCTATAACAGTGGAGTGTAGGGTAGTGTTGGAATAGGGGATAAATGAATACATCTACACTATAGTTTCCCATGTACATTGGGATGCGCGTATGTCGAAGTAGCAAGAATAAGAAGGTTGAAGCGTTAATGGCACGGTCCCCCTCGCGTTCCCCCAATAGGTCAATAGGTGGCGGAAGCGTTCGTAGTGGTCGCATTCTTGTAGCATTCTTGCAGTATGTGCATGTGTCGTCTGCTTTGGATGTGTTCTCTCCGCAACACCGCCTGTTCTGTGGGCGAAGCGGGTGTAGTAGGATCCGATCTGGGCATGGCCAGCGTGGTTCGTGAAAATGTACAATCGCGATTTACGTTCGAGTTCAACAATACGGTGCGCCTGCACCCAAAGAATATCGAAGCATGTTCTATCATACATGTGCCAACTAAATAACCAGTTGTCCGATCATCTTCCTTTCCAACCTATTCCCCAAGCAGCTTCACCACAATATACTCCACTGACAAGGGTGCCTCGTGGTCGTTCTCGTCGTTTTCCATGTATGGAGGTTTGCCAGACAGTCCTAGTAACTTTTGATACGCTGACCACTCTGTTAAACGTGGGGCGGGTGCCAAGCTGACCCCCTTTGTTGACTAGAAGCTTGCAGCCCTGACGGAAGCCTGCTAATACGGTTGGTGTACACAGGCTTCAAGTTGGTGAGGGTTGCTGTGTTCGTCGAGTGCGGGGTCCGAGATTTATGGCACCGGAGACCCGCCGGCTGGCATCTCGATACTCTAATTCTCAAAACGGCTGACTAGCCATACGTGCATATTGCTGATGATAGGGATCATGTCACTAACTCTAATGCAGTTGCTTGATGAAACGCACAATCACTGCAGTTGGAAGGGTCAAGTTGAGAGGTTTTGCGCGCCACAGAAGCCTCAAGGGTGCACAAGATGGAATTGGTGCAGTGGTGCACGCGCTACCCACTAAGTTCACCTAGCACCAGATTGGAATCCTCCTCTTGAGAAACAGTTGCGGCCTGTTACTGGGGAGACAAAAAGCATTCTATGATCACAGCGTCGTCCCAGAGTCGTCAATCTTCCCATGTTTGAGCTTGTGCATTCCATGTACACACTGGTGTGACTATAGGTTTGGCACTTTATTGTGGCCTGAATTAGCGGGCTGGATTGAGCGTCCAGTTGAAGGTTCACCGCTATTATCTATAGTTGTTGTTGACAGCAATGACGAGCAAGCATTGTACTTGCAGTGGCACTCCCTCCCCAGTAGACTACATAATTAACTTGAACTATGGTTTATTTAGAATAGGGATAGGGAAACAAAGCAGGCAAGTGGAAATCTGCGTACGCCTACTGCTGTGTCACTGAATACCAAGAGCCTCATTTGCATGCTCCATCATAGCTGCCGCCAAATTCTCGCATGACCCAAATGCACTAACTGCGTCCCGCATGTATTGATGGCCAGTAAGCATCCAGTGAAAACCTGACCCTTGGTTGTAGAACACAAGGCTGCCCCTGCCGCTCCCAATGACAGAAAGAGGCGCTGTGTTGAATTCTGTTGGTTTTTCCCAGTGCTCGGTAGTGACCAGCTCCAACCGGTGTATTCCAGACCAAAACTCTGCTTGAAGATGTGAGGCAAAGGCAAACGGTGGTGGAGTAAGGCTTACCATGCTTGTCTACGTTGAAGTGCATAATTAGTGATGAGCAGCAAAAATATGGCACCATGGGTGGAAGCTGGATCACTAGGCCAGCCTCCAGATTGACGAGCCATGCATGAAGGCCATGAGAAAAAAACCCTGCAATATATGAGTTGTCATTGTTGTTGCGGCATATCAACCAGAACGCCTCACCAAAAGCCATAATAACACATACTCCAAACGCGATGTTCATTACGTCGCGGTGGGGTACGCTACGAACTTGCACACCGCCCATGTCAAGGTTAACCGCAAGATTAAAAAACAATCCGAACTCCATGTGTGCCCTTGCATCACTTTTCTCAGCCCAGAAATCGTTGACATGAGAGTATAAAGACGCGATTGCAGGGAAGTATCGGTTCAGAAGCTCTGAGATGAAGGATCTGTGATAGAAGCCGTAAGCAGCAGAGTGGTGCCTGGACAAAGGTGATAAAATTCACATAATGAGCTGCATCTCGGGGGATGCTCTAAATACTGGATAGCTTCCTCATTTTCAGAATGCCAGGAAGTGTGATATATATACTTTGGAGGCGTTGTGAGCAGTAGTCAAGCTGAAAAGCACAGGCATTCTCACATTTTCCGCATTCCCCATCCCGTGTTTGTACCCCAAAAGAATTTGGGCAAATTCGCCATGCGTATGAGGTTTCCGGGGCAATGCAGCCCCAACCGCCAACGCCAGGGTGTCAACATGGCGCATGAGTCGCACCATGAACTCGCGTGTCATGAGATGGTGTGGGAATGGCCGTAGTCCAAATAGAATGCTGTTTGAATCTCGGAGTTCGGTTGGTGCCCTCACATTAAAGCTACCTGCACATCAATCCAGCGTTCAATAGATGAAACATGGGGCGAAACTAACTCGAACACTATTGGCTGCATCCTTCGCAACATCTCATTAAAGTATTGCTTGTCAGTCTTTAGCCGATCGACCGTATTGGAGTGCGCGACCGCTAAGGAGCCACAGAAACCAGCAGTATTCTTAGGCAAATTTACGATATTGAGTGAGGTAGCCACTTTTGTCATTTCTTTTCGCAACCTCTCTTCAAGGCAGTCCTTAGAAATGCCTGCACGTCGCTGCCGGCGAGCCTCCCTACCACGCTCGCTTTTACGGAATTTCTTACGCTGCTTTTGTTTACGAGACGAGATAGCGAGCGCAGGTTGAGAAGATTGGGGGGATTTGGCAGGAGATCGACGGGGAGAACCTGTGGGTGAATGCATACAGTTTCAAAAGCTGGTGTGAAAGGGGCTGTGCTTACTGGAAACGTCTTCAATATGCATGCAATTCGGATTTGCCTGAAATTCCATAGGCTTTGAAGACCCCGACGCCATCACACTGGGCATGTCTTCTGCATACGCCAACAGAACATCTGGATCCTCAAGGATGTCGTGTATGGCGAACGGGAAGCGCATGTTGCGCCCTGGTGTGGGGCAAAAGATTTTGAGGTCCGATGTAGTGAGAAGATACTTTATGTTCTGCACAGAGAGAGATCGTCCAATAGGTAGCGGCGGCGAGCGCCGGGTCCCTTGCGAGAGATGGGCAGATGGGGACAAGCTTCTGGCGCAGTACACGAGCAGCGCATCGAGAGCGAGCCACCGTGACGCAACAGATAGTACTGCGGGCTTCAAGACACTCCCCCTGTCTCCAACCAGACGTCCTTTAATCGATGTTTAATTAGGATTACACCCGTCTAATCGGGAGAGGTCGTTAGGCATATCGCGCCACCGACGTGTCGCACACGTCCGACCCCCATTATTGAGCCCCTTTGAGATAGGCATGTCAGCGGCGGCTGCGCAGTTGCGCGCATATGGTCATCGTTCACAGATTGCCAATTCATAGTAAGGTAGCTCAATATGGTAGCTCTATTGCCACCGCTGCTGGCTTTCGCATTTACTTTTTCTCGCACGCTTTTGGTTGCACTATCGCTTATGATCAGTGAGTCCCGCACGGACCACCAACCACCACACCTCTTGACCTCGCTAGGTCTCATCCCTATTTCTTCTTTGTCTACCCACCATCCACCCCTTTCTCCGCCTTGTACCTGCACTCATTTTGTCTTTGGTTTGCAAGAACTCGTGTATTGTCGGTACAATTTTGTTTTTTTCTTGGTACCTCCTCTCGGTCCCTCTGTATGTGCAGGGATCGAGTCTCCTGCAATTCAGAGGCCACGCTTGGCCGTCTACTCCTATTCACATCCTGTCCGCTCCAGACCGTGTGCCGGTTGGAGCCTCTCTTTGAAGAGAGCGAGTTTTATTCCCTTTCAGAAAGGCCGGATGCATCAACCCCCATGCCCGTGGTGCATTCCTTGACAGGCTCTTACAGCTTAGTCTTAACACTTGATAACTTGAATAAGTATGCGTTTACAATATCACACCTTAACAAACATATTTTTGATTAATTTGATTAATATCGCCGAGGTTAGATGGATCACCTGACTTCGCGCAAAGTCACGTGCGCCACTGCTTGTTTGGTCTCCTGCGCATAGCTGGTGCGCCAGGAAAACGAACTCAAGCTGCGTCCCAAAACTTTCTGTAGCCTGTAGGTGTACGCTCAACGCCAGCACTACTCGGCTCACAAGCGTCAACAAAGTAGCATTTGGCAACGTCCCTCTCTACAACGCATCACCATCAACTGTTCGCTCCGCATTCACCACGACTATAGAAGTGCCTTCTACGGGAGAAGCTGCATTGGTCGCACCATTTGCACGTCTTGCCAATCGTGCATTTTTTGCAACCTCTCGACTCTCCTATGCCTGCGCGATTTGACCCACTACTTCCATATGCCATGAACACCAACCACCGTGACCGTTGGCTCTCTACTGCAAACGAGGCGCAGTACAACCGTGGTATTCGGCATCGGCTCCCTCAACAGCAAACCGCCTTGAACCTTTTCCTAGAGGTGGCACGTCACTCGCAACCTCTGATACCGCATTTTCTTGACGGATCACTGGAGGATCTTCCTGCTCGCGTCATTGCTTACTGGGATGCCCATGGTGACCGGAGCCTGTACTTATACGAAGAGAAAAGAGCTTTGGCTCTGGCTACCGCCGATTATATCACACGTCTCCCTATCGCCTCGTTCATACCCGGCGACCGATACTCCCGACTTGTACAAGGCCACGAGTTTTTTGAGCAACAATCTCAGCCCCACCCTTTCGAAGTTCCGCTATCAAATTCGAAGGCGACTCTGCGGACCGAGCTCATTGAGGCCTTGTGGATCCTCACTACTCTAGCCCATTCGGCTGGGATTTATACCCCACCACCCCCTGCGCCTGAAGGCCATGTAGCCTACATTCCATATTACGCCATTGATGGCACCACCGCCCCTCCCAAACGCGGTCGTGCGACTGATCTCGCTCGCGTATCGATGTTCTTTCGTAGGACCGCCCACCTCCCTTTGCACCAACAGATATTCAATCTGTTTCATTTCAATCGTGGAAGCATTAAGAGTCCACAACCTGCCCGCGCAGCGCCGCTCTCCAAAGAGTATTATCAGCAAGGCGCAGGTGTTGAAATTGGTACGGTTGCCGCGAAGGAGCAATCGCCATTTGAAAGCAGCATTTCGTATTTCGTTGCCAAACTAATGGAGATAAGGGATGCACCGAAAGCGGTGCGTGACTCTGCTATGAAGCTGGCGTCCTCTCATTTCGTTTCGCTAGCGTGAGCTAAACGCTGGATACGTTTTCAATAGTAATTTGCAGGCCCTGCCAGGGACGCGGACCACCGCGGCATCCAACATTTTGCCGCTTCTGTTGTTCCTAAAGAACAAACTGAGCCATGCTGAGCACCCCAAAATGGGAACTCTCATTAATGTGAGCCGTTTCAGGCTATCATGAGTCCTTCCCCACTTCATTTTCCCTTATCATCAGTTTTGGACCTACGGCTTGACTCCTATATATGTCAACGGCACACTGGATGAAGGCATGTTTCAATTCCAGATCGATATGATGGAGGCAATGTTGGAAATGATCTTTGTGGTAAACGGAAAGTCGGTTGATGAGGTGTGGGAGTCACTTGGTGAGCGAGTGGAGGCGGCCATCGCCGACCTGATTCAATCCCCTGAGCCTAAATGGCCTACTCCCGACGATGCCCCCCTTACCCCCTTACCGAATGCAACCTTTCCCCCGCATGAACTTGGGTCCGATGAGCCCGAACCAGGCCTGACGTTGTTACCAGACAACGAAAGCGATCTCGATGAAATTTTGGAGAATATGCGCTCTCATGCACTTTGCTCTCAAATTGGACGGGCTCATGTGGCAGATGGGCAGCTCAATCCAGCCTCCACGTTCAATTCACCCCCTCCCACGGTGCGCGTGCCGTCCCAACCCTTTGAAGGTGACCGTCCAACAGCACGTGAAGTGCCAGCCTCCGCTGCCAGCAGCACCGCGTTACGTTCGACTACCTCTGCCCCCGCGTCTCCCTCTATTTCACCCACTACACCGACCGGTATGGTCCAATTGGCGCCATCGCCGCCCTCTGGTTTCAAAATGCCGGTTCTTCCCGCCATCTCTCCTGGCATCAGTTCAACTGCAGCGTGCACAAAGGGCACGGCTTCAACTGCTGAATTGGAGCATCCAATCCTTCCTCATCCCGTCGAGCCCATTCTGGTTCCGGCCTCCAGCAGCGCGACCACTGTCCCCTCCACATCGCCGCCACGGCAGAGCGCTCTGTCCCCGACTTCTACCGTGGAGTCTCGTGCCCCGACTGCCGCTCCATCGCAATCTCAGGATGGGCCTTCTCAGAGAATACAAAAACAAGCCGCGCCTCTTCCCTCGACACCAACGCCCAATTCCCCTCCCCCTTCAATCCGCTCCACTGAATCAAGCCCGCTCAGTACGCCTCCATCCTTGCCACGGGCTGAATCTTCCTGGCTTCCCGCATCGCAAATCAATGCAAATTCTCGTCGAGCCCAAAGCCACGGTTTGACTGCTTCAGGCAGCAGTGCTGGGGCTCATGGCTCCGTGGTGAACGCCCAATCATCTACAAGGGAATCTGAGAGACGAAATAGCAGAAGGAATGCAAACGGTGCGAAAAAATCTGAGCAGAGGAGGGCTTCCACAAGAGTCCAAGATAGAGCCCAATACCCCGAGGAAAATTCTGATGTTGAGAGCGAGGATGATGCATCGCCGCTTGAAGGCAGTAGAGCGGCACCCACCAGAATCCGCGACACGGCCACAGATCGAAGTGACGCCAGTACGAGCCTTCAGTCTCTGTCGGAGGGAGGCACAAAGCGCCCCGGCCACCAAGACGGCGCCCACCCACGAAAGAAGCCCCGCGTTGAGCTGAAGGCGCCCCGCGAACCAGCAACCCCACCGATTTTGGCCACCTTTCCTCCTGTTCCGTCTCTCGTTCTCCCCGGTTCTCAGCATGGAATTAGTGCCGTCTCCGATATTCTTGAACCGCACTGGGAGGCGTGCTCCGAGAACGAAGCAGAGTCCAGGCATGGGGATGACGACATGGAGTTGGATGAAAGCCCGCCTGGGATTGGCTGGCATTCGTTGCCGCATAAAACCATGAAGATTGAAGTACCCACCCCGTGGCTAAACGCAGGAATGGGATCAGTGGGACTCCAGCTTGCCCACTTCGAGTATAGCTATCGAGCCAAGGTTTGATGAGCCCATGTTTGTGCTGTATGCGCCTCTGATATGAGCAGGCGGCCTCCGTAGCTTGGTGAGGGCGGTGAGCCTCTTCCTGAGGCACAGCAGGTGGGTGTAGCTTGTTTTGCGTGCATCTATTGCGTTGACAATCCAATCAGCCTGACTGTCAAGCTCTTCTGGAGATGCTACGTCGATGGAAAGAATCACAAGAACAGAACGTCCATCCACGTCAACGCGTCCCAACTCTCAGTCAGAAACAGTTCGAGGCTCTCACGGCGGAAGAAATAGAGATTCTTCTCCAAAGTGTTTTCATCGTTCGGGAGGAGAGCGCTGCGGCCGCCTTGTAAGTGCCTTCTGCTCTTCGTTTGTGGGCATTTTTCATAGCAGAGGGCTGTTATCTTGGCCAGGAAATCGCTTTTGCCGCTCTTCTCCCCTTCATCACCCACGTATGTTCTCTCCAATTGCATCACACCTGACCCCGGGGTTTCTGAAATAACATGTACAGCGATATCATCGCTTACTTGCCACCAGATCCCCCATACCCTGACGGCGTCGCCATTGGAGCGTCTTCTCTTCAATGTCTCACCGGAACATGCCCTTCTCCTGCGGTTGTCATGGACTTTAGTCTCAGGTAGGCTTCCCGCCCAGCGCACTGCGCCATTTTTACGCTCTTGCCATTCTGGTCAGATATCTCTATGCCCGTCTGAAGCAGTTGGACGTCTCTACCGCTTGCAGAATTCGCATTGCCACATCGCATATTTGGGGCCTCTTCCTTCAATATTACGAGTCGCTAAAGAGGAAAAGGTCCCTGGAAGCTGCAGGGCAGGTAACACCGCTCGATCAACATAAGACCGCTCTCTGCGCATTGCAGGAAAGGCTGTTCCACTCATTGGGAACCCTGGATCTTACGACTGCTGAGTACTTGGTGATTCCGCAGTGCAGCCCTTCGTGAGTAATTGCATTGGCCTGTTCTGTGGGTGGACTTCTTATGTCCCTTTTAGAGGCCAGGCGTCATTCATTGTAGTAGCGTATTTCTCATCGCCACCAGGTAATGGCTTGTCAAAGCCGCCAACGTTGATTCAGTTCACCTTTGAGGCGGACGAGCCTGCAGTCAATATGCAGGACGAGGTTTGGAGCAAGATTCTGGGTGAACTACGACGTCACTGTGTGGGAGCTGAGGCTGGGACCACGCAAAATGCGGAAAAGGCAGTAAATGTTGCTTGCTTAGACGTGCAGGTTGGCGCTGCTTTGTGATGCTTTGTAGGCTTCCCCACTCATTTACTGTGGTGTTATTTAGATGCCAGCCCTCGAGGATAAAGCGCACAGCGGCCTGGCAGTGATCTACTATTTAGAGCACCTTTTTCAATCTTGGGATGATCGTATGGAGGCCTTGGTATGCATGATATATACTCAGGGGTTTATGATGATGCTAAGCGGCATTTGTTAGGCTGCCCAAAGCCAAAACGTTCTA